>NZ_JAWDIX010000002.1:0-487900 GCF_032380675.1 Anaerolentibacter hominis
CGTAGGAACCGCCAACGACCATATTAGCAGTATCAAACTTGGAAGTTTTGATAGCAACTTTGGAAGCATCCTGTCTAACAGTAACAGTAGGGGGAGGGGGGAAGGAAAAAAAGGGGGGGGAAGGAAGGGAGAGGGACAAGGAGAAAGTGTGTTGTTAGTTATCTGTTTTATTTGATATTTGTGGATAGATTTTCCATAATGATTTTCCTAAATATGTGTTTGTATTAAAGTTGCTGTTTTTTTTAATGGTTTCGGTTACCTATATCTTTATTGTTTCTTACTTATAGTCTGAGCGGCATGATAAATGCCGCCAGACGTACGGCCAAGGTTCGTTTGGGCGGAGCACAAACGAGACGTCGGCCGAAAGCGATTTGTGGATTCGAGCAGGACAAAAGCAAGAAATGAATCCACAAATTAAGTGATAACGAGGCGAAAAATTTTCTGCAGAGAAGTTATCCACATAATATTGGTTGTACAGTTGTACGACAGAAGCGTCTGAATGGTGCTTATATTCTAATTAAAGTTTTATTCATTTCTCCAACATATTTAGAAATATATCGCCAAAGCAAACCAGAACTTACTTTTGCATTCAACCTAACAATTATAGAATGAAAAGGAGAAGAAAACAAGGCGGAAAGCGGAAGAGAAACAAGAAACCAGAAGTTAGTCATGCAAAATAAAACGGAGACTTATAAACCAGAAGTTAATTTTGCATTCAACTCACCCCAATATTTTTCCTCACAAAAAAGGAAATCCCTTTTTTGTGTCAAATATAATAAATGAGTAGTTTTTTGGTGTGCAGTATGCGCCGGAAAGCGGCGTTTCAGAATGGAGGAGCAGATTGGCATTTCCAAGTAATATCAGAGAACGGCTGGAACAGAGAGAACATTTGATTTTGAGTCCTCATGCCATGTTCAGCGATGAGTCGAGGGGGCGGGCCAGGGAGGAAGCACAGTGTGATATCCGGCCGGTGTTTCAGAGAGACCGGGACCGAATCATACATAGCAAGGCGTTCCGGCGGCTGAAGGATAAGACGCAGGTATTTCTGGCTCCGGAGGGAGATCATTACCGGACACGTTTGACTCATACGCTGGAGGTTTCCCAGATTGCCAGAACGATTGCGAAGACGCTTCTGTTAAATGAGGATTTGACAGAGGCGATTGCGCTGGGCCATGATCTGGGCCACACGCCGTTCGGACATGCCGGAGAGCGGGTGTTAAACCGGGTGTGCTCGGAAGGGTTTAACCATTGTCTGCAGAGTGTGAGAGTGGTTGAGCTTCTGGAGAAGCAGGGACGGGGACTGAATCTGACCTGGGAAGTGCTGGACGGCATGGTGAACCACCAGACCAAGGGGATGCCCATGACGCTGGAGGGCAAGGTGGTCAGGCTCTGTGACAAGATCGCCTATATTAATCATGATATTGACGACGCGATCCGGGGACGGATTCTGGTGGAGGATGAGATCCCGAAGGAATTTACCGATGTTCTGGGCCACAGTCTGAAGGAAAGGCTGAACACGCTGATCCATGATATTGTCCGGTGCAGTGAGGGACAGAACGATATTATTATGTCGGATGAGGTTCAGAGATCGATGTACCAGCTGCGCCAGTATATGTTTGAACATGTTTATACCAATCCGGATGCCAAGGGCGAGGAGCATAAGGCGGAGGGAATGGTGGAATATTTATTTTATCATTATATGGAGCATCCGGAATCATTGCCGGAGAAGTACATTCATATGATGGAGAACAAGAATCAGACGAAACAGAGAGTAGTCTGTGACTATATTGCCGGGATGACCGACCGGTTTGCCATGGCACAATTTAAGGAACTGACGATCCCGAAGTTCTGGGATATTTATTAGATTAATAGATTTTAAGTGAAAGGACAGGAGCTTTTGATGTTTTATCCGGAAGATGTGATTGAGGAAGTGAGACGGAGCAATGATATTGTGGATGTGATTTCTTCCTATGTCAAATTGCAGAAAAAGGGAAGCAACCATATGGGGCTTTGTCCGTTTCATGGGGAGAAGACCCCGTCCTTTTCCGTGAGCCAGAGCAGGCAGATGTATCACTGCTTTGGGTGCGGCGTGGGAGGCAATGTATTTACTTTTTTGATGGAATATGAAAACCTGACGTTTCCGGAGGCGGTGAAGAGCCTGGCGGAACGGGCAGGGATCAAGCTTCCGGAGCAGGAGTATTCTCCTGAGGCAAAGAGAGCCGCAGACAGGAAGACAAGGCTTCTGGAAGTGAATAAGCTGGCGGCGAAGTATTATTTTTATCAGCTGAGCCAGCCGAATGGGGCTGCGGCTTACCGCTATTTCAAGGGCCGGGGGCTGACGGATGAGACGATTAAGCATTTCGGGCTGGGGTATTCCAATAAAACCAGCGATGATTTGTATCAATATTTGAAGCGCAAGGGCTATGAGGACGGCCTGTTGAAGGATTCCGGGCTGGTGACTATGAACGAGTCCAAGGGCGTCTATGATAAATTCTGGAACCGGGCGATGTTTCCCATTATGGATGCCAACAATAAGGTGATCGGCTTTGGAGGCCGCGTGATGGGAGAGGGGATGCCGAAATATCTGAATTCCCCGGAGACGCCGGTATTTGACAAGAGCAGAAATCTGTACGGGCTGAACTTTGCCAAGATTTCCAGGAAGGATTACATGCTGATCTGCGAGGGTTATATGGATGTGATCGCCCTGCATCAGGCGGGATTTACAAATGCGGTGGCTTCCCTGGGGACGGCCCTGACCGGGCTGCAGGCCAATCTGTTAAAGCGGTATACCAGCGAGGTCCTGCTGACCTATGACAGTGACGGGGCCGGGGTGAAAGCTGCGATGCGTGCGATCCCCATTTTAAAAGAGGCGGGTATGACGGTGCGGGTGATAAGCCTTGCCCCATACAAGGACCCGGACGAGTTTATCAAGGGGCTGGGAGCGGATGAATTTCAGAAGCGGATTGACAACGCTCTGAACAGCTTTTATTTTGAGATATCTGTGCTGGAACGGGACTATGACATGGCCGATCCGGAGGACAAGACGAAGTTTTACAATGCAGTGGCGAAGAAACTCCTGGTGTTCGGGGAGGAGATTGAGCGGAATAATTATACGGAAGCGATAGCGAAGCGGTATGGAATCCGGTTTGAGGATCTGCGCAGGCTGGTGAATACCTACGGGGCCAGACTTGGCAGCGGAGAAGAGTACCAGAAGAGGCCGGTGAGAAATACAACCGGAAGGAAGCGGCCGGAGGATGGACTGAAACAGTCTCAGATGATGCTTTTGGCCTGGCTTGGAAGCGACCGGAGGATATTTGATAAGTTAGCTGGTGTGATCGGACCGGAGGATTTTACGGAGCCGCTCTGCCGCCAGGTGGCGGACATGCTTTTTGAGCAGTATCAGAACGGCGATGTGGTTCCGGCTACCGTGATCAACCATTTTGACCAGAAGGAAGAACAGAGTCAGGCCGCGGCTATTTTCGCGGCGGACATCGGAGAAGATCTGGGTGAGATGGAGCGGGAACGGGCACTGAATGAGACCGTTAAGCGGGTGAAGAGAAATGCTCTGGAGACGGCAGGACAGAGCGTGACGGACTTTGCGGAGTTACAGAAGATAGCACTGGCGATGAGGAATTTACAGAATTTGCATATTTCTCTCAAGGATGGTTAGACTAGTAAAAGATTGAAAAGGATGGGTAGCTATGGAAGAAAACATGACAAACTTTTCTCAGAAAATGAATGAATTGCTCCAGTTCGCCAAGAAACGCAAAAATGTGCTGGAATTGCAGGAGATCAATGATTTTCTGGCCGATACGGATCTGGATGCGGCCAAAATTGAAAGTATCATTGATTTTCTGGAAGCAAACGGCGTGGATATCCTGAGAATTACAGATGATGATTTTGAAGAACCCGATCCGGATCTTCTGCTGGAAGAGGAAGAACCTCTGGAAGAGATTGACTTAAGTGTGCCGGACGGCGTGAGCATCGAGGACCCGGTGCGGATGTACTTAAAGGAGATCGGAAAGGTGCCTTTGCTGAGTGCGGACGAGGAGATTGAGCTGGCCAAGAGGATGGAAGACGGCGACCAGGAGGCGAAGCGGCGTCTGGCGGAAGCTAACTTGAGGCTGGTGGTCAGCATTGCCAAGCGGTACGTGGGCCGGGGTATGCTCTTTCTGGATCTGATTCAGGAGGGAAATCTGGGTCTGATTAAGGCTGTTGAGAAGTTTGATTACAGAAAAGGATATAAGTTCAGTACCTATGCTACCTGGTGGATTCGCCAGGCGATTACAAGAGCCATTGCGGATCAGGCCAGAACGATCCGGATTCCGGTGCATATGGTGGAGACGATTAATAAATTGATCCGTGTACAGCGTCAGCTGCTGCAGGAACTGGGACGGGAACCATCTTCCGAGGAGATTGCGGAGTATACAGGACTGCCGGTTGAGCGTGTGAGAGAGATTCAGAAGATTTCCCAGGAGCCGGTTTCCCTGGAAACTCCTATCGGCGAGGAGGAGGACAGCCATCTGGGTGACTTTATACAGGATGATAATGTGCCGGTGCCGGCGGAAGCCGCGGCGTTTACCCTGCTGAAGGAACAGCTGGTGGAGGTTCTGGGCACCCTTACCGACCGGGAACAGAAGGTGCTGCGCCTGCGCTTTGGACTGGATGACGGCCGGGCCAGAACCCTGGAGGAAGTGGGCAAGGAGTTCAATGTAACCAGGGAGCGCATCCGTCAGATCGAGGCAAAGGCTCTGCGAAAATTAAGACACCCAAGCAGAAGCCGGAAATTGAAGGATTATCTGGAGTAAATAAAATAGAAATAGAGTAACGGCATATCACCGGGAGCTTTTTCCTGGTGATATGCCGTTTGTTTTACAGTAAGGACCCTATGTCATTCAAAAGATACATAGATGGAAGGACCGGGTTCGGGAGTACGGTAATGGAATACCACAGACCAGTTTTTCTTCCAGTTTGTAATAACACGTTTTTTCGGAAAGGTAAAGGAAGCTGCAATTCGATTGCGGGTTGGAAGTGACGAGTAACGGTAGGCAGTATCCGAAGAGAGTTCGTCAGAGGGAGCAATAATCCAGGAAAAGAAGGGGGAGGTTTTCTAATGGCTGGGTTGGGAAATAGCCTCCCGGTGCAATCTTTACTACAGGGAAAAAATATCCTTTCAGCTTAAGAAACATGGAAGGATAAGCAGATTCTTCCGGAGCTGCAAGGCTGTAGAGTTTGTTGGATGAAAAAGTATCAATGCAGACTGGTTTAAAGTGGCTGGCAATTGCCTCGGAAAATATTTCCGTGAGTCCACGGTAATAGGAATTTTTCTGCATGGCAGTATACTGCCGCTCTATTTCACGGATTAATTTATTGAAGGCCACATAATCCAGAGAAAGAAGAACGCTTTTTTGAGACAGAACTGCCTCCAGAAACATCATCTGCACTGTGTTATCAAATAGTCTTTCTGAAAGAGACAGAGTTGAGTATTTCTTTATCACGATATCCGGGAGGTCATCCCGCTTTAGGAGTTCTCTGATACTGTTGAAACGTTCTTTCAAAGATTCCAAACCCATCTGCATCGTATCAAAGTACGATAAATCACCGGTATATGGATTAAGCAAAACCAGATCTAACAGCTGGCTGGTTGTAATCTCTTCCAAGATGGAATCCGGTACCTGAAACAGCTCCCATATTTCCTGCATGCTATCCGCGTTTTGAATTTCCTTCGAGTCCAGGCTATAAATATATTCGTAATTGCCTGTGTCCTCGTTAAACCGTACAGTTGGCCGCTCTTCCGCCGCGGACACAGCGGAGCATGGTAGAAGTAAGAACAGGACCAGAATGAAATATATACTTTTGTGCATAAATATACCCCTGCATATCGCAGGTTTACCTGCGATACTGCACCAATAAATAGTTTGAAACGACTTTTGGTTCAAACTTGCCACCTCCTTACAGGATGTTTCCTATTAGCTTTAGTTTATATCAAGTAATGAGTTCAGACAAACGTTCTGTCGGTAAGTTTGGTGACATGCAATGATTATATTGTTCCAGCCATCTGTGCGCCAAAAACGACCGACCATCGAAAAAGAATGGAAATGTATCCGGAATTTTCTTATACTGTAGTTATCGGAGGGGGTGACAAAATGCGCATTGAAATTAAGATCGAACCGGAATGCAAAGAGCTGAAAATCCTTATTGTGACTGACAAGATGACGGGTGAGGTTCAAGAGGTGATGAGGAGGCTGTCGGAAGATGTGCCCCAGATGCTGACCGGTTTTCGAGGCGATACTCTTGCCATTCTGGAGCAGGAGGATGTTATTCGGATCTATGCGGCTGGGGGTAAAATATTTGCTGAGACCGAGGAGGGAGAATATACCCTGCGCCTCAGGCTCTATGAACTGGAGGAACGGCTTGACAGAAACCGTTTTGTAAGGATTTCCAATTCAGAGATTGTCAATCTAAGAAAGGTACAGAAGTTTGACCTGAGCTTCTCCGGAACGATTTGTGTCACCTTATCCAACGGAGCAGTGACCTATGTCTCCAGGCGCTATATGTCGAAAATTAAACAGGTGCTGGGAATCTGATTTGTAACGATAGAATGGAGTGATGAAGGATATGAAGAAGAAATTATTTATGCGGTGTCTGGTGGGAGCACCGGTTGGCCTGGCCATCAGTACGATTATAACGATACTTATATCAATTACGGTGGGAGACGGCAGGTACTACCCTGTGGTACCTGAGTTGATCGCTGACTGCGGCGGTGAGCTTAACGCGGTTATTCTGCAGGCGGTTTGTTCCCTATTATACGGGGCAGCCTGGTCAGGCGCTGCGCTGATCTGGGAGACGGAATCCTGGAGCATGCTCCGCCAGACGGTGACCCACCTGATCATCTGCTCCGCAGCCACCTTCCCGGTTGCTTATTTTATGCGGTGGATGCGCCACAATGCGGCAGGGATTTTCCTGTATTTCGGTATTTTCTTCGCCATCTATCTGGGCATCTGGATAGGACAGTATTTTGCTACGAAAAGAAGAATTGGACGGATGAATGAAAAGGTTGCAGAGAATTTTTCTCAGGACAGATAATCCAATCCGGCAGGGGCATTGTGCTGCGTGCATTTGCCCCTTGTTCTACTTATAAATGTCAAATATAATTGACAAAATGCCCTGCCCATTCTAAAATGATAATAAGAAACAACAGATAAAAATATCAATAGGTTTATGGCGGAAGAGAAATCTCTTTGCGAAGTTTCTCATCACCCCGTCACAGTGCTCAGGGATAGGGATTTATATGAGTGAACATAATCTGTTATCGGACCTGAAGAACGGAAGAAATTGGAAGGACGAGCGTCTGGAGGAAGCAGCAGGCAGAAGGAGTGTATGGATTCTCCGCCTGTTTGCAGTTTTTACAGGGCTTCTTGTCCTGGCATATCTATTAACAGACTGGGAGACAGGAGCAGTCAAACTGTATTTATGGTTTGGCGTGCGCTTCTGTCTCCTATTGTTTTTTTGCGGCTTGACGATGTTTTTGTATCATGGCTGCACAAATGGGATCATCCTGAATTATTCCAGGCGGATGCGATGTGGTCTGATTGTACTGGATTGTGCTCTGGCGGGATTTCTGGCATGGACGTGTATGGAACGATTATTCGGCCGGATATGGCTTTCCCTGTTGTCTGCTGCTGTGTGGACGGGAGCCATATTCGGCATTTTTTATCTTCTCTATAGTAATTTTCTGAAGGAGTCGGCAGAAGAGATTACGGAGCGGGAGACGGAGCAGTGCAGAAAGAATAAAAACGGCCTGCGCATTTTGTTGATGATTTTTGTCTTTTTGCCTCCGGCGGGACTAATTTATCAGGCGGCGGCGCCGGATCAAAATATCCTGGCGGTTTCTACGGGATTAGCCAAGATCGTCCAGCAGAAGGGAATGAAGAGAGAAGTGTATGGTGTGGATATGAATGAGGACGGTAAGCCGGATAACTGCCTGATTTGGAATACAGACCGGCCGCACGGTGTCAGGCAGCTATGTATTTCCTGGGATGGGATGACAGGCAGCATGATCAGGGCACTTCTTCAGCAAGATGACAATTGGTATATATTTCAGGAAACATGGCAGAAGATCGAGGATGTCTATCCGGAACAGAAAGCGGCTGCGGCACTGAATCGCATGGGGGTGCCAATGGCGGCCTGGATGGAGGAAATTGCTTCGGGCCGGGAAGAAGAGGGTTCCTGGTATGAGATTACATTAAAGAAGCGCTATCGGGATAGGGGTATCGGGCTGGAAGAAACGGATCGGGTCAGGGAGCGGAGGCTTTACTATGGGATGGATCCCTATGGTTTTTTGAAGGAATACAGGGAAATATTGACGTGCAGACGGGGTGAGATGCGGATTGAAAAACAGGTCGGAGTAAAGATACTGAATTATAATCTGGAACAGGTGGAGATAGAAATGGAAAAGCGGATGGAACATCCTGAACAGAATTATAACAGTTCTGTTCAATAAGAACAGGAGGAAAGAGCATGAAGGGAAAGGATAGGAATTTACTATATCTATTAAGCAGCGGGACTATGGTTTCAGAAGAACACTGGACAGAGAACATTTTTTTGAGGAAGACCCTGATATGGACGGAGCGGCTTCTGGGAATTGTACTGGGCTTTTTTCTGATTCTGCTCTATATCTCGCCTTTTTTGAAGGGTGCAGCATTGGAAGGGATGATGCACTTCATTCCCCGTTACATTTTTCCGCCGATTTTCCTGCTCTATCATATTTTTTGCCTCTATCTGTGTATTACAGGAAAAATATTCTGCCGGGAGGTTAAGGGTAAACTGGTCCTGACGGGCATAACGGCTTATTTATTTCTTTACGAGGCGATGATGGTACACAGAGGATTTTCCGCAGATACCTGGTTGTTTCTTGCTATGCTGGGCATTTGTTGGTTTTCCTATTATGCGGGCTGCTGGATCTGCCTGAGCCGGCAAAGGAAAAAGAGGCTTACCCTGATTTCTGTGCTGCTGTGGGCCGGATCTCTGACGGGAATATGCATGATATTCCTGCTGTGGCAGGGAAATGCTTTATAGATGTGAAAGGAAGGGAATGAGATGGGGGAGGAACGGAATCTTTGGAAAGATCTAAAAGAGGCTCCGAAAGAACTAGAAGATGAGCGGAGCAGGAACATGAAGGGGCAGACAGTAGTAAAAGTTCTGAACAGGTGTATGATGATCGTATTTATCATCTGGCTGCTGCTGACGGCGTCTTTATTTATTCCGCAGCTGGTGCTGTTTCAGGTGGCCGGACTGCTGGCTAGTATCTATATCGTACCAGTGCTTGCTGTATTGTATTCCATCCAGAGTATGTGTCTTTGCTGTACCGGTATGATCGTCTATAGTACGAAGAACGGGAGGGGAAGGCTGATCGGAAATATTGTCTTCATTGCTCTGCTGTTCTGGGAAGGGGCAGGAGTATTAACCTATCACCGGAGCCTTCAGCTGCTGGCGGCGGTGGTTGGAAGCTGTCTGGCTTATTTTTGTTTTTATATCGGCTATGATATTTATCTCCAGCGGGATGGGGAAATAACAGAGAAACAAGAGATCAGAAAAGGACTTATTATTGTCTGGATTGTATTTCTGGCGGTGGTGGCTGTGCCCTTATTTGCAAGGAATACCAATGGCTTTCGCGCGCCGGTGGAGGGCGTGGGGGAGATCAATCTGGCGACAATGATGTTAAAGGAACAGCCCGCCCTTAAGGTTGTAGAGTATGACGGGAAGAATCAACCTTCTGCCTATCTTTGGTACGTGGCTAAGGAAGAAGATTCTGATTTTATTTACTTGAGCAGCGATCGTTGCCGGATGCGGATAGACGGTGAGGATTACTGGGTGCAGCATGGCATCTGGGAAGAGCATACATTTGACGAACCGCTAAAGGGGGAGAGCTATCTGCCACATGCGGGCGTGAGCCAGTCTCTGGCAGACAGTTCGGAGAAGACTCAAGAGGGGGAGTATACAATTTACTGTGTTTCCTACCGGGAGAATCCGCTGCGGGATGCCGCGAAGCGGTATATTGCCTATGATTCGGGTGAGGTAACGATTTCCTACATAGAAACCTACGTGATGGATACTTATGGAAATCTGACCGGATATTCCGCCCTGGACCGGTACAAGATGGGAAAGGATGGTGTACAGGAGTATTCAGAATATGAGGGATTTCAGGTGCTGGAGACGGATCGGAACAAGATTCTTGGCGAAATGGGGGAAAAGAAAGAAAACCCTGAATTTCCCGCAGACATTCCAGCGTTTAATTATTGAGACGGATAGAGCAGCCGCAACAGAGCAGTACAGGGGAAGGGGAGAATAGACATGGATCATAATTTATGGGATGACCTGGAGCAAAGCTGGAAAGAAAGGATGCATGATGAATCCGGAGGATGGGGGATCAGAAGCTGGATTATATTCGGTCTCAATCTGACTGCAATCATAATTTCACGGTGGGTGGCAGAACGGTATGGAATATCCTTAACAGAGGGGCCCGGGGTGCTGCTTGCCTGTGTGGCGGCGGCTATCTTCGCTCTGCTTCCGGTATGGCCCCTGCTGTGGTGTTTTGATGGGTCCATTTGCGGAAAGTGTAAGGGAAAGGGATCTCTGTTTGCTTATTTATGCTGCTTTGGATTTTTATGGACATTCTGTCTGCGTTATTATGCCCGGACAGGGAGATGGGGGTTTCATATTTATGCGCTGATCTTTTTATCCTCCTTTGTCATAGGATATCTGTTCTTTTACTTTTCTTATCGGGAATATATCAAAAACGCGGAGGGTATCAGTACCCAGAAAAAACTGAAACGGAATAAAAGGATTATCTTAGGGTCGCTGGCAGTCTATCTGCTGATCCCGTTCTGCCTGATGCTTTCGTCCGCATGGGGGAATGGAAATACTAAAACCTGGAGGGTGAACCGGGCCGTCAGGGGCTATACAAAGTCCGATGCCCTTATCTTGAACATAGAGAATGAAACCGATGGGAAAAAGACTTCAGATTACTATGTCGTTGTCAGCGAAAAGGACGAACTAAATTTTGTGTTCCTCTCTATGGATGCAGCCAGGACAAAATTGACAGAGGGAAGGGCCCATTATGACGGGGCAAACTATATTCTGGAAGACGGAGGCTGGAGAGTAACAGGTGAGAGTGAGACAGGGACTGGGATGCCGCAGATCAACATTCCTTCTGTGAAACGAAGTAGTACCGGAATGATGAGGGATATGGAGTTAAAAAAGACAGAGGAAGGGTTGACCCTGACGGTCCTGGAGCGGCATGGCGAAACGGTAGTGAATACCTGTTATCGGCTGGGTCAGGATAAGAGGTTACACGAATTTGCCCAGACAACCGAGTGGCAGGGCGAATCAGATAGAAATCGGAAGCAGGCGAGAAGGATCGAAGTGCTCTCCTATAAAGAAGATACGGCGGAACAACAGCTGCTGGAACAGATAAAGAATCCGCATCTGCCGAACGATAAGTAATTTTCAGGAAAGGAACTGCCATGTCCAGAAATATGCGGTTAAAGGCGGCCAGAACAGAAAAGGGGTTATCCCAGGATGAGCTGGCAGGGCTGGTTGGAGTGTCCCGCCAGACCATCAACATGATTGAGCGGGGGGACTACAACCCGTCCCTGAATCTGTGCCTGAAAATATGCTGGGTACTGGAACGGACGCTGGATGAACTGTTCTGGAAAGGCAGGGATGAATAGCGGCAGGACATGTGCGGAATTTTGACGGATGCTGTAATGTATGGTAAACTTTCTTATATTTGACCCGCAGCGTGATGGGACGGCTTGAGAGATATTAGTAGTATGGGTTAAGAATAATGAGGTTAGGGTTATGAGAGTTTTATTGGTCATGGACCAGTTCGACAATGACAACAACGGGACGACAATTACGGCCCGCAGACTGGCATCGGCGCTGCGCAGGCACGGACATGAGGTGTATGTAATAGGCGCTGGCAAGAAAGAGGATCATAAATTCGTTGTGAAAACCTATCCGCTGCCGCCAATTGTGAAGCAGCTGGTGACGAGCCAGGGAATGGTCTTTGCGAGACCAAACCGGCGAACGCTGCGGGAGGCCATCTGTCAGGTTGACGTGGTCCATTTTCTGATGCCATTCCGCCTGTCCATCAAGGGGCTTAAGATTGCGGAGGAACTGGGGGTGCCGAGGACAGCGGCCTTTCATGTGCAGCCGGAGAATATAACCTATTCTATCTGTCTGGGTACCAGTGAACCGGTGAACCGGCGTATTTATCAGTTTTTTTATAAGCACTTTTATTATGCCTTCACCCATATCCATTGCCCCAGCCGTTTTATCGCGGATCAGTTGGTTGAGAATGGATATGGGGCTAAGCTCCATGTGATCTCCAACGGGGTTGATCCAGATTTTGTTTATCGGAAAATTCCGAAAAAAGCGGAGTGGATGGACCGGTTTGTCATTTTAATGATCGGGCGTTTTTCCAATGAGAAACGGCAGGATCTGCTGATCGAAGGAATTAAGAAGTCCAGATATGAAAGCAGTATACAGCTGGTGATGGCCGGTCAGGGGCCGAAAAAGGAAGATCTCAGAAAGCTTGGAAGGGTTCTGACCCATGAGCCGGTGATGGAATTTTACAGCCATGAGGATCTGATGGATGTGATCGCTATGAGTGACCTCTACGTCCATGCTTCCGATGCGGAGATCGAGGCAATTTCCTGCATGGAGGCTTTTTCCAGCGGCCTGGTGCCGATCATTGCGAACAGCGTGAAGTCGGCTACCCCACAGTTTGCTCTGGATGAGAGAAGCCTGTTTGAAGCGGGCAGCAGCAGTTCCCTGGCGGAGAAGATTGACTACTGGATGGAACATGAACGGGAGCGTAAGGAAATGGAACAGGCATACAGCGAACATGGGAAGCAATATTCTCTGGATGCCTGCGTGGACAGGATGGAGGAAATGTTTCGGGAAGAAATCGAGGAGAGGACCGGAGTGAAACCCGATGGTAATGATGGAATCAAAGGATGAGGAACAGCCTGTTTATGAGACCGAACGCATCGTTAAGATGTGGGAGCCGCTTAAGTTCCGGTGGAACGAGAAATTTCAGTTCTTTCCAAAGAGCAGGCTTTTTCGGATTGGCAACCGGTTGATCCGGGAGCTGGTTTACCTGATTTTTATCCCGGTGAACCGGCTGGTGTTTGGACTCAGGGTGACGGGGCGGGAGAATTTAAAGAAGGTTCAAAAAACAGGAGTGGTCACAGTCTGCAACCATGTTCATCTATTAGACTGTGTAATTTTGGCCTGTGCCATGAGAAAGCGGCCCGTCTGTTTTCCCACGCTCCAGGCAAACTTTCAGATCCCGGTGCTGCGGCATCTGATCCGCCTGCTGGGCGGGGTGCCAATCCCGGAAAATAAAAAAGGGTTCTTAAAGCTAAGCAGGGAGCTGAATCAGTATGTCAGGAAGGGCGGACTGGTTCATTTATATCCGGAGACGGTGCTCCACCCTTACTATAATGGGATCAGGGGGTTTAAGCGCGGGGCATTTTTGCTTGCCTATGAGACCGGTGCTCCGATTCTGCCCTTCGTTATCACGTTTCGAAGGCCGAAGGGCATACGGAAATATCTGAAAAAGAAACCCTGTGTGACCCTCCATATCCTGGAGCCGGTCTATCCAGATCTGACCGCGAACAAAAAGGAAGAGACGAACCGTCTGATGTGGGAGGTCTATGAACGGATGAAACATGTTACATAAATCAAGGGGAGAAGAAATATGAAGAAGGAATTAACGACCTGGGAGGGAGCCTGTATTATCACCGGCTATGGAATCGGCGGCGGTGTTATGGCTATGCCTTACCTGGCGCAGAAAAATGGTATTATAGTTAGCTTTGTTATTCTGGCTGCGGCATTTCTGGCCAGTTATATTTTGCATGTGATGATTGCGGATCTGGCGCTCAGGAGCGGAGAGGGAGCACAGCTGATTGAGGTATTTTCCCGCTTTTTATTCAGAGGAAAAGGGAAAAAGATCATGACACTCAGCTTCTTTGTCATTATGACGCTGGTGCTGTTTACCAATCTGGCGGCCTACATATCCGGTGCGGCAGAGATCATTAATGCTTCTCTGGGGATACCTATGATTCTCTCAAGGCTCCTTTTTTATGTTGTGGCAGCAGCCGTGGTGCTTTTCGGGCTGAAGGCAGTGGGAGTAAGTGAAAAGATTGCGGTCGCTGTGATATTCGTGCTGGTGGGTGTGTTATGCATCGCATCGTTCTTTCAGCCGTCAGCCGGGCTTCCGGTTAAGGCCGGAACGTTAAACCAGGGACTGGCGTATTTCGGAATGGCAATGTTTGCATTCTCCGCATTTTTCTCGATTCCTCAGGCAGTAACCGGCCTGAAGGGGGATCAGAGCCGGATTAAAAAGGCCATTTTCTGGGGACTGATGAACAATGTTATTTTGATTGTGTTAATTACGGTCTGTGCTCTGATTGCCTCCAAAACAGTGACGGAAGTGGCGATGATCGGCTGGAGCCAGGGGATCGGTGTGTGGGCCCAGGCACTGGGTTCAGCCTTTACCGTGCTGGCTATGCTGACTACCTATTGGTCAATTTCTCTTGCCCTGTCGGATATTGTGGAGGAACAGACTCATTTAAACCGGCGTATCTGCTGGATGGTGGCTACAATCCCCTCCCTGGTGCTGACCTTTCTGGGACTGGGAGGTTTCATGGAATTTATGCGTCTGGCCGGCGGTCTGATTGCTATTTTAATTGCGCTGCTGGTGATTCCTGCCTACCGCAATGCCGCGAAGGAACCGGGAGAGTCTATGATGGGCAGGTTTGGCGGGACCGGTATGCAAGTGATTATTATAGTGGCTTATCTTTTGATGGCCGTGGGAAATGTGGTTACCTATTAGTCAGGGTATGCGCGGGAAGAAGGAAGATCAGGTTTATGATGAGACGACAAAGAAAGAAGAAAAAAGTCCTGTATACAGACGGGATCTTTCACACCATGCGGACGGAGGACGAGAGCTATGAATATCTGGGTGTGAAGGGAGAGAACATCTGTTATCTTGGAAATACCAGGCCGGAGGGAGACTGGGAGGAAGTGTCGTTACACGGCAGGCATGTATTTCCAGCCATGATTGACTCTCATCTGCATCTTACTTACTCCCTTGTGCTTGCCGCATCCAGTTTCGTCATCTGTACGGTAGAAGATGGGAAAGTGATTCCTTCCAATCTGGAGGGGGTTCGGGCGAAGATATGCGGGGAGAGCAGTAAATATGGTAAGAATGAAATCATTGTAGCTAACAACTATATAGTCTCTGCGATGGAGGAAAAGCGGCTGCCCACCAGACAGGAGCTGGATGAATGGACCGGTGGGCGGGCTATGGTTTTATATAATATCGATGGGCACAGCAGCAGCCTGTCCACCAGGATGCTTGAAAGGCTGGGAATTGATCCTGCCGCCACCGACGGGATACTTTCCGGCAAGGAACATGAATTTAATCAGGGAAAAATTACAGGACTGATCGCAAAATCTGTGACGCCGGCGAAACTGGCCCGGGGAATCGGAAACTTCACCAATCTGTGCTGCCGGTACGGGATCAGCCACGTTTGTGCGCTTGACGGGAGCGGGGATGTGAAAAAGGATACTCTCACGCGGCTGATGGTCTGGCTGTTTCGGAGAATGGATATCGGCGTGCGGTTCTTTCCTCAGTATATGGACTTTCCAAGGACAGAATATTTTCGGAGATTTCAGAAGAGGCCCAGGGTGGGTGGCTGCGGCGTCTGGGAGATGGATGGCTCGGTCGGGTCTCACAGCGCGGCATTTTACCGGCCTTACCGGGACAATGGAGCCAGAGGCGACTGCTATTATCCCACGGAGCAGATTGAGGATCTGGTGAAGGCTGCCTATGACAGAGGGTATGTGGTAACGGCCCATGCCATCGGGGAGAAAGCCATTGACCAGATAACCGGCATTATGGAGAAGCTGCCCCGCAGGCTGGATGCCGGGAAAGGAATGAATCGGATCGATCATTTTGAATTTCCCACTGAGGGGGCTGTAGATAAAATCTGCCGGATGGACGTGGCCGTGACGGTACAGCCTGGATTCTCCTGGATGGACCGGCATTATTTGAAAAGCTATGAACAGTTTCTGGAACAGGAGATCATTGATCGGCAGGTGCCGTTAAAAAGACTGGTGAAGGCCGGTGTCTGTGTCTGCGGCTCCAGCGATTCCCCGGTCCAGGGGATCAATCCATTTGAGCAGATGCTGGGCATGGTGGACTTTTATGTTCCTTCTCAGTCCCTGAGTCCCTATGAAGCGCTCTGTACCTACACAAAGAATGGCGCCAGGATGCTGGGGGAAGATGGTGAGATCGGTACGCTGGAGGTGGGAAAGCTGGCGAATTTTTTTACCATGAAAGAAAATATACTAAAGACAGATAAGAACCGGATCGGAGGACTCCTGCCGGAAGCAATGTATGTGCAGGGCAGGCTCTGCCGGGAGAAAAAGGGTACGTTAGGGGAACTTATTGGCATGCTGTTTCGCCGTTCCAGGGCGATTTAAATATTATATGGGAAGAACGGATTTACATTTTCGCATAAGTCTGCTATGATCAAGTAGGAAGTAGAAAGTTTCAAAGTATAGTGACAGCTGTATTTTGAAATTTTTTGCTTTCTAACTTATTCATCGGGAGAGGGGTTTCCCGGGATACACTAGAGAAGGGGGTTATTATGTTCGAGAAACTATTTAAACTCAAAGAAAACAAGACGACAGTAAAAACTGAAATTCTTGCGGGCCTTACTACTTTTATGACGATGGCCTACATACTGGCAGTCAATCCCAACGTGCTGTCCGCAGCGGGGATGGATTCAGGCGCTGTCTTTACGGCAACGGTTCTGGCATCCTTTCTGGGTACGCTGTGTATGGCGCTTTTTGCCAACTATCCGTTTGCCCTGGCGCCGGGCATGGGCTTAAATGCCTATTTTGCCTACACGGTAGTGCTGGGAATGGGATATACCTGGCAGACTGCTCTGGCAGCGGTATTCATTGAAGGTATTATATTTATCATTTTGTCACTTCTGAATGTAAGGGAAGCGATTTTCAATGCAATTCCCACCAATCTAAAACATGCGGTAAGCGTCGGCATCGGTCTGTTTATTGCCTTTATCGGCCTGCAGAATGCCAAGATTGTAATCGGCGGCGCTACGCTGGTACAGCTGTTCTCAGTAGAAAAGTACAACGAAGTGAATGGTGTTGCGGCATCTTTTAATGATGCGGGTATTACCGTACTGCTTGCGGTTATCGGTATCGTGATCACCGGTTTTCTGGTAATCAAACAGGTGAAGGGAAATATCCTCTGGGGTATTCTTATTACCTGGCTGCTGGGTATTATATGCCAGGTGACAGGACTTTATATTCCGAATCCGGATCTGGGCTTTTACAACCTTCTTCCGAGCTTTGCCAACGGCCTTGCGGTTCCAAGTCTTGCGCCGGTTTTCGGACAGCTGGATTTCTCCGGTATATTCTCTTTGAAATTCATGGTTGTGGTTTTTGCATTCCTGTTTGTGGACATGTTTGATACACTGGGAACCCTGATTGGTGTGGCTTCCAAGGCAGACATGCTGGATAAAAACGGCAAGCTCCCCAGAATCAAGGGTGCACTTATGGCGGACGCGGTAGCGACGACAGCAGGTGCGGTGCTGGGTACATCCACTACCACCACGTTTGTGGAAAGTGCATCTGGTGTTTCCGAGGGAGGGCGTACCGGCCTCACATCTCTGACGACCGCAGTTTTGTTTGTGGTGGCTTTATTCCTGTCACCGATCTTCCTTGCGATTCCTTCCTTTGCAACGGCTCCGGCCTTAGTGATCGTTGGTTTCTATATGCTGGGTTCCGTTGCCAAGATTAATTTTGCGGATATGGGTGAAGGCATTCCGGCCTTTATCTGTATTGCTGCTATGCCATTCTTCTACAGCATCTCAGAAGGTATCGCTATGGGCGTTATTTCCTATGTAGTGCTGAACCTGATCACCGGCAAGGCAAAGGAGAAGAAGATCAGCATCCTGATGTATGTGCTGGCGGTATTGTTTATATTGAAGTATTTGTTCCTGTAAGAAATAATAAGTGCAGAATCAGGGCCCCGCGTTTTCAAGGCTGTGGGCATACAGCTTTTAGTAGCAAGGACAAATAGAATAATAGTAATCAAAAAATTAAAAAAGCGCTGATGGCTCCTTGTGTACAAGTCATTGGCGCTTTACCTGTTTTTTGTAAATGTTTCATGGTAGAATAAACATAGAAAATGTTAGAAAAGAGGCGTGAAGATGAGTGATGAATTAATATAACTTCAGAACACCGAAATTATCATGTACCAAACGTGATGATCTAACCCAAATAGATGTCCAGATGAGCGGTGAAACTGTCTGGCTTAACAGAGAATAAATGGCTAAGCTGTTTCAGAGAGACAGAAGTGTGATTGGCAAGCATATACTTTTAATAAGTATGGGTAAAATTTGCCCATACTGCCAAAGATGCCAGAGTATATCAAGTGGATTATTATAATCTGGATGTTATTATTTCTGTCGTATACAGGGTAAAATCTCTGCTCGTCACGCAGTTCTGCATATGGGCGAATTCTGTACTAAAGGAATATAAAGCGGATAGAGAATCATGACAAATCTGAATTGAGCGAACTGAAAACGGAGGATCTTCTTGATTGAAAGTCAAGAAGAAAGAGTTAAGAGAACTATAAATAAAATCATTTCGTATCTGGCTATAAAGCAACTATGATTGTTATCTTTATGGAGGGATTAATTATGAATAAGTATGAGATTGAGAATGCAATATACAAGGAACTATCTGAAGAACTAAAGAAAATTGGAAAAATGCCTTTTGATAAAGGGTTACCTCTATTGCAGCGTGAGGCGTGGCGCCTTGCTGATAAATATGACACGGATGGCAGCAATGTTTTCAATATTCTTATATCCTACATGAATAAGGAGGCAAAAGAGTGAATATACAAAGGGGGCTTGCACTTGTAGTATCGAATGATAAGTATCAATTTTGCAATCAGCTACCTTCATGTAAGAAAGATGGTTACGATATGAAGGAATCTTTGAGGGTACTTGGGTTTGACATTTTCGCTGCACATGATTTTACTCGTGCCCATTTGTTTGAATTAATAGATCGGTTTATTATTGCCGCAGATTCATACTCGACAGTCCTTCTGTATTATTCTGGACATGGTGTTCAGATTGATGGTGAAAACTATATCGTACCGATAGATTGTAAACCAACACCCAATAAATCGATCCTTATAAACACAGGTTTAGTCCCAATAAAGATTATTGCTGATTATATGAATGCCCATCCGCAGAGATCAAACATAATTATTTTGGATGCTTGCAGAACTTCACCGTCATTTACAAAGGATATTTTAAGTGGTGGATTGGCTGAAATAAAATCTGGACGTGGTACATTCATATCCTTTGCTACAGCGCCCAACACTGTTGCGATTGGATCACCTTCGCCAGATGAAAACAGTATATTTACAGCTTGCCTGCTTCAGCATATTGATAAACCAAATATCAAAATAGAGGAGTTGTTTAAACAAGTACGTTCTGATGTAATAATACGAAGTGGAGGAACGCAAAATCCATGGGAAAGCACTTCTCTTACTGATGATTTTTTTTTCAACATAATGTCGGAGGATCAGATAAATGAAAATATCTATAAGGCAATACGAGATAATAGTTCAGCAGTTAACCTGATATACTTATCAGACTATTACCAGAAACCTATATCAGAGATTTATAGAATCTATTATCGCCAAAAAAGTGAAAAGCCAGGTGGTATTCACTTTAGTGATAAAGCAGAATTTGAAGCCTACATTTTGCACCAGATACTTGAACTTGGGTTTGAGTTTAAACATTATCGTTGGATGTATAACAATAAGGCAGTTGTGATGGGAGAATTCTACCACAGGCCTTCCCAAATTGCATTGGAGCCTTTGGGGAAAGGCATAGATGTAACAATAAACTTATGTGAGCCGCAAATAAATGAAACTGGTTGTGCAATTTCGGGGATAACCAATTTACCATTCAATACGAAATTAATGATAAATTTGCAGAATACTAAGTTGAGATATTTTGCTCAATGCAAAGCACAAATACAACAGGATGGAAGTTTTTGTAGTGATTGCTTCACATATAATAAAGGGGCTTTCCCGAATGGAGAATATAAAGTGATTATTTCAATGCCTGTTGCCAATGTTCAAACAAAAGATGTACAATCAATCATTGGTGAAAGAGGTTGTAATCTGATGGGCACTTATGTCAGTTCATCAATAATAAATGGTAAGACCGTGGAATTTCAGCAAATCATCACTATAAAAAATTAAATTGTAATGTGAGGGCAAAGATAAATCTCAGTTTGCAAGGGTGACTAGTTGTATCTTATTTAGTTATTATGCTATTGTGATTGCATGTGATATTGGCGAATTAATTGAATGTCATTAAAACACTAGAATTAAATTTGGTCGAAAACCTATGAAAAAAGTCAAATAAGCATATTATACAAAGGATGCCAGAAAGAAAAGCCTTAACAACCTATGTCGGCCCCACTGAAAATACTATTATACCTTATAAGGGCCCTGCGCTTGATATGCTTCAAAAGTAAAGACTGAGTTTAGAAGCAAAGGTCGAGATTATACAGGGTTACCTTGAAGGAACCATCACCTTAAGCGAAGTAGCGAGGAGAAGTAGCGTTTCTCGTGATGCAATCGGACAATGGGACCGCAATTACGAAGCAGACGGACCAGATGCATTTCTATTACATAAGAACCGTGTGTATCCCACGGAACTAAAGCGGCAAGCCGTAGAGGTATGAAAAGCAGCCAGCAACGCGTATGCTGCTGGTCAGTAAATATTTGTATTTTTTCACTGTCCTTTTGACGGGAAGCGGTTCAGTTTTCGCGGGGCCCATTTCATTACTGTTTATACAGTATTTGATTTATCTCATTTTGTAGAACTGCCACTTCCTCTTCCGAAGCCTCTGTGTATTTGTCAAAGGGAAACGGAATTTTCAGAGCATCGTATTTACTCTTGCAAAGCTTCCGGAAGGGCAGCAGCTCTGCCTTCTCAATGCAGGCATAGGGCCGGATCAGCTCTGCCAGTTTCTGTATATTTTCTTTGTTGTCATTCAATTCCGGGACGATAACCTGCCTGATCCAGGTAGGAATATTACGTTTATCCAGCTGCTCCAAAAAGAAAAGAACCGAGTTCAGACTTGCGCCGGTAAAATTCCGATAATCTGCTTCCGTGGTCATTTTCATATCCAGCAGACACAGATCAGTAACGCTGAGCAGCCGGGGGAACGATTGCTTCCAGGTATAGCCGCTGGTATCAAGAGCAGTATGGATACCGGCCTCCCGGCAAAGCGTAAATAATTCCGTGACGAATTCTGCCTGGAGAAGAGCCTCTCCTCCCGATACCGTCACACCGCCTTCTCTGCCGAAGTAACTGCGGTAACGCAGTATTTTGGAAAGCAGCTCTTCGGCGGAGAAGAGTGTACCGGCGTTCGGGTCCCAGGCATCCGGATTATGGCAATAACCACAGCGCAGGGGACAGCCCTGCATAAAAATAACAAAGCGGATTCCAGGGCCGTCCAGAGTTCCCAGGCTCTGAAAAGAATGTATACGACCGTTCATAGAAGCTCTTCCTTTCTGAGACATACAGTTACCATGCTGGACTGCCGCCGCCTAAACTGCTTCATGGAAGGTGCGGCTGATAACTTCCCGCTGCTGTTCCTTAGAAAGCTTGTGGAAGTTTACCGCGTATCCGGAGACACGTATGGTCAGGTTCGGATATTTGGACGGGTCTTCATAAGCCTCCATGAGCATACTTTTATTCATCACATTGACATTGATGTGATGAGCCATCTGCTGAAAATACCCGTCCAGGATTCCGGTCAGATTCTGAATCTGATCTTCACGGGAGCGTCCCAGGGCGGAGGGGATGATAGAAAATGTATTGGAAATACCATCCCGGCAGCAGGAATAGTCCAGTTTTGCAATGGAATTCAGGGAGGCCAGGGCCCCATTCGTTTCCCGGTTATGCATCGGGTTTGCACCGGGGGCAAATGGCTCCCCTTTCTTTCGGCCGTCCGGGGTTGAGCCCGTCTTTTTGCCGTATACGACGTTGGATGTTATGGTGAGTACGGACAGCGTATGTATCGCATCCCGGTAGGCAGGAGTTTTCTTTAATTCTGTAATTACATCCTCCAGAATGTCCCGGGCGATACCGTCCACCCGGTCATCATCATTTCCAAATTTCGGGAAATCCCCTTCTGTCTTAAAATCACAGATATAGCCATCCTGATCCCTGATAACAGATACCTTTCCGTAGCGAATGGCGGAGAGGGAGTCTGCGATAACGGAGAGGCCTGCCACGCCAAAGGCCATGAAGCGCTCTACTTCCGTATCGTGAAGAGCCATCTGGGTCTTTTCATAGGCGTATTTATCGTGCATATAATGGATCACGTTCATGGTATTGACGTACAAATTGCAGAGCCACTCTTTGTAGTTCTCAAAACGTTCCATTACGGTATTGTAATCCAGGGTTTCTTCCGGGTATACTTCCATTTTCGGGCCGATATCCATACCTGTCATCTGATCGTGGCCGCCGTTTAATGCCAGGAGCAAAAGCTTCGGCAGATTACATCTGGCGCCAAAGAACTGCATCTGTTTTCCGATCTTCATGGCGGAGACACAGCAGGCGATGCCGTAATCATCTCCGTAATACGACCGCATCAGATCATCATTTTCATACTGTATGGAACAGGTGTCGACAGATACCTGGCTGCAATATGTTTTAAATCCTTCCGGAAGCTGTTTTGACCACAGAATCGTCAGGTTCGGTTCCGGGGAGGAACCCAGAGTGTAGAGTGTGTTAATCATACGGAAGGAATTTTTTGTAACCAGTGTCCGGCCGTCTTCCCCCATGCCTCCCACGCTCTCGGTGATCCACATGGGATCTCCGCCGAAGAGCTCATTATATTCCGGAGTGCGCAGGTGTCTAGCCATACGCAGTTTCATGACAAAGTCATCCATCAGTTCCTGGGCTCCGGCTTCGTCCAGCAATCCGTTTTTCATATCCCGCTGGATATAGATATCTAGAAATGTACTGACCCGTCCCAGAGACATGGCGGCACCGTTCTGTTCTTTAATGGATGCCAGATAGGCAAAGTAGGTCCACTGCAGCGCCTCCCTGGCATTGGAAGCCGGCCGGCTGATATCGATTCCGTAGAGCGCAGCCATTTCTTTCGTCAGATTTAAAAAGGTAATCTGCTGGTAAAGCTCCTCGCTGAGCCGGATATTGTCCACATCCATCAGTTTTCTGCCAAGTTTGTTTTTATCTTTCTGCTTTTCAGCAATCAGGTAATCTGCCCCATAGAGCGCCATTCTCCGGTAATCGCCGATAATCCTTCCCCTGCCGTAAGCGTCCGGAAGGCCTGTGATAATCCCGATTTTCCGCGCCAGACGCATGTCATCTGTATAAACGCGGAAGACACCGTCATTGTGAGTCGTGCGGTATTTAAATTCTGTCTCCAGATGCTCCGACATTTCGTGACCGTAGGCTCTGCAGGCATTTCTTGCCATACGGATTCCGCCGAAGGGGTTGACCCCTCTTTTTAAGGGTGCGTCTGTCTGAAGTCCCACGATCAGCTCTTTTTCCTTATCCAGATAGCCTGGTTTATAGTTGACAAGGGAACTGGCGTGCTCTACGTCGATATCCAGAACACCGCCTTTTTCCTGTTCCTGTCTGAATAGATCATTTAATTCGGCCATCAATTCTGAGGTACGTTTGGTAGGGCCGGATAAAAAAGAGGAATCGCCGGTGTACGGCTCATAGTTGTTCTGGATAAAATCCCGTACATTGATTTCTTCCTGCCAGCAGCCGGTGTTAAATCCGTTCCATTCTTTAAACATAATTTCCTCCATTCCGAAGCGTTTTACTTAGGACTGCCTTTTTCCCTCCTGGATAAATTCAAGTACGCCTCAGCGTACTTGCTGCGAGCCGCATGCCATGCTTTGCATGACATAATACATCGATAAATCCGGACACAGAAAAAGGCAATCCTGACTATAGTCAGAATTGCCCAGACGGTCGACATCATACCTTCTATGCTTCCTTGTGGTGTGCTCCACAATTATCCGTCAGTCACATAGAATCTGGATTTAGTATAAGGGAGGAGGGAGGGGTTGTCAAGGGAAAAGGAAAAATGAAGAGTGAAAAATGAAAAACGGAAAGAGAGAGTGACGATAAAGGAAGAAGGAAGAGCAATGAAAAGAATAGTGAAGAGTGAAAAATGAAGAACGGAAGGGAAAGTGAAAGAGTGTAGAGGGCAATGAAAAGAATAGTGAAGAATGAATAATGAAAAACGAGATGGAAAGATTATGGGTAAATTAATAAGTATGAAAGAAGAGTTGCTTACCGTTATTCACTATTCATTCTTCCCTATCGGTTACTTCGGATTCACATGTACCATGCAGTGCTTGACTTTTGGGTATGTCTCTTCGATGGCGAGATGAACCTGCTCTGCTATGGTATGGCTTTCCCGCAGGGTCTGATTTCCATCCGCCCCGATTTCGATATCGATGTAGATTTTGGACCCGAACATCCGGGTCTTGATATCGTCGATACAGATTACGCCTGTCTGGGCCAGTATGGTTTCACGAATCCGGTCGATGGTTTCGGGATCGCAGGATTTATCGACCAGTTTTTCCATACTGTCTTTAAAGATGCTGACGGAGGCTTTTATGATAAAGAGGCAGATGACGATACTGGCCAGGGGATCGAGTATGGCAAGGCCTAATCTGGCTCCGGCGATTCCGATCAGGCTTCCTATGGAGGAGAGTGCATCGGAGCGGTGGTGCCAGGCATCGGCCATCAGAGCATCGGAATGGATTTTTCTGGCGCCTGCGCGGGTATACCAGTACATGCCTTCTTTTGTGAGGATGGATACGACTGCGGCGATCAGGGGCAGGAGGCCGGGGACAGAATGCTGCGTTTGTCCGCCTGCGATTTTCTGGATACCGGCGGCCCCGATTCCCATTCCGGTTGCAAACAGAATGACAGCCAGAAGGATTGCGGCTATACATTCCAGGCGTTCATGTCCATAGGGGTGCCCTTCATCGGATGCTCTGCCGGAGATAGCCACACCGATGATCACGATTATTGTGGTAAAGACATCGGAGGCAGTATGAACAGCGTCGGAGAGCATGGCTCCGGAATGGCCTGCAATACCGGCGATAAATTTAAATATACTCAGGGTGAGATTGATCAGTATGGTGCGGACTGATATCTGATAGGCCAGCTGCTGGCCGGATGGTTCAGAGGAAGAGAAGAAAAAGAGTCTGCAAGCTTTCATGTTACCTCCATGCCGGAGTCTGTTTTTAAGCGACACGGCATAAAAAATCATACGGACGACTTCTTACGGCGTATCAGGTTTAAGTATTATATGCAATAGGAATGGGAAATGACATGAAAGCAAAGATATGCTATACTGTGCATAAATAAAACGTGATGAGGTAAAAAGAAATATGGAAGACAGGTTTGAACGGATTTATACAAAAGGTACGATGAATGTAAACGAAATATGGGTGGACAGGGAGACCGGAGTGAATTACTTTTATCATCAGCGCGGCAATTCAGGAGGGTTGACACCGCTTCTGGACCGGGAAGGCAAACCTGTTATTACTACGGTTTTAAACCGATAAAATGTAGAAATTATGGGAATCCTACCAGCAGGTGAGCTGTCTGTGCAATTTAGGTTTAAGACGAGCTTTCCGTGAGATGGTGGGGGAAAGGAGCGGCGTATGTTGGAGAAAATAGGAAAGAACCCCAAGCCGGACAGAAAAGAGAGCAAGGAGATCTACAAGGTGAACTGTGAGAAATTGTCTGAACTGCAGCGGCAGTGCAGGGAGGAGAATATTCCGGTTACCATTGTGTTTGAGGGCCTTGACGGAACGGGAAAGGGATATCAGATCGGCCGATTCATCTATCCTCTGGACCCCAGGTTTTTCAGCGTTCATGCCATGAACCGGGAGAGAGAGGAAGAGGCGGCGCATCCATTTCTATGGAGATACTGGAACCGGATTCCCAAGCTTGGCGAGATTGCCGTATTTGATCGTAGCTGGTACCGCAGGGTGAGTCTGGACCGCTTTGATCTGAAGCCTTCCATGGAGGAAGTTGAAAAGGCGTACCGGGATATTCTGGCCTTTGAACGTCAGCTTTCCGACAGCGGGATGGTGATTATCAAGATTTTCCTTTACATTTCCAAAAAGGAGCAGAAAAAACGGTTTGAAGAGCTGGAAAGCCACAGTGAAACCCGCTGGAAGGTAGGGGAAGGTGACTGGCTGCGTCATAAGAAGTACGAGGAATACTTAAAGATAAATGAGGAAATGCTGGAGCGGACGGATGTGAGCTATGCTCCGTGGACGATCGTGGAGGCAGAAGACGATGACTGGGCCAGCGCGCAGATTATCAGCGCAGCTGTGGATTCTCTGGAAGCGGCAATCAAGAGAAAACAGCATCAGAGTGCTCAGCCGGTTTATCAGGGGGAGTCTGGCTTCCATACGCAGGTGCTCAAACATGTGGATCTGAGCCGGACGATGGAGAGGGACGAGTATAAAAAGAGACTTCGGGCAGTACAGAAGCGTCTTGAGGTATTGCACAATGAGATATTTTTGAACCGGATACCGGTAATCGCCGCCTTTGAGGGCTGGGATGCTGCAGGTAAGGGCGGAGCGATCAAGCGTCTGACGGAGCCGATGGACCCCAGAGGCTATGAAGTATGCACGACAGCCGCTCCGAAGGATCTGGAAAAACAGTATCATTATCTGTGGAGATTCTGGAGCCGTTTTCCAAAGAACGGTCATATTGCCATTTTTGACCGTACCTGGTACGGCAGGGTTATGGTGGAGCGGATCGAGGGCTTTTGTACAGAGGCGGAGTGGAAGAGGGCTTACCGTGAAATCAATGAGATGGAAGAGCACCTCACCTCATCAGGAGTGTTGCTGCTGAAATTCTGGCTGCACATTGATAAGGATGAACAGGAGCGCCGTTTCAAGGAGAGAATGGAAATTCCGTCAAAACAGTGGAAGATCACGGAGGAAGACTGGCGCAACCGTGAGAAATGGGACGATTACGAGAGAGCAGTGGATGAGATGTTGGTGCGCACCTCCACCACCTATGCTCCGTGGACGATTGTGGAGGGCAACTCCAAGTATTATGCCAGAATCAAGGTGCTTGAGACGGTTGCCGATAAATTGGAAGAAGGATTAAAGAAAAAGAAAGGAAAATAAGTGCAGACATGGGATTTTCTTGGGATGACTTAAAGCTGAACCGGGTAAAAGAAGAGATCGACAAGATTGATTTCGGACGGATCAAAGAAGATTTTACGGAAAAGGCGGAAATCATAGCGGATGCCGTCGTGGAGAAAGCGGACGAGATTAAAAATAATCCGGAGCTGAAAAAACGGCTGGAAGAGATAAAGCAGGACTTGAAAGATTTTAAGGAAAGAAACGAAGATGTTCCCGAAAAACTGATTCAGGAAGCAAAGGAACTGCTTCGGAAGATGGGTGTGAATATCTGATGGCAAAGCGGGGCAGAGCGCCTTAGTTTCATTCCCTGCTGTTATTGACCGGTTGTTATCTGGGATGTCGTAATTTTGGCGGCATCCCTGTTTTCTTATTACATTCAGAAGGAGCTTTCAATGAGCAAAATTTTAATTGTTGAGGATGATACTCCCCTGCGGGAGGGATTGGTTTATGAACTTGGGAGGGAAGGATACCTGGTACAGGCGGTATCTGCCGGCCTGGATGTATTTCCCGCCCTTTCTTCAGAAAAATATGACTTGGTAATTCTGGACGTGAATCTTCCAGATATCAGCGGGTTTGATCTGTGCCCTCGTATTCGAAAGATTTGCCAGGTACCAGTTATATTTCTGACCGCTAAAGATCTGGAGGAGGACGAAGCAGCGGGCTTTGATCTGGGGGCAGACGACTACATAACAAAGCCTTTCAGCACGATGGTCCTGAAGAAAAGAATCCAGGCGGTGCTGAAACGATCCGGAGCAGGGGGACAAAACGCCTTTTATCAGGATGGTTTTCTGACTCTGGATTTTGAACAATTGAAAGGAAGCCGGAATGAGGATGAATTTGTATTGACACCTACGGAATACCGGATGCTTAAGCTTCTTGCAGCAAACCCGGGAAAGGTGATGACCCGAAGAGTTATGATGGAACGATTGTATGATGAGCAGGAGAACTATGTGGATGAGCATACGCTGGAAGTGAATATAAACCGGCTGAGGAAGAAGTTTGAAGATGCGCAGCACAAGTATATCAAGACCGTTTATGGTATGGGATACATGTGGATGGGAGATGGGTACCGTGAAACGTAAGACGTCATTTCGCAAAATTATAATCACTTCTGTTATCGTGAGTGTGATCGTATGTGTGCTGACAGCCGCTGCATTGATATGGGGCGGACTTAAGCCCATAGGGGGTGTGCTTCTGGTACTCACCACAGGCGGGGCATTATCCCTGGCCTGGGGATTTACTGCCGCCTGCGAACGTAGAGTGACCGCCATTTTTGATGATCTGAACCGATGTATGGATGAAATGATCAACGATGCAAAGGAGGTAGAGTTTCAGATCACGGAAGCCCCTGAGACAGTGGTGGCTAGAGCGCAGAATAAGCTTCTGCGTCTGTACGGGATTCTTCAGAATAGCAGCAGGGAGAGTGCAGCCCAAAAACAGATTATTCAGGGGCTGATCGGGGATATTTCCCATCAGGTGAAAACTCCGATCGCCAATATTAAGATGTATCTTTCTATTTTACAGGAGGAGGATCTGCCGGAAGAAAAGAGGATTGCATTTGCTGCGTTGGCTGCCGGTGAGGGGGATAAGCTGGAATTTCTGATCCAGTCCATGATTAAAATGTCCAGACTGGAGACAGGTGTGATACAGGTCAAACCGGTTGTGGCGCCTGTCTATAATACGGTGGCATCAGCGTTGGGGGAGATTGCACTGCGGGCGGAGCAGAAAAAGCTGAACGTCAGTGTGGACTGCGGGGAAGATATTCTGGTCTGTCATGATGCCAGATGGACGGAGGAGGCCCTTTTTAATCTGTTGGACAATGCGGTGAAATATACGGAGGAGCAGGGAAACATTTGGGTCAAAGTCAGCCGTTGGGACTGCTATGCCAGGATTGATGTGGCGGACAGCGGGAGAGGAATCGCAGAGCCGGAACAGGGGGCTGTTTTTAAACGGTTCTATAGGGGAGCGGATGTCAGGGACGAAGAGGGCATCGGTGTCGGCCTGTATCTGGCCAGGGAAATCATACAGAAACAGGGAGGGTACATTCAGGTGTCATCTCAGTTAAAGAAAGGCTCCATATTTTCCGTTTTTCTGCCGGTGGAGTGCGAATTATAATAGTGCATGAAATGCGGGCTTTTGGCCCGCATTTCTTTGTGATTATAGTACCATGCTTTGTTCTATAACAGTGATATGCCTGATGATTGAACAGTGATTAGAAATACTCACAGGACTGTGAGCTTTTTGAGAGTATTCTGAGAGCCTTTGTCTGTAGAATAAAGGTGTTAAAGGAAGGGAGGATTTTAGAAATGGAAACAGATAAAATTTTACAGGCAAAAGGCCTTAAGAAATATTACGGCAAAGAGCCCAATCTGACCAAAGCGCTGGACGGAGTGGATTTTTCCGTAAGCCACGGCGAATTTGTGGCGATTGTCGGCACCTCGGGAAGCGGGAAATCCACCCTGCTTCACATGCTGGGAGGACTGGATGTGCCTACGGAGGGACGGGTATGGGTGAACAACCAGGAACTGTCCAAAATGAACGATGAGGAATTGTCGGTATTCCGAAGAAGAAACATAGGATTTGTGTTCCAGCAGTTTAATCTGGTACCGGTATTAAATGTATATGAAAATATTATCCTGCCGATCCGATTGGACGGAGCGCAGGTGGACGAGGCTTATGTGACTAAGGTAGTGCGGATGCTGAAGCTGGAAGAAAAGTGTCAGAGCCTTCCTTCTACTCTTTCCGGAGGACAGCAGCAGAGAGTTGCCATCGCCAGGGCGCTGGCAAGCAAGCCTGCCATTCTTCTCGCAGATGAACCGACCGGAAATCTGGATACCCGGACCAGCCAGGATGTGCTGGGCCTTATGAAAGCAGGGAACAAGCAGTTTGACCAGACGATGGTGATTATCACCCACAATGAACAGATTGCGCAGCTGGCAGACCGGATTATACGGATTGAAGATGGAAGGATAAAGGAGGGGATGGCGGATGTTTCAGGTAAATAGTAAGCAGATGCTGGGCCTCCTCTCCCGGCGGACATTAAAATCCAGAAAAAGCCGGAATATCATCGCTGTGCTGGCCATTGTACTGACGACGATTCTATTTGCAAGCCTGTTTACCATCGGAGGAGGTATCGCGGAGGAAACAAAGCAGTCTGAACTTCGTTCTATAGGAGGCGACGGACATACTTCGATTAAGTATATGAGCCAGTCAGAATATGACAAGCTGTTGACCTCCCATAAAATGAAAAGTGTGTGCCATACCATAGTAACCGGACAGGCCGTCAATGAGGAAATCGCTAAGCTGAACACGGAGGTTCACTGGGCAGATGATGACTATGCAAAACAGGCGTTTTCTTATCCCACCACAGGCCGGATGCCGGTTTCGGGAAAAGAGGCAGCGGTCAGCGATAAAGTTCTTCAGAAGCTGGGAGTTCCTCTGGAATTGGGACAGGAGTTCTCAATAAAAATCCGTGTGAATGATAAAATATATGAAGACACCTTTACTCTCTGCGGCTACTGGGATGGGGATATTATCGCTATGGCTCAGATGGTATGGGTCTCCAGAGATTACAGCGATCAGATCGCACCGGTCCCGCAGGAACCGGTGACAGATTTTTCGAAAATTGACGGAACAATACAGGCTTCTGTTGATTTTTCCAACACCTTTCACCTGGAGGAAAAGTTAAAGGATCTTCTGACAGATGCGGGACTGAATCCGGATCGTCCGACAGGCATCAACCCGGTATATCAGAATTCTGCACAGACCGTGGACTTAAGCGTCATACTGGCTGTCGGCGTTTTGCTGACCGGGGTCATGCTGTCGGGATATCTGATTATTTATAATATTTTCTATATCTCCGTATCCCAGGATATTCAGTATTATGGTCTGCTAAAAACAATTGGTGCCAGCGGAAGGCAGCTGAAGAAGCTGGTAAGGCAGCAGGCACTTCTGCTCTCCTGCATCGGTATCCCGATGGGAGCGCTTGCGGGGTATCTGGTCGGGAAGCTGTTACTCCCGGTTATTGCGTCACAGTTTTATATCGGCGGCCCGGGGCTGTACCGGGTAAATCCTCTGGTCCTGCTGGGAGCTGCGGCATTTTCTGTCCTGACCGTACTGATCAGCTGTATCCGTCCCTGCCGGCTGGCATCCAGGGTCTCTCCGGTGGAAGCCGTCCGCTATACGGATGTGCCGGATAGCGGAAAAAAGAAGGCGAAGCGGACCGGGAGCTGTTCTCCTTTTTCCATGGCGATGGAGAATCTGGGAAGAAACCGGAAGAAGGCGGTACTGGTTGTGCTCTCCCTCACTCTGAGCATGATTTTACTGAACAGCACCTACACAGCAGTGAGCGGCTTTGATCTGGAGACCTATATTAATGAGCTGGCCCCAACGGATTTCTCCGTGGCAGACTTCACGCTGGAGTCTGTAGGGAATATCAACAATATTCTGGATGGTATTTCGCCGGAATTCGAAAATCAGGTGAAGGAACTGCCGGGAGTTAATTATTACTCGCAGATCTATGCAATTGATAATATTGTCGATATGAATGATGAAACACTTGAGCGATTTGACCGGGCAGTGGATAATTTGGGGGATAGCTGGCTCGAGTTTGCTTTTAACAGAGAAGCAGCTGAGCAGACGAGGAAATCCAGAAAAACCACAATGATGAGTTATGGCGTGGACGAATCTATGGCGGAGGCAGCGGATTATAAGGCAGGGTCCTTCGATGCTGAAAAATGGAGAAGCGGAAAATATGTGCTGGTCAATGATATTCTCCAAATTATGAGTACAGGAAAAGGTGTGTTTTACGAGCCGGGAGATACGATTGAACTGGAGGGAAAAGATGGGAAGATAAGAGAATATACCGTAATGGCGGATGCCAAGATGCCATATGTCTTTTCTTCTAAATTTACCTTGGACTGGGGACTGTCGGTGATTCTTCCACAGGAAGAATTTCAGAAGCTGTATGGGGAAAGAAAGCCGATGCGGGTAGTCTTTGACGTGGATGAATCAGAGCTTGTGAATGCAGAAAGGTTTATGGCGGATTACTGCAACAGTACGGACCCTAACTTAAGCTATGTCTCCAGAGAGACATACCGCCAGGAATTTCAGAAGACTCAGAATACCTATATTGCGGTAGGCGGGACGCTCAGTGTTATCCTTGCTCTTATCGGTATCTTAAACTTTGTGAATGCCGTCCTCACATCCCTGCTTGCAAGAAGGAAGGAACTGTCTATGCTCCAGGCGATCGGAATGAGCGGAAAGCAGTTAAAACAGATGCTGATCTGGGAAAGCCTGGCCTATATCGGCCTGACATTTCTGTTTGCCGCCACCCTGGGTTCTGTGGCAGGGTACTATCTGGTACAGATGATTGTGTCTATGCAGTATGCATTTGTCTATCATTTTACTTTGCTTCCTATTATCTTGTGCCTCCCGGTGCTTGGGCTAATCGCCTGTATGGTGCCGCTTATCTTCTACCGGCACATCAGCAGGGAATCTATTGTTGACAGATTGAGAGAAGTATAAATAAAACTAATATTATAAAAGCAGCCCTGTCCTAGGTTATCCGGAAGGGCTGCTTTTTAATGTTATTGCTGTTTTACAGTGAAACAATACCTGTTTTTACCCTGCTGTTTTGCAAGATACATTGCCTGATCCGCACTTTGATAGAGCGTCCCGTAGCTGCTGCCGTCTTCAGGATAACAGGATATTCCAATGCTGCATGAAATTCCTGCAGTGTGACCGGAACAGGTGATTCCGGCCAGGTTATCCAGCAGAGTTTCAGCTTTGACCACAGCAATATCATGATTTGAAGTGCCTGGCATAAATACGGCGAATTCATCCCCTCCGATCCTTCCGATCAGATCACTCTTACGGAATACATTAACAAGAAAAATTCCAATTTCGTTCAGCACCTGATCTCCGGCAGCGTGGCCGTAGGTGTCATTTACGGTTTTAAAATTGTCTACATCAATCATGAAAAAGACACCGCTTTTTTCCGTTTGAAGTGCTTTTTGTACCCGCTGGCAAAAAGTACCTTTATTGTATAGGCCGGTAAGGGAATCCTGCTCGGATTGCTTCAGCAGACCCAGCTCCTTTTCTTTTTGCAAGCTGATATCGGTCAGTTTGCCAAGCAGAATGGCCGGCCGGCCGCCGCTCTCGTATATGACCTGATACTGACAGGAATACCAATGATATGTTTCATCTTCCATGAGAAACCTCAGTTCAGTCTGAGAAATCACTCCTTCTGCCGGCAGATTCTTAAGTATGAATGCTGTCTTCTCCCGATCCTGAGGATGCAGTCTGCCTGTGGGATTTAACTTATCCTGCGGATGATAAATCTGATGGGAATCCAGATTCAGAAGCTTGGTGGCATTGGATGTAAATTCGATCGTATCCGTCTGATAATAGTACTCAAAAAGGATTGTATCGGAAAAACTGGCCAGAGCGGCATAACGGGAATGTTCCAGCTCCAGTCTCCGCCACTGTCTGCGGACAATGCGATAAACCAGTATGCCCACCGCTGCTGTAATCAGAACCAGAATGACACCGGACCAAACCGTATTATTCAGAATCGTAGAAGAATGCAGGGCAACATCCCGGGCTTCTGTTACATTGAATATATGCCACCCATTATAGCCCAGACTGGTAACGGAACAGTAAAAGGAAGCTTCCCCGCTGGTAAAGTGATAGGTATCTTCTTTATTTTCTGATATGGCCGCTTTGAGAAGTGCCGTATTCTGTTCTGAGACACCATTTTGCTGCAAAGCCTCATAGATATTCAGCTCCGGCAATGTGTCATCTGAGCCGTCATTACTCACATGAATCAGCTGGCCGTCTTGTTTCACCAGATAAGAATGTACGGACTCCCTGAAATATCCGGTCTGCAGTGTGCGTACCAACTGATCTGCCTTCATGACACTGCGCAGCACGCCCACGGTACGGCCGCTGTCTGTGGTGGGAACAGCGATACTGTAGTAGTAGTCCTTGCCGAGACGGTTTGAAAATCGGACTTCGGAGACAATACTTTCCGCGCGGAGCAAACGATTATAGGTATCCAGTTCCGAGGCAGAGGAATTCTGCTGAAGAATGGTTTCATAAAGATTTTCCATGGTGATATAGTTGATGGTATACTGGCCGTTCTGCCGTTTGTTGATCACATTCAGATAATCGGCTATCCACGATTCCAGTGGACCGTGTGAACTGGTCTCTGCCATAACAGCGATCGCCTGCAAGGTTCCCTGGATATCTTGTATGGTTGAAACAACCTCCTGTTTCTGACTGACCGTATACGCGGTCAGATTTTCTTTGATTAAAACATCGAATTCTTCATTGATTTTTCTGCGGTAGTGGAAAAACAGAGTCATAATACTGAAGCTGAGCAAAAGAACACAGAATAGGATTAAGAGAATGGTCTTCCTGGGATATTTCATTTTCTGATTCAATATACCTCTCCTCCCAGTAACAGATTTTATGCAGTAAGACAAATTTCCTCTGCACTTAAAGTTTATTATATTTCTCAGTTAAATTCAATGTAAACTAAGAAAGTGGTTCGCGAACGGATGAGAACTATTTTTGTTAATGTTTGTATGGAATACCTGGCTTGTATAGTTCTGCTGAAATAAATATAATAAAGTTAACTGTTTTATTTGTAAGTATCAGAATATAAATCGGAAGCGGGCAGAAGAGAAGAAAAGGATGGTGGACATAAATGAGACGAATACTTTTGGTTGAGGACGACAAGGCAATCGCTAAAAATCTGGTGCTTTTGCTCCGATCGGAGGGATTTATGGTCACCCATGCTTCCGCCCGGCGTGAAGCCGTTGCACTGCTTGCAAAGGATCAATTCGATCTGGCACTTGTTGACATTTCACTGCCGGATGGAAATGGATTTACTGTTTATACGGAAATCAAAGAGAAGGGGGATATTCCCGTTATCTTTGTAACAGCTTTCGGGGATGAGGCAAGTGTAGTTACGGGACTTAATATGGGGGCAGATGACTATGTCATAAAGCCCTTTCGTCCCCGTGAATTAATTGCCAGAATCAATACTGCCCTGCGTAAAATCGGAGGGCGGGGAAACGTTTTTGAAATCCGCGGACTTTCCGTCGATACATCAAGCGGCGTTGTGAAGAAAGAAGGGGGCGAGATTCCGCTTTCTGCCCTGGAATACCGTCTGCTTCTGGTATTTGTGAACAACCCGAAACAGATAATTACAAGGAGCAGGCTTCTGGATGAATTGTGGGACGCGGCGGGTGAATTTGTCAATGACAATACGTTAACTGTATACATCAAACGCCTGCGGGAGAAGATAGAGAACGATCCGGCCAATCCGCAGATTATACTGACTGTCCGGGGAACCGGATACAAATTGGGGGATGGCTATGCTTCGAAATAGAGAATTCCGGCAGTTTGCCGTTATGTTTATCGTTATGTCAGCAATAGCTGTAACAGCGGGTTTTATAATCAGCTGGCCGGCAGGAATACTTAATGCTTCTTTTGCCGTGGCATCTGGCACGGCGGTTTTCCTGTTTAACAGGGCACGTTATCAAAATATTGCCCAGATTTCCAGTCAGATTGATCTTGTACTTCATAATGTTGACCGCATCTATATAGGAGAAGAGGAAGAGGGCGAATTGTCTATCCTGCGCAGCGAGATAACGAAAATGACACTGCGCATCCGGGAACAGAATGAAGCGCTGAAAAAGGAAAAGGAACATCTGTCCGACTCCCTTGCCGATATAGCCCATCAGCTGCGGACTCCCCTTACATCAGCAAATTTAATATTATCACTGATGGGCAGCAGCCCGGATGAGCATGAGCGGAAAACACTGGCCCGTGAAATAGAAGAGCTTCTTTTGCATATGGACTGGCTGCTGACATCCCTGCTTAAATTATCCCGACTGGATGCAGGCATAGTGGTATTTCAGAAGGAGCGTATTGATGCGGACAGCCTGATCAGGACTTCACTTCGTCCGCTGCTGATCCCAATGGAACTGCATGAGATTGAGGTAATAACTGCCGTGCCGGCGGGAATTGAGATTTGGGGTGATTCCGGCTGGCTTTCCGAAGCAATTCAAAATATCCTCAAAAACTGTATGGAAAGCGCTGGCGATCGGGGTAAGATCGAGATCAGCGGTACCGATAATCCGCTGTTTGCCGAGATTACCATCCATGACAGCGGACCGGGTTTTCAAACGGAAGATCTGTCCCGGCTGTTTGAGCGGTTTTATCGCGGTAAGAATACGGACACCGCAGGTTATGGCATCGGACTGGCTCTGTGCAGGATGATTATAACACGGCAGGGCGGAACAATTACTGCCAAAAACCATCCTCTGGGCGGGGCGGCTTTTACTGTCCGTTTGCCAAAGTGACAGATCTTTCACCTGAAAGTCACCGGGATGTAAGTTTAATGCTCTATTATATAGGGAAACCATGGGAAAGGAGGCTCATATAATGGAGCTTTTAAGGATTGAAAACTTATGTAAGGTGTATGGCAAAGAAGAAAATCAGGTTACTGCGCTTGACAACATTTCACTGACAATTGAAAAGGGGGAGTTTACCGCTATTATTGGCTCCTCGGGTTCCGGAAAATCGACTCTGCTGCACATTATCGGGGGTGTGGATGTTCCGACCAGCGGAAAGGTATATCTGGACGGACAGGACGTTTACGCCCAGAACAATGAAAAACTGGCTATTTTCCGCAGGAGGCAGGTTGGCTTGATTTATCAGTTTCACAATCTTATTCCTACTTTAAATGTGGTGGAAAATATCACGCTGCCGGTCCTGATGGACAAGAGAAAGGTCAATGAAGAGAGACTGAATGAGCTGCTGGATCTGCTTGGACTGAAAGACCGGCAGGCCCATCTGCCCAACCAGCTTTCCGGAGGTCAGCAGCAGCGTGTATCTATCGGCCGTGCTCTGATGAATGCACCTCAGGTTATGCTTGCCGATGAACCGACGGGCAGCCTGGACAGCCGGAACGGCCATGAGATTGTTAATCTGCTCAAACTGAGCAACAAAAAATATGGTCAGACTCTTATACTTGTCACACATGATGAAAACATAGCACTGCAGGCAGATCGTATTATCGGTATTTCAGACGGCAGAATAGTGCGTGATGAGAGGCTGGTGGTCCGGTCATGAATATATTTCATAAAACAGCTCTGCAGAGCATGAAAAAGAGCCGTACGCGTACGATTGTAACAATAATAGGGGTTATCCTGTCCGCCGCTATGATTACGGCGGTTGCTACTTTTACGATATCCCTGCAAAACTATATGGTGGAGGATGCAGCCGTGAGATACGGCGACTGGCATGTGGAATTTCTGGATGTCAATTCCTCTTTTGTTCAGGAACGGTCCGTGGACCCTAAAGCTGCGGATACAGCCTCATTTCAAAATATTGGGTATGCCCAACTGATAGACGGTAAAAACCCTGACAAGCCGTACCTGTTTATAGCTGGATTTGGCAGGGAAGCATTTGAGAAGCTGCCTGTCAATCTTGTGAGCGGCAGGCTGCCTCAAAACAGCGGAGAAATATTAATCCCGGCACATGTGGCGGCAAACGGCGGCGTGAAATTTTCTGTGGGTGATACGCTTACTCTTGCTGTGGGAAACCGAATGGACAATACGAAAATTCTTGGTCAGCATGATCCTTATATGTCCGGGGATACGGAGGGGAAAGAGGGAGAAAAACTTGAACCGAAAGCAGACAAAACCTACACGGTGGTCGGTATTTGTGAAAGGCCTGGATTCGAGGAATATTCGGCGCCCGGCTATACCCTGATCACGGCAGAAGATCCGGCTGAGCTGGTTGACAGCTTCAGCGTATTCGTGAAGCTGCCAGATCCACGGGGAGTCCGTTCCTATGCTGATAAAACAGCTGCAGGGCATAACTATGTCTTTAATGATAATGTCCTGCGTTTCATGGGGTTGTCGGATGACAAAATATTTAACACACTTTTGTACTCAGTTGGGTTTATTTTGGTCGCCCTGATTATGACCGGCTCCGTATTCTTAATTTATAATTCTTTTAATATTTCCCTGAATGAACGTACAAGACAGTTCGGGATACTCTCTTCTGTGGGAGCTACAGCGAAGCAGCTGCGCAATTCAGTTCTGTTTGAGGGGCTCTGTATCGGCGTGATCGGCATACCGATCGGCATCATTGCCGGTATTGGAAGTATCAGCCTGGTGATATCCTTTGTGGCAGGAAATTTCAGTAATCTTCTCAACAGTACGGTCCCCCTAACCCTGAAAATATCACCCGCCGCAACCGCAGCCGCAGCCGTAGTTGCAGTGATTACAATCCTGATTTCTGCGTATATTCCGGCAAAGAAAGCTGCAAATACGCCTGTGATGGAGTGTATCCGCCAGACCAACGAGGTGAAAGTGGACGCCGGGACTGTGAAAACTTCCAGGACTGCACAGCGTATTTACGGGCTGGAAGGAACGCTGGCATTAAAAAACTTTAAGCGAAATAAGAAGCGGTATCGCAGTATTGTGCTGTCACTCACACTGAGTGTTGTGCTTTTTGTTGCAGGAAGTACATTCAGTGCTAATTTAAAGCAGGCAGCACAACAGGGTGTTGTGGACAGCGACTTTGATATCATGTTTACCACCCATGATATGGAAGAAAGTGAGCTGTTCCAGTTATATGAGAAACTGCAGACCGCGGACGGAGTTTATGAAAGTTCTTATCAGGCGATTTCTGAATACACATGTACCGTGCAGACGGAGAAGCTTTCGGAGGCTTACCGGAATGCCGGCGGCTTGAATCTGACAGATGAAACGACAGATCTTCTGTTGGATATTCAGTTTGTTGAAGACCGTGTATTTCTGGATTTTATTCAAAGCCTGGGATTATCTCCTAAGGACTACACCGGGAAGAATGCCGGGATGATAGCTGTAGCCAAAGATAAAGATGTGAATAAAGATGGGGAAAACGTGTTAATCGACATGTTTACAGACCGTTCCATAAATATTTTGGTTACTCCTGGTACAGACGGCGGGGAGAAAAAGGAGCAGGGACAAAATATAAACCTGACCCTTGTAGATACTATACCGGTTGATACGCTACCCAGGGACCCCTCCGAGGTAAAACAGTACGTTTTTATGGTGGTCGCACCCTATCAGCAAAAAGAAAAATTTGATAGTCCGTCTGCCCGCACAGAACTGGGTTTAACCTTCTTGTCGGAGAGCCCCTCACAGTCGGCAGATGAGATGGAAGGGATGATTGAGGAGACGGGGATTACTGCTGACTATGCTTTTTACAATGTGCACAAAATTATGGAACAGAACCGGAATATCCTATTCGTGGTAAATGTATTTACCTATGTTTTTGTTATCATGATCTCATTGATTGGGGCCGCCAATGTATTCAACACAATTTCCACTAATATCAGGCTTAGGAGAAGAGAACTTGCCATGCTCCGGTCTGTGGGAATGTCGGAGCGGGACTTTCAGAAAATGATGAATTTTGAGTGTGCCTTTTATGGCATGCGGACATTGGCGTTCGGAATTCCTGCCGCAGGTATTCTCTCCTGGCTGATTGTTACAGGCTTTAACGCCGGAGGGGCAGAAATTGAATATTTGTTCCCATGGAGCAGTATAGGAATCAGTGTGCTTGGTGTGTTATTTATTGTATTTATCACCATGCTGTATGCCGTCCGCCGCATAAAAAGAGAGAATATTATTGATGCCCTTCGGGATGATATGACCTGATTGAAAAACGGGTCGTTCACGAATTCTCCCCTTTTATAAATAAAGGAAATATAGTATGATAAGGGATAAGAAGAAGTTGAAAAATGGAAGCCGGAGGATGATCTATGAGCTACAGGATGCTTGTGTTGGATATTGATGGAACCCTTACTAACTCGGAAAAAATCATTACGGAAAAAACCAGAGCCGCGCTGATCCGTGCGCAGAAGGCGGGACTGAAAGTCGTTCTGGCTTCCGGAAGGCCTACCTATGGAGTAAAAGATCTGGCCAAACAACTGGAAATGGACCGTTACGGCGGGTTTATTCTTTCCTATAATGGGGGGAAAATTGTGGACTGCCGGAGCGGAGAAGTGATTTTCAGAAAGGTAATTCCCCAGAGTCGGATAAAGGATGTTTGCCGTCTGGCGAAAGAGCATCAGGTGGCGCTGGTGACCTATGAGGCCGATCAGGTTATTGCCACGGATGCAGAGGATCAGTATGTCAGGCTGGAGGCATGGAATAACAAGATGGAGCCGATTCTGATTCCGGATATGGAAGCTTATATTCGTTTTCCGGTAGTCAAGTTCATGATGGTTGCAGAGGGAGATTACCTTGCCGACGTGGAGATAAAAGTGAAAGAGGCGCTGGGAGCAGGCTTCAGTGTCTATCGTTCAGAGCCGTATTTCCTGGAGATTATGGCGGAAAATATTGATAAAGCCCAGTCTCTGGCTACCCTGCTGGCTCACCTGGGGCTGACCAAGGAGGAGATGATCTGCTGCGGCGACGGTTTGAACGATCTGACGATGATACGTTTCGCCGGGCTGGGCGTGGCCATGGAGAATGCGGCGGATTGTGTCCGGGAGGCGGCTGATTTTATAACGCGCTCCAATGATGAAGATGGTATTGCCTATGTAGTGGAACGGTTTATTCAATAGAGTGATGATGGAAAACGAACGGCAAAGGAGGTAAAAAGGTGAACAGGACAATTGTCGAGGTTCGGGGTATACGGATCGGAGAAGGAAGACCGAAGATTTGTGTTCCTCTGACCGGTGAGAATGAGGCGGCTCTGCTGGAAGAGATTGCTGCGGTGGACAGAAGCTGTACAGATCTGCTTGAGTGGAGAGCGGACTGCTTCGGAGGGTACCAGGATAGCACAGCCGTACTGGCGGTATTAAAGAAATTAAGAGAGGCTGCGGGCAGCATGCCGCTGATTTTTACGTTCCGCTCCAGGGAGGAGGGCGGCAGCGCGGAACTTTCCATGGCAGGTTATATGAATCTGTACAAGGAAATTATTCCCTCAGAGCTTGCTGATATCGTGGATATAGAATATTCCCTGGGCGATGAGTACGCGTCGGAGCTTCTGTGGCTGGCCCGGCGGCACAATGTAGTTACAATTCTGTCCAGCCATAACTTTGAGCAGACAGGAAAACGTATACTTTTGATGGAGCGCCTTCATGAGATGCAGATTCTGGGCGGAGATATTTTAAAGCTGGCGGTGATGCCGAAAGAGGCAGGTGACGTTCTGACCCTGATGAGAGTAACCTTTGAGATGTCGGAGTATTATGCACGGGGACCGATCGTGACGATGTCCATGTCACAGGTGGGCACGGTCAGCCGCCTCTGCGGGGAGGTGTTTGGTTCTGCTATAACCTTTGCCAGCGGCGTGCGTGCTTCCGCGCCCGGACAGATCCCGGCGGATAAACTGAAGGTCTGCCTGGATGTACTGCACATGGACGGCGGCCGGAATGATTAAGGAGAATTATCAGAAATCACTGGATGAAGTAATCAGGCAGGCACAGGAGGAAGGGCGTGTTCCGACGCTTCTGCTCCATGCCTGCTGTGCTCCCTGCTCCAGTTACTGTCTGGAATATCTGAGTGAGTATTTCAGGATCACCATTGACTTTTATAATCCCAATATTGCACCGGAGGCAGAGTACCGGAAACGTGCCGAAGAGCTGAAACGTCTGATCGGTGCAATGGACGTAACGTATCCGGTGGAATTTACGGAAGGGGACTATGATTCGGGCTCCTTTTTTCAGATGGCAAAGGGGATGGAAGAGCTTGCGGAAGGCGGGGAGAGATGCTTTGCATGCTACAGGCTGCGGCTGGGACAGGCGGCGCAGAGGGCTCAGGCGGGCGGATATGATTATTTCACCACTACTCTGACGATCAGTCCCCTGAAAAATGCGGACAAGCTAAATGAGATCGGCCGGGAAATGGCAGAGCAGTATGGCGTGAAATGGCTGCCCTCTGACTTTAAGAAGAAGGGCGGATATCAGCGCTCGATAGAGCTGTCAAGAATCTATGACCTCTACAGGCAGAATTACTGCGGCTGTGTCTTTTCAAGAATGCAGAGAGAACGGGAAGAAAAGGAACGGCTGAGCCGGCATGGGCAAGAAGGCTTGCAGGACCTGCCAAAGAAAGATATAATGTAAACTAGATTAGCAAAGCTAAGCTAGTTTAGCTTCTCGTTTTGCAGGCAAAATGAGAAGGACCTCGTATGAGCTTAGCAAAGCTAAGCTAGTTTAGCTTCTCGCTTTGCAAGGCAAAATGAGAAGGACCCCGTAAGGGAATAAAAATGAGGTGGGCGATTGCAGCAGAAGCCAAATATACTATTTATACTCATCGACGACATGGGCTGGAGGGACCTGTCCTGTTCCGGAAGTGAGTTTTATGAAACCCCTGTTATTGACGAACTCAGGTCGGAAGGAATGTTCTTTACCGACGCCTATTCGGCCTGTCCGGTCTGTTCTCCTACAAGAGCCAGCATCCTGACCGGACGTTACCCTGCTGATCTGGGACTGACGGACTGGATCGATATGGAAGGCACTTATCATCCCTGCAGAGGGAGGCTGATTGACGCTCCTTATATTAAGCATATGCCTGCGGGTGAGAAAACGATTGCCCAGGAACTAAAGGAGCAGGGATATTCTGCCTGGCATGTGGGGAAATGGCATCTGGGAGGAAGGGAATATTATCCGGAACAGTTTGGATTTGATGTAAACATCGGCGGCTGTGACTGGGGCCATCCTCATGAGGGATACTTCAGCCCCTATCATATAGAGACTCTGCCGGACGGACCGGAGGGAGAGTTTTTGACGGACCGGCTGACGGACGAAGCAATCGGGCTTCTGGAAAAGCAGGATGCGGACCATCCGTTTTATCTGAATCTGTGTTATTATGATGTACATATACCGATACAGGCAAAACCGGATGACATCGTTTATTTCGAGAAGAAGGCAGGGAGACTGGGGCTGGACCGTAAAAAGACCTTTGAGATGGGAGAGCCTTTTCCCACCGATCAGAAGAGAAACCAGAAAATCACAAGACGTCTCCTCCAGTCAGATCCGGTTTATGCAGCGCTGATTTATAACCTGGACCGGAACATCGGCAGGCTTTTAGGGGCTCTGGAACGGCTGGGGAGGAAAGAGAATACACTGATTTTCTTTACCTCGGATAACGGTGGACTGGCAACTTCGGAGGGCTCGCCTACCTGTAATTTTCCTGCAAGTGAGGGAAAAGGCTGGATGTACGAGGGCGGAATGAGAGTTCCGTTTCTGACAGTCTGGGATGGGCGGATACGTCCGGGAAGCGTTTGTAATACACCGATGACCAGTATTGATTTTTATCCCACTATGCTGGAGGCGGCTGGCGGTAATAAAGAAAGGGTTTCGGCCAGGGAAGGTTTTAGTCTGGTCCCGCTGCTGGAGGAGACCGGAGAACTGCCGGAGAGGCCGATATTCTGGCATTATCCCCACTATGGCAACCAGGGAGGCACCCCGGGTGCAAGTGTAAGGCTGGGAGAGTACAAGCTGATTGAGTTTTTTGAGGATGGGCATACCGAACTGTATAACCTGGTACAGGATGTGGAGGAAAAGGAAGATCTCACCGGAAAGCTGCCGGAGAAGAGCAGAGAGCTGTTAAAACTGCTTCATGAATGGCAGGAGCGGGTCAATGCCCAGATGCCTGCTGTGAATCCGGACTATAAGGGATGAGTAAGAATGGCAATGCAGGTTACATAGTCAGATATAGGCTCTCTGAAAAACAGGGAGGCTGATCTAATAGAGTGAAAGGAGAGAGGTTAATAAAATGAGTGAAAGTACAAAAAGCTATAGAAAAGGTGTAAAGGAATTTCCGTTTGGCTATACGCCGATTTCTGAGATGAATGGGGAGCATGCGGATATGCTTATGGACTTCGGCGCCCTTCGTCTGGCTCCGGGACAGGTATTTGAGGAGGACAGCAATCTGAATGAGTGTGCCTACCTGGTAGTGTTCGGTGAAGTGGAAATGGAATGGAATGGTGAAAAGGCTGTTGTCAAGAGGGATTCCTTCCTGGATGACGGATGCTATACCCTTCATGTACCTTGTGGGTCCCACGTAAAGTTTACCGGCGTAGCGGATGCTACTGAGATTATGGTTATGCGCACAGGCAATATTACGAAATTTGATGCTAAGCTGTATACCCCTGCTGATATTCCGGACGAGGATCGTATGAGAGGCGTTCTGAATAACTGTGCAAACCGTATCGTGCGGACCGCTTTTGACAAGACGAATGCGCCCTGGTCCAATCTGGTAGTCGGAGAGGTTATTAATAAGCCCGGAAAATGGGCGGGATATCCGCCTCACTATCACAATCAGCCGGAAATCTACTTCTACAAAATGTATCCGGACAATGGATATGGCCACGCGGAAGTAGGGATGGATGTATACCGTGTGGAGAACAACGATACAACGTTTATGCTGAAGGGAGAGCAGCACGGACAGGCAGCGGCTCCCGGATATGCTATGTGGTATCTGTGGGTAATCCGCCATCTGGAAGGCGATCCTTACGGACGTCCTACCGATGTGGAAGATCAGAAATGGCTTCTGGACCCGAACGCAGAGTTCTGGGGAAAAGAAGACTGCAAATAAATACCTGGTCTGATAAAAAAGAGGGGATACTGCTTCGGCGGTATCCCCTTCGTTGTGTATTATAATGAAATTATTGTTTAAAGTAACGGGCAATCTCCTGCATCCTTTCTTCCTGTTTCACATGGAAGGGGCAGCGGGCTTCACAATGTCCGCATCGGATGCAATCACCTGCATGAAGATTCAGTTTCTGGTAATGGCCTGCCGCAAGGATGTCTCCGGCAACAGCCAGATCATAGTATTTGTTAATCAGGCCCACATTCAGGCCGGCTGGGCAGGGCTGACAGTGGTTGCAGTATACGCATGTGCCATCGAGACCCTGCGTATCAAACCCATCTGGCAGGAAGTCATCCCCATTTTCTGCCTGAAAATATGTGAGGGCATCAAGAAGATCCTTTTTGTTTCGCACGCCTGGAAGCACGGTCAGAACACCGGGGCGGGCCAGGGCGTATTGGAGACACTGATTCTTCGTCAGAGCATGCTGAAAGGGGGATAATGACGCGTCCAGAAGCCTGCCGCCTCCAAACGGCTTCATAACAGAAATTCCCACACCCATATCGGCGCAGTCCTGATAGAGAGCAGTGCGTTCGGCTGTCTCCCCAACCCCATAAATTCCCTTTTGACAGTCATAGGCCGGGTTGATGCTGAACATAAACAGATCAACCAGTCCGGTCTCCAGGATACGGCGGGCGATAGCTGGGTTGTGAGAGGAAAATCCAAGGTGACGTATGATTCCGGCCTGTTTCAGCCCTTTCATATAATCCCAGAGACCGTTCTGCATCACCGCATCGAGATCATCTTCGTCATCTACACAGTGTATGAAACCCATATCAGTATAGTCGGTCTTAAGCAGTCCTAGTGTCCATTGGAACTGCTCTTTTATTTTTGTTAAATCCCTTGTCCATCCATATGTGCCGTTTGCGTATACAGCACCGAAATGCATTTGTGTTATGATCTGTTCCCTGCGGCCGGAAAAGGCATCCGCGTATGCAAAAAACGGAGCCTGCTCCGAAGGAGCAAGATCAAAATAATTGATGCCATTGTCTATGGTGAGATTGAGAAGGGAGACAATTTCCTCTTTTGTACCCGTAAGGCTCCCGCTGCCCAGACCAATTGCACTGATTTTTTCACCGCCATGAGGTAAAATCCGGTATTCCATATATAGTTCCTTTCTGTTAAGCACTTAAAATTTTACGGCACTGTCGTTTTATTTTGGAAACTGAAAGGTTACCTTCACACTTTCTTCGCCGAGGGCATCGGAAAGCCCCTCAGGATTATCGATATAGCCAAGAGATGTATAGCTGTAGGATGTGGAGAAACTTTCATAAAACAGCACCAGGCAGTCGGAGCCGTAAAGCATGAGATCTCCGGCATGTATGGTGGAAGGCTTTGCGGCGTCGGTAGGGAGACTGTCAGACAGGTAATAATATTTTTCATTTCCGTTTAATTCGTCCATATCTAACGTAATCGGAAATTTTTTTAGCAATGATTTTGTCGTAGCATTTTTATACAATCTCGCAGAAAAAGTTTCATCTCCCACAACTATCTGAATGGCATGCATTTCTTGATTATTCTGCGCTGAGTCATCTTTCTGCGATTCTTCAGGCATGGACTGTTCTGTCGTTTCCTGAGACTCTGTATTATTTGTTTCCTGCCCTGTCTGCGGTGAATACCGGCAGGAGGGGAACGCCAGAGTTAACATTGCGGCGATGACTAAAATTGGATATTTCATAGTTACCTCCATTATAATTCATTGTTTTATCGTTACAGGATCATCTGGAGAAGGACGCCAGTCCCGAACAGAGAGAAAAATATACCGAACACCTGATTTAAGCGGCGGAAGCTGAGGACTGTTATCTTTTTTCGAATAATATTGACCAAGCCTGAAAGGATAAACCACCAGATATAAGTTCCCAGGAAAACACCGATGATCAGAACTACCCCCTGAAACAGGGAGGCAGAGGCTGTTATGCCGAAATAAGAGAAAGCGAATAGAAAGGTTAAAATGGCTGCAGGGTTGGTTATGCCCACGGCAAAGGAGGATAGGAACATCCTGATTCCGCCGGGTTCCTCCTTCATTTGTTTACCTTCTCTTTCCTTTCCGATTAAAATACGTATTCCCATAAATAGAAGCAGACTCCCGCCGGCAATACGAATTACAGTTTGATATTGTAACAGAAAATCGGAGATGAGAGTGAGCCCGAATACTCCGATAAACGCATAGATACAATCGGCGGTCGAGGAGCCAAGACCGGTCAGAAGACCGGTCTTAAAACCGTAGCGCAAGGTACGCTGTACTGTCATTGCACCCACCGCGCCGGCGGGCAGACCGAATAAAAGACCAATTAGGATACCTCGGATGAAATAAAACGTCATTGTATTCCTCCTTTCATCCGGCTGCACTGCCGCAACAGCCATTATGCACAGATAACGGTCCTTCTTACTGCATCCTCAGGCTGTCCCTGAAAGATAATCTGGCCTTTGGCTTCCGGATCATCCATGATAACTTCCGCTGCAGAGGGAACATAAATATGTCCGGCTGCCGGGTTTTTGATACTGATTACCGGAGTTGTAATGGTTGCCTCAACGTCAGACTTTTCAAAACAGAAATCCGCGTCAATCATTTCGCAGTTAATCAATTTTAGATTTTTACAGTAGCACAGCGGCTGCGTACCAATAATTTTACAATTTTCGAAAGTTACATTTTCACAGTACCATGCCAGATACTCCCCCTTTATTGTGCTGTTGCGCACAACAACGTTTTTTGCATGCCAGAATGCATCCTTCGTATCAAAGATACAGTTGTCAAAGACCGAATCGCTGATATATTGAAAAGAATATTTGCCGGTCATCTGCACATTCTGAAACGTGAGATGATTCGAGTTCATCATAAAGTACTCACTTGAGACTGTACAATCTTCCATTTGAATATAGTCTGCGGACCAGCCGAATTCCGGTGATATTACATCGCACCCGCACATTTTTACATAACTGCACTCCCTCAGAGCCTTGATCCCATGCATTCTGGAGTCAATGATTTCGATATGGTCGGAATACCAGAGTGCCGCACGGCACAGCTCGGTCATCTCGGAATTCTCAATCCTGACCTGGTGATCATGCCAGAATGGATAGCGCAGATTAAAGCGGCAGTGCTCTACCTGAACATTCCGGCTTTCTTTCAGGGCACTCTCTCCATCTGCCGGACCATCGAAGATACAATTATTTATTGCAATGCCGTCACTGTTATAAAGAGCCCGTTCCATATCAAATGTTTTATTTTCTATTTTTTTCATATTTATACCCATGCCTTTCCCGTTCCCAGCCCTTCCCAAAACGGGAATAGGCCCGAATACGTAGAGTTGAAAGATTTCTTCCAACCTTTTGACCTCATTGAATCATAATTTGTGTTGCCGCTCTATCTGGTAAACAAGGTAATCCAAACAGCTTATTTTTTTCTCCCCCTGATGTACGTTTTCAAGAAGCGCATCCCGGCAAATTTCCAGCATCCGGATTTGATTTTGGTAATCCCCCTTCTTGTAACAATCCATAAATCGTGCCATGGTATCCGGATCACATCCGGCATCCTTTAAATTGCGGATGAGCGCCTCTTCTGAATGGCAATTCATCGCTTTTCCCTCTCTTTTTTATACTGCGTCCGGCCTTATGCCCCGGCACTGATCTTAATAATTTTATTCCCCCAGCCTTCCAGTACCGGGTTGCTTTCCACCGCTTCGATAAAGCCATCGGAAGCTTCAAAATGACCGATCAGGGTGTATTCCCCTGTAACCTCTGCGTCATGATAGAATAATACAATCCGGTTGGGATCGGAATAATAGACTTCGCCGGCCTTAGCCGATGAAACGTCAGATGGATCAGATGGTATTTCATAGCGGTCCGGGATGTCATAGTACTGCATGGATTCCCAGTTATCATAATCGTCATAGTGGTAAATGGGAAGCCTCCAGTCCGTTGTGCCCACATGGCGGGCAATAGCCGCAGCCGTATCATTTTCTTCCAGATATAATAAAAAGGTTTCACCATCATCGCCGAACTGAACTTCTAGTTCTGATGTCTGTGGCAATTCGTCTTCCACGGATTCCGGTTCCCCTGCCGAAGTATTTTCCTGCGTATCTGATCCAGGAGAAGCAGTGCTGTTTTCCGGGGAAGGTGACTGTGCCCCGGATGAATTGCTGCAGCCGGTCAATATAATTCCAATTGCGAGCATCAGAGATAATAAATATGCTGACTGTCTTTTCATTTTATTGATCCTTTCTTAAACTTATTTTATTGCTTTGGTGTAAAAATAACAAATACTTATATTTGATTAATATGAATAGATAAAAGCTATATATCAACAGGCCTAATCCACAAGAAAGACCACCAGATCAGCCTGCTTTAATTTTCCAGCGGCGATCCACGCAAATCCGAAAAACAACAGGGTGACCACGGCCGCAGGGAAAATAATGGCGCCCGCTCCCGGATGTGAAGAGAAATTACTGATACCGAACAGACGCATAAGCGATGCTGTCAGGGAATCGGTAAATAGGGCGCTGAGGAAAATACCTGCAGCCGATCCAATTGCGGCAGTTATACCAAATCGCAGGGCAAAAGACAGCCGGAGCCTTCCAGCAGAAAATCCAATAGCTTTGTAGATTCCCATGTCTCTCTGTTCTGACAAGAGCAGTCTGCTTCCGGTCAAGCAGGTGACCACAAGGACAAAGATAGTCACAATCCCATAAAGGACCAGCATTAAAACCTGCATTGCGGATAGGATGCCATAGAGGCCGGGCCAGGAGTTTTCATGAATATATACATCGCCGCCGTAGGCAGTGGTGAGCGCGCGGACAATATCCGCCTGCATGGACGGATCATCAAGAAAATAGTGGATACACCACATATCCGGAGTTTCCGTACCAATCTGAGCATAGCCTTTCCGGTTCATACCGATATTGGCTCCCATGTCGTTAGCACACTGATAGATACCGGCGACCACATAAGTGCCTTCACCCGATCCGGCGGCAAGCCGGACGGTGTCTCCCACATCAACATCCAGATCGGATGCTGCAAATTCTGTTAACACAATTTCATTTGCTTCCAGGCAGCTCTTTCCCCTTAATATGTGGAATCGTTCCGGCTGGGTAATTACATTAGCTGTGAGATCCACACCATTGACCGCCGCATTCGGCATAGCCAGCATATAGTGGTCGGCAATACCGCAATAGGAGGTGATGATACGTTCAATATCAGCTGAGGACACATCCCCCATGGGTTGAGCTGCTATATGTAAATCAGCAGGGTTAAAGGCATCCATCAGGCCTTTGCCGTCTGGACCAAGCCAGGAATTGACACGTCCCGCGAGAGAAGCAAAGAAGACCAGAAGCATACCAACCAGGCAGGCGCTTATGTATTGCTTTTTACTGTTATTAAGCTGTCGCAGAGCCATCCAGAGACACAATCCCTTCTGCCTGATACCGGGACTCGCCGCCCTGGGGCAAGACCCGCCGTGGTTATAATCCCGGATCGCCTGTATAGGGGTAATACGCCCTATGCGCCTGGTTTTGATCCAGATAAACCCCAGGAGCAGAATCAGGATGGCGGTAAAAGAAATCAGGCAGCAGAAGATGGGAAATTCGGAGGGAATTAGTATGCCGGTAGTTGTTACAGTCATACGGCAGATAAATCGGGTTATCGGTAAGGCTGCCAGGATGCCTGCCCCCATCCCGCACAGAATAGCGGTGAGATACTGCTGCAGCTGGATATTTCTTAGTTTTCTGGCTGAAAAGCCCAGGGCTTTTAATATCCCCATGTCTTTCGAATCCTGTTCGATTGTGGTTCCGATACTGTGTCCCAGCACCACAAGGGAAACGAGAACAAGAATGACAACAAATATTATTAAAAAGCCGGTGAATACATTTTGCAGCGTCAGCATAAATCCGGAGATGGCAGTGCTGCTGTGAATAAATTCCACATAGAGCGGCAGACTGGTGCTCTCATTCAGGGACCGGTTAAGAGCGGACATAGCAGAGCCATTCCCGGATGACTGAATGATATGAAGCATATATCCGGTGCGGGCCAGGCTGTCAATTCCGGAATCTGAAAGCAAACCTTCTATTTCTTCATAATCTGCCTCACAGATCAGAAAGCTTTTCATCCCGATCATGGAACTTCCCATGAAGGGGTCCTCAAAGTACCCTTTTACAACAAATGATTTTTGAACTCCATTTCTGGCGATGGGGAAATGGAGTTCATCTCCGATTTGTATACCAAACATAGAGCAAAGGGAAGGGGATATATAGATCTCTCCCGTTGCAACCGCTATACCGCCGTTATCGTATCCGGTCAGATCATCCGTAAAGATTTTGTAAGGATAACGTTCCGGATCGTAAAGTATAAGCTGTCCTTCGCTGTCAGATGATTGAGACCCTGTTTCGTATTCGGCATAAATGACAGGCTGTCTGCCGGTTCGGTCCACCGTATCCAGGAGGGACAGTTCGGCAGTCAGGGCTTCAATATCAGGAACATTGGAGACCCATGCAGTCATAGCTCCATAGCCCATACGATTCATTTCGTCCTTTATATAGCGGGATGAATTAATTGATACAGTCAATACGGCGGCAAGAGACAGGAATACCAGAAAGAGCAGTATGGAGATGCCGGCAAGGCCGAATCTTTGCCGCCTGATACCTGCCTTAAGCAAAGTTTTCATTTCCATTTCACAAACCATTCCTTTCCTGTCTTCGGTTCCATTACCATGACAGAGAGGCAAGCCAGTTGTTTAACCGGGCCTCACGGTTTACAGAATCTGTCTCCGCATAAGAGGGAAGGGAAAGCTCACTGAGAATCTGTCCGTCTTCCAGGTAGAGGATACGATTGCCGCGGATCGCTGCGCGCAGGTCGTGAGTCACCATCAGAATACTTTGGCCTGCCTGGTTTAAACGAGTCAGCAGATTTAAAACCCCTTCACTGCTTTGCTTATTCAGGGCCCCGGTTGGCTCATCGGCAAAGAGAATGCCCGGATGATTGATGACTGCACGGGCAATGGCCGCACGCTGCGCTTCCCCGCCGGAGACCTGGGAGGGCAGCCTTCTGACCGCGTCACCGACCTGCATACGCAGCAACAGTTGTTTTGCCTCTTCGCTCACTTCTGCCGCTTTTCGGCGTTTATCCAGATAACCTGCAACGGTAACATTTTCTAATAAGGTCAGATGACTGACCAGATGTGTTTGCTGAAATACAAACCCGAATTCCCGGATGCGCAGACAGGCCATCTCTTTTTCATTCAGGCCGGTCAGTTCCCTGCCTTTATATATGACCTTTCCTTCTGTGACTCTGTCCAGACCGCTTAAGGCATATAAAAGGGTAGACTTGCCGGCACCGGACGGGCCCATGATGACTGTGAAATCACCTTCGTAAATCTCTGCATTAATTCCATTCAGAATCATTTCCTGCGGATTGGCTCCTGAAAAGCTCTTGCAGATATCCATTCCGCTTAATAACATCTGTTTCATAGGGCAAGACTTCCTTTCGGATGAAGGGGCAGAATCAACGATTTTTGCCGGTTTTAGGGTCCGGATAAACAGCGTCCACAAACCGTACATAAAATTGTACATATTCCAGCTTTTTCTCCTGGAGGATGGTTTTCATTTGGCGCAGCATCTCTGACCGGACAAGTGGCTGGTGTTCCTGATCGGGGACCTCGGCATGCATTTCAAAAGCATCCGGACCGACCTGACGGAACTGATAATCACGCAGTCCCTCAATACAGAAGCCCTCCACAGCCAGCGGATGCAGAAAGTCCCGGTTGCCTGACCCGTCTTCGAACCACAGCATATCTTCATCCCGGCCCAGTAGGATTTCCGTTTTTGTGAAGGGAGTATCACCGCACGGTTCTTTTAAGACGAGATGATCAGATATTTTATAACGAATCAGCGGCTGTACGTAATTGTAAAGACAGGTCAGATACATGGTTCCATTTATTACCTCAATCACATTCAGATCATCAAACAGAAGAATGCCGTCTTCACAGCCGGATTCAACTCCCAGAGCAAGTGATTCGCTGGCGCCATAGATATTGATAACCGGGCAGGAAAAGGTATTTTCCAGATAAGATCTGAGACCCGGACTGAGTGGTTCACCGCAGGAAATAATACGGGCGGATTGAACAGAAACTTCGCCTTTTTCTTTCAGCTCTGCCAGGATTTTAATAGCAGAGGGATAACCTATGATAATATTGGGCTTAAATTCCTGTATGGATTTCTTCCATTGGGCCAGAGGAGTATTGATATCCAGATACATCTGGCTTGCTCCAATTCCGTCTATACCATCTCCCACGGCCATGGCTCCCCCATAGCGTCCGTCTGTAGCTGCGATATAAATAATTCTCGGTTTGCTGATGAGAAGTTTTAAAATCTGAGGTATAGACATATTCCACAGAGCGCCGCGGATAATTCCCAGCAGCATCTGATCCCATGCCGCATTGTCATATATGAAATAACAGGGCTTCCCTGTGCTGCCGGATGAGTGAACCACATGATATTCACCCCGATAGGGCTTGTTATCTGTATAGCCGGCTGAATCGAACCGGAGCAGTTCTTCCTGTTTAAGATCCGTAGCAGTAATCAGCTCATCAAAGCGCTCCATCAGAAGTGCCTTATCAATTGTGGGAAAGGCGGAGAGAGGAAGCACGTCTAAATTATCCTCTGTAATTCCGGCCTGTTCAAAGGCCTGCCGATAATAAGGCGAATTTTGCCAGGCGTGCCGAAGCAGCTGACGCAGTTTTTGATTCTGTAAGCGAACCATCTGTTCTCTGGTCATTTTTTCATTTTTCTTTAATTTTGTTAATTCCTTCAGCAGATTTAAATTATTCATCGGTCGAACCTCCTTTTTCTAATATAAATAAGTAACCTGTTTCGTAGTGTTCCCGGTGGTAATAACGCGCCTGTCCCATACCCAGATTGAAGACAATGCTCCATTCAGTGGACTCAAATTCGTTAAAATTTTTTTTACTTACGCGGTCCAGTACATTCCTGACATCGGTCATATCCATGGAATCCGTACGGGACAGACGATCCATCAGGATTTCATAGCGTTCGTGGGATTGCTCTGTACCGATTCCCTGTTTCTCACCCTTGGCAAAATAAAAGTTGGTAACCGCGGGGGTATCGGTCACAATCATCTCATTGTCCACATATTCCACGACTACACTCCGTCCGGCTGCGTCTGCCAGGGCGAAATGAACCATCATACCCATGGAGGCGTGCATATCATAGCCCGACAGCAGCTGGATTGCTTCATCCACGTCTGCAGCTTTATTTAACAGGAGCCGGATCGCCGTGGTCGTTGTGAGATCGGGCTTTTCTGTTCGCTGGTCAATGATAGCGGAGTCCTGTATCATATTTACGGAAACAGCGAGGCCTTTTTCATTCATGCCATCGAGAGGTGCGTACAGGGCGGCCAAGGTTTTAACCTGGTCCATTTGAAGAGCCAGGGCGGCGATTCCTTTTGCCCCCTGGTCAATAAAGTTCATATTGACCGTGGAGAAGGACGCATAGCCACTGTCCGGATAGGAAGCTACGATCATGGCCTCACAATTATCCCAGTCAAAGTTCCTTCCGAACAGAACGTCTCCCTGAGGGTTTTTTACGGCAATGGTGCTGCAGCCGAACAGATCCTCCAAAAACCGGAGGTCTGTGCCGGACAGGAGATTTTCAGCCAGAAATGTAACTACTTCCCCATCAGTAGAGGCACCGCCCTGGTCTAGAAAATCTTCAAATTTATCGTCTCCCTCGAATCTGACAGTATATAGATCAGATTCCAGCTGCTTTATATCCGATGTTGGAGTTATAGATATGAGTTCTTCTTCGGAGGCTTTCCCGCTGTCGGGATGTTCGTTTGCTTCATACAGGCTGGAAGTGCTTCCGCTGCTGACGGCGCAGCCGCCTAGAAGAATAATAAGAATAAACAACAATGCAATTCCGACTGCTTTTTTCAACCTTTATACCTTTGCGCGGCGAATCTGTACCGGTGTCTGTCGGCGCGCCCTTTCTTATTTTTAATAAAGAATAAAATTATTTCGGTTTCTGTGATTGTAATGTAACATGCTCTTTTGTGAATAACAAATACTTATATTTGATGAAAAAGAATAGAAAAATCCTATAGAAATGTGATATGCTATAGAAAATTGACGAGAAAACCCATAATTTATGAAACGTGGAACAAAGGAGGTATCATTCCTATGGAACTAAGAGTACTGCAGTATTTTCTGGCGGTGGCGCGGGAACAAAGTATTTCCGGAGCGGCTGCATCTTTGCATTTGTCCCAGCCGACACTTTCTACACAGCTTAAAAATATGGAGGAGGAACTGGGAAAACAGCTTCTGATCCGGGGGAGCAAGGGTTCACGGAAAGTTACACTGACAGAAGAAGGAATGATTCTGCGGAAAAGAGCAGAGGAGATTCTGGATTTGGTCAAAAAGACGGAAAATGAAATACAGCTTTCCGATGACACGGCGGCCGGAGACGTATACATCGGTGCGGGAGAGACTGATATTATCCGGATCGTGGCGAAGACGGCGCAGAGCCTCCAGGAGCATTACCCGGATATCCATTATCATATTTTCAGCGGAAACGCGGCTTTTGTAATGGACCAGCTGGATAAAGGACTGATTGATTTCGGACTTGTATACAGCCTGGCGGACCCGGCAAAATATGATTCGCTTCAGATTCCGGTAAAGGATACCTGGGGTGTTTTAATGCGCGCAGATTCGCATCTTTCGGATAAAGATATGATCTCACCGGAAGATTTAAGCGGGCTTCCGCTCATACTTCCCAACCAGAAAAGTGATGAATCTCCGATTTCCCGTTGGTTTCAGCAGAATATTAACGAACTGAATGTTGTAGCGACATACAACCTTGTCTTTAACGCTTCTCTTCTTGTGGATGAAGGGCTGGGATATGCTCTGTGCTTTGACAAGCTGATTAATACCGCGGACAGTAACCTGTGTTTCAGACCCCTATCGCCTGAGTTAAAGGCGGAGGCATCTATTGTGTGGAAACGTTATCAGATATTTACAAAAGCGGCGGATAAGTTTTTGAAGCGTTTAGAGGAACTGTTTTAAGAAAGGATAGAAGGGAATAGATTGTGTCAGATCATCGTATTTCAATAAAAACTTCACTGCTGTGGACCGGCTTGTATTTTTGTGTCATGCTGCTCTATACCGCGGTTGACTTGACGGTGTGGAGAAAACTTGACGGCCCATATGCAGAATGGTGTATTCTGGTGACCATGATTGCACTCTCAGCAGTATTTCTCCTGATTTTACAGGCTAAGACTTCATTCCGAATAAAAATTCTGGAACATACCACACGAAAAGGCATTCTTTTGGCGGTACTTTGCGCTGTTCTGTTTTATTTCCTGCTGGACAAAGGTCTGGACCCGTTTTTCGAGAGACTTTTCCCGGTAAGTGAGACGGCGTACCAGGAGTCGATGCTGTCGCTGGCGAAATCTCCTGTCTCCTCATTTATTCATGTCTGCCTGGCTGCACCTGTTATAGAAGAAATCCTGATGAGAGGATTTGTGCTGGGAGGCCTGAGAAATACAAAGGGCGGCTTAGCGGCGCTGCTCATATCGGCTGTCTTATTTGCACTCCTGCATTTTAACATGGTGCAGACACTGTCCGCACTGGTTTGCGGAGTAGTTCTGGGACTGCTCTACATAAAAACAGGCTCATTGTTCTGTTGTATCCTTACCCATTGCCTCTATAATGTAATCTCTTATTTTGTTATGTTATTTGGCTAGTATCCGTACCGTTTCCGATAGCGCAGCAGACATCCGGCTGAGAGAAAGACCATAATAAGCTCTGCCAGAGGAACGGCCAGCCAGATTCCGGTTACTCCTAGTAAACGAGGCAGAAACAGGATTCCCATTGTCACAAAACCAAGCGTCCGAAGGAAGGAAAGCACAGCGGATACCCTGCCGTTCGAAAGTGCAGTGAACATGGCCGATGTAAATATATTTAATCCGCAGAACAGAAAGCTGAATGCAAAAATAGAAAAGCCTTCTGCAGTAATGCGATACACCTGTGAGTTCTTTTTCGCAAACATTGCCGCAATTGCCGGAGCGCCGAAAAAGGCCGTAAAAAATACTGCCAGGGACACTACAATAATAAAACCCAGGCTGATACGAAAGATGATTTTTAACCGGGCATGGTTGCCGCTGCCATAGTTGAATCCGATTACGGGGGCCACGCCGATGCCAAAACCGAAGAAAAGGGTGCTCAGTAAAAACTGAGAATAGATCATGATGGTGATGGAGGCTACTCCATCCTCACCCAGCCACTTTATCATAGTGATATTGAACAGGAAAGCGGTGATGGCGCTGGCCAATTGGCCGACCAGCTCGGATGAGCCGTTCAGGCAGCTCTCAGATAACATCCTGAAATCCCAGCGGGGCTTAACGATGGAAAGCGTTCCCTTTCCCTTCCAGAAAAATACAATCCCTGCAGCCGTGGGAATCAGATAACCAATTCCGGTGCCTAAAGCTGCTCCGGAAATTCCCATATGCAGAACCACAATAAACAGATAATCAAACAGAATATTGGCAGTACCGGCCAGGAGACTCAAAATTAGTCCAAACCCTGGCTTTCCTGTCGTAACAAACAGATTCTGAAACAGACACTGCAGAATATTGGCGGGAAGAAGCAGCAATAAAATCGTCAGATAGTCTTTGCAGTAGGGGAACAGTATGCCGCTCGCCCCCAGGGCGTCTAAAAGCGGCTTGATGAAGAGCAGGCCGCCCGCGGCCAATATCATACCGATTATAAGCCCTGCCAGCAGAAGCAATGTAAAGTTTTGTTTTGCTTCCAGAGTTCTGCCGCTCCCCATTTTTCGGGAAATAACAGCGCTGCCGCCAGCCCCCAGCATACCGGCAAGTCCCACGGTCAGATTGATGACCGGACAGACAATGTTAATGGCCGCCAGCGCGTCGGTGTTTACATAACGGGCGACAAAGATTATGTCAACTATTGTGTACAGGCCCATAAATATCATCATAAAGATAGTAGGGGCAGCAAAACGCAGCAGGGAGCGAACGTTAAACTCTTTCGCCAGGGGATTCTCATTCATGGCTGTCCTCCTTCCAGACAAAACGCTGGGTTGGATACCCATACTCCGTGAGCAGTTCCGCTTCCGCAAAGCCCAGACCTTTGATCTCCCTGCGCTGGCCGGTATCTGCTTTATCGCCCTCCCGGTAGGTGGTGATGCTGATTTCTTTTCCTTTAAGCAGTTCATTCATTACCTTATAAAGGAGTGCTTTTGGGATGCCCTTATTTCGGTAGAGGGGGTGGCTGCCCATGAAGTCGATGCTTCCGGTTTCGCAGGAAAAAAGCATGACGCCGACAGCGGTATCTCCGTCTTTTAGAATAAGGGCCTGGCGGGTACGGATTTTCTCTTTCAGCACCGGAATGTATTCCTCCTCGTTCAGCCAGGGAAAGCCGTCAACCACAAGGCGTACCAGTTCCATCCAGCGAGGTATATCCTCCTCTGTTGCAAACTCAATATTCCACGGAACCTGATCTTTCAAATGGAGCATAGGAAAGCTCCCTTCCAGATGAAACTCTAATTGCAGCGGGTAGAATTTCTCGTTCTCCCGGTATTTGCTGGGCGGCATCTTATACATGGATGTGAACGCATTTGTGAAAGCCTGCTGGCTCTCATATCCCGCGAGCATGGCAATATCCAGAATGGATTTTTTGGAAAACACCAGCAGTTTTGCGGATTCCGTGAGCCGCCGTCTTTGGAGATAGTCGTGCATTGTAAGTCCAACTGTTCTGGTAAACATACGATGCAGATGATATTTTGAAAAATGGACGGCGCCGGCAACGCGGTCTAAATCCAATTTTTCCGTGAGATGCGCTTCGATGTAAGCGATCACAGAAGCAATATTTTCGATACTCTCGTTTGGCATATGCGGCCCTCCTTCCAGATCATTATTATATCAGAACCAGGAAGCGGACTTTTAATATTTCTTGCTTTTTTATCGGAACAGAGCTAAACAGCGGCAGCAACAAACGCCGGAATGCTTTGCGAACCGTCTTATTGCAGGAAAAGGCGAAGTGAAAAATTCACTTCGCCTTAAATCTAACGGACTGTGTTGTATCATACCTGCATGTTTAATAAAAAAGCAGCGGTCAGCCGGCCAGTTCTTCCAGCTTGGCATAAATCGTATCATAATCCGGGTGGTCGGTTACCTCCGGAACGTACTGGGCCAATAAGATTTTGCTGGTATCATCCACGATAAAGACCGCGCGTGTCAGCAGGGCAAGCTGTTCGATAAAAGTACCCGTTGTATAACCAAAATCCCGGTTATAATAATCCGAAAGAGTGCGCACATGTTCAATTCCGTTGGAGGCGCACCATCTGGACTGGGCAAAAGGCAGATCAAGGCTGATGCCATAGATACTCACACCGGGAAGAGAGGCGGCCTTTTCATTAAATTTCTTGACTTCCATATCACAGACGCCGGTGTCCAGGGAAGGTACCACGACAAAGACTTTAATTCCCGGCAGATCTTTTGCGTGAACCGGATTCAGCTGGTTATCATACAGAATTGTATCCGGCATCTTGTCGCCTTCCTTCAGAACAGTTCCTCTTAATGTAACCGGGTTACCTTTAAATGTTATATTCATTCTTTACCTCCATATCAGAGCTTGTGATTCGTTCCTTTTCCACTCCTGTTTTTTGTTATTATGCACATATTTTCGGATTCTCATAAGTATCCGGACAGTGTTTTTTACAGCGTTAACCGGTTCAGTCCATCGGTCCTATCAATGAATTCATTCAAATATCGGTCAAATAGTTTAAGTGCCTCGATGCTTCCTGGTCTGGGAGCCAGGCTGACAATCTTATAAGTAATCCGCTTGGGCGGAGAGGGGATAAGATCGTACACAAAAAATCGGTCTTTTTTCTGTAGATTTCGGGCTACTGTGTAAGGCACAATAGACCAGGTCCCTTCTTTTTTTAAAACACTCATCATGAGAGAAATTGTATTCACATTGATGTTGCTTCGGATGGAAGGGTCGAACTGATTGTCATGCCAGATCTGATATTGCTTTCCCCACCACTGGAGGATTTCTTTTCTCTGGTCCAGATCATCGGTGGTGAGAACAGGTTTGCAAAATGTATCGGTTCCGTATTGAAGAACAACCATTTTCTCGCTGGTCAGGGCTTCTGTTCTTACCCTGCGGTTATTGGTTGTGTGGAGCAGCAGCCCCACGTCCAGCTCCTTTTGTTCAATCATAGAATAAATCTGTGCAGAGTCTTTTATTCTTAATTTCATATCCAGATCCGGTTCCGAAACGGCCAGCGTTTGAAATAAATCAGAGAAAAGGTGTGTGGTAAGACTGTCGGAACAGCCGATTGCCAGATAGTGATTCGGCTGGACAATCTTAAGCATTTTTGTCTCCTGATTCAAGGACAGCCATTTCTGCGCTATTGGAATAAACATGGCGCCCCGTTCCGTCAGCTCTACATTTTTATGTCCTTTGTGGCGTACAAAAAGCTGAACCCCCAGTTTGTCCTCCAGAGCTTTCAGCCGCTGGCTGGTGGTTGCCTGGGATAAGAAAAGCTGTTCGGAAGCCTTTGATATACTTTTACAGTCTACAATGGCAAGGAAGGTTAAGATGTCATCTAAATTCATTTCAATACCTCTGCTTTCAGGAAACTGCTGTGTGATCTTTACCCTATAAAACAGTATATCAGCATATTTGCCAATATTTAATAATAAATATATAGAAATTTTCAATATTATATATCAAAATAATCTGATTTTTATCCTTCCAACCATTGATTATACTGAAGAAAAATCGTGTTGCTATTTTTCGTTAAAAGGGAGGAACAGATAATGAAGATTGTAATATTAGACGGCTATACACTCAATCCCGGCGATTTAAGCTGGAATAAGTTAAAAGAATTAGGGGAAGTGACTTGCTACGACAGGACGCCCAGAGAACTGACCGCAGAGCGAATCGGATCAGCAGAGATTGTACTTACGAATAAAACTGTTATTGGGAGAGATATCATGGATGCCTGCCCTTCCATTCGCTATATTGGCCTTCTTGCTACCGGCTATAATGTGGTGGATGTGAACGAGGCGAAAAAGAGAAAAATTATCGTGACCAACGTGCCGTCCTATGGCACCGCCGCCGTATCCCAGTTTGCAATTGGTATGCTCCTGGAATTGTGCCACCATATTGGTGCCCATTCCGACTCGGTATTAAGAGGAGAATGGAGCAGCAGTCAGGATTGGTGCTATTGGAATTATCCGCTGGTTGAACTGGATGGAAAAACCATGGGAATTATCGGATTTGGGAGAATCGGACAGGGTACAGGACGCATTGCTCAGGCGATGGGAATGAAGGTGTTAGCTTATGACAGCGTATACCGGCCGGAACTGGAGAGTGAGACCTGCCGGTATACCGGGCTTGATGAGCTGTTAACCGAATCTGATGTTATTGCACTGCATTGTCCGCTGTTCCCAGATACAGAAGGTATCATCAATCGAACAACGATCGCTAAAATGAAAGACGGGGTTTTGATCATCAATAATTCCAGGGGGCCTCTGATCGTGGAGAAAGATTTATGCGAAGCGCTTAACAGCGGTAAGGTAGCCGGTGCTGCCTGCGATGTGGTTTCCACAGAACCGATACAGCCGGATAACCCATTGCTTTGCGCAAAAAATGTACTGATTACACCTCACATTTCCTGGGCACCGAAGGAATCCAGACAACGGTTAATGGACATTGCGGTCGGCAATGTATCCAGTTTTTTGCTGGGAAAACCGGATAATGTTGTAAATTCATAAATATTGAAATTGGCATTATTAAATATAGAATATATTTGCTTTTTTAATATATTTCCTGGGATTAGACTAACAGTAGAAAACAATAAAGGAGCGGTTGCGGAATGAACCTGAAACGATACAACGAAAATATCGATGGGCTGAAACCATCGGCATCCCTTGTGATTATGGATAAGGCGCGAAGCATGCAGGCGGCGGGACAGGACATTATCAGCCTGGCGGGCGGTGAGCCGGACTGTGTGACACCAGAAAAAATCTGCGATGCCCTGAAGGCAAGCATCGACCGGGGAAATACCCACTATGTGGCCGGCAAGGGGATTTTGCCGTTGAGAGAAAAAATCGCGGAAAAGTTGACCCGGGAAAATAAGATTGAGTGTACTCCGGAAGATATTTTGGTAACTCCCGGCGGTAAGTACGGAATCTATCTGGGCATGACGGCACTGCTGAATCCAGGGGAGGAAGTATTAATTATGGACCCATCCTGGGTATCCTATGCTCCCATCGCATCCGCATGCGGTGCGGTTCCTGTGGCAATCGGCCTGAGCTATGAGGATAACTACAAGATTACGAAGGAAGCACTATACAGCCACTATACCGATAAAACAAAAATGTTAGTGATTAACACGCCGAATAACCCCACGGGACGGATGCTGAGCAGAGAAGAGGCAGACACAATTGCCGCATTTATAAAGGATACCGACATCTATGTGGTGGCGGACGAAGTGTATGAAAAAGTATGTTATGACGGAAATGAACACATAAGCATTGCCAGCTATCCGGAAGTGGCTGATAAGTCGGTGACGATGAATGGTTTTTCCAAATGTGTGGCAATGACCGGCTGGAGACTTGGATACATAACGGCAGCGCCTGATCTGATGAAACGTATCTATAAGCTAAGCCAGCATACCACTACCTGTGTCAGCGGTTTTATTCAGGAAGCAGCGCTCGCCGCATTTGACTGTGAGGAAGAAATGGAACAGATGAGGCTGAGTTATGACAGGAGGAGAGCCTTATTTGTAAATGCATTAAATACTATTCCGGGTGTTACCTGCCGTATGCCGGAAGGCGCATTTTATGCATGGACGAAAATTGACAAGGACAATATGTCATCTATGGAACTGGCAGATTTCCTGCTGGATAAGGCAGGCGTAGCCTGCATACCGGGAGATGCCTACGGCCTGGGCGGTGAAAACTGCGTAAGGTTCTCCTTCTCAGCGTCTGACCAGGACCTTGTAGAGGCGGCGGAGAGGATTCGCAAGGCACTTAGCTGACACGGAAAGGAATGAGGCATGTGTCTAAGATACCAGTCATAAAGCCGGCGGGGGAGACCGCGGTTACGGTAGAGTTTGAAAATAGAATCGATTTGGAGGTAAACCGGAGAGTGAACTCCTTCTCCGGTCAGATAGAGAAAGCACATATTGATGGGATAAGGGAACTGATACCCACCTACCGGTCGCTGATGGTGCACTATGCCCCGGATGTGATTGGTTACCGGAAACTCTGCGAAACTTTGTACGAGCTTCTTAAGACCAATCCGGAGGATGCCTCCCTGAGCCGGGAGGTACTGGTGATTCCCGTGCTGTATGGCGGAGAATACGGGCCGGATCTGGGCGATGTGGCACGAAGAGAAAAGATAAGCGAACAGGAAGTAATCAGACGCCATTCCAGGCAGGAGAGCTTTGTCTATATGGTCGGATTTTCCCCGGGTAATGCTTATATCGGCAGTCCCAAGAAGACATTTTCTGTTCCGCGCAGACCGGAGCCAAGGGTAAAAATACCGCAGGGCTCCATCACGATCTGGGAATCGCAGACCACAATTTTTCCCATGGATCAGCCGGGCGGCTGGAACGTCATTGGCAGGACTCCACTTAAGATGTTTGATCTGAATAGAAAAGATATTTTTTTGCTTCGGGCGGGCAGATGGGTGAAATTTGAACCAATCACAGAGAATGAATATATGCAGATTAAGCGGGAAGTGGAGGAGAACCGGTATAAGTATCGGCTTTATGAGAAGAAGGAGGCGATGCTGTGAGTATCTTTGTTAGATCAGGCGGACTTCTGACTACTGTACAGGATGAGGGACGGTACGGATATCAGCAGTACGGCGTCATGGTCTCAGGGCCCATGGATGAGAGAGCTTTTCTGCTGGCTAATATTCTGGTTGGAAATGATGCCTGTGAGGCGGAGCTGGAAGTAACCTTAATGGGACCGATTCTTGAATTTGAAGAAGATAATATAATTGCTGTTACGGGAGCCGATCTTACCCCTGTATTAAATGGAAATCCGTTTCCGATGTATGAAGCAGTAACCGTGAGAAAGGGAGATATTCTTTCTTTCCAGGGAGTAAAGAGCGGCTGCAGGGCTTATATCGCGTTTGCGGGGGGACTTGATATTCCGCTGGTAATGGGCAGCCGTTCTACCCTGCTTCGGGCGGGCTTCGGCGGTTTTAAAGGAAGAAAGCTGGAGGCGGGGGACAGGCTCCCTTTCAGGAACCCGGCAGCCACCCTGTGCGGCATGCCCGGACGAAGGATAACAGCGGAAAACAATTATAGCGGCAGCGTGGCGCTGCGAGTTGTTCCGGGACCGCAGGAAGACCGGTTTACGCAAACAGGCCTTAAGACTTTCTTTTCGGAAACCTATCAGATAGGAGCGGAGAATGACCGGATGGGATACCGGCTGGAAGGACCGGCGGTGGAGCATAAAACTGACGGCAACATTATTACCGATGGAATCGCGATGGGGGCCGTTCAGATTCCATCTGGCGGCAAACCGATTATTATGATGGCAGACCGGCAGTGTACAGGAGGCTATACCAAGATTGCCAACGTGATACGGGCGGACCTGCCCAGGCTGGCTCAGTGCAAAACCGGAGATAGGGTGCGGTTTGTTCCTGTAACGGTGGAAGAGGCACAGGAGTTATTTCGGAAAGAGCGCAGGAATCTGCGTCAAATTCGTGAAAGGCTATCCGTACCCAGGCGGGTGATCAGCTCCAAGACTTTCCAGCTTATCATTAATGGCACAGCCTATTCCGTGCAGGTCGATGAAAAAGAAGAAATATAAGAAGGGGGTGTTTTCATGCTCAGGGTGGATTTAAACAGTGATCTGGGTGAGAGCTATGGCAGTTATAAAATTGGCAATGACGAAGGAATTATACAGTATATTACATCGGCAAATGTGGCTTGCGGATGGCATGCGGGCGATCCAATGGTGATGGAACGGACGGTGGAATTGGCCCAAAGATATGATGTTGGTGTGGGTGCTCATCCGGGATATTATGACCTGATGGGATTTGGCAGGCGGGACATGAAGCTTAAGCCGAAGGAAATTAAAAATTATATGAAATACCAGATTGGCGCGCTGATGGCCTTTACAAAAAGCCGGGGCATGAAACTCCAGCACGTGAAAACCCACGGCGCTCTGGGTAATTTGTCCATGATGGATGAAACCACAGCAAGAGCGATCTGCGAGGCTGTCTATGAGATTGACAGCGATCTTCTCATGTTCGGACACGCCGGTTCTCTGCTGCTAAAGGTGGCGGAGGAGACAGGACTTAGGACAGTAAGCGAAGTTTACGGCGACAGAGGCTATCTGGATAATGGTATGCTGGCGCCCCGTAATGTGAAGGGAGCCATGATTGAATCTGTGGAAGAAGCGGTCAGCCGTTCCCTGCGCATGGTGAAAGAGGGTAAGGTGGAGACAATCTCCGGCATGACGATTCATATAAGAGCAGATTCTCTCTGCGTCCACGGGGATACGCCGAGAGCCTTTGAATTTATAAAAGCAATCACGGAGGCATTCCAAAAAGAGGGAATCGCCATCCAGAATTTAATGAAATAGTAGCGCAAGCGTACCAACGCTTCGAAATGGAGGATAATGATGTCAAACCCAGGTATGAGAATCAACTATAAGATAGACAGGCCCGAACCGGAAACAGTGGAAAAATTCAGGGGCAGTGCGGTAGCTAATATCGCGGATGTTATGGGAAGGCTTTTTGCCATGAATAATAATATCCGTCCCATGGGAAAAAGTATGAGTATTTGTGGACCGGCCTTTACCGTAAAAGCCGCGATTGCGGATAATATGATGTTTCACAAAGCATTGACCATGGCCCGGCCGGGCGACGTGGTTGTGGTAAATGCCTGCGGCGATACCAACCACAGTGTCTGCGGGGATGTGATGTACCGTCTGGCAGAAAAGAAAGGGATTGCCGGATTCGTTGTAGATGGAAGCATTCGGGATACCGATTACCTCCGGGAAAATGACTTTCCTGTCTACGCAGCAGGGGTGACGGCAAGAGGTCCTTACAAGAACGGGCCAGGAGAAATCAATACAGATATCGCCTGCGGCGGACAGGTAATCCATCCCGGAGATCTGATTGTGGGAGACGCGGACGGAATCGTGGTAATACGGAAGGAAGATCTGGACGTCGTCTACGAAAAACTGTTGGCTATACGCCAGAATGAAGTGAATCTGACCCGCCTGATTGAAAATGATGAATGGGATTCCTGCGCCATTGTAAAAGCGGTGGAAGAAAAAATAGCACAGCAGGGTTATGAAATTATCAAGTAATTGCTGGTGTATTTTCTTTGTCCGACACGATTGATAAGCGTTTGATTTGACGTCAGCCCATGACTCAGATCAATGTTTATAGACTCAATTCCTTATAGAGAGAACCGGCTGGCTGCTGTTTAAGGCTATGCCGCGTTCTCTCTATTCAATTTAACTTAACTAAGAAAAGCACCTTTTCAGGTGCTTTTCTTGATTTTCAATAGGACGATTTGCGGAACGTACCGGCGTTTGTTTTTAAAAGATAAGGTGTGTTCAATATTTATTTAATTCATGGAGATTGGGCCTCCGCGCATACGGATGGAGGTGCACAGACGGTTCAGAGCGACAATATTTGCTCCAAGCCGCATGGAACAGTGGTATTTTGCACTGGTTCGGTAAACATCCTGGAAGGCTTTTAACATAATCTTTTCCAATGTTTTATTTACTTCTTCCAGTTCCCAGGTCAGATTCTGGATATTTTGTACCCATTCGAAGTAAGAAACGACAACACCTCCTGCATTGGTAAGAATATCCGGCACTACAATTTTTCCATTCTGCTCCAGGATCTGATCGGCCTCCACTGTGGTAGGACCATTGGCGGCCTCGATGATCAGAGACGCCTTTACAGAAGATGCGTTTTCTGCAGTCAGCTGATTCTCCAGGGCGGCCGGTATTAATATATCACAGTCACAGGCTAACAGAATATCGTTGGTGATGTGTGCAACATCAGAAGCCTGATAATCTTTGAGCAGATGGCCGCGCACAGACAAGAACTTGCGGATAGCGGGAATATCCAGTCCATCCGGCTTATAAACGCCTCCAGAATAATCACTGACGGCCACTATCTTCTGTCCATTGTTGTAGAAGATTTCAGCTGCCGTACCTCCCACATTTCCCATACCCTGTATGGCAATTCTTGCTTTTGCCGGATCAATCCTGAATTGCTTAAAACTTTCATAGGCAATCATACTGACGCCCCTGCCGGTGGCTTCCACTCTGCCGACAGAGCCGCCCAGCTCGATTGGTTTGCCGGTGACTACGCCGGGGACACAGTGCCCTTTAAACATACTGTAAGTATCCATGATCCAGCCCATTACCTCGCCATTTGTGTTTACATCTGGAGCAGGAATATCCTGCTCTGGTCCGATCAGAGGCAGAATTCTGGTGGTATAGCGTCTGGTAAGCCGAATCAATTCGTTTCTGGAAAGTTTAGCGGGATTGACCCGGATGGCACCTTTTGCACCTCCAAAGGGAATGTTGACAACTGCACATTTTAATGTCATCCATGCGGACAGAGCTTTTACCTCATCCAGGTTAACATCCTGGTGAAAGCGGATTCCTCCTTTGTAGGGACCCCTGGAACTGGAATGCTGCACGCGGTATCCGTCAAAGACCTTTACGCTGCCGTCATCCATCCTGACGGGTACGGATACTTTGATTTCACGCTCCGGATGGCGTAAAATCTCATATTCATCCGGCCGGAGTCCCAGCTTTTGCGCTGCCTGGTCCAGGACTGAAAGCATATTATCATAGGGATTATAATTCATATTCAAACTGCTTACCTCCTTATAAACTGTGGTTTAATATCCACATACTTTGCTGGTTACATGACCGGATAGCCGTTTGTTTTATGCGGCGTTTCCTGTCTGTTGATGGTATCTTATCATGGGAAAATATATAGGAAAAGCAGATATATTCCATATATATTATTGAATAAACAAATATTATCCCCGTATTCATTTGTAAGAAAACTACCTCACTTGACAGAAAAAGAAAAGATTCATATAATAATAATGCTGTGTTTAAGGTAGCTTGTAGTTTGAGTTTACAAACGATTGGACTGGTCAGGAAGACCGGCTGTCCCTGTCAGAAGATCGGGAAAAGTTTGCAGACCGCTATTGTATCAGTCAGCCGGATGTGATCGAGGCGGGTGTACGGTTTAGGCATAGGTATATGTGTATAGATTTTGCAGGTTTAAGTATATAGGGAATGATGTCAGGAAGGCATAGGTACATGAGGGATCATGTATGTGTGCTTTTTTTATTTTGATGTGATTTACATTGTGGAAGTATGCTTTGAAAGGGGATAAACATGAAAAAGATTGGGATGAGTATTTGCCTTCTGGCCTTGATTCTGACCTTTACCGGATGCGGGAAAAAGGAGCCGGAGATGGTAACAGGGCAGGAAACGCTGGATAAGGAAGAGAAAAAAAGTGAAGTGACGATAGGATTCTCCAGTGAACCAACAAGCTGGGACCCTTGTACGGGATACGGCACAACAGGGCCGATTATTTTCAGTACCCTGCTGGAGGTAAACGGCAATAACGAGCTGGTCAATGACCTGGCGACGGACTATACGGTCAGTGAGGACGCGCTGACCTGGACATTTCACATCCGGGATGACGTCTATTTTACAGACGGGGAGAAGCTGACCGCCGGTGATGTGGCTTTTACATATAGAACAGCCAAGGAGAGTGCCTCTTTGGTGGATCTTACTATGCTGGACAAAGTCAGTGCGCCAGATGACACGACGGTGGTATTTCAGTTGAACAAACCCAGTTCTACTTTTGCATTTACTACAGCGCAGACTGGAATTGTGCCGGAACATGCCTACGGAGATGACTTCGGCGTAAATCCCATTGGTTCCGGCCCTTATAAGATGGTACAATGGGACAAGGGACAGCAGTTTATACTGGAGGCCAATGAAAATTACTATGGAACTGCGCCGGAAATAAAACGCGCCGTATTTTTAGTCATTGAGGATGAAGATGCCAGATTTGTAGCAGCTCAGTCCGGGCAGGTGGATATCTGTCTGACATCTCCGACTGTGGCACAGAGCGAGATTGCCGGAATGGAATTGGTGTCGGTCGCTTCGGTGGACAATCGGGGGATTACCATGCCGGTTGTGCCAAATGAGGGAGCGGTGACGGAAGACGGATATCCGGTCGGCAACGATGTAACCTGTGACCTTGCGGTCCGAAAAGCCATGTGTTATGGGATCGACCGGGAACAAATATGCAGCGAGGCGCTGAATGGCTTTGCCGATCCTGCCTATACAGAATGTGACGGGATGCCTTGGTGGAATCCGGAGACGAAGATAGAGACGGATGTGGACTATGCCTGTGATCTTCTCACAAAGGCAGGATGGGTGGACACAGATGGGGACGGTATCCGGGAAAAGGACGGGTTGAAAGCAGAATTTAACTTGATGTATTTTGCCGGAGATTCCATGCGCCAGGCCGTTGCCATGTCGGTGGCAAATCAGGCAGGGGAAAAACTTGGGATTTCTATTCAGGTAGAAGGAGTCAGCAGCACAGAAACAGTAGCCAGAATGTTCTCCGAGCCGATGATTATGGGATGGGGATCTTCTAATCCCGTCACCAGCTATATGCTGTATCACAGCAGCAATGCCGGAAATACGGACTGGTATAACCCGGAGAATTTTAAAAATAAGACAGTTGACAGTTATCTGGATAAAGCGCTGAATGCAGGAAGCCCGGAAGAAGCCTATGAGTTCTGGAAACTGGCCCAGTGGGATGGGACAACCGGTACAAGCATGCGGGGAGAAGCACCCTGGGCATTTTATGTTAATATGCACCATCTTTATTATGTAAAAGAAGGACTTTCTATTGGGACACAAAAGCTGCATGCCCACGGAGCGGCCTGGCCGCTTGTGGCCAACCTGAAAGAGTGGAAATGGCAGTAAAATGCAGTAATTTTATGAATATAGAGGAAATCATATGAAGCTGAAACACTATCTTACATTTACCGGCCGTTACCTGATCCGGGCTGTTACCCTGCTGATCGCGGTTAGTATCATCTCATTTATACTGGTGAATCTATCTCCGATTGACCCGGTACAGCAATATGTGGAGGCGGTCCCGGGTTTGAGCGGAGAGCAGCGCGCCAACATTGAAGAATACTGGGGACTGCACGAACCGCCGGTGAAGCGGTACATAAACTGGGCGAAAGCCCTGATAAAAGGTGATTTCGGCACTTCGATTATTTACCGGAGGCCGGTCATACAGATTATCGGAGAGAAATTTCTGGCTTCATTGGCCCTCATGCTTACCGCCTGGGTATTTTCCGGCGTTTTGGGTTTTGCCCTGGGCTGTGTGATGGGGGCGTTTCACGGCAGGCCGGCGGACCGGATACTAAAGCGGATCTGTCTGATTATGTGTTCCATTCCCACTTTCTGGATCGGCATAGTATTTCTGATGATCTTTTCTGTAGGGCTTGGGTGGTTCCCTCTGGGCATGGCGGTCCCGGCAGGGGTGGCCAGCGCCCAGGTGACGCTTGCGCAGCGGATTCACCATTTGATTCTGCCGGCCCTGACGCTCAGCTTTCTCTCTTTTGCTAATGTAGCCCTGCACACAAGAGAGAAGCTGGTGGATGTGCTGGAAAGTGACTATGTCTTATTTGCCAGGGCCAGAGGAGAAAGCCGCTGGCAGGTATTAAAGCGCCATGGCCTGCGCAATATTCTGATTCCTGCCGTCACGATGCAGTTCGGGTCTTTCAGTGAACTCTTCGGCGGCTCGGTGCTGGCGGAAAATGTATTTTCCTATCCGGGGCTGGGGGCCGCGGCTTCTGCCGCAGCCATGCAGTCAGATGTTCCTCTGCTGCTAGGCATTACTTTGTTTTCTGCTTTGTTTGTATTTACCGGGAATATGATTGCCAATATTTTGTACGGAGTGATTGACCCGCAGATCAGGGAGGGCTACAGCCATGAATGAGGCGGTGATGAATCCGGGTAAAACCGGAAGGAGATGGAATCAGCGGACGAAAACTGTTATGACGGCCTGCCTGCTCTTTGCTGTAATCCTGGGTGTTTACCTGGCCGGCTGTTTTTTAAGCGATGATCTGATTCAGGCGGACTTTGCCCAGAAGGGACTGGGACCATCCCCCGCGCATCCTTTTGGAACGGATATGCTGGGAAGAGACATGCTGATCCGCACCATCAAGGGACTGTCCACCAGCATTTTAGTAGGTACAGTTGCGTCAGCGGTCAGCGCGGTGATTGCGCTGTTTGTGGGGGTTGCGGCCGCGGCGGGTTCAAAAGCCGTGGACCATTTTATCAGCTGGCTGATTGACCTGGTAATGGGGATTCCCCATATGGTTCTTTTGATCCTTATCTGTTTTGCCTGCGGACGGGGGCTGACCGGTGTCCTGATCGGTCTTGCCGCTACTCATTGGACCGGCCTTGCCAGGCTGATCCGGGGGGAAGTACTGCAGATTCGTTCGGAACAGTATATTGCGGTTTCCAGAAAGCTTGGCAAATCCAGCCTGTGGATCACCGTGCACCATATACTGCCCCATATGATACCACAGTTTATTATTGGACTGATCTTAATGTTCCCTCATGCGATTATGCATGAGTCAGGTCTGACCTTTCTGGGGTTCGGCCTGTCCCCGGAACAGCCTGCCATCGGCATTATCCTGGCGGAATCCATGAAATACTTATCTGCCGGAAAGTGGTGGCTGGCTTTCTTCCCGGGACTTATGCTGGTGATTCTCGTCCTGCTGTTCGACCGGCTGGGAGAGAGCCTGAAGAGAATCCTGGACCCTTACAGTGCCCAGGAATAATTGCGAAATGGATAAGCCTGCCGGAAATCAGGTCCGGCGGCTGGAAAGAGAGGGAACCCAATGGTAGAAGAGAGAACACCGGTGCTTGAAGTGGAACATCTGTCGGTTTCGTTCCGCATGTACCATTCCGCGTTGGAGCAGCATTACTTAAAGGTGATTTCTGACTTAAACATCCGTGTCTGCGAGGGAGAGATCGTAGCAATTGCCGGTTCCAGCGGTTCCGGCAAAAGCCTGCTGGCCCACGCGGTTATGGGGCTTCTTCCGGAGAATTCTGTAACGGAAGGAGAGATTCGTTATCGGGGAGAGCTATTGGATGAAACGAGGCAGGCTTCTCTGAGAGGAAGAGAAATGGCGCTGGTACCCCAGTCTGTCTCTTTCCTGGACCCACTGATGAAAGTAAGGCAGCAGGTGCAGGGAGCAGGCAGAAAAAAGATGGAGGCACAAAAGGACATATTTCATCGTCTCGGCCTGGAGGACGGAGTGAATAAATTATATCCCTTTCAGCTCTCCGGGGGAATGGCCAGACGGGTTCTGGTGTCTACCGCGGTCATCAGTGATGCCGATTTGATTATAGCGGATGAGCCCACGCCGGGTATGGACGCTGCGCTGGCCAGGGAAGCACTCAACTGTTTCCGGGAACTGGCGGATTCCGGCAAAGCCGTCCTTCTGATTACCCATGATATTGACATTGCTCTGGAGGTAGCCGACCGCATCGGCGTGTTCTATGGCGGAACAACCCTTGAATTGGCCGATGCAGCCGACTTTCATGGAAAGGGGGAGGATCTTCGCCACCCCTATTCCAGGGCACTCTGGAACGCGCTGCCACAGAATGGTTTCGCACCGATTCCGGGCTTTCAGCCTTATGCAGGGGAAATTACGCAGGGCTGCCTGTTTGCCCCCAGATGTGGGAAAGCGGCAAAAGAGTGCCGTACTGGCACAATCCCGATGAGACGGATCAGAGACGGGGAAGTGAGGTGCCTGTATGCAACTTGAAGCGAGGGATGTGGGCTTTCGTTATGGAACAAAGTCTCCCTGGATACTGCGCCATGTAAATCTGACGATTCATCAGGGAGAGCGGGTAGGCCTGATCGGGCCCAGCGGATTTGGCAAAAGCACACTGGCGAAGCTTTTGGCCGGATTTGAAAAGCCGGCGGAAGGAGAAATCCTGCTGGATGGAAAACCCCTGCCGGGAAAAGGCGTCAGCCCGGTTCAGCTGATCTATCAGCACCCGGAGAAAGCCATCAATCCAAGATGGAGAATGCGCCGTGTTCTGGAGGAGTCCGGAATGTTTAAAGAGGAAGTGAGAGAGGCGCTGGGAATAGAAAATGAGTGGCTGGAACGATTCCCAAGGGAGCTCTCCGGCGGGGAATTGCAGCGGTTTTGTATTGCACGCTCCCTGTTTGACGGGACAAGATTTTTGCTGGCGGACGAAATGAGCACCATGCTGGATGTGATTACACAGGCGCAGATGTGGCAGTTTATACTGAAAGAAGCAGAAAAAAGAGAACTTGGAATGTTGATTATAACCCATAACCGGGCGCTGGCAGAGAGGATCAGTACCCGGATTGTAGAAGCGGATACTCTGTCCGAATCATAGCGAAAGGAAGAAGAACAATGAGCCGAACGATTCCTGACAACTTGAGGGAGTTTTTTCATAACCACAGACGGGCTGCCCTGGCATTTTCCGGGGGAGTCGATTCCGCTTATCTGATGTATGCGGCGTGTGAATGTGGCTGTGATCTCCATGCCTATTATGTGAAAAGTCAGTTTCAGCCGGAATTTGAATATCAGGATGCGCTGAAACTGGCGGGAGAAATGCAGTGCGGCATGACTGTGATCGAACTGGATGTATTGGCTGATGAAAAGGTGGTATCAAATCCTGCCGACCGCTGTTATTATTGTAAGCAAAGAATATTTACTTCTATATTGGACCATGCGGCTGCAGATGGCTGCGAGCTTCTCATGGACGGCACAAATGCCTCGGATGACGCGGGCGACCGTCCGGGAATGAGGGCACTGCGAGAACTTAAGGTAGTTTCACCCTTGAGGGAATGCGGGCTGACCAAGGCGCAGATCCGTGATTACTCCAGAGAAGCCGGTCTGTTTACCTGGAAGAAACCGGCGTATGCCTGTCTGGCTACCCGGATACCGACAGGAGTGCCGCTGACGGCGCAGGTGCTGACAGCTACGGAAGCTGCGGAAGCATTTCTGATGGCGCTGGGATTTGAAGATTTCCGGGTACGCATGGCTGGTAAGGCGGCCAGACTGCAGGTCAAGGCGGAACAGATGGAACAGGTTATTCAGATGCGGGAAATGATTTACAGAGAATTAATGAAGTGGTATCCGGAGGTCTATCTGGACCTGGGACCAAGAGGATAGAAAGGCAGGGGAGAAAATGAACAAGAGAGATCTTCTGACAATGCTGTACGAAGTAAAAGAGGGGAATCTGTCTCCGGAGGAAGTGGTAAAAAAGCTGAGGATCCAGCCCTTTGAGGATTTGGGATATGCGAAGGTAGATCATCACCGGGGGCTGCGCCAGGGAGCCGCGGAAGTGATCTACGGCCGCAGCAAGACACCGGAACAGATCCTTGGCATTACAAAATCGATGGCAGAAAACGGCAGCCGGGATATTCTAATCACCCGTATGGCACCGGAGGCAGCCAAACTGCTGGAAAGTGAAATGGAGCTGGATTATCATCCGATTCCTCAAGTGGGGATTGCACTGCCTGATACGAACCGTGCCGCGAGAGGAAATATTGTTGTAGCTTCCGGAGGGACAAGTGATATGGCTGTCTGTGAAGAGGCTGCTCTGACGGCAGAGGTTCTGGGGAATAAAGTGACCCGCTTGTATGATGTGGGAGTAGCGGGGCTTCACCGGCTTCTTTCGAATCTGGATGTCCTGCTGGATGCCCAGGCGGTGATTGCCGTTGCCGGAATGGAGGGCGCGCTTGCCAGTGTGATCGGCGGTCTGGTGGACTGCCCGGTGATTGCAGTGCCGACCAGTGTTGGATATGGCGCAAATTTTGGAGGCGTCTCTGCACTGCTCTCCATGCTCAATTCCTGTGCCAGCGGGGTGAGCGTGGTCAATATCGACAATGGTTTCGGAGCCGGATATCTGGCGGGGATGATTAATCGATAGGGGATAGCGAAGAAGGAAGAAGGAAGAACGGAGTAAGAGCAGGGAAGAAGGAAGAGTGAAGAACGAAGAACGGAGTAAGAGCTGAGATGAAGGAAGCGTGAAGAACGGAAGAATGGGTGACAGTTGCGGCGAAGCCGCAAGTGAAAACGAGCTTCATACTTGCAGCTCGGTGAAAAACCGCTCTTTGAGCGGGTGAAAATGTTCCCCTTCGGAACAGTGAAATATAATTAGGTTATGCAACGGGAAGTGTGCCATTTGATTTTTCGCCGGAGGGATGTTGCTTTCTGGCTTTAAGGAGGAGTTTTATGAAGACGTTATTTTTTGAGTGTGGTATGGGTGCGGCCGGAGATATGCTGACGGCTGCTTTGCTGGATTTACTTCCGGATCAGGATGGTTTTATCAGCCGCATGAACCGTATCGGGATTCCTGGCGTGAGGATGGAAAGAAACAGCGCAGTTAAGTGTGGTATCACCGGCAATCATGTTACTGTGCTGGTGAATGGGGAGGAAGAGCACAGCCATGATTATGACCACGGTGATCACCACCATCATGATCACGAGGACCACGATCACCATAATCACGATGAACATCACAGCCACGAAGAAAATCATGAGCATAGTCATGGAGATCATGTTCACAGCGATCACGACCATGGACATGCACACCACCATGCTTCTATGGAGGATATTGAGACGTTGATTCAAAATTTATCTGTTTCCGACTGGGTGAAACGGAATGCAATTGGTGTTTATCACTTAATTGCGGCGGCGGAATCGAAAGCTCATGGAAAGGATGTGTCGGAGATTCATTTCCATGAAGTTGGTACGCTGGATGCGGTGACAGATATTGTGGGAGTCTGCATGCTGATTGAGGAACTGGCTCCTGATCATATTTATGCCTCACCGATTCATGTGGGTGCAGGGCATGTTCACTGTGCACATGGCGTTCTGCCTGTGCCGGCCCCGGCTACAGCACATATATTAATGGGTGTGCCTACTTTTGGCGGCCGGATTCAGGGAGAGTTATGCACCCCGACCGGTGCCGCGCTTGTGAAACATTTTGCGGAAGGTTTCGGAGGGATGCCTGTTATGACTGTGACGGGTATCGGTTATGGCATGGGAAACAAGGAATTCGAGATGGCTAACTGCGTGCGTGTCTTTGCTGGTGAAACGGATGAGGCTGCGGGAGCCAATGAAGAAATTGCTGAACTGAGCTGTAATCTGGATGATATGACAGGAGAAGCTGTTGGGTTTGCAAGAGAGCTTCTGCTGTCAGAGGGAGCTTTGGACGTCTATACGATACCGGTGCAGATGAAAAAGAACCGTCCGGCCCAGATTCTCACCTGCCTGTGCAAAAAAGAGGACTGTGACCGGATAGCGGGATTAATATTAAAACATACCTCTACGTTCGGGGTGCGCAAAACAATGTGCAGCCGGTATGCCCTGGAGAGAAAACGGGTTAAAGTCAGTACACGGTTTGGGGAGATCAATGTGAAAAAGGGCTGCGGCTATGGTGTTGAGAAATGGAAACCGGAATTTGAAGATATGGCTGCCGCTGCGCGTCAAAATAATGTAACGCTGGAAGAAGTGGCGCGGGATGTGGTTAGGCAAATGAAGAATGAATAATGAAAAGTGAAGAACTAAAAGGTGAGAAACCTGTGGCAAAGCCTCAGGTGAAAATGCCCTGCCGGCAATCAAAAAGGGAAGAATAAGAAAACTGCGGCGAGGTCATGTAAGAAACTGCTTGCCGGGAGTCTTCTGCTCAGGTTATACTGAAAAAAATGGTATATGTGGGAGGACAACGGATGTTTCGAAAGATAAAGGCTATGCCGCCCGGAGAACTGGTGAAACGGCTGATCCTGTATGTTTGCTGCTTTAGCTTGATGCCTTTGGGTATTGTTTTGACAATCAATGCTCACCTGGGTGCAGGCGGAATTGACGCGATGAATTTTGCGATGGCGGAAAAGCTTGGAGTGAATACGTCTATAGCGGTTTATATTACTGCGGTGGTCTGCCTTCTGCTGTCCGCTGTTGTGAGAAGAGGCTGGCCGCGGATTACTACATTTATTACCTCTTTCCTGACGGGTATCTTTACCGATATATGGAAGTCTGTTCTGGCCGATGTACAGGGGACTGATTTTTGGAATTCTCTTCTGCTCTTTTTGCTGGGTCTTATTATTGTCGGTTTTGCCGTCGGCTGTGTGGTTACCTCTGAGTTTCCGGCTGGACCGGTGGATGATTTGATGGTTGCACTGAAGGAGCGGGGCTGTAAAATCTGGATAAGCAAGATCGTTATTGAGGGAGCCGGCGTGGCGATTGCATTTCTTCTGGGCGGTGAGATCGGATTGGGGACGATTATCTTTACCTTTTGTCTGGGACCGGTGGTGGATGCTTCTGCTCGTCTGACGAAGAAGGCTGCCAGACTTTAAAAATATACATATTAGAAATATAAGCAGGAAACCCGAGTCTCGCTGCAGAAGCAGAGAGGCCCGGGTTTTTTATTGCATAGGAAAGTTCTCCAATCTTTCCTATGCAATAAAAAACCTCCGGGGGATCGGACTGCGGCGGAAAGGAATTTTGTAAAAAACTGGACGGCAAAGTACTGTTGTTTTTCTTTCTATTTTTTCTGACCGAGTGTATACTTAAATTCAAATATATTATGTAGTAAGGAGCCGATATAAGCGGGATGGAGAGTGATGGTATGGCGGAAAATAATCTGGCAAATTTGTTGAATGCAATGACTGAAACCAGTGTTTATGTTATTAAGGAAGAAAACCATCGGCTTTTGTATTTTAATAAGCGCTGCGAAGATACTGGAAGAGGCAGAGCTGCAATCGGGGTGAAGTGCCATGACGTGTGGCCTGAAGTGTGCGCCAACTGTCCGCTTAACGGATTGGGAGATAAGGAATCTAACCGCATTGTCTGTTATGACCCTCTTCAGAAGACTACAGTCGATGTTACAGCGAGCAGGATCACCTGGGATGGATATATCCCTGCCATTGTGGTAACAGCTGCCCCGCATCAGATGAATTTTGAGGAAGAGCAGGGCTTAAAAAAGATAGAGAAAATGTATGCACAGAGCCTTGTAACTGTATTTGACGAATGTATTATAGCAAATCTAACAGCAGATTATTATGTTAACTGTCAGAAAGATGTTATGTGGACGGACATTCCCGAACAAGGTAGTTTTGGCATAGAAAACCGTCAGTATGCAAGAAAGGTTGTGCATCCGGATGATCTGGAGTGCTTTAACAGTTATTTTTCCAGGGAGGCCATGCTGCGACGCTTTGGAGAGGGAAAAAAACAGATTTCCAGGAGACTGCGGAGGCTGACGCCAGATGGAAGCTATCATATGGTTGAGTTCACCGCAGCAAAGATTGGAGTAAGCATAAAAGAGTGCTGGTGTGTGCTGGTGTACCGGGATATTCAGGATGAATACCTGATGGAACAGCAGCGGAATGTAGAGATCAGCCAGCTGGCCACAGCGGCTGGCATAGCCTGCCAGATGCTGATTGCCGTCAATCTTACGAAAAAGACGTATCATATGCTTGAATATGCCCGTCTTCCGGTGAAACAGCCCGCTGATGAAGGTGACTTCGATGATTTGATTGAATTTGAGCTTGCAACAGTCCACCCTGACTATAGAAAAAAATTTTATGAAAAGTTTTCCCGCCAGTCTCTGATTGATGCTTTTACGGGCGGAGAGCGCATGGTGACAATGCAGGTACCCCATTTCGGGGAGGATGGCAGCTATCATTGGAATTTTACACAGGTAGTACGTGTGGAAAGCCCTTATACAGAGGATCTGATTGAAATCACATTGTCACGGAACATTGATGAAGAGAGAAGGATTCAGGAGGAAACACTGGAAAAGGAGAGAAAAGCGAAGTTCCTGCTGGAGGATGCTCTCCAGAAAGCGGAGAAAGCCAATCAGGCAAAAAGTGAGTTTCTGTCGAAAATGAGTCATGATATCCGTACCCCCATGAATGCTGTTCTGGGATTGACAGAGCTGGCACGGATGCATATCAGCGACGAGGATAAGATAAGAGATTACCTTGATAAGATTGCTGGCTCCGGCGCCCATCTTTTGGGATTGATTAATGAAGTTCTGGATGTGAGTAAAATAGAAAGCGGAAGCTTCAAGCTGGAAAATCATGAATTCAGCCTGGATAAGCTGATGAGGGATTCTGCAGAGCTGATCAGACTCTCTCTGGAAAATAGAAACCAGGAACTTCAGATCCGGATTGAGGAAGGAATTCACCTGCAGGTTTGCGGAGACGAAAAACGGCTGCGGCAGATTCTCGTTAATATTCTGGATAATGCCTCCAAGTATACGGGAGAACAGGGTAACATATATTTCAGCCTGAAAGAACTAAAACAAAATGAACCGAGGACAGGGACATATCAGTTCGAGATCCGGGATACTGGAATAGGAATGAAAAAGGACTATCTGGAACATATTTTTGAGCCTTTCAGCCGGGAGGATGACAGCCGGACCAGCCGTGTATCAGGTACCGGGCTGGGAATGACAATCGTAAAAAATCTGATTACCATTATGGGCGGAGATATCCGTGTGGAAAGTGAATATGGAAAGGGTACAAGATTTTTTATTACTCTCTGTTTTACTAAGAGCAACGCTTCGGCAGAGAGCAAGCCGGTAGAAATAGATGGGGAAGGAAATACCATCGCAGGACTTCGCATCCTGCTGGTGGAGGATAACGAGATTAACCGGCAGATTGCTGCAGAGATGCTGGAAATGCTGGGAGCACGCATCGAAATTGCCAGGAATGGAAATGAAGCGGTAGAAGCAGTTTGTTCCCATCCGCCGCTATACTATGATTTGGTCTTTATGGATGTGCAGATGCCGGTTATGAACGGGTATGATGCAACAAGGAAAATCCGCAGCTGCAAAATGGAGCGGATAGAAGAGCTTCCAATTATTGCTTTGACAGCGGATGCCTTCGCGGAGGATGCGAAACAAGCCCAGCTGGCAGGAATGAATGGGCATCTTGCGAAACCGATATCCCTGGATCAGCTGAGACAGACTCTCATTGACTGTGCGGTATGGAAGCATCGTAAGCAGAAACAGGTATAAGCACTTTGATTTGCAGGGTTCGCATTTTTTAACTCTACGCATCGTAGGTTGCCGTTTGTAAAGATGGATGGTAATCTTTTGATGAAAGGAGGTGCGTCTCATGGACAATTATATTACAGGCTCTGCCATTAAGAGGCTAAGGGAAGATCAGAGATTAACCCAGCTGGAACTGGCTGCTGTGCTGGGAGTCAGTGATAAAACGATATCTAAGTGGGAGACGGCAAAAGGGCTTCCGGATATTACTCTGATTGAACCATTGGCGGAAGCGCTTAATATTTCCGTGATCGAACTTTTATCAGGAGATTATATAGTAAATCAAAATAAATCCAGCAACATGCTTCGGTCCAAATTTTATGTCTGTCCGGTCTGTCATAATGTAATCCACTCTACCGGAGAAGCTCTTGTCAGCTGCTGCGGCATTACCCTTCCTGTTTCGGAAGCGGAGGATACAGATGAAGCTCACCATATGCAGTTGGAACGGGTGGAGGATGAATATTTTATAACAATATCTCATGATATGACAAAGGAACATTATATTTCGTTTCTTGCTTATGTAACGTCGGATAAACTGGAACTGATCAAACTTTATGCGGAGGGAAATGCGGAAGGCCGGTTTTTGATCCAGGGACATGGAATGATTTATTGCTACTGCAACCGCCATGGCCTGATGAGGCAGAAAGTGTAAATAACAGAGGTGTCTGTCATTTATAATGATAGACACCTCTGTTTGATTACATAGGAAAGTTCTCCAAACTTTCCTATGTAATCAAAAACCCTCCGGGGGATCACACTGCGGCGGAAAGGAATCGTGTTGCCAGAGCAACCCGCCGCAGGCGGAGAATCCCGCAAGCGGGATTCTTTGTTCTAGCTTAAAAAATTATATTTATTTGCTGGGTGTAATCACTGTCTTGCCGCCCATATATGGCTGGAGTGCTTTCGGAATGTTGACACTGCCGTCTGCATTCAGGTTGTTTTCCAGGAAAGCGATCAGCATTCTTGGCGGAGCGACAACCGTATTATTGAGGGTGTGAGCAAAATATTTGCCGCCCTCGCCTACCACACGGATTCTCAGGCGGCGGGCCTGAGCGTCTCCCAGGTTGGAACAGCTTCCTACCTCAAAATACTTCTTTTGTCTCGGAGACCATGCTTCAACATCCACGGATTTCACTTTTAAATCTGCCAGATCACCGGAGCAGCATTCCAGAGTCCGTACCGGAATGTCCAGAGAGCGGAATAAATCAACTGTATTTTTCCAGAGCTTGTCATACCACATCATACTGTCTTCCGGTTTGCAGACAACGATCATTTCCTGCTTTTCGAACTGATGGATACGGTAAACACCACGTTCTTCGATACCATGTGCTCCCTTTTCCTTGCGGAAGCAGGGGGAATAGCTGGTGAGAGTCTGCGGAAGGGATTCCTCAGGAAGAATCGTGTCGATGTATTTTCCGATCATGGAGTGCTCGCTGGTACCGATCAGATAGAGATCTTCTCCCTCAATCTTATACATCATCGCATCCATCTCAGCAAAGCTCATAACGCCGGTCACCACATCGCTGCGGATCATAAAAGGCGGAACGCAGTAAGTAAAGCCACGGTCGATCATGAAATCTCTGGCGTAGGAAATAACTGCAGAGTGAATTCTTGCGATGTCACCCATTAAATAGTAGAAACCATTGCCGGCAACCCGGCGTGCGCTGTCCAGGTCAAGGCCGCCAAATCGTTCCATGATTTCAGCGTGATAGGGAATTTCGAAATCCGGGACAACCGGTTCGCCAAAGCGTTCTACTTCCACATTTTCGCTGTCATCTTTTCCGATCGGTACACTGGGGTCAATAATGTTCGGGATAGTCATCATGATCTTTGTGATTTTTTCACCATATTCCCGTTCTTTGGCTTCCAGTTCTTCTAAATGGGCGGAAAATTCGGAGACCTTCCGTTTCATTTCTTCTGCTTCGTCTCTTTTACCCTGCGCCATTAGGCCGCCGATCTGTTTCGAGATTTTATTTCTCTCAGCCCTGAGCTTTTCTGCTTCCTGAAGTGTTGCGCGGTTTTTGGAATCCAGCTCGATTACTTCATCTACAAGTCCCAGCTTAGCATCCTGAAATTTGTTGCGTATATTTTGTTTTACGATCTCCGGATTGGAACGCACAAATTTTAAATCCAACATAATTATTTTCCTCCATTTGTACATAATCTTTTATAGGTTCGTTTTTGATGAACAGAGCAGGGCTGATTTGAGGCCGCGCCGATTCGTTCCGGAAGCACCGTCGGATGGTGAGGTTAGCCAAAGCCGGGGTAAATCTCGCAAACGCCGTTTGCTCGATTTATGGCTGCGCCATATAGTCCCAACAAGCAAGCCACCAATTTGTGAGCAAGCTCACCTGGATGATTTAGTGCAACCAAAGCCAGGGCAAATCTCGCAAACAAAGTTCGCTCGATTTGAGGCTGCGCCAACTATTCCAAAAAAGCAAACCACCGATCAGTGAGCAAGCTCACATCGGGTGGCTGCTTTTTTGGAATACCCTGACTTTGGCAAAAAAAAATCTCCCCGCCCTTGTTATGGGACGAAAAGATTCCGCGTTGCCACCCAAATTGCCGCCCTCACGGACAGCCGCTTGATAGTAGGATAAAGGGTACCGGCCTCCGGCTTTCACCGGCAGCTGAAAAAGTGGAAAGATCCGCCGCTTCACCGGTTCGCACCAACCACCGGCTCTCTGAAGAATCGTAAGATCGTAGCTTTTCTAAAGCGCTGTTCATCTGTTTTTTCTATTTATTTACTATATAACGAATTTTTATTCTTGGCAAGTGAAGTTTGAAACAAAGTAGTTTCATACTTCTTATTTATAATAAAATGATTTACGAAGCATATCATCGTTTGTTGTACAGTATCGCAGGTAAACATGCGATATGAAGAGGTATATAAATGGAAAGTCCCTTTTAATTAAGCAGACAGTTTGTTCAATAATCGGGTATAGCCAGGATTTGACTATAACATTTCTCACAATAATGAAAAGTATGTGTATATTATATAAAAATAATTGGATTTTACGGAGCAGATATGTTATAATAGCACAAAAGAAATAGATTAGTATCCGCTTAGAACACTTTAAAGTTTGAGTGTTGTAAAAGAAAGGAAGGAGTGAACGATATGAGTAAAATCATTACGATCAGCAGACAATATGGTAGTGGAGGCCGTGAGATCGGTGAGCGTCTGGCGAAGGAACTGAATATTCCTTACTATGATAACGCACTGATTACAAGAGCGGCAAAAGAAAGCGGTTTTGCAGAGGCAGCATTTGAGAAGGCAGAAGAAAAAGCCACAAACAGTTTGCTCTATTCCATCGCGATGGGGATGAACGCTTACGGAAATCAGGAATTTGGATTTGCACACCTGTCTTTGGACGACAGAATTTATCTGGCGCAGTCCGAGATCATCCATAAAGTGGCTGACGAGGGACCCTGTGTTATCATAGGCCGCTGTGCAGATTATGTTTTGAAGGACAGATCGGATGTACTCCATTTGTTTATATGGGCTGATTTGGATTCCCGGGTGAAACGTGCGGTTGAACTGTATAATTTATCTCCTGATAAAGCAGAGGAGAATGTTCTGAAGGTGGATAAGAGAAGGGCGAACTATTATAATTATCATGCAAATGGTAAATGGGGAGCTGCTGCGAATTATCATCTTTCATTAAAGAGCGATTCTCTGGGAGTTGACAAGAGTGTCGAGCTGCTGAAGAAGTTCGTAGAGCTGCAGGGATAAGATAAAAAATGCCAATGCATGACCGGGAGAGGAGCAACTGATGGTCGGTCCCATCCTGTGTGGTTTTGTATTAGCGTATTTACTGTATCCTGTGGTTCGTAAACTGGCTGTGAGGCTGTCAAAAACAAAAATTAAGATTTTACATGGCAGGGATAAGCTTTGTAAAGGCTGTGCGGTGTTTTTGGTGTATCTGGCCGCTCTTTTCGTGATTGTCCTGGTAACCTACATTATTATCCGATACGTTGCAGGCAGTATGGATTCTTTTCGGATGGAAAATGTGATGGATTTCTGCAACAAGTGTTATGATGGCTTTTGCAGCAAGGTTATGGAGATTCAGAAGAGTGCCGGGATTACCCTGGTGAAGCAGACGGATCTGGACGAGATTTATAATAATCTGTCCGGTATGGGAACCGGCTTTGTCCAGAAGATAACGGAACGCCCCGCATATTCTTTACAGAGCTTATCCCGTTTTGCGGGCAGCTGTGTGATCAGTGTGGTGCTTTCTGTTTATTTCATGGTAGAGGAAGATAAAATCCGGGAATATCTGAACCGGATCATGAATGCTTTTTTCAGCAGACGGGTATGTGATCATATGAAAGGTGCTGTCTCGGATGCAGATCGGGTTTTCTCCGGATATATCAGGGGACAGCTGCTGGATGTGGCCATTATGACGGTAACCATCAGTCTGATATTAGCGGTTGTGGGGCTTCCGATGAGCATCGTGATCGGTGTGCTGGCGGGACTTGGTAATCTGATTCCGTATGCCGGTCCATTCATAGCGTATCTGGGGACGGCTCTGGTGGGCCTGATGACCGGAGAATATCAGAAAATGATTATAGCCCTGATACTATTGGTAGTTGTACAGGCAATTGACGGTAATTATGTGAATCCCAAACTGTTAAGCAATGCAATTCGGGTTCATCCGCTGCTGGTAGTTGTCTCACTGCTGGTGGGAAATGCGGTGGGCGGCTTGCTTGGCATGCTGACGGCTGTGCCGATCGGTGCATTTCTGAAGGTTCGGTTTGACCGTTTCGTAGAGGGAAGGCTGGTAAAAAAGGGCCTGATGAATAAAGAAGAGTAACGGAAAACGTGTAATATTTTTTGTGAAATATATGAAAAATAGCAGAATAATTTTAAGTCAGAAAACAATGAAAAAGAAGTTTTGCCGTCTGATTAGCAGGAAAAGTGGATGGCAATAACTTCTTTTTATATTTTGTAAAGTAGTAAAACTAATAAAATTTTCATTTTTTTATTGTGCACAATATACAAAAAGCAGGGGATAGAACAAGTAATAATTGACTAATAATTTTGTTACTGATATTATTAGTAACAATATGGATGGTCATTTTGTTGATCATTTCGATTATATCCGTGACCATTGGTCCGAATAGAGCGGAGGTTGAGGGAAACAGTGAAAAAATACATATTAAAACGACTGCTCATTGCGATACCGACATTTTTTGGAATAACGGTTTTAGTCTATGTTATTTCCAATATGGCGACCGGCAGCCCTGTTGCGATGATCCTGGGCGGTGATACGACGATAACTGCCGCTGATATTCAGGCTCTGGAGCATGAATTGGGGCTGGATCAGCCGGTAATTGTTCAGTATTTCAGATGGCTGGGGCAGATGTTCCAGGGTAATTTGGGGATGTCCTATCGTTCATCTCAGCCGGTGTTGGGCATGATCATGGAACGAATCGGGCCTACCCTGCTGCTGACGATTTCCGCGACGGTATTTTCCATGCTGATCGCGATACCGCTTGGAATTATGTCGGCGTATAAGCCTTATACCGGCTGGGATTATATTTCTTCCGGTTTATCGTTTGTGGGCTCTTCCATGCCGAACTTTTTTGCCGGCCTGCTTTTGATTTATTTCTTCTCGGTGAAGCTGAAGCTGCTGCCGATGGGCGGTATGTATGACTCGGCTGGAAATAAGACGCTTGGATCGCTTCTGATCCATATGCTGATGCCGATGGTTGTCCTGGCGATCCAGCAGATTGGTAATATCCTGCGTCAGACAAGAGGAAGTATGCTGGAAGTTTTGAATGAAGATTATATCCGTACTGCCAGAGCCAAAGGACTTGGCGAGGGACGGGTTGTAATCAAGCATGCGCTGAGAAATGCACTGATCCCCGTTGTAACGGTGCTGGCGAATAACCTTCCGTTTATCATCGGCGGTGCGGTAGTAACGGAACAGATATTCGGATGGCCCGGGCTTGGAAGCCTGATGGTTACGTCGATTAATTCCCGTGACTATCCGACGATTATGGGAATCTCTGTTTTTGTGGCAATCTTCGTATTGCTGGGTAATATTTTACTGGATATTGTATATGGCATTCTGGATCCGAAGATCCGGCACAGCAGATAGGAGGGGACGAAGATGGCGAATAAACAGAAAAAAGAATCTTATTTTCGCGATGTAGTCCGCAAGTTCCGTTCTCATAAGCTGGCTATGATCGGTTTGATCTTTATTGCAATTGAAGTGTTCCTGGTAATTATACTCCCTTACATAATGAAGCTGGACCCGATTAATTCGGATGTTGCGGCGTTCGGGGCAAAACCCGGACCTGGGCATATTCTGGGGACAGACGATATCGGAAGAGATGTATTTTCCCGTTTGATTTACGGCGGCAGGGTGTCCCTGCAGGTTGGACTTATTTCCAGTATCATCAGCATGTTTATCGGCGTGCCGCTGGGTCTGATCGCCGGCTACTACAGAGGGGCATTTGAAGCAGTTATTATGCGGTGTTCTGAAATCTTTATGTCATTCCCGTCTATGATGCTGATTCTGGTACTGGTCGCAGTAGTGGGACCGTCTGTATGGACGGTTACACTGGTAATCGGTATTATGGGCTGGCCGCAGTTTGCCAAGCTGATCTACGGCAACGTGCTTTCCGCCCGTGAAAAAGAATACGTGGAGTCCGCAAGAGCGGTTGGAACTAAAGATTTTTCAATTATTTTAAAATATATTGTCCCCAACACCTTTGCACCGATCCTGATTGCATTTACATTCCGTACCGCAAGTGCGATTATTCAGGAATCCGCATTGAGTTTTCTGGGTATGGGTGTTCAGCCGCCGCAGGCATCGTGGGGTAATATTTTATACGAAGCACAGTCCATTTCCGTGCTCTCGACCAGACCGTGGATGTGGGTTCCGCCTGGAATTCTGCTGGTGCTGACGATTTCAGCCATCAACTTCCTGGGCGACGGTATCCGGGATGCTCTGGATTCCAAGCTGAACATCTAGTACGCGAAGGCAATGTTTGCAATGGCAATATTGCAATTATTATATTTATTTATGAATGGCGGAAGGCCGGCGACGGCTGACCGGTCATTAAAATGAGGAGGTAAGGAAATGAAAAAGCACAAACTAATCTGTCTGCTTCTTGTGTTTGCCATGGTTGTCAGCATGCTGACCGGCTGCGGTAAAAAAGATGAGACACCGACGGATGGAAAAGGCGATGCCCAGACATCTGATGATGCCAACAAGGACAGCGGCAAGACTTCCGGCGGAGAAAAAGTAGTCACAATGGCTATGACATCCGATTGGGATACTCTTATGCCGATGAACACAACCAGTTCTCATGCGGATATTGTAAATGAGAATATGTTTGACCGTCTCATTGTCATCAACAGGGACGGTACCTTTGAACCAAGACTTGCGGAGAGCTGGGACATAAATGACGCAAGCGATAAGATTACATATCACTTGAATCCCAATGCAAAATGGCATGACGGAGAACCTGTTACCGCTGCTGACGTAGTATTTACCTGTCAGCTGGCCTCTGATCCGGAAGCGAACCTGGCCAGAAAAACCAGAATGTTAAACTATGCAGGAACCGACGAAACAGGTACTGAATTAAGCGAGAATTCCATCGCAGTCAAGGCAATTGACGAGCATACGGTAGAGTTTACTCTGAAACAGCCGATGGACCCGCTGCCGATCTTTGCTCTGATGGATCGTGATACATTTATTTTGCCGGAACATCTCTTAAAAGATATCCCGATGTCTGAAATCAAAACAGCTGATTTCTGGCAGCATCCGGTTGGCTCCGGTCCGATGATCTTCGACAGCAAGGTTGACGGCGAGCGTATCGAATTCAAGGTAAATAAAGACTATCATCTTGGAGCTCCTAACTTTGACCGTTTTATTATCCGTAAAATGCCTGCTTCCAACCTGATGGCAGGTCTGATGAGCGGTGAAATTGATCTGGTAGCCGGCGGCGCTTCCGGAAATATCCCGTTAGCTGACTGGGAAGCTGTTCAGGCAATGGACAATGTATCTTCTGAGTCTCTTTCTTCCTTTGGATATCAGTATCTGGTATGTAATACCACAAAAGATTATCTGCCGAAGGAAATCCGTCAGGCGATTAACCTGGCAATTAACCGTGATGTAATCATCAACCAGCTGATGAAGGGTGAAGGCGTTGCAGCCTGCAGTCCTCTGCCTCCAGATCATCTGTACTATGATGAGAACCTGAAAGTAGAATATGATCCTGAAAAGGCAGCCCAGATGGTGAAAGATGCCGGATGGGATGAGAGCAGAACGCTTCAGTTCCTGGTTCCGATCGGAAATGAGGTCCGTGAAAAATCCGCTCCGTTGATTCAGCAGGATCTGGCTAAGATTGGTATTAAGACACAGATCGTTACCCAGGATTTCCCGACTCATCTGGATGCGGCCCGTGACGGTAAGTTTGATCTCTGCCTGATGGGTTCTGCAGGCTCTATCGACCCGGATGAGAGTACCGGTAACTTAAAAGTAGGCGCTCTGAACAACTTCTCCCAGACAACGGATAAGACCTATTCAGAGTATTCTGCTAAGGGTAGAGAAGGACTTAATTTTGAAGAGCGTAAACCGTGGTATGATAAATACAACGAATACATCTATGATCAGTGCGGATTTATCTGGTTGTATTTCCAGAATAACCTGTTTGCATACAGCAATCGTATGAGCGGTATTCCTTCTCAGACCACTGACTTTGAAATCAACAAGCAGCCATGGAAATGGCAGGTTAACGACTAATTTAGTGATGTAAAGCGGGTCTGATGACCCGGCAGTTATAAAACGGGAGCTTCCTACCCATACGGGAAGCTCCCTGCCGAAAGGCAGGAAAAGCGTGCGGGAGAAATTGGCTGGAAGTGAGGTCTGAACATGGCTGAAAACAGGATGCAAGGCGGACAGTCCGGGAATCCGGAAAGTCTGGTTGAGGTAAAACACTTAAAAACACAATTTAATACGAAAAACGGCATTGTAACGGCGATCGATGATGTCAATTTTACGATAAAACAGGGTGAAGTATTGGGAATTGTCGGCGAATCCGGCTGCGGCAAAAGTGTTACTTCCATGTCCATAATGAGGCTGATCCCTGCCACGTCAGGAAAGATTGCAGAAGGCGAAGTCATATTTAAAGGCGTAGATCTGCTGAAAAAGACGGAAAAAGAAATGAGAAAGATCCGCGGCAATGAGATCGCCATGATATTTCAGGATTCCATGACTGGGTTAAACCCGGTTTTAACAGTTGGGAATCAATTAATTGAAACGATTACCGTGCACAATAAGATGTCAAAAAAGGACGCCTGGAACAGGGCGGTGGAAATGCTGGTGAAAGTGGGAATCCCTTCACCGGAGCAGAGGATGAAAGAATATCCTCACCAGTTATCCGGCGGTATGCGGCAGCGTGTCATGATTGCCATGGCATTGTCCTGCAATGCGTCATTATTAATCGCCGATGAACCTACAACAGCTTTGGATGTGACGATACAGGCACAAATTCTGGAGCTGATGAAGGAATTGAAAAAAAATACGAATACATCAATCATGCTGATTACGCATGATATGGGCGTTGTGGCCGAGATGGCTGACCATATCATGGTTATGTATGCAGGCAAGGTTGTCGAATATGCAGATACAGAGAGTATTTTTGAACGTCCGCTTCATCCTTATACAAAGGGGCTGTTAGCTTCTATACCGAAGCTGACGCAGAGCGATGATGAGCGGCTCTTTACCATTAAAGGCTCCGTTCCCAGCCTTCGGGATATGCCGGAGGGCTGCCGGTTCTGTACCCGCTGTGAAGAGGCGGATAAGCGGTGCCATGAGGAACAGCCGCCGTTGTTTGCCGTGAACGGAAGTCAGGTAAGCTGCTGGAAGTATGAAGATAAGGGAGGGGATCAGGATGAGTGAAAGAGAAAAGCTGGTACAGATTGATCACCTGAGCAAGTTCTTTGTCGCTTCCAAGACCATGTCCGGCAAGCCGAAACGGATGGTTAAGGCAGTGGAAGATGTGACAATGGATATTTATAAAGGGGAGACGGTGGGAATCGTAGGAGAGTCCGGCTGCGGCAAGTCCACGCTTGGACGTTCCATACTCCGGCTGATCGAACCCTCGGAAGGCAAGGTTATCTTCGAGAATACTGATATCTCTACCTATAAGAAAAAAGCAATGCGGGATATGAGAAAAAAGATGCAGATCATCTTCCAGGACCCATATGCTTCCTTAAATCCCAGGATGACGGTCTGTGAGTTGATCCGGGCGCCGCTGGATTCTTTCCATATCGGTACTTCGGCAGAAAAGCTGGAGCAGGTGAAAGAGATCATGAGTTATGTGGGCTTAAGCCAGGAACAGCTGCACCGGTATCCCCACGAGTTTTCCGGCGGTCAGAGACAGCGAATCGTAATAGCAAGAGCGCTGATCCTGAGACCGGAGTTTGTAGTGTGTGATGAACCTGTTTCCGCCCTGGATGTATCAGTTCGGGCGCAGACACTGAACCTGATGAGCGATCTTCAGGAAAAGATGGGATTAACCTACATGTTTATTTCCCACGACTTAAGTGTTGTCAAGTACATCAGCGACAGAATCGCGGTTATGTACCTGGGAAAAATTGTTGAGTTTACCGATAAGACGGAACTCTATGAGAATCCGCTTCACCCCTATACAAAGGCACTTTTGTCTGCGATTCCGGTGGCGGATGTCAACCACAAGATGGACCGGATTATATTAAAGGGTGAAGTGCCGAGTCCTTTCAACCCGCCTCATGGCTGCCGGTTTAATACCAGATGCCAGTATGCGACGGAGAGATGTATGAGCGAAGCTCCTGAGCTTCGAAAAGTGGCGCCGGGACACTATGCGGCCTGTCATCTGCTCGATAAATAAAAGCCAGAACGCTTCAGGATGGTATAATGTAAAAAAAGAGATTCGCTGGCAGGCGAATCTCTTGTATTCAGGCCAGATTTATGGCAGGATAAACAGGAGGGGAAGGTATCATGAGTCAAAGTATGTGTTCAGAAGAGATGAAAAGCTGGATCGCAGATCACCAGGCTGAGATGGTGAAGGATATCATTGATGTGGTAAATATCCGGAGTGTGGCAGAATATGGAGAAGGCGGGTATCCTTTTGGAACCGGATGCAAAAAGGCGCTGGATCATTTGCTCAAACTGGCGGAAGGCTATGGATTTGAAACCTGTAATTACGAGGATTACATGGGAAGTGCCACGTTAAAGGGGACAGAAGGAAAAAAGACAATTGGAATCTTTGCTCATGCCGATGTAGTGCCGGAAGGAACGGGCTGGGAGTATGAACCTTATAATGCGGTGGAAAAGGATGGTTATCTGATCGGCAGAGGGGTCAGCGATAACAAGGGCCCTGCTATCATGAGCTTGTACGCACTGCGGTTTTTGAAGGAAACCGGAGTGAAGCTGAAGGATAACATTACCCTTTATTTCGGATGCTGTGAAGAAAAGGGAATGGATGATATTAAATATTGGAGAGAGCACTATCCGATGCCGGACTTTTCTCTCGTGCCGGACGTCAATTTCCCTGTGTGCTATGGGGAAAAAGGAATCCTGGAGCTTATGGCAGTTTCTGATGTTGCAGGATCTGAACTGGCAGACTTCTGCGGCGGGGAGGTGTCAAATACCATTCCGGGAGAGGCATATGCTGTTGTAAGATGTGAGGATCAGGACAAAGCAATTGCGATTCTTGCGGACTGTGAAGGGATCAGCGCAGAGAAACGGGACAACTGCCTTGTGATAACGGGCAGAGGTATGAGCAAACATGCCGCATTTCCGGAGGATTCCGTGAATGCAAACGGCGTGGTGGCAAGAGCGCTTCTTAAGGCAGATCTGGTATCTGGCGCTGCAAAAAATGCTGTTTCTTTTATCGCACGTGTCTGTGAGGACTATTACGGTGCTTCTATTGATGTCCCTTATGAGGACAAGGAGTCCGGCAGGATGACCCATACCTGTTCTGTGGTACGTGTAGAAAACGGAAAAATGCTGACTAAATTCAATCTCAGATATCCCGTGACAACAGATCAGGAGAAGATGATTGAGGCGCTGAAACAGTTCTTTGCGGGCTGGAATTTTGAACTGGAAGATATCGAGAACAATGGTCCTGCCTATCAGCCGGTAGATAATCCGGTGGTAAGGGCGCTCTGTGATATATCCAACGAGGTGCTCGGAGCTGACCTTAAGCCCTATACGATGGGCGGAGGAACTTATTCCAGAAAATTGAAAAATGCTATTGGATTTGGCCCTGGAATTCCGGATGAAAAGCCGATTTTCCCGGCCGGAAGGGGAGGCGGCCATCAGCCGGATGAGTTTATCCGTGTTGGCCGGCTGATAGATGGGCTTCAGATCTATATAAGGGCGCTCAGAACTCTGGATGAATTGATATAGTGACATAATTTGCCTGGTAAGACCCCAGACAGGAGGACAGGATGCAGGAAGAGTCGTCGTTAAAGAAAAAAGTTTATGATTCGCTTATGCAGGATATGCTGAACGGCACTGTACGGCCGGGTCAGATTTTGACAGAAAAATCTTTGATTGAGAAATACCAGGTGAGCAAATCTCCTGTGAGAGATGCGCTGATCAGTCTGTGCAACGAAGGAGTATTCCGCAGTATTCCGCGGTGCGGATATGAGGTAATTCGTCTGACGACGGATACGATACGCGAAATCGTAGATTTCAGGCTGGGTCTGGAACTCTACTGTTTCAGGCAGATTGGCAGCAAATTGACTGAGGAGGAACTTTCCGATCTGGAGCTTCTGGCTATGAAGGCCCACAATATTCCGGAGAATGCCGACATGTGGTATCACTGGAATGGCAATATCGATTTTCATTTGAAGCTGGTTTCCTTTTATTATAACCGCTATATTTACGAGCAGGTGGAAAAGAGCTTTAAGATACTGACCAGGGCTTATGTGCAGGAATATTGGGATACCTGGAGGAAGGTTGAGGTCTCCGAGGGGGACGGTCAGCATATGCGCCTGATCCGCCTGGTGAGGAACAAGAAATTTAACGAGGCCGAAGAAGTTCTTCAGGAAGATATCAGGCGGATAAGGACCATTCTCTGCTGATCTGGTGAAACCCTGACAGGACAGGAGGTGCCGGCATGTCATTTGTATTCATAATCGAATTGATCGGTACGGCCGCGTTTGCCTTTTCAGGCGGAATGGTGGCAATCAAGCAGAAGCTGGATCTTCTGGGTATTTTGATTCTGGGCGGAGTTACCGCGGTAGGCGGAGGCCTGATGCGGGACATCATATTAGGTGTCAGGCCGCCCTATGTTTTTCAGAAGCCGGTATATCTTCTGACTGCCTGTATCACGGTGCTTCTGCTGTTCTTTCTGGTGCGCTTTTGCAGAAAGGGAGCGGAAAATACCGTTCCGCCGCACTGGGAGCGGACGATGAATGTCCTGGATGCAGTAGGGCTGGGAGCGTTTACTGTAATCGGGATTAATACCTGTATGGATGCCGGATTTGCCGATTACCATGTCATGGTAATGATTCTTGGAGTGACAACCGGCGTGGGCGGAGGCATTTTGAGAGACATTATGGCTGGACTTACGCCTACTGTTCTCAGAAAGCACGTATATGCAAGTGCTTCCATCGCGGGGGCCCTGGCCTGTATGCTGCTCTGGAACAGGCTGACACCGGACTGGGCAATGGTGACCGGAGCAGTGCTGGTGGTTGTAATCCGGCTTCTGGCAAGCCATTATCAATGGAACCTTCCCAGAGCAATAAACGACTAAAGCATACTCTTTATGGACTGGGATAAAGATGAAAAATATCGGACAAGCCGTCGGGAATGAACGGTTTGTCCGTTTTTTTGACTGTATATTAATTTATAAAACTGCATAATTAGTGGAACGGAATAAAATACAGGGGTAGAAAAATACTTAAGATTCTTAAGCAATGGCGAAAGAATCGAAAGGAAACGCCATATTTGCAAAGGGTACTATTGTATAAATTTAACAAAATGCGGTGGTTTGCTAAGTTTTGGCTTGTGCAGTCAGGGGCGATATACTATAATTATAAAAGTTAACAGGGCATTTCCTTTCCGAATGTAAAGCAGTAAAAGAAGAAAGGAATGCACATGGTAAATTTTAAAAGGAATTGAGGAGATTGAAATGGGCTACGTAGATGAGGTATTACAGCGTGTAATTGACAAGAATCCGGGTGAGCCGGAATTTCATCAGGCGGTAAAAGAGGTTTTGAATTCTTTGCGGCCTGTTGTAGAAGCAAATGAGGAAAAGTACAGAAGAGAAGCAGTTCTTGAAAGAATTACAGAGCCGGACCGTCAGATTAAATTTAAAGTTCCGTGGGTAGATGATAAGGGACAGGTTCAGGTGAATACCGGCTATCGTGTGCAGTTCAACAATGCAATCGGACCGTATAAGGGAGGTATCCGTCTGCATCCTTCTGTTAACATTGGTATTATCAAATTCCTTGGTTTCGAGCAGATTTTCAAGAATTCTCTGACCGGACTCCCGATCGGCGGAGGCAAGGGCGGCTCTGATTTTGATCCGAAGGGAAAATCCGACCGTGAGGTTATGGCGTTCTGCAACAGCTTTATTACAGAACTTTATAAATACATCGGGGCGGATGTGGATGTTCCGGCTGGGGACATTGGAACCGGTGCAAGAGAAATCGGATATATGTATGGACAGTTTAAAAAGATAAAGGGAACCTATGAGGGTGTTCTGACCGGCAAGGGCCTTTCTTATGGCGGTTCTCTGGCCCGTAAAGAGGCGACTGGTTTCGGCCTTCTCTATCTGACTGCCGAGATGTTAAAATGTAATGGGATCGACATCGCAGGTAAGACGGTATGTATCTCAGGTGCGGGAAATGTAGCAATATATGCGGCTCAGAAGGCGACAGAGCTGGGCGCTAAGGTTGTGACAGTAAGTGATTCTACCGGCTGGGTTTACGATCCGGAAGGCATTGATCTGGTTGCCCTGAAGGAGATTAAAGAAGTAAAACGCGCAAGACTGACAGAATATAAAAACTACAGACCGGATGCGGAGTATCATGAGGGCAGAGGTGTTTGGAGTGTGAAATGTGATATCGCTCTTCCATGCGCAACCCAGAATGAACTGCTTCTGGACGATGCTAAAATGCTGGTTGAGAACGGCTGTACCGCAGTGGCAGAGGGCGCTAACATGCCTACCACACTGGAGGCAACCGAATACCTGAAGGAGCACGGCGTATTATTTGCTCCGGGAAAAGCAGCCAATGCAGGCGGCGTGGCTACTTCTGCTCTGGAAATGAGCCAGAACAGCGAAAGGCTGAGCTGGTCCTTTGAAGAAGTAGATGCGAAATTAAAGGGCATTATGGTTAACATCTTCCATAACCTGAATGACGCGGCGGAAAAATATGGATTTAAGGGTGACTATGTTGTAGGCGCCAATATCGCCGGATTTGAAAAGGTTGCAGAGGCTATGATGGCACAGGGCATCTGGTAAAATATAAAATGACATTGGGAAGGGGCGGAATTTCCGCCCCTTTTTCTTTGGCGCAGAGTAACGGGTTATGCTACAATATATACAGAGAGAAGAGAGAATCGGAACAGTTTCTCTGGGGAGAGGGAGAGTTTGAAGAGGAAGACAAAGAGGTTTTTGACAGTGGGTATTATTGCAGCAGTTTTGGTGTTAATTATTATTCCGGCCGCGCTGGCTGTTTTTATCTATGAAAGTAATTTTGGAAGCCGCTATACAAGCTATGGGCCAAGAATGCGCAGTGCGGATGAATTTGAAGGCCTGGATGTAAAAAACTGTACTTTTGTGTCCGGGCAGGGACAGCAGCTGGCAGGGTATATTTACTCTAAGAACGGGGAACCTGCCAGAGGCATTATTGTCATGGCACATGGATTGGGCGGAGGCGGGCATAACTCTTATATGGATGTAGCCGATTATTTTGCTTCCCGGGGATATTTTGTATTTGCCTATGATGTCACAGGGAATGACGAAAGTGAGGGCGATTCCGTAAGAGGGCTGCCGCAGGGAATCATTGACCTGGATTATGCAATCCGATATGTAAAGCAGAACGAGGATTGGAAGGATCTGCCGGTCATGTTATTCGGCCACAGCTGGGGCGGGTATTCTGTGGGCAGTGTTCTGTGTGTCCACCCGGATATGAAAGCGGTTGTGTCTGTGTCAGGGTTTAACAAATCTATGGATATGATCCGGAGCGAAGGGGAGAAAATTATCGGAAAAGGAATCGGCCTGCTGATCCCCTATGTTTCAGCTTATGAGCATATAAAATTTGGAAAGTATGCATCCTATACCTGTATGGACGGTTTTTCGTGTTCCGACGCCGGAGTTATGATTCTGCACAGTGAGGATGACGATACGGTGCCGGTGCAAAATGGCATCGATATCTACTATAAGAAATATGCGGATTCTCCCCGTTTCCGGTTTATACGGCCCGGGGACAGAGGGCATAATTATGTTTATTACTCACAGGATTCTATGCGGTACCGGGATACATTTTATGAAGCTATGGATACATATGGCGAGTCCCTGGGAGATGGGTTCACTCCTGAAAAACGGACGGAGTATATGGAGCAGAATCTGGATAAAAAAGCGATGTTTGACCTGGACCAGGAACTGATGGAAAGGATAGCGGACTTTTATGATTCTTATAATTAGGATGTCAAAAGCAGTATGGTACTATGCTCATACCATATTTGCAAAACGGCTGATATGTGGTATACTTTTGAATTAGTTATCATGGAAGCAGATAAGACTCCCCCTCAATAGGTGGTGAGTAAATAACAAAATCGTCTTGGTGGGAGCCCAGTCTCCTTCCAAGATAAAGCCTCCGGCGGATTGCAGAGCCGCACAGATGTATTATGTCATGCAAAGCATGACGTGCGGCTCGCTTCAAGTACGCCGAGGCGTACTTGAATATGCAAAAGAAAGGAATCTCAGGGAGACATGGCGGAAAATAAAGAAAAGAAAAAACGGTTTCAGTCTCAGAACTATTACATTATTAAAATCATAGCAGGGGGCTATATCGGCTATACTGCGGTTCAGCTGCTGTTAAATGGTGCCCGGGCAACACAGAACCAGGAAAAGATGGTCAGCCTGATCGGCGGCGCGCTTTTTATGGCATTTGCAGTGTGGCTCCTCTTTATTACGATCCGGGATTATATTAAATATACCAGGACAAATAAATTTGAGGATGAAGTGTTTGGCTGGGACAGTGAGGAAGATAACCTGGACCCGGAAGCACAGGTAAAGAAAAATCCGGAAGCGGATACGCCGGCTATTGAAGAAAATTCCGGGGCGGATGCACCGGAAACAGATGGGGCCGAAGCCGCAGACAATGTAGATGACACGGAGAAGGAAGAATAAAATGTATGCATTGGTTACCGGAGCCTCCAGCGGTATCGGGGCAGAGATTGCCAGGGAACTGGCGGAGCGGGGAATGGATCTGATCCTTGCCGCCCGAAGAAAAGACAAGCTGATCGCGCTGAAGCAGAAGTTTCAGAAGAATTACCATGTGAACGTGGAAGTGATGGAATATGATCTGTCCAGGGAAAGCAGCTGTCTGGCTCTGTATAAGGCCTGCCGGTCTTATCCGGTGAGAGTGGTGGTGAACAACGCCGGTTTTGGCAAGCTGGGAGTTCTGGATTCGATTCCCCTGCGGGAAGAACTGGATATGATCCGGACGAATGTAATGGCGCCGCAGATTCTGACGCATTTGTTTATGAGAAGGATGAAGAGGGGCTATATTCTGAATGTGGCCAGTGTGGCAGGATTGCAGCCTTGTCCGATGATGGCGGTATATGGGGCGACGAAGGCTTACCTGTACCAGATGTCGGTTTCCGCTAATTATGAGCTGAAAAGACAGGGACGGGGAGTTCGTGTATCCGTTCTGTGCCCGGGACCGGTTCATACGGAATTTAATCATGTGGCGGGGAGTGATTTCAGCCTGCCGTCTATGAGTGCAGGACGATGCGCGAATGCGGCCGTAAAAGGAATGTTCAGGGGGGAAGAAGTTATTATTCCGGGGCTTTCCACCAAGCTACTTGCGGTCGGTTCCAGGTTTACTCCGAGGAAGCTGATCCTGCCGGTTGAATTCTGGATACAGACCAGGAAGACCAGAAGATAGAAACAGAAAAAAAGGGGCGCCGGATTCCGGCGCCCTGATTGTTATTTCTGCAGGACGGGCTGGTATATGGAATCATTGATTTATACCGGGCCTGGATACAAGTTTGTTTCAAATATGATGTATAGTCAGAAACAAGAGAGGGTGTTTTCTTTATCGGCTCCGGGCTGACGTGCCCGGAATATTAAGGAAACTTAAGAAAGAAACCGGAAAGGCAGGGTTGTGTTGTCGAATTTTATCTAATATAATATATACTTTAGGAAGCTGATACAAGTACTGTCCCGGTGTTTCAGGACGGTACGGTTATGATAGAAAGATGTCAGAGGAATACAAATGATACAGAGCTATAAGAGAAAAAACAACAGAAATCGGATGGTAGTGCTTGCTGTGCTGCTTTCCGCGGTATTTATCGCTGCGGCCATCTTTTTGTTCCCACGGGTTTTGAAGAATGATCAGGAAGTGAAATCTGCGGGGGCGGAAGAATTGAATAAGAAGCAGGCGGCACTTCTTCTGGAGGGAAATGACGAGGATTTGCTTGCTGCCTATGCGGTCAGTATGGGGTATGCACCGGAACTGGAAGTTACCGGCGATGCAGAGATAGACGGGAAGATAAACCGCAGTTTTCAGATTTTGGCGGCGAAGGTATTTCTGGCGCAGGCCGGTTATCGTGACCCGGCGGCAGAGGATATTCAGGCGCAGATCACCCCTGAGGTTTACCGCGCCGGCAGCAGGCTGCTTTCGATTCGGCTTACCGCAGTGTTTAACCTGACGGAAGAAGATACGGCAGTCCGGGTAGTAAAGACTTATCTGTATCTGGAAGATACAAAGCAGGAAATCAGTGCCGGGGATATGTTCGGCGATACGGTTTGGGAGCTTTTTGCGGACAGGACCAAGAGCTATCTGGAAAACAGCGGAACCTACACGGCTGCTGCAGAGGAAAAAACTGTCCTTGAAAAGATTGCGCCCAGAGAAGAAAATTTTCAGATGGTTTATTTTCGATCCGAGTCCGGGGAAACGCAGGCCGTGCTGCTGTTTCCGGGAGGAAGTCTGAGTGAATCGATTCAAGAAGATATTGAAGTCGCTATACCGGTCCGGGAGACAACGGCATTTTTGAATACGGAGTATGTGGGGCTGTTTGCAGTGTCCGACGACGATACAGATGCGGAAGACGGGAAAGCACCAGAAACAGAGAGAGTAATTGATCCGGATAAACCCATGATCGCTTTGACCTTTGATGACGGACCTTATTCTAAAGTGACAAACCGGATTCTGGACGTCCTGGAAGAATATGACAGCCGGGCTACCTTCTTTGTTCTGGGTTCCAGACTTAAGAATGAGCAGGATACCTTAAAGAGAATGAAGGAAATGGGCTGTGACATTGGAAGCCATACATACAGTCACAAGTCTCTGGTCAAGCTGAATAAAAAGCAGATGCAGAAGGAAATAAACAGTACAAATAAACTGCTGAAGGAGTATACCGGTGAGGAGGCCGAACTGGTAAGGCCGCCCTACGGTGCGGTGGACGATAAGGTCAAAAAGTATGTGAAATACCCCTTTATTATGTGGTCGGTAGATACGGAAGACTGGCTGACCAGAAATGCGAAAAAGACGGTTAAAGCCGTCACCAGTACGGTAAAAGACGGCGATATTATTCTGATGCATGATATTTATGAATCCACGGCGGATGCCTGTGAGAAGCTGATACCCAAGCTGATCAAGGCCGGCTATCAGCTGGTTACGGTAGAAGAACTGCTGCAGTACAGAGGAGTCGAACTTAAGGCTGGATCGAAGTATTATTTTGCGCGGTAAATGAATAGTTCGTTTTAGAGAAGACGTTTTCGGGTGTAAATGACGGAGGCGTCTTCTTTTTATCTGAATTTATTAAAAATGTGTTGACATATAATATTATATGGAATATAGTATTATTGTAGAAACAATAATATATGAAATTGAAATAGGGAAGAAGGCGACGGGTTATGATATTTAATACAGGTTCAGCGCTGCTGGATGCGGTGGTACTTGCAGTTGTAGCCAGAGAAAGAAACGGCACATACGGCTACAAGATTACCCAGGATGTCAGATCGGCAATCGACGTATCCGAGTCGACACTTTATCCGGTGCTGCGAAGGCTTCAGAAGGACAATTGCCTGGAGACTTATGACATGGAATTTGGCGGAAGAAATCGGCGATACTATAAAATAACGCCGGAGGGAGAGGCACAGTTAACTCTCTATAAATCAGAATGGAAAAACTATTCCAGCAAGATTGATGCACTGTTCGGGGAGGTGGTATGAGATGACGAGGGTGGAATTTTTAGATGAACTGAAACGGCTGTTACAGGATCTTCCCGCAGAGGAGAGAGATGAGGCCATAGAGTTCTATGATGGGTATTTTGAAGATGCTGGTCCTGAGAACGAACAGAGCATAATTGTGGAATTGATCTCCCCGGCACGGGTGGCGGCAAAAATCCGTGCGGAACTGGAAGGCAATGTAAGAGAAGAAGAAATTGTGTATACCGAGACCGGATATGAAGATCCATACAGCAAGCAGGATAAATATGCGGTGGCGGATCAGGATAAACGCAGGAAGAATCATAGCTCTAATAAAGAGAACACAGCAGGGGAAAACAGCGGCTATCATGACGCCGGTGCCCGGAATGACAGCCATCCTTACGGCGAGTCAGGGAGAGAACAGGGAACGAACAATAATATGGGGGCTGGAAAGATCCTCTTGATTATCCTGCTTGTCATGTTTGCGATTCCGGTTGGCTTTCCTCTTCTGGGAGCCGGTCTGGGTATCCTTGTTTCCATATTTGCCGTACTGTTTTGCTTTATATTAATCTCCTTTATTCTGATGGTTGTTTTTCTGGCAGTGGGAGTGGGATTGATATTCGGCGGATTTGCAAGTTTATTCGTGATGCCGTTTAATGGAATATTATTGATAGGCGGCGGCCTGATTCTGCTTGGCCTCGGCCTGCTGTCAACCAGGTTGTTCGTATGGGTTGTAGCGGCTGCCATACCGGCAGTCATACGGGGGATAGTAAACGGAATCAGCAGCTTATTTCACGGAAGGAGGACGGCACAATGAAAAAATCAGGCAGCTCGTTAGTGAAAGTGGCACTGTGTATCATAGCGGCAGGAATTATACTTACTATTATTGCTTACTGCTTCGGTGCCTCAATGAGAAGTTATTACTACAATGGAAAGAGGGTGGACCTGGTGAACTTTGAGCAGTCCTACGGCAGGAATACAGCAGAGTCGCTGACAGTTGACATTGATGCGGGAGAAGTTATCATTGAATCGGGTGATGAGTTCAGGGTAAGTGCATCCTATATCTCAGAATCGGACTTTCGAGTCTGGTCGGAAGACGGTGTTTTCTACGTATCCGATACCCAGACCGAGTGGAACCGTGGATTCCGATTACTGCCTTTTATCCGCCTCGGCCGTGCCCCGGAGATTCGGATTACGGTTCCGAAGGATTTGATTCTTGCTGAAGTGGAGATCAACATAGGCGCAGGATCGGTAAAAGCCCGGAATATGGATATAGGCCAGCTCAATGTGGAAACCGGCGCCGGTGAATTTAAAGGGAAAGATATTACTGTCCGGAATTCAGGGTCAATCAGCGTGGATGTGGGCTCCGCAAAACTGGAAAATTTCAGCGGTAATAATGTGGAATTAAATTGCAACGTGGGCAGTATAAGGATGGATGGGGATCTGACCGGGACAACGGAAGCATCCTGTGATATGGGAGAAATCAAGCTGGAACTGACGCGGAGAGAATCCGATTATAATTATCAGGTTGACTGTGATATGGGAAATGTTATAATAAATAATCATAAACGTTCCGGATTTGGCAACGATTGGTCCAATTATTCCCGTGAGAGAGCCCACAATCTGAATTTAGACTGTAACCTTGGATCTATTCGTGTGGAAACAGAATAATTGGTAAAGCCTAATTGAGAAAGGCAGGGAGTTAGACATGGATAAAAGATTATATCGTTCTGATCGAAATAAGGTGCTGTGCGGTGTATGCGGCGGTATCGGTGATTACTTTAATGTAGACCCGACGATTATTCGTCTGCTGTTTGTTCTGTTCGGGTGTACCGGAACCGGATTGGTTGCTTATATTATTGCGGCGGTGATCATGCCGCGGGAAGGCGACATCCACTGAGAACCAGATTAATAAAATGAAGAAGAGATGCTGCGGCCTGCAGCATCTCTTGTGTTGTTTTTTTTAACGGGCAGCCGAAAACAAATAAAGATACTTTGAGAGGTAATATGAAAAAGATAATTGATTTATTGCAGAAAGAAGTAACAAACGCATTTACAGCGAAAGGCTATGACGCCAGATACGGTGCGGTAACTTTATCAAACCGGCCTGATCTGTGCCAGTATCAGTGCAACGGCGCCCTTGCGGCGGCAAAAGAATATAAAAAGGCTCCGATTATGATTGCCCAGGACGTACTTCCGATTCTGGAGGAGAGCCCGCTGTTTGTGGACGTAAAAGCGATTATGCCGGGATTTATCAATCTGAATATAAACCCGGAATTTCTGGCCGGCTATCTGGAGAAGATGAAGGTATCGGGCCATTACGGTGTAGAGAAAGCAGAGCATCCCAAGACAATTATTATTGACTATGGCGGCCCGAATGTGGCAAAGCCTTTGCATGTGGGGCACCTGAGATCTGCGGTTATCGGTGAGGCAATCAAGCGTATCTGCCGGTTCGCCGGCCACAATGTTATAGGAGATGTCCATCTGGGCGACTGGGGCCTTCAGATGGGACTTATTATCACAGAGCTGAAAAAACGCCAGCCGGAACTGGTTTATTTTGATCCTGCTTTTGAAGGAGAGTATCCGGCGGAGGCTCCATTTACCATTGCTGAACTGGAAGAAATTTATCCCACTGCCAACGCGTATGCCAAAGAACATCCGGAGTATATGGAAGAAGCGCACAATGCGACTTATGAACTCCAGAACGGAAACCGGGGCTATGCGGCGCTGTGGAATCATATTATCAACGTATCTGTGAATGATCTGAAGAGAAATTATAAAAATCTGAACGTTGAGTTTGACCTATGGAAAAAGGAGAGCGATGCCCAGCCTTATATTCCGGATATGGTGAAATACATGAAGGAAGAAGGGTATGCTCATTTGAGCGAAGGCGCCCTTGTAGTGGACGTAAAAGAAGAGGGAGATACCAGGGAGATTCCGCCCTGTATGATCCTTAAGTCGGACGGGGCCACTCTTTATAATACTACTGACCTTGCCACCATCGTGGAGCGGGAAAAGTTATTTCATCCGGACCTGATTCTCTATGTAGTGGACAAGCGGCAGGAACTGTACTTTGAACAGGTCTTTCGCTGTGCAAAAAAGACGAAGATTATCCGGGACGAGGCAGAATTAAAGTTCCTGGGATTCGGAACGATGAACGGCAGGGACGGCAAGCCCTTTAAGACCAGAGACGGCGGAGTGATGCGGCTGGAGCATCTGATCAGTGACATCAATGAGGCTGTCTATCAGAAGATTATGGAAAATAGGGAAATGCCGGAGGCGGAAGCCAGAGAGATAGCATCCAAGGTGGGTGTGGCCGCATTGAAATACGGCGATTTGTCCAACCAGGCATCCAAGGATTATGTATTTGATACCGATCGGTTTGCATCCTTTGAGGGAAATACAGGACCTTATATTTTGTATACCATTGTACGGATCAAGTCCATCCTGAACAAATACAGAGAAATAACCGGACAGGAACCTGGCCGGAAGAAAATCAGCGCTGCCCTGAGTGAGAGTGAACTGGCTCTTATGCTGGAACTGAGCAAGTTTAATGATATGGTAGAATCTGCCTATGAGGAAAAGGCGCCTCATAAGGTGTGTCAGTTTATCTATGAGCTGTCCAATGCCTTCAATAAGTTTTATCATGAAACCAAGATTCTGGCTGAGGAGGATAAGGAGAAACAGGATTCCTGGATCGGCCTGATCAGTCTGGTGGTTGCAGTGCTTAATACCTGTATTGAACTGCTGGGTATGGAAGCTCCGGACAGAATGTAGGAGACCGGATCAAAGAAATGGTGCCGCAGAAGCTGCGTACGGCGGAACCGGAGGGGAGATATAAGATTGAAAAATAAGCTCGATAGCTTATTTTTCAATCGGCTATTTGTGCCGGAGCATCACAAATAGCTTTTATGGCAGAAGAGAAATCGCCTTCGCGAATTTCTCTTTGCCCCGTCGTAATGCTCCGGAATGGAGAAATAAAATGTACCGAGAAGTTGCAAAATTAGTGATATACAGAGATTTTGGAGAGAACAGTATTCTGCTGAATCTGGCGGATATTATGGAGGAATTTGAAAGCGGCGAATATATTCCGGCCGACTTAACGACCCGGATTTACGAGCAGATCCATTTACTGCTGGACGTGGCCACAAAATACGGTTTTGACAAAAACCTGTGGCATAATTATCTGGCGTTTCTGCTTGCCACAAACGAAAATCCTTTTGCCCTTACCTCAGAAAAAGTCGGGGCCAATGTTGGAACAGTAAATCAATTTGCCGTCAGTGATTTCACGATTTTTAAAAATCTCTTTGACTATGACTTCGGACCGATTGAGAAAGCACTTGGTATCAACTGTTTCAGCGTCATTCAGAACTACCAGGCGATTGTGAAAACCGAGCGCCGCTATAATAAAAATGTCAGCGAAAAGGTACGTGCCTTAAGCGAACAGATAGAACATGCGCCGGACGGGGAAGCGGTCTTTCGGGCAGTGACCGATTTCTACAAAGCATACGGCGTGGGAATGTTTGGATTAAACAAGGCTTTCCGGGTATCCAGAGAGGAAGATACGCTGGAGCTCCTTCCCATCAACAATACGGAAGATGTCATGCTGTCGGATCTGATCGGCTACGAAATCCAGAAGAAAAAGCTGGTGGAGAATACGGAGGCTTTCGTGCAGGGACGAAGAGCCAATAACGTCCTGCTTTTCGGCGACAGCGGAACCGGAAAATCCACCAGCATCAAAGCAATCCTGAATGAATACTATGACCAGGGCCTGCGTATGATTGAGATATTTAAACATCAGTTTCAGGATCTGTCCAATGTTATTTCTAAGATAAAAAACCGCAACTACCGGTTTATCATTTACATGGATGATCTTTCCTTTGAGGAGTTCGAGATTGAGTATAAGTATCTGAAAGCAGTGATTGAAGGCGGGCTGGAGACTAAACCGGACAATGTGCTGATTTATGCCACTTCCAACCGGCGTCATCTGATCCGTGAGACCTGGACGGACCGTTCGGACATCTCCAAGGATGAACTGCACCGCTCGGATACCATGCAGGAGAAATTGTCTCTGGTTGCAAGGTTTGGTATTTCCATCAACTACTCCAAGCCTTCCCAGAAGGAATACTTTAAGATTGTTATTGAACTGGCCAAAAAATATGGTATTGCCATGTCGGAGGAAGAACTTTGTCTGGAGGCAAACCGCTGGGAGATGAGTCACGGAGGGATCTCCGGACGTACCGCGCAGCAGTTTATTAACTATCTGGCCGGGAAGAAGAACGACTGATCAAAGAAAGGGATGCTGCCGTTTTGGGCAGCATCCCTTTCCTATGTGTACTCGCGTAAAAGGAGAAAGTCAGCGGGGCTGACTACGCTCAGCGCGAAAAGCGTGCAAGCCACTCAAAGATTGAGACCAGCAGAGCTGAGGTGGGCTTGCCCACTTTGTTTAAATAAGTCCGATCGGTATGATTAGATTATCTTTGTCGAATGCTCCTAAGTGTTCCGTCATACATAGAATAGCTCCTGTACCCCGCCTGAGCGGAGATTTATCAATCACTGTAAAATTACGTATCATTCTTCTTTTAATATATTCCATGACGGCGCTCCTTTCGGCTGATATAGGATTCTATTCTTATTTTAGCCGAAAAAAGAGGAATTATCAATGATATTTAAAATTTGCCGAATGATAATGAATGAACTGGTATGAGCCATGCAAGCTCGCAAATACAAAGCATTTACTCGCTAAAATGGGAATCCATTGCCGCTGCCCGGTAAGCCTGGTGACAGCCTGCCGGCGGCATTGGATTCCCATTTTTGGGATGGCAAATAATAAGATGTAAGCTAAATTAGACAGCAATCAATTCCCGGAGGGCCATATATATCCCTTCTTCATCATTTCCGGTGGTGACTTGATTGGCGATGCGTTTGATTTCCGCTGGGGCATTGCCCATGGCGATTCCCATTCCGGCATAGGAGAGCATTTCTGCATCATTGAAATTATCCCCTATAGCGATAACCTCCGCCGGCGTGATTCCGTAATGCCGGCATAGAATTTCAATTCCTCCGGCCTTGGAAGCTCTGGAAGACATGATTTCCAGGCAGGTGGTATGGGACTGGCAGATATTTAACTGTGGAAACTGCCCTTTTAGTGCTGTTTCCAATTCTGTAATCTGTTCTTGTGTCCCACGGCACATCATTTTATGTATTTTTGTGGACGGATCTAACTCGCTGAATCGGACAAATTCAGGCAGGATACCGGTTACTTTGATGGTATGTTCGACCTGAGGCGACATATGGCTGGCGAGCCATTTATCGTCGGAATAAAGGCTGCAGTTAATATGTGGGAAATCCCGGGTAATCATTTTGCAGCAGACAGCAGCCACAGCTGCGTCAATGGGGGTTTCTCCAAGAGGCATGCCGTGCTCATCCAGGACAAGAGCACCGCAGTAACAGATCGAAGGAGAACGAACACCGATTTTTTCCATAATAGAGCGGATGCTTTCCGGCATTCTGGCGGAAGATATTACAAAAGGGATACCCATATCAACTATTTTTCTGATGATCCGTTTTGTCCGGGGCATGATATTCAGGGTGGAATCCAACAGAGTTCCATCCACATCACTGCATATGAGCTTGTATTCTGTCATACTGCTGCCTCCATCTGCCGTTTGGGCTAAGTCAGTTGTCTGACTCTACAATTTCAAGGTCGGTCCCGGCCTTTTTCAGCGCCTTTTCAAACTCGGCTGAGATTGGGCGGGTGGTGATCAGTAAATCTATTTTAGTTAACGGAACCGCTCTGTGCGTGCTGCGTACCAGCAGTTTCTCCGCATCGGATACCAGACAGGTAAATGCCGCCTTTTCAACCGCGGCTCTCTTTATATAAGCATCCTCGCTGTCACGGACAAAGATTCCTTCCTCCGTCAACGCCCCGGCCCCTAAGAACGCCACATCAAAATTTAAATCATGGAGATGGGTGATCGTCTCGCTGCCGAAAAAATAACGGTTGATTCGATTCAGTTCTCCCGGCAGGATATGGACAGAGGGCAGCGGATTGTCCGCCAGCAATTCTACATTGTCGATAGAATGGGTATAAATATCGGATTTCATATTAATAAAGGGGCACATCGACTGTATGGTTGTTGCAACATCCAGAAAACACAAATCGCCTTCATGAATATATTTGGCGGCTGCTTTGCCAAGCTTCATTTTCAATTCCGAATTGATGGAAAGACGTTCTTTGTATGTGCCGATTCTTGTTCGGATGGCAGGAAGTGTGATTCCGCCGTGAGTACGGTATACCAAACCCTGATCTACAAGCTTGAGTATATCTCTCCGGGCCGTATCCCTGGAAATATTCAGCTGCTCCATAATTTCTGTTCTGGACAGGACCTTGCGTTCTTTTAAAAGACCCATGATATGGTAAAGCCGTTCTTCCTGATACATACAAAACTCCTTTTCAACATAATACCAACTTTATATTAAGTATTTGTAAGCATTTTGTCAAGCATATTTGCGTAAAACGAAAAAGATTCCAGATCTTTGACCGAATTTCGGTGTAAATGTGCTCAATTTCAAGTACGCCTCAGCGTACTTGCTGCGAGCCGCACGTCATGCTTTGCATGACATAATACATCTATGCGGCTCTGCAATCCGCCGGAGGCTTTATCTTGGAAGGAGACTGGGCTCCCGCCATGACGAATTTGTTATTTACTCACCACGTATTGAGGTAGGAGTCTTATCTACTTCCATGATAAAAAATATGTCTGTATGCATTGTTTGACATTTGTCAAGGCAGAACTTAGAATCAAAAGAAAGATTAATCGGTCAGGCCGGAAGCCTGGACTATTGTTATACCACTGAGAAACAGGAAAGAACGCGTAGTTTGGATAGAAGGGATAAGGGAAAAAACAGATGAATGATTTGGAAAAACAAATTGAATTTATTAAGCAGGCGGAAGGTTTGAAATCGGTTGTGCGGGAGGCATGGACATCCACCGGGCGCAGAGAAAGCACAGCGGAACATTCCTGGCGTCTGGCACTGCTGGCGGGACTGTTTGCCCCCTCATTTGAGGTTGATTTGGCCAAAACACTTATGATGTGCCTGGTACATGATCTGGGAGAATTGTATTCGGGAGATATTTCAGCAGTATTGAAGCCGGACGAGGCTGAAAAACATGCTGTGGAAAAACAGGATATTCTGCGTGTTCTGTCGCTGCTTCCGGAGCAACAGGGAGACTATCTGCTGGCGCTATGGCAGGAATACAATGATAATACCTCCGCAGAAGCTAAACTGGTTAAGGCACTGGATAAGGCTGAGACGATTATTCAGCATAATCAGGGTAAAAATCCAGCTGATTTTGATTATCGGTTTAACCTGTCATATGGGAAAACACTTTTTATGGACAATCCACTGCTTCTTAAGCTGCGGACATTGCTGGATGCAGAAACAGCGGAGAATATGGATCAAAAAACTGGGACGGAAGGTTGTGAATCATGTATATCAATGAACAGAGAAGGATAGCATTAAACGGCGTACCGCAATATATTTCGGTACGCTCAGAGGCAGAAAATGCGCCTCTTTTGCTCTATCTGCACGGCGGGCCCGGCGATGCCGCACTTCCGCTGGTCATGAAATATAACAGAGAGTTGGAGAAGCATTTTACGGTTGCGGTGTGGGAACAGCGCGGTGCGGGCAAATCCTACTATAAATTTGACAGTACAGTCACGATCGATGATTTTCTGCAGGATATCTATGAACTGGCAGAATATCTGTTAGTGCGGTTTCATCAGAATTCCTTATTTCTGGTGGGACATTCCTGGGGAAGTGTGCTGGGTCTTCGTTTTATTCAGTTACACCCGGAAATGGTAAGGACTTACGTGGGCTGCGGACAGGTGGTGAATATGATAAAATCCAGCAGAGCGGCCTATGAATTTGCCCTCGCCCATGCTGACGAAAAGGCTTTGGTGCGGTTAAAAGAAATTGACTGCACTTATACGGGAGACAACTGGCTGGATGAACTGCTCTTTGTCACAGGACAGGTGGTAAAGCACGGGGGCTCTCTCTATGGACGTACCAATTATAACGATCTGGTAAAGCCGTTTCTATTTACAAAGTATTATTCCATTGCAGACCTGATCCGGCGGCAAAAGGGCAGCCTGCAGGCGATCCGGTTTTTGTGGCAGGAATTGATGGGAGTGAATTTTGAGGGACTAACCAGGTTTCAAGTCCCTGTTGTGCTGGTCGAAGGGCGCTATGACAGTCACGTATCCTCGGCCCTTGCAAAGGAATTTTTTGATCAGATTGAGTCCGAGAAGAAATTCTTCTGGTTTGAAAAATCCTGCCACTTTCCTCAGTGGAGTGAACGGGAACGATTTAACCAATTGATGATCCGTCTGGCTGCGGACAGAACCTTGTGAGCGGAACCTTGCCGCAGCTGGAGCCGGAAGTAAGGGGATTTTGACGATGTAAAAGGATTTTGACGATGAGAAAGGCGGTAAGACAAAGGCTTTTGATAGACGAATCCAGATGGTTGCTGTCATAATAGAAGTACAGATGAAGGGAGGTCAAAGGGATGGATATCGGCAGCAGAATTAAACATGCGCGCCTGGATGCAGATCTTACCCAGGAACAGGCGGCAGAAGCGCTGGGTGTGAGCAGACAGACCATTTCGAACTGGGAAAATGAAAAGACGTACCCGGACATCCGAAGTGTGGTGCGGATGAGTGATCTGTATAAGATCAGCCTTGATCACCTGTTAAGGGAGGAAAAGCCTATGTCAGACTATCTGGATTATCTTGCGGACAGTACGGATGTAGTTGAGAGTAAAAACAGACTTTCCAGATTGATCCTTCTGGTAACCTATCTTGCGATCTGGACAGCCGCAGTTATTGTATTCTGGTTTTTTACGGATGGGTCTGATGGTATGGGCTATAGTCTGATGTTTTTGTGGGTCCTGCTTCCGGTTACAACATTTGTGATTTCCCTCGTGATCGGGAAAAATAATTACTGGGGAAGAGGTAAGTGGTTCGGCTCGGCAGCATTTGGAATTATGTATATGCTGGCGGAGTATGCAACCTTCAGCGCCGCGAATATGGCTGCCTTTGATAAAATAAATCTGCCTCGGTTTACGATGATCCCGGCGGGGACTGTTATATCTCTGGCCGGTATTGCGGCCGGCGCTGTGGTTCGTCATTACAGAAAGAAAAAATCATGAAAATAACGGAACGTGCAAAGAAATTAAAGCAGGATATACCAACGGTTTTTCTGGCTCTAAAAGATAAGGATACCCCTCTTTTCGCAAAGCTGATTGCTGGTATTACAGTTGGATATGCGCTTTCCCCTATTGATTTCATACCAGATTTTATCCCTGTTCTTGGCTATTTGGATGACTTGATTTTGCTGCCTGTCCTGATAGCGCTCACCATCAAATTGATACCAGAAGAGATATGGGAACGCAACCGTATGCTCTCCTCAGATATGTGGAAAGACGGCAGGCCTGAACGGTGGTATTATGCCATACCGGTTATAGTCATCTGGTTGCTGGTAATCTGGATGATTATAAAAGCGGTCTGGCTTTAAAGACTGGCGCAGTTATACGAAAAAAATCACAGTTCTATGAACTGTGATTTTTTCATACAGATTAATCCCCATTCCGAAGATTTTTACAGCAGCTGGTTAAACTCCAGGATTTCTTTATTGGGTCCTTCTACATTGAAGAACTGGCAGCCGTTGTCCCAGTAAGGGCGGAACTGCAGCTCGGTGTTGATCAGGGTATAGCAGCCGGCAGCCTTCATCTCTTCCAGCGCGGCAGAAGCATCTGTTACATTAACAGCGATATGATTGATCGCCCCATATGTACCGGTTGCCATGTGATTTTCATAAAATTCCAGCAGCAGGTCGCCAACCTGGAAAAATTTTATTTTTACTCCAGTATCCGGATTTTCTGTTTCCAGAGCTACAGTGAATCCCAGAGATGTGTAGAATTCTTCGGTTGCTGCCATGTCGTTGGTGGGGATACCGATGTGCGCAAGTCCGGTTGCGTATTTAGAAATTGCCATTTCATACTCCTCCTGTGTTTGGATATATTTCATAAGTTGCTACCAAAATAATATGGCTTTTTGTGCATTAAGTCAAGCTATTGAGAAGTTATTGAGACCCATTTGGCAATCTGTACAATAATATCGAAAAAATTAAAAAAGACTTTTCAAATGATCATAATGTGATACAATGAAAATGTAACAAATTATTCATAATTTAAAAAATCGGAGGAATAGAATTATGTTAGTAACGTTAGCGGACATGATGAAGGACGCAAATGCAAGAAATTACGCAGTTATCGCAGCAAACTGCTATAACTATGAATCAGCAAGATGCCTGATCAAGGCAGCAGAGGCTGAGAAATCTCCATTAATCATCAACATTGCTGAGGGACATCTTGCAAGCTACATCAAGAGAGAGTCATTAGCTCAGGAAATCAGCCCCATGTGTGAAGCAACCTGGGTTCCGGTTTGCATTAACCTGGATCACGGATTTACATTTGAAGTAATTGTTTCCGCTATCTCTAACGGATTTACTTCTGTAATGACAGATAACTCCGTTTATTCTTTAGAAGATAATATTGAAAGAACGAAAAAAATCGTTGATATCGCTCACGGCAGAGGCATTTCTGTAGAAGCTGAAATCGGACATGTTGGCCAGGGTGATGATATGAGCAACCCGGGTAACCATTTAACCGATCCGGAAGAAGCTAAGAAGTTCGTTGACGCTACCGGCATTGATGCTCTTGCTATCGCTGTTGGTACCGCTCATGGCGAATATCACGGAACACCGGTTATCGATTTTGACCGTATCAAAGAAATCAAAGCATTACTGAAAATGCCGTTAGTTCTTCACGGCGGTTCCGGTTCAGGCGATGAGAATCTGGCTACAGCTGTTGACTGCGGTATCAATAAGATCAACGTATTCACAGATAACCAGGCTAACGCAAGAGATAAAGTTTACGAAGCTATCGAGAGCAGCGAGAAGAAATTATATCCGTTGGATATGATGAAGATCATCTGGGATGGTATTCAGGAGAAATGCCAGTATTATATGAGATTGTTCAAATCCTCCGGCAAAGCAGACGGAAGCATCGAGAAAACAGAGTTCCATATGCCTTGGGATGAAAACGCTGATCTGTAATTATTTATTATAATTACATAGCGGAAGTATAAACAGGGATGTTTTTCAATGAAGCGCGGCACAGGCCGGAATGTTTCTTTGAGAAAAAACCTATGGTGAAAGAGACAAGGCTCGCGGTCCGCGGGCCTTGTTGTATGTAGAGCGAGCGATGGCAGCCTCCGGCAAAAATGGGATGGCAGGAACAGGGAGGAAAATAACAATGTACAAAGATTTGGATGTGTTGTGTATCGGCGGAATGTGTGCCGATCTGATGATCCGTCCGGTTGGAAAATTCATTTTTGATGCAGATAAGAGTGATATTGATACGCTGGATACCAAGCTTGGCGGCGATGCAGCAAATGAATCTATTATTTTCGGACGTTACGGCATGAAGGTAGGCCTGGCAGGAGAGCTCGGCGAGGATGCTACCGGCAAAGAACTGTTGGACTATATGCATGAGAGCAACGTAGATACCAGCAATATTATTCTGCATGGCAGAACCAGAACCAGCGTGGTTATGATTCAGCCCAACGGCGACCGCAGTTTTCTTTCTTATGGAAGAGAACAGTGCAGATTCGGCAGAGACGATCTGGATCTGGAAATGTTAAAGCATACCAGAATGGTAGCCATTGGCAGTATCCATATTCTGCCTACACTGGATGAAGCACTTGCCGATTATTTTAAAGCGGCAAAAGAAGCTGGCGTTATTACAGCTGCCGATCTGATGATGAATACCAATACCAAGAAGAAAGTGGATCTGATGCCGGTGTTTGCCAACACAGATTATCTGCTGCCAAGCTTTATTGAGGCACAGGAGCTGACCGGAGAGGATACGCCTGAAAAACAGGCGGAAAGACTGCTTTCTTACGGTATTAAAAATGTAGTAATCAAACTAGGAGAAGAAGGCTGCCTGGTTAAGAATGCGGAAGAAGAATTCCGTGTACCGATTTTCCCGGCAAAGGTTGTTGATACCACCGGAGCGGGCGATAATTTCGTCGCAAGTTTCCTGACCGGTGTGTTAAAGGGCTGGAGTTTGAAAAAGTGTGCTACCTTTGCATCCGCGGCAGGTTCCATTGCAGTGCAGGGCGTAGGTGCTACTACCTGCGTTAAGAGCATGGAACAGGTATTTGATGTAATGAAGGCGGCCGGCAGATATATCGAAGATTAAGCTTGAAAGTTAGTTTATCATGGAAGTAGATAAGACTCCCACCTTTATAGGTGGTGAGTAAATAACCAATTTGTCTTGGTGGGAGCCCAGTCTCCTTCCAAGATAAAGCCTCCGGCGGATTGCAGAGCCGCACAGATGTATTATGTCATGCAAAGCATGACGTGCGGCTCGCAGCAAGTACACCGAGGCGTACTTGAAAATGTTAGGCGAAGCAGACCCGAAATGTTCCGGGAAGCTTCGCCTTTCATTATCCTGGACAGTCTGCAGGATGCCCAGGCGCTGTCAAAATTTACCTGTTCGGAAGCCGCACGGATGTTTGGCTTTTTGCCTATTTCTTTTGTCCAATTTGGATGGATTTTCTTGCGAAAAGCGGGAAGCTATGGTAATATTAACTTAAATTTGGCGATTTTTCCGGCCAGTGGGAACGGTATCAAGAATAAAGGAGAGTGCGGGTAATGGAGAAAAGATTTGATGTGCTGTGCGTAGGCGGTTTGGTCTGCGATTTTATGATCAAACCCGTGCCTGTGGACATGTTTCAGAAGGATGCGTGTTTTATTGATACGATTGAGACGAATGTGGGCGGTGATGCGGCCAATGAGTCTGTTGTTATGTCGAAGTTGGGCATGAAAGTAGGGCTTGCCTCCGAGGTGGGAGATGATTCTACCGGGAAAGATGTTCTGGCTTATCTGGAGAAAAACGGGGTGGACATAAGTAATGTGGTGGTTCGCGGGAATAAGAAAACGAGGACGAATATCGTCAATATTGAGGCGGGCGGTGAACGGCATTTTTTGATCTTCCCTATGGAATTTGATGAGTTCGGCGGAGATGATTTGAATTATGATGTGCTGAAGGATACCAGAATGGTCAGCGTGGGAAGTATTCACGCCTATGTAGGCCTGGACGCGGCTCTGGCGGACTATCTGAAGGCGGCGAAGGAAGCCGGATGTATTACATCGGCCGATATGGTGAGCAATTTGACAAAGCAGCCTCTTGAGGAGACAAAGAAAATTATCGCTCAGCTGGACTATCTGATTCCCAGCGAGGGTGAGGCGGAGGAGCTGACCGGTTTGAAGGACCCGAAGGAGATGGCGGATTGCCTGCTTTCCTGGGGCGCGAAAAATGTGATTATTAAATTAGGTGAAAAAGGCTGCTATGTAAAGAACGCTGCGGAAGAATTTTCCGTACCGATTTTTCCTGCTAAGGCTATCGATACCACCGGAGCAGGGGATAACTTTACCGGTTCTTTTCTGACCGCAGTTTTAATGGGCTGGGACCTGAAGAAATGTGCCCATTTTGCCTGTGCGACAGGAAGCATTGCGGTGCAGAGCATCGGCGCTACCACCGGGCTTAAGGATATGGATCAGGTGATCAGCGTGATGAAAGAAAACAATCGGTGGATGTAAAGGAGAGGACATGGAGAAAGAATATGATATCTTGTGCGTCGGCTGCATGGTCTGTGATTTTCTGCTGAAGCCGGTTCCGAAGGATTTTTATAATCATGATACTTACATACTGGACTCAATGGAGAATAATATAGGCGGCGATGCTGCGAATGAAGCGGTAATCATGGCAAAACTGGGCAATAAGGTTGCACTTGTGACGGAGGCCGGCGGCGATGGTACGGGCCGGGAGCTGATGGATTACCTGAACGGGTTTGGGATTGATACCAGCCATATTGCGGTCAGAGAGGGAATGAGAACTCAGACCAGCGTGCTTGCCATCTGTGATGACGGAGACCGGCATGCACTTATAACACCTCTTTCCGAAACCGGATATGGCAGCCGGGAGCTGGATTACTCTCTGCTGGAGAAAACAAAAGCGGTGAGTATCGGAAGCATGATGATGTATCCGGAGCTGGATAAGCGTCTGCCGGATTATTTAAAGAGAGCCAGGGAGCTGGGTGTTTTGACAGCCGGAGATATGATGGTGAATCATTTTGATGGATGGCTGGAGAACATGAAGAGAATTCTGCCTCATCTGGACTATTTCTTCCCCAACGAGGTGGAGGCAGAGCTTTTAACCGGAGAATCTGATCCGGAGAAGATGGCAGAGACTTTGTTTGAATGGGGCGTGAAAAACGTTATCCTGAAGCTGGGTCCGGATGGGTGTTATATCCGAAACGGAGATGGAAGTTTTTCCGTACCGGCTTTCCCTGCGGAGTGTATTGACACCACAGGAGCAGGGGACAACTTTGTAGCGGCTTTTCTGACAGCAGCGGTTAGAGGCTGGGATATCAGACGCTGTACAGACTTTGCCAGTGCTGCGGGAGCAATTGCAGTCAGTTCTATGGGAACGACGACAGGAATCAGGGACATGGAGCAGGTCATCAATTTGATGAAAGCTCATGGCAGATATTAAAAACAGTTTAAAGGAGAGTAATTGGGATGGACAAGAATTATGATGTGCTGTGTATCGGCGGAATGGTTTGTGACTTTTTGGTACAGCCTGTACCGACGACGCTGTTCGAGCATGAGGTGGCCCGCGTTGACAGCATGAAAACAAACGTAGGGGGCGACGCAGCCAACGAATCTACTATCATGGCAAGACTGGGTGTAAAGGTTATTCTGGGTACGGAAGCAGGAGATGACGGAACCGGACATCAGCTGGTTCAATACATGGAAGACAACGGTGTGGACTGCGGTAATGTGGTATTCCGGAAGGAAGCGCCGACCAGAACCAATATTGTAATGATCCGTGAGGACGGAGAACGCCATTTCGTCGTACTATCCCATCGCAGCAGGGGTTTTGGTGAGAAGAGCGATCTGGACTATGATCTGTTAAAGCGGGTGAAGGTAGTGAGTGTGGGCAGTCTGCACATCGCGCAGGCGCTGGATGAAAATCTGGCGGATTATCTGAAGGCGGCGAAGGAAGCCGGCGTTGTTACGATTGTAGATATGGTAACCAACAGCCGGAATCAGTCTCTGGATGATATGAAGGAGATCTTTAAATATACAGACTATCTGGCTCCAAGTGAAATTGAGGCGGAGGAGCTGACCGGAAAGAGTGATCCGGAGGAGATGGCTGACATCATCCTTTCCTGGGGGGTTAAGAACGTAATTATTAAACTGGGTTCCAAAGGCTGTTACTGCAAGAATGAGAAAGAGTCGTTCTTTATGCCGGTATTCCCGACGGATTGTGTAGATACAACCGGTGCGGGGGATAACTACATGGCAGGCTTTGCCACCGCAATCGTAAACGGTCTGGGCTTTAAGCAGAGTGCTAATTTTGCATCCGCGGTAGGCGCGATCAGCGTGCAGGGCATCGGTTCCACCACAGCCGTACAGAGCATGGAGCAGGTTGTGGATTACATGAAGAAATTCGACCGGTATGAGGTTTAAATAAGGAAGAATTAAGAAGGAAGAATGAATAAGGATAGAGGTTGGAAGAATTCTTTCAACCTCTAATTCTTCTTTTTGTGTCCGGCACAGTATTTTTCATTTTTCACTCTTCATTCTTCATTTTTATTATAATGGGGGTTTTTATGCTGAAAACTTTTTATCCGGATGAATACCTGGATTCTGCTTATGTCATTGATTACGAGGCACTGTTCAGAGAAGGTTACCGGGGAATTATTTTTGATATTGACAACACGCTGGTGGAGCACGGGGCGGATGCAAGCCGCCGGTCTGTTGAATTGATGAAACGTCTCAAGAACCTGGGGTTTGGCGTCTGCCTTCTGTCGAATAACCAGCAGGAACGGGTGGAACGGTTTAACCGGGATGCCGGAGTTTCTTATATTTATAATGCCCATAAGCCGGCAAGGAGCGGATACGAGAGAGCAATGAAAGTGATGGGTACAGAGCTTTCGAACACGGTTTTTATCGGGGATCAGCTTTTTACCGATGTATGGGGAGCAAAGAGAATGGGGATGCGCAGCATCCTTGTTAAGCCCATATCACCGAAAGAGGAAATTCAGATTGTTTTAAAGAGGAAATTAGAGCGGATTGTGCTGCATTTTTATCGGAAGAGTAGAGAAAACTAAGTCCGGCAGGGCTTTTATCTGAGGCAGCAGCAATGCGGCAGATTTGAGAAGGGAAGCGTTAACGTGAAAAATATGCTCAAGGCAGTAATGGAAAAATATGAGATGGATGCCCTGCTGGTATCCGGGGAAGCAAATATGCGTTATATCAGCGGATTTTCCGGAGGTACCGGCTTTCTGCTGCTGACTGAGGACGGCAGATATGTGCTGACTGATTCCCGGTATACCGTTCAGGCAGAGCAGGAGGCGGCGGGATATACGGTTGTGGATGCGGCGGCCGGTTATGCCGCGGCGATTAACGCCTGTATGAAGAAAAAAGTAAAGCGGCTGGGGTTTGAGGGACAGAGGGTTTTGTTCAGTTCTTATTCCATGCTGAAGGAGAAGCTGGACGCAGAAGAACTGGTGCCGATTGGGTCTGAACTGGATGAGCTGCGTATGGTGAAGACGGAGGAGGAACTGGAGTGTATACGGCGGGCTGAGGCAATCGGTGATATGGCCTTTGAGCAGATAGTATCTTATATAAAGCCTGGAATGACTGAATTGGAAGTGGCCGCACGGCTGGAGTATATTATGAAGACAGAGGGCGCGGAAGCTCTGAGTTTTGACAGTATTGTGGCGTCCGGTCTTAATTCTGCTATGCCCCATGCAAAACCGGGTAGAAAAAAGATTGAAAAAGGCGATTTTGTGACGATGGATTTCGGCTGCAAGTACCGGGGATATTGTTCCGATATGACCCGTACCATAGTAGTTGGGAAAGCCAGTGAGCGTCAGAAGGAGATATATGAGCTGGTATTGAAGGCGCAGGAAGAGGCGCTGGCCTTTATTCATGCGGGTGTTACCGGAAAAGAAGTGGATGATGTGGCGAGAAAGGTGATCACAGAGGCCGGTTATGGAGACTGTTTCGGACATGGCCTGGGACACGGAGTGGGTCTTGAAATCCATGAACTGCCTAATTTGTCAAAAAGCGGACTTACGGTTTTGAAACCGGGTATGATTGAAACTGTGGAGCCAGGAATTTATATAAAAGGATTCGGAGGAGTTAGAATTGAGGATCTGGTGGCGGTCATGGAAAATGGCTGCATAAACTTCACAAATTCCCCAAAATACCTGATTGAATTATAAGAATTGCCAAAAAAGAGTTGAAAAAAGAAAAAAACTATTATACACTAATTGGTAGAGAATTTTAAGGAGGAGTATCTTATATGGTATCAGCTGGAGATTTTAGAAACGGCTTAACGATTGAATTAGATAACGGCGTATATCAGGTAATTGAGTTTCAGCATGTAAAACCGGGTAAAGGCGCTGCTTTTGTCAGAACAAAATTAAAAGATATCAAGAATGGCGGCGTGATCGAGAGAACGTTCCGTCCTACAGAGAAATGTCCCCAGGCTCATATTGAGAGAAAAGATATGCAGTATTTGTATGCAGATTCTGATTTATATAATTTTATGGATGTGGAAACTTATGATCAGTTCGCACTTACACAGGATGCAGTCGGTGATTCTCTGAAATTTGTAAAAGAGAACGAGATGGTGAAGATGCTTTCCCACAATGGTAATATTTTTGCAATTGAACCTCCGCTCTTTGTAGAGCTGGTGATTACGGATACCGAGCCTGGATTTAAGGGTGATACGGCTACCGGAGCAACGAAGCCGGCAGTGGTGGAGACCGGAGCAACCGTTTATGTTCCTCTGTTTGTAGAACAGGGCGATAAGATCAGCATCGATACAAGAACCGGTGAATATTTAAAGAGAGTCTAATATTCGTTCAACAGATGGTTTATAGGACTTAAAGCTCTAGGATTTGTACACGTTGTTTGTGTAATCTTAGGGCTTTCTTTCGATATATGGATTTTGCGGGAACGGGTGAATGTTTCCCGGTGCAGTGTGGGAGGTCAGACAGATGAACATTTTTATAATCGGATTTATGGGGTCCGGCAAGAGTACGATCGCTAAAATATTGAGCGAGCGCACAAAGATGGAGTATGTGGAGACGGATGCCATGATCGTCGGTCAGGAGGGCAAAAGTATCGCCGATATATTTGAGACCGACGGAGAGGACTATTTCCGTGATGTGGAGACCGGTATTTTGAAGCAGTTGGAGGGGCAGCTGGATGGTAAAATCGTCTCCTGCGGAGGGGGTATCGTGCTGCGGAAGCAGAATGTGGAGTCAATGAAACGAAATGGCAGAATTGTGCTCCTGACCGCGGAGCCGGATAGTATTCTGGAGAGGGTCCGGTCCAGCCGGGAGAGACCGATTTTGAATGATCATATGAATGTACCCTATATCAGGGGATTGATGGAGAAGCGGGAGCCGTATTACCGGGCGGCGGCAGACTTTGTAGTCAGAACAGATGGAAAATCCAAGGAGGAAATTGTCAGGGAGATACTGGAACTGATGGGGTAATAGGGATATACAAGGGAGAAACGTATGGAAAGTAACATGAAGGAACAGGTCAAAAAGGGGAAAAAGGGGTTATTTCACGTAATATTCAGCAGAATCTTTGTGGTATTTCTGCTGCTGGCTCTGCAGGTTGGTTTTCTGGCCTTTATGTTCACCAAACTGACTCATATGGTGGCGGCCTATACGGTGCTCACCATTTTTGCAGGAATTTTGGTGGTCTACATATTGAACCGGCGGGAGAATCCGGCAATGAAAATGAGCTGGATGATTATTATACTGGTTGTACCGGTGTTTGGTGCGCTTCTGTATTTATTTATCAGCCTTCAGATTGAGACTAATCTGATCAAACGGCACTATCGGATGCTCATCGAGGAAACCAGGCCCTGCCTTTTGCAGGATGAAGGTGTCTTTGCGGAGCTGGAGCAGAAGGACAAGCAGTTGTCCGGGGTGGCCCGCTATCTGCGCAATTACGAGGGTTATCCGGTCTATAAGAATACAAAGGCGACTTATTTCCCGGTGGGTGAAGACAAATTTAAAGAGCTGCTGATCCAGCTGGAGAAGGCTGAAAGGTTTATTTTTCTGGAATACTTTATCGTGGAAGAAGGCTATATGTGGAACTCGGTTCTGGAGATTCTGAAACGAAAGGTGAAGGAAGGGGTGGAGGTCCGTTTTATGTATGACGGAACCTGCTGGATATCTCTTCTTCCGTACAGCTATCCGAAGAAGATGCAGGCGCTTGGGATTAAATGCAAAATGTTCGCGCCGGTGAAGCCGGCGCTTTCTACCTATCAGAATAACCGGGATCATCGGAAGATACTGGTGATCGACGGAAAGGTGGGATTTACCGGGGGCGTGAATCTGGCCGACGAGTATATCAATAAGAAGGAACGGTTCGGGCACTGGAAGGATACCGCCATTATGCTGGAGGGCGACGCTGTCAGAAGTATGACGGTCATGTTTCTGCAGATGTGGAATATTACGGAGCGGGAAGGGGAGGAAAACTTTGGTAAGTACCTGCTTCCGGCCGGTTCCTATGTGCCGGAAGGGGCATCCGGCTTTGTGATGCCTTACGGGGACAGCCCTTATAATGAAGAGAATCTGGCTGAGCTGGTCTACATGAGCATCCTGAATACGGCTACCAGTTACGTGCACATCATGACGCCCTATCTGATTCTGGATAATGAGATGATCCAGGCCTTAACCTTTGCTGCAAAACGGGGAGTTGAAGTCATAATTATCATGCCCCACATACCGGATAAATGGTATGCATTTGTCCTGGCAAAGACATATTACCGGGAGCTGATGGATTATGGCGTGAAGATTTACGAATATACGCCGGGCTTCGTCCATGCCAAATCCTTTGTATCGGATGATGAGAAGGCTGTGGTGGGTACGATTAACCTGGATTACCGAAGCCTGTATCTCCACTATGAGTGTGCCGCCTATATGTACCAAAGCGATGTGGTGGCTGACGTAGAGAGAGATTTCCAGGAGACTCTGGCAAAATCACAGTTGGTGACGGTGGAGGACTGCCGGAAACTGCACTGGTTTAAGAAGCTGTGCGGCAGAGTGCTGCGTTTGATCGCACCGTTAATGTAACGGGCCGCCTTTATTTTCAGAAAGATCAGGGTGTCAAAGGCACCCTTGGTACTATGCAGGAGCCAGTGCAAAGCACTGTTTTGACACTCTGATCGAGAAATGAAAATGAGCCGCAGACAGATTATCTGTCTGCGGCTCATACTATTATCTGCTGAACAGGAACTATTAATTTTCCTCGTCATCTCCGAATACTTCGTCAAATTCTTCTTCATCCAGCAATTCATCGAATGCATCAGCAACTGCCTCGTATTCTTCATCGTCATCAATATTTTCCAGTTCCGGTTCCTCATCACCTTTGGAAATAAAACGATAGAGATAAACTTCATTTTCTTCATTCTCTGCCATCGGAAGAAGAGCGATATAATCTTTTTCCTTCACAGAAAAGATACTCAGAACGGCACATTCCAGTTCGGTGTCATCATCCAGTGTGAGGGTGACTGTCATTTCTTCTTCATGGTCGTGTTCGCAGCCACAGCCGCAGTCATGTTCGTGACTCATAATTAATCTCCTTTAATCTCCGGTTCGTATTAGTGGGAAGATACGGTGTCCATACGTTCCCTATGTTTTGAATTAGCTCCTCAATCAGGAGGACTTTTCCTACGGCGATGCTGTACTTTTTTTGACCCATCTGCCATATTACTAAGAATGTAACAGAACCATTGCAAAAATGCAAGAAAATCTAAGATAAATATTGACTTTGGGTAATTTATTAATAAAATGTAGAGTAGAGTCCTTTAATTATGATATAATGTTGTCAAACATTATATCGTGCCGGAGTGCGCGGTCCGTTAGGGCTGCACCTATGCGCGGAGTGCACAACGCCCCGTGAGGCAGTCATAACGCTTTGTAGTTATGATATAGGAAACTGCGTTCTCTATATTATGGGGCTCGGTAGTTATTGTTTATCAGGGGCAGTCTGCCGTCATATGGCGAGAGGATGGACCGCCCGGGAGAGGAAGGAGAATTAACCCGTGGTTACTGCGGAAGCAAGAAACGGCAAGTACAAGGAATTTCGAGGCGGCGGCTCCGGTCAGGGAAGACCGGGACAGAACAGGATGGATCAGGGAAGACCAGGCCAGGGACAAAACAGGCCGGGACAGAACAGACCAGGACAGGGCAGACCGAACGGCAGTGGTGCCAAGTATCAGTCTGGCGGCCGCAACAAGCCGGAAGGAGGATACCGGGGAGGTGCCGGAGACAAGCGCAAACCTTTTCATCAGGACCGCTTTTTTGATAAAGATGGAGACGAAGAAAAAAAATTTGCCCGCAAAACGGTAAAGAAAGACGTTCGAAAGACATCCGGTGAGGATGAAGGGCAGGCAGATAAGATCGAAGTAATGAAGCGCCTGGAAAGGGAAAAGAAAGTTAAGCAGAGAAAACAGGAGCATGACGGAAAGGAACGTCCGGTAAAAGCTCATGGAAAGCAGAAAAACGGGAAGAATATAGATTGGACCAGGGGATATCAGAATGGATTATACGGGGATGACGATGAGTCGTACACGGAATTTCTATAAAACCTGTAACAGAAGGCATCCGGGAGAGGTTTCCAGGATGCCTTGTTTATCATTACATAGGAAAGTTCTCCAAACTTTCCTATGTAACTTGCTAACTTTGTAATAATAGAAATTTTGCATTTTGTTTACTAATAGGCTGGCGGAACAGGACAAAAAGAAAGGATGGCACGGAAATGGCGGAGGAACGAACAGAAGCAAATAGATGCGTTACTGTCTCTGTGCGCAGTCTGGTGGAATTTATCCTGCGGTCCGGAGATCTGGAGAGCGGCAGTATGGTGGGCAGCTCTGTGGAAAGCATGCAGATGGGAAGTAAAATTCACCGGAAGCTGCAGCGTCTGGGAGGCAGTGACTACCAGGCTGAGGTTTCCATGAAAATTGAGGTTCCGTTTGAGCGAGAAGAGTTTCCATTTACACTCTCTGTGGAGGGGAGAGCAGATGGTATCTTTGAGCGGGATGACAGGACCTGGATTGATGAGATTAAGGGAGTCTACCGGGAATTGTATACGATTGAGGAGCCGGACCCGCTGCACCGGGCTCAGGTTATGTGTTACGCCTATATCTATGCCAGGGACAAGGAACTGGACAAAATCGGCATCCGGCTGACCTACTGCCATATCCCCACGGAGGAAATAAAATACTTTCACGAGGAATTTACTTTCAGCGAACTTAAGGGCTGGTTTGACAGCCTGACGGCGGAATATGGAAAATGGGCTTACTGGCAGCTGCGCTGGAATGAAACGCGCAATGCGTCCATAAAGAATCTGGTGTTTCCCTATGACTACCGGCCAGGGCAGAGAGAGCTCGCCCAGGGAGTCTACCGGACGATTCTCCGGAAAAAGAAGCTGTTTATCGAGGCTCCTACCGGGGTTGGAAAGACGATTTCCACGGTATTTCCCGCCGTCAAGGCAATGGGGGAGGGGATTACTGAGAAATTGTTCTACCTGACTGCGAAGACCAGTACCAGGACGGTGGCGGAGCAGGCTTTCCGGCTGCTGGAAGAGCAGGGCGCAGATCTGAAAGTCATTACACTGACTGCAAAAGACAAGGTATGTGTGCTGGAAAAACCGGACTGCAATCCGGGAACCTGCGAACGGGCCAAGGGGCACTATGACCGGGTAAATGATGCGATCTACGATATGCTCACCCATGAAAACGCCATATCCAGGGATAGCGTGCTTCAATATGCCGAAAAGCATATGGTATGCCCTTTTGAAATGTGCCTTGATGTATCATTATTCTCAGATGCGGTTATCTGTGATTACAATTATGTATTTGATCCGGTGGTTTATCTGCGGCGTTTCTTTGCAGGGGAGAAGAAAAATGACTATGTCTTCCTGATCGACGAGGCTCACAATCTGGTGGAGCGGGCCAGGGAAATGTTCAGTGAAGAGTTATACAAGGAAGACTTTCTGGCTGTGAAGCGGATCATGAAAATGAAAAGCAAGAAGATGACCAAGGCCCTGGAACTGTGCAACGCGGACTTGCTGGGGATGAAGCGGGAGTGCGAGGAATTTGAAGAAATAAGTTCCATTGGGGATCTTATATTCCATCTGATGAATCTGGCCGCGGTCTATGAAGAATATCTGCGGGATAATCCGGCATTTCCAGAGAGAGAAGAAATCATTCAGCTATATTTTAATATCCGGCATTTCCTGGCTATCTATGAAATAATGGATGAGAAATATGTGATATATACAGATTATGATGAGGATGGACGGTTTCATTTGAAGTTGCAGTGTATGGACCCCTCCAGGAATCTTTCGGAGGTCCTGAACAGGGGGAGGAGCGCCGTATTTTTTTCCGCCACACTGCTTCCGATCCATTATTATAAAGAGCAGCTGTCGGGGACAGAGGAGGACTACGCTGTCTATGCGCCCTCCCCCTTTGATCCGAACCGCAGGCTGGTGATGGTGGGAGCGGATGTGACCAGCCGTTACAGCCGGCGTTCTGCTCAGGAATACGGCAAGTTTGCAGAGTACATTCACAAGTTTGCCCAGGCCAGGCTGGGAAATTATATGGTGTTCTTTCCCTCCTATCAGCTGATGAATGAGGTCTATGAGCTGATGGAGGATAACGCGGAGTTTGAAATTCTGCTTCAGCACAGCAATATGACGGAAACGGAGAAAGAAGAATTCCTGGAAGCCTTTGAGACACAGCCGACGAAAACGAAAATAGGGTTCTGTGTCATGGGTGGAATATTTGGGGAGGGCATTGATCTGCGGGAGGACCGGCTGATTGGGGCCGTGATTATCGGCACCGGCCTGCCGATGGTGTGTAATGAGAGGGAATTGTTCCGCAAGTATTTTGATCGGAATGGAAAGGCCGGCTTTGATTACTCCTATCTGTACAATGGAATGAATAAGGTGTTACAGTCGGCCGGCCGGGTAATACGGACGATGGATGACAGGGGAGCGGTGCTGCTGTTGGACGAGCGTTTCCTGAACCGGCAGTATCAGGAGCTGTTTCCAAGAGAGTGGTTTCCATACCAGCAGGTGAACCGACAGTCAATTGGACAGGTCCTTCATAGCTTCTGGTCACAATAAGAGGGTCACGACACGTGCCGGCGATGGAGCAGGAGTAAGTGCAGCGGCTGGTGCGAACCCCAAGTGAACATGAAATCCCCGGGACATTCGCACCGGAAAATAGCGAAAATCGGACCTGTGAGGAAGTCTTTCATTGCCGGAAAGAGGAAATGGTTGTATACTATAGACAAAGAAACGGCATGAAAGGAAAGAGGTTTTGTGCTGTTTTGCTGTCACAGCCCGCATGGGCTGTGTGGATTGAAATACACTTTTCTGCCAGCTCCGCACGCCTGGATGCCGTCACAGCCCGCATGGGCTGTGTGGATTGAAATCGAATGTTCATGGATCAAACAACGCTAATGGATGTCACAGCCCGCATGGGCTGTGTGGATTGAAATTATTATTTTGAACATTTCAATTGGGGCTGTAATAGGTCACAGCCCGCATGGGCTGTGTGGATTGAAATAAAACGTATATCAAAATTGCACACATACAAAAAACGTCACAGCCCGCATGGGCTGTGTGGATTGAAATTCCCTGGCCTCCGGAGGGATTAAGCTCCGCTGCTTGTCACAGCCCGCATGGGCTGTGTGGATTGAAATCTCGAATCAGTATGGTGGAGCTGGGACAGAATCTGTCACAGCCCGCATGGGCTGTGTGGATTGAAATATCATGTCTGCTATTATCTCCAGTTTTTCCGGATCGTCACAGCCCGCATGGGCTGTATGGATTGAAATTTAGCCGTCATGGTGGACGTGCGGAGTGTACATTGGTCACAGCCTGCATGGGCTGTGTGCGCGTTGATGATGATGTGAAACGCAGAGCAGAGCAGGCCTTTGATGATATTGGTCTGAGTATGTCAACGGCGATCATTGTCTTTTTGAAAAAAGTTGCCTGAGAGCGTCAAATACCTTTTGAATTGACAGCTGACCCCTTCTACTCCGAAAGTAATATGAGTTATCTGGAAAAGAAAATGGAAGATTATAAGGCAGGACAACTGAATTTGGCTGATCATGAATTGATTGAGGAATAACATGTAGATACGATTGATACAGTGGGATTTAGACGTTTGGGAAGATTATCTGTATTGGCAGGCACAGGATAAAAAGATGTTGAAACGGATTAATCAGCTTGTAAAAGATATAGGTCGGAATCCATTTGAAGGGATAGGGAAGCCAGAGCCACGGAAAGGTAATTTGTCCGGATTTTGGAGCCGGCGTATTAATGGCGAATATAGGCTTGTTTATGCGGCTGCGGATAGTACAGTGGTGGTGATTATCGCATGCAGGGGACATTATAGCGATTAGAGGAAGGAAACGATCTTTTTTAGTATGAAGTGGTTTTCCTTTGCTTGTATTACAGGCAATATACTGATCCCACCCAGTCCGATCAAACAAAAATAGTGAAGATGGATCATTTAGCCACGTGATCCATCTTTATTTTATTATCCTATAGGATAAAACTCTCAGGGGGACTGCACTGCGGCGGAAAGGAATCGTGTTGTCAGAGCAACCCACCGCAAGTGGTATTCTTTGTTCTATAGGTAAGTCATCCGGCAGGCTATTTTATTCTTGACAAATATGCAACTTGTTGCATATAATAAAGCAACAGGTTGCATAAAGGAGGAAGCACATGAGTTTAAAGTTGGATGTGACCCAGGAAGAGTTTTTCTTTGGTAGTATTCTGCGGCTTAGCAATCAGATCCAGACAATATGTGATAACCAGCTGGAGGAGATTACGCTAAAACAGTGGTTTCTTCTGGTACTGATAAGCGGCAGTCAAAAGGGAGGCGGATATACCTATAACGAAATCGCAGCATTGTCAGGAACAACCAGACAGAATGTTAAGAAAATGCTGGAATCCCTGAGGAAAAAGGGATTTGTATCCATTGAGCCGTCTGAGACCGACGGGAGAGCTGTGAATGTATCACTTCTGGAAAAGTCGTACCTGTATTTTAGGGAGCTTGAAGAATATGGAGATGAACTGCTTGGCTGGCTGTTTCATGACATAGCAAAAGAAGATATGGAAGTAGTATGCAGAGTGTTCCTGCGTATTTTCGAAACAATAGACAAAGAAAAGTCGGATATTACATTTCATCGGGAAGGGTAAATGGTTGTCAGAAATCGTTTTACTTTTTGCATATGACTCGTTTCCCACTGACGAATGGGCTGAAACAGGAAAGGCATGGATAAAAATATGAAAATCTTATTAGGTATTGTGATTGTGTTAGCGATGATTATCGCAGGTATGATGTTGTTTTTCAGACATTTTCTCCGATTGCTACAAAGAAAGAACCGGTCAGAGGAAAGGAGACTGGAAGGGGGCAGCAGACAGGCGCTGATTCTCTGGCACCCATCCGGACATAATTCCATGAGAAGGGTGACAGATCTGGCTGCAAAGAAACTGCAGGAAAAGGGTTACACGGTGACGGTTAATTATGTTTCCGATCAGTTAAATTATCAGCCGGAAGAGTATGATCTGCTTATGTTTGGAACACCGGTTTACATGGGACAGACGTCCCTGCCGCTGCAGAATTATTTAAAGGGTCATTCCTTTGCAGGAAAACAGGTTGTCATATATGTGTGCGGCATGGATACGTCAAAGACAGATGAACTGGATGTGCTGAAAGAAATGGTAAGTCCGGGCAGCGAGGCTACGGCTGTCAAGGTGGAAAAAGCTCATCCGGAGAAGATAGAGGAAATACTGGAAAAGGCTCTGGTTTAAAGTCGAAAAGAATATGCTGTATAAACGGCACCTTCTTGAGCCGTCAGCTGCAATCAAAAACAAGCCTCGGAAATTAAATTCTGAGGCTTGCATTGCGTCTGGTGCTATTTACCAGTACTGTATACCTGTGAAATCTTTTTACTGTAGGATTTTACCTGAGAGGATGGAGAGTACTTCTTTGTACCAAAAAGGTGTTTGTGCAGCTTTGAAACGTTTTCATCCAATGATTTTAGAGGAAATACATAAGAGGTTTTGTTAACGGTTCGTCCTTCCTTTTCAAAAGGGAATCCCTCGGTGGAAACCAGCTTATAAGAAAATGCACCTGGCGCCATGAAGAGGATGTCTTTTACCGACAAGCTCGTGTAAATATGGGGGAAAACAGTGTTGATAATGGATAAAAGCTTGATCGGATTCGCTTTTTTCACTTCGTCCACAATGGCGGATAAGACCGCCCTCTGCCGCTCAGACCGCCGATAGTCCCCGCCGCTTGTTTTGCGTACCCGGCAGTATGCTGTGGCCTGAACACCATTTAGTTTCTGAGAGCCGGCCTCTTTAATCTTTCCGCCCTTCTTATCCAGGATTTTGGCTACGTCCTTGGTGTAGCGGTTTACTTCCTTGATTTCGTCCTTCTGAATATCAATCGTCACACCGCCCAGCGCATCCACAATTTCAGCAAGTGAATTGAAATTGACCGTGATAAAGTCGGTGATGTTCAGATCAAAGTTCTGATTGATGGTATTAATGGCAAGCTCCGGGCCGCCGTAGGAGTAGGCGTGGTTGATCTTGTTATACCCATGCTCATTATCAATGTAGACGTAGGTATCACGATAGATGGAGACCAGCTTCACTTCCTTGGTCTTTTTATTAATACTTGCAACCATGATGGTATCGCTTCTGGTATTCTGTTTTAATTCGTTCTCTCTGGAATCCACACCAAAGAGAGCAATATTTTGATAATCTTCCAGATTTTGTTCCGTTTTCTCGGATAAATCATTGGTGATGACAGCATCGGCCGGAATATCTGCTTTCGGTATCTGAAAGAGCTTAAATACGATAAACATAATGAGGAGAATCACCAGTATAAAAATGATTTCCAGCACGACCGATAAGATAGATCTGTGTTTTCTTCGTATAATACCCATAGTATGTCCCTTTCTGAAGTCAGTTGAAATAGAGACCGCTGCAAAAATATATTTTGCAGCGGTGTAATTCGGTGAACCTGTCTTAACGTATGACGGTGTTATTAGTAAGCATTTTTATTGACGAACCCCCGGAAGACGGTTAAAAACAGTATTTTAATGTCAAAGCTGAGTGTCCAGTTTTCAATATAGTAAAGATCACAGTCAATTCTCTTACGGATCGATGTATCGCCGCGATAGCCGTTTACCTGCGCCCATCCGGTAATACCCGGCTTAACCTGATGTTTAATCATATAGCGGGGAATTTCTTCCTTAAATTTCTCCACAAAGAACGGACGCTCCGGTCTGGGGCCTACCAGGCTCATTTCTCCTTTTAATACGTTGAAGAACTGAGGCAGTTCGTCCAGGCTGGTTTTACGTATTATTTTACCGATTTTGGTTACGCGGGGATCGTTCAGGGTTGTCCAGGCCTTTTTCTCCTTGGAGGCATCCTGAACTTCCATCGACCGAAACTTATACATATTGAAGTTCCGATTGTGAAGACCTACCCGAACCTGTTTAAATATAATCGGGCCCGGAGAAGTCAGTTTTATAATAATGGCAACCAGCAGCATGGGGATGGAGAACAGGATAATTGCGAATAAGGAACCCGCAATATCCATCATCCGCTTTATAATACGGTTTGCCATATTGGTCAGAGGTACATAGCGGATATTTACAACCGGCAGGCCGTAAAGATCTTCTATATAAGGAATAGTCGGAATCATATTGCCGTAATCCGGTACGAATTTGGTATGGACTCCGGATTTTTCACAGAGCTTTACGATATCTTCCAGCTTCTCATATTCCTTCAGGCCCAGTGTCACGACAATCTCGTCCAGTTTATTTTCCGGCAGTATTTCCGTCAGATTATCAATTGCTCCCAGAACCATAATCCCTTTATACTCTGTACCGCGTTCCTGGTTATCATCCAGAATACCATGGATATAATAACCCCATTCCGGATTGGCCATGACCCGGTCGATATAAGCGGTTGCGGCACGGCTGTATCCAACGATAAGGACATGCTTTAAATTATAGCCCTTCTTTCTATAATAACGAAGTATACGGATCAGACTTGCACGGAAGGAATAGCTGAAAATGCAGTTAATCAGAAAGAAAACAAACATGAACTTTCTGGAGAAATCATTTTCCTTCATAAAATAAAGAACGAATGTAAAATATGCAAGCCCCAGGAAATTGGCCTTTAATACATCTGAAGCGATGAGCCTTCTTCTACGGGAACGTTTCGGACTGTAGAGGTTGCAGATATAGTAAATAAAAAGATAACCGGGAATCAGATAAAATAAGATTTTACAGTAGGTGGCAAGGCCATAGAAAGTCCCCGGCTCTATCCAGAAGAAGCGGAGATGACGCAGCGGACTGAAAAAACGCAGATAATAAGACGCAATAAATGCCAGCGCGATCAGTATGGCGTCTATTAAAATATGAATATGGTTTAATGACCGTTGGTGATCTTTTATCATGAGAAAAACCTTTCTAAATAGGACTTTCAATCTATCCCGATGTTATTTTTTATTAAATTCCTGCAGAACACAGGCGGCAGAAGGATATGATCTGTCATATCTATACATTGCCGTTTGCGGACACGAAAAAAGAAGAAGTAAAACCTACTTCTGTCCGTACTTTTTCATCCTTTTGTGTTTTTATGCAGCGGAACCTGTCGGTTCCGTCGCAGACGCTCACAAAAAGTGAGCCGCGTCCCGCCGAATTCCCATTCGTCCGTCCGGGACTCCCTTTTTTTAATCCGTGTGCGGGAACTATCCGCATAAACGGAGCGGAACCTGTCGGTTCCGTCGCAGACGCTCACAAAAAGTGAGCCGCGTCCCGTCGAATTCCCATTCGTCCGTCCGGGACTCCCTTTTTTTAATCCGTTTATGCGGATATTATAATACAAAAAAATTGGTTTTTCTACTATTAAAAATATTAATATTTCCTTTATATTACGAATATTTCCATATAAAGGAAGTATTAGACAGAATAGAACATTCCTAATGTGCGTCTGTTGCGGACGTACGGTGTTGTATTAAAACGACAACAGGCTTTTGCTGCCAAATAATACATTGGTACTTTTCATATTTTATCCTCTATCTTCACAGACTAAACACAATTACTTGCTAGAATACGAAACACAAGGAAAAGTCTGTCGTATGGGATACGGCAGTGTGTCTGAGAGAGACAGCAAGATAAAGAAATGGTAGTGCCATTTAAACGACAAGTAGAGAAAGGAATGACATATATGAATACGGAAGAGGATAAGAATAAAAATAAAGAATCTTTCGACAATCAGGGGACTTTGGGACCAGAGCCAGATCAGACCGGGGTGAATTCAGATTTACAGGAAGATCCAGCCATCGGGGGAAACGTGAATTTTCAGCTTGTCGGCTTCGAACCTGTGCAAAACAGGCCGGTTGAGGATACGGCAGGCAGCAATGTGACTTCTTCGGAGGCACAGCAGTCCGGTGCCGCAGCCGGCACAGAGACAACTTCTGCTGGAAAGGAAGAGAATCCCTATCATTTTCATATCGAATCTAATTCATCAGACGGGAATAAAACTGACGGTGCGATGCTGTCTTCCGCCCCTTCGCCGAAGGAACCAAAAAAGAAAAGTGGTGTCATGAAAAAAATTGTTTTATTTGTGTGCGGTGCGCTTCTTTTCGGTGCGCTGACGGGAGCTGCTTTCTGGGGCGGCAAGATGGCGGTGGAGAAAATGGCTGACCGGAAAAATGATGCGCCTCTGCAGCAATCGGAGGATCAGGAGGACGAAGGAGAAGCTTCCAATCTGCCGGCGAAAAAACTGGAGACAACGCCAATTCTTGAGGATATCAGCAGTGATAACCAGATTGTTCCCCAGGTAGTGGAGAATGTATTGCCAAGTGTGGTTTCTATCTCAAGCCAGGTTACCGAGGTTATTGATTTCTTCGGAAGGCAGTATACCCAGGAGGGAAGCGGCTCGGGCAGCGGTATTATAGCAGGGCAGAATGACGATGAACTTCTGATTATTACCAATCACCATGTGATAAAGGGCGCAGATAAAATTATCGTCACTTTTGTGGATGGAAAATCAGCGGAAGCTATTGTGAAAGGCAGTGATTCTGCAGCAGATCTGGCTGTCTTATCTCTGGATACCAGCAATATGGAGCAGGAAACGCTGGATGCGATCAAGGTGGCTGCTCTGGGAGATTCAGATGCGGTTAAAGTGGGCGAAATGTCAATTGTAATCGGAAATGCCCTTGGCTACGGACAGACAACAACCGTGGGCTATATTGGCGCCAGAGACCGGCAGGTACAGGTTGACGGCAGGAAGATGACACTGCTGCAGACCGGGGCGGCTATCAATCCCGGAAACAGCGGCGGACCGATGTTGAATATAAAAGGCGAGGTAATCGGAATTGCGTCTGTTAAGTACGCAGATGAGCAGGTAGAAGGAATGGGATATGCGATCCCGATTTCCAGTGCAATGCCGATTATTGAAGATCTGATGGAGCGGGAGAAGCTGACCGACGAGGAGAGGGGTTATCTGGGAATTACCGGAAATACCGTGGAGGATAATATGATTAAATATTATCATATGCCGGAAGGAGCCAGTGTCTATTCTATCGTGGATGGCGGACCGGCAGACAAGGCCGGGATCAAGGTCGGCGATATCATTACCAAAGTGAATGGAATTGCTGTAAACAGTATGGAAGCCTTGAAGGAACGGGTAAACGGTTATAAAGCCGGGACTACCGTTACGATCACGATTGCCAGAGGTGATGAAGGTGAATATAAAGAATCGGATGTACAGGTTGTGCTGGCGGATGAAGCGTCTCTGAATACATCGGATAACAGTGGAACTACACAGACTCCCACTGTCCCGAATATCCCGGATAGCGGCAGAAGAAAAGCACAGTAGATAGAATGGCTGCGGGTCCTTCAGGACCCGCATTTCTTTATGAATGTATGGCAGTTTAAGTTGGAAACAAAAGCAGTTTTAAACTACTGATTCGTGCAGTATCGCAGGCAAGCCTGCGATATGCGGGGGTTGATAAATAGAACACATTCACTGGCTATGCAGAATGGAGCTGTTAAATATTTATAAACTCCTTGTGTGGAGTGAACGGGTGGGCTATAATTCAAATGAACAGAGAATAGTCCCGATCAGGCGGAGGTTAACCAATTATGGGGAATGAGGATAAGAATCATAACGACGAGTATTGTTATATATGCCGGCGGCCGGCGGATGCCGTCGATAAAATGTTTCATCTGCCCAATCACATTTGTATTTGCAGTGATTGTATGGAAAAGACATTTGACAGTATGAATAACGGCAATGCCTATATGGATATCAGTCAGATAGATCCGGCGCTGATGCAGCAGATGATGAGTATGCAGTTTGGAAATCAGCCGGAACAGCCGGAGAAAAAGAAAGTGAAGGAAAAGAAGGCGAAGGAAGAAAAGCAGGAAGAGGAAGAAGAAGGCCTGGATCTGAAAAATCTTCCGGCTCCTCACATTATCAAGGGAGAGCTGGACGAATTTGTAATCGGACAGGAGCATGCGAAAAAGGCGATTTCTGTTGCGGTCTATAACCATTATAAAAGGGTGGCGTCGGACGCTATGGACAGCATTGAAATTGAGAAGTCCAATATGCTGATGATCGGGCCTACCGGCAGCGGCAAAACATATCTTGTCAAAACACTGGCGAGGCTTCTGAAGGTGCCGCTGGCAATTACGGATGCAACCTCTCTGACAGAGGCGGGTTACATCGGTGATGATGTGGAAAGCGTTGTCGCAAAGCTTCTGATGAATGCAGATAATGACATTGAGAAGGCGGAGAGAGGCATTATCTTTATCGATGAGATTGATAAGATTGCCAAAAAGAAGAATCTGAACAACCGGGATGTGAGCGGCGAGTCCGTACAGCAGGCGCTGCTTAAACTTTTGGAGGGCAGCGATGTGGAGGTGCCGGTGGGCAGTCTTTCCAAGAATCCGATGATGCCGACGAAGACAATCAATACTAAGAATATCCTGTTTATCTGCGGCGGTGCGTTCCCGGATCTGGAGAATGTGATCAAGGCCAGATTGAGCAAACAGTCCTCCATTGGTTTCAGTGCGGATCTGAAAGATAAATTTGACGATGATCCCAATATCCTTCAGAAGGTAACAGTGGAGGATTTGAGAGAGTTTGGTATGATACCTGAGTTTATCGGACGTCTGCCTGTAATTTGTACCTTGGAAGCACTGACGAAGGAAATGATGGTGGAGATTTTGAAGGAGCCGAAAAATGCAATCTTAAAGCAGTATCAGAAACTGCTGGCTCTGGATGAGGTAGATCTGCAGTTTGACGAGAGCGCGCTGGAGGCTATTGCGGAAAAGGCGCTGGAGAAGAAAACGGGAGCCCGTGCGCTCCGCGCCATCATCGAAGAATTCATGCTGGATATTATGTATGAGATTCCAAAGGATGACAGTATCGGGCGGGTTACCATTACTGGTGACTATATCAGAAATACCGGGGCGCCGCTGATTGAGATGCGCGGTGTGGTTCCCAGACTTTCAGACAAGGCAGTCTGATTATATAATGAATTAGATTTCACCTGCATATACTGGAAAGAATAGGTATAGGCAGGTGATTTTTTTGCCGGAAGCAGATGTATGCCGACAGATTATTTACTCCAACGAATACTCAGATTACCTGGTGGAGTTTGCGGGCGGAGTAGAAGACATTGAACAAAATTATGAACCGGCATGTATTCAGGTTATCAATAATAAATTTGCTGTTATTCACAAAGAAGGAAGCAGCAGGAATGAGGGCATACGGTTTGGATACACCTCACTTCCCAAATGTTACGGCCTGCTGGATACATCCAACCTGGAAAATATCGGTGTTTTGCGGCTGCGCAGGCAGCCTTTTCTGGATTTGCTGGGCAGTGGTGTGCTGATTGCGGTCATAGATACAGGAATTGATTTTACGCATCCTGCATTTCTAACCGCAGATAACCGGACCCGAATTGCGGCAATATGGGATCAGAGTGTTGAAGATGGTACTCCTCCCGAGGGATTTTTATACGGAGCAAACTATTCGGAGGAACAGATTAATGAGGCGCTCCAGAGTGAAAACCCCTTTTCTGTTGTGCCTATCCGTGATGTGAGCGGACACGGTACGTTTATGGCAGGGATTGCTGCGGGTAATGACTTGCCGGACGAGGATTTCAGCGGTGTGGCACCTCTCGCCCAGCTGGTGATTGTAAAGCTGAAGCAGGCGAAATCTTACCTGAGAGGAATCTATGGGATACCTGAAGATGTGGAATGTTTTCAGGAAAATGATATTATGATGGCTGTAAAATATGTGGCGGATCAGGCTCAGAGACTGAACAGGCCCATTTCGATCTGCCTGGGTATCGGCACCAATCAGGGAAGCCACGATGGTGCGTCTTATCTGAATGAATATCTGGACCGGATGGGACGGACTCTTGGCATCGCAATTACACTTGCCGGAGGGAATGAGGGCAACCGGGGACATCATTATTATGGAAGTATGACTCAAAGGGGAGAAACGCAGGATATTGAACTGGTGATCGGAGAGGCTGACCGGGGACTGACCATGGAACTATGGGGAAATATCCCGAGTCTGTTTTCTGTGGCATTTATTTCACCTACCGGAGAGTATGTGGAGAAAATAAGCGCCCGTCTGGGACAGCGCCAGACCATTGATTTTTTATTGGAAAATACGGTGATAGATATATTCTATGCACTGCTGGAGCAGAGAAGCGGAGCAGAGCTGATCTGGATGCATTTTACCGATCCCACACCCGGAGTTTGGACGATCCGGGTATTTGCGGAGAGTCCGACGGGTGGTTCTTTTAATGTGTGGCTTCCGATGGAACAGTTTATCAGCCGGGAAACGCATTTCCTCGCACCAGATCCGTACATTACGATCTGCGGTCCCGGTGATGGCTTAGTACCTATTACTACGGCAACCTACAACCATCAGAACAACAGCCTGTATCTGGATTCCAGCCGGGGATTTACCCGGACCGGCCTGATCAAACCGGATATCGCAGCTCCGGGGGTTAATGTCTATGGGCCGATACCCGGCGGCCGGTATGCCCAGCGTACCGGTTCCAGCATCGCATCCGCTCATACTGCGGGGGTTGCCGCTCTGCTACTGGAATGGGGAGTGCTGGATCAGAATTATGTCATCATGGGAACAAATGAAGTGAAAAATTTGATGATCCGGGGAGCCAGGCGCAGTGATATTGTCTATCCCAACCGGGAATGGGGATATGGAATGCTGGATCTTTACGGTATATTTGAAAGCCTGCGGATTACCATGTAGGAGAAACAGCAGTAAAACAATTTGTCTGTACCGGATAAGCTGTTTTGCTGCTGTTTCCATGCGGGGGAATCCCAATCGCGGCAAGCATTTTACCGGTTTTCCCTACAGTGCTTTCTTTCTTCTGTGTTTTTTTCTCTTATTGGCATCAACAGGTCTAACTGCAGCTGTTCTAAATCTATATCAGGCTGTTCTATGTGGCTGTAATAATTCAAATGCTCTTCTATGAGTCCGCACATGTGCTCCTGGTCCTGGAAGTCGCCTGCAAATTCATATCTTTCGTCTTTCATTATCCATTCAAGAAATGAATCCCATTCATTAAAATTACCAAAAGTAATCATGTGTGCCGCATATAATCCACCGCAAAACTGCTTCCTTACAAGCGGTTCGGGAACTTCCATATCATCTGGAATTGTTACCCATGCTTCATAGCCATGAAAGCCAGTTTCATCAACCGGATTGGGGTGATTAAAGCCAAAACGTCTCAAATCCGGTTTTATCTTTTTTAAAGCACTTTCCTTAATAAAATTGTCGATGAGAAAGTTTGCATGTAATTCAGGATCATCCCCAACATAATGTGAGGCAGCTATCGTAGCCGGGGGCAGATAGACAATCCGCACATCATTTATTTTAGAAAGGCGTTTATCTGCTTTTATAAACTTGTCCGCGGACTGTTCCTCCTTGAAATTAATGCTGATTAAATCAAGGGACTCAATTGTTTCTAATATGGTATCATCTTGAGAGATAATATTATTTAGCGGCAATTCTGTAGCCTTGCTAAGTTCTTCAACGAAATGATGAAGTATATCTCTTATGGTTGAAAGAGCAGTGATTTCTTCATCTAATTCATCAATGTTTTGCCGGAAGATCTCAATAGCCGCGACCGCATTTGTATTATTCAATATAATCTTGATTTGGCGGACCGGTATTCTTAGCTTGCGAAGAAGTAAAATTTGTCTGATCCGGGCAATGGAATTATCATCATATATCCGGTAGGAATATCCTTCTCGCCGGGAACTGGTGATTAATCCTGCCTTTTCGTAATAACGAAGCATCCTTGTTGATATTCCCAAACTCCGGGATACCTGGCTTATAGTCATTTCCTCCATGTTATTATACCTCCTGTGTCTTAAGTATAAACTGCGACACGGTGTCAAAGTCAAGCAGAAGAGCTCAACCCCTTTTCCCTCTCTTTCAAGAATACTTCTGGCATTACAACGCCTCAATGTTTCCTGTATTCCGTTATCGTGCATCGCTTTTTCTGACGAAGGCGAGCTAACACATAATCGGCTTTTTCATTGTAATATCAGCGCGGGAAGGTGTCAAACAACTCTTTTCGTTCATTAATTTATAGCACTGTTCATAACTCTGCCCATCATTTTCGATTGCAGATTTGAGCGGCAGGCCGTAAGCAGGAGGGAAACGGCATTGCGCTCGAAAAAATGGTATGCTATACTCGAAAGAAAATAGTATGAAATGTGAAAGGCAGGTCTTTACCATGCAGCTTTGGGAACGGAATTTTCGTCTGGTTGATCCCTATGTGCCGGGAGAACAGCCCAATTTACCTGATATGATCAAGCTTAATACAAATGAAAACCCCTATCCGCCTGCGCCGGGAGTGGAACGGGCACTCAGGGAACTGGATGCGGATCGCTTAAGACTGTATCCGGAGCCGGATAATAAGACATTGGTACAGGCGCTTGCGAAGAACTATGGAGTGAAGGACAGCCAGGTGTTTGTGGGAGTGGGTTCCGATGATGTACTGGGAATGGCCTTTCTGACGTTTTTTAACTCGGATAAACCTGTTCTGTTTCCCGATCTGACCTATTCTTTTTATGATGTATGGGCAAAATTGTTCCGGATTCCTTATAAAAGACCGGCTGTGGATGAGAATTTCAGAATCCGCAGGGAGGATTATTACCAGGAGAACGGCGGGGTGATCTTTGCCAATCCCAATGCGCCCACTTCGATTTGTGAGGATCTGGATTTTATAGAAGACATTTTAAAGCATAATCAGGATGCAGTTGTCATTGTAGATGAGGCATATATTGATTTTGGCGGCTGTTCGGCCCTCCCTCTTCTGGAACGTTACGAAAATCTTCTGGTTGTGCAGACATTTTCCAAATCCCGGTCTATGGCAGGGATGCGCATCGGCTTCGCGATTGGAAATGAGCGCCTCATTGAGGCCATGAATGGGGTGAAGTATTCCTACAATTCTTACACCATGGATTACACATCCCTTATGCTGGGCGCAGAGGCGGTTAAGGACGAAGCCTATTTCAGGGAAACAACAGAGAAAATCATAAGAACAAGGGAGTGGACCAAGCAGGAATTAAAAAAGCTGGGCTTTCAGTTCCCGGATTCCCAGGCTAACTTTATTTTTGCCTCTCATCCGGACGTGCCGGCGGTCAGTATCTTTGAGGCTTTGAGGAAAAAACATATTTTCGTGCGGTATTTTGCTCAGCCGAGAATTGACAATTATTTAAGAATTACGGTTGGGACGGACGAACAGATGAAAGTGCTGATTGATTTCCTGACTGAATTCATACAGAATACCGAGAGATAATAAGTGTTTTAAAATACCGTTTCCTGTGGAGAATAGATGGAGGGATGCCTTACGCATCCCTCTTGTTTTATTATATAGGAAACTTCGTTCCCTATATAACAAAATCATCCTATGCACACTTTGTTCTAATTAGGTTGTGGTCTTTAGAAGGGCTTATCCTCAATACGGATGGAGATCTGCAGCAGGTAGTTGTCATAGCCTTTTACAGACAGATCGTCAAGCAGAGTATCTTCGTAAAAATATCCGATCAGAGTGAAACGGTGCTCCCGGGCGTATCTGAGAATACGGTGATAGGTATCGGGAAGCGTGCCGTACCCATCCTGATGCCAGCCTGTGAGATAGCTTCCGGCCGGCTTAATAAAGCAGGGAAGATCATCCGGACAGTGGTCAACCCGGGTATAAAAATAACAGTACTGTTCAAACTGACCATCCAGGGCGGATTTCTGTTCAATCATAGATCCGATGGCATAGGGACTGTCGATTCCTGTGGAGTTGCAGAATGCGACGTGGTTTGCTATCTGAACGGCCCAGTCCCGATCCGTACAGAGGGGATCGGTCTTCGTTACCAGCATGTATTCGTTTTTCTTTTGCTCCACCCGGATACGGCTGGTGTCGATAGCCATGGCCTGGCGGGTGAGAGAAGCCTTCTGCTGAATCCGCTCTCTGGTCTGCATAAGAGCGGCAATCTTCTTTTCCAGAAGAACTTCTTCCTTTTCTAACAGGGAGACCAGCTCTCCGGGAGTTCTTCGGTTCAGATATTCTTTGATTTCATTTAAAGGCATATCCAGCTCTTTCAGCACAGCAATGACATGAAATACTTCCAGCTGCGGCAGGGAATAATAGCGGTATCCATTGTCCAGCTTAACTGCAGGAGAGAAGATGCCCAGTTCATCATAATGATAAAGGGTATGCTTTGTTGTACCGCAGAGCCTGGCAAATTCACTGGTCTTAAAGTGTGTCCCGTGTGTGCGGGTGTTATCCTCCGGCCAGACAGCCAGTTTGCTGTTTTTATGATCCATTTGTATTTCCTCTCTTGACACTAGGGTTACCCGATACTTTATTATAGGCTGAGCGGTCTGATGACACAAGAAGGAGTTGATATTTTATGAGTCGGTCAATTGCAAAAGATTTTCGATTTTTATCCCTGATCCGGTTCGCATTTCCTACCATGATTATGATGATTTTCATGTCCCTCTACACGATAGTGGACGGAATTTTTATATCCAGATTTGTAGGTACAGATGCACTTTCCGCAACGAATATTGTCTATCCCGTTATGAATGTGGTGCTTGCGGTGGGAATTATGCTTGCCACGGGCGGTTCCGCTGTGGTGGCAAGGAAAATCGGAGAGGGAAAGATTCAGGAGGCGAGGGAGAATTTTACAATGATCACGATAGTCGGAGCGGCTGCCGGTGTGGTGATCAGCGTAGTCTGTCTGATTTTTCTGGAGCCGATCTGCCGCGCTCTGGGAGCACAGCCGGAAATAATGGAATATTGTAAGAATTACCTGTCTGTTTTACTGTTATTCGTTCCGGCCTATATGCTGCAGCTGCTGTTTCAGGTATTTTTCGTTACCGCAGGTAAACCGGGCATGGGCCTTATCCTGACGGTACTGGCCGGTGTGACCAATGGGATTTTGGACTATGTGCTTATTGTGCCGGCAGGGCTTGGCATCAGCGGTGCGGCTCTGGCAACGGTGACCGGATATCTGATACCGGCCGTAACCGGTGTGATTTATTTTATGACAAAACGCAATGAGCTGCATTTTGCTAAATTTCTGCCTGACTGGAAAATGCTGCGGGAGAGCTGTCTGAACGGTTCTTCGGAGATGGTGACGAACTTGTCTATGGGTATTGTTACCTTTTTATTTAATATACTTATGCTGCATTATCTGGGCGGCGACGGGGTGGCTGCGATTACGATAGTCCTGTATACACAATTTTTACTGACCGCTTTGTATATGGGATTTTCCATGGGTGTGGCGCCTGTGATCAGTTATAATTACGGAAGCAAAAATACGGTGCTCCTGAAACGGATATTTAAAATATGCATATGGTTTATCGCCGTATCTTCCCTGGTTATATTTGGTTTGTCCCTGATTTTGTCAGGACAGCTGGTGGGCATTTTTTCGCCGAAGGGCACCCGGGTATACGAGATTGCGCTGCGGGGCTTCTGGCTCTTTTCCATCAATTTTATCTTTGCAGGTACCAATATGTTTTCATCAGCGTTGTTCACCGCGCTGTCAAACGGAAAAGTCTCGGCATTTATTTCTTTTTTAAGAACCTTTGGCTTTATCACCCTGGGACTTTTATTTCTGCCTTATTTGCTTCAGGCGGATGGAGTATGGCTGGCTGTACCGTTTGCAGAATTTGCCACAACAATTGCCGCGGTTATCTGTATGGTCAGAAAACGAAAGGTATATCATTATGCCTAAAAGGAAAGGGAGCTGCCGCTTCGCGATTTTTCAATCGAAAGACGGCAGCTCCCTCTTTTCATTTGTAATGAAAAACCCTCCGGGGGATCACACTGCGGCGGAAAGGAATCGTGTTGCCAGAGCAACCCGCCTCAGGCGGAGAATCCCGCAAGCGGGATTCTTTGTTCTCTTGAATATGCTCAGGGCTGCGGGCTGGTAAACTTGCGCACCGCAGGAATTTGTTCCAGAATCGGGACCAGGATACAGGCGACGATGATACCGAATATACCTTGAATGATATTTCCGGGTATGCTGGCAGCCGCCGCCAGGCCCTTGCCGAGAAGCAGGGAGGCGTATCCGAAGTAGCCGACGACTACTATGGCGTTTACCCCTATACCTGCGGCAATGACAGGCAGAACCGGCACTTTGCCGCCCGCGCGGACCTTACGCAGCAGCTGATAGATCAAACCTCCGGCCAGAGCGGCCGCCGCTTTGATGAGCAGGGTTCCTGGAGCATAGTGTGCATAACCGATAAGCAAATCGGCAAACATGGAGCCGATTCCGGCTGCCGCGGTTCCGTAAAGGGGGCCAAGCAGGATACCGGAGAGCAGGACGAAGCCGTCTCCCAAATTGACATAACCCTGCATGGGAGAAGGGACCTGGATCACCATAGTGGCCACACAGGTCAGCGCAGCCATCAGAGCGGTTACTACGATATTACGGGTTATATTTGATGTATGTTTCACGGGGCATCTTCCTTCCTGTTAAAGAATAACTGCAATTACTATAATGCAGAACTGGCCTTGCTGAAAGTACCAGATTAAATAAAAATGATAGGACCAGATACTTTATTCATTTTTTATATTCCGGATCATAAAAATATGTTATACTATAAAAAATTAGGTAACCATAAATCGGCGGGTATTGTTAATGCCGGCGGTGTACTGGGCATAGCGGAGAGGAGAAAACAGCATGGAAAAGAGACAGTATGTCTGTCCCAAGTGTGGAAATACCAATTATGAGAGTGATCAATTTCAGGCAACCGGAGGCAATTTTGCCAAGATTTTTGATGTTCAGAATAAAAAGTTTATTACGGTAAGCTGTACCAGGTGCGGATATACGGAGCTGTACCGGGCAAAGAATTCTGATGGATGGGATATTCTGGATTTCTTGATCGGAAACTGATATACTATCTTGAAATGAATGGTACTTTGTGTTAGAATACAGCAGATTAATAGGTAAAAGCTTGGGTCTGCTGCCGCCGGGCAGCAGCCATATTAAGAGCCGGGAATTCATGTCATCAGGCCTTTGGACATGGATTGCCGGTTTTTTATTACATAGGAAAGTTTGGAGAACTTTCCTATGTAATAAAAAACCCTCCGGGGGATCGCACTGCGGCGGAAAGGAATTGTGTTGCCAGAGCAACCCGCCGCAGGCGGAGAATCCCGCTTGCAGGATTCTTTGTTCTTACATAGGAACTTAATTTAACTATTTGAGAGGGGATAGAGATAGAAGATGAATCGTAAAATGACAATTGGTGCACAGTTCGCACGATACGTTTCCCTGAATGTGTTGAGCATGATCGGGCTGTCCTGCTACATTTTGGCGGATACACTATATATTTCTGCGGGAATGGGGAGCAATGGACTGACTGCTCTGAACCTGGTTTTACCGGTTTATAGTGTGGTGAGCGGGCTTGGACAAATGCTGGGCCTGGGCGGTGCTACGCGCTATTCCATTGCTAGAGCGGAGGGGGAGAGCGGCAGAGCGGACCGGATATTTACCCGGACTTTTGCGGCGGCTCTTGCTATCGGACTTCTTTTTACTGCGGCCGGACTTCTTTTTGCGGGTCCGATCGCAAAGGCGCTGGGGGCGGAGGGAGCAATCTTTCCCATGGCGTCTGTTTATCTGCGCACGCTATTATTCTACTCTTGGGCTTTTATGCTGAATCAGGTGATGATTTGTTTCGTTCGAAATGACAAAGAACCCAAGCTTGCAATGATTGCGATGGTGACCGCCAGCCTGAGTAATATCGTTCTGGACTATATTTTCATTTTTCCTCTGGGAATGGGGATGTTTGGGGCAGCCTTTGCAACCGGAATATCACCTCTTATAAGTATGGGAATCCTGTCCATTCATATAATAAGAAAAAGGAATGGATTTCATCTGGTACGGTGCCGGATACGGCTGCAGCAGATCGGGAAAATCTCAGTGCTTGGCCTTTCGGCTCTGCTGGCAGAGCTTTCATCCGGGATCGTGATGCTGGTTTTTAATTTTACGGTCTTAAGGCTGTCGGGAAATGTGGGGGTTGCAGCATACGGCGTAATTGCAAACCTGGCGCTGATGGTGATGGCAGTCTTTAACGGAATTGCCCAGGGCTCCCAGCCGCTGCTCAGTTCGGCTCTGGGAAAGGGAGACAGTCAGTCCATACACAAGGTGAGAAATTATGCGCTGCTTCTGTCGGCAGGGCTGGGGATTGTCTGTTATCTGGGTGCGGTGAGTTGTCCGGAGATCTTAACCGGTATTTTCAACCGGGAAGGAAATCCGGAATTAACACGGCTTGCGGTCCGGGGAATCTACCTTTATTTTTTGAACTTCCCATTTATGGGCATCAATATGATAATGGCCGCATATTTTTCGGCGGTTGCAAGGCCGAAGCCATCCCTGATGATATCGCTGACCAGAGGTTTTGCGCTGGTGGTTCCGCTGCTGCTTTTGATGCCGGTGCTGTTCGGGATGACAGGTGTGTGGCTTGCGGTGCCGCTTACGGAAGCACTGACTTCGATGTTATGTATGGTACTGATCAGAAAATACCGCTTAATGTTTTAAAAATTCAGCCGGTGTCATTATCGCTGGATTCTTTAAACCTGATTCCAGAAAATCTTTATCACCGGTAAGCAAAACATCAGCGTTTGCTTTAATGGCCGCTCTTAAAATCGGCCGATCATTAAAATCTCTGATTAGTGCCTCTGAATTATATTCGTCTGCCGGAACAGGAACTAATTCTAAACTCATTAGAGCAACAGAAAGAAATCTGTCGAGCGCTGAAAGACGGTTCGGGAATTTCTTATTGAATATACGTTTTATTTCGTCAACATTTTGCTCACAAATTAAACCGTGGTTTGGATAAGATGCTGCTTTAACATATGCCTTAAAAGGAATGCCGTCAGGACTTAACGCCGCAGAGATAAGGACATTTGTATCGATTAACACTCTCATACCTTTTCGTCCTCATGTCTCAATTTATCTACTAACGCCATGACATCATCATCTGTGTTCAGTCCTGCATGTGCGGCTTCACCTGTCATCTCAGCTTGAAGTACCTGCATGGCATAAACAGCGGAGTTAACAATACGTACTGTGTTTCCTTCAACGATAAAGGTAATGCGATCACCACTTGACACTCCGAGAATCTCACGAATATCTTTCGGTATCGTAACCTGCCCCTTTGCCATTACTTTGGCATTATCAACAAATGTATTTTTAGACATAATATGTTACCTCCTTAGAAAATATGGAAAGTAGGGATATCCCTACTTCTATTATATACAGACGCTATCAAAATATCAATTTAAAATACTGGAAGAAAGAGTTAACTAATTTTAAAATGTTCGGATAAGTTTAAGATTTTGTATTCCTAGTTACCACAAAGTCCCCCCGGGAATAATTCCGTTGTCAAATGGTGCCCCGGGATTTATAATAATTTTAAGGACAGCAGTGTGAAACTGCCGTCTGAACAAGGCTGTACGTTTGAAACAAAAGTTGTTTCAAACTACTTATTTACAATAAGATGATTTGCGAAGCATATCATCGTTTGTTGTGCAGTATCGCAGGTTAACCTGCGATATGCAGGGGTGTAATAATGATAGAAAAGAAGAGAAAGGCGGTGTGATCGGATGAGAAATCATGAGGTAATAAATCCGCGGAAGTTGTTAGGTCCCGATGGAAGCCTGGCGGAGCCGGGCTGGTCCAGAAAGCTGATTCAGACTTATGACCGGAGAGATATTAAGGCGCCCCGGCACCGGATTAAGGAATGGGACTATTATCTGGTTCTCGGCAAAGGGTTCGGCGCGGCGTTTACCATTTCCGACGACGGTTACATCGGGCTTCAATCGGTTTCTTTTTTAGATTTTACTAAGCCGTGGGAACATACTAATACGATCCTGGTCCCGTTTCCCATGGGTAAACTGCATATGCCGGCCACTTCTGATACGGGGGATGTGGTGTTTGAGAATAAAAAGCTGAAGCTTCGTTTTATCAGGGAGCGGGAAGGCCGCAGGATACTATGTGATTTTCCGGAGTTTGAAAAGGGGCGGGCGTTTTCCTGTGATATCCGGCTGCATCAGCCGCCCATGGACAGCATGGTGATAGCGACTCCATGGAAAGAAAAGCCAACCTGTTTTTATTATAATCAGAAAATAAACTGTATGCGGGCGGAAGGCTATGTAAAGCTGGGGGAGAAAACATACCGGTTTTCACCGGAGCAGGATTTTGGTACGCTGGACTGGGGCCGTGGGGTCTGGACGTATGATAATACCTGGTATTGGGGATCGGGAAATGGTATAGTGGACGGCAGACCGTTCGGGTTTAACATAGGGTATGGATTCGGGGATACGGCGGCTGCAACTGAAAACGTTATTTTATATGACGGCAGAGTGCACAAGCTTAATGATATTACATTTCATATTCCCAAACCGGATTACATGGGAAAATGGCAGTTTTCATCTTCCGACGGCCGGTTTGAGATTGATTTTGTGCCGGTAATTGACCGGGCCGCCAGAATCAATGCCGGTGTGATACTCACGGATCAGCATCAGGTTTTTGGCCGTATGAGCGGCCGGGCGGTGCTGGATGACGGTACGGTCCTGAACATTCAGGATCTCTTGTGTTTTGCGGAAGAAGTTCATAATAAATATTAGAACGATTTGTACTAATTGGGTGAGAAAGAAAGGAATTGAAACAAATGGACAGAAAAACAAAGATTGTATGTACCCTGGGACCTGCGACTGATGATGACAGGGTGCTTCGGGATTTAATGCTGGAGGGCATGAATGTAGCCAGGCTTAATTTTTCCCACGGGGACTATGAGCAGCATACCAGAAATATTAAAAGAATCAGCAGGCTGCGGGAGGAACTTAATCTCCCTGTGGCAATTCTTCTGGACACCAAGGGGCCGGAAATCCGCCTGGGCAAAATAAAAGGGGATAAGGCAGAACTGAAAAAAGGACAAAGCTTTACCCTGACGGTGGAAGAGGCGGAGGGTGATTCTTCCAGAGCGTCTATTTCTTATAAAAATCTGATCGGGGATGTGTCCGCCGGTATGAAGATCCTCATAGACGACGGGCTGGTGGAACTGAAAGTTTTAAGCATCACGGAGACGGATATTATCTGTTCCGTTGAAAACGGAGGGGTGATTTCCAATAATAAGGGAGTCAATGTGCCGGGCGCGAATTTAAGCATGCCCTATATCAGCGAGAAGGACCGGCAGGATATTATATTCGGCATTGAGCATGGCGTGGATTTTATTGCCGCATCCTTTGCCAGGTCGGCGGCGGATATTATTGAAGTGCGCAGAATTCTGGATGAATATCACTGCGACTTTATCAATATTATAGCTAAGATTGAAAATATGCAGGGCGTGGACAACATCGACGAGATACTCCGGGTCTCCGACGGCGTTATGGTAGCCAGAGGGGATATGGGAGTGGAGATTCCCTTCGAGGACGTACCTGTGATTCAGAAGAAGATAATCAAGAAGGTATACAACGCCGACAAACAGGTTATCACGGCGACGCAGATGCTGGATTCCATGATGAAGAATCCCAGGCCTACCAGGGCGGAGGCCACCGATGTGGCGAATGCGATCTACGACGGGACAAGTGCCATCATGCTGTCGGGTGAGACGGCGGCGGGGCTCTATCCGGTAGAATCTCTCCGGACGATGGTGAAGATTGCCAGGAGAGCAGAGGAGGATATCAATTACAGAGGGCGTTTCAAGGCCAGAGAGAGTCTTGCAAATCCAGATGTGACCAATGCAATTTCCCACGCCACCTGTACAACGGCTATGGATCTGGATGCCGCGGCTATTATCACGGTGACCAAATCCGGCAAGACGGCCAGAATGATTTCCAAATACCGTCCGGACTGCCAGATTATCGGCTGCAGTACCAGGGAGCGGGTATGCCGCCAGATGAATCTGTCCTGGGGCGTGACTCCGATTGTGATTAAGGAGGAGCATAATACCGATGACCTCTTTGAGCATGCTGTGGAGGCGGCAGAGCGGGCCGGATATGTAAAGCCCGGCGAGCTGGTTGTGATTACAGCCGGCGTCCCTCTGGGAATTTCAGGAACGACTAATCTGATCAAGGTTCATGTCGTGGGAAATATGCTGCTAAAGGGAAAAGGCCTGGTAAATAAAAGGGTCTGCGCCAGTCTGTGTGTCTGCCGTGATGGCGGGGAACTGCTGGAGGAATTTAAGCAGGGGGATATTATTGTAATACCGAAAACAGACAATGATATGATGGATCAATTAAAACAGGCTTCCGGTATTGTGGTGGAGGAAGGCGGAATTAATTCCCATGCCGCGATCGTGGGGTTAAGCCTTGATATTCCCGTTATTCTGGGAGCGGAGAATGCTACGAAGATTCTGAAATCCGGGGCGATCGTAACAATAGACGGAGAAAAAGGGACCGTTTCCTGTAATTAAGAGGATAAGAGTAACCAGGCATCCGTAAACGATGCGGAAAGAGGGTATCATGGAAGGGAATAAAAAGATATATGGCAAGATACTGGCAAACATTCTGATGCACATTATTGGGGCTTTGCTGCTGATTTTTGTCGCTCCAAGGCTCCTGGGCTTTTTCTGGCCCTTTGTGGTGGCCTGGATCATCGCCCTGATTGCCAATCCTCTTGTAAAGTTTCTGGATAAGAAAGTCAATATCAGGAGAAAACACAGCTCTGTTATCATTATCATTCTGGTGCTGGGAATTGTGGTGGGGCTTCTGTATCTGATTATCAGCTTTCTGATTAAAGAGATTGCTTCCCTGGTGAACAACTGGCCGGAAATATATGCCGGACTGGAAGTACAGTTTAATGCCGCATTCCAGCATATCCAGGGTTTTTATACCGCTCTGCCGGAGGGAATTCAGAATGTGGTTAACTCGCTGTTTACGGCAATCAATGATTTTGTCTCTAATCTGTTCTCCGGAGCGGGGGGTATGTCCGCAGGTTCTATAGCCGGTTTTGCAGGCAGCGCGACGAGAAACGTGGCGGGAGGACTGCTCAATACCCTGATTGTTTTCCTTTCCTCCTATTTCTTTATCGCGGAGAGGGACAATATGTCGAAAGCGTTCCGAAAAGCGCTTCCGGAACCGGTTATGGAAAAATATGATATGGTCCTGGGCTATTTCAAGAGTGCGGTGGGAGGGTATCTGAGCGCGCAGTTTAAGATCATGCTGATTCTGATTGTTGTCATGACTGTCTGGTTTGCCTTTATGCGTGTGCCCTATTATTTTCTGCTGGCGCTGGGGATCGGTTTTCTGGACTTCCTGCCGGTATTCGGCACCGGTTTTGTGCTGTGGCCCTGGGCTCTTTACTGCCTGGTCACAGGTGACTATGTAAGGGTGATTGCCCTGGCGGTTCTCTATGTGGTCTGCCAGGTGCTGCACCAGCTGCTCCAACCTAAGATGGTAGGGGACAGTATTGGTTTAAGCCCTCTTATGACCTTGTTTTTACTCTTCATCGGATATCAATTTAAGGGTATCCTGGGCATGATTATCGCCCTTCCCATCGGTCTGGTGCTGATCAATTTTTACCGGGCGGGAACCTTTGACAATCTGATAAAAGGAATTAGGATTATCTGGAACGATCTGGGAGAATATCTGAAATACTGACCTGACAAACAGCCTTTTTTCCACAGAAAGGATGGTGGGAGCATGAAATTAAAGATGGTGTTTATTTTTCTTTTGGCGGCTGTGTTATTAACCGCCTGCAGGAAAGTTACCCCTCCTTCCGATGTCAAGGCCCCTCAGTGGGCAGGCTATACGTTTGACGACAGTGACCGGGGAGTTAAGTTCAGCATCTCCTATCCGGAGAACTGGACGCTGTCCGAGGAGCGGGGCTGGGACGGTGATGAAACCAGGGATGCAAGCCCGGACACAGGGATTTCCTTCTCCTTTGGTTCAGACGAAAGAGTGTCCGTTGCGGCCATGCTGTTTACCCCGTACGAGTTCGGAGCGGGGGATTATGTAACGGAGGAATTTGAGACGGAGGCCGGTTTAAAGGGAACGAAGTATACGGATTTAACCGGGGATAGAATCTCGGTGATTTATGCGTACAGCGGCAGGGAGGATCTGCCCTGGTATTTTGCCTCTGTTAATATGAGTGAAACAACGTATGACAGCAATAAAGATGACATAGAAAAGGCTGCAAAAAGTTTTAAATTAGATTAGGGTGTCAAAACAGTGCTTTGCACTGGTTCTGTGCCCGTATATGGATTGTAAGCTTGTTTACATATCCATATACGGGCACAGGACATAGCGCCAAAGGTGCTTTTGACATCCTGATCCATATGAATAAATAACAGATTTGCGGACGAAATCCGCGAACGAAGTATGAAAAGTTGCTGCAGAAGGAGTTCTGATTCGGCAGCTTTTTTCATCAGAGAGGTACTACATATGAAAATAATGCATCTGGCGGATCTGCACATCGGCAAGAACGTCAACGGATTTTCCATGCTGCCGGAACAGGAGTATGTGCTGGACCAAATACTGAATATTGTGAAAGAAGAGAATGTGGACGGGGTTTTGCTGGCAGGGGATCTGTATGACCGCCCGGTACCCTCCGCAGAGGCAGTTACATTGATGGACCGTTTCTTAACGGCCCTCTCGGGTTTCGGTGTATTTGTGATCGCCATTTCCGGGAATCATGATTCCCCGGAGCGGATTCAATACATGAGCGGGATGTTAAAAGAGCAGAGAATGTACCTGAATGGAAGATTCCAGGTTCCTATGGAGAAGATCACCCTGGAGGATGGCTACGGCCCCGTTCATTTTTACCTGCTGCCCTTTGCAAGACCGGCCGTGATGGCTGCCTGTATGGGGACGGAGGATAAAACTTGCGGCGCCTGTGTTAAATCCCTTCTGGAACGGACAAGTCTGAATGAAAAGGAACGTAATATTATAGTGCTGCACCATTTTGTCACCGGTGGCGGCGATATCGTGGAAGAGATGGAAGGGGAGCTGGCTCTCGGCGGTACGGAGAGCGTGGATGTACATTTCTTTGACAGATTTGATTATGTGGCAATGGGACACATTCACAGAGGCCAGAGGCTGATCCGGGAGACCGTCCGGTACGCGGGCTCGCCGCTTAAATATTCCTTTTCCGAGGAGGGGCATACAAAACGTGCTGTCCTGATCACTCTCAAGGATAAAGGAAATGCGGAGATTCATTTCCATGAACTTATGCCCCGGCATGATTTACGCTCGATACGGGGTAGGCTTTCGGACCTGATTGATCCGGAGATCGTTAAGCTTGCCGATCCCGCGGATTATCTGAAGGTTACGCTGACGGACGATACCGCCCTCCTGGAACCGATGAAAAGCCTGCGGGCCGTCTATCCCAATGTGATGCAGCTGGTGCTGGAGAGAACATTAACGGAAGGGGGAGGCAGCCGTCTTACAGCGGGAGAAGTGAGGAGGCGTACGCCAAAGGAGATGTTCCGGGAGTTTTATACCGGGGTATGCGGTCAGGAATTTACAGAAGAGAAGGAAGCTCTCCTGGATGAGCTGCTTGCGGGAGGTGCTGAATGAAACCGGTTAAATTGACGCTGGGCTGCTGGGGGCCCTATCCGGGCCAGGTTACAATCGACTTTACCAGATTTTATGAGAGAGGCCTTTTTTTGATCACCGGCCCCACAGGCGGTGGAAAAACCAGTATATTTGATGGGATTACCTATGCACTTTATGGGAATGTGAGCGGACGGGGAAGAGGAAAAAATTCCCTGCGCAGCGACTTCGCAGACGGGACGGGAATGACATTCGCAGAATTTGAATTTTCCCACCAGGGACAGAAGTACCTTATACGCCGGGAACCCCGTTATGACAGAATGAAAAAGAGGGGAGCGGGAACGATCACTGTGAATGAAAAGGCTGCTCTGTACCGGGAAGGCAAAGAACCGGTCAGCGGGCCGGCGGAGGTAACGGCGGCAGTGACGGAACTTCTGGGGATAGGCTATGAGCAGTTTAAGCAGATTGTGATGATCGCTCAGGGAGAGTTTATAGAAGTTCTGCAGGCAGGTTCGAAGGAGAGGGTGGAAATACTGCGCAATCTCTTCGGAACCCAGTACTATGAAAAACTCCAGGGGAGTCTTGCCGAGCGGGCAAATTCACTGGAGAAACAACTTATCGACTGCCGGAGGAAGCTGGAAGAAAATATTGCTATGGCAGATCCCGGGGATGAGGAAGAAGCAGGAGATTCCATGTCTGTAAAGGAACTCTCTTTTGCTGCCGCAGAAGAAAGGCTGAAGGAACTATTAAAACAGGACAAGAAGGATGCGCATGGACTTGCCCTGGCTATTCTTACGCTGGATAAGCGCATATCAGATGCCGCACAGTTCTGGACTCTGTTTGAAGAAGCCGGAAAGAGCCTGAAAGAATCGAGAGAACAGGCCAGCCGGTGGCAGGAGAAGCTTACGGAGGCCAGAAAGGAAAGCAGCAGAATATCGGAGGAAGAAAAGGAGATACCAAATCTTCTGAAAGCCGCCGCAGCGCTGGAAGAGCGGAAATTTGCAGTGGAAAAGCTCCTCCCTGCACTCTCCCGGAGAGAAGAAGTAAGCCGCCGCAGACAGGCCTGCCTCGCAGAGGAAAAAAGAGCGGAGGAACAGCTTGCGGACTGTATAGCGCAGCTTGAGCAGGCCGGATTGGAAAAGGAAGAGCTGAACCGGGAAAGAGAAGGGCTTAAGGATGCGGAGCAGTTTCTGGCAGAGAAAAGAGTGATCGGCGAGCGCGTCGGGAGGCAGAGGGAGGAACTTATTTCCATTGCTGATTTAGAGGAAAGACTTGACCGGGAGCTAAGACAGCTGGCCCTGCTTCAGAAAAGCTACCGGGAACGGGAGCAGGAGACGGAGCAGAAAAAGAGGGATTATGAGAGTGCCAGGAAGGTCTACAGGGATGACAGCGTGGGCCTGCTTGCACAGGAACTAATAGAGGGGGAACCCTGCCCGGTGTGCGGCTCCACAAGCCATCCGTGTCTGGCAAAAGGTTCCGGAAAAATACCGGATGAATTAAGCCTGAAGAAACTGGAGGCAGAGTACGAGGCATGCCGTTCATCCTGTGAACAGGTATACAGGGAAGCAATTGAGAAAAAAAGCCTGACCGATAGCCTGAAAAAGCAGGAAGAAGAGCAGTGGCTTAAATTAAAAATAGAGGGAAGAACCTCTGTGGAAGCGCTGCTCGCGGAAAATGAAAGGCTGGGAGAGCAGCAAAGCCGGGAGATACGGGAGCTGGAGAATCAGATCAAGAGGCGGAAACGGCTGGAGGAGAGCCTGAGGCAGCAGGAAGAAAAAATACAGAAACTAAGCCGCGGGAAAGAAGAGGCTCTGGTTCTGCGGATGGAAAAACAGCAGGAAAAGAAAAGACTGGAGGATAAACTGCGGGAAGACAGCAGTCAATTGCAGGAGGAATATGACCGGCTCAGAATCAGTATACCGGAGCTGACAGCGGAGACAGAGCTGAAAGCGACGGTTTTTCAGGAGCTTCAGGAGAAACTTGAGAGCCAGAAGGTGCAGACGGAGAAGAAGGCTGAGAAAATCAGGCAGCAGTCGGAAAATCTGAAAGCAGCGCTCAATCAGGCGGAGTCCGCCGCTTATATGGCAGAAAACGCTCTCAAGAAAGCCGAAGCGGAGATGGAGGAGCGCAGGAAAGCCGCAGAGGGCCGGGAGAGCACGGAAAGACTGGAACAGCAAAGAGACGAAAAACGAAATCAGCAGAAAAAGCTGGAGGCCAGAATAACCATGAATCAGAAGGCTGTCCGGGCGATCGGGGAAAACCGGAGGCAGATGGAAAAACTGGAGAAAGCATACGGTATCGCAAAGGACCTGGATAATGCGGCCCGGGGAAAAAACCGGGCAAGGGTTGAATTGGAGCAGTATGTTCTGGCTTCCTATTTTCAGGAGGTTTTGTATGCGGCCAATAAAAGGCTCTACGCTATGACCGGGGGACGGTATGAGCTGCAAATCGTGGAGCAGGTTACTGACAAAAGGACCAAGGACAGTCTGGGACTTGAGGTGCTGGATTATTATACCGGGAGGAAACGGCCGGTTCAGACGATGTCGGGAGGAGAATCCTTTCAGGCGGCCCTGGCCCTCTCTCTCGGTCTGTCTGATACCGTGCAGGGCAATGCCGGCGGCATCCGGATTGAGACACTTTTTGTGGACGAAGGGTTCGGGGCGCTGGACCCTGGTGCGCTGGATCAGGCGATTCAGATGCTGACAGGATCGGCAGGAGGCGGAAACAGGATGGTGGGAATTATTTCCCATGTAGAGGAACTGAAAGAGAGAATCCCGGACCAGATTGAGGTGATTCGGGGAAGGGACGGCAGCTGGGTCCGGGAGAGGTAGGGAATCTGCGGTCTTCCTTCGATTGACATTTCCCCGGGCAGCCATTAAAATTAAAATTAGCTAAGTTTTCCAGAACGGGAGCAGAGGAATGGTGAAAGAGAAAGGCAGGGAGCATATGGAATACAGAGAGATAGGTAAAACAGGGAAGAAGAGCAGTATTATAGGTTTGGGCTGTGAACATCTGGACGGAAAGCCTTATGAGCAGGTGAAAGAGACGATCGACGCGGCGCTTGAAAATGGTGTGAATATTCTGGACGTATTTATGCCTGGAAAAGAGGTTCGGGAGAATATAGCCAGAGCTCTGGGGGACCGCAGAGATAAGGTGCTGATTCAGGGCCACATCGGTTCCACGGATATCCATCAGCAGTATGATATCAGCAGGGATATGCCCACAGTAAAGAAATACTTTGAGGATCTGCTGCGCATATTCGGCTATATTGATTTTGGCATGATGTTTTTTATCGACACGGAAGAAGATTTTAAAGGTGTTTTTGAGACGGATTTTGCGGACTATGTGCAGAAACTCAAAGAGCAGGGATACATAAAGCATATCGGTTTCAGCTGCCACAATCCGAAGATGGCGCAGCGTGTGATCGAAACGGGACTGCCGGAGATGATGATGTTCAGTATTAATCCGGCCTTTGACCTGTATCCGGTGGAATATAATGCGCTGGATGAGCTTCACCAGGGTTTGAATAACGAAGCCTTCCGCGGCTTTGATCCCTCCCGTGCGGCCCTGTATAAATTATGTGAACAGAAGAACATCGGCATCAATGTTATGAAGACACTGGGCGCCGGCAAGCTGATTTCAGCGGAGCATACGCCTTTTGACAAGCCGCTCACCGTAGCACAGTGTATTCACTATGCGCTTACCCGCCCTGCGGTGGCGAGCGTTATGCTGGGCTGCCAGACTGGGGATGAAATCAAGAACGCGGTTCGCTACCTGAATATGAGCGATGCCGAGAGAGACTATACGCCTGTCCTGAATACACTGCGCAACGACTTCGCGGGAAATTGTGTTTACTGCAGCCACTGCCAGCCCTGTCCGATGGAAATTGACATTGCGGCAGTTAATAAATATCTGGATATTGCAAAACTGGATCTTGGCAATGTGCCGTCCTCGATCCGTTCCCACTATGCGGGGCTTGCCCGCAGCGGAAAAGACTGCATTGCCTGCGGAAGCTGTGAGAAGCGGTGTCCGTTTGGTGTGCCGATTATTGAAAATATGTCGGCGGCGGCAGAGATTTTTAAATAGGAGAAATGCTTCAATTATGAAACCGGCAGACAGTACCGCTTTATTTGGCACTGCCTGCCGGAGAATCCCGCAAGCCCCTCAAGATTGAGGGGCTTGTACTTTGTTATTTAATAGCAGCTACCGGGTGCCGGATCACAGTTTTTAAGCGCTCCGGCGCGGCCCTTCTGGGGTCGCTTAAGTATATCTCATGATGCATGCGCTGTCCGGTAAAATCTTCCCGATACCCCTGGTCTGTGAGAAACTGATTCATCCGGGCGGTCGTGGCCGGTTCCTCGTCATAACTTCCCAGATGCATACACTGGACGCACAACCCTTCCTCCAGGGGGAAAAGATAAGCTTTTTTTGTATCCAATTTCTTTTTCCGCATCGCTTCCTCCTTCGCCCAGTCAAATACTTCGGGGGTTACAAATTCAGGCAGGCGGATCATGGAGATCCAGCAAAAGCCCGACTTATTAGCGTAATCCACTCCCGGACTGCCGTCTGCCATCCGCCACAGGCCCTCCAGCGGAGGAACCACATAGGGATAATATCCTTCTATCTGCTGTCCGCTTTTATAGCTCATTTTTAATGTATAGGAGATGGCGTAGAGAAGTTCAAGAGCCGTCTTATATTCCCCGTGAGGATCATTGGGGTTGCCCTCGCCCTCTACTGCGGCAAAATGCATAGGGGGAACCTGAATCAGAACCGGGTCTTTGCCGGGCAGATATAAATCTTTGTATTCTTTCTTATAGTCAAACGTCTGCATCGTTACCTCCGTTTCTAACCTTTCCTGTTTGGTTTCCGCTTTATAAACAAAAGCCGTTCCATATCGGGGAAAAGAGATGTGTCGGTCAGAGGAAACATCATCCACTTTCCGTCATGATATACATTTGTTTCATCGTATATTTTCTGAATAGCGGGGGAGTAGCGCTCCCGGTCTGCCTCGAACCGGCTCTGTTCCATTTTTCCAAAAATAATGAGAAAACCAAGCTCATTCTTTCTGGCATACAGGGCACAGAGAGTTTTGCCGCCTCTCCTGAACTTATACTCAAAGTCCCAGGCCTTGCCGCCGGTATTCCATATATGGTCCATATCATACTTTGCGTCAATCTGTCCGCACAGGGCATTCCAGACGGAAAGAAGGGGACGTCCCATCAGATTACACAGTTCTTCTTCTGTCGGTATCTTATCCAGCATTCAAATTCCTCCCTCATTTGCTTGTTTCTTTATATATAGCACAATAAATATGACAACTGCATGTCAGGTTAAAAATGGGGGAGAACAAAGAATCCCGCTTGCGGCGGGTTGCTCTGGCAACACGATTCCTTTCCGCCGCAGTGTGATCCCCCGGAGTATTTTTTATTACATAGGAAAGTTCTCCAAACTTTCCTATGTAATAAAAAATACTTGACACCATCGTTATGCGACTGTATAATCATATTATACAAAAGTATAATAGTTATATATAAGTATAATGAACGGAGGTGAGAACATGGAAGAGAAAAAGAAACGTCTTGGGGAGGCGGAGCTGGAAATTATGCAGGTCTTGTGGAAAGCAGGGTCTCCGGTTACTTCGAACTATATTTTAGATAAACTCCGGGGCAAGCGCAAATGGGCGTTATCCACCCTGATGACCTCGCTTTCCAGACTGGGGGAAAAAGGATTTGTTGACTGCGACCGGTCCTGCCGGAATAATCAGTATTCCGCTCTGCTGAAGGAAGAGGACTATAAAGTAAGTGAGAGCAGGTCTTTCCTGAAAAAACTTTATAACAATTCATTTCACAATCTGGTTACTACTCTTTATGACGGCCATATGCTTGAGGAAAAGGATCTGGATGAACTGCGCCGGTTCCTGAATCAGATGGATAAGGAGGAAAAAGGATGCTGAAAACACTATTTTTACATGTGCTTTCTGTTTCTCTGGGCGCCGTACCCGTTATTTTGCTTCTGTGCTGTACCTCCGGCTGGATTACCAGGCATTATAAGGCAGGGCTGAAATACTGGATCTGGCTTATTCTTTCAATCCGCCTCCTTCTTCCTGTTGACGGTGCGATCACCCCGTCACAAGTGGAAGTTACCATACAGGATACTGTGCTGAATGAACGCGGCCCATCAGAGAGCAGCGTCATTCTCAATTCGGAGCTGGCTGACAGGCCGGAAACCGCGGGCAGATTTCATCCCGGTCAGGTAACAGTTCTGGATGCGGCGGCTGCCATCTGGGCAGCTGGGATGAGTCTTTACTGGGCCTGTAATTTCCTGGGATATGAGATCTGCAAAAGAAGGATTATCAAACGCAGCAGGCGGGTGGAGAATGAAAGGATACTTGGAATATTAAAAGAAGAACAGGAAAGGTATGGAATAAAGCAGAATGTGACCGTGATCTGTGACAAAAAGGCGGAGAGCCCGTTTGTGATGGGATTTTTCCGGAGCTTGCTGATACTGCCGGGGGAAGATTATCCGGAACAGCAGCTGCGCTATATACTGCGCCATGAGCTTATTCATTACCGGCGGCGGGATATCTGGTATAAATTGCTGCTGCTGACGGTAAAGGCCGTGCACTGGTTCAATCCCATCATGTGGATCATGACGGGGGAGGCGCAGAAGGATCTGGAATTATCCTGTGATTCTGCCGTTGTGGCAGACGCCGGCCAGGATGAAAGACTGGCTTATGGAGAGGCTATTCTGTCCGGGATCAGACAGCATAAAACAAACTGTTCCAGCCTGTCCACCTGTTTTAATGGAGGTGTTCAAACCATGAAGAAACGACTGAGAAACTTAATGCGTCCCGGCAAGAAAAAGGGGGTTACTTTTGGAATATCCATACTCACCGCCGGCTTTATTATGATGAGTCTGGTAGCCTGTGCCGCGGTAACGGCACCCGGGAATACGGATCAGGATTCAGGAAAAACATCTGATATCACGCTGGTAGGCGGGGTGGAACCGCCAAACCAATCAGAACCGTCAGAACCCGCTGAGCCGGTACAGAACAGCCCGCAGGATCAGAAGAAGGAAGATTTTGTTACCACGGCGCAGGGGTTCGCCAGCGCCTATTTTTCAAATGATCTGGAGTCTCTTTTGACCTTTATGCCTCCGGGAGCGGACGGAGAATGTTATGGAGAAGATATTCTGGGACGTATTCACGATTTATCCTTAAAATATGATGAATCTGCACTGGAAGATAAAACTGTTATCACAGCCCAGTATGAATTCCGTCTTGACGATGAAGATTCCTTTACCTATCTGGGACTGGAGATGGAATACAAGGATGGGACATGGCTGGTAACAAGCGGTTATCTGGAAAAATAAATACGCGCGGTTCCTCCTGTTTGGGAAGAAACGGCTCCATTGGAGCCGTTTCTTTTGTTAAATCGGAATATTTTTCGTGTGTTTTTGAGAGATTTATAGTATAATACTTAGGCAGGCAGTCAAACGCCGTAAGAAAAATCCTCCCATAGCAACAGGAGGTTTTTTCATTTGAGGCGTACTTGAAATCCTGCGATCTTATATTTCGGAGAAGAAAGGAGAACATACCATGCCAACGCTGCAGAACTTAGAGGAATTAATTGAAAGTAAGCAGTATATCAAACTGCGGGAAGAACTTGTAGAACTGAATGCGGCCGATATCGCGGCTCTTCTGGAAGAACTGCCGACAGAAGAACTGATTAAAATATTCAGGCTGCTGCCCAAATCCGTGGCGGCGGATACGTTCTCCTATTTACCAATTGAAGTAGAACAGAGTCTGATAACATCCCTGACCGACCGCGAGGCCGGGAACATTATGGACAATCTGTTTGCCGATGATGCGGCGGATCTGGTGGAAGAGATGCCGGCCAGCGTGGTGAAGCGTCTGCTGATCAATGCCAACCCGGAGACGCGCAGGGATATTAATCATCTGTTAAAATATCCGGAGGATTCCGCCGGAAGTATCATGACGGTGGAGTTCGTTGATTTGAAAGAAAGCCTTACGGTGGAGGAAGCGATTCGCAGAATCCGCAGGGTGGGAGTTGATAAGGAGACAATCGATACCTGTTATGTGCTGGATACCCAGAGGAAGCTGGTAGGAACGGTTTCTCTGCGCCGTCTGCTGCTGAGCGAGAGCGAAGCGACGATCGGCAATATCATGCACGATAATGTCATTACGGTGACCACTCTTACTGACCAGGAGGAAGTTGCCCAGGACTTTAAAAAATACGACTTTAATACGATGCCGGTAGTGGACAGCGAGAACCGGCTTGTAGGTATCATAACGGTGGATGACGTGGTGGATATTATCGAGCAGGAAGCCACGGAAGATATTGAAATGATGGCAGCTATCACGCCGACGGACAAACCTTATATGAAAACCGGAGTGTTTGAGACGTGGAAGAAGCGTATTCCCTGGCTGCTCCTTCTGATGATTTCCGCTACATTTACCGGCCGGATTATTGCGTCTGCGGAAGATGCCCTTTCCGCCTATGTTATCCTGACCTCCTTTATCCCGATGTTAATGGATACGGGCGGTAATTCCGGCGGCCAGGCCTCTGTTACGATTATCCGCGGACTGTCGTTAAATGAGATTGAATACAGGGACGTACCCAAAATTGTCTGGAAGGAAGTGCGGGTGGCGGTGCTGGCGGGTGTTACCCTTGCGGCAGCCAATTTCGCCAAGATGATGATTATTGACCAGGTCGGAGTCAGCATTGCCTTCGTGGTCTGTCTGACGCTGGTGCTGACTGTCACGGTGGCAAAGGTAGTGGGATGTACGCTGCCCATATTGGCAAAGCGGATCGGATTCGATCCCGCTGTTATGGCAAGTCCTTTCATTACGACGATTGTAGACGCAGTTTCACTGCTGATTTATTTCCAGATTGCAAGGCTGCTTCTGGGCATATAGACACCGGGGCGTACTTGAAAAAGGAGAACACTATGAACTGGGAGCCGTGGACAGGATGCTACAAAGCCAGCGATGGCTGCACAAACTGCTATTTTTATGGCCCGCATGCCAAACGCTATGGTCAGAATAAGATAGAAAAAACCGATAAATTCGACTGGCCTGTCAGAACGAACGCAAAAGGGGAATACAATATTAAAGGCAATAAAATTCTGGCAACCTGCTTTGCAACTGATTTTTTCCTTCCGGAGGCGGATGAATGGCGTAAAGAGGTCTGGGCCATGATCAAACAACGATCCGATATCGATTTTTTGATCTTAACGAAGCGGATCGACCGTTTTCCTGTATCCCTTCCTGCTGATTGGGGCGATGGATATGAAAATGTAAATATCGGCTGTACGGTGGAAAATCAGGAAGCGGCTGATTACCGGCTCCCGTTATTTTTGTCTTATCCGATCAGGAGGCGTTTTATTGCCTGCGCACCGCTTTTGGAGGCAATTGATCTGACGCCCTATCTGCATGGTATTGACCACGTTACTGCGGGTGGAGAAACAGGCCGGGAAGCACGTGAGTGCAACTATGACTGGGTACTGGATATTCGGGAGCAGTGCGTGAATGCAGGAGTGACGTTCTGGTTTAAAAATACCGGTTCAATTTTCAGGCGGGACGGTATCGTATCAAAAATCAATCCGTTTAAGCAGTCAAGTCTGGCGAAAGAGCTTGGAATTGATATTTCCGACGGAAAAAGGTTATTTTAATAAAACGGTAAATCCTCGCCCGCCGGGCTGTGGATTTACCGTTTTATTATGGAAGTAGATAAGACTCGTAGCAAGTACGCCGAGGCGTACTTGAAATGTTCAGGAAACCTGATTATACAATCATACGGATTTTCCGGGGCGTAACCTGAAAGACCGCGTGATCGATACACCCTACATACTCTCCGTCCGCGTGGGTGATGAGCGGTTCATCCGCCGCTATCTCAATCCTTGCTCCATGTACTTCCCCGGTGCCCTTTACTCCCATATGGCGGCCTGAAAAAGCCAGTGGAAGCAGAAGCATCGCTTTCCATTTGGGCATCTGGTAGATGATGCAGGCAGACAGTTTTCCGTCGGACATATCCGCATGAGGCGCCATCTTAAAACCGCCGCCCTCGTAGGGCTGATTCATGGGAGACACAAACAGGACGTCCTGATAACGGGTCCAGGGACCATGATCCACCCGGAGACGTATATCCACCGGTTTATACTTCAGAAGAACTTTCAGGGAGAGGCACATATAAGAAAGCTTTCCCAGGTGAAGTTTATTCAGGAGCTTCTTGGCCGGGGAAGATAGATTGGCTTTGCAGATAGCCGCATCATAGCCCATCCCGGCACTTCCCGCATAACGCCTGGTCTTTCGGTCTGTCTGTATGATGCCATGGTCAATCCAGACAATCCTGCCAGCCAGAATATGCTCCAGAGCCTTCGCCGGATCTTTGGGGATACTTAAGCTTCTGGCGTAATCATTGCTGGAACCGGATGGTATGTAACCGAGTATGACATCTTCGTAAGTTTCAATGCCATTGATGACTTCGTTTACCGTCCCGTCTCCGCCTACGATCACGATTGTTTTCTCTTCCGGATACCTGCGGCAGAGGTCTCCTGCTATTTTAACAGCATGGAATTCATAGTGGGTAAAATGATGTGTATAGGCAATGCCCTTCTGATCCAGAAGCTGCTTAACGGATTCCCAGACTTCCTGGCCCTTGCCGGTTCGGGATCTGGGATTGATGATAAAGTGATACATGGCAATTCCTCTTTCGTTTGATTTTACAGGGAAGCAGTACTAAAGCCCTGGCGGAGCGTTATAAAAATATTATAGGGGAAGGCCTGAGGCAAGTCAACAAAAGGAAGGATGGAAGGAAAGTTAATATTTGTAAAAAAAGAGGTTGACAAAAGGGACAGGACTTAATATAATATCAAAGTGACTTGATTACGGGATCTTAGCTCAGCTGGGAGAGCATCTGCCTTACAAGCAGAGGGTCACAGGTTCGAGCCCTGTAGGTCCCACTTCTGTAATAGCGATATTACGGGTCACATGGCGGAGTAGCTCAGTTGGCGAGAGCACACGGTTCATACCCGTGGTGTCGGCGGTTCAAATCCGTCCTCCGCTACGAATAAAAACCGGTACGCATTGCGTACCGGTTTTTTTGTTATATAGGAATGTTTGGAGAAATTTCCTGTATAACGAAAAACATCCTATGCGCACTCGCGCATCGATTTATATCTCTGTTGACAGCATCCGGATAGACGGGGACAGACGCAGTTCCTCTGGGGAAATACCCTGGCGGGAAAGGTAGTTTATCGCCGTATCGAACTGCTGCACGGTTAATTCATGAAAGGTCCTGCTGCACTGTTTATAATCATTATTTTTCAAATGCTGAATCATCATTTCTGTAAAAGTCATATCAGCCCTGGCCTGGTAAAGTTTCCAATGTTCTTCCAATGAGGCTCTCAGCGGATACCCCCAGAGAAAGAGACCATATATTTTGGAATAGATTTCCCTGATCCCATTTAATGGGTGGTTTTCTGCTATAAAAATCAGGATATGCCATACGGTCCGCTCACACTGCCCATTTTGCCGGTTCCCCGCCAGCTGGTCAATAAAAGCGTTCAGTCTTTGCCGGGATACATGATTAAGAAGATCAAGCATGATCCCTTCACAGGAATACACGATAAGCTCAAAAGCCTGGATGAAAAGGGCCAGGTTCTGGCGAACGGCAGGACTGTTTAAATCTGGCTTATTACACTGCTCTCCCATAGTGTAAATACGCGTTCCCACTCCATTAACAGAGTGGGCAGCGCCTGCCTGGTTCAATAAGGTGATAGTCCGCCGTACCGTGCTGATAGAAATACCATATTTTTTCGAAATCTTTTCGTAGGAAGGCAGATAATTATGACTGCTGTATTCTCCCATGTAGATATCGTGCAGGATACGTATGGCCAGACTGTAGCAAAGCTGCGGACGGTCACGGTAAATTCGCCAGACAAATGGCGTACGATCTTCTTTTGAAGCAGGAGCAGAACCCGATGCCATATGTTCTTTCAGACGTGCTATATCCCTTCTTTGATAATCCAGAAGCATATTGTGTACGGCATCCCGGTCATAGCGGCGTACCTGGGCAATCAGCGACTGCATACGGTTTTGTACAAGACCTGCATCGTAAGGCAGCGGCCAGGTGGACGTCCGTGCAAAGGGAAACCCATGAAACATGGATGTTTCCCAAAAGAGATTTAAGGCCAGTGAATTATTCAGCTTCTGCAGAGTATAGCTGTAGAAACGAAACAGGTCATCCGGCTGAGCACGTTCTGATAAACAGGTAAGATAGGCAAGATCCGCATCGTTCATGTTCCTCAGACATTCCATGTGCAGTGGAATAAAGATGAATTCCCCAGCTTCGTAAAGGTCGAAAAAATCTTCCCGGCGATGGGAATAAAAACTGCGAACGAAATAAAGCCGTTCCTTCTCGGTCTGCCGGAATAAAATCCTGGTTGTCTGGCCGCTGTACATAGAAATATATCCTTCCGTTCTCAGACGCCGAAGCGCGGCTTTTACCGTTTGTGCACCCACACTGAATTCACGGCATAGTGTATCAATGGTGGGCAGAGTATCACCATAGCTATAATACCCGAATTGTATACGCAGCAGAAAATATTCATAGATCAGACTGGAAAATTGATGGTTGTCGTTCAAACGTTATATGCCTCCATGTTCCTTTTGACAATACTGTACCATTTTTCGGGTGAAAACGCCATAAATCATTGAGAACACAAGAAAATTATGATATACTCGAAAGGAACTATTATGAACAAGGTGTTTGCTTTTCAGGATGTATAGTGTCTGCTGGAATTTAGCTGCGGCAGAAGGCATATTAGATGAGGAGGAACTGTAAGGATGATGGAAGATGATATAGAGATGGACACAGAAGACATAAGTTCGAAATTTACACCTGCTGATTATGAATACAGCACACTGATGCAGCTTTTGGGTGTCAGTGTAAGTAAACACCTGCTGGACGAACATTTTACGCTGGTCTGGGCAAATAAGTTTTATTATGAGTTTACCGGATGGCCGAAGGAGGAATACGAAGCCACATTCCATAACAGACCGGATCTTTATTATAAAGATGACCCAAAAGAATGGAAAGAGCTGTCGGACGCAGTTTATGAGGCGATTCGGACAAAGAAGAACGGATATAAGCTGCTTTCCCGTTTCCGAAGGAAAAGCGGAGACTTCATCTGGATACAGCTCTCCACACTGTTCGCGGATGAATATATCAACGGGGTTCAGGTTGCCTATACGGTTATGACGAATATAGATGATGTGGTACGGATGCAGAAGGAGCAGTCGGTAACTTACGAGAGCCTGCCGGGCTTTGTGGCAAAATACCGGATCGACCCTCATCTGCGCCTGACGCTTCTGGAAGGCAATTCCAAATTTATGGAATATTTCGGAGCCGGCAAAGACGGGGCCGAAGGCATATTGCATCGGCAGAATATCGTGGACAATATGGATGTGATCATGGAGCAGCGGGAGAAGCTTCTGGCGGGGGAACCGGTGCATTTTGTCATGCGGGTGGAAAGCCGTCTTGGACAGTCTCTGTGGCTGCAGGTCAGCGCCGACTGTGTGGACTGGCAGGAGGGCTGCCCGATATACCTGGTGATTTTTATTGATATCACCGATGTCACCGAGCTGCGGCATATGCAGAAGAAACTGACCGAACAGACGGAGGCGCTCAAGGATGCTTTGTCTGTGGCAGAGCGTGCCAATCAGGCCAAATCAGATTTTCTTTCCCGCATGAGCCATGAAATCCGTACACCGATGAACGCTATCACCGGTATGACCACTATAGCGGCTGCAAATATTAATGACCGTCAGAGAGTAGCGGACTGTCTGAGCAAAATTGCACAGTCCTCCAAACACCTGATGTCGCTCATCAACGATGTGCTGGATATGTCCAAAATTGACGCCGGCAGAATGAAGATTGCCCATGAGCCGTTTGATCTGCAGACAGTGGCGGAATCGGTCACTTCTATCATTTATCCCCAGGCTGTGGCAAAAGGGCTGGATTTTACAGTGCCGGTTGTGGAACTTACCGATACTTTGCTGGTGGGTGATGCGCTGCGCCTGAACCAGGTGCTGCTTAATCTCCTGTCCAATGCCCTCAAATTCACACCGGAGGGCGGCACGATACGTCTGGAGATCAGGCAGCTGCAGAAAAAAGAGGACAGGATTCGCCTGAGATTCACGGTCAGCGATACCGGAATCGGGATGAGCGAAGCATTTCTGGATCAGATGTTCATACCATTTGAACAGGAAAGTACAGCTGTGGGTCAGAGATTTGGCGGTACCGGCCTTGGCATGCCGATCACGAAAAATCTGGTAACCCTGATGGGCGGTATTATCTCTGTGCAGAGCGAGGTGGAGAAGGGGACTACCTTTACGGTGGAACTGGATTTTGATCTGCCTGAGGATGAAAACGCCAAAGAGCACAAGCAGCCTTCTCTGGGCTGTCTGAAGGTGCTTATATCCGATGACGATAGAGACAGCTGTGAATATACATCACGGATGCTTCAGAATCTTGGGATTCAGTCTGACTGGGTGACAACCGGAGAGGAATGTGTAGAGAGAGTCTGGAGAGCGCATAGAGTCGGTGCGGCTTATGACGTCTGTCTGGTGGACTGGAAAATGCCGGATATTGACGGCATTGAGGTGACACGGCGCATCCGGGAGCAGGTTGGACCTGATACCACGATCATTATTATAACCGCCTATGACTGGAGTGCTATAGAGAAACCCGCCCGTGAAGCGGGGGCAAATGCTTTTCTTGCCAAGCCGGTGTTTGCCTCTACACTTTATAACACCTTACTTTCTGTAAATGGAGTTGATAAAATGGTTATGCTCCCGGTACCCGGAGTGGAGTACTGCCGGCCGGAGCTGGCAGGGCACCATGTTCTTCTGGCGGAGGACAACGAACTTAACAGGGAGATAGCCGTGGAACTCTTGAAAATGACCGAAATTACGGCCGACTGCGCTGGTGACGGAAAAGAGGCTTTTGATAAATTTATGGAGAATGGGGACAGCTACGATCTGATCCTTATGGATGTACAGATGCCGGTCATGGACGGGTATAAGGCCACGGAGGCGATTAGAAAATCCTCTCATCCGAGGGCAAAGAGCATTCCGATTGTTGCCATGACAGCTGACGCGTTTCATGAGGATGTAGTGCGGGCGGCTGCGGCAGGAATGAACGGACATCTGGCTAAACCCATTGAGCCGGAGCTGCTTTATCGGACGATGGCCGGGCTGATTTCTAAATCGTAATTGGCGTTTCATGCCCGCAGCACGAATAGTTTATTTAGCAAGAAGGAGAAAAAATGTGGAGATTCGTTTGGCCTGGTATCTGTTTCTGCCGGTGTGCTGCTCTGTGTTTTCCGGCCTTTTAGAATATTTAGTCATGTCTGTTCTGGGATATCCAAACAGAGGACGGCAGCTTGCCCGCATTGGCATGACAGCTGTGCTTGTTATGATCTGGCCTGCAACCGTCTTTCCCCTTCCGATTTTCTATGTCCTGTTTTATCTGATTCGCGGTATAGATGTAATCTTTAGCAGACGATATATGGAGGAACAATTTCATCTCAATCTGGGCGTCGCTAATATCATGGCTCTTCATTTGGCCTGTATCGCCGTGCTGGCTCTGATAAATGAAACAGCGATGAGGGATCTGCTTCAAGACCCGTTCTGGTGCGCTGTCAGCTTGTCCATAGCCTTTGTTATAAGTGCAGTAGAAAGTCTGTTAGTTTTTAAGTTTTCAACAGCCTCCACAGTTCTGTCTTCTGCGGCTCGAAGCGAAGAGGGGCGTCCTTTTATGGCATTTCTCTGGTTTTGTACGGTGTATCTGCTTATGGACAGCGTGCTGTGCATCGGGGAGGAGGAATCCTTTTATACGCCGCTTTTTCTAATTGGAAGCAGCGCTGTTTTAATGATTCTACTGATCCTTTTTCTGTGGAATATTCATACCATTGTCAAAAGTAATTATGTAAAGGATGAGAATGCCAGGCTTGAAATTGAGCTTACGTTAAAGAATCAGATAGCGGGAGAACTTCGACGGCTTTCGGAGCGGGACAGTCTGACAGGGGTATATTCCAGGCGTTACGGACTGGAGTTCCTGGAAAACCTGATTAAAAAAAACGCTCCGTTTTCATTGGTTTATCTGGATTTGGATCATTTAAAACAGATTAACGACAGAGAAGGACATGAGGCGGGTGACCGCTATCTGAAAATATTTGCTGAGGCGATCGGCAGGCAGCTTCTAAAGGGCGAGATTACAGTGAGAATGGGCGGAGATGAATTTATGCTTTTATTACCCGAATGTTCAGAGAAGGATGCACGGGAAAGGATAGCTGTATTCCGGCGTGAAGCTGCCCGGAAGGACAGGCAGACACCTATATATTTTTCTTTTGGGGTTGCCGGCTTCGCTGCCGGAGAATCCGGAGAGGCTTCGGAACTGATCTCCCGGGCTGACAGGGAAATGTATCTGGACAAAAGGCGCTCTTATGTCCAGCGGGAGGGATTCAATCATGCCGGACAGTTATAATCTGATCATAAATATTCTTACGCCGTTATTTTACTTTTATTTTAACTGGCGCTATTTTGTACTGGTCAATGTGTCGCTTGCGCTGCCCCGGCTTCGGAAGGGCGTGATCGTCGGTACTTTTTTGATCAATTTCCTAATGTTTTACCTATGCTCTATTTTAGAGTTTAACTTGATATTAAACTGGGCCCTGTTTTTTTGTCTTTTGCTCCTTGAGACGATAATTTACTGCAAAGAGATGGGACAGGAGTCGGCGTTCTTTTCACTGACAGGAATTTTATGCGGCCTGGAAATCAATATATTATGCCGGTGTGTGATAGCGATGATAATCGATCAGCCGCTGGCCAATTTCGACAATCATACATTAAACGCGGGCAATCTGAAAGGCGTACCGGTATGTCTTGGATTTTTGCTGGGCGGCGCCGTGCTGCATCTGCTGGCTGCGCCGTCGTTCGTGGGCAGGATACGCATGATAAAGGAACACCCCAGGCATCTATCCTTTCTGCTTCGGATTATGGAAGGGCTTGCTCTTTATCTCTCCCTCAATCTGCTGATCTACAGTGCCCGGGATAATGGGATACTGTTAAAATTGTGGGGTATTAAATCCTGTGTGTTTGCCATAGTGGGAAGTTATCTGGGTATCCGTTATACGATGAAGATCTGTGCCCTTTCCGACTATCGGGATAAAAACCGTGTGATACGAAAAGAACTGGTTCAGCAGGAGATGGAAGAAAGAAGGCTGCGGCTTGAGGCATTCCACGACACGCTTACCGGATGTCTGAACCGTCTGTATGCTGTTAACGCAGTCGAACGTCTGCTGGAAGAGGGGCTGCTGTTTACACTCTGCTTTATAGACCTGGACGGACTAAAGCGGGTGAATGATCTGCATGGACATAATATGGGAGATCAATATATTCTTGCGGTTGCCGATGAACTGAGAAAAAGCTGCAGTGAAGATAAGGATATTCTGGCCAGATACGGCGGAGATGAATTTCTCCTCGTGTTTCTGGGCATCGGCACGCAGGAGGCGGAAGAACGTCTTGACAGGGTAAATGAACGGCTGTCGGAACGATGCCGTGAGCAGATTATTCCGTTCCCCATGTCGGTCAGCTTCGGTATGGCAGACAGCAATGCCGGGACACACGTTGACAAACTGATCACACTTGCCGATGCGAAAATGTATGAGAGGAAGAAGAGAAGAAAGAAAAATATCTAATTGCGGATGGAACAGCGCGCCGCCGGTCGTACAGGATCGGCGGCGTTTCTTGTGGTATAGGAATCAGTCCGCGGGATATCGGCTTTTTTCAGAGTTAATTGTGCAGATGTGGATAGAGAGCCAAAAGCATGGTATAATTCTTGTAAAAGAAAGCTCAGGAGCGGAGGAAATCTATGGAAACAGGCAGGGAAGTATTATATTTATCGCAGGAAGATGTTAAAAAGGTCAATATGGGAATGAAGGAATATATTGATATTCTGGAGGACGCTCATATTAAAAAGAGCCGCAAGGAAGTGGATATGCCGGTCAAGTATAATATGTGGCCCAATGACAGCACCTTTCTCTGTGCCATGCCCTGTACCATCATGGGTACCGGTGCGGCAGGCCTGAAATGGCTGGCAGGGTGTGCCACAAACCAGGAGAGGAATCTGCCCAGGTTTATGGGATTTGTTATATTGAATGACCCGGAGAGCGGCGCCCCGGTGGCAATCATGGACTGTACGTACATAACAGGTATGCGCACCGCAGGAGTCAGCGGAGTTGCACTGCGGCACCTGGCCAATCCGGGCAGCCGTACGGTGGGTGTCCTGGGATGCGGCCTGGAGGGCAGAACAAATCTGCTGGCAGCCCTCACGGTCTGCCCGGATATCCGGCAGGTTTATGCCTGGGGGCCAAGGGCATCGACAGTAGACCGTTATGTGGAGGAGATGGAGGCAGAGTACCGCATATCCATAAAGAGGGCACAATGCCCGGAAGAAGCGGTGAGAGAGGCGGATGTTCTGCTGTGCAGCGCCCCGATTACCCATACAGATGAATTTAAGGTAATTGAAAAAGACTGGCTGAAACCGGGTGTGACGGCAGTGCCGGTCAATCTGGAGTCTCATTTTAAGCCGGAGGCGGTCCTGGCCTTTGATAAATTATTTATTGATGATACCGATCTCTATCACGGCGCGGTAAAGAAGGGGCATTTTAAGGAGCTAACCCGGATACCGCCGGAGCTTGGAGAGCTGCTGGACCACAAGGTGCCGGGACGGGAGCGGCCGGAGGAAAAAATCATTACGTTCACAGAGGGAATCGGGCTGAATGACGTGGCGGTGGCATACCGCATCTGGCAGCTGGCCCTGGAGAAGGGAATCGGTACACTGCTGCCTCTGTAAGAATCTATGGATGATTTTAATGAGGATCAGGAATACTTTTAGAAAGGAAACAGTCATGCGGATAGGTATGGGTTATGACGTTCACCGTCTGGTGGAGGATAGAGAACTGATTTTGGGAGGTATAAAAATACCTTATGATAAGGGGCTTCTAGGCCATTCCGATGCTGATGTGCTCGTTCATGCGGTGATGGATGCACTGCTGGGTGCGGCGGCTATGGGTGACATAGGAAAGCATTTCCCTGACAGCGGGGAAGCATACAAAGGGATATCCAGTATGGTGCTTCTGGGAAAAGTGCTGGAAATTCTGATGAAGGCCGGTTATCAGATCGGAAATATTGATGCGACGGTGATTGCGCAGCGGCCAAAGCTCGCTCCCTATATTGATGCGATGAGGGAAAATATTGCAGCTGTACTGGATCTGCCTGCTGCCTGTGTCAGTGTGAAAGCCACCACGGAAGAAGGGCTTGGTTTTACGGGAACCGGGGAGGGCATAGCGGCCCAGGCAGTCTGCCTCATCACAGAGAAGGAACATTAGACGAAAGGTTGCGATAAAATGAACAAAGAGAGTGACCCCAGATATCAGCTGTGGAAGAACTGTTTTCACGATTCGGACCAGTATCTTTCCTATTATTGGGATAATAAAATGAAAGAAAACCGGGTGCTGGAGCTGTGGGCGGATAAAGAAACGAAGATCCCGGCGGCGGACGGGCAGGGAATGCTTGCCAGTATGCTCCACCTGAATCCATATCTGGTAAGAGCAGGAGAGCAGACCGCGGTTACAGAGTATATTGTGGGCGTGGCAACCGACCCGTCTATGAGACATCGAGGATTTATGGCCGCGCTGCTGAAACAGGCTATGGATGAAATGTATGCAGCGGGTCAGACCTGGACTTACCTGATGCCCGCCAGCGAGGCAATCTATTATCCCTTCGGCTTTCGATTTGTCTACAGTCAGGAACGGCTTGTTCTGACAGGCGAGATGCTTTCACAGTATATAAATATTTCGAAAGAGAGCCGGAAAGGAAGAAGAGCGTGGAAGACCTGGGGCGAACTGACAGAAGAGGACAAAAACAGGGCCTGGGAGTACGCCAACCGTAAACTGGAGCCGTTTTCCGTCCGGGCGGTAAGAAGCCAGGCTTATTACGATGATCTGGAAAGGCAGATGAAGGCGGCAGGCGGGGAACTGCTTCTCTATATGGGAGATACGGCTGAAAATCCATGTATCCTTTCCTATATGCTGGAGGATGGAGCGGCAGAAGTGACAGAGGTAATCTGTGAGGAAGAGAATCGGGAGGAAATCATCCCTGCGCTGGCTGCCAGGCTGAGCAGGCGGGCCGCAAAGCTTACCTTTCTGGAAACTGCGTTTTTAAAACCGGCTGAGCAGACCGCTGCCACGCCGATTATCATGGCAAGAATTGTAAATGCGGTAAAATTTGCGGAGCAGCTGCGGACGGAGGAACCTGTCACCATGACAATCCGGCTGACAGATGAGCTGGTGGAAAAAAATAACGGGATTTTCCGGCTCTGCCTTGGAAAGAATAAAAGCAGCCTGAGTCCGACGGAAGAAAAGCCGGAACGGGAGATGGACATCGGTGCATTTACACTATTTCTATTTCAGACATGTCTTAATCGAATATACCTGAATGAAATAGTGTAGTTTGTTTCTACTAATTGTGAAAAAACTTATTGACAAAGGGAGAAGTATCACCTAAAATAGTCGATAAGATTTCAATTATTTATATTATTGAAAAGCGTAGAACAGATAGAGTAGTTTTAAGAAAGCCGACAGAGAGAAAATGCCACCGGCTGAAAGCATTTTTCGGAGGGACTTAGAATGAAGTGCATCTGGGAGCTGATTGGGTGAAGAAATCAGTAGCCTGGTCCGGCGGCAGCCGTTATGTATGCTGGAAGAGGATATCTGACGCCGAAGGGCGCAGCATATCAACTGGAGTGGAACCGCGAGTTACCTCGTCTCTGGAATTTCAGAGACGAGGTTTTTTTATTGCATAGGATTAGATGTCAAAAGCACCTTTGGTGCTATGCTCTGTTTTGACACCTAATCTAGTTAGGACAGTTAAAAATTTTCGCTATTTAGGAGGAGCCTTTCATGAAGCTTTATAACACATTGACAAAAAGAAAAGAAGAATTTGTTCCCCTGGAAGAAGGTAAGGTGCGCATGTATGTGTGCGGCCCGACCGTATATAATTATATTCATATTGGAAATGCACGGCCGATGATCGTGTTCGACACGGTTAGAAGATACATGGAATATAAGGGACTTGATGTCAACTATGTTTCCAATTTTACGGATGTAGATGACAAGATTATCAAAAAGGCCAACGAGGAAGGTGTATCTGCATCCGAAATTTCGGAACGGTTTATTAAGGAGTGCCTTAAGGATATGGAGGGCATGAATATTAAGCCTGCTACTACACATCCGAAGGCGACGGAAGAAATCGATGGAATGATTGATTTGATCTCCACCCTGATTGACAAAGGCTATGCATATGCAAAAAATGGGACGGTATATTACCGGACCAGACAGTTTAAAGATTATGGGAAGCTTTCCAAGAAAAACATTGACGATCTGGAAGCCGGAATTCGTATTGCAGTAGATGATGAGAAGGAAGACCCGATGGATTTCGTGCTCTGGAAACCGAAAAAAGAGGGTGAACCCGCATGGCAGTCTCCCTGGGGTGAGGGAAGGCCGGGATGGCATATTGAGTGCTCCGAGATGAGCAAACGGTATCTGGGTGAACAGATTGATATTCACGCCGGCGGCGAGGATCTGATCTTCCCCCATCATGAGAATGAGATTGCACAGAGTGAGGCGGCAAGCGGAAAGGAATTCTCCAAATACTGGCTGCACAATGGTTTCCTGAATATCGACAATAAGAAAATGTCCAAATCGGAGGGCAACTTCTTTACGGTAAGAGAGATTGGCGAGCAGTATCCGCTGCAGGTGCTCCGGTTCTTCATGCTGAGCGCTCATTACAGGAGCCCGCTGAATTTCAGCCGTGATCTGATGGAATCATCCAGCAATGGTCTGGAGAGAATCCTCACAGCGGTGAGAAATATGGAATATCTGCTTGAAAAAGCGCAGGACCGGGAACATAATCCGGAGGATGAAAGTATCTTAGCTCAGCTTACTGAGCTGACCAATAAATTTGAAGCTGCCATGGATGATGACTTTAATACGGCAGATGCTATTTCCGCTGTATTTGAGATGGTTAAGATGGCAAACTCCACGCTGACTGCGGATACTGCAAAATCAGTGATCCAGGCGGTGTACGATAAGATGAATCAGCTGTGCGACGTTCTGGGCATTATCACCAAGCAGGAAGAAGAACTCCTGGACGACGACATTGAGGCGCTGATTGAAGAAAGACAGCAGGCCAGAAAGAATAAGAATTTTGCACGGGCCGACGAGATCCGGAATATTCTCCTGGACAAGGGGATTGTACTGGAAGACACAAGAGAAGGAGTAAAATGGAAGAGAGCGTAAACGAGAATCACTTGATTACGTATTTAAAAGAGCAATTTAACCTACCGGAAACGGATATTCGGATGTATTCTCCCCTGACGCTTGCATTTATCGGGGATGGTATTTATGATTTGCTTATTCGAACGATGATTGTGGAACAGGGCAATGCGCCGGTGAACCGCCTGCACAAGCGGGTCAGTTCGCTGGTGAAGGCCCCGACCCAGATGCGGCTTATGCTGCTGCTGGAACCACTGCTTCGGGAAGATGAGCGCGGCGTATACAAAAGGGGGCGTAACGCCAAGTCTTATACCGTAGCCCAGAATGCAAGCGTAACTGAGTACAGAGTCGCCACAGGGTTTGAAGCCCTGTGCGGCTACTTGTACCTGACCGATCAGATGGACCGTTTGCTGGAATTAATAAAGACCGGTTTAGAGAAGCTGGCGGCTGAGCCGCAGTGCTAAACGGAGCCTGTTTCGAAAGAGCACAGAGCCTTTCGAAAGAAATAAATAGAAGGATAAAGCGGAAGTGGAATTCATAAGAATCCCTTCCGTTTTTGATTTAAATAGTGTAAGCTGTAAGAAACGGACAGTCTTTTATCATGGAAGTAGATAAGACTCCCACCTTTATAGGTGGTGAGTAAATAACAAATTTGTCTTGGTGGGAGCCCAGTCTCCTTCCAAGATAAAGCCTCCGGCGGAATGCAGAGCCGCACAGATGTATTATGTCATGCAAAGCATGACGAGCGGCTCGCAGCAAGTACGCCGAGGCGTACTTGAAGGGAAAGAAGGCGAACTGTCCAGGAAAAAACAGGAGTGATACAATCAGATATGAATAAAGAAGACAGAAAACCGGCAGAAAACGAAACTGTGAATGAACAGAAGTATGAGGGAAGAAATGTAGTATTGGAGGCTTTCCGAGCGGGAAAGACGATTGATAAATTATATATTCAGGACGGCAGCCAGGACGGGCCGATCAAGTCGATTCTTCGGGAGGCGAGAAAACAGGATACACTGGTTTCTTTTGTCAAGAAGGAGAGGCTGGATCAGATCTCCGAAACAGGAAGGCATCAGGGAGTGATTGCTATTGCGGCAGCCTACTATTACAGCGAGCTGGATGACATTTTCAAGAAGGCGGAAGAAAAGGGGGAGCCTCCTTTTATCATTCTCCTTGATAATATAGAAGATCCACACAACCTGGGGGCAATCATCCGGACGGCGAATCTGGCCGGTGCGCATGGCGTCATTATTCCAAAAAGAAGAGCGGTGGGCCTGACCGGCACAGTGGCCAGAGCCTCGGCCGGAGCCATTCACTACGTGCCGGTGGTGAAGGTCACCAACCTGGGCAATACAATGGAGGAGCTTAAGAAACGGGGAGTCTGGTTTGTATGCGCGGATATGGATGGGGATCTTATGTATGATCTGAATCTGACCGGGCCGATCGGGCTTGTGATCGGCAGCGAGGGCGAGGGCGTGGGACGTCTGGTAAAAGAAAAATGTGATATGGCGGCCCGTATTCCGATGAAAGGAGATATAGATTCTCTGAATGCATCTGTTGCCGCCGGTGTACTCTCCTATGAAATTGTACGGCAAAGGATGAGGTAATGGCGGGCAAAAACTATTTGCTGGTAGATGGATATAATATTATCTTTGCATGGGAAGACTTAAGGGAGTTGGCGCAGGAGAATCTGGAGGCGGCCAGAGGGAAGCTTGCTGACGCCCTGTGCAACTACCAGGGCTTTATTCAGGATGAGGTGATTCTGGTCTTTGACGGCCACAAGGTGCCCGGCAATCCTGGAAGCGTATACCGGTATCACAACATTCACATCATCTATACAAAAGAGGCGGAGACGGCGGATCAGTATATAGAGATGGCGTCCCGGAGGATAGAAGGAAAATATAATGTGCGTGTTGCCACTTCCGACGGGCTGGAGCAGGTGATTATTCTGGGCGCGGGGGCTACCCGCGTATCTGCCAGGGAATTGAAAAAAGAACTGGAAGAGAGTGAAAAGATAATCCGTGAGAAGTATCTGGCGAAAACGACGGGCAAGCGGAACAGTCTGCTGGACAATCTCTCCCCGGAGATGGCCAGGTGGATGGAAGAATTGCGGCTGAAGGAGACGAAGCACTGAGGAGGTACAGGACGACATGCAGCAGGCGGGGCACTTCGAGGCATACAGAGAATGCAGCGATGAGGAGATCGTAGAGAGAATCCATGCCGGTGATACACACGGAGTGGATTACATTCTGGAAAAATATAAAAACATGGTCCGTCAGAAAGCCAGAACCCTTTATCTGATCGGCGGAGATAAGGAAGATTTGATTCAGGAAGGGATGATTGGCCTGTATAAAGCGATCCGGGGCTATAACAGGGAGAAGGAGAGCAGTTTTGCTACCTTTGCCAACCTGTGTGTTACCAGGCAGCTGTACAGTGCGATCCGCATTTCCAACCGGATGAAATACAGCCCGCTGAATAATTACGTGGCGCTGTCGGATATGGAGCAGCTGGACGCCTATCAGAGTCCGGAAGAAATCATGCTGGACAAGGAGAAAACCAACCGAATCGAGGATGAACTGAAAAAACGGCTTAGCCCGCTGGAAAAGCAGGTTATGGACTACTACATTAACGACATGAAATATACGGAGATCGCAGCGGTTCTCGGCAAGGAGCCGAAGGCTATCGACAATGCCCTGCAGAGGATTAAGATTAAACTGCGTGATGTTTTAAAAAATATTGAAAAAACCTCTTGATTTTTTTGGGACTTAACTTTATAATAGGCAATGCGTGATTGTTCCGTAAATCATACGCAATATGTTTGCTGCTGTGGCACAGGTGGTAGCGCACCTCATTGGTAGTGAGGAGGTCACGGGTCCGAGTCCCGTCAGCAGCTTGTTAAAACCCTTGTATTTACAAGGGTTTTTATTTTTCGTGTTGCATTTCGTGCAATTTGTTAGTTCTTTTTTGTTCACGCTCTACCTGTTTGATGCTTTTTGCTGGTGTAGGCAAGCCTTCAGGCATTGTACCACCAAGTTCGCTGATCGTTTGCCTCACTTTACTGCCAACTTTATTTCTTTTTGTGGATCGCCATTTTGGACTATTAAATAGCAGGCATAGCGCGATAATTCATAATCCTCTATTTCGCGTTCAGCACCCGAACCTATGTTTATCATTTTGCCAACTTCGGCAAAATGGTCTGAAGTATTGTTTCCGCTATTGAAACAGGCATCTTTTGCTTTGTTAATTACATTTTCAAATCTACGCCATTGTTTATATGCTAACGACTTGTAGCTCTCTGGCATACCAGAACTCTTCTCCGAATCTGTTTATGTGTTTTATTGAATCAAATAAGGTTTCGGTATAATTACTCTTTTCTTCTTCCGTAAGGGCCCTTGAAAGAACTCTGTCCGAGAAATCATTTAATTTTTCTTGAAAATCATCCAAATATATCTACCTCTTTTCTTTTAAACTGGATATTTATGTATTAACCGCTCCCATTGATATAGGAGCGGTTCAGATTAGATTTAATTATTAAAATCGATATTTATGTTCTGATCTATTCTGCGTCAATACCCATTTGCCTCAGCACCATATACCGCCTGTTTATGGGTAAATCCTTCGAATTCTAACTGCTCGACCAGACCGTTTTTAGAAAAAGATGTAAATTTTAAATATTCTTTCGCTTTTAAGGCTGCCTGTTCATTCCAGTCCGCCCCGCAATTCTCCACGGCCTTCACAGCATTTTTGTTAGAAAATCCCTCAAATTCCAATTGAGCCACTAAACCGTCATAGGAGAACGCTGAAAAGTCCAGATATGACTTTGCTTTTTTCTGAGCCTGCTCTGCCCAGTCTGCCCCGCAGTTCTCTGCACCATAAACAGCTTCTTCATGTGTAAAACCCTCAAATTCCAGCTGTTCAATCAGACCTTTCCGGGAAAAAGCGGTAAACTGTAAATAAGATTCTGCTTTTTTTACAGCATTTTTCTGTCCCATTGTAATATTGGAATCATCGTTTTCTTTTTTCTCTTCCTTCTTCTCTGTCTTCTTTTTGTCATCATCCTTATTGGCATCAGCCTTTTCATCTGCCGGGTCAACCTTGCTTTCTGAATCTTTCCCATCATCCAGGGGATCTGAACTATCATCTCCCTTTGCATTGTTGTCTGCCACATTAGGCGCATCGACAGGCTTGACCGAATCATCACCTTTTCCGCCAGCCCCCAGAGCCGCGGCGATAATAATTATAGCCACAATCGCGATGATCCACTTAAAAAAACCACCGCTTTTTTGCTTTTTTCCGCATTGCGGACAGATTTTCGCTTCATATGGTATCCGCATTCCGCAATTTTTACATAACTTAATAACAGGTTTTTCCTTACTCAAACTATTCCCTCCTCATTTGTTTTTGATTGCTGTTCGTACTTCTATTATAAAGCAGAAGCGAGGAGAAAGAAAGCACAAAGAGGACGAGCAAGATGCCTTATTCTATTTGAAATTCCCTGCTTATTCTGCCGATCGCCGTTCCCTCCAGGTCTTCCTCGTCATTTGTAAATATTACCTGGGATACCCGATATTTCCCGGGCTCCATAACATATCCCCGCCGCTTGGGATCAATGATACAGCAGACACTTTCACCAGGTTCTATCGGATAGCGGAACCAGCCGTTTTCATAGTAAATAGGCTCTTTTGTGACCACATCGTACCAGGTTCCGTCGATTTCACATTCCAGAGTGATATTCACAAAACAGGAGACCGGTTGATCCGTTTCGTTATATAGCGTGACGAGGATAGCAGAATGATTTTTATATTCCTGATAGCTGGAAAGTTCCATGTAAAAGCCGCTTGGTTCCGGCAGGACATAACGATTCGATATGCCTTTGCGGGCTGTTCTTTCTTCTTCCAGTTCATCTTTATCTCTGACCGGGATGCTGTTCTCCCAACATATGTTATCTGAGTCAATTAAATTTTCTGTGAGCCATTTTTCTTTTTCTTTTGTAAGTCTGGCTGCCTTCATGTCCAAAATGCCGAATCGCTTCCTGTAAACGGAATCGTGAGGGAGCAGCTCAATCAGATCTTCCTTGTCCCGGTCGATCAGGATATTGCCGGTCCAGGACACATAGATAGTATCCGGGTGGGAGAAGGCATATTCCTTCAGCCTGGCTGCCAGCTGTTGCCCGGGATCATGATCCGCATTCATCCAGTCCTGCCTTTGCAGATCGTAGTCCTGGACCAGATCAGCGTTTTCCCTGAGTTCAATCCAGGGAAAAGGAAGAAGATTCTGCTTAAGCCAGGTATACGCTTCTTTACCCAGAGATTTATATTCCATGTAATAACGCTTTGCTTCCGGATCAAATGCTACATCGCCGAATGCCAGCTCTCTGCTGATTACCTTGCGGATGAGAGGGGACCGGACAAAGCCATTTTCCTGTAATGGCATGGTCAGATCCAGAGGCTGTGCTTTATGGTAAGAGTCCATTTTTGCTTCCAGACGGTTTTGAAAGACAGGCAGAAAGGTTCCCTGACGGTATATCAGAAAAACTACCAGTACAATGAAAACAAATAGGATAGGAAGAAGTAATTTCTTCATTTCAGATAGTGTCACCTCTTTCGAAAATCAGTATGGAGAATTGCCGGATTACTGTCTATGAAGCGTATTATTTAACACCCGCAGTGTAGTTTTAAAATCGGAATTCTGATCCTGTGACAGTTCATCAGCCTTATTTATAAAATTCATATATTCCGATTCTGTCAACTGGGCTTGTATGAACTGGAGGGAAAGCATTAATATAATCATATCATCGCCGGCCGTATAGTTTTCCTCAGGAAGAGGAATCTCTAAAAATTTTTCCGTGATATATTTGCCGGCGTCTGCTCTGTCTAATAGTTCTGACAAGCCATTGAATATACCCTTGACCTGTATAAGCCCCTGCAGGGGAGTATCGAAATAGTATAGATTTGCATTATACGGATAGGCCAGTACCAGTTCTAATAGTTGATCTGTCGGTATATCATGAAGCAGGTCTTCTGGTATGACAAATAACTGCTGCCTCTCAGCGGCAGAAGCAGCGTTTAACCATTCGGGTGAGTTTCGGTCATAGGGAAACCGGTACACACCAGTCTGTGAATCAAACCAGTCAGAGGCTGGCTTACTATGAAAAAGCATGATTGCAGTAATCGGTATAAGCAAAAGTATGGTAATTGAAATAAATCGTCGTCTTATTTTGAACATGTTATCTCACTTACGAGTTCAGCCTTGATCATAAATGGTTTCAGGTTGAGGGGGCATTTTGATTTTTACAATTAAGATACAATCAATCGCTACAATAAAATGGATGGGAGTGTTTCTATAAAGAAATGAAAGATTAGTTTTTTTTATTTTAAAACATGAATTTGTCATAATATGGGCAGATGGGTGATGAAAACTAAGAATACGAAGGTAAAGAAATCTCCATGAAGAAGAATATTTTTTCGTGGAATTTTTACAAATATCTCAGATTTTTAACAGTTTTGTAAATGTTTTGTCCTTGCTTTCCTATTAATAAGAGATATACTGGAAGCGTGGCATTTTTGTGTGATTCAGGTCGTATATTGCGCCAAATTCACTTAAGAAAATCATAAGAATTTTATCCGCGCATTATTAAGTAATGTTCTTTATAATGAACACATGGTATGCCGGGCTGTTTTGTGATATTATTAGGGACGGAGCAATCTGCATAACAAACGGCGGCATGCTTCGCAGGCCGTCTTATCGTAATCGCAAAGAGGAGGAGGTGTTTTTTTGGCGGAGACAGAAGGAAAAAAAGTGAAGAATAATAAGATTATTCAAGTAAAAAATGTCCGAAAGGTCTACCGGATGGGTGAAGAAAAAATTGTCGCGGTAGACGATGTTAGCTTCGAGATTGAAAAAGGCGAATTTTGCTGTCTTCTGGGTACTTCCGGTTCCGGTAAATCTACCTTGCTGAATCTGATGGCGGGAATCGAGAAGTCAACCAGCGGCCAGATTATTATAAAGGGACAGGACGTACTGAAAATGAATGAAAATAAACTGGCCAGATTTCGACAGGATAATCTGGGTTTTGTTTTTCAGTCGTACAATCTGATGAATTCCATGACGGCGCTGGAGAATGTGGAATTTCCGCTTATTTTTAAACGGGTTCCCCCGAAGAAGAGGGAGAAGCTGGCCAGGAAGATTCTGGTGGAGGTTGGACTGGGCAACCGTCTGAACCATAAACCAAAGGAAATGAGTGGTGGTCAGCAGCAGCGTGTGGGTATTGCAAGGGCTTTTGTGACCAGGCCGGAGATTGTGTTTGCCGATGAGCCTACCGGCAACCTGGATACCCATACCACAATGGAAGTTATGGATCTGATTAAGGGAATTGCCAAGCGAAACAGTCAGACGATCATCATGGTAACCCATGACCCGCGGCTGGCGAAGTACGCGGATAAAATTATACATATCCTGGATGGAACGATTCAGAATATTGAGATAAATCAAGACGTCATCAATGAGAAAGTAGAGGGAGCAGAGAATGAACAAGTGGAAGTTAGCTAAGAGACTGGGGGTACTCCTCCTTGCCATGACGATGGTGATGGGAAATTTTGCGACGGCAAGTGCTTCGATGCCCACACCCGAGCCAGCCATTACATATTCAAAAGTTGTACCAACCATGACTGTAACGCCGGGTGAAACCGTACATGTTACACTGCCGATCTGGATTCAGGGGCAGAGCATCGCGAATCCGTATATTTCCTTTGAGATGGAAGGAGTTCCTGCCAAAATTACATCTGATTTTAAGTTAACGCAGTATGGCAAGGAGGCTACGGTGCCGCTGTTCGGACAGATGGACTTGGATTTCGATATGCAGATCAATGAGACGGCAGGCAAAGGTACATATAATATGTATTTAAAAATTGAGGGAAATGCCTCATCCTCCAGTTCTCCCATATCTTTGAAGGTTCCGATCCCATTCCGCATTAAAGTGGATCAGGCCAAGAAGGCTCCCGATCTGGTAGCTGAGGCGATTAACAACGAGAGCGGAATCCGTCCCGGAGATTCCATGACACTGAATTTCAATATCAATAACTACGGTGATCTGGATGCAAAAAAAGTTAAAGTGTCCCTCCCTGATGTAGATACGGCAGGGCTGCTTCCTGAATATGAAAAAGGGTCATTGTCCCAGGGCACGATCAAGGGAGGCGGAAGCACGGAGGTCAGTCTGGACTACACGGTCTCCAATTATGCAACTGCGGGCTTAAAAACAATTAACATCAATATTGACTATGAAGATAATGACGGCAAGACTTACACGACAACTGCAAAGGCATATGTAGAGATTATCGACGCTGCAGGCGGCAAGGATTCACCGGACCTGATTATCAAGAGTGTGAAGCAGAGCCCGGCTGCGCCCAACGCGGGCGGCATGGTAGTCATGTCTTTTGTGCTGGAGAATAAAGGTACGTCTGACGCATACAAGATCAAACTGACACCGTCAGGCCTGGCTGCCAATACGTTCAGTCCGGTATCTTCTGATCCGTACATTTATATTGAATCTCTGAAATCCGGCAAGAAAAAGACGGTTACAATGAAGTTTAATGTTTCAAAGGATGTGGCTGACGGATTAAACACCATTACCATGGGCATCAGCTATGAGACGTTAAACGGTACCGCAGTGGACGGCGGAACTTCTACCCTGTATGTGAGAAATGTGGTGGCAGATGAGCTGTCCGGCACACCGAAGCTGATTGTAAGCAAGTACGATCTGGGTGATCAGACGTTAAAGGCAGGGGACACCTTCACCTTTAAATATGACATTTTAAATACACACAGCAATATTTCCGCAAATAACATCAAGGTTACCATTTCTTCCGAGGAAAATGTATTTTCACCGTCGGAAGGTGCGAACAGCTTTTATATCAAGTCCATGAAACCGGGTGAAACGGTACATGAGACTGTAAATCTGAAAATTAAATTTGACTGTACGACCAAGGCGTATCCGCTGAAGATTTCCTTCCAGTATGAATATGAGGGGATGCCTCAGCTGAAAGATCAGCTCAATACCGGCATTACGTTTGATGAGACAATTTCTCTGCAGGTATCAGAAAATGCCAGACCGAATGTAAGTAATATCGTGGTAGGTCCCTGGGATACACCGGTGGCCGGAGAGCCTACTTCTGTGAGCTTTGATTTTTATAATATGGGCAAGGCTGCTTTGAGCAATGTTACTGCTAAGGTGGAGAGCGATTTCTTCCAGCCGTCTTCTGACATGACCTGGATCGGCAATGTAGAGCCGGGGGCAGGAGATACCTATGAGGTGGAAGTGGTTGCACCGATGGCTGGAGAAGGAACCGGTACGCTTGTTCTTACCTATGAGGACAGCAACGGATCACCGGTTGAATTCCGGACGGATTTCACCGGAACGGTTACAGAGGCTATGACGATGGACCCGGGAATGATGGACCCGGGAATGGACCCGGGCATGGACCCGGGCATGGAAGAAGGTACTACTTCCAGTAAAAAGTGGATCTGGATCGGCGTGGGCGCTGTGGTAGTAGTGGGCGGCGCGGCAGCATTTGTGATCATCCGGAAGAAACGGAAAGCGGGAAAGGACGAATATGAGGACGATTGATCTGATTCGAATGGGAATCCGGAATCTGAGCCGCAGAAAGGCCAGAACCTCCCTGACGGTAATCGGTGTGGTAATCGGTACCATTTCTATCGTAATCATGATCTCGATCGGTATCGGAATGAACACCAATTTCCGGTCGATGGTTATGGAGCTGGGAAGTCTGACGACGATCACGCTGAGCAAGAACTCCTATATCCAGAACCAGGAAGGCGACTACCAGAACGTGACCCAGACCATTGATGACAAGCTGATTACCTCTATTGAAGGAATCGCCGGGGTGAAGGCGGTTATGCCGGTCAGGATGGCGGCGCTTATAATGGAGGCTGGACGGTATGAGGGTTCCGGGCAGGTATATGCGGTGGATCTGATGAAGTTCGGGGAATTTGACTATCCTGCTCCTATGAGCGGGGAGCTTCCCACGAATGAAAAGGATGCGGCAAATACGGTTATTATGGGTAATTATATTGCCACCCAGGGTTTTAATGATCCCAGAAGCAGAAGATGGGAGCCGGTGGCTTTTGATCCCCAGAAGATGAAACTGATCTGCTCTATGTATGACTGGGAATTTAATTTTGATATGTCTAATATGAAGCAGTACCGGGTGGAGAATGTAGTACTCCTGGATACGGCGGGCAATTATTCGGAGTCTGATTACAGCATTTATATGGATTCCAGAACATTTGAAAAGTGGTATTCGGAATTCACCAGGACGCTGAAGGCGGCGGACAGGAAGAAAGCGCAGAAGAAACTGAAGGAATATGACCAGCTGGTGATCAGCGTGGATAATGTTAAGAATGTGAAGGATGTAGAAGAGCAGATTAAAGAGATGGGCTACCAGACCCAGAGTTTGAGCAGTATGATGGAACCCATGGAACAGACTTCCAAGATGCTCCAGCTGGTGCTGGGCGCCGTAGGAGCGGTAGCCATGCTGGTTTCGGCAATCAGTATCGCCAACACGATGGTTATGTCTATTTACGAGAGGACAAAGGAAATCGGTGTTATGAAGGTGCTGGGCTGTGTGATCCGGGATATCAAAAAGCTGTTCTTGTTTGAAGCCGGTATTATCGGCTTTCTGGGAGGGGCGATTGGTGTCGTACTCAGCTACATAGGCTCGTTCTGTATCAATAAGTTCGGCGGGCCGGTATTCGATGCGCTGATGAGTTCGGGAGGCGGGGCAATGTATGGTCTGGAAGCCACCGGACCTGCAAAGTATTCGGTGATTCCGCTCTGGCTGCCTCTGGCGGCATCGGCTTTCGCTATCCTGGTCGGACTGGTCTCCGGTTATTATCCGGCGAACCGGGCAACGAAGATCAGTGCAATTGAGGCGATGAAGAGCAATGAATAATGATAATGAAGAACGAAGAAGGAATAGTGAAGAACGAGAAGTAAGAATGCTATATATTATAAAGTGAAGCATGTATTACGCCGCCTGTAGTTGTCTACGGGCGGTGTTTTCATTACATATGATACAAAAAAATGGTTGCGGGGGTGTTTTATATTGAGATTGAAAATTGTGGGAAGCGGCGGAATGTTTCAAATTCCCAATCCTTTTTGTAAATGTCCTGTCTGCGAGGAGGCGAGACAGAAAAGGGGCCGGTTTGAGCGTCTGGGGCCGAGCCTTTTTATCGAGGATATCAAGATGCTTATTGATATGCCGGAGGATATTGGGGTTGCCTGTGACAGGCAGGGAATCAGTGATATTAAGTATCTTTCTATCTCCCATAAAGATCCCGACCATACGAGAGGCATGCGTATCGTGGAACCTCTGGGTTATGACTGTATTGCCGATAAAGGGACACCGATCCCATTCCTTGCGCTGCCTGAGGTTATTGAAGATATTAATGCCTGGAACGGCGACGGCCTGTACTATTATGAGGATGTTCTGAATTGTATTTCCATTCACAGGACGAACTACATGAAAATTGGGAATATAGAAGTACATTTAATCAATAATAAAACGCATCGCGGTAATATGACGTTTTATGTGATAGCGGAGGGGACGAAGAAGGTTATTTACGCCTGCTGTGATGTAAAGCCGTTTGTTCCCAATGAGCTGTATTTTGACGCGGATATTTTAATTATCGGTCTTGTATCGGACGACGGCATCCTAAAGGATGGATCTAATCTTGACGATGCACCTTTCAGAGATGATATGTATACCTTGGATGAAATTATAGAGATGAAGCGCAAATACAGAATAAACCGTGTCATTGTTACCCATATTGACGAGTATTGGGGCAAATCCTATGCTTATTACCAGGAACTGGAGAAAACCCTGGAAAACATTTCTTTTGCCTATGACGGCATGGAACTTGTGTTATAGCAATGGTTTCAGGTATCCGCCGTCTGCTGAAAATGCGGTTGTGGGGGATCGGCCGGTGCATGCTAGAACATCCGGATTGCCGGAGGAGATGCTCTTTTTATGGTGGAATTTGACGGTAACTTCTGGTATAATACGTATGATATGTGCCCGGGAATGTCCGGGACTCCGTAAGGAACGGTTAATTGATTCAAAGATCAGGGGGAATTAAGATATGATATGTCCGGTATGCGGCAGAAATGCTGAACATGAAGAAGCCCGTTTTTGTGAATACTGCGGGGCTGCCCTGCGGGCCGACGGGCCGATGGGGTATAATTATAATGCAGACCAGGGAAATCCTTATGGGAGTCCAGCTAATATGCCGCCGGTAAACCAGAGAGTAAACCCGGCAACAGTACTGCCGCAGGAGGCGCCGGTCAGCTTCGGCAGCTGGCTTGGGACGATGCTCCTTCCCTTTATTCCGATTGTGGGGAGTATGATTTATCTGGTTATGCTGCTTGTGTGGGCATTCGGGGGCAGCGCCAACGAGACGAAGAGAAACTGGGCCAGGGCCAGTCTGGTGGTGAGCCTGATTTCCACGGTTCTGTTGATTTTTGCCGTAGTTGCTCTGCTGCAGTATGCGACGGTTGCGGGATATTATTATTAAATCGATTGGTGAGAGCGCCGGATGAAATCCGGAATGAATAAAGGAGAATTGCTGTTATGGGAAAGATCAGGACAAGATTTGCACCCAGTCCGACAGGACGGATGCATGTGGGAAATTTAAGGACGGCTTTATATGCCTATTTAATTGCCAAACATGAGGACGGGGATTTTCTGCTCCGTATAGAGGATACCGATCAGGAACGTCTGGTGGAAGGCGCGGTGGATATCATTTACCGTACCCTTGCAAAGACCGGGCTGATCCATGATGAGGGGCCGGATAAAGACGGCGGTGTGGGCCCGTATGTACAAAGTGAGAGACAGGCCCAGGGCTTATACATGAAGTATGCGAAGGAGCTGATTGATAAGGGAGAAGCTTATTATTGCTTCTGTACAAAGGAAAGACTGTCCACGCTGAAGACAACGATTGATGAGAGCGGCAAGGAGATTGCACGCTATGACAAACACTGCCTGAGTCTGTCGAAGGAAGAGATCGAAGAGAAACTTACGGCCGGAGTTCCCTACGTGATCCGGCAGAATAACCCGGCAGAGGGAACAACTACGTTTCAGGATGTGATTTTCGGGGATATCACGGTGGATAATGAGGAACTGGATGATATGATCCTGATCAAATCCGATGGGTTCCCTACCTATAACTTTGCTAATGTGGTGGATGACCATCTGATGGGAATTACCCATGTGGTCAGGGGAAATGAGTATCTATCTTCCTCTCCCAAGTACAACCGGCTTTATGAAGCATTTGGCTGGGAAGTGCCTGTTTATGTGCACTGTCCGATTATTACAAATGAAGAACATAAGAAATTAAGCAAACGGAGCGGACATTCTTCCTATGAGGATCTGATCGATCAGGGCTTTGTGACCGAGGCGGTGGTTAACTTTGTAGCGCTGCTGGGCTGGAGTCCGTCTAACAATGAAGAAATTTTTACTCTGGATGAGCTGGTGAAGGAGTTTGACTATCATCATATTAATAAGTCTCCGGCTGTGTTTGACATGGTGAAGCTGCGCTGGATGAACGGCGAGTATTTAAAGGCTATGGATATGGACAAGTATTTAAGCCTTGCGCTCCCCTATGTGAAAGAGGTCATTAAGAAAGACCTGGATCTGGAGAAGATTGCCGCTCTGGTGAAGACCAGGATTGAGGTTCTCCCGGACTTAAAAGAGCTGATTGATTTCTTTGAGGAACTGCCGGAGTACGATGCGGCGATGTATACCCATAAGAAGATGAAGACGAATTCCGCTGTTGCGCTGGAAGTGCTTGAAGAGATGCTGCCAAGGCTGGAAGCGCTGAATGATTATTCCATCCCGGCGCTGGAAGAGACCATTATGGGTTATATTAAGGATAAAGGGATTAAGAACGGTCAGGGGCTCTGGCCGGTGCGTACCGCGGTCTCCGGAAAGCAGATGACGCCGGGCGGCGCATATGAGATCATGGAGATTATCGGAAAGGAAGAAAGCCTGAGCAGAATCAGAAAAGGAATTAAGATGCTGCGGGCGGATCTGGCAAAAGAGGATTAAGAAAAGCGATTTGATACAATGGAATGAAGCACAGAAAAGTGCAATCAAACATATTTCCGGGCCCATGCTGGTATTAGCTGGGCCCGGTTCCGGTAAAACGGCCGTTATCTGTGAGCGGGTCCGTTTTTTAATTGAGGAAGCGGGGATTAATCCCCGCAATATTCTGGTGATTACCTTTACCAACGCTGCGGCGGGGGAGATGAAGAATCGTTTTCTGGCGCAGACACCGGTAAGTGGCGTGACCTTTGGAACGTTTCACAGTATTTTCTTTCAGATTTTAAAACATGCCTATGGCTACAACGGAGGCAGTATCCTCAGACAGGAGGAGAAACGTCAGTTTTTGAGGGAGAGTATGACAAGACGCGCCCCGGATGTTGCTGATGAGGCGGATTTTCTGTCCGGGCTGGAAACGGAAATCGGCAGGGTGAAGGAAGAACGGATGGATTTGAATTACTATTATTCTACCACCTGCGCCAACGAGATTTTTCAGAAGATCTATGAGGATTACGAGAAGAAGATACGGGCGGCCGGAAAAATAGACTTTGAGGATATGCTGGTATTTACCTATGAGCTGTTGAGCAAACGACCGGATATTCGGAAGCTGTGGCAGGAGAAATATCAATATATCCTGATAGATGAATTTCAGGATATAAATAAAATCCAGTACGATACGGTGCGGCTTCTGGCGGCCCCCGGGGATAATTTATTTATCGTGGGGGATGACGACCAGTCGATCTACCGGTTCCGGGGAGCCAGGCCGGAGATTATGCTGGGCTTTGAGAAGGATTACCCGAAGGCTGTAAAGGTTACGCTGAACGTAAATTATCGTTGTGCCCCGGCAGTGGTGAAGGCGGCGGGCCGGGTGATTCAGAATAACAGGGTGCGTTATGAAAAAGAGATCAGTGCCTATAAAGAACAGGGAGAACAGCTTCATGTGTGCAGCTTTTCCTCTGCCAGGGACGAGAATAAGTCTGTAGTGGAAGAAATACTGGCATGGCATGAAAAGGGGATTCCTTTCGAGGAGATGGCTGTGCTGGTTCGGACCAATACACAGCCCAGGAGCCTTCTGGAACGGATGATGGAATACAATATTCCCTTTCGCACAAAGGATCATATTCCCAATTTATATGACCATTGGATTGTCAAGGATCTGGTGGCCTACATGAATCTGGCCCGCGGGCCCGTGACAAGAAGGGATTTCCTCCAGGTGATGAACCGGCCGAACCGGTACATTGCAAGGGATATGGTGGAGGGTTCCCTGATTGATCTGGATGAGCTGAAAGAAGAATATGCCGGTAAAAACTGGATGCTGGAGCGGCTGGATGAGTTCGCCGGAGATCTGGATATTCTGGAAGGCAAGACGCCCTACAGCGCTATCGTGTACATAGCGAAGGGCATCGGCTATGAGGATTATCTGACCGAGTACGCCAGGTACCGGAAGCTGAATGTAGAGGAGCTCTTTGAGCTTCTGGAAGAAATAAAAGAAAACGCCAAACCCTTTCAGTCGCTGGAAGAGTGGCTTGTCCACATGCAGGAGTATAAGGAGAGGCTGCTGCAGGAGGAAGAAAAACGGAATCAGAATCCGGAGGGCGTGGTGGTGTCCACCATGCACAGCGCCAAGGGGCTGGAATTTCAGGTTGTCTTTCTGGTGGATGTGAACGAGGGTATTACTCCTTACCGGAAAGCCGTGGTGGAGGCCGACCTGGAGGAAGAGCGCAGGATGTTCTATGTGGCCCTGACCAGGGCAAAGGAACAGCTTTATATCTATTCGGTAAAAGAGCGGTACGGCAAAGCGCTGGAACCATCCCGCTTTCTGGGAGAACTGAAAGTGGACAGCCTGGCGCTGGTCCCCGATGCCGTGCTGATCCACAAGGTCTACGGGAAGGGCGTGGTGAAAGCCAGGGAGGGCGGCAAGCTGACGGTCTATTTCCCGGAGAAGAAAATGAAAAAGATACTGGATCTGGAATTTTGTATCCAGAGCCAGTTGATTGTGATGGAGGAATAATAGCGTCCTTTGAGGCGGCCGGCGGCGGTTATCGGATTGTGTCGTCGGCAAATCAGAGGGTGGTGGACTGCAGCCGGAACGATCAGAAGAACGGCCGTCCCATTGAGCGGGGCTGCAATATCCAGGTATGGGCGGCAGATGATCCGAAGGCCCAGATCTGGAAACTAGTGCCGGTCAGTGACGGGTATGTGAAGATTGTACTCAGTGCCCATCCCTCCTGGTGCCTTACGGTAAGCGGAAAGGGCAACGACGCCAATGTCTATCTGGACACTTACAGCGGCGGCGACGGTCAGCTCTGGAGTCTTTCCAAATATTCCAGTTAAACAGATCTATCCCCGGACGGATTGAATCAATCTGTCCGGGGATTTTTTTGATGCCTTAATAGATAAATCTTATCATTTTATAAAATCACCACGCACCCCCTTGACATTTTTGTATAAAATGATTAACATAGTTAACTGTTTACAATGGAAATTAATGAGACGGACGGTTATTTTCAGCTGTCCGATGGATAAGGAGAAGCTATGGAAGAGGCAGAAACCATAAGAGAGATGATGGAGAGCATGAGACGGTTCCGGAAATTGAACCATAGTGCTATGCATATGTATCTGCATGTATCTCAGGGAGAATTCTTTGTTCTGGGCCTGCTTTATTCGTTCCGGAATAAGGGGCATGCAGCCAGCGTCTCGTCGATGGCCGATCAGCTGGAGATGTCCATGCCAGCGGTATCCAGAATTCTGCGGTCCCTGGAGGAAAAAGATTATATTATAAGGTCTACCGACCGGGCCGACAGAAGAAATACATTTGTGGAAATGACTTCCCGGGGAGAGAAGGAATTCGCCCAGGCGTTCAGACAGGTCCACGATTATTGGGAAGGGGTTATGAAGAGGCTGGGCTATGCGGATACAGCAGCCTTTTTATATCTGATGAACCGGCTTCTGGAAGCAATGCAGAAGCAATTGGAAACATGTGAACAGATGTGAAAGAAGGTTTGAAACGAAATTATTTTAGACTACGTATCGGTGCAGTATCAAGGGAAAGCCTGCGGTATACATTGGTATGAAAACTTAGAAAGAAAGGACTGCCGGGAAATCTTTCACGGATGGTAAGGCAGTATCGCGGCGGGAGCCGTGATAGGTATACGGGATTGGGAAAGATACTCAAATTTCTGAAGAAATATTGGGCTTATGTCATCATCATCCTTGTATTGCTGGTAATTCAGGCACAGGGTGATTTAAAACTGCCCTCTTATACTTCCAATATCGTCAATATTGGAATTCAGCAGAGCGGTATTGAAAATGCCGCAGCCGAGGTTATACGGGCCGGGGAACTGGAAAAGCTTAAGATGTTTATGAGTGACGAAGAAATCGAGTTGATTTCCAGCCATTATAAACAACTGGATCGAAATGAACTTTCCGAACAGGATTATAAAGAATATGTCAAGAAGTATCCAAAACTGGCGGATGAACCGCTGTATGTCCGGGATACAAAGGATAAAGAAGTAATCGAAGAGCTGGATAAGGCGTTTGGCATGCCGATGATGCTGAATTTAATGATGAACAGCATGGCGTCGGGCCAGACACAGCAGACAGACAGCGCCTTTGAGATACCTGTGGACTTATCCCAGATGGATTTTTCATCCAGAGAAGCATGCTATCAGCTCCGGCAGATGGTGGAGCAGCAGTACGGCGATCTGTCAGAGTCTATGGTCTCACAGATGGCGGTGCAGTTTGTCAAGGGAGAGTATGCGGCGATTGGAATAGACGTGGACAATATGCAGGTACACTATCTGCTTAACACGGGACTTAAAATGCTGGGCTTTACCCTGATCATTATGGTGGTGTCTATTCTGGTTGGCTTTCTGGCGGCAAGGGTGGCGGCAGCAGTCAGCCGGGATCTGCGCAGCAACGTATTTAAGAAAGTTCTCACCTTTTCCAACCAGGAGATGGATCAGTTCTCCACCGCTTCGCTGATCACAAGGAGCACCAACGATATCCAGCAGGTGCAGATGGTAATCTTCATGCTGCTGCGTATGGTGCTATATGCCCCGATTCTGGGAATCGGAGGCGTCTTTAAGGTTATTAATACCAATACTTATATGGCCTGGATTATTGCGGTAGCAGTTGCGGCTATTGTATGTCTGGTCGTTATTCTGATGGCGGTAGCCATGCCCAAGTTTAACAAGATGCAGACCTTAATTGACCGTCTGAATCTGGTAGCCAGAGAGATTCTGACCGGACTTCCTGTCATCCGGGCGTTCAGCAGAGAGCGCTATGAAGAAAAGCGGTTTGATACGGCAAATAAAAATCTGACGAAGACCATGTTATTTACCAACCGTGTTATGACGTTTATGATGCCGGTTATGATGCTTTTGTTAAACGGTATCTCTGTTCTGATCCTCTGGGTTGGAGCCAACGGCGTAGATGTGGGAAAACTCCAGGTGGGAGATATCATGGCATTTATGACCTATACGATGCAGATCGTCATGTCATTCCTGATGCTGACCATGATTTCCATTATGCTTCCCAGGGCCATCGTCTCCGCGAAGCGTATCGATGAGATTCTGGTAACAGAAGACTCGATTAAAGATCCGGCAAATGCAAAGCAGCCGGAGGCTGCAAAAGGGGTATTGACGTTCGACCATGTGGATTTCCACTATCCAAATGCAGATGAAAATGTGCTGGCCGATATTAATTTCACGGCGGAGCCGGGGAAGACGACTGCTATCATCGGAAGCACCGGCTGCGGCAAGTCCACCCTGATGAACCTGATCCCCAGGTTTTACGATGTGACGGGCGGACGAATCCTGCTGGACGGTGTGGATATCCGGGACATGAGCCAGCATGACCTGCGGGCAAGGCTTGGCTATGTGCCCCAGAAGGGCGTGCTTTTCTCCGGGACGATCGACAGTAACCTGCGTTACGGCTGGGAGGATGCGCCGGAAGAGCAGGTGAAGAAAGCAGCTTCCATCGCCCAGGCAACCGAATTTATCGAATCCAAACCGGAGGGATATGAATCTCCGATTTCCCAGGGCGGAACCAATGTGTCCGGCGGACAGAAACAACGTCTGTCAATTGCCCGGGCAATCGCGAAGAATCCTCAGGTCTACTTATTTGACGATAGTTTTTCAGCGCTGGATTATAAAACGGATGTTGCTCTGCGGAAAGCGCTGAATGAGGAAGTGGAGGACAGTACGGTTATCATTGTGGCGCAGCGTATCAGTACGATTCTTCACGCAGATCAGATTATGGTACTGGATGAAGGCAGGATTGTGGGAAAAGGCACCCATGAGGAACTGCTGAGATCCTGTGAGGAATATCAGCAGATCGCCCATTCTCAGCTGTCCGCTGAGGAGCTGGGACTGGATAAGGAGGTGACGGCTCATGAGTAATTCAAATGCACCGAGAGTCAAAAGAGGCCCGATGGGCCGGGGACCGATGGGTGCCGGGGAAAAGGCGAAGGACTTTAAGGGAACGATTGGAAAGCTGATCCGCTATATCGGCCGGTACAAGGCCGCGTTCTTTGCAGTTATTATATTTGCCGTGGGCAGTACGGTATTCAGCATCATCGGCCCGAAGGTAATGGGTAAGGTCACCACGAATATTTTCAACGGCCTGATTGCCAAGCTCACCGGAGCCGGCGGCATCGATTTCGGCAAGATCGGCAGCCTGCTGATGATTCTACTGGGCATGTATGTGCTCAGCGCGTTCTTAAGCTTTATACAGGGCTGGATCATGTCCGGGGTTTCCCAGAAGATCAGTTACCGTATGAGGAGAGAACTGTCGGAGAAAATCAGCCGTATGCCCATGGGATATTTTGAATCCCGTACAAACGGTGAGATTCTTTCCAGGATTACCAACGATGTGGATACGCTGGGACAGAGCTTAAATCAGAGTATCACTCAGCTGATCACTTCGGTGACAACCATGCTGGGCGTGCTGGTCATGATGCTTTCTATCAGCCCGCTGATGACGCTGGTGGCATTGCTGATCATGCCGATCACCATATTGCTGGTATCTCTGATTGTAAAAACGTCTCAGAAATATTTCCGCAGCCAGCAGGAATATCTGGGGCATGTAAACGGCCAGGTGGAGGAAGTTTTCTCCGGCCACAATGTAGTAAGAGCATTTAACCGGGAGAAGGCATCTATTGACGAGTTTGACCGGACCAATGATGTGCTGTATCAGTCAGCGTGGAAATCTCAGTTCCTGTCCGGCCTGATGCACCCGATTATGAACTTTGTGGGGAATCTGGGATATGTATCGGTAGCCGTTCTGGGCGGTGTGCTGACCATAAAAGGTTCCATCGAAATAGGTGATATTCAGTCCTTTATCACCTATGTAAAGAACTTTACCCAGCCGATCAACCAGCTGGCCCAGGTTTCCAATATGCTCCAGTCAACAGCGGCTGCCGCAGAGCGTGTCTTTGAATTCCTGGAGGAAGACGAAGAAGTGCAGAAGCCGGAGACTCCGGCTGAGATGGATGTGACAAAACTGGAAGGATATGTATCCTTTGAGCATGTACACTTTGGCTACAATCCGGATAAAATTATTATCAATGATTTTAACTGTGAGGTGAAGCCCGGACAGAAGGTTGCAATTGTAGGGCCTACCGGTGCAGGAAAAACGACTATGGTGAAGCTGCTGATGCGTTTCTACGATGTAAACAGCGGCGCTATCAAGGTGGACGGCGTGGACATCCGGGACTTTGACCGGGGGAAACTAAGAGAAGCCTTTGGCATGGTGCTTCAGGATACCTGGCTCTTTAAAGGAACCATTATGGAAAATATCCGTTACGGCAGACTGGATGCTACGGATGAAGAAGTCATCGCCGCAGCGAAAGCGGCTCATGCCCACCGGTTTATACAGACTCTGCCCGGCGGTTACCAGATGGAATTAAATGAGGAGGCCAGCAACGTGTCCCAGGGACAGAAGCAGCTCCTGACGATTGCCCGTGCAATTCTGGCGGATAATAAGATTTTGATTCTGGATGAGGCCACCAGTTCGGTAGATACCAGAACAGAAATCCGGATTCAGAAGGCTATGGATAACCTGATGAAGGGCAGAACCAGCTTTATCATTGCCCACCGGCTCTCCACGATCCGGGATGCAGATTTGATCCTGGTCATGAAGGACGGGGATATCATCGAGCAGGGCAGCCATGATGAACTGATCGAGAAGAAGGGCTTCTACTACGATCTTTACAATTCCCAGTTTGAAAAGACGGCTTAGGATATTTCAAGTACGCCTCGGCGTACTTGCTGCGAGCCGCCGGAGGCTTTAGCTTGGAAGGAGACTGGGCTCCCACCATGACGAATTTGTTATTTACTCACACCTATTGAGGTGGGAGTCTTATCTACTTCCATGGTAAATAGCACTGAACGGAAACCAGAAGAAATCTTCAGAATTTCTTCTGGTTTTTCCGACTCTTTTCTAAAGTTTTCTTCGTTATACTATCCATGTAGTTAAAAATAAAAGGGAAACAGGTCTGTGAAAGGAGGCCATACAATGAAGGGAAAAACAATAGGAATTTTACTGATGATGGCGGCTGCGGCTGTCGTTGTATGCGGAAAATTTTTCAGAAGGGTCGGCGGACGGACGCTTTATGCCTCCTATCGCAGGTAAGCAGCCCTCTTGACGGGACAGGCAATAACCTCTATGATTAAATTAAGTTTATATTCACAAAGGTACGGGACATGATTTGTGAAGAAGAGGAGGCTGCCGTTATGAGTTTTGAATTTCCAGTCTACACACCGCCGGATTTTACAAAGGATGTGTTTGCTAAGGCACCAGAGGCAAAATATGTTCCGGCTCCCAAGGATGAGGTAGCGCCGGAACAGTATCACGCAACCACAATATTTCCGGAGTATTTTAAAGTGGACGGCAGGTGGCTGCTGGCAAAAGAAAGCCGGATGGACTGTGTGGCCGTGCTTTCAAACGGAGAGATCGAGGTTCGGGAATTCCGCAGGCTGAAGCAGGGCGACCTGGTTTTTACAGGGCGCACAGAGAATGCGGAGGAAGGAATATTTGTACAGACGGATGCATTTACATCCGGGGAGGATGGTTTTGGCGATGCCTTTGCCTTCCGGCAGGGACGTTCCAGAGAAACCTCCTATTCGAAAGATTATGATTCTATTTATGAATTGCTCCGGCATGAAAAGGAGCAAGGATATATTACCTGGGTGCTGGGTCCGGCCTGTGCTTTTGACGCAGATGCCAGAAATTCCTTTTCCCGGCTGGTGCAGAACGGATATGTAGATGCGCTGCTGGCTGGAAATGCCCTGGCGACCCATGATCTGGAAGCAGCCTATTTAAAAACCGCCCTGGGGCAGAATATTTATACCCAGAAGTCGCAGCCTGGCGGGCACTATAATCATATTGATACGATCAACAAAGTGAAATGGCACGGTTCCATTCCAAAGTTTATTGAACATGAAAAGATATCCGACGGCATTATTTACAGCTGTGTGAAAAATAAGGTGCCCTTTGTACTTACCGGTTCGATCCGGGACGATGGCCCCCTGCCGGAGGTATACGCAGATGTGTACGAGGGTCAGGATAAGATGCGGGAATGTGTGAAACAATCCACCACCGTAATCTGCATGGCTACCACTCTTCACTCTATAGCGGCCGGGAATATGACTCCTTCCTACCGGGTGATGCCGGACGGTACCGTAAGGCCGGTGTATTTCTACAGCGTGGATATCTCCGAGTTCGCGGTGAACAAGCTGAGAGACCGGGGCAGCCTGGCGGTAAAGACGATTGTGACAAATGTACAGGATTTTGTTGTCAACATCAGCAAGGGCCTGGGCCTGGAATAGACAGCTGATCAGGAAAGGAAGCGTTTAGAGATATGAAGCTGGGGATCATACGATGTATGCAGACCGAAGATTTTTGCCCCGGAACGACGGATTTTCGTATGGTGCGGGATAAAAAGGGAGCTTTTGAAGATGTGGATGAAGAGATAGAGATTGTCGGTTTTATAAATTGCGGTGGCTGTCCCGGTAAAAAGGCTGTACTCCGTGCCGGAGAGCTAGTACATAGAGGGGCCGATACGATCGCATTCGCCTCCTGCATCCAGAAGGGGACGCCCATTGGCTATCCCTGTCCATTTGCCAGAAAAATGAAGGAACTGGTTCAAAAGGAAGTGGGAGACGAGGTGAAAATCCTGGATTATACCCATTAAAAACGGAATCCATGGTACCTATTGAGCTGAGGTACTGAGCGAAGTTTTATTTAAGATGACAATAAAATAAATGGAAGATATGAAAGCAGAGACGGCAGATCAATACAACCTGCCGTCTCTGTGTTTATAAACGTTTTAAAATGTAGTGATGTCCCACATCCAACAGAATAATCATTTAAACTGTTTCATTTTCTTTCCGCACTCTGAGGCAGCGCGGCCTGGTATAGCGGCTATCCTGGAACATGAGGCGCAGAGGCTCAATGGTCAGATCATCCAGGGTATATTTCAACAGTTCAGGGGTGTCGTGATCCTCCAGGTAAATAGACCAGAGTTCAAGCTCATCCGCTTCCTGCAGATGTTCTCTTATGTAGTCCAGAAGCTCTTCGGCACGGCGTTCGCTGTATTTCCATTCCAGACAGGCAATATATTTTTTGGAAGTATAATATGCAGTCTGAGGACCGGGCTCCGTCAGATAAATATTGATTTCATCCGCCCCGTCTTCCGTCTTGTATCGAACCATGATGGTCATATTCCGGTCAATGGTTTTAAACAGATCGCTTTCTTTTAGAAAATCCGGAATTTCCATGTTGTGCGCAAGCATATCATTGATGGAAAAGGACTCCAGATAGGGATTGGGTACGGCGGTTAACGGATACTCGCTGGCAAAAAATGTATATGCACTCATGACAAGCCCTCCTTACACTATGAAAGTTAAACTTAAGTATACAGGAAAACAGTAAAAATGACAAACAATAGTTAAGTGGATGAAAGAAAACGGTAAATTCAGGCAGAGGGGTAGGGACACTTGACATTTTCCAATTCTATTGTTATATTGCTTATATAACAGATATAACGAAAAGGGGTGAGCACTTGATTCTGCGTATTGATTTCAACAGTGACGAAGCGATTTATGTACAGCTTTGCAAGCAGATTATTATTGCCATAGCGACCTCGGAGATACAGGAAGGAGACAGCCTGCCTTCTGTCCGGGAACTGGCAGATAACGTGGGAATTAACATGCATACGGTGAACAAGGCATATACTATACTAAAGCAGGAAGGATATCTGAAGCTGGACCGCAGAAGAGGTGCCGTTATTGCCATAGATGTAGATAAATATAAGGCGATGATGGAAATGATGGACGAGCTTAAGGTGCTGATTGCAAGAGGAATCTGCAGCCGGATATCCAGCGAGGAAGTCCATCAGATGGTGGATGAGATATACCGGAACTTTGGAGAGAATAGATAGAACAATGCGGTCTGTGCCGGATATGACGGCCGGCTGTTTACAGATTTGCGACAGTAAGATGCAGGAATGGAGGAACAAATGGAAAATCGTTTTACAGAAAATGCCGCGGCTGCCCTGGAGGCGGCCCGGGAGATTTCATACAGCCTGTCCCATAATTATATCGGGACGGAGCACCTGCTGATCGGGCTTTTACATGTGCCGGGTGTGGCAGGGAAGGTTTTAAAGGAAAACGGGGTGGAGGAGGAACGGATCATCAAGCTGGTTAATCAGCTGATCGCTCCCAACACGGTGATCACGATTGTTGTGGATTATGATAACTTTACTCCGCGTGCACGCAAGATTATTAACCGCAGTGTTCAGGAAGCGCTGCGCCAGAAGACCACCAAGATCGGGACAGAGCATCTGCTGATTGCCCTGCTGAAAGAACCGGACTGTATCGCGGTACGTCTTCTAAATACTCTGGGTGTGAACCTGCAGAAGGTATATGTGGATACGCTCACAGCTACCGGACAGGCGGCCTCGGAGGCACGGAATGAATATATGGAAACCAAGAAGGAGAACGGCGGCAGCACCCCTACTCCTACCCTGGAGCAGTACAGCAGAGACCTGACCGCTTATGCGAGAGAAGGAAAGCTGGACCCGGTAATCGGCAGGGAGTCGGAGATCGGCAGGGTGGTGCAGATTCTGAGCCGCCGGACCAAGAATAATCCCTGTCTGATCGGGGAGCCGGGCGTAGGAAAGACTGCAATCGCAGAGGCGCTTGCCCAGCGTATTGTGGACGGCAATATTCCGGACACGGTTAAGGACAAGCGGGTTGTGACACTGGATCTGTCCGCTATGGTGGCAGGCTCCAAATACCGAGGTGAATTCGAGGAGAGAATCAAAAAGATCATCGGGGAGGTGATCCAGGCCGGCAATGTTCTGCTGTTTATCGATGAGATTCACACGATCATCGGAGCCGGCGGAGCGGAGGGAGCCATTGACGCTTCCAACATCTTAAAACCATCCCTGGCAAGGGGAGAGATTCAGCTGATCGGAGCTACTACCAGAGAGGAATACCGCAAATATATTGAAAAAGATCCGGCGCTGGAGAGAAGATTCCAGCCGGTTGTGGTGGAGGAACCTTCTGTGGAGGAGACCATACAGATACTAAAGGGACTGAGAGGCCGTTATGAAGAACATCACAGGGTGACCATCACAGATGCGGCGCTGGATGCGGCCGCGAAGATGAGCGCAAGATATATCAACGACCGGTTCCTGCCCGATAAGGCGATTGACCTGGTCGACGAGGCGGCTTCCAAAGTGCGGCTGAGCGTGTATACCGTGTCTTCTGATGTGAGGGAACTGGAAGAGAAGTATGCCCAGCTGGAGGAAGAGAAGGAAGACGCGATAAAGAGAGAGGTCTATGAGCGGGCGATTGCCATCCGGAAGGAGCAGGCGGAGATCATGGACCGGATTAACGAAGAAAAGAAGAACAGCAGTCAGGCAGAACCGGGCAGGGAGCTGGAGGTAGGCGAAGGCGAGATTGCCGACGTGGTATCCCAGTGGACCAAGATTCCGGTGCGCCGCCTGGAGGAAGAAGAGAGTGAACGGCTTCAGAAGCTGGAATCCATCCTGCACGAGAGAGTGGTGGGCCAGGAGGAAGCGGTAGCGGCCGTATCCCGGGCGATCCGGAGGGGCAGAGTGGGGTTAAAAGATCCCAACCGCCCGATTGGCTCATTTCTGTTCCTGGGACCTACCGGAGTGGGAAAAACCGAACTGTCCAAAGCACTGGCAGAGGCAATGTTCGGCAATGAAAATGCTATGATTCGTGTGGATATGTCCGAGTACATGGAGAAGCACAGTGTTTCCAAGCTGATTGGTTCGCCTCCGGGATATGTTGGATATGAGGAAGGCGGCCAGATCAGTGAAAAGGTCAGACAGAATCCCTATTCCGTGATTTTGTTTGATGAGATCGAGAAAGCCCATCCGGATGTATTTAATATTTTGCTGCAGGTGCTGGACGACGGACATATCACAGACGCACAGGGACGTAAAGTCAGTTTTAAAAATACGATTATTATTATGACCTCCAACGCGGGGGCGGAGCGGATTGTCGCGCCGAAGACGCTGGGATTTGCTACGGTCTCCGATGAGCGGGAAAATTATAAGGTCATGAAAAATAACGTGATGGAAGAAGTAAAACGGCTGTTTAAGCCGGAGTTTATCAACCGTATTGATGAGATCATCGTATTCCATTCTCTGACAAAGGAAAATATCCGGCAGATTGTGGGCATTATGCTTGCTACAATAAACAAGAGAATATTCGGCCAGATGGGCATTGTCCTGGAGCCGGAGCCGGAAGTGCTGGATCATATTGCGGAGAGCAGCTTTGACCCGGTCTATGGCGCGAGACCGCTTCGCAGGAACATTCAGACTAAGATAGAGGATAAGCTGGCGGAGGAGATACTGGCCGGAAGGATACGGGAGGGCAATGTGGTGCATCTCTCGATGAAGGAAGGCGGGATTGTCTTTACCCCGGCGAAAACAGAAGAGAAAGAAGAACAGCTGGTAACACAGGAGCTGTGAAACTTTTCTTATGATTCCCTAAAATCACTGGAATTTTGACACAAAGTATAGTAGAATAAAAGCCAGAGAATTTTCAAATTCTTAGGAGGATAAAAGAATGTCAGTAATTAAGGATTTAATTTGCAAGACCGGTGATACAATCAGTTTTGGTGATTACCTGCTGGATGAGAAGTCTAAGCGTTCCGATTTTGAACATGACGGGGATTTATATAAAATAAAAACCTTCAAGGAGATAACGAAGCTTGAGCGGAACGGAATGTTCGTCTATGAATCGGTGCCGGGTACGGCCGTACATGAGTTTGTTCTGACAGAGAATGGCATGGAATTCCAGGTGGAGGGTGCTGATGATACGCAGATTACCCTGGGACTGGAGCCGGATCAGGAATATACCGTGTATGAGGATGGTGTCAACCGCGGCAAGATGAAGACCGTTTACGGCGGCAAGCTGGTCTTAAGCGTGGAGCTGGGAGCAGATAAGCTGGTTTCTATTGAAGTCATAAAATAGTTGAAAGCAACAGTTGATAAGGCGGGGCATATGGAGACATATGCCCCGATTGCTGTACAGGAAGGAATGAAAGGATGGCAAAGGCAAAAACAGTCTTTTTCTGCAAAGAGTGCGGATATGAATCTGCTAAATGGCTGGGGCAGTGCCCGGGATGCCGACAGTGGAACACCTTTGTGGAGGAACCGGGAGCATCAAAAGGAGGGAAGCCCCTGACTTCCGGCCGAAGAGAGAAAGCGAAGCCGGAGAAGCTTTCCGCCATACATATGGGAGAAGAGGAGCGTCTGCATACCGGGATCGGCGAGCTGGACCGGGTGCTGGGCGGCGGAGTGGTTCAGGGATCTCTGGTTCTTGTAGGCGGGGACCCGGGAATCGGCAAGTCCACGCTTCTTTTAATGATGTGCAAGAAGATGGTGGAGAAGGGGATACCGGTGCTCTATGTATCCGGCGAGGAATCCCTTCGCCAGATCAAGATGCGTGCCGAACGTCTGGGTGATTTTGGGGCGGAACTGCTCCTCTTATGTGAGACGGATCTGGATGTGATTGAGGGGGCGCTTGATAACATTAAACCCAGTGTCCTGATCATAGACTCGATTCAGACGATGATGAAGGAGGATGTGGCAAGCGCGCCGGGCAGCGTAAGCCAGGTGAGAGAGTGCACCGGTCAGCTGATGCGCATTGCCAAGCAGAAGGGAATCTCCACCTTTATTGTGGGACATGTGACCAAGGAGGGTACGGTGGCCGGACCCAGGATGCTGGAACATATGGTGGATACGGTTCTTTATTTTGAGGGAGAAAACAGAGCTTCCTACCGGATACTCCGGGGTGTGAAGAACCGATTTGGCTCCACTAATGAAATTGGGGTCTTCGAGATGCGAAGCGACGGACTGGCGGAGATAACCAATCCTTCGGCATATATGCTCCAGGGCAGACCGGAGGGGGAGTCCGGCTCGGTGGTAGCCTGTTCCCTGGAGGGAACAAGGCCTATTCTGGTAGAAGTACAGGCGCTGATCTGCCAGACCAACTTTAATATGCCCAGACGGACCGCCGCGGGTACAGACTATAACCGGGTGAATCTTCTGCTGGCTGTGCTGGAGAAGAGACTGGGGCTGCAGCTTTCTGCCTGTGACGCTTATGTGAATGTGGCGGGGGGAATGAGAATTAACGAACCGGCGCTGGATCTGTCCCTGATTATGGCGGTGCTGTCAAGCTATTATAATAAACCGCTGGAGAGCAGCACGATCAGTTTCGGTGAGGTAGGGCTCACCGGGGAGATCCGGGCGGTGAACATGGCGGCCCAGCGTGTGGCAGAGGCGGAGAAGATGGGATATGAGGTGTGTCTCCTGCCCGCTGGAAATGTAGCCGGTATATTGCAGGTCAGGAAACCGAAGATCAAGCTGCTGGGGCTGCATCATATCCGGGAGGCAGTGGACTTTATGCAGAGTCAGCGGATGCCAAGCCTGGAGGAGCTGTTTGAGCAGGATGGGAATAAATAGACTCTAAGAAGTGATGGTCCGGGCGGGAGCCTGGTAGGGAATATGGTAAATAGAATATTATTTGGTAAGCCGTCAGCGGATGAAGGAACAGACATCCGCTGACGGCCTTTTTATCCAATCTTCATCAGGAGGTCAGACCGTCTTTTAATAATTGGACAAACTGCTTTAAAACCGGATTTCCCTTCGTAGTTTTATAGTAGACTCCAAAGGAAACTGGCTCTGCTCCAGATAATGGAATGTAACATAATCCCTCTTCTCTGGCATTTACGATATCGGGCAGCAGGGTGAAGCCAAGTCCTGCTTTCAGTAGAGTAACGGTGCCTTCATATCCGTCTGCCAGTAAAATTTCGTGGGGCAGACGTTTTAAGGAAAGCCGGCTCTGAATCTGAAATATGATTTCAGGCCCTTTGTGAGGCTCGCATAATATGGCACTGCCCGTCAGTTCATCTTCCATCAGGGATTTTCTGGAGGAAAGGGGATGAGAAGGGGCACATACGCAGGAGACCGGACAATTGATCAGTTCATGATAGTAGGCGGAGGCCCTCCTGGAGGCTCCGCTCTGATAGCCAAACATGATATGGATCGTTTCATTTTCTAGCAAATTGCCCAGGGACTGAAATGGAATCAGACGGATGGCGGGGTGCAGCAGGGGGAAATTCTCTGCCAGCTTCATTAAAAAGGGCGGCAGAAGGTTCAGTTCAAACTGATTGTGGCAGCCAATGGCCAGTAGGAGCGGTTCATGGTCGCTATGGTCCTGGAGACGGGCTCTGGCGCCAGCGGCGATTTTCATTATCTCCGAGGCATCGTTTATAAAGTGCATCCCTGCCCGGGTGAGCTCTACATTTTTGCTGGTCCTATTGAATAGACGTGTCCCTAATTCATCCTCCAGAGAATTGATCTGGTGGCTGACCGCGGGCTGGGTGATCTGTACCTCCTCGGCCGCCCTGGAAAAATTCAGGTGCCGTGCAACTGCCAAAAAACATTCTAACTGTATCGTATTCATAATAAACCGCCTTCCAAAAAGAATATTAAATAGATAACAATAAAACTTATTTATAGATTATAGAATGTTTTGATTTCACATTCAAGTCAAAAAGCGGTATAAATTAGTAGGAAGATTTTATAGAGAAAGAATTAAAAGAGTTTGTTCGGCTGCAGGAGAAGATGTTAGCTAAACTGCAGAGGAAATAATAGGAGGTAATTACGTGAACAATATTAAAACGATTTTAGCCCGGCTGGGTCGATATAAGAAAGCTTCCATCTTTACACCGCTGTTTGCAACACTGGAAGTCATTATGGAGGTTTTGCTTCCCTTTATAGCGGCCAGAATTATAGATGAGGGACTGGAAACCGGTAATATGCAAAGGGTCTACCAGTACGGGCTGCTGATGATACTATTGGCCTTTCTGAGCTTGATGTTCGGAACTATGGCCGGGAAATACGCGGCAAGCGCTTCCTCAGGTCTTGCCTGTAACCTGAGGGAGAGTATCTATGATAAGATACAGACTTTTTCTTTTTCTAATATTGATAAATACAGCACAGCCGGCCTGGTAACCAGGATGACAACAGATGTGACCAATATCCAGAATGCGTACCAGATGATATTGCGCATTGCTGTCCGTTCCCCGATGATGCTCATATGCAGCATGGCGATGTGTTTCCTGATCAACAGGAAGCTGAGCCTGATATTCCTGGGTGCAATCTGCTTTCTGGCGCTTGTGTTGGGAGGTATTATGAAAAAGACAATGAAGACTTTTGATCTGGCATTTCATAAATACGATGATTTAAATGCGGGAGTGCAGGAAAACGTATCCGCGATACGTGTGGTTAAATCCTATGTCAGAGAAGATTATGAAAAACAGAAATTTTCCGGTGCGGCAGGCCGTCTCTATCAGTTGTTTACAAAGGCGGAAGGTCTCTTGGCGTTTAATAATCCTGCTATGATGCTGGTTGTTTATGGATGCATTATTGCAGTTTCCTATATGGGGGCAAGATACATTGTGGGAGGAATGATGAGCACGGGAGATATCACATCCCTGCTCAGTTACATTATGTCTATCATGATGTCCTTAATGATGCTGTCCATGGTTTTTGTCATGATTACTATGAGTTCAGCCAGTATACGGCGTATTGCCCAGGTGTTAAATGAGGTGCCGGATATGCGTTCTCCTGAAGAACCGAAAACCGTGCTGGCGGATAGCAGTATTGACTTTAACAATGTAAGCTTTACTTATCATAAGGGCAGCAAGCCGGCATTAAAAGACATTACACTGCATATCCGCTCCGGGGAAACAATCGGTATCATCGGCGGGACCGGCAGCGGGAAGACCAGTCTTGTGAATCTGATCAGCCGTCTCTACGATGTGCAGCAGGGGACGGTCTGTGCAGGAGGGCTTGATGTAAGAGACTATGATCTTAATGCCCTGCGGCATCAGATTGCGGTAGTCCTGCAGAAAAATGTTCTTTTTTCCGGCACAATACTTGAGAACCTGAGGTGGGGAAGCGAGGAGGCCTCTGAACAAGATTGTAGAAAGGCCTGCCAGGCTGCCTGTGCAGATGAATTTATAGAACAGCTGCCTGAGAAATACGAAACCTATATTGAGCGGGGCGGAACGAATGTATCCGGCGGGCAGAAGCAGCGGCTGTGTATTGCCAGGGCGCTGTTAAAGCAGCCGAAAATATTGATCCTGGATGATTCCACCAGTGCGGTGGATACGGCGACCGATGCGAAGATACGACAGGCCCTCCGGGAACAGCCGGGGACGACAAAACTGATTATTGCCCAGAGAATTTCCAGTGTCCAGGAGGCGGACCGGATTCTGGTGTTGGATGACGGCCGTGTCAATGGTTTTGACAATCACGAGAACCTCCTGAGAACCAATGACATATACCGGGAAATTTATGAGTCTCAGAGCAAAGGCGGCGGGGACTTTGACCAGCCTGCGGGAAAGGAGAGTGCATAAGATGGAGAAAGAGAAAATAAATATCCGTGAAAAGGGCAATGTGATTTTCCGTCTGCTGGGCTATATGCTACGGTATTATAAGACACCATTTCTTATTGTAATAGCATGTATTCTGATCTCAGCTGTCGTTACACTTCGGGGCACTTTGTTCATACAATCTCTGGTGGATGATTATATCACGCCTATGCTTTCAGCGGATACGCCGGATTTTGCTGCACTGGGGGCTGCTCTCTTAAAACTGGCATGTCTTTATCTGATAGGAATAGCCGCGGCATTTGGCTATAACCGGATTATGGTTAATGTGAGCCAGGGAACAATGAAACATCTGCGTATAGATCTGTTTGACCGGATGGAAACCCTTCCGATAAAATACTTTGATACTCACGCACATGGTGACATTATGTCGGTGTACACCAATGATGTGGACACATTAAGGCAGTTTATGGGCCAGAGTGTGCCTCAGATTATTAATAGCGCCGTCACTCTGGTTACAGCCATTGTATCAATGCTGATTCTGAGTCCGGTCCTGGCAGCCGTCACTCTTGTCATGGGAGTGTTCATGCTGCTGGTGACCAGAAAACTGACGCGTCTGTCTGGCACTTATTTTGGAAGGCAGCAGCAGGATCTAGGAAATGTGGACGGATTTATCGAGGAAATGCTGGACGGCCAGAAGGTCGTCAAGGTATTCTGCCGGGAGGAACAGGCTAAACAGGGGTTCAGAGAATTAAATAACAGACTCCGGGACAGCGCTGACAAGGCAAATCGCTATACCAACCTGCTGATGCCGATCAATGCCAACATCGGCAATATCAGTTATGTTCTGTGTGCCGTGATCGGGTCTGTCTTAGCCTTAAACGGCCAGTCGGGAATAACCGTTGGAACCATTATTGCCTTTCTGAGTCTGAATAAGAATTTCACTCAGCCTATTGCACAGTTAAGCCAGCAGATGAACTCGATTGTGATGGCCCTGGCGGGTGCCGGGAGAGTCTTTCAGCTTATGGACCAGGAACCGGAGGAGGACAGCGGCTATGTAGAATTCGTAAATGCCGAGGTCCTTCCGGATGATACGCTCAAAGAGACCAAAGAACGTACCGGAATCTGGGCCTGGAAGCATCCTCATCAGGCGGATAACTCCGTCACCTACACCAGAGTAGAAGGCGGCGTGGTATTTAATGACGTGGATTTTGGCTACGACGATGAGAAAATGGTGCTGCACAACATAAAATTGTATGCAAAGCCCGGGCAGAAAATTGCGTTTGTAGGCTCCACCGGAGCTGGAAAAACAACAATTACCAACCTGATTAACCGGTTCTACGACATACAGGATGGAAAAATAAGATATGATGAGATTAATATAACAAAAATTAAGAAGCCGGATCTTCGGAGAACACTGGGAATGGTACTGCAGGATACCCATCTGTTCACAGGAACCGTGCTTGATAATATCAGGTATGGAAAGCTGGATGCTACGGATGAAGAGTGTATCGCGGCGGCCAGACTGGCCAGAGCGGACAGCTTTATCGAACGTCTTCCGGAGGGGTATCAGACCGTGCTCACCGGTGACGGCGGGAATCTGAGTCAGGGACAGAGGCAGCTGCTGGCGATAGCCAGAGCCGCGGTGGCGGACCCGCCGGTTCTTATTCTGGATGAAGCTACGTCTTCCATTGATACCCGGACCGAATCTTTGGTGCAGGCGGGAATGGACGCGCTGATGAAAGGCCGCACCACATTTGTGATTGCCCACCGGCTCTCAACCGTTCGGAACGCGGACTGCATCATGGTGCTGGAGCAGGGGCGGATTATCGAGAGAGGAACCCATGAGGAACTGATCGAACAGAAAGGGAAATATTATCAGCTCTACACCGGGAATTTTGCAGAAAAGACGGCCTGAGTGTGAGGATGGAGTTAAAAAACCAGGAAAGTAATATACTTCCTGGTTTTTCTATTATCTTATATGTTCAATTAGCAGGCTGCGGTAACGGTTCAGGCAGGCGAAGAGTTCCTGTTTTCTGACCATAACAGGCTGACCTGCCGGATAACCTGACGGCATAACGGCGGTCAGGCCCTCCCGCTCCAGCTTCTGATAAAGACGGTCGATTTGAGTAGACAATCGCTCTGCGCTGCCCGTATTTTTCAGCAGCCAGGCGGTCATATAGCCGAGCGCTGCAATCTGGGCGGGATCTATCAGCTGCTCCAGATAACGGAGATCAATGGTTTCACGGTCGATGACCAGAGAATCCCTTCCCTGCGCCTTGATCTTAAAACCCTCCCTGCCGGATTTGGATCTGAGCCCGGCGATCTCCCGGTCTATATTAATAGACTTATGGGGCTGAGGAACAGACGGGGCAATAAGTCCGCAGTCTGCACAGATTTGCTTCGCCTGCGCTGTTACATCTTTTACCAAATAACGGTCCAGTTGGAGAACCGTGTCAGCGGCGGCCAGATAGTCTCCGGAACTGCCTACAACAACTACAGTTGAGATTCCAAGATTCTCATAAATACCGCGGATTCTGCGGATAAAAGGTGTGATCGGCTCTTCTTCATCGGAAACTAACTTCGCAATAATGCTGTCCCGGATCATAAAATTGGTGGCGGAAGTGTCCTCATCGATCAGGAATACACCGGCGCCTGCTTCTATGGCCTCCACTGTGTTCGCTGCCTGGGATGTACTGCCGCTGGCGTTTTCTGTCACGAAATCACTGGTGTTCTGACCGCCCGGAAGATGATTGATAAAAGCGGAGATATCGCAGTGACTGATCCGGCGGCCGTCCTCTGCCCGGAGTTTAACCGCGGTTTCGTCCGTAACCACATACTCTCGGCCGTCGCCCGGAATATGGTTATAGACGCCTGCTTCCAATGCGCGCAGCAGCGTGGATTTGCCGTGATAGCCGCCTCCGGTGATAACGGTGATCCCCCTGGGCAGAGCCATGCCGGAGAGGGTTGTCCCGTCAGGAAGAGTGAACTGTATTCTCATATGCTCCGGTGATGTAAAGGGAATGGCATCCCTCATGGGACGGTCGGAAATGCCGCTCTCCCTTGGGAGGACAGATCCATCTGCCACAAAAGCCGCCAGATTATGTGTTTTTAACTGTTCCCGAAGATAGGTCTGGTTCACGGACAGGGAGACGGCGCGGTTTATTTCTCTTTGATTCAGGTTTTTGTAAATAAGGGAAGAGGAAACCAGAGCCGGCAGAGCGCGAAAGAGAATGGTCTCCATCTCGGAGGCCAGAATGCTGCGGCCTCTCGCGGGAAATCCTATTTCCAGACGCACTTCCAGGCCGGATTTTCCAAATACCACGGCAGCTCTTTCCAATACCTTCTGACCTGCCGGACAGGTGAAAATCAGACCGCTTTTGCCTGAACCAGAAGCACTCTTGCCGGAGCGGGATAAGAAGCGGTGAATCTGCCGGAGAATATAATCCTCCAGCGCCAGCTTCTTGCATTTTCGATCATACAGGGTTGAAGAAAAACCATGAATCTGCGCCGGTACGGTGATCCGTACTCTGGAGGGGGAGGCGAAGGGGTCGCCCTGCACATGATCAATATGAAGAGTATAATCTTTAAAGGTATAACTTCCTGCCAATGACTTATAATAACCATAGCTTTTCCGGTCGATTCCGGCCAGCGTCTGTCTTAACTGATGTTCGGTATTCAAGAGGATTCTCCTTTCTATGACGTTTAAAATGAAAAAAGCTCCCTGTAAACAGGGAACCTTCTAAAACTACAGGGGCAGTAGGAATCGAACCCACATCAAGGGTTTTGGAGACCCGCATTCTACCTTTGAACTATGCCCCTACGTATTACTGCCATATTAGTTTACAATGGAAAAATGGAAATGTCAACTAAAAATTGGATGGTCAATGAAGAAGGACAAAAGGGATAGCTTTTTTTATTCTTCTGAAGTATGATGAAATTAGATAGAATCGGACATAAGGAGGGAACGCCATGACCAGCAGTATTATGTTTACAAGTGCCGGTTTTTCCGGCAGAAATACTCTTTTGCGTATTGTTTCAATCTTGCTTATTGTCCTGGGCAGTCTAAAGATGCTGGGATGCATTTTGGGGGCTGTTCTTCTGATACGGACGGTAGCGTCACCCAGCGAGGGCAGTCTGCTTCTGGGAAGTGCCGGGCTTATCCTGGCTTTTGCCGGGCTGCCGTTTGCCATTCTGGAATTTCGCGCGGGAATATATGGCATTCGGAATTATCGAAGTCCGGCTAAACTCTGTCACTGTGTTTCCATGGGAATTCTCCTGCTCACGCTTTATTCGCTGACAGCCGTGGTTATCCTTGTCCTAAGCATTGTCAGCACCGGGATTTCCGTATTGGCTGCCCTGCTGTTTTATCTGATTTTCTTTGCGCCGGGACTGGTGCTGTCAATATTGTATACGGCGGGAAGCAAAAGCTAGCATGCTATTGAAAACAGCAGAGAAATCATCTGTATTGTTGGAAACCGAGGGATACGAATGAGCGGAAAGAGTATGAAAGCATTTGCAGGGGAAATTTTGCAGATGCTTTTATACTCTCTTTTTTAGCTTTACATCAGGAAAGGCCCAGACGGTACAGACGGTTGGCATTTTCAAAGAAAACCTGCTCCTGATACTTTTCCGGTATGATATGCTCTACCAATTTAATATAGTCTCCCACGTTGGCCAGCGGCCAGTCGGTTCCGTACAGAAGCCTGCTGTAATCGCTTAAATAGGTAATCCAGGTCTTTAAATAACTGATATAGCCGCTCTGTTCTTCAAAAAAACGATTCATATCCAGTTTGCCCTCCAGAAGGCCGGAAAGATCCGCTGCTACATTGGGGCACTTAGCCATGACGGCTACGGCATCGGGAATCCAGGGATTACCGATATGGCAGAGGACAAACTGTACCCGGGGGTGCCCTACCGCAACTTCGTCCACGGTGAGCGGGTGGCTGTATTTGATAAGGGCGGTGGTACCGGCGGTAAGACCTGTGTGGATGGCTACCGGTTTCTGATACCGTTCGGCCAGCTCATAGACCGGCTCATATCTGGGATCGCTCACATAACTGTGACAGTATCCCGGATAGAGTTTGATCCCCACACAGTCCGGCCTGCGCAGATTCTCTTCGACCAGTTCGGGCACTCTGTCAAAACCGTAGCGGTTATAAAAGCTGCCGTCGATGCCGATGCAGTAGCGCAGAAATTCCGGATAGCGGTGAAAGGCCGGTTCCAGCTCCCGGTTCCCCATAACAACACCCATCCGTATGCTGTACTGCTTAAACACCATCCGCAGGTGTGTCTCCGAATGTTCATGTCCGGCAGCCAGGGCAATCCGGTCAAAATATTCGCCGTCTGCCTTGCAAAAGTGCAGATGCGCGTCAATGATGTTCAAATTCTCCGCCTCCCATTCTATTCGTTCTGTGATCTATCATACTCCTGTTCCTCCTGAATTTTCAAGTCCTGTATCCGGTCAGTTCGGCGCCGATGACCAAAGAAATCCATAGCGGAGTCATGTTCTGCGGGCATTTTCACATAATTTTCAGTCGTTGCCTGTCATTCAATTTATTGGTCGGAACTTGATATCCAAAATATGCTGTGCTATTCTGGCAAACGCCGGGCCAAAGTATTTTGAATATCAAAATAAATATGGGCTTTGGCCGGAAAGGAGACTTGCATAATGAAACAGAAGGGAAAGACAGGAAGAAAAATAGTCATTGGCGCGCTGGCGGTCCTGCTGGCAGCCATCGTAATTTTGGGCGTTATGTTTCAGGGGGCGGTCCGCTCTGTTTTCTCGGTGGAAAAGGTGGATGAGTATCCTCTGTATACGATGGATTATAAAGCAGATTACGGCCTGGACGAATTTATGGAGACCGGTGCGGCGAATGACCAGGAACTGGTGCAGTTTATCATCAAGAAGCTGATGAAAGGCCTTCCGGTTAAGATTACAATACCGGATCTGGGCTGCAGTACATTTCGGGCGCAGACCCCGGAGGGAGATTCCATCTTCGGCAGAAATTTTGACAATGCCTACGCACCTGCCATGCTGGTACATACGGCGCCGAAGAATGGATATGAATCTATTTCCATGGTGAATCTGTCCTTTATGGGTTACGGGGAAGATTATCTTCCGGATACGGTGAAGGACCGGATTTTAGCTCTTGCGGTTCCTTATATTCCCCTGGACGGGATCAATGAGAAAGGGCTGACCGTGGGTGTGCTGCAGCTGAACGTAGAACCCACCAATCAGGATACGGGCAAGACGGATATCAACACCACATCTGCCATCCGGATGCTTCTGGATAAGGCCGCCGATGTAGGGGAGGCTTTGGATCTGCTCCAGCAGTACGACATGCATTCCTCCGCCAACAGCTGCTATCACTTTCAGATTTCCGACGCGGCAGGCCGGTCTGTCATTGTAGAGTATGTGGACAATGTATTTACCGTTCTGGAAGAAGAGACCCCCTATCAGGCCTGTACGAATTTCTTCCTCGCAGAAGGTGACTTCTTCAATATCGGGGGAGGTCAGGACCGGTACCAGATTCTGATGGACGGCCTGAAAGAAACAGACGGCGTACTTACAGAAGAGCAGGGAATGGATCTGCTCTCTGCGGCAAGCCAGCCGTTAAAACCCAATGAGGAGGGGAAGATCACAGGGACACAGTGGTCAGCCGTTTACAACAATAATGACCTGACCGTGGATATCACGATGGGACTGGATTATGAGAATGTATACTCTTATTCCATAGAGAAATAGAGCTTTGCGGGGAAAATAATACCGTGAAGAAATACTTTTCCTGTACCCTGGGGGATGCTATACTGATGCTGAAAGGTACGGGTAGATAACTATGGTTTATGAAAAAGACGGAGTAAAGCTATATTACGAAGAAACCGGAGAAGGTGAGCCAGTGCTGCTTCTCCACGGAAACGGAGAAGATCATACTATCTTTGATGTTCTGGCAAAGCAGCTGGCAGACAGCGGCTTTCATGTCTGGGCACCGGACAGCCGGGGACATGGACAGAGTTCAGCAGCAGAACATCTGGATTATTCCCGGATGGCGGAGGATATGGCCGGTCTGATCCGGGAGAGAATCGGCAGGCCGGTCTGCCTCTATGGTTTCAGTGACGGCGGAATTCTCGGCCTCTTACTGGCCCTGCGGTATCCGGAGCTTTTGACAAAGCTGGTTATCAGCGGCGCTAATTTATATCCTGGCGGACTGAAGCGGTCTGTTTTGCTGGGCATGAAATTCTCCTGGTTTCTGCACAGAGATCCGAAGGTGAAAATGATGCTGACACAGCCGCAGATCAAGGCGGAAGAGCTGAAAATGATATCAGTTCCGACGCTGGTGCTGGCCGGAAGCCGCGATATGATAAGAGAGAGCCATACCAGAGAGATTGCGGAGCATATTCCAGGTGCGCGGCTGCAGATCCTCCCGGGGGAGAGCCATGGGAGCTATGTTATTCACAGTGATAAACTCTTTGGAATTATGAGAGAGTTTTTGAGGGAAGAACGGTAGCTCTTTTCCAGTATATAGACAGATAGAATACAGAAAGGAGATGATTCTATGGCACAATCAACCATAACCGCACGAGTAGACGAAAAGGATAAAGCCAGCTTTGATGCCTTTTGCTCCAATGTCGGCCTAAATACCTCCACAGCCATCAATCTTTTTGTGAAAGCAGTTCTGCGCGAAAATCGAATCCCATTTGAAATTACACAGGCCACCGATCCATTTTTTTCAGAAGCCAACATGGCCTATGTAAAAAAATCCGTCCAGGAACTCCGAACAGGACAAGGTACGGCGCATGAACTGATCGAGGAAGAGGATGAGTGAAAAAATCTAGCGGGGCGAATACAGCCGCCGCATCAATGATAAAGACCGTTTGGTTTACCATATAGAAAATGGACGCATCTATATCGCACATTGCAGAGGACATTACAAAGACAAATAGCCCCGCATTATCCCCGCCCATTCAAATCCCCGCAGCCAGCAGGAGAATTAAATGGGCGGGGATTTTTTGTTATTTGCACCCCGGACGGCGACTCTTTTTTCTTGACATTTTGTGGGAAAAGAGTTATAAACAATAACAGTTTATTAATTTGAACATCAAAATAAATACGGAAGGATTTCACAGGCATATGCCTGCATGAAACAGGTCGATTGTGATGGAACCAATTCAGGAGAAAAAGAATCCATTTTACAGATTGGGCTGCCGGGGATTTCAGACCGGTATGAGAGCGGCGGCTTATCTGCTGCCTTTTCGTACCCCAAGGCTGATGCAGGGCGCGGGGAGTATCAGACGGCTTCCGGGTGCAATCAGAAAGATGGGAATATCCAGAGTGCTGGTGATTACTGATCCGGGAATTTCCAGACAGGATTTTCTAAGAGAGCTGCTTTCTAATCTGGAACGGAATGAGGTTGCCTGGAGTCTGTATGATAAGACGGTAGTCAACCCCACGATAGACAACATTGAACAGGCGGCAGACCTGTATCGCAGGAGCAAATGCCAGGCGATTCTGGCTGTGGGCGGCGGATCTCCCATAGACTGTGCCAAGGCTGCCGCTGCGCGGATCGCAAAGCCAGGGCAGCCGGTAAGCAGGATGAAGGGTGTGCTGAAGGTACATAAAAAACTTCCGGTTCTGATCGCAGTCCCCACTACCTCCGGGACTGGAAGTGAGGTGACGATTGCGGCTGTGGTAACGGACGCGGTGTCCAAAGAAAAATACGCGATCACCGATACGTCCCTGACGCCCCGCTATGCCGTGCTGGACCCTGTTTTAACGAAAGACCTGCCGAAGTTCATGACGGCCACGACCGGTATGGATGCCCTGACCCATGCGGTGGAGGCCTACATCGGAAGAAGCAACACCGGTAAAACAAAAAAGTATGCTTGGCGGGCAGTCAGGATTATTTTCCGGGATTTGGAACGAGTGTATGAAAATGGACAAAATCTTCTCCTGAGGGAAAACATGCAGAAGGCGGCATATTTTGCGGGAGCTGCATTTACCAGGGCCTATGTAGGCTATGTACATGCGCTGGCCCATGCGCTGGGCGGCATGTACGGAACCCCTCACGGACTTGCCAATGCGGTTATTTTGCCCTATGTTCTGGAATACTATGGAGAGGCGGTCTATCAGCCGTTATCCGAACTTGCGGACGTGGCTGGAATCGGGATGGCAGAAATGACAGAAGCAGAACGGGCGGATCTCTTTATTGCTGCTATCCGCCGTATGAATTATAATATGGGTATACCGGAGCATCTGAGTGATATCAGGGAGGCTGATATCGGGCTGCTGAGCCTGCGCGCCGCGCGGGAGGCCAATCCCTTATATCCGGTACCGAAGATCCTGAGCAGAAAAGATCTTGCTTTTTTATATAGTCAGATTAAAGGAGAACAGATTTAAAAAAACACACTGATGTGATGATTTTTAAATCAGCTGTCTGTGCTGAGGCGTCACAAACAGCATTTATCGCAGCTGGGAATCAGAAATTCTCAGCGCGCCCCTTCGCAAAGAACGCTTCGGAATGGAGAATAAAATATGGAACAGGAACGGATCAGTAAAATAATTGAGAAGCAGAGAAAATTCTTTGCATCCGGCAAAACAAAAGATGTGGATTTCAGAATACGTCAGCTTGTGAAATTAAAGGAAACGATAAAAAGACATGAGACAGAGCTGTTCCAGGCGTTAAAACAGGATCTTAACAAAGCTCCGTTTGAAGCCTATGCCACCGAGATAGGCATTATCTACGAGGAGATCAATTACACGCTGCGGCATTTAAAATCCTGGTCGAAGCCCAAAAAAGTTCCCACGCCGATTGCCCAGTTTCCCTCGGTCAGCCGGATATACAGCGAGCCCTATGGGGTGGTTCTGATTTTATCCCCATGGAACTATCCATTCCAGCTGACTATGGCTCCGCTGATTGGCGCAGTTTCTGCAGGCAACTGTGCGGTTATTAAACCGTCCAATTACTCTCCCCATACTTCGCAGATAATGGGAGAAATTCTGGCGGAGATTTATGATCCCTGTTTTGTCGCTGTGGTTCAGGGAGGCAGAGAAGAAAACAAAAGTCTGCTTCACGAAAAGTTTGATTATATATTCTTTACTGGCAGTGTGGGAGTGGGCCGGGCGGTCATGCAGGCGGCTTCGGAGCATTTAACACCGGTCAGCCTGGAGCTGGGCGGCAAGAGTCCCTGTATTGTTGATGAGACGGCAGATCTTTCTGTAGCGGCCAGACGGATTGTCTGGGGGAAATTTTTAAACAGCGGGCAGACCTGTGTTGCCCCGGATTATCTGCTGGTACAGAAACAGATTAAAAATGAATTGCTGGAAAAAATGAAACAGGAAGTTGTGCGTCTCTACGGGGCTAATCCCTGTGAAAATGACGAGTATCCGAAAATTATAAATGAAAAGCACTTTAACCGTCTTGCGGGCCTGATGGAATCCGGGGAAATTGTATGCGGGGGAACGTTCAGCAGAGAGACCGGCTGTATCGCGCCGACGATCCTTACGGCTGTATCGCCGGACAGCCAGATTATGCAGGAAGAAATCTTCGGGCCTCTGCTGCCGGTTCTGGAATTTGAGAGGCTGGATGAAGTAATCGGATTTGTGAACGGCAGACCCAAACCGCTGGCTTTATATTATTTTACCAGGAACAAAAAAAGAGAGCAGAGGATACTTTCCTCTATCTCTCACGGCGGCGGCTGTATCAACGACACGATTGTACATCTGGCTACCACTTACATGTCCTTCGGCGGCGTGGGAGAGAGCGGGATGGGCGGCTATCATGGCAAGGGAAGCTTTGATACCTTTTCTCACAAGAAGAGCATATTGAAAAAGGCAAACTGGCTGGATATACCTCTGCGATATCCGCCGTATAAGAATCATCTGGGACTAATAAAGAGAATAATGAAATAAGGAAGGCAATGAAGGCAATGAAGAAGGAAGAGTGAATAATGAAGAACGGAAGAAAGTGAAAGTTGCGGCAAAGCCGCATAAGGGCAATGAAGAAGGAAGAGTGAAGAACGTAAAGAACCGAAATGTGCTGTCAAAACTGCAGCTCAGTGAAAGCCGCAAGTGAAAAATGTCCCTGCGGGACAGTGAAAATGAGCTGCAAAAAACTGCAGCTCAGTGAAAAATTTCTGTTGTTATGTAAGGCTCAGGATTCCCAGGTGTTCCAGCAGTATTTTTGTTCCAAGGAGCACCAGTATGATTCCTCCGGCCAGCTCTGCTTTGTTCCGGTATTGACTTCCGAATTTTTTACCGATGACGACGCCTACCGCGGACAGCAGGAATGTGATGATTCCGATCAGGGCAACTGCGAAGAATATATGGACCTGTAAAAATGCGAAGGTAATGCCGACTGCCAATGCGTCGATGCTGGTGGCGACTGCCAGTATAAAGAGTTCGCCCAGCTTGATCCCGCCGCAGTCTTCATCTTCTTCTCCGCCTTTTAATGCTTCCCAGATCATTTTCCCTCCGATGATACCCAGGAGGATAAATGCGATCCAGTGATCGACGGAGGTTATGGATTTTTCAAATTGTTTTCCAAGCATCCAGCCGATCAGGGGCATACCGGCCTGGAAACCGCCGAAGAAAGCGGCGATCAGACAGACATGCCGGAAATGAAGTTTCTGCATATTTAATCCCTTGCAGATCGAAACGGAAAATGCATCCATGGCAAGGCCGACGGAGAGTAAAAAAAGTTCGAAAAATCCCATAACAAGCTCCTTATATATAGTTAAAAAAGGGAGATGAAACTCATCTCCCTTTAGCTATGCGGAGTAAGGGACTTGAACCCTCACGTCTCTGAGACACATGATCCTTAGTCATGCCTGTCTGCCAATTCCAGCAACTCCGCAAATACGGTACGAATTGTATTCTACAATGTAATTTTATATTTGTCAACACCAAATTATGACCGGAAAGGACAAAAGAGGAGGCTTTGGAATCTGTACTTTTGGTAAGCCTTAGGGTAAAATATAAAACAAAGCCCGCGCCGTATGGCGGGATTTGTTTTATAGCTTCTCGTTTCGGAGCGAAGCGGAGAAATGAGAAGGTTCCCGAGGAGAAGCCCGCGCCGTATGGCGGGATTTGTTTTATAGCTTCTCGTTTCGGAGCGAAGCGGAGAAATGAGAAGGTTCCCGAGGAGAAGCCCGCGCCGTATGGCGGGATTTGTTTTATAGCTGTTTGTTTCACTGGAAAGACTTTAACAGCAAACGTATCACGGGCCCGAATGGTCCTTGTGAAATAGAAAACCAGAAAAGGAGATTATTATGGGAAAGAGATGGAATAAAAGATACATAATGGCCTTTCTTCTGCTCCTGCTTTTTGCGGTTGGAATTACGGCAAGCGGCAAGGAAGCGGGCCGGGAGGCGCACGTCATTTTTTCTCACGACCTTCATTCCCATCTGGACACAACCTTAAAGACGACGCATGGTGCGCCGGATGAGGTGGGCGGGTTTGCTAAGCTGAAGACGGTGATGGATGATATCAGGGCGGAATACCCGGATTCGATTACCGTGGACGGCGGGGATTTTTCTATGGGTACGCTGTATCAGGCGGTTTTTCAGCAGGAGGCGCTGGAGCTTCGGATGCTGGGTCAGCTGGGATATGATGCGACCACCTTTGGCAATCATGAATTTGATTTTACAAGCAGCGGGGCGGCTGCCATGCTGAAAGCGGCCAGGGGAAGCGGCGATGCGCTGCCGGAGCTTATGTTTTCCGCTGTCGACTGGGCCGCGTCTGACCCGGCCAGGGCGGAAGAGTTAAAGGGTGCTTTTGATGAGTACGGTGTGAAAGATACTATTATAATAGAACGAAATGGTGTGAAGATCGGGATTTTCAGCTCTTTTGGAGACGATGCGGAAGCCTGCGCTCCCAACAGCCAGGTGGTTTTCCGAGATCATCTGGAGACCTCAAAGGAGGCGGTGGAGAAGCTGAAGGAGGAGGCCGATCTGATCGTCTGCCTGTCTCACGGCGGAACCTGGCCGAAAGCCAGTGAGTCGGAGGATGAGATTATGGCGAAGGAGATTCCGGACATTGACCTGATTATCAGCGGACATACCCACTCCACACTGGAGGAGCCGATCCGCCAGGGAAATACCTGGATTGTTTCCAGCGGGGAATACGGCATGAGGCTTGGTTCTCTGCATTTAACCGAGCAGGAGGACGGCAGCTGGCTGCTGTCCGATTATAAACTGACGCCGATTGATTCGTCTGTGAAGGCGGATGAATCTATTTTAACTATACTGAAAGAGTATAAGGAGCTGGTGGAGAAGGAATATCTGCAGCAGTTCGGTTATACGTTTGATCAGGTGCTGGCCTACAACCCCTATGAATTTTCTTCTCTGAGCGCGATCAGCGACGAGCACACGGAGCATACCCTGGGAAATATTATCTCCGACTCCTATATTCATGCGGTAAAAGAGGCGGAGGGGGAAGACTATGAGCCGATTGATCTGGCTCTGGTGCCCAGCGGTGTGATACGGGAAACCTTTTATCCTGGAAATGTTACGGTTGCGGATGCCTTTTTAGTCAGCTCTCTGGGTTCCGGCGCGGACGGCACATGCGGTTATCCGCTGGTTAGTGTCTACCTGACGGGCAGGGAAATACGGACGGCTGCGGAGGTGGACGCCTCTATTTCCGATCTGATGACGACAGCCAGGCTTTATATGTCCGGTGTTTCGTTTACATTTAACCCGCACAGGCTGATTTTAAACAAAGTGACAGACATTAAACTTGTCAGGGAGGACGGCAGTGCTGCCGAACTGGAAGACGATAAGCTGTACCGGGTGGTGTCCGGGCTTTATTCGGCTCAGATGCTGGGCGTTGTGGAAAGCAAATCCTTCGGTATTCTTTCTCTTGTTCCAAAGGATAAGGAAGGAAATCCGGTCACGGATTTTTCCGCCTGTATTATTCATGACAAGAAGGGAAATGAAGTGAAGGAATGGCTGGCACTGGCCGGTTACCTGGATTCATTTGAGGAAGAGGACGGTGTTTCTGTGATTCCGGAGTATTATTCAGCGACACAGAACCGCAAGGTTGTGGATCAAAGCAGGAATATTATTGATCTCATAAAGAATCCAAATAAGATTGCGGTCATACTCGTTTTGATTGTGGTACTCATAATCGCTCTCGTTATTTTGATTGTGGTGCTGATTGTGCGGAGTGTGAAAAGGCGGAAAGCCAGACGGCTGGCTGGGAATAAGGACCGCCATTGACAGAATGAATGAAGATAGGGCAGGAAAGGAAATAGATAAATGAAACGGATTGCACTGATGGTAGCGAAACTTCTGTATATAGTACCGTACTGGTTTTTCAGGATGGTGTGGCTGGGCAGTGAGAAGCACTATGATGAAGAGAAGGCGGCAAAACTGCTCCGGAAGATGGTTACCAGAATTATTAAGGCAGGACGGGTGACGGTGGAATGTTACGGACTGGAGAATCTGCCGGAGCAGAACGGATATATTATGTTCCCCAACCATGAGGGGCTGTTCGATTCCCTGGTATTTATGCAGGTCCATGAGCGGCCGTTCAGCCTGATTTCCAAAAAAGAGGTGAAGGATGTCATTCTGATTAAGCAGGTGATGCGCCTGATGCGTGCGCTGCCTATGGACCGGAACGATGTCCGCCAGTCCATGAAGGTGATCATGCAGGTGACAAAGGAAGTAAAAGAAGGACGGAATTATCTGATTTTCCCTGAGGGAACCAGAGCCGGGGTGCCAAACCAGATGCATCCGTTCAAAGCGGGATCTTTTAAGAGTGCTACCCAGGCACGGTGCCCTATCGTACCGGTTGCACTGGTGGATACCTACAAAGCCTTTGATTCCGGATCGGCGAAACCGATTACCGTGCAGATTCATTTTCTGGAACCTCTGTACTATGAGGAGTATCAGGGGAAAAAGACGCAGGAGATTGCACAGGATGTACAGAGCAGGATTGCGGCAGCGCTGCGGGAGTATGCGCCGGAGGAAGACGCCGGAACCATTCTGGAACCGAAGGAGAAAGAGTAGCCTGTTCTTTCAGAGGAGAATAGTATATGGAATTCAATATTAAGGTCCGATATATGGATGGCGCGGAAAATGGCAGCAGATACCGGTATGAGCCGGAACAGATTGACGGTTCTAAAGTCGGAGTGATTGTGAGTGATATGTGGGACCGGCACTGGTGCCGGGGCGCGACCCGGCGGGTGAATGAACTTGCGGGGCCGATGAACCGGGTTCTGATTAAACTCCGGGAGCTGGGGGCGAGCATTGCTTTTTGTCCCAGCAGGGTGGCAGGAAGCTATTACGGCGAATCTCCTGCCAGAATGCGGACGCTGGGCTATCCGGCAGGAAGGCCGCGGGAAGTGAGAGATCTGAGCGGCATACCGGCCGTGACGGAATTGATTGACCCGTACCGTGTGCAGTGCGACTGCAGTCCCAAATGTGAGATGGGGCGGGTTTGGGTCAGGCAGCACGAAGCTCTTTTTATTGATCAGGACCAGGATTTTATCTGTGACGACAGCCGGGAGGGGGACGCAGAATTCTGTATTCTGAACGCATTTCTGGCGAAGGGTATTACCCATGTGATTGTGATGGGCGTACATACGAATATGTGTGTGATCCACAGGAATTTTGGCATGCGGGAACTTTACCGGGCGGGTTTTACTCCTATTGTGATGCGGGATATGACCGATTGCATGATACCGCGGGAAGAAAAGCCCTATCACGATCATTTTACCGCGCTTGATGATACCATTTCTTATATTGAAACCTGGCTTGGAGGCAGTATAACCTCCGATCAGATCCTTGGGGACGAGCCCTTTCATTTTGCGGAGGATACCAGAAGATCCAGGCTGTACGGCAGCAGAACGGAACGGACAGAGGATTTATTCGCGGACCGGGGAGTCTATCAGATGCCGCCGGTAAGCGGGCTTACATTGTGCACCGGAGACAGGAGGATAAGTGGTATCCGGCTCTCTTATGGCAAGGAAAAGACCAGATGGATCGGAAGCGGAGAGGGTGCCCGGACAGAAGCCTCGCTCTCTTTTGGGGAATATATAGCCGGTGTGGATGGCTGGACAGAGGAGGAAAGGGTCGTCGGTCTTGGTGTACGAACGAGTACAGGCGCTTATATGAGAGCAGGCTGTACGGACGGTGAACCCTCTTTTACCTGGCAGGCGGAGAATGGTTTTGCCTTGACGGGCATGTATGCCTGTGTACGGCCGGGTGAAATGATAATTTCCGGTCTGGGCTTCTACCAGAATTATCAGATGTACTTTGAATCGTATCTGGAGGATGAGAATATAAGGCAGCTGGATACCGTTTTTACCTTTGAAAACTGGGAAGGCGAAGAGTGTCTGGCACTGTGCCGCGACGGAGTATTTACCTATTATAATAGAAATCAGGATTCCGGTCAGTGCAAGTGCACAGCAGCGCTGCCGGTTATGACAGCTGACCGGGAAAAAGGGCTGTGCAAAACCGAGCTGAAAATGGATGGCGGGCGGTTCCTGGCAGATGGAGGACAGACGGATTCTGTACTCCTTGCGAGGCAGGGGAAATGCTGCCGCCTTAAGCCAGCCGTTTTACATGGGGAATAATGGCTGGGTGGGAAATTTTCTTGAGATTTTCTTAAGAGATGTGGTATACTGTAGATTAATTAGATGCAGGGGAGAACAAGTGTATTACATAGGAAGGAAGAGACGATGAGCCAAAGAGGGAAGTGCCCGAAGTGCGGCGGAGAGTTAGTATTTCCGGAGAATATGGAACGTATCATCTGTATGTACTGCGGTAAAAGTGTCAATGCAGATGAACTGATCCAGATTACATTTTCGGAGGAAGATAGAAAGCAGATAGAAGAGCTGGAACACAGACTTTCGATGGAGGAAGCGCCGGAGGAGCGGGAGAGACTGATCCAGGAGCTACTGGAGCTGGACAGCAATAATCACCAGGCTAACCTGGCCTACGCCCTGGATAATATGCACCGGCTTTATACCAGGCACAGAGATATTCTGAATTATTTCAAAGAAGAGACCTATGAGGAGGCCTTTGAAAAATATCTGGCCGAGGAGAGAGAGGTTCTGGATCATCTGGAACTTGCATGCTACCAGCATGAGGAAGAACTGCCGCAGATACTTCGGCAGGCAGCAAAGAAGCTGATTGACGCCATCTCCGATTCCATGGAGAAGGAATCCGGCATGAAACAGAAGCTGCGCCGGAATGTGGTGCGGGATGATTATAAAATGACCCAGGTGGTCTTTATTATTCCGATGATAAGGGAGCTGCGGCTGGAGATCAGCGAGGAGTTTGCGGACCATATTATAGACGAGTGGGTGACCCGTTATCCCAATGAGATGTATTATAAGGGCGATTACCATAAGCTGATCGAGGGTTTCCGCAAGCGGAAGATCTGTTACATTACCACCGCGGTCTGCGAGACATTTGGAAAATCCGACCGGTGTTATGAACTGATGCGGTTCAGACAGTTCCGTGACGACTACCTGCTGAAACAGGAAAATGGAGAGGAACTGGTACAGGAGTACTACTCTATCGCACCCGCAATTGTGGCTTCTATTGATATGATGCCGGAACGAGCCGACGTCTATGAGGGTATCTGGAATGAGTATTTAAAACCCTGCCTTTCCCAGATCGAGAATGGGGAGAACGAGGCGTGCAGGGATAATTATATCCGGATGGTAAGAGATCTGGAGCAGAAATATTATAGTTGATAAAAGCAGTAAACGACTTGATAGTTCACAGCAGGCAGTATGCTTTCTGTGAACTTTCACGCTTATACGAATACTTGGATAAAAGTGGGAGGAAGCATGTTACTGAACCTGCATGTAAAGAATCTGGCTATTATAGAAGAGGCTGAGATTGATTTTTCCGATCATTTAAATATACTGACCGGGGAGACCGGAGCGGGTAAGTCCGTGATTATCGGCTCCGTCAATCTGGCTCTGGGAGGAAAGATCAGCAAAGAGATGATTCGCCGCGGGGCGGATTATGCCCTGGCGGAGCTTTTATTTTCCGTGGAAGATGAGAGGACCCTTAAAGGGCTTAAGAAGCTGGATATTCCCATGGAAGACGGCCAGCTGCTGATTTCCAGAAGAATCTATTCCGGCAGAGCGGTGAATAAAATAAACGGAGAAACGGTTACTCTGTCCCTGCTAAAGCAGGCTGCCGCTCTTCTGATTGACATTCATGGACAGCATGAGCATCAGTCTCTGCTGCGAAAGGAAAAGCATCTGGAGATTGTGGACCGGTATGCGAAGGATGATACGGTCAGAGAAGAGGTGAAACATTGCTTTCAGATCTGTGCTGAGCTTCGCAGGAAAAGCCGGGAGGCTGCCGTTCCGGAAGAACAGCGCGCAAGGGAAATCTCTTTTCTGGAATATGAGAAGAATGAGATCGAGAGTGCCAGGTTAAAACCCGGCGAGGAAGAGGAACTGACGGCCCAGTACCGCAGACTCTCAAACGCCCACCTGATTGAGGAGGGCATCGGCACGGTATACCGGATGACCGGCGGGGAGGACGGCACGGCATCCGATCAGATTGGACGGAGCGTGAGAAGCTTAAGCCAGCTGACAGAGTATGATGAGCCGATCGGCGGCCTGTGCAGCCAGCTGGAGGAGATCGAGGAACTGCTGGCGGATTTTAACCGGAATCTGTCGGATTACCAGATGGGACTGGAGTTTGATCCGGAGCAGTTAAGTGAAGCGGAGGAACGGCTGGACCTGATTCACCGGCTCCAGTCAAAGTACGGCAATACCCACGAGGAAATCATGGAGTATTATGATTCGGTCTGTGCAAAGCTGGAGCAGTATGATAATTATGATTCTTACCTGAGGGATATGGAAAAGCAGCTGAAAGCCGCGGAGGAAGCCTATGCCGCAGCAGCAGGGAAACTGTCTGAGCAGAGGAAAAAAGCGGGTGTAATCCTTCAGGATAAAATAAAAGAGGTGCTTACGGATCTGAATTTTCTGGATGTGCGGTTTGAGATTGCGATACGGGAAAAAGCAGGTACGGCGGATGGAACGGACGATGTGGAGTTTTTGATTTCCACCAATCCGGGGGAGCCGGTCCAGAGCCTGGGCATGGTGGCCTCCGGCGGAGAGCTGTCCCGTATTATGCTGGCGATTAAATCTATCCTGGCGGCGCAGGATGAAATCGGCACGCTGATCTTTGATGAGATTGACACGGGTATCAGCGGGGTTACGGCGCAGAAGGTAGCGGAGAAGCTGGCGCTGATCGCTGCGGGCCATCAGGTTATCTGCATCACCCATCTGCAGCAGATTGCGGCGATGGCGGATGTGCACTATCTGATTCGGAAAAGCAGCGAGTCCAGTTCTACGCAGGTGATGACGACAAGACTGTCAGAAGAAGAGTCTATCCGGGAGCTGGGAAGAATGCTCGGCGGCACGAATGTGACCGAGTCGGTGCTCTTAAGCGCCAGAGAATTGAAGGAATCGGCCGGACAGTTTAAACATTATGAGTAATCTGGAATACAATAAAAAGAGATAAGCTGTGCGGGCTTGGTCTGCGCAGGAGCTTGGAAAGGATGGGAACGGTGATTCGGAATAAACGGATTCGGCTGGGTGACTTTCTGGTTCAGAAAGGGCTGCTGGAGGAAAAGCAGCTGGAAAAGGCCCTGGAAGAACAGAGGAGAAGGGGAACAAAGCTTGGCGAGACCATACTGGACCTGGGCTATATCACGGAACAGGATCTGGCGGACGCCCTGTGTGAGCTGCTGGATATTGAGTATGTAGAGCTTCGGAAAATGAATCTGGATGAGAAGGTAGTCCATCTGATCAATGAAGATGTGGCCAAGCGCTATAAACTGATTCCCATCGGATATGATGAAAATAACAATAATATAATCAAAGTGGCGATGGCTGACCCGATGGATGTGGTGGCGATCGACGATGTGGCGATTATAACCAATATGCAGGTGGAGCCCGTGCTTTCCACCACAAGCCAGGTTGCGGCACAGATTGACAAGTTCTTCGGGGAACAGAAGGCAAAGCAGGCGGCGGAATCCTTCCGGCTGGAGCAGGAAGCGGAAGGCCCTACGGTGCTGGAATCGGTGCTGGCCGAGGTGGAGAATTCACCGGTTGTGCAGCTGGTCAATACGATCATTGAGCAGGCGGTACACAGAAGGGCCAGCGATATTCACATTGAGCCGCTGGAGGAAGAGATACGTCTGCGGTACCGCGTGGACGGCGTCTTAAGCGAAATTATGTCCTATGATTCTTCACTGCTCCCAGCCATTGTATCCAGGGTGAAGATTATGTCCGGCATGGATATATCTGAGAAGAGAATTCCCCAGGACGGCCGCGCTACGGCTATGGTGGAAGGGTATGAGTATGATATCCGTGTTTCCACCCTGCCTACCGTACACGGGGAGAAGGTTGTTATGCGTCTTTCCAGCAAACAGAGCCTGACGCTGGATAAACGCCGTCTTGGTTTCTATGAGGACGACCTGGAACGGTTCAATCAGATGCTGTCCCATCCCCATGGGATAATACTGGTTACCGGCCCTACCGGCAGCGGAAAGACGACGACCATGTACACCGCATTAAGTGAATTAAATACGGAATTTGTAAATATTGTAACAATAGAGGACCCGGTAGAAGCCAACGTGGACGGGATTAATCAGGTCCAGGTCAATAATAAGGCGGATCTTACATTTGCAAGTATTCTTCGGTCTATCCTCCGGCAGGACCCGGATATCATCATGATCGGAGAGATCCGTGATAAAGAAACGGCCAACATCGCCATTCAGGCGGCGATTACCGGACATCTGGTGCTCAGTACCGTGCATACCAATAACACGGCGGCGACCGTGGGACGTCTGCTGAATATGGGGGTGGAGAGCTTCCTGATGGCAGATGCCCTGACCGGAATCATTGCCCAGCGGCTTGCCAGAAAGCTGTGCGACTGCAAGGTGCCCTATGAGGCGAGCCGGATGGAGAAAATGGAGCTTGGCCTTCCGGTGGATCAGCCCTATACCCTTTACCGGGCGGGGGGCTGTCCCAAGTGCAATCACTCCGGGTATTACGGCCGGATCGGAATTTTCGAGATGATGACCATATCCCCCCGTATCCGGGAAATGATCTCGGTGATGGAATCATCGGAGAGCATCCGTCATGAGGCGCAGAGCGAGGGAATGAGTACCCTCTATCAAAACCTCCGCCGACAGGTGCTGGATGGGATGACGTCTGTAGAAGAAATGCGCAAGGTAGAGGTAGATAATGAGTAAAGCCGGCAGCGGTCATGGAAAGGATGTGCCACATGGAATTTGATCTGAAAGAGATTCTCACGGAGGCTGTGAAACGGAGGGCCTCCGATATCCATATATCAGTAGGGATTCCTCCGAAGGTGAGAGTGAACGGTACGCTCCTGCCTCTGAACCTGCCCGTTCTGGAACCGGAGAGTACAAAGGCTCTGGCGGAAAGCGTGATGAACGACAGACAGAAGCAGATTCTGGAAGAAAAGGGGGAGGTGGATTTCTCCTTCGGCATGCAGGGTCTTGGCAGATGCCGTGCCAATATTTTTAAACAGAAGAGCATGATATCAGCGGTATTTCGGCTGATCTCAGATGTGGTGCCCACAGTCCAGGAACTGAATCTGCCGCCCACAGTAGCGGATTTGTATAAGAAGAGAAGCGGCCTGGTCCTGGTGACCGGGCCTACCGGAAGCGGTAAATCAACCACGTTAGCCTCCCTGGTGGGGAGGATTAACAGTACCCTGAACCAGCACATTATCACACTGGAAGACCCCATCGAGTATGTCCACCGCCATGAAAAATCCATTGTGAATCAGCGGGAGATGGGGATGGATTCAGCGGGCTATGCTCCTGCACTCCGGGCGGCGCTCCGGGAAGACCCGGATGTGATTCTGGTGGGTGAGATGAGGGATCTGGAGACGATAAGCACGGCGATTACCGCCGCTGAGACCGGGCATCTGGTATTCTCCACGCTCCATACTATCGGTGCGGCCCCCACGATAGACCGAATCATCGACGTATTTCCGCCCAGCCAGCAGCAGCAGATCCGGATTCAGCTGGGGATGGTGCTGGAAGCGGTTATCTCACAGAGGCTGATTCCCACGGCGGACGGTACCGGGAGGGTGGCAGCGTTTGAGGTTATGCTGGCAACCCCTGCGGTACGGAATCTGATCCGGGAGGGAAAGACCTACCAGATTCCCAACGCTCTTCAGACGGGAAGAAAGCTGGGCATGCAGACTTTGGATGACGCGATTTATGAGCTGGTGATGGGCGGAGTTATTTCCAGAAAGGATGCCCTGGCCAACTGTATGGATATAGAAGCGATGGAGAGAAAGATTTTAATATAGGAGAGAAGAGCCTTGACTAAATTTACGTATCAGGTGATGACACCGGACGGAAAGAAGAAGCGGGGCACCGTGGAAGCGGCCAACCGGGATAGTGCTATGAGAGTGCTGAGAAGTGAGGGGAATATCATTGTCTCAGTGAAAGAAGCAGGCGTACTGCAGAAGGATATTTCCTTGTCTTTCCTGAAAAGGAAAGTAAAGGTCCGGGACATGTGCGTATTCTGCCGTCAGTTTGTGACGCTGATGACAGCAGGTGTGAATGTGGTGCGGGCGCTGCAGATGCTGGAAGAACAGACGGAAGGAAAGCTGCTGCGCAGGACGATCCATGAGATCCGGGTGGATGTGGAGAAGGGCTTTACCCTTGCGGCCAGTATGGAGAAGCATGAGGATGTATTTACCACGCTTTTCGTGAGCATGGTGGCGGCCGGGGAGGCTTCCGGCAACCTGGAGGGCGCGTTTGAACAGATGGCCAATCAGTACGAAAAGTCGGCAAAGCTGCGGGCAACCGTAGTGAAGGCTATGATTTACCCGATTATTGTACTGGTGGTGACGATTGTGATTGTCATCGTCCTCACTTCCTGGATTGTACCGAAGTTTGTGGACCTTTTAGGTGAGATGGATACGGATATGCCGGGCTATACCATGTTTATTGTGGGATTCAGCAAATGGATGGCGAAATACTGGATTTTTGTAGTTCTGGGATTAGCGGCGCTTTTTGTGGCGGTCCGGGTATATTTTCAGACGGAGACGGGCCGGCGCATCAAGGCTCGTATGGCTATGCGCATGCCCATCTTCGGCAAGCTGACGGTGAAGAATGCCTGTGCCCAGTTCTCCAGAAGTTTCAGTTCGCTGATCGCGTCCGGCGTGGGGTTGATTGAGGCGCTGGAAATCGTGGCGCGGAGTATGACCAACGCGATGTACGAGGATGTTATCCGGCACACGGCCACTCAGGTTTCCAAGGGAACTCCAATGGCAGAGCCATTGTCAAAAAGCAAGATATTTCCTCCTATGGTCTGCAATATGGTTTCGATCGGAGAGGAAACCGGTGCCATTGTGCAGATGTTAAAGACAGTGGCGGAGTATTATGAGGAGGAAGTGGAGCAGACGACTGCTCAGGTAGCGGCAACCATTGAACCGCTGATGATCCTTCTAATGGCGGGAATCGTAATCGGGGTTCTGGCAGCGGTCTTCCTGCCTATGCTGTCCATGTATCAGAATCTGTCCGGCGTGGTGTAGGAAAATAGAATCTTTATACGTTCTTAATTGACACATGCCTGAAACGTGCATATTTCGACATATTATGTGTAAAAAGCCGAATTATGTACAAATGGTTGTTCCCAAATGAACAGAAACTGATATAATGGAAACACCCAGTTAGAGGGAAAAAGAATAAGCAGGAAAGAAGGCAAACAGGGGATGAAGAGGAAGGGCTTTACTCTGGTGGAGCTGATTGTAGTTATTGCGGTTTTAGTGATTCTGGTGGGATTGCTGGCGCCCAATGTGCTGCGCTATATTGAAAAGAGCCGGAAGGCGAAAGATATCGCAGCTTTGGACACCGCTTATCAGGCGATTATGTTGACCCTGGCAGATGAGGCGGCAAATGACGCATTGGTTCAGGAACTGACCAAAGATAACATATTTGGTTATGTATCGAAGTTGGTTGATGGGACGGATCTTGGAATTGGTAAAGATTCTGCTTTTCGAAAAGAATTTCTCAAAACTTATGGGACGACGGCATATCAGCCGAAATCAAAAGCATATGCGGACTATCCCATGCGGTATATGGTGTTGATTACAGAGAAAACCGGCGGCGGGATAGGAGGACATACCCCCAGTGATGTAAAGGGTTATAAAGTATATGTGGGTTATATCTCAGATGATAAAGAATCCTGGGTACCTGGCGTTCCTAGCTATGATTGATGATCTATTCAAGAGAAATCTTGTATTGATAAATTGAAATTTAAGAAGGGAAGATAAGAAGATGAAAGAAAAACTCAGAAATAAGAAGGGCTTTACCCTGGTGGAGCTGATCGTGGTTATCGCGATCCTGGTGATCCTGGTAGGCCTGCTGGCACCAAATGTGATCCGTTACATCGAAAAATCCAGAGCGGCAAAGGATAAGGCAGCGCTGGACAATGCATACCAGTCCATTATGCTGGCACTGGCGGATGAAGAAGCGTATACGGCGGCGGAAGCTTCTATCTCGACGGGAGCAGCATTGTCTACAATTACAGGTAAGACAGATGCTTTTGCGACAGAGGTTAAGGCAAACTATGGAACTAGTTTATATACTGCTAAATCTAATACTTATAGAGGAACCGTTGCAGATGACGCAGATTCAGAGATTATGTATAGCCTTGCGAAAAATGGGAGTGGGTACACCGTAGCGGTATGGTTTAGTGGCTTGCCAGCTGATAAGATAACAAATGCGATAACCGCGGACTAGGAGAGATTGCCATGAAGAAGAATAAAAAAGGTTTTACTTTAGTTGAATTAATTGTAGTTATTGCCATTCTGGTTATCTTAGTAGGTTTGTTGGCACCGAATGTAATCCGTTACATCGAGAAATCCAGAATTGCCAAGGATGAGGCAGCACTGGATAACGCATATCAGTCAATCGTACTGGCATTGGCGGATGAGAAGGCCTATGAACAGGCTATCCTTAAGAAAGTTGACGATGTTAATGGTGCATCATTTGAAACTGTATTGCTTAAGAATACAACTGTTGCCAGTAAGAATTTTACCGATGAGGTAGTGGCAAATTATGGGTCTCAGACAGCATATGCGGCAAAATCCAGTAAGTATAGCGGCAGCCCGATTCATTTTACACTGGATATGCCCGCTGGAACGGAGCAATATCAGGTCTCTGTTTTTTATGCTGGACATAAAACTACTGAAGACTTGGTCATCAAAAACTACTAATCAAGGAGTGACTCCATGGAACGACTGTTTACCGCCATCGCTGCGGCCCTGTTCGGCGTATGTATCGGCAGTTTTCTGAACGTTTATCTGTTCCGGGTGCCGAAAGGGGAGAACTTTGTGACGGGACGGTCCCACTGCATGAGCTGCGGGGCGCCGATCAAATGGTACGACCTTATTCCCGTTCTGAGCTATTTCATGTTACATGGGAAGTGCAGGAACTGCGGAAGTAAATTGTCGCCCCAGTATCCGCTGGTGGAGGCAATGAACGGAATTGCATATGCGGCGATAGCCGTAGTCTATGGATTCAGTCTGAAGACACCGTTATTTTGTCTCGCATTCTCTGTGCTGGTTTTAATCAGTGCGGAGGATGTGAGGACCTTTGAGATACCTGAGTCCCTGAATATCTGTCTGGGTATTCTGGGACTTATTGCCGTTATTATCGGCTGGCCGAACTGGGGCAGTTATCTGCTGGGGGCAGTGAGTGTAAGCGGATTTTTCCTGCTGCTTCTGCTGTTCAGCAAGGGGAAGGCTATGGGCGGCGGCGATGTGAAGCTGATGGCGGCAGCCGGATTGCTGCTGGGATTTCCCAATGTTTTATTTGCTGCTGTGGCAGGATGCATCATCGGTTCGGTGGTACTTTTATCCATGAAACACGATCAGAAGTTCAGGGAAAAAGCGGCGCAGGACCCGGATTTGCCGGATGGGGCGGTTCCCTTCGGGCCTTTTCTGGCAGGGGGGATTTTTATGGCTATGCTCTGTGCAGAACCATTTATGAACTGGTATCTGGGATTGTTCCGGGCCTGATCAGGAAGATTGGTTTTGCGTGGTAAGGCTGCACTTTATGAGAGGTGCGGAATGAAAACGGAGTATTCTGGTTTTTATTCCGGAGTTCTCATGGAGAACAGGAAACAGAGAGTGAAGCTTTTCTGAGAGAAGAGCGGATACTGGAAAGGCGCAGGAAGAGAATGTCGAAAGTAATTGCGATTCAGGCAGACAGTGTAAGAATCAAAATATCTGAGCTGGTCTGCAGCAAGAAAGAAAAGAAAATCCTGAATGCTGTCACGATCCCGACGCCGGAACTGGCGGTGGACGGTGGTTTGATTAAAAATCCTGTTTCGATGGCAGAGCTGATCGAAGGGGTTTTGCGCCGGGAGGATATGAAGGCGAAAGAGTTAATCTTTACGCTGCCTGCCGGAAAGGTGATGAGCAAGGAGGCGACGCTTCCCTATATTAAGGATGGCAGAAAGATCCGGGACATTATCCGGGTAAATGCGGATGAGTATTTTCCATTTAATATAGAAGATAGTGTACTTGGCTATTCCATTTTGAGCAGGAAGAAAGAAGAAAGCCGGGATGAAATGCGGCTGATGATTTATGCGGTGCCCAATGGCCTGGTGACCGCCTGTTATGAGGTGGCTAAAAACCTCAGAATGAAGGTCAGAAGTATTGATTATGTAGGTAATGGGCTGTTTCAGCTCTGCCGTACCGAGGTGCCGGAGTACCCTGTCATGATGCTGCAGATCGGCGGAGACAGTACGGTTATCAATATTTTTACAGAGGGAGCGTTTTATCTGCAGCGAACCGTCAATTATGGCATGATGGATGCGGTTCATCTGGTGATGGAGAAAGAGCAGCTCTCTTACAGCCAGGCCATGAAAAAAATGGCGGAGGAACAGAGGGTGGGCGAAAGCTTTGAGAACCGGGAGGACGAGGTGACAAATGCTTTCTTTTATCTGGTATCCAATGTGCAGAGGGTGATGGAGTATTATCGTACCAGACGGGATATCAAACCCCTGGAGGAAATTTATCTGATGGGTGAGGGAGCTCTGGTGAAGGGTATGCCTGAGCTTCTGACCGGACAGCTGGGCCTTCCGGTGAAGAGGATTTTAGATCCGGTAGGTTTTGCGGCGGACGGTCAGCTTTCACTGAAAATCCCCCGTTATCTGGAGCCTCTGTCCGCGGTTCTGGACCCGGTGGGCTTCGTTCCGTACGATTATGAACAGAGTGAGAAGAACAGGGCCCAGAACCGTATTTATGGAAGTGTAATACTTACTACATTAGTAGTATGCGCTATAATGGTGGGAATTCCGCTGCTGCGCAATATCTCTCTGAAGATTCAGAAAGCAGAGTGGCAGCATAAAGTAGAGAGCCTGGAGGATGCCCAGCCGATTATCGAAGAACATACGGAGATAACGGCCAGGTTAAATGACATGCAGGCGTTTGATATGCAGACACATTCCGACAATGAGAAGATGGGGTCGCTGGTATTGCTGCTGGAGGATATCCTTCCGGCTAACGCCAGAGTGGAAACGTTTGAAATGGTGGATGGTACGGTGTCATTAACGGTGATAACAGACTCGAAGGAAGCCAGCGCGGTTTTTCTGCGGGAGTTAAGAAATTCGGACGCTGTTTATCAGATCTATGCAGACAGCCTCCATGAGGAGGAAGCGGCTGCCGCAGAGGCAGGGAGTGAAACCGGTGCTGAACCGGCTGAGGGGGATACGATGCATACCCTGACCCTGACCTTTTATTATGGTTCCCAGCCGGTTACTGTAATCGAAGAGGAAACCGGGCAGGATTCCCAGACGACGGCGGACGACATTAAGTCAGCGGCCCAGGGCGGGGATTCTCTGGAAGCGGCCGACCAGGAGCTTAAATCAATTGAGTAAAGGAGAGCGCAATACGGATCTGGGTCTATTCCCGTTTGGGATGGGCCGGGAACGGGAAAGGCATGGGTATGAAGATGAAGATCAGTACAAGGGATAAAAATCTGCTGGTTATGCTTGCTGTTATCGGTATGCTGGCTCTCTGCTATATACTTGGCTTCCGGACTTTGAACAGTGAGAATAAGATAATACGTGAGGATATCACCAGGCTCCAGGAGGAACACAGCCAGAAGACGGAAGTTCTTGCCCTGAAGGAGCTGTATCTGGGAGAAATAGAAGCGTCTGCAGCGGAATATAACAGCAGGCTTTCTGCCTATCCCGCTGCGATCTGGCAGGAAGATCAGATTATGTTTCTGCGCACACTGGAGAAAAAGTTCGGCGCGGACATAACCGATATCGGCCTGGGGGCGGAGGAGGTGCTTTATCCCTTTGATAATACGATGACAGCCGTGAGTGAGTTTTACTCCGGCAAAGTGTCAGAGCTTACCTTTCCATTTACCTGCAAATATGAGGCCTGGAAAGAGATGATCGACTATATTCATTCTTATCCGGCAAAAAGAGTCATTACATCCATGAATGCCGTCTATGACGCAGAAAAGAAAATTGTGTCCGGCACGGCAGTGATGAATGAATATGCGGTGGAGGGTCCCGGAAGGGTCTATACTCCGGCAGCCCTGGACGGAATGAAAATAGGCGGTATTAATATTTTTACAGAAGAAAACGGACAGAAGAAACTGGTATCCACGGAGGCTGTACGAAAGAGGATACGGTCTTCCTATGATTTTTATATCATGGCGAATGAGCCGGATACCGATATCGACACGACCGTGGTGGGCATGAAGGGAAAACAGAATGTGATTACCGCGTCTTCGGATGACATCTCGGAAGTGACAATGGAATTCAGTAAAAATGCAGTGGGAATTTATTTTGTCAGCTATACCATCGAGGGACAGGACGCTGCAGAGAAATACGAATTTGCGCCTGGCGATGATCTGGATATCCTGATCGCCAGTTCTAAGCGGACCGGTGTGGAAGATAAATCTGGAATCCGTTTGAACATAAAGAATCTGACAGACCAGTATGTAAATCTTACAATTACAGGAGAAGATGAGACGAACCCAAGAGTTTCTATAGAAACAGAGGGCAAGGTGGCAATCTATTAAGGGAGAACTCCCGGACAGAATATGGCTGGTGATTGGATGAAGAAACAGGAACATCAAAAAAAGAACAGCCGCCGTGGTTTTACCCTGGTAGAACTGCTGGTGGCCGTTGCCATAATGGGGATACTGGGCTCGGTACTGCTGGGCTATTTCCTACGGGCTGCCAGGGCAAACAGGACGGCGCAGGGATACGAGACAGCTACCATGCTGGCCAAGACTCTGGTGGAGGAGATGAAAAGCGAGGATAGCTTTGAAACCCAGTCGGAAGCGGAGAACTGGCTTCGGGGAAAGGGATTTGTTCCCGGTTCGGGAAGCGGAGAATTTATCAAGGATCACCATATGGAAAATGGCAAGGATCTGACCGGCTATCAGACGGTAGTCAAAATAGAACCCAGCGGCATTGCGGGGCCGGCCGGAGGTACGGTAAATGATTTTAAGTCCATGCAGGTGCCGGATCTGGCGGACAGTGAGAATTTTGTTTTTGTCAGGGAGCTGAATGGATTTGATGAGGCGGCGAAGGAAGCAGCGGCAGCGTCTCTGACGGCGCAGATACTGGAAGAAATAACGCCGTCGGAAGAAGAATTTGCCCGGATGAATAAAATACTGGCTGTCGGGCTGGAACTGATTCCTGCTGGGGATCGGTATCAGACACAGGTGAATTTAGGATTTACTTACCGTCTGCCCTATATTTATGAAGGCGTGGAATATGTAGGGGAAGCAGTATTTTCCAAAACCTATAACGGGCCGGATATGGATAAAAGTACGGGGAAGACTCCAGGAGTCTATCTTTACTATACGCCGCTTAACGGCGGGGACGAAATCAGACTGTCGCTGAACGGAACGGGAGTTACGGCAGAAAGTCACATTTATCTGATCGAACAGAACGAGACTCCCAGCATGGTGATTCAGAGCAGCGGCAATGTGAAAAATGCCGATGGGTCTGACTTTACCGGTATCGTGGAGGACGGATATATCCGGAGCGGCAGATTGTGCCTGCATACCAATTTGCCTTATAACGGAGATATCACACCGTCGGAGAATATATTTGACCGGAATCCGGCAGTCAACCGGCTGTATAATGTCCGGGTACAGGTTTTGTTTGAAGGAAAATCTTATATTACGATAGAAAATGCTACGAAAGAGGGCTGATTAACAGCCGGCCGGAAAGGGTGTGAGCAGGTTAAATGGAGACAAAACGGAAAAACCAACTGAATAACCGGGGCTCAAGCCTGCTTTTTGTCATTGCCGCTCTGGCGGTTATCGGCGTGATGGCGGCTCTTTCTCTCTCGGCGGCATCCGCCAACACGGTAATGAAGGCGGCAAACCGGGAATCGGAGAAGAATTTTTACCACGTGGAGCAGGCGCTGGATGAAATCTATGTGGGACTGGGGGAACAGGTTTCCGATACCTTTAAAGACGCCTACCAGCAATTCTCGGCGAATGTGGCTTCTACAATGGTAGAATACGCGAAAAACAACCATTCCACGGACGGTCTGGAGTTTGTACTTCAGAATCTTTTCCGTTCCAAATGCATCCAGAAGCTGGAGGTTCTCTTTTATATGGGGGATGACAAGGCGCTGGAGAAGAGCCGGCAGTTTCTGTCGGCGTACAGTCCCACGGTATCTTCTGAAAATATGGAGGTAGGGCTGCAGCGGATTGAATTCGGCGGTTACGATGTAACCCTTCGGGGCCTGAGTGTAAAAAATATCAATGCGGAGGACGTTTATTCTTCTATCACGACCGATCTCACGATTACCGTGCCGGATCTGACAGAATTGATGAAGGCGACTGACAATGGAACCGCTATTTTGCCGGCGGAGACGGCGGAACTGTTAAACTATGCCCTGATCGGCGCGGACCAGGTGCAGATTCTGGGGACGGATTTTACTGCTCTTGGAAATGTATACGCCGGGGACGGCGGTCTGCTCTGTGAGGACGGCACCGACAGCCGTATCCAGGGAAACCGGTTCGTCAGCCCGGGGGATATTGTAGTATACGGCGCTTCCCTTGCCGTGAATAGCAGTCAGGTCTGGGCCAGAAACATTAATACGGAAGAGTCCGGGGAGGATGGAAGGACCCCTGCGGTTGTTATGGAGACGGCGAAGACCGGTTCGGGCGGAATCTATGTTCAGGACGATCTGGCGGTAAACGGAACCGGAAGTCAGTTGGATTTAAGCGGAAATTACTATGGATTCAGCTATGGATCGGGCATGCACAGGCAGAGCAGCGCGATTACTGTCAATGCCCAGAGGTCAGTGGTAAATATGACTGACTTAAAGAAGCTCTTTCTCGCCGGGCATGCCTATCTGGATTTCTATGCCGGTGATCCGGGCATGGAAGGTTTTTATACGTATCCTCTGGCAGAATCCCTAAGTCTGAGCGTGGATCAGAACCTGTATCTGATTCAGAGAGATTATCTGGTGGAAGGTGCAGACAGAAATGTCTCCGCGGTAGTAAACGGAATTTCGTATAAAACCGGATATGGACGGGGCAATAATGCGGATCTTTTCAATGAGGAGCACGGATATTACGGTGTGCAGTTTACCCCGGATTTTAATCTGGATGAGCTGCTGGACCCGATTAAGCCGGTTTACTCCATGCTGATCAATAATAAAGTGTATTTATACTGGAACTTTGTAAATGAAGAGGCGAGGATTCAGTTCCTGGAATACTGTATCAAGCAGAAAGCGCTTGATCCCTATCTGGAATCGTTCATGGACGGGGGATCGGTAGAGATTACGGCTCCCTCGGGCTCCTATATCAACGGGCGGCTGTTCCGGGTCAGGGATAACAAAGCGTCCCTGGTGGGAAACCGGACTGTTATAACACCGGAGCTTAAGAGCAGGCTGGATGAAATGAAGCGGCAGTTTGCTTCTGCGACAGTGAGCCTGGAAACAGAAGAAGGAAAAACCGCATGGCGGGATATGATTTTCTTTGACCAGATATACGGAGGAAACGGCGCCGTGTACTGCCGGGATAATGTGCTGATTACCGCAGGGGATCTTATTGCCGCCCCTGACGGCTCTTATCTGGATCAGGATGGGAATGTGATTGATTTTACAGCCGGCAACGGCATTTTGATTGCATCCGGCGACATTATCATTCAACAGGATGCGTTTACCTTTACCGGTCTCGTGATTGCCGGGGGATCTGTCCGGATAGAGGGGAGCAGCGTCAGGCTGATCGCCGACGCGGCGGGTACTGCGGCTATTCTGCACTTTGCCGATCCTTCTCTTATGGATTATCTGGATATTAAAGGGATTACCGGGCAGGAGCCTGCGGACGCGGATGGAAATGGAGAGAGCACCGGCAATTCCATGGATCTGGAATACAGTTTTATGACCCTGTCCAACTGGACAAAGAATAAATCCTGACGGCAGGCATGGGTATAAGAATGAAAAATAAAATGAGACGAATGGTAAAGAAGGGTTTTACCCTGGTGGAGTTGATTGTCGTACTGGCGATTATCATGATCTTTACCGGCGCCAGCGCCGCTTCGTTAAGCGGCTTTGATCATAAGCAGGTGACGAAAGCCGCATCCCTTTTTGATGAACAGCTGGGGATTCTGCGCACTTATGCTACAACCAGAGCCGGCACATGGGAGCTGGAACTGACAGAGGAAGACGGCCAATATGTGACAAGGCTCCGCGTTGACGGTATGGACATAAGCAGGACGGAGATCGGCAGCACGTCAAAGGTAGCATTAAAGCAGCCTCTTCCGGGAAGCCGCTTTTGTGTGAACCGGGAGGACGGCGCGTTTCTGGAGAATGAAACTTATTTCTGCGGGGATGTGATATTCCAGGGCGGCGGCGGAGAGAAAACCGTTAAAATGATAAAGGAAACCGGAGCCCATTATGTGGAATAGGCAGATATGCATATTGCAGCCAAAGCGAGGGATGGACAGTGAGGAAGAAAGGATTTACGCTAATTGAATTGATCGTCTGCATTGCCATACTGGGAGTGGTCAGTTCTCTTGTGGGTATGATGATTACCCAGGCATCCCAGTCCTACCGTCGCACGATGGCAAGATCGGATCTGCAGACGGAGGCACAGGACTGCTTAAACCGGATTTCAGATCTGGTGATGGGCGGCAAAGACATTCAGACGAAAAATACCGGGACAGGGCTGATCCTACAGATTGATATGGATGAGGTGGAATGGAAGTCGGGACCGGATAAATCATTATATATAAACGGCGCGCTTTTAAGCGAGCCGGGAGTTGTCGCGGACTTTACGGCTAAGGTAGATAAGACAGTGGAGCTGTCTGTTATTTTGACGAAATCGGACGTTACCTGCGAGGAGCAGGTCAGCATAAAGCCCAGGAGCGGTGCGGTGCGGCAGATGGGAGCGGAATTGGTGCTTGCCACCGGCAGGGACATCCAGGATGTATGGCTGACGATAAAGGCGGATATGGAAGAGAAGGTGGCCAACAAGGAGCTTTCCTGGGAGTATGCCAGATGGCAGGATACCAACGGCATAGAGGGTACCAGGCATCAGCTGGCCCGGAATCTGCAAAAGAAATACGGGGATGCGTTTACCCAGGAGATGTATGATTATATCATCGGTTGTATCAATGAGTTTTATTTTCAGTGGTATCTGGGCACGCTGGCTCCTATCTTTGCAGACCAGACGATCAATTATAATGGGACCGATTATCCTATTCTCATGAAGGTTGATACCATTGACAAGAATGGCTCGGAGCCCACAACCTGGCTCTGCTATATCAGCACCACAGGCAAGACAACCAGCGTGGACTTTGCCTACCGTCAGAAGGATAAGTCCTGGTATAAAATCCTGAATAGGAAAGGCTCACTGGGAAATCTGAATATAAATAATATATCCAATCAGGGAAAGTTAGAGACCTGGCTTTCCAATAATCCCAGTCTTTATGAGAAAATGAACTGGTAAAAACAGACCCGGTACGCTATGCGAACCGTCTTACAGTAACCAGAGGAGGGAGGAAACCGGTGTGAAGAAAAAAGTAATACTATGGGCAGCAGCGGCGGGTATCATGCTGATTTGTACGGCCGGGTTCTGCCTTCGGGGCTTTATGAAAGCCGACGCGGCGGGGGCGTCGTCCTATTTTCCAGGACAGGGCACGGAAAGCGACCCATACCGGATCAGTACGGAAGAAGAGTTTCAGAATGTATTCCGGTATCTTAATGCGCTGCCCTGGAGAGGCAACAGGCAGGATTATTTTGTACTGGAAAATGATATTGACTGTAAAGGCGGGACAATAACTGGTCTTGCCCGATGGAATGTCCCGGCGTTTGCAGGGACTTTCGACGGGCAGGGCCATACAATCAGAAATCTTGTGCTAAGCAGGGGATATCTCTTTGGTGATATAAATACTACAGGTGTAGTAAAGAACTTAACTATGGATTTTGTTACTGTTATGAATCTGGAACAGGGCAGCGGGATTTTGGCAGGAGATAATAACGGCCGTATCGAGCATTGTAAGTTCCTTAATGTGAAAGCGGAAGGTGTAGGAGGCTCCAACATCGGCGGCCTGGCAGGAGAAAACGGCGGTATAATAATAGGGTGTGAATTCGGGGGAGTTCTTGGTAAAAGCACCAGTGTAGTTTACAGCGGAATGGGCGGTATAGCATCGTACAATAAGGGAGATATTATAGAATGCATAAATCGGGCCCGGATCTATGGAGTGGATACGGTGGGGGGAATCGTTAGTTATAATTTCGGAGGAACTGTCGCTGACTGCACGAACCTGGGCAGGATCTATGCCAATAACGGTGTAGGCGGAATTACGGGAAGAGCAGAGAACAGCCTGATTATCAACTGCGGCAATGAGGCGGAAATTACCGGAATAATAGCAAATGTCAGCGGGCCGCAGGCAATCGGCGGGCTGGCCGGCGCGATAAAGAGCAGTGAGCTATATAACAGCTATAATATTGCTGAAATTACCCTTGAACGTCTGGTAGTTTCTGAACATGATATCAGAGACGGTACGATAGCCGGAGGTCTGATCGGATATGCGGAAAATGCAAATATAGAGCTGGAAAATTGTTATGCCGGGGGCAAGATAACCGGTGGGACAGAAAGTTTGGGCGGGATTATAGGAAGCGGGCCCGGCGGAGCGGGTAAGAAAGCCGTCAGCTGCTATTGGAAGAGCAACGGATATTCTCAGGCGGTCGGAAGTGACAGAACGGATACAGAGTACGACGGAATCATGGAGCTTACACCGGAACAGCTGAAGGGAGAGGCCTTCGCCTATCAGCTGAACGATAATGCAAAAAATAGATATGAAGCCATAACAGATCCGGTACCCTGGAAGCTGTGGGGGTTTTATATGGGTGAGGAGCCTGAAAAACAGACGGGTTTTCCTGTGTTTGCCGATATAGAGGAAGAAAAGCCGGAAGTTCCTCCGGTGCGTTTTCAGATCATCTACTGCTCCGATGAGAAGCTGTCCGGTTTGACGGACCGAAGCAGTAACTCAGTACATCCTGATTTTATCTGTTTGGATGGACTGGCAGAACTGGAAACAAAGTACGATTTTGTCCAGTTTGCCTTTTCTGATAAGGAGGATGAGATCACACTTGCAGGAAAAGATCTTCTCTGGCACTATGAGGATAAGACAGAGCTGGGCGCGGCGGGCACCGGACACAAGATTCCCGATAAAAGACAGGTTGTGCGGCCGGACGGATCGGACTGCAGGTATGTGGTAATCTATGCTGAGGAAGATACGGAAGAAGTGTTTGAATATATCAAAGAAGACTATTTTATTGTACATTGACAGCGGTGTCAGACCACTGTTTTGGCATTTGAATCTCATTTAATGATAAATCGGCCATTCTGGAACAGGTTCAGAATGGCCGGTTTTATCGTTATGAAATTAATGTCACTGTGCATCCAGAAAGTTTAGAACCCTTTCGTTAAAATCTTTTGCCTCCTCATACACGCCGTGTCCCATGTCCGGATATATGAAAATTCTGCTTCCCTCAATCCTGTCCGCAATTTCCAGAGAAGCATTTCTTCCAACGATTTTGTCATTGTCCGCTCCTATTATACAGGCGGGACATTTTATTTTATCCAGTTCGTCAATGGCATTATGCCGGATGCAGGCATCTGCCTGGATGATAAACCGGTCAAAGTCCCTGGGCTTTCCAAGCCTTGTAAGGACCGGATATAATCTGCGGAATTTTTTTAAGTAGCGGTCCGTATAAGAACGTTCGGCCGTATCAATAAAAATATTTTTGTAATCACCGGATCGGGCCAGTGCAATCCAGTGCTCTGCAGCGGCGGTTAAAGTCTCATTTGGCCTCGGCGAGGTTACGGCCAGAATCAGTTTATGTACCATGGCTGGATAATCAATCGCCAGATACTGAGCGATCATGCCGCCCTGGGATACACCTATGATATCCGCTTTTGCTATCTTTAAGCGGACCATTGCCTCTTTCACATCGTTTGCCATATCACGGGTGGAATACCCTTCCGGCAGCAGGTTCTTACGGCTAAACACAAATACCCTGTATTTTAAAGCATAGATACGGTACATCAATGCGAATGCCACGGCGGTTCCTTTTACCGTTTTTAATCCGTCGCCCAATCCAGGAATAAAAATCAGATTTTTTTCACCCCGGCCAAAACAGATGTAGTCCATATCTGTTTCTTCGAATTCTAATTTGCCATTCTGTGCATGATAAAACATGAGCAGCCCTCCATTCATTCTTTCATTTTACCATAGATTCCCGAAGGATTCAGCATTTTACATTTCATGATACAGTTCTGTTCCATCTGTTTATAAAATTATGATATTCGGTACATACTAACTCTGCAAACAAACATTACAGTAGATAAGTCCTGTTTATTATTGACAGGGCTTACTATTTTTATGATATGTAAGAAAGGCAGGGTATAAACAATGACAAGGAAGGGTATCTACCGGATAATTTTAATCGGCTGTCTCGCAGCCACACTGGTGCTGCTGGGGTATTACGGCATACAGGCTATGAATAACCAGGTGCCGGACCATATGAATATTATGGTGGGTGAGACGGAATACCTTTCATCCGCCCTGCCGATCGAGATGGAACCGGAGGACGAATCAATAGCGGCCAATTTCTCCACCGCCCCGCAGGTTCAGGAAGGGCAGCTGAACAAGACTCAGGTTGCCATGCATGCGACAGAAACCGGAAGTTTCACCATGAAAGTGAAACTATTTGGCATATTTCCTTGGAAATCCGTACAAGTCGATGTTATAAACAATAATATAGCACTGACGCCATCCGGTCTTCCGGTTGGAATCAGTATGGAAACAGACGGGCTGCTGGTTCTGGGAACAGGGAGAATTGAGGGCGCGGATGGTTTGAACTATGAACCTGCGTTGTCTCTGCTTCAAACGGGCGATTATATTTTAGGAGTAAATGGAACTGCAGTAAACTCAAAACATAATCTTGTAAAGCGAATACAGGATGCCGGCGGCGAAAATGTGACCCTGACGGTTCGCAGAAATGGGGAAGAAACGGATCTTCTGGTTGCACCGGTAAAGTCATCGGACGGCCAATATAAAATCGGAGCCTGGATCAGAGATGATACGCAGGGAATTGGCACAATCACGTATGTAGACAGTAATAAAAGGTTCGGCGCTCTTGGACATGGCATCACTGATGTGGACACCGGTATTCTTATGGAACTGAAAAGAGGTGATTTATATCCGCTGACAATTGTCGATATCAAAAAGGGAACAAAAGGGAATCCTGGGGAAATAGTTGGTTTTTTGGAGACAGGCAAAGAAGAAAAAATCGGAGAGATTCTCTCAAATTCGTCAAAAGGTATCTTTGGCAGCTGGAGCGAAAAAGAAACTTCACAGAATGAGTACGGTGCTTTGCCGATTGCGTTAAAACAGGAAATAGAAAAAGGACCTGCTACTATTTTGTCCGGCATAGACGGAACAGTCAAGGAATATGAAATCGAAATAGAAAAACTGTATTTAAACAGTGACAGTGCAAATAAAGGAATGGTGATTCATGTAACGGATGAAAATCTTTTGTCCCTAAGCGGCGGAATTGTACAGGGAATGAGCGGCAGTCCGATTCTCCAAAATGGAAAAATAATTGGTGCGGTAACCCACGTTTTTGTTAAAGATTCTACAAGGGGGTTCGGAATTTTTATCGAAAACATGCTGTCGGAAAAATAGAAAAGAGTGTCAGACTTTGTCGAATTATGCGACAGAAAGAGCTTGAAGATTTAATAGAATGTTAATATAATGCGGTTTATAGGAAAAATAAAGAAAAAACAATTTTTTTAGCAGTGCTTGGAGAGGAAGGAGCGAAAAGAGATGGTAAACGTAGGGATTGTCGATGATAATGAGAGAATGATTTCCATTTTGTCGGATATCATGAAGGAGGACAAGGATATTTCTGTAGTGGGGACAGCAACAGATGGAATGGCAGCGCTCGATATGATTAAGGAAAAGACGCCGGATGTGGTTCTGCTGGATCTTATTATGCCGAAACTGGATGGTTTGGGTGTACTGGAAAAGGTAAAAACATTGCGGAATATGACAAAGATACCTCGATTTATAGTGCTTACTGCAATAGGCCAGGAGGGAATTGCAGAAAATGCGTTTGAACTGGGCGCCAATTATTACATCATGAAACCGTTTGACAATAATGTCGTTTTGTCCAGAATTAAAAATCAGGTGCAGATCACTGCTCCGGTGAAAATGAATGAGCCGGTTAAGAGTATGGCGCAGGTACATAATCTGGAAGCCGATGTCACAGATATTATCCATGAGATAGGTGTTCCCGCCCATATTAAAGGGTATCAGTATCTGCGGGATGCCATTATGATGTCTGTGGATGATCAGGAAATGTTGAATTCGATCACAAAAATTCTGTATCCGACCATTGCTAAGAAGCACAAAACAACGGCCAGCCGTGTAGAACGGGCGATTCGTCACGCGATTGAAGTCGCATGGAGCCGAGGCAAAATGGATACAATTGACGAATTATTTGGTTATACGGTGAGTAACGGCAAGGGGAAACCGACCAACTCAGAGTTTGTTGCCCTGATCGCAGACAAGATCAGATTGCAGTATAAGACACAACAATAAATCTGATTCATTTAAAGCCGCATATTTATCTGAGAAACCGTTTACGAAAGACAAAGTTTGGACAGTTCGGAAGAGACGGTTATTATTTTGCCCTTTTTTAAGGTAAAAAGGGCCGATTGTGTCTAAAAGGCACACGGACAAGGAGAAGAACATTCCGTATTAAGGACAAATGAACATATTAGGGTGGTATATTCTGGTTTTATTGGATAGGATATTCCGGGCACGGGGATCAGCTTAAGCCTCGTGCCCTTTTATATTTCAGCTTTCAATACACGTAAGATTCATGTATAATAGGATTCAGAAGATGTCATAGGAGGGTAATGTCTATGAAAAATATTTTGTTTGCCGCATCGGAATGCGTACCGTTTATCAAAACCGGAGGGCTGGCGGACGTGGTGGGATCGCTGCCGCAGAATCTGGACCCGGAGGAGTTCGATGTGCGCGTCATACTTCCAAAGTATGTCATGATAGCGGAAAAATGGAAGAATCAAATGAAGCCTGTCGCCACATTCTACATGGATCTGGCCTGGAGAAGCCAGTATGTGGGTGTGTTTGAACTGGAGTACGAAGGGATAAGGTATTACTTTATCGACAATGAATATTATTTTGCGGGGACGCAGCCATATGGGAATATTTATGAGGATGTGGAGAAATTTGCATTTTTCTGCAAGGCGGCGCTTTCAGCCCTGCCTCTGCTGGATTTCCGGCCGGATATCATTCACTGTCACGACTGGCAGACCGGGCTGATTCCGGTTTATCTAAAGGACAGTTTTGCGGAGGGAGCATTTTATCAGGGCATCCGCAGTATGATCACCATTCACAATCTGAAGTTTCAGGGCGTGTGGGATGTACAGACGGTTAAAGATATCACCGGACTTTCTTCCTACTATTTCACGCCGGATAAGCTGGAAGCTTACGGCGACGCCAATTATTTAAAGGGCGGTTTGGTCTATGCGGACTATGTTACCACGGTGAGCAGGTCCTACGCAGAGGAGATCCGGACCAGTTTTTACGGAGAGGGCCTGGACGGTCTGTTAAATGCCAGGAGTAATGTGCTGGAGGGAATTGTAAACGGGATTGATTATAAGGAGTGGAATCCGGGGACTGACCCGTTGATTGCAAGGCATTTTAACGCTTCGAATTTCCGCAGGGAGAAGATTAAGAATAAAAAGCAGCTGCAGCAGGAGCTGGGGCTTACAGAGAATCACCGCACCTTTATGCTGGGCCTGGTGTCCAGGCTGACGGATCAGAAGGGACTGGATCTGATCGATTACGTTATGGATGAGTTATGCAGCGAGGATATCCAGTTTGTGATTCTGGGAACCGGCGATCCCAAATATGAAAATATGTTCCGCCATTATGAGTGGAAGTATAAAGGCCGCGTATCTGCAAATATTTTCTATAACGAGGAGAGAGCCCATAAGATTTATGCATCCTGCGACGCGTTTCTGATGCCGTCCCTCTTTGAACCCTGCGGCCTGAGTCAGCTGATCAGTATGAGATACGGAACGCTGCCGATTGTACGTGAAACCGGCGGCCTGAAAGATACGGTGCAGCCTTACAATGAGTACGAAGGGACCGGGACCGGATTTTCATTTGCCAATTACAATGCCCATGAGATGCTGGATATTATCGGGTATGCAAAATCCATATATTACAATAAAAAGAAAGAATGGAATAAGATTATCGACAGGGCGATGGCAGAAGATTATTCCTGGAAACAGTCGGCGGAAAAGTATGCGGATATTTACAGAAGGTTGTAGATTCCCCCTTGCATTTTTTAAATATATGGTTTAGAATGAAAACAAGCTTTGCGAAAAATTTGTCAATCATTGGCAAATGGCTTATGTCCCTTATGTAAAGGCGGCGGATGGAAGCGTCCGTGAAGCCCCCCGGTCAACGGCGGGGTTTGGCCTGTTTCGCAGAGGGACAGGCATTTCTAATAAAATTTATCTTTTCTAGGAGGAAAAAATCATGGCAGTAAAAGTAGCAATTAATGGTTTTGGACGTATCGGACGTCTTGCATTCAGACAGATGTTTGGCGCTGAGGGTTACGAGATCGTAGCAATCAACGATCTGACAAGCCCTAAGATGTTAGCTCACTTATTAAAATATGATTCAGCACAGGGCAGATACGCTCTGGGTGACAAAGTTACATCTGGTGAAGATTCCATCACAGTAGATGGCAAAGAAATCAAAATCTATGCACAGGCTGATCCGACCGCTCTTCCTTGGGGTGATCTGGATGTAGATGTTGTATTAGAGTGTACCGGTTTCTTTACCTCTAAAGCAAAAGCAGAGGCTCATATCAAAGCCGGCGCTAAGAAAGTTGTTATTTCTGCTCCAGCAGGAAATGATCTTCCTACCGTAGTATACAGTGTAAATGAAAATATTCTGAAACCTACAGATACTGTAGTTTCTGCAGCTTCCTGTACAACAAACTGCCTGGCTCCTATGGCTAATACTCTGAATAACCTGGCTAAAATCAAAAAAGGTTATATGACCACAATTCATGCTTACACAGGTGATCAGATGACTCTGGATGGTCCTCAGAGAAAAGGCGATCTGAGAAGAGCCCGTGCAGCTGCAGTTAATATTGTTCCGAACTCCACCGGTGCTGCAAAAGCAATCGGCCTTGTTATTCCGGAGTTAAACGGCGTATTAGACGGCTGTGCACAGCGTGTTCCGGTACCGACCGGTTCTCTGACACAGTTGGTTGCTATCTGTGACGGCACTGTTTCCGCTGATGATGTAAATGCAGCTATGAAAGCAGCAGCTTCCGAGTCCTTCGGTTACACAGAGGAAGAACTGGTTTCTTCTGATATCATCGGTATCACATATGGTTCTCTGTTCGATGCAACTCAGACCAAATGTATGGATATGGGCGACGGCACAACTTTAGTTAAAGTTGTTTCCTGGTATGACAATGAGAATTCTTACACAAGCCAGATGGTAAGAACGATCAAATATTTTGCTGAATTAGCATAATCGAATAAGTTATATCAATTGTATTGATCCTAACCGGGTCCGGTCTGTTTGTAGGACCGGGCCCGTTTTCGTCGGATGAATCAAGCTGTATTCAGGATTCTGTCATGATCGGCGGCTGTCCGGTGTGAGAGAATGCGGATAAACAAAATTGTGTAGGGAAAGGAACGAGACTATGTTAAATAAGAAATCAATTGATGATATCAATGTAAAGGGTAAAAAAGTTCTGGTTCGCTGTGATTTTAATGTACCGCTTCAGGAAGGCAAAATTACCGATGAGAACCGTCTGGTAGCAGCACTTCCTACCATCAAGAAACTGGTTGCCGACGGCGGCAAAGTGATTCTTTGCTCCCATCTTGGCAAACCGAAGGGTGAGCCGAAACCGGAATTGTCTCTGGCACCGGTTGCAAAGAGACTGGCAGAGCTGCTTGGACAGGAAGTAAAGTTCGCGGCAGATCCTGAGGTTGTGGGCCCGAACGCAAAAGCCGCTGTTGATGCAATGAAAGACGGCGACATCGTTCTTCTTGAGAATACCCGCTACAGAGCAGAAGAAACTAAGAACGGCGAAGCATTCAGCAAAGACCTGGCTTCCTTATGTGATGTATTTGTGAATGATGCATTTGGTACCGCTCACAGAGCTCACTGCTCCAACGTAGGCGTTACCCAGTTTGTAGATACCGCAGTGGTAGGATACTTAATGCAGAAGGAGATTGATTTCCTCGGCAATGCAGTGGATAATCCGGTCAGACCTTTTGTTGCTATTCTGGGCGGTTCCAAGGTTTCCAGCAAGATTTCCGTTATCAATAATCTGCTTGACAAGGTTGATACTCTGATCATCGGCGGCGGTATGGCTTATACCTTCATGAAAGCAACCGGCGGCAAGATCGGTACTTCTCTGGTAGAGGATGATTATCTGGATTACGCAAAAGAGATGTTAGATAAAGCAAAAGCAAAGGGTGTAGCCCTGCTGATCCCGGTTGATACTGTAGTGGCAAAGGAATTCTCCAACGATGTTCCGTTCCACACCGTGAAAGCCGGCGAGATCGCTGACGATGAGATGGGCCTGGATATCGGACCGGAGACAAGAAAACTGTTTGCGGATGCGATCAAAGACGCAAAGACCGTTGTATGGAACGGACCGATGGGCGTATTTGAGATGAGCAACTTCGCAGCTGGTACGGTTGCTGTTGCACAGGCTATGGCAGATATCGACGCGACAACAATTATCGGCGGCGGCGATTCCGCAGCGGCTGTTAATATCCTTGGCTTCGGCGACAAGATGACACACATCTCTACCGGCGGCGGCGCTTCTCTGGAATTCCTGGAGGGCAAAGAGCTTCCTGGTGTTGCTGCAGCGAACGATAAATAAGCACAGGATGTGCGGTTGACAACAATTGGTTCTTCGCCGTTTCTGCGGCGAAGAACTTTTGTGGGATAAATGGTAAAAAGGAGATAAGTAAAATGAGAAAGAAAATTATTGCAGGTAACTGGAAAATGAACATGACCCCTTCACAGGCGGTTGCATTAGTGAATGAATTAAAGCCATTGGTAAAGAATGACGACGTAGATGTTCTTTTCTGTGTACCTGCTATTGATATCATTCCTTGTATGGAAGCTGCAAAAGGCACCAATATCAATATCGGTGCGGAAAATATGTATTATGAGGAGAGCGGCGCATATACCGGCGAGATTTCTCCGAATATGTTAACCGATGCAGGCGTAAAATATGTTATTATCGGGCATTCTGAGAGAAGAGAGTATTTCGCTGAGACAGATGAGACGGTAAATAAGAAAGTTCTGAAAGCATTCGAGCACGGTATTACACCGATCGTTTGCTGCGGCGAGTCCTTAACACAGAGAGAGCAGGGTATCACAATCGACTGGATACGTCAGCAGATTAAGATTGCTTTCCTGAATGTAACAGCAGATCAGGCTAAGACAGCAGTGATCGCTTACGAGCCGATCTGGGCAATCGGTACCGGCAAAGTTGCAACGACAGAGCAGGCTCAGGAAGTATGTGCGGCAATCCGTGCATGCATCGCTGAAATCTATGATGACGCTACAGCGGCAGCAATCCGCATTCAGTACGGCGGCAGCGTATCCGGCGCCAGCGCTCCGGAATTATTCGCACAGCCTGACATCGACGGCGGTCTTGTAGGCGGCGCTTCTCTGAAGCCAGATTTCGGTAAGATTGTAAATTATAAATAATTATACTTTAGCGGGGCCTCTCCGGGATAACCGGGAGGTCCTGATTCAGGCAGATAGAAACTCTGCCCCTGAGAGCGAAGCCAGTGCCGGAGCGTCACGGCTTCATTCACTATAAGACCGGCCCGGTGCCGGCCTTTCATCCTTTTGAATCGCTTCGGAATGGAGGAATATATGAGTAAAAGACCTACAGTCTTAATGATTTTAGATGGTTATGGACTAAATGAAAAGATGGAGGCGAATGCCGTTAAAGAGGCGAAAACTCCGGTTATGGATAAATTGATGGCGGAGTATCCGTTTGTGAAGGGAAATGCCAGCGGGATGGCGGTAGGCCTTCCGGAAGGACAGATGGGCAATTCCGAGGTGGGCCATCTGAATATGGGTGCAGGCCGCATCGTGTATCAGGAGCTGACCCGGATCACCAAATCCATTCAGGATGGGGATTTCTTTGAAAATGAAGCGTTTCTCGCCGCAATCGACAACTGCAAGAAAAATAATTCTGATCTGCACCTGTACGGTCTGCTCTCAGACGGCGGCGTACACAGTCATAATACCCATCTCTATGCTCTGCTTGAGCTGGCTAAAAAATCAGGGCTGACCAATGTATATGTTCACTGCTTTATGGACGGCCGTGATACACCGCCCGCTTCCGGCAAGGGTTATGTGGAAGAGCTGGTTGCGAAGATGAAAGAAATCGGAGTAGGCAAAGTGGCTTCTGTCATGGGCCGGTACTATGTAATGGATCGTGACAACCGCTGGGACCGTGTGGAAAAAGCTTACCGCGCTATGGTTGCAGGCGAGGGCAATACAGCAGAAGATCCGGTTCAGGCAATGCAGAATTCTTACGATGAGGGCAATAATGATGAATTCGTGGTACCTACCGTTGTTCTGGAAGACGGCAAACCGGTTGCTACGATCAAAGAAAATGATTCTGTTATTTTCTTTAACTTTAGACCGGACCGTGCCAGAGAGATCACAAGAGCATTCTGCTGTGACGATTTTGATGGATTTGCAAGGCCAAACGGCCGTTTCCCGCTGACCTACGTATGCTTCACCGATTATGATGTAACCATTGGCAATAAGCTGGTTGCTTTCCATAAAGTTGAGATCACAAACACCTTCGGTGAGTTTCTGGCCGCGAATGGCAAGACGCAGCTGCGGACTGCGGAGACAGAGAAATATGCCCATGTAACCTTCTTCTTCAACGGCGGTGTGGAAGTGCCGAACAAGGGAGAAGACAGACTTCTCGTGAATTCTCCGAAAGTGCCGACTTATGATATGCAGCCGGAGATGAGCGCTTACGAAGTGGCCGATGGCCTGGTAAATGCCATAAAGTCCGGTAAATATGATGTTATTATCGTAAACTTTGCCAACCCGGATATGGTTGGGCATACGGGTGTGGAGGATGCTGCGATTAAGGCAATCGAGGCTGTGGATACCTGTGTGGGAAAAGCTTATGATGCGCTGATGGAAGTGGATGGACAGATGTTTATCTGTGCAGATCATGGAAACGCGGAGCAGCTGGTAGACTATGTGAGCGGTGAGCCCTTTACTGCCCATACAACCAATCCGGTGCCGTTTATACTGGTGAATTATGATAAAGAGTATATATTAAGAGAGGGAGGCTGCCTGGCCGATATCGCACCTACTCTGATTGAGATGATGGATATGAAGCAGCCATCTGAGATGACAGGAAAATCCCTTTTGATTAAGAGATAATTCTTGTAATACCTGTCCGGATGTGGTATAATCATTTCGTTAGACTTTTAGGAGGTGAATCGGATGGCAGCGTTAAAAGTAGTGCTTACGATGATTTATGTCGTTGTCAGTATCGCGCTTGTTATAATCGTATTGATGCAGGAAGGTAAGTCGGAAGGCCTCAGTGCTGCACTCAGCGGTGCAGGTTCAGGCGGCAACAACAGCTATTGGGAGAAGAATAAGGGCCGTTCTAAAGAAGGGACGATGTCTAAGGTTACAGCAATCCTGGGCACGGTATTTGTTGTTCTTTCTATCGTATTGAATCTGAATTTTTAGTGACAATTAGAATGAGACGTGATGAAACCGGACCGCTTCTTTTTGAAGCGGTCCTTTTTACATGGAAAAAAGACCGGAGCGCCGGGCTTTGATATAATCAGAACCTGCTGGGTAAGCATGTTTTATTGTATTGGTTCCAAAAAAAGGATATACTTAATATAGGACGGAAAGAGAGCCTTTGGTGTCAAGTTTGAGGCAAAGAGAGTTTCAAGCTATTTATTTGGGTGAAAGGAATGAAATGGAAATAGAAAAATTAGAAGAAAGAAAGCAAAAAGTATTTGAATATATATCGTCGAACGAGTATAAACCGCTGAAACTGAATGAAATGGCCGGTTTTTTACAGGTTCCCAGAGGGGATAAACCATTTTTTCGGCAGATATTAGATACACTGCAAAAGGAAGGAAAGATTGTTATTGATGGGAAAGGACGCTACCGCCTGCCTGCGGACGATATAAAAGTGGGAACTTTCTCGGGGACAGAGCGGGGATTTGGCTTTGCCGTGATCGAAGGAGAAGACGATGATGTCTTTATCCCTGAGTCAAAGACCAAAGGGGCCCTGCACGGTGACCGTATCCAGATCCAGATCGTGCAGGCAAGTACCGGAACAAAGCGGAGAGAAGGCGTTGTATTAAAAATTCTGGAACGGGCCAATGAAATTGTGGTAGGTACCTTTCAGAAGAGCAGGAATTTCGGTTTTGTAATTACAGATAATAAGAAGTTCAACAAGGATATTTTTATCTCCAAGGGTCAGACCAAAGGGGCAGTCTCCGGCCATAAAGTGCTGGTTAAGCTGACCTCCTACGGTGATGAGAAGAAGAACCCGGAAGGGGTGGTTCTGGAGATACTGGGACATATTAACGATCCGAAATCGGACGTCATTTCCATCGTGAAGGCCTATGGCCTGCCGGAACAATTTCCGGAGGAAGTGCTCCATCAGATTCAGGCGATTCCCGAGGAAGTGCAGGAAAGTGAAAAAGAAGGCAGGCTGGATCTGCGAAATCTCCCTACTGTAACCATCGACGGGGAGGATGCCAAGGATCTGGACGATGCGATATCTATATCCAAAGAGGGAACCCTTTATCATCTGGGTGTGCACATCGCAGATGTCTCCCATTATGTAAGAGAAAATTCGCCTTTGGATAAGGAGGCCCTGAAACGGGGAACCAGCGCCTACCTGGTGGACAGCGTGATTCCCATGCTGCCTCACAAGCTTTCCAATGGAATCTGTTCTTTAAATGCAGGGACAGACCGGCTGGCGTTAAGCTGTCTGATGGACATTGACGGGAATGGGACGATTGTCAGCCACCAGATTACAGAAACGCTGATTCAGGTAGACAGGAGAATGACATACACCAATGTCCAGAAAATACTGGACGGGGATGCAGAAGTCTGCAAAGAGTACGAGGGCTTTGTGCCGATGTTTCAGCTTATGCAGGAGCTGGCCGGCATCTTGCGGGAACAGAGAAGAAAAAGAGGCTCTATCGACTTTGATTTTCCGGAGAGCAAGATATTGACAGATGAGAACGGCGCTCCTGTGGAAATAAAGGCTTATGAGAGAAATACGGCAACCCGTATTATCGAGGATTTTATGCTGGCGGCCAACGAGACGGTGGCGGAAGACTATTTCTGGCAGGAACTGCCCTTTGTTTACCGTACCCACGAGGCGCCGGATGAGGAGAAAATGCGCAGCTTCGGCATTTTTATCAATAATTTCGGGTTCTCTATCCATCTGGGTAAAAATGAAATTCATCCCAAGGAGCTGCAGAAATTGATTGCCAAACTGGACGGCAATCCCAATGAGGCCCTGATCAGCAGGCTGATGCTCCGATCCATGAAGCGGGCGCAGTATACCACGCAGAATCTGGGACATTTCGGATTGTCTACCAAGTACTACTGTCACTTTACATCACCGATCCGCCGTTATCCTGATCTGCAGATTCACCGTATTATAAAGGAGAATCTCCACGGGAAGCTGAATGGAAAGCGGATTGCTCACTACAATGCTGTTCTGGGAGGTGTGGCCGCTTCGTCGAGCGCTCTGGAGCGCCGGGCCGATGAAGCTGAGATGGAAGTGGAGAAATTAAAGAAAGTGGAGTATATGAGCCGTCATCTGAATGAAAGCTTTGAGGGGGTTATCTCCGGTGTGACCGGATGGGGCATCTTTGTGGAGCTGGCCAATACCGTTGAGGGGCTGATCCGGCTTGAAACCATGAAGGATGACTATTATATCTATGATGCGGAGCAGTACCAGCTCACAGGCGAACACAGCAAAAAAGTGTATAAGCTTGGCCAGAAAGTGAAAATAAGAGCGGTATCCGCAGATAAATTACTGCGAACCATTGATTTTGAAATGGAAAATTGATACGATAGACAGGAAAAGAAAGGAGGGGATCAGATGCCCAGGGACAGTATAAAGATGGTTGCAAATAATAAGAAAGCATATTTTGACTATTTTATTGACGAAACGCTGGAGGCAGGGATTTCCCTCCACGGGACAGAAGTGAAGTCCATCCGTATGGGGAAGTGCAGCATCAAGGAATCCTTTGTCCGTATTGCACGGGGTGAGGTATTTATCTATGGTATGCATATCAGCCCCTACGAGAAGGGAAATATATTTAACAAGGACCCGCTGCGGGTGAGAAAGCTTCTGCTCCACGATTATGAGATCCACCGGTGGGAGGCGCAGATTGCCCAGAAGGGCTACACACTTGTGCCGTTAAAGGTTTACCTGAAAGGAAGCCTGGTGAAGGTGGAGATCGGCCTGGCAAGAGGCAAGAAGCTCTATGACAAGCGCCAGGACATTGCTAAAAAGGACCAGCGCCGGGAGGCAGAGAAGGATTTCAAGGTAAAAAATCTCTATTGAAAAAAGTCTGTTGACATGCCGGGTAAAATAAGCTATAGTTAAATGTCAACAGAACCTTCTGTGACGAACAGAAGAATCTGTATTTATCTGCGACGGTGTGCCTTGCCGTTATACCAGGGGTTGTACTGGTTTCGACGGGGGTTTTGCAGTTAGAGCAGCTATCCGTGGACTCCGTGACCACGTTAAAACATGGAACTTAAATATAAACGCAGATAATAATAAATTAGCGTTAGCAGCCTAAGTGCTGCTCGTCAGCCTTAGTGCACCTACACATTAAGATCCTGGCGTCGATTATGTAGGAAACGACTCCTGCAAAGCTTTGAGCAGGTGGGCGTAACATGAAGCTACTGAAGCCTTAAGCCTGTCATTTGGCGTAAGGCGGAGGGAATGTCAGTAAAATGACTATGATAGTAGATACTGTAATGAATAGACTTTCGGACAGGGGTTCGATTCCCCTCAGCTCCACTTAAAAACCCTTGTGTTTACAAGGGTTTTTGTTGCATAGTGTACATTCAAGTGGCCCAGGAGATCGGTTCCCCTGAAACCGAAAAATGAGAATGCTGATTTTCTGTTAAGTGATGAATATTAAGAAACTTTGATGTTAATATATGCAGGACAGGTTAGAACTGGAGGTGCAGTGAATGGAAACGAAAAAATTCAATACGTTTTTGCGGGAACGATTTCAGATAGAGCGCAAAAAAATTGATCGGTCAGGGGTTTATGGGTTTACGCAGCGCCTTCTTGCTTATAATTCTAACAGGATCGAAGGAAGCACTCTGACAGAAGAACAGACAGCTTCTTTATTTGATAGCGGCACTTTGCCCAGGTCAGATGACTATTATCGGGCGAAAGATGTGGAAGAGACAAACGGACATTTTCTGATGTTTAATAAAATGCTGGATACGCTGGATCAGATGCTGACCCAGGAACTAATTAAGCAATTCCATTATGAATTGAAATCCGGTGTGTTTGAGGACCGTGCAAACGGGTATGCCATCGGTGATTATAAGCAGCGGCCCAATATGATTGGAATGTATACTACAGTGCTGCCATCGCAGGTAGAGACGGAAATGTCACAACTGCTTGATTGGTATAACAGCCAGAGTCCTGATATACATGTTTTGGCGGAATTTCATGCGCGCTATGAGAGTATTCACCCCTTTCAGGATGGGAATGGAAGAACGGGGCGGCTGATCTTGTTTCGGGAATGTCTCAAAAATGATATGATTCCTGTTGTAATTGAGGATAAAAATAGAAGTGAATATATAGAGGGGCTTAAGGAATTTAGAGAGAATCATACGCTAAAGGGACTAGTAGAGCTTTTGAAAACAGAACAAGAATTTTATTACCAAAAGGCCAGTTATTTCATTTAGGCAGTGGGACTGTGATAATAGGGGTATAGGCATGAAAAATTCACAACGCATTACAGTAGCAGCTACTATAATGATAATATGCGTTGCGGCGATCATTCTGTTATTAGTCAATCATAATAAACGCAGTAACGAAATTATGAAACTAAACCAACAATATCCTCAGTATGACTTACAGGCTCCCGATTTGATTATAATTCAAAAAGAAGAACGAAAATTACAATTTGAACCTGGTTCTGATGAATATCGAAATATATATGATAAAATTTCAGATTGCTGGTGGAAAGATCAGAACAATCAATTAGCTGCCGGTTTACTGCGGTATAAAATGGTCTGGAGCAAAGGTGATATATCAGGTGATGAAATCTTAATTAGATTTGAATACTCTGATAAAAAGTTGTGGAATTATTTGCTCGATGATGAACCGATTGAAATAGAAGGCTATGTTTTCAGACCGGAAACCAACGCATACGCTATTATTGTGGATGGAGATTATTTTGAAAGAGGAGTAATGTATTTTTATACTTCTGAAGAGATTTTAGAGTTGTTAGACGAAATCTGCAGCTGAGTAATATTAGAGATGTGATACAAATCGATGATGCTATAGCTGCATCAGCGTTATGTAGAATCAAGGCCCCTCCCTCTGGAGAGGCCTTGATTTTATTCAACTACGCGGAATAATTTTAATAAGCTGTGTCCCCAGTCATTGCTGAATTTACCTGGAAGAACAGTGGAGTCATCCTCCGGGGTCCAGTCAGCCTTGACGGATAGAAAATAGGTCCTGTCATTCAGATAAGAAGAGAGAGGATTATAAATGAGCAAATACCGAAAATCACTCTGCCACTTTATTTCCTCATCTATGACATCGAAATATTCGCCTGTGAAACATAAATCAGTGATAACCGTCTGGCTTGAATCCAAACATATGAGACGGATACGGGAGGTAAGACCTCTGTTAACCGATGCTTCGAAATTTTCCCACAGCTCTTTTCCTGCTAAATAATAGCCTCCCCGCACTACGGCACAGCCATCTGCTTTTCCTAAAATATCCGCCCTATCATCATATACGGTCCTGTCGTAAGGATAAACCGGTAATGGATCGATCGATTCTGCCATTAGATATTCATCCAAATCCGGCCAGCCCGGCGTGCTCAGTAACTCCGGTCTGGGGGATTCCTCACCGTTTGATTCACCCGTAAATAATACCAGCCGAAAATTTTCAATACGTTCTGCGGGAGGAAGCCACAAATTGCGGTAAAATTCACGGAAGGTCAGATCCGAATTGTCAGATAAAACATAATAGGTAGTTCCAACGCCCTGATCAAATAATTTGAGCAGGGAGGAATAGGAATGACGGAGGGTTTGATCAGTCTGCCGGACAGTCAGTAAATAATTATTTCCGTCAAATTCCAACGTATGTAATAGGCAAACTGCTGCCTTGCTGTCATAACAGCAGGCGAGGGTAACTTTCGATTTTTCTTTATTCTCTGTCAAACTTAAAAAGCTTTCCCACGTTTCCGAACCGGATGTTATGCGTCCTTTTTCCCAAACGATATATTGTTTGGATTTGGCCTTTTCTATACTGCATGTTTTAGAAAAGTATGCTGCATAGGCGGACCCCGTTTCATATTTAGCGATGCCTATTGCGACAGAGCAAAGGATGATTATCAATGGGACAATAAATAACAGTAGTTTTCTAAATTTCATGATATCCCTTCGGTTATAGCATATCTTTTCGTCAAGATACTTGTCCATCTACGCTTATATTATAACACAACAGGCAATTTTGAAGAAATCACTTAGTTTCAGAAATAGTTTCATTTTTTGTAATCCTCAGAAATTCGTCTGCCATATCCTCCGGGGATTCCTTCATGCCGCTTTCCAGCCAGCAGAGCATCATATTATAAAATGCTCCGGAAAAGTAGTAGATTTCATATCTTGTTATGGAACTGACCGGCATATCCCCGCAGGCATCTATTTCGCAGTCGGTGATCACGTCCAGCAATGTGGTAGCTACCTTTGCATGATGAAAGGCCAGGACAAGGCCGGCATATTCTTTGTAGAAGCGGAATTTATAAAGCATCACCTCTCTGCTGTGAAAGTCCTCATTCGGAAAGGGCTTCCCCTCGTGATAGCACAGCGACATCTTATGAATTCCATACTCTATGATATCTTCCACCGATCTGAAATTACGATAAAAGGATGCCCGGGCGACACCGGACTTTTCGATTAATTCAGTGACGGTCAGCGTTGACCAGTCTTTGTGTCCCGCAAATTCAAGCAATGCAGATAACAGGCGGTCTTTCACCTTCTGGCTGGCCGCTTTTCTTTTGTCCATGATACAGATCTCCTTATTTTGTCTCAGGTTGAATGATTGACAACATTGTCAAATATGATACAATATGTATCATATTTGATGGCTTCAGTTTTGTCAAGGCAGCGCGTTCGCAAGAAAAAGCGCTTCAGAATGGAGAGATATATGGTTTTATATTTTAGCGGAACCGGCAATAGCCAGCTTGCAGCATTCAGGCTTGCGGAGTTGATTGAAGAGAATGAGGTAATATCGATCAATCATTATTTAAAGTCGGGGAAAAAAGCAGTGATCAGGTCAGAACGCCCGCTGGTATTTGTCGCTCCCACCTATTCCTGGAGGATGCCAAGAGTGGTAGAGCAGTGGATCAGAGAGACCAGCTTTGAGGGCGGCGGAGAAGCTTACTTTATTTTAACTTGTGCGGGAGGCTGCGGCAATGCCGCAGCGTACGCTGAGAAATTGTGCCGGGAAAAAGGATTGCGTTTTCGCGGGCTCGCCCCGGTCATTATGCCGGAAAACTATCTGGCCCTGTTTCCGACGCCGGAGAAAGAAGAGTGCGGGACAATCATAGAAAATGCAGAACCCCGTATCGCCTCGCTTGCAAAGCTGGTTCGGTCAGGGGAAGCCTTTCCGGCCTTGTCCGTATCCCTCGGAGGAAAGCTGGAAAGCGGTCCGGTAAATCCTTTATTTTATGCACTTTTTGTCTATGACAGGAGCTTTCGGGTATCGGATCAGTGTATTTCCTGTGGGAAATGTGCTGTGCGATGTCCGCTGAACAATATTGACATAACAGGAGGAAGACCGGTGTGGAAGGGAAACTGTACACACTGTATGGCCTGTATCGGCGGCTGTCCCACGGAGGCAATTGAGTATAAATCGAAATCAAAGGGACGGCATCATCATTATATCATGGATGACTCTCTATGCAGGAAAGCGGAGGTGGAACTCAGTGAAACGCGAACATATCATTCGGATTGACCCGGCAAAATGTATAGGCTGCGGCCTGTGCCGGAAGGACTGTCCGGCGGGTAATATCCTGATTGAAAATAAGAAAGCAAAGATAATTGCTCAGGACTGTATCAAGTGCGGACACTGTGTTGCCGTCTGTCCGAAGGCGGCGGTTTACATGACCGGCTTTGACGAAGAGCCGGAGGAGATCGGAAGGGCAGTTTTGTTGGACCCGCAGAGGCTGCATGATGCGATTAAAACAAGGCGCAGCATCCGGCAGTTTACAAAGCGGCAGATAGCTCCGGAAATACTGGAACAAATCATGGAAGCCGGCCGGCTGACACCAACCGGAGGAAATACACAAGATGTATCGTTTGTTATATTGAAAGATAAGATAGAGTGCTTTGAAAAACCGGCAGTACGGCTTTTTCGAAGACTAATCCCTCTGATGAGGCTGGTCAGCCCCATGGCCAGGCGGACAATCATAGACGATCATTTTTTCTTCAAAAAGGCTCCAGCCGCAATCGTCATTGTGGCTCGGGATAAGGTAAACGGTGCCTTGGCAGGAGCAAATATGGAGCTGATGGCGGAAGCCTGTGGTTTAGGCGTACTCTACAGCGGATTTTTCTCCATGGCTGTTAATAAATCCCGAGCACTGCGAAAAATGCTTAGATTAAAACACAGAGAAATAGCCGTGACGACGCTGGTTCTGGGATATCCGAACGTGACCTATTACCGAACGGTACAGAAGGAAGCGGCTTCTGTGCGGCAGTTTTGACATTTCATACGATCAAAAAAATAGGAATGGAGGCCCGTCAACCGGGTTGCTCGTTAAGAAAAAAGACCAGGAAAGAATAAAATTATTCTTTCCTGGTCTTTTTTTATGGTTACAAGCATAACTTGTACTATTGGAATTCTATGCAGACAACCCTGGCGGAAGCATGATTAACTATGCTTTCCTCACTCTGACTGATTAGAAATCGAATTTGATATGGAGGGCTAAAGAACAGATAACAGAATACTTTGGCTTTTTCTGTCAATAATGTTGAAAAAAGATGATATGGAGGAATAGTATGAGGAAACAGATATGGATCGGAGCTTTATCGGCAACTTTGATTCTTATGGTTCCAAATATAACAACGATACAAATCGAGAATGTCAAGGCTCAGGAGTGCATACTGGAAGAGCGAGAACAGTTTTTTACCGTGACAAACAACGTAGAACCGTTAGAAGAATGGAAACAGGAAAATCAGTTTTCTGCCTCGCTGTCAGCTGAGGTTATTGAGGAATTTACCGATTATGCGGTTCCCAGAAACAGCAGTTTTAAATCATACATGTCATACAGAGCGATCAGCAATAAACGAAGTAAACAATACAAACTTCAGATGAAGGCAGAGACCGGAAAATACGGAATACGAACAGTAGACGACAGATATTGTATCGCACTGGGCAGTTATTATACTACGAAAGTAGGAACAAAAGTCGATCTGATTATGAAAAATGGCGCCGTAATCGAATGTATCCTGGCCGACTGTAAAGCAAACCGGCATACGGATAAAACAAACCGGCAGACCGCTGACGGCTCTGTAGTAGAATTTGTTGTGGATACCAGAAATCTGCATCGGAAGGCTAAGAAAATGGGCGATATGTCCTACTGCTCCGATGATTTCAAGGGCCGGATTAAAGAAATAAGAGTCTATGAATAGAACAAGGCGGAAGCCATGTAAATGGAGTTACACAACTTTTACTCCTGATAAACAAAGCAACTTGTCAAATGATCATTTACCAAACCCGCAGACTGCATGAATGCATAGATGCTTGTAGAGCCAACAAACTTAAATCCCATTTTTTTCAGATCTTTGCCGATTTGATCCGAGAGAGGTGTTTTGGCCGGTATGTCCTCTATCTTCTCCCAATGGTTTTTAATTGGAGTATAATCCACATAGGACCAAATGAATTTATCAAAGCTTCCATGGGTTTCCTGTACGTTCAGGAATGCTTTGGCATTGGTTACAGCGGCGTTCAACTTAAGCCGGTTTCGGATGATCCCTTCGTTTCCCAGCAGCTCCTGTATTTTGCTCTCATCGTAAAGCGCTACTTTGGCCGGATCAAATCCGTCGAACGCCACCCGGAATGCTTCTCTTTTTTTAAGCACGGTGATCCAGCTGAGACCAGCCTGCATCCCTTCTAAAACCAGCATTTCAAACAGCTTATTGTCATCATGTACAGGCCGTCCCCACTCCTTGTCATGATAATTAATGTAGATCGGGAGATCACCTGCCCAGGGACATCTTATTTTTTCACTCATTATGTATAATCCTTTCTTCTGTGTTATCTTTATCTGTCTCATTGCCCATTCACACAAAACTCATCCCACACATAAAACTCTTCCGAATGTCCTTCTTCTTGTATTCCCTGAACAACCCGGTATCTTCCAGGCACTAAAACAGCATATTCTGCCAGATTCCAGGCTGCAGTAAATGCTTTTCCGGGTGTCAGCCCATACCCTACATTATAGCGGATGGAATAATCGGGGTAACGGGAGGGGACTTCATACCAGCAGCAATTTTTATAGTATTGCAGCAGGCTGGTGCCGGACAGCCAGTAATCTCCGAAGTGGCTGGTGTCAATCTGAAAGTCCAAAAGAACCTGACCGGGAGCTGTTGCATGATCTTCAAGCCGGAGAGTAATATCTTCCCGACTGGTCCATTCGGTGGAAATGGGCGTTAGCGCCTGCCTGGCAAGCAGACGGGGATTGCCGGAAATATATTCACCTTCGTACACCAGGTGATCCATACTGCATAGATTCTTTTTCATCCATTGAAGCTTTTCTTCATTCAGGATATCGACGCTTATCACTAAATTTCCCTCGGCTGTGAAATCTTTGATACCATGAATGCGGATTCCGTCCCCGCCGGTTCCAAAAGAACGCTCGATGTAGCAGCTTCCGTCGGAAAGAAGATGCACGCTGTCTTTATTTGCCTTGCTGTATGCTGACAGAGCTTCATAAAAATCTGATACAAGAACATGGTATTTCGAATGAGTGGAAAAGCGGGAGGCCGGAATGATTTCTACATCAGAGGGACTCCAGACATTCTGACGGAACCAGTCCGCACTTTTCGTATTTAATGTGGACATCTCCATTTGCAGGGTATCCGAGTTTTCAGGAGCCGTGCCGACCGGACTGCAAGACAGATTCTGACTGATGATAGCATAGGAACGTGATACAATCTCCGTTTGGGAGGGCCAGAGAGTCAGAGTTTCGGGCCATATTACATCTCCCGGATGCTCTTTTTCATAATCCGCCAGGGCTGTCTCCAGCGACTGCTGTCTTTCGGTCAATAATTCATCGCTGTTTACTGAGCCATCCGCTATCTTGTCCTCTGTGATCGTGATCAGAACTGAGACGTATTTGTTATCAAAAAATGGTTCCTGCTTCGTATGAAAGATTTTGGTGATCCGGTAAGTGCCGGGCACGAGCCGGGCGTATTCGGACAGATTGAGACGAAAAGTCTGTCCGGTATGGCCCTCCAGAGGATACACTGATAACGTTGCGGACGTATCGTATGCCACGTTGGAAAAACGCCGCGGCACGCGGTACCATACACCGTTCTTCAGATAATCAAGGAATAGTTCCCTGTCATAATAAACCACAGCATTGTTGGGATTATCGAAGCGGATCGGTATTTCCTTATCCAATATGGAATATTCGGTCTTTTCCATCCGGCAGGTAACTCCTTGAAAATTTATGATATCCGCAGGAACATCGGAAACGGTAAGAGGAAGATTTTGGTTGCACAGATCGGCTAGAACCCCTGGCGTGCCAAGGCTTTCATAACGCAGAGCAGCGCTGCCGGTGCAGACGATACGGTTGAGCCAGTTCTCCATCTCCTCATTCATATAACAGACGGATATTGTGCAAAGGTCAGCGGTATCGTTAATATAGGCAGTTATCTCATCAATGCCCGCAAGTCCCTTTGTCTTAATCCGGACGGGACCGTTCCAGGCGAGCGAGATAGAACCTGGATTCTCCGCTTCATAGCTTCGGAGCCCATCGTAAAATGACAGGAGAGCAGAAGACGGCGGAGATTCTCTGATATAGGAAGGCAGGGAGACTTCCGAATCCTTTATTTCCTGAATCTGCAAATTGCAGTCTTCAAAAATATCCGCTTTCAGCAAATGATCCCTGATCCACTGTTTCCGTTCCGAAGAGAGGGAAAACACCGGCAGGACATAAGACTCACTTTCTGGTTCATACTGAATCGGCAGCATTGCAATATTCTGGCTCAGAATCCCGATGGCGTCCTCGGAAAAACAGCCGGTCTGGGGATAGCGAAGCCACAGGGATTCTTCGTGAATCGGCAGTGATACGTCCAGCGGATTTTCTTTGCCGTAGTTTTGCAGAGCAATATCAAAGGTCTGTAAAAGCTTATCTAATACAGGCTCTTCGTTCTGTTGGCCGGCCGTTGAGGAATCATTTGACGACATACCGCTTGTACAGCCGTTCAAAGAAAACAACAGAAGCAGCAGGAGAAATAGAAATGCCTTTTTCTTCATAGCTTCCTCCCTTCATTTGTACATGATCAACTGCCCGATACTTTAATTTTAAATGACCGGAACGGCTTTGTAAACAAAAGGAAGCAATGAACAAAGAATATGAAAGAGGCGGGCTACCATAATTTGAAGGGAGTATGTTATAATTAATCTATTGAATTACGCGAGAGTCCTGACAGGACGAAGGAAGGGGAGAGAGAATGAGATACCGGGAACTTGGAACGAGCGGATTAAGACTCAGCGAGATCGGGCTTGGCTGTGAGGGATTTGCGGGGAAAGAGGAAGAATTCACCAGGGAGCTGTTTGATCTGGCTATGGAACATGGAGTAAACTGTATGGATTTATATAGTCCGGACCCGGAGCTGCAGAGCCGGATCGGGCGGATGATAAAAGGGCGCAGGGATACGTTTATCCTGCAGGCTCATCTGTGTACGGTGTGGGAAGACGGGCAGTACCGGTGCTCCCGGGACCCGGATGAAGTAAAGAATTCCTTTGAGGAGATGTTAACCCGGCTGGATACGGAATATGTGGATATCGGGATGATCCACTATGTAGATTCTGTCAAGGGATGGAAGGAACTGGAGGAGGGCGAGGTAGTAAAGTATATGCTCCGCCTGAAAGAAGAAGGGAAAATACGCCTCACCGGGGTGAGCAGCCACAATCCGGCGGCGGCCCTGCGGGCGGTGAAGAGCGGCCTGATTGATGTGCTGATGTTCAGCGTAAATCCCTGCTATGACCTGCTTCCCGGAGACGAAGACTGTGAAATGCTCTGGGCGGAGAAAAGCTATGAACAGATACATACCAACATGGACCCGGAGCGGAAGGAACTGTATGAGACCTGCCAGCGCATGGGAGTGGGGATTACCGTAATGAAAGCTTTTGGCGGCGGCGACCTGTTAAGTGAATATTCACCGGCAGGGAAGGCGCTGACGGTCAATCAGTGTATCCACTATGCCCTGACCAGGCCGGCGGCGGTCAGCGTGATGTCCGGCGTCCGTTCCCTGGAAGATTTGAAATTAAGCCTGGCCTATGAGGACGCCACGGAAGAAGAGAAGGATTACGCGGCGGCATTTGCTTCATTTCCCAAGATAAACTGGGAGGGACACTGTATGTACTGCGGCCACTGTGCGCCCTGCCCGAAGGGGATTGATATTGCCTCTGTGACGAAGTTCTTAAATCTGGCAAAAGCACAGGGCGAGGTGCCGGAGACGGTTCGTGAACACTATAAGGTGCTGGAATATACGGCGAAAGACTGTATTCTGTGCGGAGCCTGTGAGAAACGGTGTCCCTTCCAGGTACCGGTGAGGGAGAATATGCGCGAAGCGCTGCAGGTTTTCGGAAAGTAGAACAGATGGTATCTAATAATGATTCAGCCCGGCAGGCGCTGTTCCCCGCACGCTGCCGGGCTGTTGTTATTGTGATAGTAAATAAATGTTATTCCCGTGTGTTCTTTTATCCGTCAATAAAAAATTCGGTACATAGAGTGACATATTCCAGATCGACAGCCAGCCGGAACTTCCCCGGAGATAGTATTGCGTAGTTTCCCAGCAGGAATCGGACATCCAGCGATTCCCCGGGATAGATGGTGATCATAGAATCCCAGCCACACTATACCTCTTAATTATAGTATATCGGACGAATATCATAAGATCAATTGCCGCATAGTTCTTACTGGTTGACTATTATCTGGAATTGTGCTAGAACAAGATATATTTCAATATAAATTTTAGAAACTAAAAAGGAGATAGATTATGCAGATACGTCTGGCAAAGCCTTCCGACGCAGAGGAGCTTATAAATATTTACAGACCCTATGTGGAACAGTCGGCTATCACATTTGAATATGAAGTTCCCGCAGAGCGTGAGTTCAGAGAGCGGATTCGCCGGGTCGGAGAGAAGTATCCTTATCTGATCTGTGAGAATGAGGGAGAGATCCTGGGTTACTGTTATGCTCATGAAATGCATGAAAGAGCAGCCTACCAGTGGGATGCGGAGCTGTCTGTCTATGTGAAACAGAATAAAAGAGGGCGGGGAATCGGCACGCTGCTTTATCAGATGCTTTTGGAGCTGCTGAAACTGCAGAGAATACAGACTGTCACTGCCTGCATCACTCTGCCGAATGAAGAAAGCAGGGCATTTCATGAATCGTTCGGATTCCGGCAGACCGGATATTCTGCGAAAGCGGGCTATAAGCTTGGGGAATGGCATGATGTGGGCTGGTTTGAACTGGCATTGGGAGAACACGAGAATCCTCCCCGGCCTTTTATTGCGGTAAGTGAACTTAATCTGTAAGGAAGCAGAATTAGACGATTGAAATAGACTGCTGAACCAAGCCTCTGGTCTAGTAAAATAGACCAGAGGCTTTTCGATAGGATGTACTGGCTTATATTATAAAATTTATTTCAACTTATGTGCAGTAATTATCGTGTAGCTATAGGCGTTTACCGTTATTTTGCAGCCATCTATATTTATATACCAGTTTTTCCCCTCTCTCCGGATGCTGCTGCCTGGTTCTTTTATTTTATTGCGGCACCAGCTGACCACGTCTTCTATTTCCTCTAAGGACAGATTCTTTTTGATCCGGATAACCCCTAATTCTGTCGTATGCAGTTTGTCCAGATTTATAAGCAGTTCATTTATTGTAGTGTTCTGTTGTGGGGTCATTACGTGTCCTCCGAATCGGTTTTTATTTATTATATAGAATTGCCCTCTGCACTGTCAACGGAGTGTGACCGGCAGAATTTACTTCTCTTCCCTGTAAGATCAGGGTGTCAAAAGCACCTTTGGTGCTATGCTCGTACCGATATATGGTACAGAGCCAGTGCCTCGCACTGTTTTGACACCCTAATCCTGCAATAAAGCATCAGGGATAAATTACCAGCTATTGCATTTGCCTGCCCTTCCCCCTATAATAAACCTATCTGTTGTCTTTTACTTTGGCGGCGCAGGCTTCAGACCAGGTATGGACAAAAACAGAAACGGGTTGAAAGAAATGAAAGCAAGAAGGAGCTATGCAGTCTGCCCCCTCTTTCAATCTGTTATTGCGGGCAGAGTGAATGCATGAGGGAAGAGGATGGATATACAGATTAAAATGGCAGAGAAAAACCAGAGCAGTCAGCTGGCAGATATGAGACTCGCCTACTTAAATGATGATTTCGGCGGGCTGACGGAGGAACAGACAACAGCAATCCGTGCACAGCTTCCGGATTATTTTGAGGAACATATTGGGAAAGAATTTTTTCCATTTGTGGCCGAGGTGGATGGTGAGATTGTGGCGACTGCCTTTTTGCTTGTTACAGAGAAACCGGCTAATCCGGAATTTCTTACCGGCAAGACGGGTATGCTCCTGAATGTATATACAAAACCGGAATACCGCTATCAGGGGATTGCGGCTAAGGTAATTGAGGCGGTAAAAGAAAAGGGGCGTCAGGAAGGCTTATCCTATCTGGAACTGTCCGCAACTGATCAGGGAATCCGGCTGTATGAGAAGACTGGATTTAAGCGGAGAACTTCTCACTATACAGAGATGATCCTGGAATTTGAATAAAAAACGGGATACCGAATGAAGCGCTGCGGAGGGCTAGAGAGCAATATGAAGATAGCGAAAATTGAGGATAACGACAAGACGAATTTTATGGAGCTTCTCCTTCTTGCAGACGAAGATATAAAAATGATTGAGAAATACCTGTACCGGGGAGACTTATTTGCGTTATATGACGATGGACTAAAAAGCGTTTGTGTGGTTACACAGGAGAGCAATGACAGCTGTGAACTGAAAAATATCGCAACATATGAACACTGGCATGGAAACGGTTACGGAAGTAAACTTTTAGCCTATATATTTTCCTATTACAGGGGCAGGTACGCAACTATGTCTGTGGGAACCGGCGATGTTCCGTGGATATTACGGTTCTACCAGAAAAACGGCTTCCGAATTTCTCATAGGCTTCCGAACTTTTTCACGGACAATTACGACCATCCAATGTATGAAGACGGTGTCCAACTGGTTGATATGGTCTATTTGAGCAAAAGTCTGTAAGCTTTATTACACGGTTTTTAGAAGAAGAATTACATAGTGATACAGCAATAGCCGCAGAAACCTGCGGCTATTATTATCATATAGGAAACTTCGTTCCCTATATGATAAAACTCAATTGTCACATGGTATAAAGTCAACAGACATTATACGGATGTCGGAGCTCATAAGGCCGGAGGCCTTTTACTAATGCGCGGAGTGTACATCCCCCGGAGAGTTGCCATAACGTTTTGCAGTTATGGTATAATGACTGTTTCTTGCTTTCCCGTTCCGCTTTAACAGGTTATTTTTAACCAGCTTCCTGATTAGCCTGGAAGGTTATACCCCTGCATATCGCAGGTTTATCTGCGATATTGCACCAATTTGTAGTTTGAAACTGTTTATGTTTCAAACTTGCACTTTCTCGCAAAAGCATATTGCCATCTCCTTGATTCCAATTCGCTGATCCTTATTATAGCAAATCGTGTCAATCGTGCCAAAATGAATGACCCGATTGTGACCCGATATTCCCATTGTTCCCGTAAATACAGGAGAAATAAGAATTATCAGAAGCAAATAGAGTCATTGTCATGCACTGTGAGCCGCAGGCTGCTCAGGCTCCTTTTTTAACATCGGCATAACCGTGAGAAGCATAGTGATAAAGGAAGCCAGCCCGCCGACAAAGTTGGAGATCGGTTCGGCCAGGAATACGCCGTTTGTACCCAGTCCGGCGATCGTGGGCAGCCAGAGCGTCAGCGGAACGACGATAACAACCTTGCGCAGGACGGAGAAAAAGACTGCCTGTTTGGATTTGCCCAATGCTACGAAGGTGGACTGTCCGGCAAACTGGAGGGACATCATAAAGATACCGAAGAAATAAAGACGCATAGCCGGAGCGCCCGCTGCCAGCAGTTCAGCATCACTGTTAAACAGATGGATGAAGAACCTGGGGAAGCAGAAGAGAAGCGCCCAGACAATGACAGTGAAGATAATACAGCCCACGGTCATAAACTTGATGGCACTGCGGACCCTCTTGTACTGGCCGGCTCCATAATTATAGCCTATAACCGGCTGCGCGCCGTTTGTCAGGCCATTCACCGGCATCGTAATGATTTCACGGACGGAGTTTATGACCGTCATAATTCCCACATACAGGTCGCCGCCGTAAGTCTGCAAAGTGGAATTGCAGACGACCTGAACGATACTGTTGGTTACTGACATGATAAAACTGGAAGTGCCCAATCCGGCGATCTCGCCTACCAGCTTCCAGTTTAATTTCATGCTGGCCCGGTTTAATTTCAGTATCGCCCTCTTGCCGGTGAGAAAACGGAATACCCATGCGGCGGACAGAAACTGGGAGAAGATGGTAGCTAAAGCCGCCCCCTTTACACCCATATGGAACACGAAGATAAAGATGGGGTCCAGAATAATATTGGTAATTGCACCCAGAATAACCGTCATCATCCCGATTTTTCCAAAGCCCTGGGAGTTGACAAAGGTATTCATGCCCAGGCCCACCATCACAAATAACGTACCGCACAGGTAAATGGTTATGTAAGCGTTGGCATAGGGAAATGTAACATCACTTGCGCCGAATAAATACAGGATCGGCCGTTTGAACAGAAAACATAGAATCATCAGAAGAACACCGGAGATGAGCAGCATGGAAAAAGAATTTCCCATAATCTTTTCCGCACGGTCTTTATCCCCGGCCCCTCTTGCGATGGAGCAGAGCGGAGCTCCGCCCATGCCGAACAGATTAGAGAAAGCCGTAATCATGGTTATAATAGGAAAGGTCAGTCCCAGACCGGTCAGTGCCTGCGTGGAGGCCTCCGGAATATGCCCGATATAGATACGGTCTACCACGTTATAGAGAACATTGATCAACTGTGCGAGTGTAAGCGGAAGAGCCAGGCTCAGAATGTTTTTTGAGATACTGCCCTTACTGAAGTCATTTTCGGTTTCCATATTCCCCATCCCTTCTAAACTTTACACAAAATTAACATACAAAATCATTATACGCCAATATTTCTATTTGACAAGATTTCCTGCGAGTAAAATTAAGGAGCGGTAGGATTACTTCTGTGAAAAGAATTTGGATGCGGTAGGATTTTTTATTGCCTATATGAACTATCAATCACGGCTGTTTTTTCTGCGGTCCAGCTTGTCCACCACGAGCGCAATTGCCTGATCGCCGGTTATATTAGCCGCTGTCCCGAAACTGTCCTGTGAGAAATGCAGGGAGATAATCAGCTGCTGCATCGGTTCGGTAAAGCCCAGCATGGAGCTGATCAGCCCCAGGGCAGCCATAACGCCGCCGCCCGGAACTCCCGGAGCGGCAACCATAGTGATTCCCAGCATGAAGATAAAAGGGGTAAACATGGTCAGTGTGGGCGTCATGCCATTGGCCAGCAGTATCCCCATGGAACCCAGAACCAGACAGATCGTATCTCCGGACAGATGGATGGTGGCGCAGAGTGGAATGACGAAATCCGATATTTCATCTGAAATCCCGTTCTTTTTCGCACATTCCAGATTGACTGGAATTGTTGCCGCGGAGGACTGTGTCCCCAGTGCGGTGAAATAGGCGGGCACAATCGTTTTTAGTTTAGAAAGTAAATTTTCCCGGCAGATGAGGCTGGAGAGCAGAAACTGGAACAGGGTATAGAGCCACTGGACGATCAGGATGAGAAGGAACAGGGATACAAAAATCCGTATGGTTGCCAGCAGCTTTCCGCTGGCCGCGATGTTGCAGAACAAGCCGGCAATATGAACTGGAATAAGGGGGATAACAATATTTTTCAGCGCGCCTGAAATAATGGACTGCAGATTCTGCAAAACGGACAGAAGCCCCTGTTCTCCCTTTAAGTTGGCCATTCCCAGACCCAGCAGGAAAGCCAGGATCAGGGCGGTCATAACGCCAAAGACGGGTGCGGCTTCAATCGTAAGAAAAGGATTGTAAACTGCTGATTCTACAGAAGTAGAACTGATTGGTTTGACAAGAGCGGGAAGTACGGCTTTTCCAAGAAAAAAAGATAAAAATCCTGCCAGGACCGTGGAAAAATAGGCCAGCAGCAGGGTGGCGCCGAATAACCGGTTTGCTTTCTGGCCCAGTTCCGCCAGCCCAACGGACACAAAGGAAAGGATCAGCAGAGGAATCAAAAAATTCAGAAACGTGGTGAACAGGGAAGTAAATGTGGCAAAGAGCCGGACAATTCCTGTGAACAGGAGGGAATCCTGTATCCCAAACAGAGTTCCCGAGGACCCGATCAACATACCGGCCAAAATTCCCAGTATCAACCGCAGCAATAAATTTGATGACAATCTTTTTTTCATAAGCTCTCCATTCTCAACCACATTCTAATGAAACAGACAAAGTGATAGGATTATCATTTCAGGATTGACAGAAAATTATGCTTATGATAATATGTCACTAGACGATATGTCGAGATACGACATATCGAGCAATGATATAAAATGGTAAAGGGGATGAGGCAGTGTGACAGATTCTCTGGTAAAAAAATATATACCGATGACAGAGACTACCTATTATACGCTGCTGGCAGTAATAATACCCCGGCATGGATATGCGATCATGCAGTTTGTGAAGCAGCTGACGCAGGGACGTATCTGTCTTGGTACAGGAACACTTTATACCATGGTAGGCCGCCTGGTGGACGATGAGATGATTCAGATTGTCTCAGAAGAAGGGGGCAGAAAGACTTATCAGATTACAGAGATGGGACGGAGCTTCCTGGAGCAGGAAACCAGCCGGCTGGCGAATCAGCTGGAAAACGGCAGAGAAATCCTGCTGCAGGGCGGAGGTAAAGCAGAAGAAAATTAACGACATGGAAAATCAGATCATTTTTGAGGAAGCTTTATGTTTCAGCTGTTCAGGGCAGAAACTGCAGAAGGTACATGGGGGTTACTATGGCGGATCATGAGAGAAAAAAAGTCCTGAAACTCTTTGTCAGCATGAATCAGGAAAAGATGTGGCTGGAAGAGATGGGGACACGGGGATGGAAATTAAAAAATGTCACCTTGGGCTGTGTGTATACGTTTGAACGGACCACGCCGGCACGCCTGTTTTATGAGGTAGACCGGTTTAACCTTCCTAAGAACCCGACTCTCCAGGATATCAGACACAAGGAGATCTTTCTGGAGATGGCGAAGGAAATGGGATGGGAGATGATCGCCCACGACGAAGAAATGAATTACTATTTCTGTAAGGAATACGCGGAGGGCGATATAAACGAACTGTATAATGATGAGGAATCCCGGCTGTTTCACGCGGAAAAATACAGAAGGCATTATCTTGAGAAGGCAAACAGCATAACGGGTTGGGCATTATTTATCGGTATATTTCTGATACCATACCATCTGCTGGTACAGAAAGTAGATTGGTTTTACTTCTTTGTTTTCGTGTATATCGTATTCAGCCTTGTCCTCTCGCGGATGCTGAACCGGGTAGCGAAAATGTACTATCGGGAGATGAAACTGACAAGAGAAGAGTGGCAGCTGGAGAACGACAGGAGATACTGCAGGACGGCAAGACGTCTGATCCTGACTAACCGTGGCCTGAAGAAGTACCTATCCAAAATGGTCAGGGAGGGATGGCAGTTAATCGGAATAACACCGCTGAAATACCGCTTTATACGCCAGGAGGCGATTCAGTATTCTTATACGCTGGATTCTAAATACCTGACAAACAGGAGATGCCGGGCGAAGGGGATCGGGAAATTCTCCGATTTCAAAGACTGGAGCGGGATGAACAACGACTGGCAGATACAAAGTGTGAAGGACGCGGAGGCAAAGGGATGGAAATTTGTCTGCGCCCTGGAGAACCGGGCTGTCATATACCGCAGCGAGCCGGATTCAGCACCGGAACCACTGAACGATCCCAAGTATGATAATAAACTCCGTTTTATTTCTGTAATCGGCTATGTGGGGGTGATTACCATTATCTCCGGGCTGATTGGCGGGGTGATTGGATATATTCTTGGATCACTGGGGATTATTTGATACTTTAATACAATCGAAATAGTATGACTGGGATGGAGGAAAGAATGAGATGAAACTGGAAGTAAAAGAGATTTATAAGAAGTTTGGTGATAAAGAAATTCTTCATGGAATTTCATTTGAGGCAGAAAGCGGGCGGGCGTTGGGCCTGCTGGGAAGAAACGGCGCCGGGAAGACCACAACCATGCGTATCCTGATGGATGTATTTAAAAGCAATGGAGGGGAGATTCTGCTGGATGGAAAGCCCTTTGTTCCCTCGAAACACAAAATCGGCTATCTGCCGGAAGAGCGGGGGCTTTACCCAAAACGGACTGTTGCGGATCAGATGATTTATCTTGCCAGACTGCGGGGTTTCACAAAATCCCAGGCTCAGGCCGGGATGAAGAAATGGCTGAACCGTATGGAGATCAGCGAATACGAGAACAGGAAGCTGGAGACTCTTTCGAAAGGAAATCAGCAGAAAGTCCAGCTGGCAGCAACGCTGGTATGTGATCCGGAAATTGTTATTCTGGACGAACCCTTCAGCGGTCTTGACCCGGTCAACTCCCAGATCCTTAAGGATGTAGTTGCAGAGCTGATCGAGGCAGGAAAGATTGTGATTTTCTCAAGCCATCAGATGAGCTATGTGGAAGAATTCTGCGATGAGATTGCCATAATCAATCACGGTGACGTAGCTTTAAAAGGCGAATTAAAGGAGATCAAAAAGGAATATGGAAAGGACCGGCTGATTCTCTCGGCGGAGAATTACAGTCTGGCGGAATTAAAGGAGAAGCTGGAACACTTTGCGGCTGACCTGGTACAGGTAGAAAGTATCAAACGGGATTTCCTGGTCCTGGAATTAAGGCAGGGGGCTTCACGCAGGCGGCTGCTGGAGGCGGTGAACGCACAGGACATTGAGATAGAGCATTTCGGAATCTACGAACCTTCTCTGAACGACATATTCGTGGCACGGGTAGGGGAAGAGAGTGAGTAAGGGATAGGAAGAGTGAAGAGTGAAAAATGAAGAATGAAGAGTGAAGAGTGAAAAATGAAGAGTGAAGAGTGAAGAATGAAGAGTGAAGAATGAAGAGTGAAGAATGAATAATGTAAGGCGGTGAAAGCTGCGGCGAAGCCGCAGGTGAAAATGTTCCTTCGGAACAGTGAAAATCGCACTATGTGCGAGTGAAAAATGGACGGAGAAGGAATGATGAAGAACACAGCAAGAATGGGGAATGAAGAAGGAATCGCGAAGAAGGAAGAATGAAGTAAGTATGTGTAACGAAAATAAAGATGCTATTGTTGACGATAAATGTTGTGATTGGGGAGTGAGTGAATCATGAAGAAATTTCTAGTTGTTCTGGAATATGAGTTGAAGGAGTATGTGAGAAGCAAGGGCTTTGTGCTGACTACGCTGCTGATTGCGGTTCTGGGTGCGGGTATTTTATTTTTACCCCGTATAGTAAATATGTCTGGGCTTCTGGGTACAGGGCCGAAGCAGGAGGCACCGGTGCCGGAGGATGAGTCTTCGAAGGATAAAGAGGATGATGAAAAGGCTGACCAGACGCTGCTGCTCTATGATGAAGCCGGCGTTATGAATATGGATTTGTTAAAGAGTCTTTTCCCGGATTCGGTCTGGGAGGCGGCAGCGGATGAAGATGTGATCCGTGAGAGAGTACAGTCCGGAGAGGTGGCAGCCGGGTTTATCGTAAGGTCTGCGACGCAGTACGATTATTATGTCCTGAATAAAGGTATGGGTGATGAAAATAAAGCCCGTTTTGAGACCGCGATGACGACTGTGGCGAGACAGAAATACTGTGAAGACAATGGACTGGACTATGACGAGGTGGAGGCGCTGTTCTCCCAGCAGATTGTTTCTAATGATCTGGTGCTTGGCAAGGATTCGGGACAGAACTACTGGTACAGTTACGCTCTGGTTATTCTTGTCTTTATGCTGATCGTATTCTACGGCCAGATGATAGCGGTGTCGGTAACGAATGAAAAGAGCAACCGTTCCATCGAGGTGCTGGTGACTACCACCACGCCCAACAGCCTGCTGTTCGGCAAGGTGATTGCAGGAGCAATCGCCAGCCTCTGCCAGGTGGGACTGATCATGGGATCTATTTTGATTTCCTATGCGGTAAACCGTGACGTATGGGGCGGCATGCTGGATATGATATTTATGATTCCGGGATCTGTACTGATCACCTTTGCTTTCTTTGGCCTGGGCGGTTTCCTGTTCTACGCCTTCCTCTACGGAGCGGTGGGAGCCCTGGTGTCCAAGACAGAGGATATCAGCAAGAGCTCCGGCGGCCTGATGATGCTGATTATGATTGTATATTTCATCGTACTCTTCCAGTTGACGAATGTGGATGGTGTTGCGATGAAAGTGCTGTCCTTCCTGCCGTTCAGTTCCTACAGCGCCATGTTTGTGCGTATTGCCATGGGAAGCGTGCAGGTATGGGAGGTTATCGTCTCCTATGTCATACTCCTGGCATCCATATTCGGAGCCGGATTCCTGGGAGCCAGGATCTACCGTATGGGAACACTTCGGTATGGCAATCCGATTAAATTTACTACAGCCCTGAAAGATATGAAGAAATCAAATTAGCTTTATGGCAGACAGCCGTTGCCGGGGATACTTTCCCTGTCAACGGCTGTTGTTTTGTATGGAAAGTTCCGGCACAAAAGAAAACGGAAAAATATTGATAATATAAGTAAATTCGGCTATGATACGTTTATGTGGTATTTTGTCACAGCATCGGATGGAATGGGGAGGAAAGAGAGTATGCAGTATAATTTTGATGAGATTATAGACCGGTCAAATACCGGTTCTTTAAAATACGATTTTAAGAAGGACCGGGGAATGCCGGAGGATGTCATACCCATGTGGGTGGCAGATATGGATTTCAGATCCCCGAAGGAAGTGAGGGACGCTGTTGTAAGGTCCGCGGAACATGGCATCTTCGGGTATTCTGAGGCGACCGGAGCGTATACGGATGCGGTGAGGAACTGGTATCGTACCCGGTTTGGCTGGGATATCCGGCCGGAGTGGATGGTCCGGACGCCCGGTATTGTGTTCGCAATCGCGATGGCAATCCGTGCCTTTACCCGTAAAGGGGACGGCGTGCTGATCCAGCAGCCGGTGTACTATCCATTCTCAGCCTGCATTGAGAAGAATGAACGCAGGCTGGTGAATAACGCACTGCGGTATGAAGACGGCAGATACTCCATGGATTTTGAAGATATGGAGCGGAAGATAACAGAGGAAAACGTAAAGCTGTTCCTGCTCTGCAGCCCTCACAACCCGGTGGGAAGGGTTTGGTCTGAGGAAGAGCTGAAGAGGGCCGGGGAAATCTGTCTGCGTCATGGCGTAGTCGTGGTTTCCGACGAGATTCACTCTGACTTTGTGTGGGGAGATCGAAAGCATGTGATGTTCGGGAATATTTCCCCGGAACTGAGAGATATATCTGTCACCTGCACCGCGCCCAGCAAGACCTTTAATATTGCCGGCCTGCAGGTTTCCAATATATTCATACCGAATGAAACACTGAGGGCAGCTTTTGAGACCGAGATGGAAAAAACCGGCTACAGCCAGTTGAATCAGCTGGGAATGGCAGCGGCGGCAGCAGCCTATGAAAAGGGCGGCGAGTGGCTTTCGCAAGTGAAGGAGTATCTGGAAAAGAACCTGGAATTTGTTAGAAATTTTGTGAAGGATAGACTGCCTGAGCTGTGCATGGCGGAGCCAGAGGGAACTTATCTGGTGTGGCTGGACTTTAATCATCTGTCATTGACGCGGGAACAGAGAGATGAATTAATCGTGGGCAGGGCAAAGCTATGGCTGGATGAAGGTGATATATTCGGAGCCGGGGGAGAAGGATTTGAACGGTTTAATATTGCATGTCCCCGACAGATTCTGGAGCAGGCATTCCTGTCTCTGGAAAAAGCATTGAGAAACCGGTAAAGAATTCAGGCTGGAGACGGGAGGCGGCACTGACATATTTGCTGCGCCGCACCCGGTCGGCCTCAGTGACGGTGTCAAGACGGGTTAAGTCACAGTTATGGGCCAGATCGGCTAATTTTACAATAGATGCACGGGGATTACAGGCTACTCTTTCAATATAATCGGAGTAGCTTTCTTCCTGCCTGCGGGTGAGTACCTGTATGATTTGAACACAGGATTCCGGAATTCCGGCGTTCCTTAAGTTCTGTACCGTGAGAGAGGTATCCTCCAGCACGTCGTGAAGCAGGGCGGCGATGGAAAGTTCCAGGTCATCCGCTGTATACACGATGAGGGGAGCATGCTTGAGATAATGGAGATCCTTCAGACGTTCGTCGGAGGGGCTGATGTGATTGACAATACGGCAGACGGCCAGAGGATGAGCATAATAAGGCTTCCCGCCCTTATCGGTCTGGCCTGCATGGGCAGACATGGATAGTTCAAGAGCAGTCTGCAGCCTGTCGGTGAGAATACGGCTGCAATCATCCAAAACACCACGAAATTCAATCTGCATTTGTGACCTCCTGGCGGGAAAATGAATGTTTACATTGATTATACAAGCTCTTTTTATTCTGCTTACAGTATACGGCCTTCGGCGGATAAAATCAATTCCTGAAATTAGATTCTGTAAAGTCAGAACATTTTATACTCCATTCCGGAGCATTGCGGCGGGGCGAAGAAAAATCAACTTAAAAGAGAAGAAAGGACAATGATACAATGAGTGAAATTTACATAGACCGGACCTTATACACAACGAAACCGGACAATGGGGATCAGAGACTTTCTAAGGAAATGTCGACCTATAAACTTCTGGAGGAGCTGGAGATTGACTTTATCAGAGTGGATCATGGCGCTGCGGGCACGATTGAAGACTGCCTGGAGGTGGAAAAGCTTCTGGGAACGGACATCTGCAAAAACTTGTTTTTGTGCAACCGGCAGGAAACGAAATTTTACCTTCTGATGATGCCGGGCGAGAAACCATTTAAAACAAAAGAATTGTCAGGACAGATCGGGTCCTCCAGGCTTTCTTTCGCTAAAGCGGAGTATATGGAACAGTTTTTACATATTACGCCGGGATCAGTGAGCGTAATGGGACTAATGAACGATAAAGAGAATAAAGTGCAGCTTCTGATCGACCAGGATATATTAAGACAGGAGTATATCGGCTGCCATCCCTGTGTGAATACCAGCAGCATGAAACTGAAAACAAAAGATATTGTGGAGAAATTTCTTCCTGCGGTTCATCACAGCCCGATTCTGGTGGAACTGTAATTCAGGGTCAGGAACTTAATAATGAAAGGAAATACAGAACAGCAGAAACCAATATTTACAAGCATTTCACGCAATGCTATACTTTTTATGTATCTTTATGCCAGAGACTGCATAAAGAATCAGAACCTTCTGGCATCCAGATTTGTTCTGAAATGGGAGGAATGGAGATTAAAATGAATAAGAGCAAGAGTAAATGGATTCTGGGGATTGTAACGGTACTGCACTGGTTTTCTCTCTATACATATGTGCCGTATTTTACCCCGTATATGCAGACATTGGGAGCGATTGCCACGGTGACCGGCATGGCGGCCGGAGCCTATGGATTTTCCCAGATGGTTTTCCGTATTCCCATCGGAATCGGCGCGGATAAGCTGGGGAGGCAGAAGATATTCATAACGCTGGGTGTGGCGATGTCGGCGGTGGCTTCTCTGGGGATGCGGCTGTTTCCCAACCCGGTGGCACTGCTTTTCTTCCGGGGGCTTTCCGGACTTTCTGCGGCCAGCTGGGTCTGCTTTCCGATCCTGTTTTCCAGCTATTTCAAGCCGGAAGATTCCACAAAGGCCATTGGAAATATCAACGCCATGAATAACTTTGGACGGCTTGCGGCTACGTTTCTGGGCGGAATGGTGGCACAGGCCTTTGGCATGGTTTCCTCCTTTACCCTGAGTTTTGCCGCGGGAGTGCTGGCAACGATACTCAGCCTTTTTGTGCAGGATATTGAGACGGAACGGGAGCCGCTGGCCTTAAAGGAGCTGGCTACCGTAGCCAAAAACAAGCCGCTGATTCTGGGCTGTATTCTGGCCTGCTGCCTGCAGTTCATCATGTTTGCCACGGCATTTGCATTTACCTCTAATGTGGCGGCGGATCTGGGCGCCACGCCGATGCAGCTGAGCATGGTGACAACATTTTTTACGCTTACGAATTTTATTATGTCGCTTTTAGTGGGCGGCGTGTTTGTCAAGAATTTTGGAGAGAAGCCGGTGATACTGACCGCGTTTCTCATGGTGATACTTTATTGTATTCTGGTTCCTCTGGTCCCTTCCGTCTGGATGATCTGTGTCCTGCAGCTGATGGGAGGCTGCAGCAATGGATTGCTGGCCACTATTTTAATGTCCATGTCAGTGCGGACCGTAGAACTATCCAAGAAGAATACGGCTATGGGAGCTTATCAGGCAATCTATGGAATTGGAATGACACTGGGGCCAGCTATCATGGGAGGCATTGTAAATGGCTCCGGTTACCGCCTGGGTTTTCTGATCATGGGAATTATCGCGGCCGCGGCTGTTGTGCTTGTCCTGCTGTTTTATAACAAAGCAGTCTCCCTTAAGAACTAATAACAGTTTCTGAGAAAGGAAATGTGCCGGCGGGCAGAAGGCGAAAATAGTCCGGCATGGAGAAAATTATGGGTTATACGAGAGAAGATATTGAACGCATGGTAGAAGAGGAAGATGTAGAATTTATCCGGCTGCAGTTTGCTGATATATACGGTAATCTCAAAAATATGGCGGTGACGGCAAGCCAGCTGAAAAAGGTTCTGGACAACCAGTGCACATTTCCATGTATGGCAATTGATGGCTTTCATGATAAGGATAATCCAAGTCTTTACCTTTACCCGGATCTGGATACTTTTACAATATTTCCCTGGAGGCCCCAGCAGGGCCGGGTAGGCAGATTTATCTGTGATGTATACCGGGCGGACAAGGTGCCCTTTGAGGGCGATTCCAGACAGGTGCTGAAAAATGTGGTGGAGAGAGCAGCGCGCATGGGCTATCGGTTTAAGGTGGGGCCGGAATGTGAATTCTTCCTGTTTGATTATGACGAGGATGGAAATCCGACTACCGAGACCGGGGAGAAGGGATGCTATTTTGACGTAGCGCCTTCCGACGGCGGAGAAAATGCCAGAAGAGACATTGTACTGACTCTGGAGGACATGGATTTTGAGGTGGAGGCATCCTTTCACTCTGAGGCTCCGGCGCAGCATCAAATAGATTTTAAATATGATGAACCCCTGGCAGCAGCCGACAATATTACGACGTTTAAGCTTGCGGTGCGCACGATAGCCAAACGCCATGGGCTGTATGCTACTTTCCTGCCCAAACCCCGAAATGGGGAGAAGGGCTCCGGTATGCATTTGAAAATTTCTATCTATGCTCATGAGTCGAAAGAGAATTTGCTGCAAAAGCAGGGGCAGGAAGAACTTACAGAGACCGAGCGGTATTTTATCGGCGGGTTAATGGCCCACATGAAAGCTCTGTTTTTGATTACCAATCCGATTGTAAATTCCTATAAGCGCTTTGTGCCAGGTTATGACGCGCCGACTCAGATCGGCTGGTCAAGAAAGGAATACAATGCCCTGATTAATCTGGCGTCTACCGATTATGGAACGGAAAAAATAGAGTTGCGCAGCCCGGACGGCGCTGCTAATCCCTATCTTGCGCTGGCTGTGTGTCTTGCAGCCGGGCTGGATGGCCTGGAACGGAAGCTGGAACCCGGCTGTCAGGAGCAGGGGGACCCGGTGCCGGGCTCTCTGGGAATGGCGCTGGAAGCATTCCGGGAGGACTCTTACATCCAGGAGGTATTGGGCGAATATATTTCAGAAAAATACCTGAACGTAAAAGAGGAAGAGTGGAAGAGCTATACGGAGCAGGTGACTCCCTGGGAAATTGAACAGTACCTTTATCGAATCTGATGTTTGAAACCAGAAAAACGTACGGGGTATAAGGATGCTGAATTTGATTGTGGCGTTCCCGAAACGGGAAGATGCGGCAAAAATGAAGAGTATTCTGATGCGCAGCGGTTACGATGTGAGCGGCGTGTGCACGGGAGGTGTCCAGGTCATTGCGCTTGCCGGCCAGCTGGAGTCAGGGCTGGTTATCTGCGGCTACCGTCTGACGGATATGCTTTACAGCCAGCTGAAAGAGGATCTTCCTTCCGGTTTTCAGATGCTGTTGGTGGCGTCTGCCGCCCGCCTGGGAAATGATTACACAGGGGACGTTGTGTCAATTGAGATGCCGCTTAAAATTAATGAGCTGGTAAACACGATTGATATGATGTCGAGGCAGCTCTTCCGGGAGAGGCGGAAGAAACGTACCGCAAAGAAGGCCCGCACGGAACAGGAGGAACAGCTGATTCTGGAAGCCAAGACCCTGCTGATGGAACGGAATAAAATGTCGGAGGAGGAGGCTTACCGCTACATGCAGAAAACCAGCATGGACAGCGGGACTAACCTGGTGGAGACAGCGGGGATGATAGTGACGCTGTTCAGATAGGTGCTAATGAAGAAGGAAGAGGGAATAATGAAGAACGTTGGTAAGATAAAATACTGTGATATGGTTTTGTGATGGTTTGCCGCCGCAATGTTTGTTTGCGGCGGCACTTTTTTGCGCTTATCCGATATACTATATAGTAAAAGTGCTGACTTTTTCCAGTTATTATCTGACTGGAGAGGGTTACAGGGGGCTGCTATGTTTTTTACGAAGATTCATGGCTGCGGAAATGATTATATTTTCCTGGACTGCCGGCAGGATCAGCCTGAGCAGCCGGGTTTCCTGGCCAGGAAGCTCTGTCACAGAAAGACCGGTATCGGCGGAGACGGGCTGGTTCTTCTGCTCCCTTCCGACTGTGCGGACTGCCGTATGGTGATTTATAATCCCGATGGTTCTGAAGCGGAGATGTGCGGCAATGCGATCCGGGGGATCTGTTATTTATATAATAAGCTGACCGGCGAGGAGAAAGATATTTTGAATGTGGAGACTCTGTCCGGTGTCCGGGAGTGTCTGATTCACAGAGATTTCACGCCGCTTCAGGTAACAGTGGATATGGGAGAACCTGTGATTAATCCCAGAAAGATTCCGGTACTTTCAGAGCGGGGCGTTGTGATCAACGAGGAAATACAGATTTTGGGGGAGACCTTTACCATGACTTGTGTTTCCATGGGAAATCCTCATGCGGTGGTATTTGTGGAGGATGTTTCCCATATTAAGCTGGAGGAGATTGGAATTCCATTTGAACATAACTTACGTTTTCCCAATCGCACAAATGTGGAGTTTGTCCAGGTTATCAGCAGAGAGAGGGTACGCGTACGGGTGTGGGAACGGGGCACCGGGGAGACGCTTGCCTGCGGTACGGGAGCGTGTGCGGTTGTGGCCGCAGGTGTTCTGACCGGACGGCTTTCCCGAAGTGTTGAGGTCATGCTGCCAGGCGGAAATCTTCATGTGGATTATGATGAGGTGACCAATCATATATGGATGAGCGGCCCGACGGTCATGGTTTTCGACGGGGAGATTGATCTGGATCATATGCCGCCGGAGTTCAGAGTGCTTCCGGAAAACTTTGGAAGCTGACAAAACTGGACACAGGTGGGAATTTGCTTTAACATAGAACTATAGAAACGAATGAGAAAACAGGAATAAATATACAGGGGTATGTAATGAGAAAAAGACTGAAAAAGAAGCTGTGGATGCTGCTTGCGGGTCCTGTCGGCATGATTTTGATTCTGGTTGCCCAGACGGTGCCTGATTTTGCGGAGAAGATATACGCGGGAGGTATTTACCGCGGCCTTTCTGCCGCTCTTTCGGGGCTTACCGGGCTTCTTCCTTTTTCTCTCATGGAAGTGGGAATAGTTATTTTGATTCCCGGTGTTCTATGGATTGTGATCCGATTTGTGATGAAGCTCGTGAAGGAGAAAGAGACAAGAAAGGAAAGGCTGATTTCCGGAGGTTTGAATATACTCTGTGCGGTCAGCCTGATTTATTTTATTTTTGTCATTACCTGCGGCGTAAACTATTACCGGTACTATTTTACACAGTACAGCGGCCTTGAGATTACCCAGTCCAGTACCGAGGAACTGGCGCAGTTGGTGGAATCTCTGCGGGATACTGCAAACGACCTGAGAAAAGACCTGCCGGAGGACGCGCAGGGGGTTGTGGTTATGGATTACCCGGATTATAAATCCATGGCGGAGGCATCCAGAGAGGCAATGGTTTCGCTGGGAGAAGTTTATCCGGTGCTTGCCGGCCCGTATCCCCGGCCCAAACCGGTGCTTTTTTCACGCTTTATGTCCTATACCAGGACAACCGGTGTCTTTTCCTGTTTTACAATGGAGGCCAATGTGAATACGGATGTGACTGGTTACACGATTCCGGCGTCCATGTGCCATGAGCTGGCTCATTTGAAAGGTTTTATGCGGGAGGATGAGGCAAATTATATTTCTTATCTGGCCTGTAGAAATTCCGACGATATTCGGTTACAATATAGTGGAGTTATGATGGCGCTTGTCTATGCCGGCAATCAGCTTTACCAGAGCGATGCGGAACGGTATGCCAGGGTCCGCCGGGGGTATTCGGATGGAGTGGACGCCGATCTGAAAGCGGAGACGGTTTATTGGAACGAATTTGAACAGTCCCTGGTCGGGACGGTCTCGGACAAGGTTAATGATGTTTATCTGAAGGTACAGAAGCAGACGGATGGAACCAGAAGCTACGGCAGGATGGTGGATTTGCTTCTGGCGGAATACAAACAGAAAAAGGAGAGCAGGACACCATGAAACGTGCAGGGCAATTTGAGAAAGTTACATTTGGACAGTTCAGAGCGGATTGGGCGGATACATTTGGAGAAAATGATGTTGAGGTGATACGGAAAATATATGACGCTATCCCATTGCCGGCCAGAGCTACGAAGGGATCGGCAGGTTATGATTTCTTTGCCCCGCTTGATATAACGCTGGCGCCGGGAGAGAGCATCAAGATTCCTACCGGTATCCGTGTGCGGATGGAGGAAGGATGGGTATTAAAGTGCTACCCCAGAAGCGGGCTGGGCTTTAAGTTCCGGCTTCAGATGAATAATACCGTGGGAATTATTGATCAGGATTACTATGAATCGGACAATGAGGGGCATATCTTTGCTAAGATTACCAATGATACCAGGGAAGGGAAGACGGTGGATATACCGGCTTGTACCGGATTTATGCAGGGTATCTTTGCAGAGTACGGGATTACCTTTGACGACGATGTGTCAGAGAGCAGAAACGGCGGTTTTGGAAGCACAACGAAATAATAGAATAAAGCGGACGAGTCCGCACGAAATAGAAAAGAGCCGCATACCACGGCTCTTTTCTATTCTATTAATATCCAAAGGCCAGTGCCCCGCCGTCCACCGCGAAGTCCTGACCGGTAATATAAGACGCCCCTTCGCCCAGAAGGAAGCTTGCCATAGCTCCCAGATCCTTTGGATCACCAAAGGCGTGTACCGGCATTCGTGCCAGAATGGCGGCTTTGCGTTCCGGGGTCATAACCTGTGTGCTCATTTCGCTGGGAAACCAGCCGGGAGCAATGCTGTTGACACAGATATTGTCGTTGGCCCATTCCACCGCCAGACCTCTGGTCATACCGCAGACGGCAGCCTTGCTGGTGCAGTAGGGGACGACCTCGCTGAACCCCAGGTGAGCCGCCATGCTGCTGATGTTGATAATCCGGCCTTTAAAACGGCTCTCCCGCAGATAGGGATAGCATATCTGACAGAGAGAAAATACGCTGGTCACATTCACATCGAGAATGTGGAAAAAATCATCCAGGGGAAAGTCTTCCGCCCGGCACTTCTTTGTAATTCCAGCATTATTAATCAGAAAATCCAGACCGCTCTTTGACGCAATGGAGCCAATCAGATCTTTCATTTTATTCGTTTCAGTAATGTCACCGGTCAGGTGAATGACATTGGGATGTGAGGGGGCAAGACCGTCCTTTACCTTCCCGGACCGGCTGATGACATAAACAGCGGCGCCTGCCTCTGCCAGAACGTTTGAGATAGCATAGCCGATACCGCTGCTTCCGCCCGTTACAATACCAATATGATTTTCTAATTCATTCATGTTCATACCAACCCTTTCTTTCCCAAATTCATTTTCACATTTGGATTCTGATTCTGCAGCATTTTTAAGGACTTTATCAGAGAGTGATTAATATGCAGGACTATGGCGTCCCTGGCATCTGCTTCATTTTCTCTGAGAAGGGCATCTATGATGGCTGCATGCTGCTGTACATTACCTGTCCGGCTGTCCCGATCCTGCTTTGCCGAATAGACAGCCAGGCGGAGCTGGCGGATCATCAGGCCGCGGTACATGCTGGTCAGGATATCATTGCCGGTAACTTCGATCAAATAAGAATGGAACAGCGTATCAAGACGGTATTCTTCCAGAGGGTCCGACAGCGTAACTGCACGGAATCGGCTGTCAAATTCCAGCAGCCGGCTTTTGGAATAGAGCGTGATATATTTGGTGCTGACAGTAGGTTCGATCAACTTGCGGGTCTGATAGAGATCATCAATTCCTTTCTCGGTAAAAGGCGTAACCCGCATCCCCCTGCGGGGAAATATATCGACCAGATTGTCTTTTTGAAGAGCCAGGAGCGCTTCGCGAAGCGGAGTCCTGCCAAGTCCTGTTTCTTCCAGCAGCTGTTTTTCGCTGAGCTCCTGGCCGGGCAGATAATCACAGGAAATGATTTTTTCGTATAGATAATCATATGCCTGGTTTGTCAGTGCTTCTGCCAATTTTATCCCATCCCTTCTCTTCCTTGTTTTAAATGTGAAATATCAGATATATACCTATTAGAATAGCGAAAAACTACATGAATTTCAAGATGAAATAGAAAAAAATATAATTGAAATATATTTATAGCCATTATATAATAAATGTAATATATCAGAAACGGAAAGGGAGATAAAATATGAGTCACAGCAATACAGAGATAAAAGATATTCGTATATTCCAGGCTGTCAGCCAGCTTAGCCGGCCGATTGCGGATGCTACCCATGAGATAAGCAAAATCGCTTTTTATGTGCTGGAGGTGGAGACAAACGGCGGCGTCACCGGGCAGGGATACCTGCTCAGCTTTCATTACAGCCCCAATGGGATCGAAGGGGCGCTGAAGGATTTAAGGAATTTTGTGATGGCGCGGGAATACCAAATATATGAGACAGCGAAGGTACAGAGCGATTATGAGATAGAAAGTGAGTACTTTGGAATACCGGGACTGCAGCGGTGGGCACTGGCAGCACTGAATGTAGCTATGTGGGATGCCTGGGCCAGAACCCTTGACCAGCCGGTATACCGCCTCTTCGGCTGCAATGTAAAACCAATACCTGTCTATGGCAGCGGCGGCTGGATCAGCTACACGGATGAGGAATTGGTGGATGAGGTTGTGGAATACAAAAAGAGAGGCTTCACCGCGGTCAAGATTAAAGTGGGAAGTCCGGATATGGAGAGGGATGTGCGGCGGCTGAACCTGGTGAGAGAAGCGCTGGGACCGGACGTTAAAATTATGATGGATGCCAATCAGGGAATGGATGTGCCTTCCGCGGTGAAGCTGATCAGCAGAGTAGAAGAGCTGGGGATTTTCTGGTTTGAGGAGCCGGTGAGCAATACTGATTTTGAAGGATATGGGACGATCCATTCCAAGACGAAGGTAAGTCTTGCCATGGGAGAGAGAGAATATTCTGCTGCGGCGCTGCGGGAACTGATCAGAAGGGGGGCGCTGGATCTGTGGCAGCCGGACCTGATCCGTCTGGGCGGCGTAGAAGCATGGCGGGAGAGTGCGGCGCTGGCGGCTGCCTATCACATTCCGGTGCTTCCTCATTATTATAAGGACTATGATGTACCGCTGCTGTGCACGGTAAGCAATCCTTATGGAGCCGAGAGCTTTGACTGGATTGACGGCATCATTGATGAACCTATGGTGATAAAAAATGGGTTTGCACTGCCAAGAACAGGCAGCGGCTGGGGATTTCGGTTCCTGCCGGAGCATAGGACAGAGATCAAATAATAACCGAATAAAATAGGAGCAGCTGTCTAGCTGCTCCTAAAAACAATAGAACCGGCGTGGCGCTGACCATGCCGGTTCTATATATAAGAGCTTTAATCCTTCGTTGTCTTCACTACCGCGAAGGGAGACAGGCTTGTAAAGCTGCCCCTGACAGTGCTTCCATCTGCCGGGAGGGTATAGGTTTCCAGCACTTTCTTCTTACAGTGCAGGATGGTAAGCATTTCACCTTTATCTGTCTTACTTACCGGGAATTCCACATACAGGATTCCTTTATAAGAACCAGAGCTCAGGCTGATATTATAGAGAGCGGTCAGCTGACCGGCTTTGCGGGACCGGAGGATATCGTCGCAGGCATAGCAGGAGCCTGCTTTGTGCAGGCCTTCTTCCTGCACAGACAGGACGGCATCTTTGGAAAAATAGCCGGACACGGTTATGCCGGAATCCTCATGGGAGAGGGTACGCCAGAGATATTCCGGCCCTTCCCCGGTGTAGCAAAAGCGCGCGGTGACAGTGACCGCTTCCGCAGGCATGATGAAGGAGGTATCAGGGCTGTCAGGGTGGGAAAAGGAGCCGCCGCCGGAAGAAATCCAGCCGTCGAAGGAATAGCCGTTATCCGGTACGGCCAGCAGGGAAATGGAGGTGCCGGGGACAAAGGAGGCGTCAGTTCCCACAGAGATCCTGCCGCCCGTATCCGCCAAAAGAGTGAGGGGATAGGTGATGGGGGCGGGGATAAAGCCGGGACTGCCGCCTGGTTCCTCTTGAAGGGTCCAATTGGGCAAACGGAGGGTATTGTTCTTCCAACTCTCGGTATAACCTGCTGCCCCGGAGGGGTAGAAGATTGTGCCGCGGAAAGAAACATTTGAAAAAGTATTGAGGCCAACGGCGGGGGGGAGGGTACTGCGAAAGGACAGGGAGTTCAGGTTGGAACAGGCGGCAAACGCATAATTCTCAATGGATTCCAGAGCAGCAGGAAAGGTCAGGGCTGTCAGGCTTTTGCAGGCGGCAAACGCATAATCCGCAATGGAGGTCACGCTTCCCGGTATAAGGAAGGAAACGTCTTTTTTTGTCATCGGATAGAGAAGAAGGGAGGTCATGGCGTAATTATAGAGCACGTTGTCCTGTGCTTTAAAATATAGATTGCCTTGAGCCACAGATACCGCCTTCAGGTTTTTACAGCCGTCAAACGCAGAATCTCCAATGGATTCCAAACTACTGGGAAGGATCGCACTATCCAGACTGCGGCATAAGAAAAATGCCCTATACCCGATAAACTCCAGTTGACCGGGCAGAACTGCATCCTTTAAATTAATGCAGTCGTAAAACGTATAATCCCCAATGGTTCTCAGGCCGTCCGGAAAGCGTACAGCTGTAAGTTGGGAAATAGTAACGAATGAAGAAGGATCGTTTTTTATCTGGCTCAGGCTGTCCATAGCAGAGAGATCCAGGGAGAACAATTGAGTCCAGCCGCTGCTATCTGTAAACCGCTCCAGCAGATACTTCCAGTTATAAGCGGTAATTTCCGCCGCCTTGCCGGTGAGTTTGATCCCGGTAACATCCGCTGACTTTTTCCCCGACTCACTTAGGGCAGTATCTATGGCATCTTTCATACTGTTGGCACCCATGCTGGTATTGTTGTCATTGCTGTCAAACGTCACTTCGAGGATGTTCTCAGAAGGATCGGCTGCGGAGAGGGTATAGTCCCCGGATAGTGGTTTCAAGGCTGCATCAGCAGAGCCGGGAGAGCCAGGGGCTCTTTGAACGCTGATTTTTTGTGGGGGGGGGTATAAACCGCTGGACTCATTTTCCGTATGGTTCCGGGCCAGACAGACCGTACCGGAGAGCAGAACGGTGCCAAAGAACAGGGCCAGGCATAACAGAAGTTTTTGGTATATCGTTGGAATGTTTGTCATAGTATGTTCCTCCTCTCAGTTTCCTGATCGCTGATTCACGATTGTTGCTTTCAATAAAGCGTAACACAGCAGAGGAAAAAGAAAAATCATACGGTATGAGGTTTTTGAAAATTTATTCTTAAATATGTTATAATAAAAAAAGTTTATGAGGGTTTTTATTATCAATGGGGAGAGTACAAGAAGATGAAGAGAAATCCGCTTTTTTTAAGTGATAAGTTTATGCCGGCAAGTCTTCCTGAGGTGTGCGCGCCGCGCAAAAACCTGCTGGCGCTTTTGGACAAGGCCGCTGAGGATGGCTTTGTATTTGTATCCGCTCAGGGCGGCAGCGGCAAGACGGTGAGCACCCTGCTGTGGCTGAACAGGAGCAGACGTATTCCTGTTTGGATTGGACTGGATAGTTTCGACAATTCTCCGTCTGTATTTTACAAATTGCTGGCGACCGGACTATACTCGCTTCAGCCGGATAATGAAAACATGAAGAAAATTCTGATGGACACAGCTTTTTCCGCCACGCCGGTAGAACATACGGTGGAGCTGATGAGCGAAATGTATCTGGAGGACCGGCAGTACGTGATCGTGCTGGACGACTTCCACCTGATTAAAAGCGGAGAGATCATCAAATCCCTGCCGCTGGTGCTTCGCCGCCTGCCCCGTGCCTTTACCGTTTTTGTTCTGTCGAGAGGAGAGGTTCCAGATGAATTTCGGCCGCTGCTAAAGGACGAAAAAAAGGATGTGATACGCCGGGAAGACTTGCGTTTTACCGAATCTGAGATCCGGCAGTATCTGAATATCAGAGGGCATTTCCTTACACCTGATGAGATAAAGTTTGCCTATATGGCCACGGATGGCTGGGCCATCGGCGTCAACGCGATCGCGATGTCCGGACAGATTGGGGGAAGAGGGGAATATGATTTTGCTGATTTCTTTGAGGATTTGACCTGGAATACCTGGGATGATGAACGGCGGGACTTCTGTATCCGGACTTCTATAGTGGATGAATTTGATACAGAGTTGGGAAGCGCGCTCTCCGGAAGAGAAGATGCCCCGGAACTTATGGAGGCTTTGAGCAGGTCTAACTCTTTTTTGAGCCGCCTGCATGGTGACACCTACCGTTATCACCATCTGTTTCAGGAATTTTTGCAGAAACAGATGCATGGATGGGCTGTAGATGGGGTCATGCTGTATAAGACCGCGGCCCAGTATTATAAGGATCACGGAGACTATTCCCATGCGCTGCGCTATTGGCTTATGAGCGGTGATTATAAGGGGACGGACAATTTCCTGTTTTTATTTTTATTCCGGGGCCACAAAAACGGTGTGGCTGATTATGCGGACTTTCTTCACAGTTTTTTCATGGAGTCGCTCCCGGAACGTGCGGCCAGAGAGGCGCCGGTCCTTCATGTCCTGTATGCATGGTACTATTACCTTACAAGCCATTTTGAGGAATATGCGAAACATATGGACGCCATTATACGCAACCTGCCCCGTATAGCAAAGGCGGGAAATGAGTTTGTGGAATTTGCCATGCTGGCCTTTCATGTGGATTACCGCAAACCGCTGAAAACTCAAGTTACATTATTTAAGATGTTCGGGAAGGTGCTTAAATTTTATACACCGTCGGGACTTGCCACCAATATTGCATCTTTTACCCATAACCTGCCTTATATGCACCGAAGCAACAGAGATTATTCGGAGATTGCCTTAAATCCGGGGATTCTGGATAAAATTGACAATACCTTTGCGCCGCTGCTGGGCCCGGAATGGAAATATCTGCGCCCCGGTATCCTGGTTTCTTTTACATATGAGCGAAATCAGCTGGAAGACGCGCTGGAGCAGAATACCGCGGTCCTCCGCCTGATCGGACCGGAGAATAAACCGGACGGCCGCATCTGCGTGATGATTTTACAGCATAGTATCCTCTGGCAGCTTGGACGTTTTCAGGAGGCGGGAAAGGTTATGGACGACCTGAATGAGTTCGTGGATGCATCTGCTCAGTATTTTCTGCCGAATCTTACTGCCTACCGCACAAAGCTGAGATTGTTTCGGGGCGACAGGGCCGCCGCCGCGGCATGGATGGACCAATACTATGTGACGGAGACCGACCACATAGAGTTCTTCCGGTCTTTTCAGCATTTCACCACTGCGCGGGCCTATGCCGCGCTGGGGAAGACGGAGAAAGCACTGCACTATCTGCTGCTGCTCAGAGAGTTCGGGAAGAATCTGAACCGGCCTCTGGACCGGTGCGAGGCAGGGGTGGTTCTGGCTTCTTTGTACTGGACGATGAACCAGAAGAAGGAGGCGGAAGCGGAGCTGGAGGCGGCACTGGAAATTCTGCAGCCATACGGCTTTATACGTGTGGTTGCGGACGAAGGAGAGACAGTTGTGCCCATCCTGAAGCGCATCCTGTCCAGAGTGAGTGAAAAGGATTACGCAGGCCCGCTTACCCGTTCTTACATCAATGAGGTGATGCTTGCGGCACATCGTTTTGGAAAGGATCATGCAGGATACATGGCCGGGGTGATTAAAAGGAAGGATAAGCCTCTTAAGCTGTCAAAGCAGCAGGCCTATATGCTCACATTGCTTTCTCAGGGGTACAAAAATGCTGACATCTCAGAAATAACCGGACTTAGTATCCCAACGATTAAATCCCATACGGCTATTGCCTATAAGAAGCTGGGAGTAAACAATGCGATGGATGCCGTGCTGAAGGCCAGAGAACTTGGAGTGATTGAATAGATTAAGGCTAAGCATAACGAAAGCCCCATGTGACACTGTCACATGAGGCTTTTTCCAGTTTTATTATCGTTTCCTTACCCGACCGGAGTCGTACCGCCGTCCCCGGTATTTCCGCCGGGATCGCCGCCGGTGGGTTCATCTGGAATATCCGGCTCCGGGACATCCGGAGTGTCAGGATCATCTGGATTGTCTGGGTCCGGGTCCTCCCCTTCGCCAGGGTCGGGATCAGGAGGAATCACAGTTTCTGCACTGTGCTCTTTGCAGATAGAATTTTTTATAGATGGTTTCAATACATAAGGCGTATCATCCGTGGACGATTTTTCATCCTTAATCAGATACACGGCTGTCTCTGTCTCCGGACAGAACTCATTCGCTATCTTACCCGAAGATTTACATATGGTAAGTTTTACATGACAGTCGCAGGGTTCTGTGGGTACTGTTCCGGATGCAAAATACTCCGTCGTCACCTTCGAACCTCCCAGCGCATTGGAGCAGAGGTCGGGGACCGCCAGCTTGCCGCATTTTGTACAGATCGTGGCACTGGTAATACCGTCCGGCTTTTTAAAGCTTTTGGTTTTCAGTTTTGCGTGGACTTCCTCCATAATCATGCGCCATAAGGTTTTGTGATAGTTCACACTGCTCTGGCGCTCATTGTTGTCGTAGCCGCTCCAGATTGTTGCAGTGTAATAAGGAGTATAGCCGGTGAACCAGATATCATTATAATTGGAAGTAGTACCGGTTTTACCTGCCTGAGCCATATTGACCCGGTTAAATTTGGCCAGACGTCCGGTTCCGTTTCCTGCGGAAATAACATCTTCCATAGCGTGAGTCAACAGCCATGAAGTGGTTTCTTTCATGACACGCTTTCCTTTGGTTTCCGACTTATCCAATAACACCTTGCCGTCATGGTCCACTACTTTTGTGTAAAAGGTAGGCTCATTATAAACACCCTTATTGGCAATGGCTGCATAGGCAGCGGTAAGCTCCAGGTTGGAGACGCCGTGAGTCAGGCCGCCCAATGCGGTGGACAGCTGGATATCGGAGTAAATACCATCCTCACGCACCTCTTTGTCCACGATTGAGGTAAAGCCCAGTTTCATCAGATAATCATAGGCTACCTGAGGAGTCACCTTCTCCATGGTCTTGACCGTTACAATATTCATAGAAGCAACGATGGCGTTGTGAATCGTACTGAATCCACGATAACGGTTGGTCTCCCAGTTGTTGACCTTTTTGCCGTTTGGATAGTAGTATTCTGCATCGTCAAATACGGTTCCTAATGTCATGCCGGAGGCATCCAGGGCGGGCAGATAAGCGGCTACAACCTTGAACGTAGAACCCGGCTGCCTTACTGTGTTGGTGGCACGGTTTAAGGTACGGCTGGCGACTTTCTTGCCCCGGCCGCCCACAATGGCCTTTACCTGTCCATTGGACTGATCCATCAGAGTGAAGGAAATCTGGGGCTGCTTGGTCATGGTGATCTTCTCACCGATCACCTCGTCCGTATCTTTTACCACCGATTTTTTGAATTTATTGGTAATGCTCTTGGCTTGCTTCTTGGAACTGAAATACAAATTCTTTCCGATCCCGTTTTCAATCATATACTCTTTGACATGACCCTCGGAATAGTGGGTCTGGGTTCCGTCCTCATGCTGAATCGAAAGAGCATAAGTCAGCTCCTGGGTGGAATTGCTGGGATAGTTGGATTCATCCTTCAGCACTTTATCACAAATCTTCTGAATATCCGGGTCCTGAGTTGTATAAATGCTTAATCCGCCGCGATAGATGGCATTGATAGCTTTGGTATAGGAATAACCCAGTTCCTGCTGAAGATCTTCAATTAACTGGTCAATCAATGCGTCGACAAAATAGGAATTGACCGTGGAGCTTTTATCCGTAAAGTCCTGATTGACTACCTGAATCCGGTCATAGACGTTGTCATCCAGCGCCTCCTGTTTCTCCTGGGCATTGATGAAGCCCTGCTCCTCCATGTAATCCAGAATGATAGCACGCTTTTCAGCATTATTTTCCGGGTGGGAGATAGGATTGTAAACAGAAGGATTCTGTGTAATTCCTGCAATAACAGTTGCCTCGGACAGATCCAGCTCATTGACTGGTTTATTAAAATAGCGGTAAGAAGCCGTCTGGACGCCCAATGTGTTCTGTCCCAGATTGATGGTGTTCAGATAGTATTCCAGAATCTGATCCTTATCCATCCGGTCTTCCAGCTGGATGGCCAGATACTGTTCCTGAATTTTTCGCTTGACCTTCTCGATAAATTCCGGCTCGCTTCCGCCTTCGAAGACCTGATTTTTCAGAAGCTGCTGGGTGATCGTGCTGGCGCCGGAATCAAACTTTCCTTTAACAATGCCGTCAACTGCGGCACGGAAGATTCCTTTGATGTCAATTCCGTGATGGGTCCGGAAACGGGCGTCTTCAATAGCTATAAAAGCATTCTGCACTACTTCTGGAATCTGGTCCAGAGTGACATAGGCACGGTTGGCGTCGGAGCCGACCAGTTTCTGTATCTGCTTGCCGTTGGCGTCAAACACGGTGGTGGAAAATCCCTCCGGCGCTACATCAATCCCCTCTATGCTTGGAGCAGAATCGAGTACACCCTTAATTGCCCCCAGTCCTGCCGCGCCTCCGACAATAACCAGGGCGACAATACAGGCCAGAAAGACGCGGAAAACAGAAATTCTGGCTTTCGATCCCATTTTTTTGGAAGTGGAATTGACCTTTTTCTGTTTATTGATTGTATTTTTTTTACTGTAGTTCATATAAAGCCTCCATTTTTCAAGGCAGAATGGATCGCTCTGCCTGACTCATGTGAGCGGAAATGCACACGATAGCCGGTTTGTTTTTTGAACAAAATAAAAGGATGGGGAACCCATTTCACGAACCGACCGGCACTTCCCGGATGTTTAACGAGGAATCCAAAAAGCCGGAAAACCCCGTATTTTCGCTTTCCCCACCGCTATAGTATAGCAAAAAAAGAAATTGAAATAAAGCGAAAAATAAAATATAATATTTTCATAATAATTATGAAAGGATTTGTTCACAGGATGGTAGAGGGATTGTACGTTGTTCTGGAAGGCGGAGAGGGAGAGATCACGGAGAAAAAATCCCGTTTTATCGGGAACGTTTTCCCAGTGAAATCTGAGGAAGAAGCCCTGGCCTGCCTGGAACAGATCCGGAAAAAGCATTACACAGCTAATCATCACTGCTTTGCCTACATTATCGGGGAGAGACAGGAACTGGTGCGCTGCAGCGACGACGGAGAGCCCTCCGGTACGGCCGGGCGGCCTATTTTAAGTGTACTGCAGGGAGAGAACCTATATAATGTGCTTGTGGTTGTGACCCGCTATTTCGGCGGGACGCTCCTGGGGACAGGAGGACTTGTCAGAGCCTACACAAAGGGTGCGGCGGAAGGGTTGGCTGCCAGCCGCATCGTGGAGCGCCTGCCTGGAGCGGAGACCGAACTTACCATGGACTACACCGATCTTGGCAAGGTTCAGTATATTGCAGGGCAGATGGAACTGCCGGTGCTGGATACGGTCTATGAAGAGCAGGTCAAGATGCGGATATTGCTGCCTGTCCCTCTGGCGGAAACGTTTGCCAAAAAGGTGACGGAAGGAACCAATGCCAGGGTGAAGATGAATAAATTGAGAGATGTGGAGTACGGGGTTGAGGGGAAGAACGTTGTACTGATTAATGAAGAGGGAAATGAAGAGTGAAATTCACTTTGTTTCTTTTCTGTTTATGGAAGGTGGTTGAATGTCTCAGCGTTTTGTCAGGATGAAAAGGCTGCTCGGTGTGCCGGCAATGGAGCGTCTGGCTGTAGCAAGTGTGATTGTGTTCGGCGTGGGCGGCGTGGGATCTTATGTGGCCGAGGGGCTTGCGAGAGGCGGTGTGGGCCGCCTTATTTTGGTGGATGACGACCGGATTGCGGAGAGTAATATTAACCGGCAGATTCATGCGCTGAGTGATACGGTTGGCAGGATGAAGACGGAGGTTATGAAGGAAAGAATCCTGCAGATTAACCCGGAGGCGGAGGTTGTGACCTGTGAGACTTTTGTTCTTTCGGATAATGCAGCTCCTATTCTGGATCTGGGGGCGGATTATGTTGTGGATGCGCTGGATACGGTGACGGCTAAGATTGCCATTGCCACAGAGGCGAAGAAACGAAGTATTCCGGTGATCAGCTGTATGGGAACCGGCAACAAGCTTCACCCGGAGCTTTTGAAAATCGGTGATTTATTTGACACGAAGGTTTGCCCGCTCTGCAAGGTTATGAGGCGGGAGCTGAAAAAAAGGGGTGCGGATAGTCTGAAAGTGTTGTATTCTGAAGAGGTACCGCTTACTCCCATTGAGTTTTCGGAAGAAGAGGGAAAGCATGGCAAGCGGGTGACTCCCGGCAGTGTTTCGTTTGTCCCTCCCGTGGCCGGTCTGATGATCGCGGGGGAAGTGATTCGGGAACTGACGGGGCAAAATTGATGTACGACAATAGTAGAATCGAGTAAAATACGGATTTTTCGGATCTTGGAAATAGAAGGGCATGGAGATTACTATGGATTTATTTGACTATATGAGGGAGAATACAATGGAAAAAGAGGCTCCCCTTGCCGGCCGGATGCGTCCGACCAGTCTGGAAGAGGTGGTGGGGCAGGAGCATATTATTGGAAAAGATAAACTGCTTTACCGCGCGATTAAGGCGGATAAGATCAGTTCTGTTATCTTTTACGGGCCGCCCGGAACCGGGAAGACCACTCTTGCCAAGGTAATCGCAGCAACAACCAGCAGTCTGTTTACCCAGATCAACGCCACTTCGGCCGGTAAAAAGGATATGGAGACAGTTGTAGAAAAGGCAAAAGAGAACTTGGGAATGTACGGAAAACGCACGATTCTGTTCATTGATGAGATTCATCGGTTTAATAAGGGTCAGCAGGATTACCTCCTTCCATTTGTGGAGGATGGAACGATTATATTGATCGGTGCTACCACGGAAAATCCTTATTTTGAGGTAAACGGAGCTCTCATTTCCCGCTCCATTATCTTTCAGTTAAAGTCATTGACGGCGGAGAATATTAAAACCCTTCTGAAAAGGGCGATATCGGACAAAGAAAAAGGGATGGGAACCTACAAAGCGGTGATAGAGGAAGATGCCCTGGATTTTCTGTCGGATGTGGCCAACGGGGATGCCAGGAATGCCTTGAATGCCCTGGAACTGGCGGTCATGACTACAGAGCGGGGTGAGGACGGCCTGATCCGCATTACAATGGACGTGGCCTCGGAGTGCATCCAGAAGAGGGTGCTGCGCTATGACAAAAACGGGGATAACCATTACGATACCATATCTGCATTTATCAAGAGCATGCGGGGGTCAGACCCGGATGCCGCTGTATATTATCTCGCCCGGATGCTGTATGCCGGGGAGGATGTGAAATTTATCGCACGCCGTATTATGATCTGCGCTTCGGAGGATGTTTCAAACGCAGATCCCAATGCTATTGTTGTGGCAACCGCCGCGGCTCAGGCCGTGGAGCGGATCGGGATGCCGGAGTCGCAGATTATCCTGTCCCAGGCTGCTTCTTATGTAGCCTGCGCGCCGAAGAGCAATTCTGCCGTTATGGCGATTGACGCGGCGATGCGTACGGTGCGGGAGGAAAAGACCGGCACGATACCACCCTATCTCCGGGATGCTCATTACCCTGGATCAAAGGATCTGGGCAACGGGATCGGATATCAGTATGCACATGATTTCGAGGAACATTATGTGGAGCAGCAGTATTTGCCGGATGAACTGAAGGACAGAGTGTTTTATGTTCCGGGGGATTTGGGATATGAGAAACAGATAAAGGAACGTTTAACCAGGCTTCGGAACAGGAAGAATCTGGATAACAGGAAATAAGTAAATGAGCGGCGTGGCTGCGGAAAGCACAGGGAAAAATGAAGGATCAGGAGAATTTTAAAAAATATCTATACGCGGGCCTCACTGCGCTTGCGGTGATTGGAGCCGGTCTTATTTTGATCTTTATTGTGTTTAAGATGGGAACGATAAAGGATAGTTTTCGCTGGCTTGCGGGTATATTAAGCCCGTTTATCTATGGTTTTGTGATCGCCTATCTGCTGGTGCCGGTATTTAACCGGACGCAGAGAGGGGCGGCAAAGGTGCTGCGCAGGCAGATGTCCAATGAGAGAACGATTGAGAAGATTTCCAAGATTACCGCAACTCTGGCCAGCGTACTGTTTATCGTGCTGATCGTGGGCGGTCTGCTGGCTATCATTATACCGCAGGTGGCCTACAGTATTATGTCTATTGTAGGGGATATCCCTCAGATGATTAATAAAATCCAGACCTGGTTTGAAAATATATTTGTGGATAATCCGCAGCTGGAAGAAACAGCGGTAATGCTGTCAGAGAAGGTGCTGACCTATTTCCAGAACTGGGCTACCAAGGATCTGATGCCTCAGCTCAATACTTTTGTCGGCGGCCTTTCTTCCGGTATTTATTCCACACTGATGGTGATGAAGAATATCGTTATCGGCCTGATTATTGCGGTTTATATGCTGAACATGAAGGATAAATTTGCCTGCCAGGGGAAGAAGGTTGCATACAGCTGCATGAAGATCGACTGGGCAAATGAAGTGATTGGCGGCCTGCGCCATGCCCATCAGGTATTCGGCGGTTTTATCAGCGGCAAGCTATTGGATTCTCTTATTATCGGCATACTCTGTTTTATCGGTATGACGGTGTTCAATATGCCCTACGCGATGCTGATCAGCATTATCATCGGTGTGACGAATATCATACCGTTTTTCGGGCCGTTCATCGGCGCGATTCCCAGTGCCCTGCTGGTACTGATTGTAAATCCGATTCAATGCATTTATTTTGTTCTCTTTATTCTGGTATTGCAGCAGATTGACGGCAATATTATCGGGCCGAAGATCCTGGGGGACTCCACGGGGCTCCCTGGCTTCTGGGTTATGTTTGCAATTTTGCTCTTCGGCGGCCTGTTTGGATTTGTGGGAATGATCGTGGGCGTGCCGACCTTTGCGATTATTTATTCTTTTATCACGTTCCTTGTAAAGCGTTCTCTCAGCAGGAAGCACCTTCCGGTGGAGACGGAGGAATATGAAAATCTGGAACGGATTGAGCCGGATGGAAGTGTGGTGTTTAAGAGGAGTAATGAAAAAGGCAATGAAGAAGGAATAGGGAAGAAGAAAGAACGGAAAGGCAAGTAAAAAAGAAAAGATGAAGAATGAAAGGCTATGGCAGAGTTTTCTGACCATGGCTTTTCTTTTTGTCCGGGTAATTATTTGCCGCGTTTGCGGTATACATGATATTTGGTGTCTTTTCCTTTGTCTTTCTATATTAAAGAAGAATGCGCGGCCGGGAATTCCGGCCGCGCACGTTTCGTTTCCTTATATTATCTTCCGCAGCAATTCTTATATTTCTTGCCGCTGCCGCAGGGGCACGGATCGTTCCGGCCCACTTTTTTGCCCTTTACTACGGTATGGGACTTTTTCTGTTCCAGATATAATTCTTTTCTTCTCTCCGGTGTGAGGATAGCGTCCCACTGAGGAAGCTCATAGAGCCAGTCCGCTTTTGCACCTACCATATTATAGTATAATTTTTCTTTATCAAAATCCAGGCTGACTACGGTATTCTCATCCATCTCTTCAATTGGATTTTTCTCTTTCAGACTGTCGTTGATTCCGTCTAAGAATCCTACAAAATAATTTAATTCCAGGCCGTAACGTTCCGCCAGCTCTTTTACCGTCCCGGATACGGCGGCATCCGGCTCCGACAGCAATTTTTCATAGACGCCTTTTTCCATATCAAAATAAGACAGCCAGAACAGCTGCTCTTCTTTTTCGTTCATTTCCCTCTGGTAGGCATAGGCTCTCCAATCAGTAAGTAAACTCATATTTCTTCTCCTTTACGCGTTTTCTGCTGTTTTGTAGTATAGCATCCTTTTTTTCTTCTGACAAGATGTATAAACCGTGTCAAAGCGGTGATACTATGATTAGTCCCAAGTACAAATTACAAGGAACGGGACCGATTACGAATGAAAAGAAAAACTACTTATCCTCCCCTTTGGAAAATCCTTCGGCGCGTAACCGCGCCGGGGGATTTTCTCTTTTTTGTCCGGGGCAAATGGAAGAAACGTACTCTGATATAACAATTTACGAATCTGCAGCTGCGGGCCTTTGAATCATAGACACTGATTTTCCCTATACAGAAACGTTTTTAAGAAGCCGTTTTCCAGTACATCTGGTTGCGGCTTTTTCCTTTTTCGTGTATAGTATTTTGTATATTTTGTTAATGTTCTATCCGGATATACAAACTGTAAAGATTAGGGTGTCAAAACAGTGCGCACTGACTCTGTGTATAGCACCTACGGTGCTTTTGACGCCCTAATCTGTAAAGAAAGGAAGTATCACTCTTGAAAAAATTAAAGCGTATTCTGGCCTTGACCGGTGTTATACTGCTCTGCGGACTCTATGTTGCCACGCTGATCTCCGCCATCTTTTCCACACCTGCCACGGCAGGACTGTTTAAAGCCTGTCTGTTCAGCACTTTTTTTATTCCGGTTTTTCTCTATGCCATTCTGCTGATCTACCGGCTTACCCATAAAAAGGATGACGAGCAGGGGGAATCGTAAATGTCTGCACTGGACAAACTATGTGAACGGATTAACCGGGAGCTGCCGGAGAAAGAGTTTGTGTTCTTGGGGATAGACGGCAACTGTGCTTCCGGGAAGACAACCCTGGCCGGCTATCTGAAAGAAAAGTATGACTGTACAGTCTTTCATATGGATGATTTCTTTCTGCCTGAGGTGAGGAAAACGAAGGAACGATTGAGTGAACCGGGCGGAAATGTGGATTATGAGAGATTTCAGGAAGAGGTGATGAAGCCCCTGACTGCGGGGCGGGATGTTACCTATCAGAGATATGACTGCGGGGCGGGCTGCCTGGCGGAACGGATTTTAGTAAAAAGTAACCGGCTTGCAGTGATAGAGGGAGCCTATGCGCTTCATCCCTATTTTGGAAATCCTTATACGCTCCGGATTTTTCTTTCCCTACCTTTTGAAGAGCAGAGCCGGCGTATCCGAAAGAGAAACGGCGACGCCATGCACGAGCGTTTTGTAAGTGAGTGGATTCCCATGGAAAATAAGTATTTTGATCATTTTAAAGTCCGTGAAAGCTGTGATCTGGTACTGGACGCTTCAACGTTTGTTACCGATAAGCGTCGGTGGTGAAAAACAGAACTGAACATGAGAACAGGCTGGCAGCATTTCGCTTCCAGCCTGTCGTGTAGTGTATATGTAAAATTGTAAACCGCAAATTTAACAGATGCCTTGATTATAGCGGTAGCAGATTGGGTTGTCAATAGGCTTTTTTTCAATCGAATTCCTTGACAACCCAATTGTTGTAAAATACTATATTTTTATATGATAATAATATGAGAAAGAACCGAATAATGTCGAAAATAGTCTGAAAATAAATGGAGGGAAGGCGTGAATGGATAAAGAGTCGTTTCAGAATAGGTTGAGGGATATGGTGGAGCAGGCCCAGATAAAAGGAAATGTGCTGACCCAGGAGGAAGTCCGGAGATTTTTCGGAGAACTGAAGGAAGAGCAGATGGACCTGGTTTATGCCTTCCTCGCGGAAAATCAGATCCGCGTGAAGGGCTATCTGCCGCCGGCGGTCGTGAATGAAGAGACGGAGGAAGAGACAGAAGAAGATGAATTTGAACTGCTGGCAAAGGATTCTGCCTTTCTCGCCATGTACAAGGATGATCTGGATCAAATTGCTTCCTTAACCCAGGAAGAGGAGGATTACCTGTTTGAACGGTTTCTGAACGGAGATCAGGCGGCGAGAGCGCGGCTGATTGAGGGAAACTTAAGAATGGTAATAGATGCGGCGATGACCTATAAGGATCAGGGAATAAACCTGGAAGATCTGATTCAGGAGGGAAATATCGGACTGGTTATGGGACTGGAAGCCGCCCGGGAGGAAGCCAGCAGCAGCTGGCGAAATGAGGTGGAACGCGCAGTGCTGGATACCCTGGAGCAGGCTGTTTATGAACACAATAATCAGACCGCACTGGGACAGAAGAGCACGGTGCAGTCCGATCTGGTTCAGGAGGCGGTTAAGAAATTCGAGGAGGAAAACGGCAAGAAACCGGATATTCATGAACTGGCGCAGTTTCTGGATATGGATCAGGACGAACTTCGGGCCGTGCTGAATCTTTCGGTGGACGCGATAAAACTGGAAGAGCATCATCATCACTGAGTAAGGAAGAGGGAGGAATGGAAGGGAAAGTGAAAGTTGCGGCAAAGCCGCAAGTGAAAAATGTCCCTTCGGGACAGTGAAAATCACACTTTGTGTGAGTGAAAATAGGCCAGGTATTTATGTTTGCACCCAGTGAAAAAGGAAGAATGATATATGTTGTGAAAAATAGATATGCTGGGGTATAAAAATAGAATGAATATAGAAGAAGGAGAGAATAAAATGAAGAAGAAAACAGCGGTTGTGGCGGGTCAGATTTGTCTGGATTTATGTCCGGTTTTTCCGCCGAAGGAGAACAAAAGGGTGGAGGATGTGCTGCTGCCCGGCAAGCTTACCAGTGTGGATGATTTTGAGATGTTTTTGGGAGGAGCTGTTCCCAATACCGGTCTTGCGATGCAGAAGCAGGGTGCTGATGTCCGCTATATGGGCAAGGTTGGAAAGGATTCTTTTGGCGATGTGATCCGGAATATGTTAAAGGCAGCCGGCGGCAGTGCGGATTACCTGATTACAGACGAGAAGGTTAATACTTCCTGTACGGTTGTGCTGGCTCCCAAGGGTCTGGACCGTATGTTTGTACAGTATGCAGGTGTGAATGATACATTCTGCTACGATGATATTCATTTTGAGGATATTAAAGATGCGGCCCTGTTCCACTTTGGATACCCTGGTATTATGAAGCAGATGTATGTGGACGGCGGCAGTGAGATGATCAAGATATTTAAGAAAGTCAAAGAGATGGGGGTTGCCACGTCTTTGGATATGGTTATGATTGATCCGGCTTCCGAGGCGGCTAAAACTGATTGGAGAAAGCTGATCAAGGAGATCATCCCCTATGTGGATTTCTTTGTTCCAAGTGCTGCGGAGCTGGCATTTATGATGGACCGGCCGTTATTTGACGAGTGGCTTCGCCGGGCAGACGGCGGTGATGTGACGGAACATCTGTCCATCAGCAAAGATATCAAGCCTCTGGCGGATCAGCTGATGGAGTGGGGCGCGAAGGTTGTTCTGATTAAATGCGGCCTGCCGGGAATATATCTGAGGACGGCAGATGAGGAGACGCTGGCGAAGGCTGGCTCTCAGGTGGCGGATTATCTGAAATCATGGGCAAATGAGGAGCGCTTTGAGGAAAGCTATGTTGCAGAAGTGGTGAAATCAGGTGTCGGTGCGGGAGACACTACCATTGCCGCCTTCTTAAATTCCATGCTGATGGAATATCCGCTGGAAAAATGCCTGCAGTATGCGGTAGGAACCGGCGCTTCCTGTGTGGAGGAATATGACTCGCTGACCGGCGTGATGACCTTTGACCAGCTGGAAGAGAGGATTAAGAAGGGCTGGAAGAAGCAGGGGCTGTATAGGGAATAAGGAAGGAAGAAGGAATAATGAAGAAGGAATAATGAAGAAGGAATAATGAAGAACGAGTGAAAGTTGCGGCGGGGCCGTAAGTGAAATTGTTTTTGAATGATGGGAGATTAGGGTGATGAAAAAGCTGGTGGTTTCGGCAGGGCAGATTTGTCTGGATGTGACTCCGATTGCGTCTCCTCTGGCCGGTGATGATTTTAAGAAACATATTGAGCCGGGACACATGGTGCCGATGTTGGGAATGGATATGTGTATCGGGGGTTCTGTGGGCAATACCGGTCTGGGTCTTGCCAAATTGGGGCAGGATGCTTTTGACGTACGGGTGATTGCGAAACTGGGTGATGATATTACCGGCAGGATCGTGCAGGATATTTTAAAGGGACATCCGGTGATTGACGGTACGGTTGTGGAGGAAAATACCGCGACGGCCTATACGCTGACGCTCACACCGGCAGGTGTGGATAAACGGACTTTTTTCCATTGTCCAGGAGCGAGTGCCAGGTTTTCTGCGGCGGATATTGATTTTGAAGGGATACGGGACGCGGTGCTGTTTCACTTTGGGTATCCTGGCACGATGGACAGGATGTACCCGAATGACGGGGAAGAGCTGGTGCGGATGATGGAGCGGGCTCATGCTCTTGGCATGGCCACATCCCTTGATATGTCTCCGATTGAAGAGACTTCGAATGCCGCCCGGTGTGACTGGAATTACATATTAAAGAGGACACTGCCCTTTGTGGATTTTTTTGTACCGAGCATTGAAGAGATGCTGCTGATGTTCAAACCGGAGCGCCGGGATGAGTTACGGCGCAGGGCAGCAGAGGAGAACCGGGATATTACAGAGCTGGTTTCTCTGGAAGAGGATGTGGAGCCGTTAGCCCGTCAGGCCATTGAATACGGTGCGGCAATTGTGCTGCTTAAGTGCGGGGTGCCAGGCGTGTATTTTTGCACGGCGGGGGAAGAACGGCTGAAAAAGATAGGTAAGAATCTGGGCCTGGATGCAGGAAAGTGGGCGGATCTTGGCTGGTTTGAAAAGAGCTTTGTGCCGGAACGCATTGCGTCTGCTACCGGCTGCGGAGATACCACCATTGCAGCATTTTTGACCGGAGTTATAGAAGGTATGCTTCCGGAAAAATGTATGCAGTATGCGTTGGCTACAGGGGCCTGCTGTGTTGCTTCCTACGATACGCTGGGAGGCTTGCTGCCTCTTGACCAGCTGGAGAAGAAGATACAGGCCGGCTGGCCCAGGGTTACGGTAGAGATTTCCTGAAGGAATGTCCGGAGAAGGATAAGCTGAAAATCGGACAAAGACAGAGAAGGGAGGATATGCCGCAGCAAAAGGGCGGCATAGAATAGAAGAATGGCAGAGGAAAAATATCTGCGCCTGCTGGCCGGGAAGTATCCCACCATGGAGGCGGCTGCCAGTGAAATTGTTAATCTGAAAGCAATCTGCTGCCTTCCCAAGGGAACGGAGTATTTTTTCAGCGACATACACGGAGAATATGAGGCGTTTCTGCATTTGCTGCGCAGCGCGTCCGGTATGGTGCGTTCTAAAATCGACGATGCATTTTCCAGAACAATATCTGAGGAAGACCGGGAACAGCTCGCAAGTCTGATTTATTACCCGGAAGATTTTCTGGCGGCGCTGAAACTGGAAGGCAAGAAGCGGGAGGACTGGAAGAAAATCACGATCTTCCGGCTGGTGGAGGTATGCAAGGAGGTTTCCGGCAAATACACCAGAAGCCGGGTGCGCAAGCAGCTTCCGGAGGAATATGCTTATATCATTGATGAGCTGCTCCATGCGGACAATGATATTGACAAAGAACGCTATTATGGTGAGATTGCCAGCGCGCTGGTGGAAATACAGGTTGCGGACAGCTTTATTATTGCCCTGTGCGGTGTAATCCGAAGCTTGTGCATTGACCGGCTTCACATTATCGGTGATATTTTTGACCGTGGGCCCAGGGCTGATATTATCATGAATGAGCTTATGGCTTACAATCAGATTGATTTTCAGTGGGGCAACCACGATATTTCCTGGATGGGAGCGGCTTCCGGCTGCAAAGCGCTGGTGGCAAATGTGATCCGTATGGCAATCAGCTATAACAATTTTGATTTACTGGAGGATGGCTACGGAATCAATCTGAGGGCCCTGTCTGAATTTGCGGCTAAGGTCTACCGGGATGATCCCTGCAAAGTATTTCTTCCCCATCTGCTGGATGAAAATAAATACGACCCGGTGGACAAGCATCTGGCGGCCAAAATGCACAAGGCGATTGCGATCATCCAGTTCAAGCTGGAGGGACAGCTGATTAAGCGTCATCCGGAATATGAGATGGAAGACAGGCGGATGCTGGAGGCCATTGACTATGGCGAGGGGACGATACAAATTGAGGGGAAAGCGTATCCGCTGAGGGACCGGCTGTTTCCAACCGTCGATCCGGCTGACCCTACGGCCCTGACCAGGGAGGAAGAGGATCTGCTGAATGTGATCTGCGCATCATTTCGCCACAGTACTCTGCTCCATGAGCATATGCGGTTTTTGTACTCCCACGGAAGTCTGTACAAGTGCTATAACAATAATCTTTTGTTCCACGGCTGTATTCCCATGCGGGAGGACGGCAGTTTTGAGAGTATGGAAACGGCCAGAGGCAAAGAACTGGCGGGAAGAGAATTGCTGGACTATATTAACAGGCAGGTTGTGGATGCGTATTTTCTCAAGCCGGGAACGAAGAAGAAGGAAAATGCCTGTGACTTTATGTGGTATCTGTGGTGCGGCAGAAAGTCCCCGGTCTACGGAAAGAGCAAGATGACTGCCTTTGAAGGATATTTTATAAAGCGCGGTGAGATACATAAAGAGATATTTAATCCCTACTATGAACTGAGCAAATCCAGAGACGTCTGCGAACGGATTCTGGAAGAATTCGGTTTGGGAGACCGGGAGAGAACCCATATTATCAACGGTCATGTGCCGGTGAAGGAGGGGGAAAACCCGGTGAAGGGCGGAGGAAAGCTCTTCGTCATCGACGGAGGAATTTCCAAGGCCTATCAGTCCAAGACCGGAATTGCGGGCTACACGCTGATTTTCAATTCTCATGGGCTGAATCTGGCGGAGCACAGACCCTTCGACCCCAGCAGAAGACAGGAGAATACATCCCGGGTGACCAGGGTGGAGACGATGCCCTTCCGGCTTATGATCCACGACACGGATCTGGGGGTTTTGCTGCATGAGAGAATAGAAGACTTGAAACAGCTGGTGGAATGTTACAGGACGGGACTGATACGGGAGAACAGCCAGGACTAAAGCTTCAAACTACTGATTAAGGCAGTATCGCAGGTAAAACCTGCGATATGCAGGGGTATAGTGATGAAAAAAGGTTATTTTATTGGAATTGACATCGGCGGAACGAATTTAAGAATCGGTTTGGCGGGTCCTGACGGACGGCCATTCGGACTAAAAAAAGTGTCTTCCAGGGAACTGCTCGCCCGCCGGGATGTGGCGGAGGCGCTGGAGGACTTTATCCGTGCATATTGTATGGAGCAGATTCCGGACGGGCAGATTCTGGCCATCGCAATGGGAATACCAGGAACCCTCAGCAGGGACGGAAGCCATGTACTGTCCTGCCCCAATATTCACGGTTTTGATAACCGGGATCTGGGGACGGAACTGACCAGACGGCTCCAGGCTCCGGTCACACTGGCAAAGGATGTGACGATGTTACTGTACCATGACAGACAGGTGCTTCATCTGCCGGAAGAAGGTATCGTGATCGGCATTTATTATGGAACGGGTATCGGGAACGCGATTATGCTGAATGGCAGCGTGCTGACCGGCAAGGACGGCGCGGCCGGAGAGCTGGGACATATTCCGATGTACGGGAGGAAGGAAATCTGTAACTGCGGAAATCCAGGCTGCACGGAGAATTTTGCCTCCGGCTGGCGTCTACAGCAGTTAAAAGAAAGCCTTTTTCCGGATACTCCTATGGAAGAATTGTTTGTCCGGCACGGTGAGAGCGAAGCACTTGAGGATTTTGTTGATGCGATGGGGGTCACAGCGGCTGCGGAGATTAATCTGCTGAATCCGGACGGGATTGTCCTGGGCGGCGGTATTTTAAATATGCCCGGCTTTTCCAGGGAGAAGTTTGAGAGACAATTGCATCAATATGTAAGAAAACCTTTCCCGGACCAGTCTCTGGAGCTGTTTTACAGTGAATCAGGGGATTTTAACGGGGTGGACGGTGCGATCCTGTATGCCAGACAAAGGTACAATATGCAGAATATAACCTAAAATATACTGATAATAGGGAAAAAAGAAGCGAGAATATTGACAAATATCGCTTCTTTTTTTAAAATGATTCAATAAGTGTGTAATCGGGAAAGCTTGGGGGATGCAGGAGGATTACAATTGAATGATATGGAAGTATCCACGTACGAAGACAGGTTTCACGGCAGAAGAGTTGCCGCTTATACCTGCCTTTTGTACGAACAGGGGCTGAAAGACGGCATCTATGCAGGGGAGCCTGGGATGGACCGGACGCTCCTGCCGGTGCTGTTTGAGAGCGTGCTTTTACACGATATCGGCAGTGCCGGCGATGAAACGCAGATCAGGGAGAGCCCGCCGGGAGATTCGGGCTGGACGGTGAATCACTGCTGTCTGGGAGCGGAGAAAATCTTATCCGGGGTTATGGAAAAGGGAGACTCCCTGGATGAACGGGAAATTACGGTTTTAAAACTGGCTTACGATGTGGCTGTGGATCATCACGAGCACTGGGACGGGTCAGGTTATCCATTTGGCAAATCAGGAACGGCGATATCACCTGCCGGCAGAGCCTGTGCCATCGCAGAAGCATATGACCGGCTGACGAGAGGAATAGCCGGCCATTCTAATTATGACAGGTATCCCGGCGTACCGGGACGACTTGTTTCACATGAAGAGGCATGTGAGGTAATACTGGCCGGAGCCGGAACCTTGTTTGACCCTCTTTTCGCACAATCATTTCTTAAAATAACTCCAAAGATTTTACAGATGAATCAATCCTTTGACCTTAATAACTGAACGGTAATTTTAAATGAAATATTTTTTGCTCTGTTGACTACGATCGTATATCAAGGAAGGCATCAGTCCGTTCCGAACCGGTGCCTTCCTTCCTGACAAATGAATAAGGATTTTTGTTAAGGTAAATGCTATAAAAAGCAGTGACACTAAAGTGATATAAAGATTCTGTTTTGCAGAACCCGGCGATGTACCGGAGAATAATAGAATGAGAACGCCTGTATAAACATTGCCGTACAGGAATCTTTATGCCTTCTTAACATAAAGTCTCACTTTCTTTATTCCATCTTAACAGTTATTGAGATAGAATAGAGTGTAGGTTAGGTGGTGAGTAGAGAGATGGGTAAAAAACCCCCCAGGCTTTCACAGGCGAGGGTGATTGCACTGGGATTTTTCATTATTATCATGACAGGTACCTTGCTGCTGATGCTCCCGATTTCCAGCCGGTCCGGAGAATGGACCAACCCGCTGGATGCTTTATTTACAGCGACAAGTGCTTCCTGCGTGACGGGACTCGTCATTGCCGATACGTTCCGTAAATGGACGCTGTTCGGCCAGTGTGTTATATTGTTTATGATTCAAGTCGGCGGTTTGGGTTTTATGACTGTCGGCGTACTTTTTTCTCTTGTGCTGCGCAGAAGGATCGGCCTGAAGGAGAGAGGGATGCTCCAGGAGAGCGTGAACACTCTTCAGATCGGCGGTGTGGTTAAGCTGGCCAAGAAAATTATTTTCGGCACCTGTATTTTTGAGGGTACTGGCGCGGTTTTGCTTGCTGCCCGATTTATCCCGGAACTGGGCTTCGCAAGAGGGCTTTATTATGGTGTGTTCCATTCTATTTCCGCGTTCTGCAATGCGGGATTTGATCTGATGGGACGTTTTTCTCCATATTCTTCTCTGACAAGATATTACGACGACTGGATCGTCAATCTTACGATTATGGGACTGATCGTAATCGGCGGTATTGGTTTTATTGTCTGGGACGATATCTCCAAGAACAAATTGAATATCAAGAAGTATCATCTACATACGAAGATTGTGCTGGTTACAACGGCCAGTCTGATTGTAGGAGGTGCGGTACTATTTTACTTGTTTGAGCGCAATAACCTGATGTCCGATATGTCCGTGAGCGGGAAGGTGCTTTCTTCCCTGTTCAGCTCCGTGACGCCGAGAACGGCGGGTTTTAACACGCTGGATACGGCGGCATTGACAGACAGCAGTAAATTGCTTAGTATGATATTGATGTTCATCGGCGGCAGCCCCGGTTCAACCGCGGGCGGTATCAAGACGACGACGATTATTGTTCTGGCTGTATTCCTGCGTTCTACTTTGAAACGAAGCTATGGCTGCAATATTTTCGGACGGCGTTTTGAGGATGAGGCAATCAAGAGGGCCAGTGCTATTTTCTGTATCAATCTGGGCCTGTCTCTGATTGCGGCGCTTGTGATAACATCCATCCAGGGGATTCCGCTGACCGACGTGCTGTTTGAGGTCTTTTCCGCGATCGGCACGGTGGGTATGTCTACCGGAATCACGAGGGATCTGACGGTGGTTTCGCAGATTGTAATCATACTTTTGATGTATTCCGGAAGAATCGGCAGTCTGTCCTTTGCCCTGTCCTTTACCGACAGGAAAAAGGTGCCCCATATTCAGCAGCCGGAGGAGAAGATTACAGTAGGTTAAATAAGCGTTTGCTTCCAGATAATAGTTGAAAGAAATATAGGTTGAGAAGGAGAGATGCATACTGCCCGTCTTTCAACGTAATCAAAGGTACAAACCGGGCAGATTTGGCGGGAGTGTTCCTGCGAGTGCATAAGAATAGACATGAAATCAATGTTGATTATAGGCATGGGCCAGTTTGGGCACCATTTGTGCAGTAAGCTGGTATCTTTGGGAAATGAGGTTATGATTGTAGATATCCGGGAGGAAATGATCGAGGATCTTGTCCCCTATGTGACAAGTGCCAAGATTGGTGACTGTACGAATGTGGATGTCTTGAAGAGTCTGGGTATCGGCAATTTTGATGAGATATTTGTCTGCATCGGAACGAATTTCCAGAGCAGCCTGGAGATAACAAGCCTGGTGAAAGAGCTGGGCGGCAAGCGGGTGATCAGCAAGGCAAACCGGGATATCCATGCCAAGTTCCTGCTGCGCAACGGAGCGGATGAGGTGGTTTATCCGGACCGGGATGTGGCGGAGAAGATTGCGGTGCGATACAGCGCCAACCACGTCTATGATTATATAGAAGTGTCCGATGACTTCTCCATCTATGAGATCAGGCCGATGCCGGGCTGGATCGGTAAAAGTATCAAGGAACTGGACATCCGGGCCAAGTATCATGTGAGTGTGATGGCGACGAAGAAAGATGGGAATGTCAATGCGTTGCCGCCGGCAGAATATATTCTGCGGGAGGATGAGCATCTGATGGTGATCGGCAAAAAAGTGAATATTGACCGGCTGTTGAAATCATTTTGACAGAGGTCTGTTTCCTGGTTTATACTGAATTTAGTGCAGTATGGAAATAGAAAGAGAAATAACGCGGAATGCTGCTGGCATTTACGCGTTATTTGCTTATATAAGAAAAGGAGGGTATCAGTATGAAATTAGCAATTCTGGGAGCCGGAGGGATTGCCCGCCTGATGGCTTATACCACGTCAAGGATGGAATCGGTTGAATGCTATGCGGTAGCGGCCAGAGATTACGGCAGGGCCGAGGCATTTGCCAAAGAATTCAGGTTTGAGAAAGCATATGGCTCTTATCTGGAAATGGTAGAGGACCCGGAGGTAGAGCTGGTTTACATCGCCACGCCCCATTCCCATCACTTTGAGCACGCGAAGCTCTGTTTGGAGCATGGCAAACACGTGCTGTGTGAGAAGGCATTTACCTCTAATGCGGGAGAAGCGGAGAAAATCTTCGCCCTGGCAAAGGAAAAGAAGCTTCTGATCACCGAGGCCATCTGGACCAGATATATGCCCATGCGCCAGATTTTAAATGACGTGCTGGAGAGCGGCATCATCGGGAAACCGGCCGTGCTGACTGCCAACCTGGGTTACATAAATTACAATAAACCAAGGCTCGCACAGCCGGAGCTGGCAGGAGGCGCCCTGCTGGATATGGGAATCTACCCTCTTAATTTTGCGATAATGGCATTCGGAGATAAGATTAAGAACATCACATCCTCCGCAGTGATTACGGAAAAAGGCGTTGACGGCCAGAACAGCATCACTCTTACCTATGAGGACGGCAGAATTGCTGTGCTTTACAGCAGCTGCTACGGTCTGTCTGACCGCAGAGGCGTGATCAGCGGAGATAAGGGCTTTATCGAGGTCCAGAATATCAACAACAGTGAAGCGATCCGGGTCTATAATCTGGACCGGGAGCTGATTCAGGAAATTCCTGCCCCGGAGCAGATCAGCGGCTATGAGTATGAGGTGGAGGCCTGTATCGAAGCGATTCAAAACGGCGATCTGGAATGTCCCCAGATGCCTCATGCCGAGACCATCCGCATGTTAAAGCTGATGGATGGCCTGCGGGCGGAGTGGGGTGTGGTATACCCATGGGAGAAATAGAAAATACAGCGATGCGGTGAACCTTGTTACGGGGAGCTGCATCAAAAACGCCGCCATTGTCTCCAATGGCGGCGTTTTTGTCAGCCTCACTCAGGCGGAGTGAATAACCAGGGTGTCGTCTCTCCGAATAATTGTGTCCCCGCCTGGCACAATTGCTTTGTCATTCCGGAGGATCATCACAACTAATTCCCCGGATTCAGAGGGAAATTCATGAAGCGGCCGGTCAGCCAGAGAGCTGCCGGCCGTTATTTTCTGTTCCCGCAGCTGCATCATCTGACTGCCGTGAAAGGAATAGGCGCTGATGACAGCGGTATCACCGGGAACAAAACGGGTCTGGCCGTCGGGTATGATTCTGGTATCGTTTCTGATGATAAGAATAATCAGTGTTTCAGGAGGAAGGACGATGTCCTGCAGAGTTTTGCCTGCCCAGGCATGGCCCTTTGGCACCGTGACCTGGAAGCAGTGGAGATCGCCGGCCTCATCATAGTCACTGAATGTTTTCATGACGTCCGCCTCTGTGTCAGTCATAGTAAACTTCTTTGCCACGGCAGGAAGGAGAGAACCCTGCAGCGCAATGGAGAGAAGTACGATACAGAAGACAATATGAAACATATCCTGACTCAGAGCCGCCGGATGGATGGCGGCCATGATAGCAAATACGATGGAGGCTGCGCCGCGGAGCCCGGAAAAACCAACTAACAGCTGCTGATTGCGTTTGCAGCGAAACGGGGAGAGTATTGCAGATACGGATAAGGGCCTTGCTATCAGGGTGAGGAATAAAAAGATAAGCAGGGCCGGTATAAGTATCTTCGGGATCTCGGAGGGGGTGGATAAAAGGCCCAGCAGGAAAAAGATCAGCATCTGCATCAGCCCGGTAATCCCATCGAAGAAGTTAACAAGGGACTTCTTATTGTGTATTTTGGTGTTGCCCAGCAAAATCCCGCACAGATAAACACTCAGGTATCCATTTCCGCCCAGCATGGAAGAAAAGGAATAGGTGAGCAGGGCGGTTCCTGTTACGAAGGCCATATCAAAGCCGGCGGTGGTGAACGTGACTTTTTCAAGGACGAAACGGGCCGCGGCTGCCATACCAAGCCCCACCAGGATGCCGAAGCCGAACTGGAATATAATCATGCGGAAAATGGACCCTGCCGTCACTTCACTGGTCATTATGGTGAGAACGATCATTGTGAGCATGTAGGAAGACGGATCATTGCTTCCGCTTTCCAGCTCCAGCAGCGAATCGGTATGGTACTTTAACCCCATTTTCTTTGAACGGAGTATGGAGAATACGGACGCAGCGTCGGTGGAGCCGATCACTGATCCCAGAAGGAGGCTTTCCAGCCAGGAAAAGCCCAGAACAAGGTAGCAGAAAATACCGGTAAGAAAAGCGGTCAATACTACACCGATGGTAGAGAGCAGGAACGCCTTTAAGGCGACCGGCCGGGCTGTCTTCCAGTTAGTGCCGAACCCGCCATAGAACATGATAAAGATCAGAGCGATGGAACAGATCTGTTCGGCAAATTGAAAGTTTTCAAAGTGAATCTTCAAAATGCCGTCTGTACCGAATAACATTCCCAGAAGAATAAAAGCCAGCAGCATGGGAATCCCGATTTTATCCGATAATTTGTTGAGAAATACGCAGAGGAGGACGATGGCCGCTGCGGTCAGTAAATATAAATTCATATAGCTCCCCCTGTTTTCATTCTGTATGCAAATTACTTTCTTTTAGTATATCGTGACCTTAAGAGCGGCGCAACCGGATTATCTGTAAGAAGGATCGTCAAAGGTTTAACGAGCGGCGGCGGGTATTCTGTGAATCTCCGGTATATATTTACGGGTAATCCCTGCTGATTGCGGAAAAGATTGATTATTTTTTGACAATATGAACAAGCGGAGGCGTCAGTTGTTTTGAAAAATATACAATATTTACAAAGATTCGGTTGACAAGCGGGTCTGATAATAAGAAAATAGAAATAGGGTACTCCGGCAATGTGGAGTTCCGATAAAAAAGGAAAGATTTAGTTCGGGAGGTAAACGAAATGGCAGAACCGCGGATTTTGAAAAATTATATTAACGGCGAATGGGTAGAAAGCAAGGCAACACAGTTTGAGGATGTTATAAATCCGGCAACAAAGGAAGTAATCTGCAGATGTCCGCTTTCCACCAGGGAAGAACTGGACTATGCGGCTGAAGCTGCACAGAAGGCATTTGAGAGCTGGAAGAAGGTGCCGATTCCAAGACGTGCGCGTTTTATGTTCCGTCTCAGCCAGCTGCTGGAAGAAAACAGAGAAGAGCTGGCTCAGCTGGTTACACTGGAGAACGGCAAGGCGCTCAGCGAGTCCAGAGGCGAGGTACAGAGAGGTATCGAGAATACGGAAGTGGCGGGAAGCGCTTCTGTTCTGATGATGGGGGATTCTCTCTCCACAATTGCTACAAATGTTGAGGGAACCAGCTATCGTTATCCGGTGGGCGTTGTGGGAGGAATCGTTCCTTTCAACTTCCCGATGATGGTTCCGTTCTGGATGTTCCCGATGGCAATCACGGTGGGCAATACCTTTATTTTGAAACCGTCTGAGAAAGCGCCTCTGTGTACGGAGAAGGTCGTATCCTTAATTGAGCAGGCCGGTATCCCCAAGGGTGTGTTCAATGTTGTTTACGGTGCCCACGATGTGGTAAACGGCATCTGTGAGAACCCATATATTAAGGCTGTCTCCTTTGTTGGTTCCAAATCGGTTGGCGCCTATGTATATAAGAAAGCAACGGAAAACCTGAAGAGAGTTCAGTGTCTGACCGGCGCCAAGAATCATACTATCGTTCTGAAAGATACCGATATTGATGAGACTATCACCAATATTCTGGGCGCGGCTTACGGTTCTGCCGGAGAGCGCTGCATGGCCTGTGCGGTTCTGTGTATCGAGGACGCAATTTATGATGAGTTCATGGAGAGATTCGTTCAGAGATCCAAAGAAGTGAAGATGGGCAACGGCCTGGATGACGGAGTTTTCCTCGGGCCGGTTGTACGTGAGGAGAATCTGAAACGTACGGTTTCCTATATTGAAAAGGGAATTGCGGAAGGTGCCACACTGGTGCTGGACGGCCGTGAGAGAATGGATGATAAAGGCTACTTTATCGGGCCTACTATTTTTGCAGATGTAACCACGGATATGACAATCTGGAAAGACGAGATCTTTGCTCCGGTTGTGTGTGCAGTACGTGTGAAGAATGTGCAGGAGGGCGTTGCGCTGGCAAATCAGTCTGAATTTGCAAACGGTGCATGTATCTTTACTACAAATGCTAACGCGATCCGTTATTTCCGTGAAAACGTGGACGCGGGTATGCTGGGTATTAACCTGGGCGTTCCTGCTCCGATGGCGATGTTCCCATTCTCCGGCTGGAAGTCCTCCTTCTACGGTTCCATGCACTGCAACGGCAAGGACGGCGTGGATTTCTATACCCGCAGAAAAGTTGTTACCGCGCGGTATCCTGAGCCGGAAGAATAAGAAGCGGCAAATACATAAGGGAATGATAAAACGGGTGCGGCCAAAAGCCGCGCCCGTTTTTTTGTTTATATGTTTGGGTGTCAATACTTACCCAAATAATGCTGTATGTCTACTTCGGTACTGCCGGCCAGAATTTGTTTCGGACAGCCGTATACCACTTGCCGCTCATCTCTTTTTCACTGCCGTCATACATAGAGCTGTCAGAGTCGAAGCAATACCATTTATCAGTAATCTGCTTCCATCCGGTCATGGGTTTTCCGTTTTCATAGTATGACCAGCGGCCGGCGTCATTTTGTCCCCAGCCGTCTCCGCCGGAACGGTTGATGACCATTTCCGCAAACCGGTACAGCACGGCGGCGGCTTCGGCGCGGGTAACTTTGTCCCTGGGAGCAAACAGACGGCCGCTTTTGCTGCTCATCATACCTGCCTGCTGAATTGCCCGAACCGCGGTTTTCATACCGGCGGAGATGGCGGAAGCGTCTGTAAAGTCCATTGCCTCCCGAACACTGCTAAGAGTATACCCCAGCTTATCCGCATATTGATACATGATAATCGCCAGCTGTTCCCGGGTGACAGGGGTATCCGGGCCAAAGACTTTCCCGGTATGATTTACTATTCCGGCGGAGACAGCCCACTCCGCGTAAGGGGCATAACTGGCATCCGTTGGTACATCTGTGAACCGGCCGGAAAAAGGATAGTCAGCCGGGTCAATGCCAGCCAGCCGGCCCAGCGCAGTTACGAGCCCGCTCTGTGTGAGAGTGCCGTCCGGACGGAACTTGGTGCTGCTGGTACCCTGGATCAAGCCGCGGCTTGCCGCAAAGTCAATATAGGCATTGGCCCAGTGATTCCTGGTGTCAGTAAATGCCGGAGCCGGACGATAGCCCACGCCGTAGAGGGAGAAATGCCCGGCGGAACCGGTTACATTTCCGCTGTTTCTGACATAGCCGGAGTGATTCAGCCATTCGACTCTGCCTTTACTGTCGCTGCGGACAAGGTACAAGCTGCCGGTTTGTTCCTTTCCGCCAGGCTCATAGGCCAGGCCCACAGTTACCTGGCCTTTCCCGAAGCTGTCCACGGTGGCTGTCCTGCCATCAGCTAGAGTGCAGGACACGGTCAATTGATAGGCCGGACGGGAACCGACGGCAGACTTCATATCTCCGGTCAGAACGGTTTCTTTCACTGCTGAGAAGGTGAGGTCCCCGCTTGATTGAGCGGCGATCTCCTGCAGCGCGGCGAAATCAAAGGTCAGATCCATCACATCGGTGCTGAGGGTGAGATACTTCACCCTGGCCGTAACCAGCCGGTCAAGCGTTATCCGCTTCAAGAGAATGGAAAAACTGCTGTAGGAGCGGGAGGTTTCAGCATTCATCCATACGGCAATACCATTCTGCCCAGCCCTCGGATCTCTGAACGCCTCAGCCAGAGCCGCCGCCGTACCTGCATCATCCGTCGTACCGGCTGCCGTACCCTTTTTCACGGTAAGAGGCAGCCCGACCAGGGCCTTCACAGGGATATCCGTTGTTTTGGGAGCCTGGGGAACGGCGACGAAATGATTGCCGCCGCTTGACGGCATTTGGACTTTAACAGTACAGGTGTCCGTCTTGCTTTTATTCTGAAGCGAAGAAGCGGTTATGATTGCCGTGCCCTCCCCCCTGGCGGTTATTCTTCCGAATTGGTCCACCGTCGCTACCTTGCTGTCGCTGCTTTTCCAAAGGACAACGGGAACCGCGTTGCCGGGCTGCGGCTGGGGGGTCAGATTGACAGTCTTGCCGGGTTCCAGTTCCAGAATGTTCTGATAAAGAGTAAGAGAATCGGTAGGACTGTACTCCTGTGTCTGCAGGCTGGCCCACTGGCCGGTATCATAGCCGGATGCATGTTGAGGGATATAGATAATTAAATTCCGTGTATTGCTGAACGCACCGGATTCCAATGGGGGCGCAGACGCGGATTCCATGATAACAGCGGTGAGAGAGGCACAATAGGCAAATGAATTGCTTTTAATACTGGTTATAGTATCTGGAATGACGGCACCGATGAGACCTCCGCAGTTATAAAACGCAGATGCCTCAATCGTTGTCAAACCTTGCGGAAGAGTCACGTCGGTCAGGCTGGTACAGCTGTCAAATGCATAATCTCCAATAGCAGTCACTCCATCCGGGATGACAAAAGAACCTTGTTTTCCGGTGGGATAGAAACTTAGTGTTTGGCCGCTATTGCTGTACAGCACGCCATCTATGCTCTGATAGACTGTATTGCCTGGTTCAGCATTGATCTCAGTCAGGAGATAACAGTATTTAAACGCCTGATTACCGATGGAAGTAACCGTTTTGGGGAGAGTCACGCTGGTCAGGTTCTCACAGCCGAAAAACGCCTGCGTCCCAATACTGGCTACACCGTCAGAGATGGTAATATTATTGAGACCGGTACAGGCTTGGAAGGTATAATTTCCAATAGAATTCACGGTTCCTGGTATGATTATGCTGCCGAGGCCGGTACAGCCGTAAAATGCGCTGTTTCCAATGGCAGTCACAGTATCTGGAATGGTTACACCGGTTAAAGCAGCGCAATATTGAAATGAGTTATTTGCAATGGTGGTTACGCCGCTGGGGATAACAAAATCACCGGCTTTTCCATTTGGACAGATCACGAGTGTCCGACCATTGTCTTGGTACAGAACACCATCAATACTCTGAAAGGTGGAATTACCCGATGGCAAATTGATCTGAGTCAGGCTGATACAACTGTTAAATGCATTGAACGCAACAATACGTACACTGCTTGGCAGGTCGACAGAGGCCAGGCTGGTGCAGTTTTGAAATGCACCGCTCCCGATGGCGTCCAGGCCATTCTCCAGCGTCAGGTTTGTCAGGCTGGTACAGCGACGGAAGGCATATTGATTAATTTCAGTCACATTGCCCGGGATAGTGATACTGACCAAGCTGGTGCAGTCCTGAAAGGCGGAGCTGCCGATACTGCTCACTCCGCTGTCCAGTACAATAGAAACCACGGCGGCTTTATCTATGGAGGCATCATTGCGCCAGGCAGTTGTGGCTGCATTGGTCCTTATGGTCAATATACCGTTGTCGAAGGAATAATCCGCTGCCCCTTTCACCGGCACTGGGGTCCCAAACTGCCCGGTCAGCAGCAGGATGATCAGCAGCAATGACAGGATGCCCCTCCATTTTCTTGTCTCTCTCATAATTTCTTTTCCTCCTCTTGTTTTATGAACAGGGATAATGCCTGTTCCAGTTTTTGATATGTAACCGGTTTTGTACAGAAAAAAGGTACACACAGCCGATATGCCTGTATACCAAAATCCAAATCGGAAAACCAGATTATCCTCCGGGAAAGGAACTTTGCGCCAGTGACGATGTTTAAACCCTCCACACCGTTTTGCGCTATCATCAAGGCGTCAGGCAGAGCCTGCTTTACCCTGGCATCGAGTTCCTGCCAGCCAGCACAGCCGATTACCTGTGCTTCCAGTTTTCTCTCTTTAAAGTACTGCCGTGTCAATTCAATCAATTGTTTCCGTTCCTCTTTGTTATCATCACAGATAAATATGATCCACATATACGGCTCTCCTTTCCGTTTAAACTCTGTCCTCATTTTTAGGATAACCGAACTCGGGGCCGCTTTCCAGCAGCTGGCCTGAGTCTGCAGGTTTTGGCCTGAATTTGCGTTGAAGAAACCGGTTTTCTGCGGTAAAATTATATTGATAAATTATCCTGTTTTGTGTCACAAGAGGAGGGATTTTGACATGAGAGCGGCTATCATAGATGATGTGGACCGGTGCCGGGAATCCTTGCGCAGCTCTCTGAGGCGTTATCTGGACGGCCATTACATGGGAGAATTGCCGGTCATAGAGGATTTTACCTGCGGTGAGGATTTTTTGTCGGCGGGGTTAATGAAAGAGTGGGATATCATTTTTATTGACCAATTTATGACTGGAATTTCCGGTATGGATATTGCCAGAGCAATCCGGCAGAAGGATAAACTTGTGTCGATTATATTTGTTACGGCCAGCAGAAACCATGCGGTTGAGAGCTATGGGGTGAGAGCCTGCGGCTATTTGGTGAAGCCCTACGCATATGAAGATTTTGAAAAGACAATGGAGATGGCTGGGATTGAAAAGATCAGAAAGGCACGGTTTATCTGTCCGGAGGGGGAGAAGATTATGCTGCATGAAATTCTTTGGTGTGACAGGGACAGTCATTATACGCAGATACATACAGAAAGGCGCGGTATTTTCCGCTTTCGTATCCCGTTCATGAAGGTTGCGGAGATGCTTGCGCCCTATCCGCAGTTTTTATCATGCTATAAGGGCTGTATCGTCAACGCGGAACGGGTGAAATATATTGACGGCTTTGATTTTCTGATGGACACCGGAGTGAGGGTACCCTTCGCCCGCCGGGAGAAAAGAAAGCTGGAGGAATTGTATAGTTCTTATCTGTTTCAGCAGGGAAGAGAGGATACACTATTATGATGAATACACTGATGATACTGCTGTTTCCGTTTCTGGATGCCCTGCCTTTTACACTGCCCCGGTACTGGCTGTTCCGGGACCGGCTCCGAATTCCCTTCCGGTATGTCGTGCTGCTGCAAACCCTCCTTTCGGCGGCTTACAGCGGTGCCTTTTACTATATCAATTTGGGTGGTTCTGCCGCAGCCGCGCAGTGGACAACGATCCTGCGCTACGGCTTTATGCTGCTTTATCTGGCTCTTGCGTTTCTGCTGATAAGGGACAGTTTTTCCAAGCTGATGTTTACTTGGCTGCTGTTTTTGGCATGGCAGTTTTTTGTGCTGGGAAACGCGAATTTTATCGAGAGCCGGTTCTTTTTTGACTTTTCCGGGACGCATCCATATCTGGTTTATAATATTGCCCGTATTTTGATCTATTTCATCACCTGCCCTTTTATGTTCCGATTTTTCGGCCGCACCATAGCCGGAGCACTGAAAATTCAGGATACACAGATGTGGCGGCAGCTTTGGAAAATACCGTTGTTTTCCATGCTGTTTGGTATGCTCTACTGTACTGTGACAGATATTTATGCATTTGCCTCATGGCAGTTTCTTGTGTCCCGTTATCTTTTGCTGCTTGGGACCTGCTATGTTTCCAGCGTCTCATTCAAAGTGCTGGAAACCTCACGGGCCCGGACACAGCTGGAGGAAGCACTGAAATATGCCGGAAGGGACCTGCTGGCGCAGAAAAAGCAGTTCGATACGCTGGCTGCCCGCATGGACGAAACCAGGAAAGCCCGGCATGACCTGCGGCAGCATCTGGCGGTGGTGCAGTCCTATATCGACCAGGATGATAAGTCTGGTCTTGCGGAGTACCTGGATCTCTATAAAGACCAGCTTCCTCCGGATGTCTGGGAGCGGTACTGCCGTAATGATGCGGTGAATGCTGTGATCTGCTACTATGCGGCTTTGGCGCGTGACAGCGGCATTGAGTTTGAGGTGGGTATGAGCGGGATCGACTATCCGGAGAACTGCTCCGTGTCGGATACGGACATTACTGTGCTATTGGGGAATCTGCTGGAAAACGCGGTGGAGGCCTGTAAACGGGATACTGCAGAACGAACGTCTATCAAGCTCCGGATCAAGCAGCAAGACAGTTCGATTTTGCTTATCCTGGTGGATAATACGTGCATAGCGCCGGTTAAATTTTTTTCGGGGGGGGGGGTACGGAGGTACGCCCCTGTCTTCCAAGCGGCCAGGAATCGGGATTGGCGTTGCCTCTGTGCGGGAGATTGCGTCCCGCTATCATGGAACGGTGCAATTTGAACAGAAAGACGGAATGTTTTATGCTTCTGTGCTGCTGAAAACAATGACAGACGGTGCAGAAAAATGCAGGAACGAAATAGATCAGTAACTATAACCGGATGATCTGTCAGATCTTGTTGAAAAATACGGGAATAAGACGGATGTTTACTTCTTGTATTACCCGATGCGCCAAAGTATAATAGACATAGAACCGAAACAGGCTGGCCCGCTGAGCGTGCCGGCATTTGTTTTTGTTGGGGAAATTCCGGTACAGGCAGGGGGCGTTGTAATGAATGAGGAGCAAACAGAAAAAATATACCAGAAGGCTGCAGTACCGTCTGGAGATATGGCGGAGGAAGCCTGCTGCGGTATCTGCCGGGTGGCTGCGGATGATTCACTTGCTGTCATATCCTCCAACCGGTATTTTGCCGAACACTATTCAAACCAGGGAACGGTTCATAATTTTTATCAATTGATCTGTGAAGATGCCTCACCGGAGGCAGCACAGTCTCTTCTGGGGTGGCTGAGCAATGGAGATAACCTGTATGAACTGGAATTTGCATCCAAGGCGGGAACAGGCAGTATAATCTGGTTTCAGGCCTGCTGCAGCCGGCCGACAAACAGCTATGGCTATTTTACCTGTGTTCTCATGGATATCACTGGCCGAAAGCACAGAGAGGAGCAGCTAACATCTAGTGAGAGGGAGAACAAAATTGCGTTTCGCCTGACCGGGAAGAGCCTGAATACCTATGATATAGCGACACAGACGATTCTTGAATCGAAGTTCGGAAGTCCGGCCATCGGGCGGCGGATCGAGGAGGTTCCCTATGGCGCGGTTCAGTCCGGCCTTGTGGCAAAAGAGAGTGAGCAGGATTACATAGAGTTTTTTGAAGCCATGCGACGGGGAGAGCCAAACGGCAGTGCGGTGGTGAAGCTGAAAAGCAAGGATGATACATTTCGTTGGTACAGCGGGGAATTTACCTTGGTGTACCACCCAGACGGACGGCCGGAAAAGGGGCTGTTTATCTGCGAGGATATTACAGAACACAGAGAAAAAGAAATCGCTTTTGAAAGGTGGAGCCAGATCTACTGCAGGAAGCGGAAAAACAGCGTGAGTTACTTTGAATATAATCTTACCCTGAATGTGTTTGACGGAGTGGAAGACGGGCGGAACAGGCTGCTGCCCGATACCGAGAGGCTGAGCTTTACACAGGCCTGCCGGTATATGGCCGAACACTGGATCTATGAAAAAGACAGAAAGCTTTATCTGCGCACCTTCGACCGGGAAAAACTGCTGGTCAAATTTTATGAGGGGCAGCAGGAGGTGATGCTGGAACATCGGAGAAAGAGCGCGGACGGGAATATATACTGGGCTGAGACGACACTTCATATGATCTCTGATCCTTATACGGAGCATGTGAAAGCATTTATTATCGTTCAGGATATTGATGCGAAAAAACAAGAAGAGCTTCGGATGAAGGAGCGGGTTGAACGGGATGCGCTGACGGGGCTTTATAACAGGGGAGCCCTGATAGAGAAAATTACGAAGATACTGGAGGAAGATTCCTATTTGACTCGTCATGCGCTGATTATGCTGGATATCGATCATTTTAAACAGCTCAATGACCGAATGGGGCATCAATTCGGAGATCAGGCGCTCAGGGAGATGGCCGATTCGATCCGTAAACTTCTGCGGGACGGCGATCTCTGCGGACGGCTGGGAGGGGATGAGATAGTTATTTTCCTCGCCTCCATCGGGGAACAGGCTGATATCAGCAGCCGTATGGAAGGATTGTGCAGAGCGCTTACAAGAGAATACAAGGAAGAAGGAATCTGTCTGACCTGCAGTCTGGGGTTGGCTATATCACCCCAGGACGGCACAACATTTGGACAGCTGTACCGAAAAGCGGATGTGGCTCTCTATGAGGCCAAGGAAAATGGGCGGAATTGCTTTTCTATTTATAAACAGTCCTGATGGTCTTGACAGAATAGAGAAATTGAAGTAACAAATTTCCGCCCCAGCTATCGGGAGGGCAGCAGCGAACCGTCGTATTGTAATGAAAAGGAACACCGGATATTGCGATCCGGTGTTCCTCCTTTGTGCAGCAAATTCATCGCTGTATAGTAATCAGTTCTGTTCCTGCTCCAGCAGTCTCAAAGCCACCTGTACCACATAGAGGCGGTTGCCGTGGTCTATTATATAATGCAGGCACTCCAGCTCTTTTTCCCGGTTACCGGTCAGATGGTAAATCTCTGCCCTGCGGTACATGACGTATACAAGCTGAGCCGGACGAAGGTTCTGGCCTGCATGCTGCGCCAGAAAATCAAGGGCTCTGTTATATTCTCCCTGGTCTACCCAGACAGAACATTCCCGCATAGCGATGGACTGGAGTTCACCCTGATAAAGCCGGGAGGAGGGATTTACCCTGGAAAGATGTTCCTTTGCCTGATTCAGATAACGAAGGGCCTTATCCCTCTCGCCTATTTCCCAGAAAATCCAGTTGAGGTACAGATACAGATAAGCATTCTGCTCCGGTTTTTTCAGCTTTCCTATATAAGTCTCGAGCAGAACGCCGATCCCCGCAGCCTTATCAAACCAGCCGCCCATGAGCAGGCCGACAGCATAGATCGACTGGATGTTCACTTCCAGAAACCGGTTCAAGCGGGAGTGTCCGGCGGCAACCGGCGCAAATTCCTGCACAAATTGAACAGGATCACAATCCTGATAAAGAATTCCGATCAGCTGATTCATTTCACCGGAAGCGATTTTATTGGCAAATGCCGCGAAGATCACAATACCGATAAGGGCCAGGAGCAGAAAACCGACGTAGACAGAAGGCCCGGACAGGAGAGGACTGCGGGAAACCTTTATTGCCAGAAGCAGCAGAAACAGAATCCAGAGGATGGATAAACCGTAATAGAACCATCTGGATTTTTTAAAGTAATTGACCATGTAGAAGACCTCCTCCGGATAAATCGTACGTGTCCTTTTGAACCTTGACGCTATGTTAAGTTTACTACAGCTGTATGAAAAAACCAAGTGGAAATAAAGTATCGGAAAGAGAACGGTTATCGGAAAATGCTGGCTCATATATTGTATACAAAGGAGCAAAGGCGGACGGTTGAATGATAAGTGAAAAGACAGATGCGCAGCTGAACCTGGCACTGGGGCTTACGGAGGAGGAAAGAAGCCGGTCACAGGAGCTGGACGCGGGTTATAACCCCCAGACCAGGACCTGGGAACTGATCGCAAAATATCACGGGGACATTTCATTTTTAGCGGAAGAAAATATTACGGTGGTTACATTATTTGGGGGATACGCAATTCTGACTCTCCGGGCAGATCAGATCCCCTGGCTGATATCCCTTCCGGAAATTGAATATATCGAGCCTCCGAAAAGGCTGGCCTTCGCGGTGCGGGAAGGAATTGCGGCCTCCTGTATTCAGCCGGTGAAACGGGACCCCATGAATTTAAGCGGTGAGGGAGTCATTGTGTCTATTATCGACTCGGGGGTAGACTATACCCATCCGGATTTCAGAAGGGAAGACGGAAGCACCAGAATTTTATTTCTCTGGGATCAGACTGTCTCCGCCGGTTCTCCCCCGGAGGGTTATGTGATAGGGACAGAATATCCGGCGGAAGAAATAAACCGGGCGCTTGAGACAGCCAATCCGTATTCTGTAGTAGGCAGCCGGGACTTATCCGGACACGGAACCCATGTGGCGGGTATAGCCTGCGGAAACGGCAGGGCCAGCAGCGGAAGAAACCAGGGAGTCGCCTATGAAAGCAGCATGATTGTAGTAAAGCTGGGTACACCCATGCCGGATTCCTTCCCGCGGACTACGGAACTGATGCAGGCGGTGGACTATTCATTACGCAAGGCGCTGGAACTGGAGATGCCGATTGCTCTGAATTTAAGCTTCGGAAACAGTTATGGGTCCCACAGCGGCGATTCGCTGCTGGAACGATATATCAACAACGCGGCCGGCATCTGGAAAAATTCGATTGTGATAGGGACCGGGAATGAGGGAGGCAATGGAAGTCATTACCATAACAGACTGGAGGACTCATTGATTACGTCTGAACTGGCAATCGGACCCTATGAGGGCTCACTGAATGTGCAGCTGTGGAAAAATTATTACGATGAATTTGAGGTTACCCTGGAATCTCCGGGAGGGGTGCGAATTCCCATTACCAGCCAGGGCAGCGGCGCGTTCAGACGGAGAGTGGAAGAAACAGAGCTTTTAATCTATGTAGGCACACCTACCCCCTACAGCGCGCTGCAGGAAATTTATCTGGAATTCCTTGGGGTTTCCGACTATGTGGGAACGGGCATCTGGAAGTTTTATTTTCAGCCTGTCCGCATCGTGGAAGGGAATTTTGATATGTGGCTCCCGGCCGGAGGTTTAAACCTGGACACCCGTTTCCTGCGCCCGGACCCTAATATTACACTGACGATCCCATCTACGGCAGAGCTGGCCGTCTCGGTGGGAGCCTATGATGATGGAACAGAGCAGCTGGCTTATTTTTCAGGGAGGGGCTTTACCAGAGATAATCAGTATAAAAAACCGGATCTGGTTGCTCCGGGTGTTAATATTCTTTCCGCCTCCCCCGGTGGAGGGTATACCACAAAAAGCGGTACTTCGATGGCGACTCCCTTTGTGACTGGAAGCGCGGCGCTGATGCTTCAATGGGGCGTTGTGCAGGGAAATGATCCTTTTTTATATGGGGAGAAAATACGGGCCTATTTACTGCGCGGAGCTAAAAAACTGCCCTTTGACGCTATTTATCCCAATCCCAGAACGGGGTTTGGGGCGCTGTGTGTAAGCCAAAGTTTACCCAGGTAAATTTCAGCTTCAGATAAGTCTGCCGGAGCAGAACGATGAAATACGGGGCCTGTTGCTGCTATGCTTGAAAATATCGTGTATTTTGAACTTCGAAGAAAAGGCTATGGAGTTTATGTCGGGAAGAATGAAACAAAGGAAATAGATTTTGTGGCGATACGGCGGGATGAACGCATTTATGTTCAGGTTTGCCGTAATCTGCCGGAAGAATCCGACCGTGAGGTTGCCAATCTGCTTCAAATCAGGGATCACTATCCTAAGTATGTGGTTACGCTTGACGAGCTTGCCGCGGGTAATGTGAATGGTGTTAAGATTGTGCATTTGACAGACTTTTTGTTGAGTGAAGAGGTTAAATGATAATTATGATAGAATTTCCCTGTGATATTTATGAAGATACAATGAAGCAACTGAATTTATACAGGGAGCTGACTATATCAGAAACACAAATAAGAGAGGGAAGGATAAAGGACGCGAGAGATTCACTGGAATCCATGAGAGAAAAGTATGAATTATAGATTGATTATTACTGAAAGGGCAGAAGAACTTCTGGATGGTATTATTAACTAAGCAGGACAAAGTGATAAGCCCCAGATGTCCGCCCGTATCATGGGCGGACATCTGGGGCTTAATTTAATTTACTGTACCTATTGAGGTGGGAGTCTTATCTACTTCCATGATAAACAAATGGGCAGCAGGCGGAATCAGCGGACAGAGTCAATAGGAATCCGCAACCCCTTCTCCAAGATAGGGATCAACCAGGTTGCTGCCGTGGGCATATAGAGTATCGTACCACTCCTGGCCGGTGGAGGCGTTTTCTGCATCCACCGGGATTTTCCCTTTACATTCTAAGATATCTTCACAGGCTCTGGCCATGATATGGCTTTCCAGTCCAGTCTGTCCGCCCTGGTCAAAAAGCCCGAAGCAGTAACGCAGGGTATCCGCTCCGTTGCCGATCAGCGCCTGGTATTCCTCCGGATGTGCGTCAACGTAGCTCTGGGGGCGGGAGTCCGGAGACGGATCGGCACAAATCGTCTCAAGCAGACTTTTTATCACTGTTTCAGCCGACTCTTCCGGTACAACCTCGGAGGACTGGGGAAGATCCTCCTTTGCAGCATCGGAAGTGGCTGGGGCCAGCTCAAACACCCAGCGGACCCGGGAATTGCCGGCCTCTGATGCAGGATTAGAACTGTCATCGTACCCATAAGTCAGATAGAGAGCGCCGTTATCCAACCTGAGCAGGAGATAGAAGACCGGAATATCGGTATCTCCCGTGTCCAGACGCCAGGCCTTAGAACAGCTCTTTCTGATGCTCTCCGGATTCAGCGTATCGTCGGACCAGCCGGAATACTCTCCATAATTCACAAAATAGCGGTCAAAGGAGGAGGCGGTAAGAGTTTCCTCTGTGAAGGTTCCTGCCTGTATCCAGGTATCGGAGCCGTCATTTTCTCGTACCAGAAGCTGAAAATCATCCTTCAGCAAATAGAGGGGAGCGGTCTCCGGGGTATAGGCAAAGCTGTAGACAGGGTCGGCGTAGAGAATCGCTTCAACCTGATACATATTGCCGGAAGGATCAGGGGTATTGGATATTTTATCCTTCGGATTGGTGAGGAAACATACGGTGACCGTAATGCACGCGGCGACGGCAAGGATGATAAGCCAGAATGACGGTTTCTTATAGTGCAGCACATTCTTCACCCGTTTTTTCACACCGACTTCACCAAAGGCGAGGGGACAGGCGGCAATGATCTTTCCCGGCACGCTTAAGGAGAGCAGGGCCTGGGAATAGTCTGCCCGCTGCTGTGTCCCCAGATCTTTAATGACACGTTCGTCACAGGCAAGTTCGATATCCCGGCAGAACAGAATATAGGCGGCCCACAGAAGGGGATTGAACCAGTGGAGGGAGAGCAGCAGAAATCCAAGCGGCTTTATCCAGTGGTCATGACGCCTTATATGCGCCTGTTCGTGGGCGATTACATGTGCGGCATCCTTCTGCGGCATCTGAAAGGGCATATAAATGCGCGGACGCAAAATTCCCAGCACAAAGGGGGACAACGCGTATTCACTCTGGTAAATATTATCCCGAAGCAGCACGGCGGTCTTCATGCGCCTGACAAGACGCAGATAGCTGATGCCTGTGTAGAGCAGCATGACGGCTATGCCCAGAATCCAGAGGGCGGAAGCCAGCGCGGTCCAGATCTGCAGAGGGTTGGCGCTGGCAGCGGCCTCCGGGGCAAAAGAATTTGTAATAGCAGGATTCAGTATGCGGTTCAGTGCCGGGATACCGGTGTGAACCGCCGGTTCCTGGGCATACATAATGTCCGGACTGATCGTCTCCGCACTGGGGATCAGACTCAGCGCACTCTGAATCGAAAAAGGCAGTATCAGCCGGATGCCCACAATACCCCACAACAGAGGATTCAGCCATTTCGGCGCCTTTTTAAGGAGTATTCTTAAGACAAGCACAGCAAGGATAAGCCAGCTTGCAGAAACACTCATATTTACAAATTTTATAAATAGCTCATTCATTGCTCTCCCCCTTTCGGTATGCATTGATCATATTCTGTACCTCGTTTAATTCTTCCTCAGAAATCTGCCTGCGTTTGGTAAATGCGGCAAGAAAGGCCGGAAAGGAACCTTCAAATTTCTTCTCCATCAGCTCGTCGATCTCAGCGGCCTGAACTTCATCCTTCGTGACCAGCGAAGATACGATGGAGTTCTCATTTTTCAGAACACCCCGCTCTGACAGACGCTTAATGACGGTATAGGTTGTGGTGGGTTTCCAGCCGAGCTGTTCCCTGCACAGTTTCACCAGCTCGCCGCTCCCGATCGGCTCATGATCCCACATAATCAGACAGAAACGATATTCACTTTCGAAAACTTTCGGTATCTCCATACTTCACTTCTCCTCCCTCTAATCTGTTAGAGTATATAAGCAGTCTAACCCATTAGAGTGCACAAGTCAACCAGGTTAAGAGAATCCTAATAATTAACCTGCCGCCGTCTCATTCATATTGAGTAAAGTGTTCGACTTGTCATGAGTGCTGTGATAAACTTACATAAGAAACAGAAAACAGATGGTTGAGATGTTCAGGAGGCAGCAGTGAAAATTATAATTGAGGAAATTCCGGAGGCGGAGGAAGAACAGGTTGTGATCCGGTGTCATGAACTGGACGACAGCCTTCTGGCGCTGGTGCGCAAAGTGAAAAACCGGAATGATCTGATTGTGGGATATGAGGAGGATAAAATCCGGCGTATTCGCCCGGATTCTATCTATTACTTTGAGGCAGTGGATAATAAGATTTTTCTCTATTGCCGAAAATCGGTCTATGAGTCCAGGCAGAAGCTCTATGAACTGGAAGAAAGACTGGGAGAGGGAAGTTTCTTCCGGGCATCCAAATCAGTGCTTTTGAATCTGGAACGGATTGACTTTGTCCGCCCGGCGTTTACGGGACGGTTTGAGGCGGTATTAGACAACGGAGAAAAGGTGATGATCTCCAGGCAGTATGTGCCGGAATTAAAGAAAAGACTGGGCTTGTAGGAGGAAGAGAAAATGGTGTTTCATGATATACTCAAAAGAGTGATCAATGGGTTCTTTATTATAAATACAGGAATTTTAATTTCCATGATCCTGATCTGCCTGCTCTTTCATCCGGAGGCGGCTTTCAGTGTAGCAGAATTGTCGGCGATCCCTCTGCTGGCCCTGATGTGTTCCATCCCGACCTTTTTGTTTTGGTCGTACAAACGGGAAGTGAGCAAGAAGCAGATGCTGGCGCGAACGATTGTGCATTGGCTCATCATAGAGGCTCTGGTGATGTTTTGCGCTTACCGCTGGGACTGGATTGACGAGGGCAGTACGACGCAGGCGATTGTGTTTGTTATCGTTATCTTCGCCGTCTATATGACTGTATGGGGCTGTACACTGTTGAATGAAAAGAAAGAGGCCGCGGCGATTAATGAGAAGCTGAGGAACCGGAAAAAGGAAAGAAACGGAAAAGGCCAGGATTCCGCGGATTAAGAGGAAGTGGATAGGATACGCATTAAAAAACAATCCTCCGGGACAACATTTTTTGTTGTTCCGGAGGATTGTTCATTCGTCTGTAATGATGTCTGGAAGCCGCATTTCATTTACGACGCGCTTTTTCTTTTTGAACTTCGTTTTACCAGATTTTTGATGAGATCAAGAGCGGCGCCCATCAATGCAAAACTTATAAAATGAGCGATGTACCAATATACCGAAGTTGCCCCCTGGATGCTTCCATTAGCAACTTTGAATCCTGAATTAAGCGTATCGGCAAAATCGGTAGATAAAATGGGTTTTAGTATGGGGTTTAGGTGAAAGAGAACGATTCCGTGTGAATCTCCTCCTCTTATATGAGTAATTATTATTATCACGCTTGCAATTAAAAAGTAAAACGTAAAGGACTTGAACATCTTTTTCATACTATGCTCCCATCAGTTTATGACCAGAAATCCCATAACAGCAGAAATTCCAAATACAGCTATTAGCAGGGATACGGATAAGAAAATCATCAACTTGTTCTGTTTTTTATAGTGCAAAATGGCCCCAAGCCGCTCCTTCATTATTTCCTTTTCATCACACATGGATACCGCCAGTATTCTTCCGGCGTTTCGGCTTAAATCAGCAATTTCTATTATAGTTTCCCCATATTCCCTTTTTTCATATGGGCCAAGCTTACGAATGACTGCTTCGTCGCAGGATAATTCACAGTCGCGGTTTATTGTATGTGCAATTACATAAAAAAACGGATTAAACCAATGAATACAAAGCAATAATTGTAGAAACCACTTGTACCATAAATCTTTACGCCTGTAGTGTATGAGCTCATGGAAAAATACATATCGAAGTTGTTTTTCATCTAAAGGTGCCGTTGGAAGATAGAGCACGGGGGAAAGCAACCCTGTCAGCATGGGGGTAGTTACGATTCTGCTTTGATAGACCGCTACCTTTCGTTTGATCTTCATTTCAGACAAACACTCGTTAAAAATATTGAGTATTTTAGTATCTGTAATCAGCTCCGAAGTTTTTCGAATGGCTCTGTTGAAGCGAATCAATTGAATCGCTTTCTTTGATACAATCACAGCCAATCCAAGCAACCATACAATCCAAAGGTTTTTCGATAAGCCAACATCAATACCCAGATTCGTCCTGAACAATAAATGAATGTTAAAGTCTGGTGTAAATGTCCCCGGTTTTTGAAACAAATCATCAATAAGATTCAGTTTCAAAGCAAAGGGCAGGCTGTATCGGAATAAGACAACCAGCCACATATAATACTGCCACGACTTTGTAATTTTGTTTTTTGCTAAGGTACGAATAATAAGCAGCGTTAACCCTGCAGCACTTCCTGAAAGGGAGAGGGAGAGCAGGAGATTGAATACATCGGTCACCTAATCTCCTCCTTATTAAAATATTCCCGCAGTTCATCAATATCATTTTCGCTCAGTTTACTGCCATGACATAAAGCTGCAATAAAGTTTTTAGCATTACCGCCATAGAGTTTGTCAATCAGTCCCTGGGTTTCTGTTTCAATATATTCTGCTTCGGTTATGTTGGGGCTATAATACATTACCTCCCGCTTTTCTGAAGTAATAACACCTTTTTCTGCAAGTCTGCGTACTAAGGTGTTAATGGTAGATTTACCCCAATTTTTTGTGCTTTGAAGTTCAAGGCGCAGATTCGTAAAGGAAACCGGTTGTTTTACTCTCCAAAGAATTTTCATTACTTCCAGTTCAGCATTTGATATTTTGTCTGCCAAATTCATAGCAATACACTCCCCTTTTTATGTATTACAATTGTAACACGTGGTTTACTATATGTTACATCTGTAGCACACACTTGTCAACAGATTTTTTAACTACATAGTAAAGTTTGGAGATCTTTCCTATGAATTCAAGTGCGCCTCGGCGTACTTGCTGCGGGCCGCATGTCATGCTTTGCATGACATAATACATCTGTGCGGCTCTGTAATCCGCCGGAGGCTTTATCTTGGAAGGAGGCTGGGCTCCCGCCAAGACGAATTTATTATTTACTCACTACCTATAGAGGGGGGAGTCTTATCTCCTTCCATGATAAAAAAACGGGTTTATCCGCTGTTTTTGGGATAAGCCCGTTTCATCATCTCAGATGGACAGTTAGTTTGACAGAGGTAAAACCAATTTATCGGACAGAAGTAAATAGAGCAGAATCAGGCCGGCGGCAATGAGTATTATACCAATTGCGCGTATACTGTTTCTGGCGATAGGATTATTTTTTGCAATTCTGCCCGCCAGACAAAACAGGATCAAACCAAGGATGGAAATAAAAATGGATAGTACCGGATACATATGTGTTCCCCTTTCCGATTGGCCTTCCCGCATACGTCGAATCTGCCGGTAAGGAGTTTCTTTATTCTAAATTCTAATGCCTGCCTGCAGGTTTGTCAAACTACAGCTTTCACTCAAAATTCTTTGTCTTTTGATGTCACTATTTAACCACTTACCGCCCCGATATGACCAGATACCGGATTTCTATTTTCATGGGGAAAAAAGCCGGATATACTGAGGTTGAAAAGGGGGATATGAGTGATGAACAAGATTTTGGAAGTTTCAGGGCTGAAAAAAAGTTATGGAAATGTAGAAGCGGTGAAAGGAATTGATTTTTATGTGGAGGAAGGAAAACTGTTTGCCTTTCTGGGGCCGAACGGAGCCGGAAAGTCCACGACGATTGATATTCTCTGTACGCTGCTTGAACCGGATGCGGGAACGGTTAAGATAAATGGCTACACTCTGAATAAAGAGGACCGGTCAATCAGGGATCAGATCGGCGTGGTATTTCAGGATGGTGTGCTGGATGGCCTGCTGACGGTCAGAGAAAATCTGACTGTGCGGGCCGGATTTTATAAGAAATCCCGCCGGGAGGTGACGGCGACAGTGGAGCAGGCGATGAAAGCCGCGGAGGTAACAGAATTTGCCGACCGACCCTATGGAAAGCTCTCCGGCGGGCAGAAACGCCGGGCAGACATTGCCAGAGCACTTCTAAATACTCCGAAAATTCTATTTCTGGATGAGCCCACTACAGGGCTGGACCCCCAGACCAGGAGGGCAGTGTGGTCCATGATTGCGAAGTTGCAGAGAGAAACGAAAATGACCGTATTTCTGACGACACATTATATGGAAGAAGCAGCAGCAGCGGACTATATCATTATCATTGACCGCGGGGAGGTGGCGGCGAAAGGAAGACCTTATGAACTGAAACAAAAATACAGCAGAGATTCGCTGAAAATAAAGACCTCCCAGCCGGATCAAATCAGAACGCTCCTGGAAGACAGGGGGTATTCTTTTAAGGAGGATGAAAGTATCATCACAATACCGCTGGAAAAGACGAAGGACGCCCTTCCCCTGCTTAACACGGCGGAACCATATCTGGAAAGTTTTGAGGTGGTACACGGCACAATGGATGATGTATTTTTAAATATAACCGGTATGGGGGTGAGAGATCATGTTTAACCTGGCGAAGCGTAATTTCAAACTGTATATCAGAGATAAAGGAGCGGTATTTTTCTCACTTCTGGGGGCGCTGATCATGATTAGCCTCTATGTACTCTTTCTCGGCAATACCATTATAAGCGGCGACATGGAGAAGCTGCCTCAGATCCGTTTTTTGACTGACAGCTGGATGATCGCGGGAGTTATCTGTGTATCAACCATTACTACAACCCTGGGAGCTCTGGGGATTATGGTGGATGATATCACGAAGAAAACCAGAAAAGATTTTTCTGCGTCCCCGCTGAAGCGGTACCAGATTGTGGGCGGCTATGTATTGAATTCTGTGGCGGTAGGTATCTTTATGTCTCTGCTGACCTTCCTTGTGGGAGAGATCTATATTCTGGCGGACGGCGGTAAAATACTGCCGGTCCTGGGTATTCTTAAAATTTCAGGCGTGATTGTCCTCTCTGTGCTGGCATCCAGCTCTCTGACCTGTTTCCTTGTAAGCTTTTTTAAGACGAGCGGAGCATTTTCAAATGCCAGTATTGTGCTGGGCACACTCATCGGTTTTATTACCGGTTCCTATATCCCGGTGGGCTCGCTGCCGGAAGCGGTGGGCTGGGTTATAAAGCTGTTCCCGCTGTCTCATGCGGCGGCTCTGTTCCGGCAGATCATGACGGCCGATATTATCCCGGTTACTTTTGCCGGAGCACCGGAGATCGCCGCTGAATTCTCCGCGGAACTGGGAGTTACGCTGGAATTTGGAGCTAATACACTTTCCTGGCCGGTGCATATCGCTGTCCTGCTGGGAACTGCTGTACTCTTTTATGGACTGGCTATTTTCCGGCTTGCGGGAAAGAAACGGTCCTGAATGGGCGGAGGTATCATACAGAGACAGCGCCGTTTTAAACGGCGCTATCTCTGGTTACAATAAGGCGGTTCGCGAAGCGTGCCGCCGTTTGTTTTATAGGCTTGATTTTTCAGAAGTCCTTTTTCTGCTGTTTTATTTCTGACGGACGGGAATCCAGATTTCACTATAATAAGCTTCATCCTCGACGCCTTTTGCATAATCGGCCGGATCATTGTACATTTCTATATGATAACCGGCCGCGATTTCATAATCCTTACATCCGGGCAGCCACTCTGAAAATATTTTCTCATGCGTGTCCTGGAGTGAACGGGACGCGGCGCCTTTGCAGGCAAAGACAGCCCAGGTGTGCGCAGGAATAACCCTGGTCATAAAGCCCGCAGGAATGTCAAAGGCAGGGTCGTAATTATCCCCAATCAGATATTCGAACTCATTGCCTTCCATATCTTCATCAATGGAAATGCCGTACATGCTGGAAATATGACTGTTTTGTCCTGTCTGGTTAAACTCCGCCCATAAGTTCTGAATGGTGGATTCCGCCTCATCATATTTTAATTTCTTTGAAATACCGATGACTGTAAATTGATCTTTTTGAACGATTTTGTAATCCATCGTATAGCCCCCTTCTAATATGAGTTTGATTTTAAGCGATGCAAAGGACTTTATCATTGCCTCGCCTTTTCGCACAGAGGTGGGAGTTGCACCGTGAAAGCGGGTAAATGCTTTTGTGAAGCTGTCGGGTGAATCATAGCCGTATGTGAGTGCAATATCAATAATCCTCCGGTCGGTGGAAATAAGCTCGCTGCCGGCAAGCGTAAGTCTGCGCTTTTTCATATACTCACCAACCGTGAAACCGCAGAGCATGGCAAACCCTTTCTGAAAATAGAAGGGTGATACCATCGCCTGTTTTGCGATATCTTCAATCGTGATATCCTCTGTGATATGTTCCTCAATATAGCTGACTGCCGTGCTGATACATTCCGTCCACTCCATTTTTGGCACCTCCTGTCTGTGTTTCTATCATACGGGATCGGAAGGGGAAAACCCCGATTTTGAGTGCTTACTTTTGTCCGAATGGAGAAGCAAGCTATGAATCTAGTTTAAGAGCTTTGAACGGCGAATACAATAGAGAGCTAGTGGGAGTTTTAGGGATATGACGCCGGGCTAGCACGCAAATGCGATACATTTACTCGCTCGCGGCTGTCGCCGCATATATCTAAAATAGAACGTCTGCAGCAGTGAGCGAGTCACCTGGGATGATTTAGGATGTCGCCGGGCAAGCTCGCAAATGCTGCGCATTTACTCGCTCGCGGCTGTCGCCGCATATATCTAAAATAGAACGTCTGCAGCAGTGAGCGAGTCACCTGGGATGATTTAGGATGTCGCCGGGCAAGCTCGCAAATGCTGCGCATTTACTCGCTCGCGGCTGTCGCCGCTTATATCTAAAATAGAACGTCTGCAGCAGTGAGCGAGTTCACCTGGGATGATTTAGTATAACGCCGGGCAAGCTCGCAAATGCTGCGCATTTACTCGCTCGCGGCTGTCGCCGCATATATCTAAAATAGAACGTCTGCAGCAGTGAGCGAGTTCACCTTGGGATGATTTAGTATAACGCCGGGCTAGCTCGCAAATGCGATGCATTTACTCGCTCGCGGCTGTCGCCGCATATATCTAAAATAGAACGTCTGCAGCAGTGAGTAAACTCACCTGCAGACGTTCTATTTTATCTATGCCCGGCTCGTAGCAAACGTATATTTCCTTTTTGGGTGGGTTATGCTATACTTTAACTGTGTTATTGGATAAATGAACCATGTTTAATGGGGTACAGCAGATGAATTTAGTGCATTTAAAGTATATTATTGAAGTGGAAAAGACGGGCTCTATTTCTAAAGCGGCCGCCAATCTTTTTATGGGCCAGCCGAATCTGAGCAAGGCCATTAAGGAACTGGAGGAGGAAATCGGTATTACGATTTTCAACCGGACGGCCAAGGGTGTGGAGACGACGGACCAGGGCGCGGAGTTTTTGAGTTATGCCAAGACGATCCTCCGGCAGGTGGATGAGATGGAGGCGTTCTACAAGAACCCCAAGACGGATAAGCAGGCGTTCAGTATCTCTATTCCCCGGGCCAGTTATATTACCTATGCGTTTACCCGGTTTGTGAACAGTCTGGACCACACAAAGCCGATGTCTATCAATTATAAAGAGACGAACTCGATTGAGGCGATCAACAATATACTGGAGCATAAATATAACCTGGCGATCATCCGGTATCCGAACGTCTATGAGCCATATTTTTTGTCTCTGCTTCATGATAAGGACATGAAATACGAAGTGATCTGGGAAGTGGAGTACGTATTGATTATGTCCAGAAAGCATCCGCTTGCCTTTACCAGAGAGATTTCCTATGAGGATCTGAAACCGTATGTGGAGGTTGTCCACGGGGACATGGCCGTTCCGCATCTGTCTCCTACTTATGTGAAGAAGGCGGAGGAAGAGGAGAGCGCCAGTCAGAGAAAGATCTATGTTTATGAGAGAGGAAGCCAGTTTGACTTTCTTACGAATGTGACGGATACCTATATGTGGGTGTCTCCGCTGCCTCAGGAGATTCTGGACCGTCATGATCTGGTGGAGCGCCAGTGCAAGGATGTTATTAAGAAAAATAAGGATGTACTGGTCCAGCCCAGCAATTATAAGCTGACTGACCTGGACAAATCATTTATTAAACTACTCAAACAGACGAGAGATGAAACCGGAAGAAAATGGGTATAGATTTCCAACGAAATAAAGTTAAAATCGGTTATGCCGCTGAAATGTTCAGCGGCATTTTTTCTGCTATTTCGTAAAGTTCTCTTTATCCTTTCTTACGCGTTAAGAAAATTCCAACGATAGCCCCGATAAGGATAATTGGAGCAAATCTGACAAACAGCCATTCAAACCCATGAAATACTGCCCCCACAACGGCGGTTTCAGGGTCACCATAGTTCCAGCCTAAATAAGGACTATTGAATACAATTAAGACCGCAGCAATGGTTACTATGACCGCACACAATGAGATAAGAAGCCAATGAAGAGTTTTTCGTCTCGAGGTCTTCCTTTGTGCCAGCTGCAGGTTTATAACCTCCAATTTTTCGGAAATCGCTTTTAAGTCATCAGCCTTCGGTTCAGGGACCGTTTCTCCAAGCAAAGTACTTACGGGTGTTTCAAGCACCTCTGATAAGGAGACTAACATATCAGAATCGGGAACTGACAATCCCTGCTCCCATTTAGAGATTGTTTGGCGCACGACATTCAGCTTGATGCCAAGTTCTTGCTGCGAAAGTCCTTTTGATTTTCTAATTTCTTTTATGTTTTCGTTTAGCATCAGAGATAACCTTCTTTCTTTCGTTTGTTACCACTATTGTATACAGTACCGCCCGTTGCTACAAGCAACGCATAGTAACATTTAGGCGTTATGGCTGTGATATGCGCTTGATCACATTGGAGAGAAGAAGAAAAGCCTGACAAATTGTTCTTAAAAGTTTGTTTTTATCCGAAGTCCTTGCTAAAACGAAAAAGGTCTGCTACAATTAATTAAACTATTAGTTTAATTATTAAGGAGGAGACATGGGGCGGAGAAAAAAAGAACCGGAGAGCGTACACCGCGAAGCTATTTCCTCAGCGGCGGAACGTCTTTTTTTACGCAAGGGCTTTGAGTCGGCGACGATGGACGATATTGCCAGAGAAGCCGGTTACAGTAAAGCGACTTTATATGTCTATTTTAATAACAAAGAAGATATCATAGGTTTCCTTGTGTGCAGGAGCATGAAGCTGCTTTTTGAGTTTATCCGAAAAGCGGTAAGGGAACCGGTTACGGTGAAGGAAAAGTATAATGGTATCTGCAAGGCACTTACCATATATCAGGACCAGTATCCGCTTTATTTTAACCTGGCCCTGGGAGAGATCAATGTGGATTTTGAACGGGGGGATTGCCTGCCGGAGGAGAAGGAAACCTTCGAAATTGGTGAACAGATCAACGCGGAACTGGTAAAGTTCATTCAATCAGGCATTGCTGCGGGAGAGTTCTTACCGGATATTCCGGTCCTTCAAACTGTATTCCTGTTCTGGGCCTCTCTGGCGGGTGTAATACAGATGGCGGTGAATAAACAAGCCTATATAGAAATGACGATGCATCAAACCAAAAGTCAGTTTCTGGAATTTGGATTTGAACGGCTTTATCGTCTTATTTCGGCGGAGGGTGAAAATGACAGAAAATAATAGAAAGAAAAAACTACTTGCCATTCTGGGCAGTCCCCGGGAAAATGGTTCCACAGCTGCTATGCTGCGCTGCGCTTTAAACGCAGCGGATGAAAACGGTTGGGAAATCAGTACAATTTATCTGTACCGGCAAAACATTGGATTCTGCAAAGGCTGCAGGGCATGCGGCAAGACAGGGAAATGTGTCATAAACGATGATATTCAGGAAATCGCACACCAGCTTAAAACCTGTGACAGAGTTATTTTAGCCGCGCCTACCTACTGGGCGAACGTTCCAGCGGTTGTGAAAAATATGTTTGACCGCCTGGTCGGGACGGCAATGGAAGAGACGAGCACGTTTCCCCGGCCCCGCCTGTCACGTGATCAGAGCTATCTGCTGTTAACGGCCTGCAATACCCCCTCTCCGTTTTCCTGGATTTGCGGCCAGAGCAAAGGCACGCTGCGGGCGATGAAGGAATTTTTCAAAACCTCCGGCATGAAACAGGCCGGTTCCGTGGTTTTTTCCAACGCGAAGGGCAGGGCTGAACTGCCTGCCAAAGTAATAAAGAAAATTAAGAAGCTGTGCAGATAGGAGGGGGCCCATATATGAGTATAATCGCAGGTTATTTCAGTCTTATATGTTTTGTTTTGCTGTTAATAAAGAGCTTTACCCGTAAATTCCGGTGGGACAAACCGGACGAAATACTGGAAAGGCTGCACAAACCGCTCAGCGCTACGTTGCTCGTATCCAGTGTGTTTCATGTGATATTTGCTATTCCGGTTTTTCATACCCGCAGTATACTTGTTATCGTCACCGGGCTGGGGCTGGTTTTGTTACTGGTTCTGATTATTCTTCTCGGCCACGGCAGAAGAGATGACCGTGCAAAATGGCTGCGCCGGCACAGAATTTTAGCCGGCCTTCTGCTTCTGATGGCTATAGTACACATGGTCACTTATATGACGGATTTTCAGGATTATCAGACGAGAGTCGGGAGCATCACACTTCATGGGATTGATACCAGTGGTATGCCGGATGGAGAATATACAGGGGAATACGATGCCGGATATATTTACGCAAAGGTCCGGGTCATTATTTCAGAAGGAAGGATTGAAACGATTCATCTCCTGGAACACGAAAATGAGCGGGGACAGGCGGCAGAGAGCGTTATAGCGGATATTTTGGACACACAGACCTTTCCTGTAGACGCCGTCTCAGGGGCGACGAATTCCAGTAAAGTAATTCAGATGGCTGTGCAAAATGCGTTGGAAGAGACAGCAGTAAAAGAGTAGGTTATGTAACAGTAAAGTTTGTTTTTCATCGTTATTTTTTTGTCATTCTTTTTTTCATATATGTGCCATTCTAAATTGATATTATCTATTCTCGATATTTCGTGTTACAATCATTTCCAGAGATTGATAAAAAATTATCAATGTCTTCGTCTTCAGAATCCGGACGAAACTTTCCTTTTGTCCTATATCCGATTCTACCCGGGTATAGGACACTACAAAGTTGGACACCCCGGCAGTTGCTGCAGGGAAATCACATTCAAGACTCGCCCGCGAGTCTTGGCGCGCGATTCGAGTTTGCGTAAGCAGACATAATTCTTATCCGAATCGCTGCGCATCCTCGCGGAGCGGTATGACAGACGTGAGATAGTACTCCTGCTGATATAAGTATGTTACTCACTGCCTATAGAGGCAGGAGTCATCTCACGTCTAATATAATTCCAGGAGGGAATGATAAGTATGGCAAGATTTACATTACCGAGAGATATTTATTATGGAAAAGGTACTTTAACAGAACTGAAAAACTTGAAGGGGAAAAAAGCTATTGTAGTAGTCGGCGGCGGTTCCATGAAACGGTTTGGTTTTCTGGACAGAGTAGTAGAATATTTAAAAGAAGCCGGCATGGCAGTAGAATTATTTGAGGGAGTTGAGCCGGACCCGTCCGTTGAGACCGTTATGAAGGGCGCAGAGGCAATGAGAAAATTTGAGCCTGACTGGATCGTTGCTATGGGCGGCGGATCACCGATTGATGCTGCCAAGGCAATGTGGGCGTTCTATGAATATCCGGAAACTACATTTGAAGACCTGATCACACCGTTTAACTTCCCGGAACTGAGACAGAAAGCGCATTTCTGCGCAATTCCTTCTACCTCCGGTACTGCAACCGAGGTGACCGCATTCTCCGTAATCACAGACTATGCAAAGGGAATCAAATATCCGCTGGCTGACTTTAACATTACCCCGGACGTTGCAATCGTTGATCCGGATCTGGCCGAGACAATGCCGGCCCACCTGGTAGCTTATACTGGTATGGACGCGTTGACACATGCCATTGAGGCTTATGTATCTACCCTGCATACACCATTTACCGATCCGCTGGCTATCCAGGCGATTCAGATGGTAATTGATTATCTGCCGGCATCCTACAAAGGCGACATGAGCGCAAGAGAGGAAATGCACTACGGACAGTGTCTGGCAGGTATGGCATTCTCCAATGCTTTGCTTGGAATCGTTCATTCCATGGCCCACAAGACCGGCGCTGCATTCTCCACCGGACATATTACACATGGTCTGGCAAATGCAATGTATCTTCCATATGTTATTAAATACAATGCGAAGAATGACGAGGCAAAGAGCCGCTATGCAGCAATTGCAAAGAGCATTGACTTAAAAGGCAGTAACGAAGATGAGCTGGTTGACGCACTGTGCGAGAAGATCAAAGAGTTCGACGACAACTTAAGCATTCCAAAAACCTTGAAAGAATTCGGTATTGATGAGAACGAATTCAAAGAGAAAATTGCAACCATCGCAGAGCTGGCTGTTGGCGACGCCTGCACCGGTTCCAACCCGAGAAGTATTACACCGGCTGAGATGGAACGTTTATTTACCTGCATTTACTATGGTACCGAAGTAGATTTCTAATCCTTCTAAAAATAAATATAAAAGGAGAGCGTCCCTTTTGCAAAATGAAAGGGACGCTCTCTTTGTTCGCGCATATGTTCATTTGCACATCGTGCTATCTTCCTTGCAGTCAAAGCGGTATTCATTTTTCGGAAAACCATCCTCATCGAATTGGAGATAAAATCGCTCATAGCGGTAGCGGAACCGGTCCTCATAACCCGGAGTAAAAATACGTTCCCGCCTCGCGGTACCGGTTACCAGAAATCCTTTATTAAACGGCAGTAAAGGGCCCAGTTCGCAGGCGTCCGCATAGACTTGTTTTGTAATACTGCTCTCTTTGCAGAAGCGGAGGCAGTAGGTTGTGTTGGTGAGTGGATCTATCGTCTGTTCCACCGGATATTCTGTCACAACTAATTCTCCGTTGATTCTTCCCAGGATCTGCTGAGGGATGGCTGTTTCAAAGGTGATTTCCTGAATCAGTTCTCCGCTCCAGTCCCATTCTGCCAGCTGTACTTTTTCACCTGACGTACCCCAGAGCAAAGCGGCTCCCTTTTCGTCAGCAAAGGTATGATAAACAGGTCCGGAACGGGTGAAGGGGTCTCCAAGAGTAAAAGAACCGGATACGCTGAGGGGAATAACCTCTGCGGGCATCAGGTTATGATCAAACCGTACCAGAGAGAAGCCTGCTTCACCGGGTGACCTTTGCTCTTCGAAAGGATGTTCCGGATCAGCAGAGAGCAAAATAACGTAAATGTTCTTTTCGGCCAGAGCTGCGTTTAACAGACGGCAGGTACCCTGGGTGGGGAAATGCCGTTTAGCAGAACGGTTTCCCTTAAGGTCAAAGGCCGCAGCCTCTATATCTTCTCCTTGTATTCGGAACAAAATAAGATGCCCGTCCGCTCGCTCGATTAAATGAAGAGAGGATACAGTATCAGGCGGTTGATCCGAAATGTCGCAGGAATAAAGAATCGAACCGTCCTCCCTGCAGCGCAGCAGACGGATTCCATCGGTGCCTGAGACAAAACAAAAGGCAAAGCCGCCGTTTTTGCAGGGAGTGATTGCTTCAACTGTACCATAGAAGGAAAATGCATACTCCTGTTCCCACTGTATTTCTCCATCGGGATTATAGAAGGAAAAATTAGCTGTTTTGACACCATTCTGCTGAGTCGACGGATCAGAGTCCAGACGGGAAGATTCTACGAGCCAGCCGTTTTCTAAACGGACTCCAAAGATGGGGATGCCAGACGTAAGCAAAGAATCTGCAGGAAGGTCAGCTTATTTAGTGCATCCGCTTTGAGCTTTGACATTTTACCTCCCTGATAGTGGGATTCCTCTATTGGGCATGCCGGACAGCACCATTCGGGGATGCCCTTTACCATTATCCTAATGGCTGCCGGGCACCTTGTCAAATAGGACAGGATAGGCTGGACTAAAACATGCCTGCCGGCGGTAAATGTGATTTCTTAGTTCTTGTCCGTCTGAACGGATCGTGCTATACTGGAACAACACAGCGTGAGTATAGACCTGACAGGCAACTGAGACAGAAAGAGGAACAGGAAAATGAGAAAAGAGAGCAATCACAAGAAAAGAATACTGGGAGTTTTTCTCCTTGTTTTTTGTATAGGAATTCTGACCGGATGCGGCATGAAGAAGAATCAGGAGCATTTTGATCTGGGCGTGGCCGCCCTGCAGGCAGGAGAGGAAGAAACCGCCATTCAGGAATTTGAGAAGGCTGTCTCCGAGAAGGGCGGAAAGAAAGGTAGAGAACTGAATAAAAATTCACTCCGGTATCTGGGTATACTCTCCTATAAGAAAGGAAATATGGAGGAGGCCGCGTCCTATCTGGAGCGTGCGCTGGCGATCACCGGCTCAGATGATCTGAATCTGGACATCTGTTACTATCTGGGCGAGATTTATGAGGAGCAGGAAAAATTTAATATCGCCGTGGAAATGTATTCCCGTGTGACAGAACTGGAGAAGGATAAGGCAAAATTAGACGATGTGACCTGCAGAAAGCTTTATCTGCAGATTATTACCGGAGATGTAACCCGGGATGAAGCCTATCAGATGCTGGAGGCAAAAGCCCAGGATGGAGTGGCCGGGGCCCATTATTATCTTGGCTGTATCCTCCAGGCGGAGGAAGCCTATGAGGACGCGATTGAGCAGTTTGAGGAATATCTGGCGAATGCCGGAAACCGGTCTGCCCTGGCTTATAATAAGATGGCATTGTGCTATCAGGCTCTGGAAAAACCAGAGGAAGCCTATGAGGCAGTGAAGACGGGTCTTTCGCAGGGGGATGAGACGCAGACCCAGAGCCTGCTCTGGAATGAAGTGGCATTGCTGGAAGATATGGCCCGGTTTGACGAGGCAAAGGCGGCTGCGGAGGAATATTTGAAACGGTATCCGGATGATGAAAAGATGAAGCGGGAATATGAATTTCTCTCCAGCCGTTCCGGAAGCTAGGGTAAACATTTGTTTAACGGAGGACATAAATGGATTATTTTGATAATGAAGAACTGAAAGAGCAGGTGATCCTGGTGGGCGTATCACTGGGGGAACAGGGCATCGAAGATACGTCTGCGGAGGAATCCCTGGACGAACTGGAAGAATTGGTACAGACGGCGGGAGCGGTGACGGTTGGCCGTCTGCTGCAGAACCGGGAGAGGGTCCACCCCGGCACCTATATCGGCAAGGGAAAGATAGATGAGGTGAGAGAACTGCTCCTGGAGCGGAATGCGACCGGAGTGATCTGTGATGACGAACTGACTCCCGCCCAGATGCGCAACCTGGAAGATGCGCTGGATGTGAAGGTAATGGACCGGACCATGGTGATTCTGGATATCTTTGCACAGAGGGCGACCACGAAAGAGGGAAAGATTCAGGTGGAGCTGGCGCAGCTGCGCTACCGTGCCACGAGACTCGTGGGTATGCGCAATTCCCTGTCCCGTCTCGGCGGCGGTATCGGGACCAGAGGGCCGGGTGAGAAGAAACTGGAGATGGACCGGCGTCTGATCCGGGAGCGTATTTCCAGGCTGAAACAGGAGCTGGAAGATGTGAAATCCAGCAGGGAAACTGCCAGAAAGCAGAGAAGTGCCAATCCCACGCCGGTGATTGCCCTGGTGGGCTATACCAATACGGGCAAATCGACCCTTCTCAACAAGCTCACCGGAGCGGGTGTGCTGGAGGAAGATAAATTGTTTGCCACGCTGGACCCGACCACACGGAGTTTAAAGCTTGCCAGCGGGCAGGAAATCCTGCTGACCGATACGGTAGGATTTATAAGAAAGCTGCCCCATCATCTGGTGGAGGCATTCCGGAGTACGCTGGAAGAGGCCAAATACGCGGATATTATTCTTCATGTGGTGGACAGTGCAAATCCTATGGCCTATATCCAGATGCATACGGTGTACGAGACATTAAAGCTTCTGAATATCCAGGATAAAACGATCATCACCGTATTCAATAAACAGGATCTGCTGGAGTCCCCCCAGATTATCCGGGATCTGAAGGCGGATAAAACCGTGAAAATATCCGCCAGGACCGGTGAGGGCCTGGATCAGCTGCTGGCTGTAATCGAGGAGACCCTCCAGGAGCAGAAAATACTGATTGAGCATGTCTTTTCCTATCAGGAGGCCGGAAAGCTGGCGCCGATCCGGAAGTTTGGACAGATTCTGGAGGAAGAATACCGAGAAGATGGAATTTTTGTGAAGGCATATGTGCCGTCGGAAATCTGGAAGAAAAATAATTAGGGGCAGATTTTGATAAGAGATTCCAGAGCTTACCAAGGAAAAAGTCTGGAAAAATGCGGTGTAAAGCGATATTTCATTGGAAAAAACTGGGAAATTAAAAACACCATATGTAGTGTGATGATAAAAAATATTGCACACATATGGTGTTTGTCGGTTGACAAACCAACGGCATATGCTACAATAATATTTGGAAGCCCATTTAGGGCAGAGAATTCCGCAGCCGGAATTCTTTTTTCACCTATATACATATGAATGATTACGTTTGTAAAAGGAAGAACAATGGAAAAAAGCATTCTGGAAACGAGGGGCGGTACAGCCTTTCCGGGGTGCCGGTGAGCAGGGCAGCACAAGAGTCAGAGAGGAGCATAAGGACAAGATGATTAGAGTTTTAAAGAGGGACGGAGACCTGGCCGATTTTAACATTGAGAAAATCGCAGCGGCAATCGAGAAGGCATTCAATGCCACGAACAAATTGTACAACCACGATATCCTGGATCTTCTGGCGCTGAGAACTACAGCGGATTTCCAGACCAAGGTAAAAGATGAGGTAATCCAGGTGGAAGATATTCAGGACAGCGTAGAGCATGTTCTGGAGCAGAGCGGCTACACGGACGTTGCCAAGGCTTATATTTTGTACCGGAAAAACCGGGAAAAAATGAGAAATATGAAGTCCACGATTCTGGACTATAAAGATATTGTGAACAGCTATGTAAAAGAGGAAGACTGGCGTGTGAAGGAGAATTCTACTGTAACGTATTCGGTAGGCGGACTGATCCTCCATAATTCCGGATCAATTACGGCTAATTATTGGCTGTCCGAGATTTATGACGATGAGATTGCCAGTGCCCATCGGAATGCGGATATCCATATTCATGATTTATCTATGCTGACCGGCTACTGTGCGGGCTGGTCCTTAAAACAGCTGATTCAGGAAGGTCTTGGCGGAATTCCGGGCAAGATCACTTCCTCACCGGCCAACCACCTGTCCACGCTCTGTAATCAGATGGTAAATTTCCTGGGGATCATGCAGAATGAATGGGCAGGAGCGCAGGCGTTCTCCTCATTCGATACCTATCTGGCTCCTTTTGTTAAAATAGATAACTTATCCTATCATGAAGTAAAGCAGTGTATCCAGTCATTTGTCTATGGAGTGAATACGCCGAGCCGCTGGGGAACCCAGGCTCCGTTTTCCAATATTACCCTGGACTGGACCGTGCCGGAGGATCTGGCCGAGATGCCTTGCATCATCGGCGGCAAAGAGGTGGATTTCAAATACAAAGACTGTAAAGCCGAGATGGATATGGTCAACAAGGCGTTCATCGAGATTATGGTGGAGGGCGATGCCAACGGCCGCGGCTTCCAGTATCCGATTCCGACCTACTCTATCACCAAGGACTTTGACTGGTCCGATACGGAAAACAACCGCCTGCTTTTTGAAATGACCGCAAAATACGGAACTCCGTATTTTTCCAACTACATAAACAGTGATATGGAGCCAAGTGATGTCCGTTCCATGTGCTGCCGTCTCCGTCTGGACCTTCGGGAACTGCGGAAGAAAACCGGCGGTTTCTTCGGATCAGGCGAGTCTACCGGTTCCGTGGGCGTGGTGACGATCAATATGCCGCGTATCGCCTATACCTCCAGGGATGAGGAGAGCTTCTTCAAACAGCTGGATAGGATGATGGATATTTCCGCCCGGTCCCTGAAAGTGAAGAGGGAAGTTATCACAAAGCTGTTAAATGAAGGCCTGTATCCTTATACCAAGCGGTATCTGGGCACCTTTGAAAATCATTTCTCCACCATCGGTCTGGTGGGTATGAACGAAGTCGGCTTAAATGCTGCGTGGCTCGGGAAGGATATGACACATAAAGAGACACAGGAATTCAGCAAGAAGGTATTAAACCATATGAGGGAGCGTCTCTCCGACTATCAGGAGAGGTACGGCGATCTCTACAATCTGGAGGCAACTCCTGCGGAGTCAACCAGTTATCGTCTGGCTAAACATGACCGGGCAAAATATCCGGATATCCTCACCGCAGGCGAGGAGGGAGATACCCCGTACTACACCAACAGTTCTCATCTGCCGGTAGGCTACACAGAGGATATCTTCGAGGCCCTGGATATTCAGGACGGACTGCAGACCCTTTATACTTCGGGAACTGTATTCCATGCATTCCTGGGCGAAAAGCTGCCGGATTGGAAAGCAGCGGCCAAGTTAGTCAGAACAATTGCAGAAAATTATACGCTGCCTTACTATACGCTGTCTCCTGTTTATTCTATCTGCAAGACACACGGTTATCTGGCGGGTGAACATTTCAGCTGTCCGGAATGCGGGGGCAAGGCAGAAGTCTACAGCCGTATTACCGGTTACTACAGACCGGTTCAGAACTGGAATGAGGGTAAATCACAGGAATATAAGAACCGCAGATCTTATGTGATTGCAAAGTCCAGACAGATGCCGGCGGGAGAAGTGGCAATGGCGCCGGAAGATGGTGAGGCTCTTTCCGAAGCGGCGGCGGAGCAGGAAGCAAGCGCAGGCGTGGGTCTGGAGGACGGCCTATATCTGTTCACAACCCAGACATGTCCGAACTGCCGGATTGCCAAGGCGCTGATGAAGGAAATGGATTACCGTCTCGTTGACGCGGAGCAGAATGCGGAGCTTTCTGTTGCACTGGATATCATGCAGGCGCCGACTCTGGTGGAGGTAACCGGAGGGGCTATGAATAAATATCCCAATGTTTCCAGCATCAAGAAATTTGTAGACGCTCAGAAATCCTATGTTTAATAAGACTAAATCCAGATAGAAGCAAAACATATGAGACAGAAGCCGGATTCCGGCTTCTGTCTCTGTCAAATACAAAAGGAAAGGAAAAGACGGCAGCCTGTTGCCGTCAGTGACAAGATTGAGCTTAGCAGACGACATCTTTATCCGCATGTGTGAAGATATTTTAGAGAACGGAACCAGCACAGAAGGGGAAAAAGTCCGGCCCAGGTGGGAGGACGGTTCCTTTGCCTATACCATCAAGAGGTTCGGGGTGGTAAACAGGTATGACCTGTCCAGAGAATTTCCGGCCATAACACTCAGACGGACTGGAATTAAGAGCTGTATTGATGAGCTGCTGTGGATCTGGCAGAAAAAATCCAATAATATACACGATTTGAACAGCCATATATGGGACAGCTGGGCGGACGAGGACGGTTCCATCGGGAAGGCCTACGGTTATCAGATGGGGGTGAAACATCAGTATAAAGAGGGAGAGATGGATCAGATCGACCGGGTGATCTATGATCTGAAAAACAATCCCTACAGCCGTCGGATTATGACGAATCTCTATGTGCACCAGGATTTACATGAAATGAACCTCTATCCCTGTGCCTACAGCATGACTTTTAATGTGACGAAAAAGCCGGGCCGGGATAAGCTGACGCTGAATGCAATTTTAAATCAGAGAAGCCAGGATGTGCTGGCGGCAAATAACTGGAATGTGTGCCAGTACGCGGTCCTGGTTCATATGCTTGCCCAGGTTTGCGGCTTTGAAGCAGGAGAACTGGTCCATGTCATTGCGGACGCGCATATCTATGACCGGCATATCCCGATTATCCGGGAGCTGATCACGAGACCCACTTATCCGGCGCCTGATTTCTGGATGAATCCGGATATTCATGATTTCTATGAATTCACCGTGGATGATTTCCGGCTGGACAACTATGTCACCGGGCCGAAAGTAGAACATATTCCGGTGGCTGTCTGACAGGACGGTCAAATTCAAGTCAGGAGCGCCGCGTTTGATGCGGCGCTCCTGTCATATGACGGGGTACAGAAGGTGTATTTGTTTACATTTTGGCCGGTACTTGTTATACTGAAAGCCAGTTGAATAAAAGGAGAGATGCGCATGAATCTGATAGTTGCGGTGGATAAAAACTGGGCGATCGGGTATCAAAACCAGCTTTTGGTGCGGATACCGGCGGATCAGCGGTTTTTCAGACAGGAGACGACGGGCAAAGTGATCATTATGGGACGGAAAACCCTGGAGAGTTTTCCGGGCGGAGAGCCCTTAAAGAACAGATTAAATATTGTCATAACACGAAAAAAGGATTATACTAAAAAAGGCGTGGCAGTTGTTCACAGTGTTGAAGAGGCGCTGGAGAAAAGCAGAGAATATGCCGCAGAAGATGTGTATGTCATCGGAGGAGCGAGTATTTACGAGCAGATGCTTCCCTACTGTGATGTGGCACATGTTACGAAAATCGACTATGCCTACGAAGCAGATACTTACTTTCCCAACCTGGATGAGATGCCGGAGTGGGAAATTGAGGCGGATTCCGAGGAACAGACGTATTATGACCTGGAATATGCCTTTTATAAGTACGTAAAGAAAAGCTGAAAGAAAGGATGGGATGTTATGCTTAACATCAGGGTAGAAAAAACCACTTCACCAAAGCCGATACCGGGGAAAGAGAATCCTCTGGTTTTTGGCACGATATTTACAGATCACATGTTTGTGATGGATTACGAGGAAGGGAAAGGGTGGTATGATCCCCGCATTATTCCTTATCAGCCGCTTTCACTGGAGCCGTCCTGTATGGTATTTCACTATGCACAGGAGATGTTTGAGGGTCTGAAAGCGTATCACGCGGACGACGGCCGGGTTCTGCTTTTCCGCCCGGATATGAATGCAAAGCGTTCAAACAGGACCAATGAAAGGCTCTGTATCCCTACCATTCCGGAAGAAGATTATGTGCAGGCGATCAAAGAGCTGGTGAATGTGGACCGGAACTGGGTTCCGGACCGGCCGGGAACTTCACTTTATATCCGTCCGTTCATTATTGCCACGGACCCGTTCTTAGGCGTAAGACCATCTCATACTTATAAATTTATTATCATCCTCTCCCCGGTTGGCGCTTATTATCCAGAGGGGCTTAATCCGGTTAAAATCTGGATCGAGGATGACTATGTCAGGGCTGTCCGCGGCGGCATCGGCGAAGCGAAGACCGGCGGCAACTATGCGGCCTCTTTAAAGGCTCAGGTTAAGGCACATGAGGAAGGTTATTCCCAGGTGCTCTGGCTGGACGGCGTGGAGCGGAAATACATTGAGGAAGTAGGAGCTATGAACATCTTCTTTAAGATCAACGGCACTGTGATTACTCCGAAGTTAAACGGCAGTATTCTGCCCGGTATAACCAGAAACTCTGTGATTGCCCTGTGCAAAAAATGGGGACTTCCTGTGGAGGAGAGAAGAGTTTCTGTGGAGGAGATCTATGAGGCTGCCAAGAGCGGCGCTATGGAAGAGGTGTTCGGCACAGGAACGGCAGCAGTTATTTCTCCGGTAGGCCATCTTCGCTATAAAGACGAAGTATTGCAGATTCAGGATGGCTCCATTGGAGAGTACAGCCAGAAGTTCTATGATACAATTACCGGAATCCAGCAGGGTGCGGTTGCGGACCCATTTGGAAACTGGTCGGTGGAAGTGAATTAAATTGTTTATATACCATCCGCGAAGGGCGAAAAGTCCTCCTGCGGATGGTTGCTTTTACGGGTATGGAGGGTAAGATCCGAATGAAGAGAGACACGATATTATTTGACCTGGACGGGACGCTGCTTCCGATGGATCAGCACAGCTTTGCGATGAAATGGTTCGAGGGCATCGGACAGAAGTTCCGGGACCGGGTGGAAAATATGCAGGAGCTGTTCGAGACTTTTCAAAAGTCTGTGCACTATATGATACATAATGACGGCAGCAGGCTGAATGAAGAGCGGTTCTGGGAATTTTTCCTCTCCAGGACCGGCGGAGAGCGGGACGACTGGGAAGAAGATATGCTGGATTTTTATAAAAATGAATTTCATCTGGCGAAGGGGCCTACCTGGGTCAATCCGGCGGTGGCAAAGACAATTAAGCGGCTGAAGGAGCAGGGATATGACCTGGTGGTGGCGACGAATCCTGTATTCCCGCCTATAGGAACGAAGACCAGAATCCGCTGGGCAGGTCTTGATCCGGAGGATTTTACCTATATAACAACCTATGATAATTCCCGTTACTGCAAGCCGAATGTGAAGTACTATGAAGAAATTATGGAACGGCTGAACAAGAGCCCGGAGCAGTGCAGGATGGTGGGAAATGATGTGGGCGAGGATATGGTTGCCGAACAGCTGGGACTGGAAGGCTACCTGATCACCGACTGCCTGCTGAATCCGAAGAAATTACCGGTGGACTGCCACTGGCAGGGAAGCTTTGAACAATTTGGTGAGCTATTCCAGGCATAGATGAGAATGATGATACTACCCTCAGGCAGAACCGCAAACGCGTGCTGCATGCATCGGTGTTGCGGTTCTGCCTGAGGGTGTTTTTTTCTTACATAGAAAGTTCTTCCGCTGTAAAAGGTTGAAGACAGTACGGCGGCCGGGACGTTATAGATAGTATAAAATAAGAATATGAAGAGAGAAGGGTAAGGTGCTATAGAATGAGTGAAACGAACACACCCAGAATTTCCATGAATCTGGACACGAACTTTTTAAAGCTGGTTGCAATAGCGGCAATGGCCTGCGATCATGTGGGCAAGAAACTATTTCCGGAGGTGCTGATTCTGCAGGTAATCGGCAGGATCGCGTTCCCCATCTTCGCATACTGCATTGTAGTGGGCTGCCTCTACACACATGACATCAAGAAGTATTTTCTGCGTTTGGGACTGTTTGCTTTGATCTCACAGCCCTTTTACGTCCTGTTAAATTACTCATCCGAATTCAGCATCTGGGATAATATATCCAACTGGAATATTTTCTTTACATTGATACTTGGCCTGGCGGCCGTCTACTTCCTCCAGAGCAGGAAATGGATACCATTCGCTGTTGTTATTTTTATCGTGTGCTGGTTTAACTTTGATTATGGAATCAACGGAATTGTTCTGATGCTGCTGTTCTATCTCTGCCGGAAGAACAGATATTTGTCCCTGGGGCTTGTCACGTTGTTTTTCCTGCCGCCCTTATTTGCTCCCGGGCAGATCAGTTTGTTCGGTTACTCCTTCGACATGCAGTTTTTCCAGATTCTGTCACTGCCCTTGCTCTACATACCGACCCACTTTAACATAAAGATGAACAAATATTTCTTCTATCTGTTTTATCCGGCCCATCTGCTTTTGATCTGGCTGGCTAAACTAGTATTCTTCTAAATGATATTCTTTCTCTTTGCGCTGTAGTGTATCTTATGATAGAATGAATATAAGCGAATCGTGATATAATCAAATATCTACCCAAAATAGATCGCGGGAACTACACGTGATGATACAGAAAATACAGGAATAAAAGACAGGACAAACACAGAAAATACCATCAGGATGATCGCCTGTGTCACACGAATGAAATAGACGGAAGGCATTTTGATAGTATGAAAGTAAAGAAGTTTGAAGAAATATGGTTGGAAAAAATTCAGCGGCTTCGTACCTCCGGCAGGGATAGGGCTGCTGTTTTTGTTACAAGGCTGGGAAACGGCGGCGCGGTCTGGGTGTTGATTGCGGTGATCATGCTGGCTGTTCCTGGTTACAGAGCAGGAGGAAGGGGGATCATTCTCTCCCTTATCTCTTCTGTATTCTGGGGTAACCTGGTGCTTAAGAACGCGGTGGCCCGAGAGCGCCCCTGCTGGAAGAACCCGCAGGTCCCTCTGCCGATTGAGGTGCCCGCGGACTATTCATTTCCATCCGGACATACCATGGCGTCCTTTGCGGCGGCAACTGCTATTTTTGATGTTAATGTTTGGATGGGCCTGGCAGCTTTTGTGCTGGCGGCGGCAATTGGATTTACCAGACTTTATCTCTACGTACATTATCCTCTGGATATCATCATGGGGACGGCGCTGGGCATTGTGGTAGCTCTGCCGGTCTGTATTTTTTTCTGAAAACAGAGGATGAAATGATTTCCCGCCGTTCATACTAGAAGTACAGATATAGGGCAGATCGGCCTATTGACGCTGATGCTTTGGAATGGAGGAAAAATCATGAATGATTATGAAAAAGAGATTTATGAGCCAAGTGAGAGAAATAGTACCCGCGACAAGAGCCAGGATAAAGAACAGGATGCTGTGAAGGACCAGAGCCGGTATTCTTTTCCGGATAAGAGAGAAGACAGACCGGGCCCGGGAGGAAACTAACAGATCGGATTATTTATCATGGAAGTAGATAAGACTCCCGCCTCTATAGGTGGTGAGTAAATAACAAATTCGTCTTGGTGGGAGAGTATGGTCTCCTTCCAAGATAAAGCCTCCGGCGGATTGCAGAGCCGCACAGATGTATTATGTCATGCAAAGCATGACGTGCGGCCCGCAGCAAGTACGCTGAGGCGTACTTGAATAGATACAAATAAGGGGTTACTGCAGCTGTTAGTGTTTGCAGTAACCTCTTTCTGTTTGTTTGGTCTCCTTTATAATTTCTTTGTCAGCATGTCCGGATTCGATGCGTAAGTCAGAGCAGTATCCCGGCTGATAATACCGTCCTTATAAAGACCCAGCAGGCTTGCATCCATGGACTGCATTTCATTTCCGGGGGATGAGTAGATGATGCCGTCAATCTGGTGTATCTTCCCATCCCGTATCATATTGCGGACCGCCGTGTTCATCATCATGATTTCAAAAGCAGGAACCAGACGTCCGTCCACCGAGGGGACGAGCTGCTCAGAGACAACCGCCCGCAGGACAGAAGAGAGCTGAACGGCAATCTGACGCTGCTGGTCTGCCGGAAAGACGTCGATGATCCGGTCTATGGTATTGGCCGCTCCGATGGTATGAAGGGTGGAGAAAATAAGGTGGCCGGTTTCTGCCGCGGTCAGGGTGACACTGATCGTTTCATAATCCCGCATTTCACCCAGCAGAATCACATCCGGACTTTGGCGGAGGGTTGCGCGCAGGGCGGTGAGATAGCTCTCAGTATCGCTGTTGATTTCCCGCTGGCTGACAATGCTTTTATTATGGCTGTGCAGATATTCCAAGGGGTCCTCAAGAGTAATGATATGATTCTCCCTGGTATTATTAATATAGTCTATCATGCAGGCAAGTGTGGAAGATTTTCCGCTGCCGGCCGGCCCGGTAACCAGAACCAGACCCTTTGTAAAGTCCGCAAGGCGGATTACTTTATCCGGGATGTGAAGTTCCTTCGGGTCCGGCATAGTGAATTGGATAATACGGACAACAGCCGCCAAAGAACCCCTTTGCTTATAGGTGCTGACCCTGAACCGGGAGATTCCCTTTATGGAAAAGGAAAAATCATCGTCCCCCTTCTGAAGAAGGGCAGCTGTACTCCGGTCATTGGCCATACGGTATATTTCCCGGATGATTTCATCGGTATCGCCGGGCATAAGCCGTTTGTCATCCACGGTATGCATGGTTCCGTTTAATTTATAGGAAAGAGGTCTGCCCGCTACGATAAATACATCGGAGGCTCCGAGAGCCACAATTTCGGTGAGGCGTTCTGTAAAATTCATTTATGTTATCCTTTCTATCTCAATCGGCATGGAGCAGATTCATTTTGTCATCCGGTTCCCATGTCTGGCTCTGTCCAGCGACCCATCTGTTTACCCTGTACAGGCAGCCGCCATCTGATTCCGGATACAGAATGAGCGCAGTGACAAACAAGTTCTGCGTCTCATTGATCATTACTTCAAAGCTGCACATATTATCCCCGGTCATGGAAAACTGCCTGTTTTGATCTGTGAGCCTTTCCATGGCCAGCTGCAGATATTCCTCCTGGGAGGAAGCATTTTCATAACATTCTTCCAGGACGTCATCCATGGAGGCAAGCAGCTTCTCCGCCTGATTGGAAGCCTCATAGTATGCGCTCGTCCGGTCCGCCAGCTGTGCACTGAGACGATAGTCTGCGTTTGCACTGACCAGAGAGAGTGCGGCGAATGTAATCAGACACAGAAGAGTAAACACAACCAGAATGGAGGAGGTGCCCACACTGACACCAGGTTGTTTTTTTCTCATGAGCTATCCCTCCCTGCTTTCGGAAAAACGGAATGGGTAAGATACACCTGCGTTTGAAGCGAGTAAATGGGCTCTGCTTCCGGATCGGAGATTTCCCACACTGTAATCTGTGTTGCCAGAAACGGGCTGTCGGTTTGTATCACCACATCCATCTGATAGACGGCCAAGGAACGGGTACAGGTCAGCCAGTTATTGTTATAGAATACCTGCAGGGTATCGCCGGAGGCTTCCGAATCGGGAAAGTAAGCTTTTAATTCCTCCGGGGGAGCATGGGTACCCTTTACGGCCTCCGCCACGCTCTGTGCACAGGTCACCGCATGATTTAAATTCCTGGAATCCGTGCTCATATTATAGGAACGGACAAAAAGCTGTACACAGACGGCGCAGCCAATGGAAAAAAACAAGATAGCAAAGATCATCTCCATCAGGAACAGGCCCGATCTGGATAATGAGGTATGTTTCATACTTATCTCCCCTTCCTGCCGCAGGCGGAGAATCCCGCAAGCGGGATTCTATGTTCTAAACTGCTTAACTCCCCTGAACAGAACGGACGGAAACCAGCTGTTCGGTAATCTCGCCGTCCTCAGCCTCTATGTGGATACGGTACAGGCCATCCGAGACGGCCTGAATCCGGAACAGAGACACTTCCATTATATCCTGGCCGTTTTCCGGCGCGAAGGGCTGTTCCTTCCCGATAAAAAGCTCTTTTATAACTCCGTCATACTGATAAAGATAAGTGATATAATCGGTCCCGTCAATGGATTCTTCCAGCATAAGGACCGGAATATGTTCGGATGTCCCAAGAGAAACGCCGTCAGCGGTATCATTCTGGCGGATCTTTTCCGTCACATAGGCCGCAGCCGTGCGGAGCGTATAATTAGAATTCATATTGGACACTGTCTGCCTGTAAACCCGTGTGCCGGCGATCACCAGCAGCAGAGAGGAAATCACAAAAACAAAAAACAGCAGAAGAGCAGCCAGCCATTCGATAGAGCGATGTTTGGAATCAGCATACTTCATGGCACATCCTCCAGCGGTATCACAGTAATATCGGGAAAAATATTGGAGCCGATCGGTTGATAGTCAACATAAAATCTAGCAGCGTTATATGTAAAACCATAGTGCTCTTCCAGATAAGAAAGACTGGGCGGATAAATCCCCTCCACCGCATAGCAGTGGACAACCATACGGTTTAAAGACTCCTCTATGCTCCGCTTTTGATCCATAGCATCCGAGCCCGAAAGCCGGTTCAGACCAAAAACAAATAGAAAGAGAACACATAATAACAACAAAACGGGCAGCAAAACAGAATGTTTCGAAAATCCGGTATCCGCCCGACGCTTAAAACGATTCATTCAATCCTGCCTCCCTTTGAAAACTTTAAACTCTGTTTTTAAGCCCGCTTTACGAGCGGCTTTCACCGAGTAATAGCATACGTGCTTTTTTACTCGTTTTCACTTCCGAAGGAACGTTTCACTGCCCCGCAGGGGCATTTTCACCCATTCTTCCTTCTTCCCTTTACTCTCATCCCATCCCGGACATGATTCCCATAAGAGGCAGAATAACGGAAAGCAGGATAATACCCACAATCACGGCTAATACGACGATAAGCGTGGGCTCCAGTACCGAAATCATCCGTGCAATGCGCTCGTCGGACTCTTCCTGAGCGCTGCCCGCGATCTGTTCCATCGCGGCACTCAGGTATCCGGTCCGGAAGCCGACAGAAATCATCCGGGAATAGAGACCGGAGAATATACCGGAATGATGGAGCGCGTCAGCAAAACCTGTGCCGTCTTCCATCTCCTTTTGACAGCGGGAAATCTTATCTTTTAATTTAGGACTGTCAATGAGGTCTTTTGCCATGGCAAGGCTTTCGTCCATCTCCAGGCCGCCGCCCAGAGTCAGTGCCATCGCATTGGCAAAACGTCCAAGTTCCAGCTGTTCATAGAGCCTGCGGGTTGGATAAAATCCGGCGGCTAGTCGTTTTCCGCGCCTTTTCCCTGCTTTCGTGTAGGTGAAAAAGAGTATAATGCCGGCAATGAAAATAATAACCAGTAGCACAGCCAGCGAATATTTCCGAAGCCCCTGGCCTATGTTCATGATCGCTCTGGATATGCCGGTCATTTCGCTGCCCAGCTGGACCAGTACATCGTTGAAAACAGGCATCACCTTAATCACCAGAACGGAGATTACGCCCAGCATCATAATAACCATAATAAGAGGATAGCTCAAAGCATTTTTTACACCCCGGCGGATCTCTTCCTCCTTCTGATAATAGGAAGAAAGAGAGGCGAGCACCTCTTCCAGACGGCCGGTCTGCTCTCCGATACGGATCAGGTTCAGCGCATATTCAGGAAATACACCGGTGCCGGACAGCGCCTCGTGGAAACTGCCGGTCTCATCCAATACCTGATATATGTCATTCAGTATCTGTTTTCCTTCGCCGCCCATATCCTCCTGCAGCAGAAGAATACCCTCAATAACAGGAATACCGGCATGAAGGATGACGGACATCTGATCGAAGAAGGAGGATAGTTCACTATTTGAAAGTTTCTTTCCTGTTTTTGCTGACACGACTGGCCTCTTTTCCGCCGGAACCAGGGTCCCGGTCAATAAACATATTTTGTTACATAGTTATCGGTATTTCCTATAAATTCCATCACTTTATCGCTGGAATGATTGCTGGCCGCAAAGGTAGGGTCCATTAATTTCCAGGACTTGCCGTCAAACTGGATGATGCCATTGATCCACCCGATGTCCTTAATATAAATACTGATCCAGGCATGGTAGATCTCCCCGGCATAACCTACTTCCAGCCGGGTAGGGATACGCTGTGTCCGCAGCATGGTAGCCATGAGGGCCGCATAATCGAAACAGATGCCGGTCTTTGATTCCAGAATATCATCTACAACAGGAAGATAATCCGAACGTACATCAGACGCCTTGGCGTCATCATAGACAATATTTTCCACGATATAATTATAGACGGCAGAGACTACCTCCAGATCGGCCACGGCACCGGACGCCAGTTCTGCGCCCACGGAAACGGCCCGGGTGTCTTTGTCGAAATTCACATATTGATTGGGGTAGAGGTAAGGGCCCAGAACGTTCGTAATGCTCACATCCAGACTGCCTGCATACAACTGGGCATATTCATCCCCCTTTACGTTTTCATAAACCTTTATTTTATAGGTCCCGTCTTCCCCGGTAAGCGGGAAGGTTTCAAACGAACTGTGCAGCAGATAGGTATAGGTGATACCCGCGGGAGTGGTCAGCTGCAGCTTTACCTTTTTATTATTGCCGGTATACTGGGCCATAATATAACCTTCCTGTGTATGGGAGGCATCTATCGTGACGGATTTATTACCCAATGTCTCCGCTGCGTCAGCGGACGGGACAAGTACCACCGGTTCTGACGAACGCACAGGGACTGTTCCGGCAGAATCCGGATTCGCATTTTTATCCGGAGGAGGGGTACCCTCATCGCTGGAACAGGAACAAAGGAGCAGACAGCACAGGATGAGAATGGGACAAATCGTGATCTTTTTCTTAAAACAGGACATAGACGGCTGTCTCCTTTATTTTATAGTCAGAATTCCCTCAATCGAGTTACCCTGTTCATCTGCAACGAATATATTTAACCGTTCCTCCGGATAAGGCAGAACAATTTTGCGGCTGGCTTCGTCAGCGGAGAGAGGCAGGATTTTATCCCCCTCTGCTGTCACGGCATAAATACTGCCGAAGTCGATAGGATAAGTTCCGTCGGCCAGGGAGATAACAATCGTTTCGCCGCTCCGATAGCTGCCGGTTACCTGGGGATAGATAAAGTCCGGTTCCTCCACCTCCATGGAATAGAAGGTGGTCTGATTGTTGTAAGCCGTTACCTCCAGAGAGAGAGTACCGGTATCCTCCACAAACACGTGATAGGAATTACGGTCGCTCTTGTGGACCGGAATGGAGACCTGGTCTATGGCGGCTTTGACCGACTTTAACGGTGTCAGGCTGGTAGCCTGAAAGGAAATCACTATCTGGTTGTTGCGGTAAAAGGGGGTATCAATAAAAAGCTGGGGCTTTACCATAAAAACGGGGAGAATCAGTGTGAGGATCAGCCCCAGAATAGCCAGATGCTGCGTCAGGGTAAAGAGCCGGATCGTATGCCTGCCTTCCGCCTGAAGCGTACTTAAAGGAGTCGTGTTGGGAACCCGGTTGCAGGCCTGAAAAACCTGAGCCAGCGTCTGTTCGGCCTGTGCCATATCAAGCTGTCCGAATTCCGGTATATTCTTCTGTGCCATCTTCACTCACTCCCTTTCTTTCAGCATTTTTTCCAGATGGATTTTTCCGCTGGACAGATATCGCTTTATTGTGCTGAGACTGCAGTTCATCTGTTTTCCGATTTCCTCCAGCTTCATGTTGTGGAGGTACTTGTATGTAATCGCATCCCGCTCATGCTCCGGAAGGCTTGCCAGGGCTTCCCGAATGGTAAAGGATTCATAATCCTTTATCACTTTCTCTCTGGGATTGTTCTCTATATTTTCATCCGGAAGCACAGAAAAAGCAGTTTCATCCAATACTTCCCACTGCTTCGCGGATTTATTCGACATGTCGTAGCAGACCCTGAAATTAATCTGTTTTAACCAGGCTACGAAGACTTTCGGCTCCTGGAGCTTGGACAGATTTTTCAGCGCCAGGATATATACTTCCTGAAGGGCATCCTGGGCGAGATAAGGGTCGCGCAGATACTGGTATGCGTAAGTATATTGCTTTTCATAAGTCAGACCATACAGCTCCGCAAATGCATTGCTGTCCCCGCATTGGGCGAGTTTAACCAGAGAAGCAATATACTTATGATCAAAAAAAGCCATTCCCTGTTCCCCTTCCCTTATGAAATATCGGACTAAGTCTGACAAAAGCCGTCTTAAACTGGATTATTTTACAGAACTGTCTGCTTCTTCTGATATGACAGAGCGATCAGCTTGGAAGAGGAATCCAGATGCTCCTCTGTATTCAAAGCCTGCCCCAGTGAGTAACGGACCGCGCTGTCTTTATGTTTTTTATTGTAGGCTGTTATCTGCTGCTCCAAATCGGAGACGAGCCGATCGGTAAGTTCCCTGGTACAGCTGCGAATAATCATAGTGAAATCATTGCTGCCATTGCGGACAACAAATCCGTAGCCCGTTCCCACCCGCTCCAGGAGAGCGGCAAAATCCTTTAAGTGCCGGTCGCCTTTTTCATAGCCAAGTGTTCGGTTCATTTCCTCCAGACTGTCCAGCTGGACTGTGATAATGCCAAGCTCCGGCAGGGCGCCCTGCCTGGTAATCTGGGAAAGAATGGAATTGGCGCTGTTGCGGTTGGGCAGCCCGGTCATCATATCCTTGTAGGTCAGGCTGTTCAGATCCAGCATATCCCGCTGTACATTTACGAAGAGCACCACATCGGCAATGGCAAACACAAAGCAGAGCCCGCATACCACCCACAGCAGAATACAGAGTCTGGTGACAGTGGGATCTGCAGTTCCAATCACAGCAGTACGGTTCTGCTGAAACACAAAAAAGATAACAAGCATCAGGACCAGATAAAAGATCACCTGTCCTAATTTATATTTTCGCAGGAATTTCATAGTAAGTACCCTCCCCGGACATAACCTATTTGTATGACCGGCTTTATTCGGACGGAGCCCGAACGCGCCCCGTTTGTCAAAAGTAACTAATTACTTCTATTATAGCGGATTTCATTTAAAACTCAACCGGAAAGATGAAAGCAGGAGGACAGGAACGAATAGAGGCTGCCCGGCATAAGCTGAAAGGAATGAATGGCGGGGGTAAATCACATGCCTGCTGGTTTACATAAAAAAATTAACTGGAAAAATCCTATTCTGTTCTGTGCCACACTTCTGGCATTATTTTTGTGTTTCAGGATGCAGGATGGAGCCTATGGAAATCTGGACTGCATGACGGTGATGGGAGCGGATACCGGGATCTGGGAGGCGGAGGAGAGCAGCAAAACACAGAAGGATAAAGTAAACGACGCTTCCCTGGCAGAAGCGCCGGAACCTAAGATAGCCTATCTGACCTTCGATGACGGTCCCAGTGAGAATACCAGGACAATTCTGGAGATCCTGAACAAGTATGATGTAAAGGCAACTTTTTTCCTGATCGGGGAGGAAATTACCCCGGAGAGAGAAGAGCTTCTGAAAGAGATGGTGGAGCAGGGCCATTCCATCGGGATTCATACATACTGTCATGAAAAAGAAAAGATCTATGCCTCAGCTGAAAATTACTGGGATGATTTTAATAAAGCATATGAAAAGATCATGCAGGTGACCGGGGTCGGACCGGAGATTCTGCGTTTCCCATGGGGCAGCGTGAATAAATACATGTCCGGCATCGGGGATAAGGTGATTAAAGACCTGAATGAGAAGGGATTTACATACTACGACTGGAACGTGAGCGGAGAGGATGCGGTAGGCAAGCCGACCAAATCATCCATCATGAAAAATATAAAACACGACCTGACCAAATACAATGAGCCGGTTATCCTGCTCCACGACGGCAGCAGCAACCAGCTCACGGCAGAAGCCCTTCCGGACATTATCGAATACATCAAGGCCAACGGCTATGACTTTGATGTGGTGCAGCACAGGTATAAACCCTATCAGTACAGACGGAATCAGTGAAACTCATCCAACAGTCTGGCATGTATTTTACCATTGGAACCTGCCACGGAGCAGGCCTGTGCAAACTGGAGGGGAGCACCGTCCCAATCGGTTACTTTTCCTCCGGCTTCTGTCAGAATAAGACTGCCGGCTGCGTAATCCCATGGCTTCAGCGTCATTTCAAAAAAGGCGTCGGAGCGGCCGCAGGCCACGTAGCACAAATCCAGTGCGGCGGAGCCGCTTCTGCGGATATCCTGGCATTTTTCATAGACGGACTGTACGATGGCAAAGTTTTTTGGGGCCAGTTCCTTCTGATAAGGGGCTGTCCCGAAATTGATCAGGCTCTGCTCCAGGGTAACAACATTGCTTACATGGATCGGCTCTCCATTTAAATAAGCTCCGTATCCGGCCTGGGCCAGAAAAAGCTCTTTGGTAAACGGGTTATAGACCGCCCCGAATACGATGGCGCCGTTCTGATATAGGGCCAGCGATATGGCGCTGTGATGGTAATGGTGGATCAGATTGGTTGTGCCGTCGATCGGATCGAGAATCCAGCAGGAACCGGAAGGGTCCAGCTGATTCTGGCCGTCTTCCTCACCCATGAAGGCAATATCGGGATAAAGGGACGCCAGCTTCTCCTGGAGAAAGTGCTGGACGCCCAGGTCCACATAAGTGACATAATCGGCCAGCCCTTTGGAGATAACGTGGTTCAGGGCTTTTTCATCAAATATGATTGATTCCGCTTCTTTTACAAGATCAATGACCTGTTGGTAATTCATGACTCAGACTCCTTTATATAAATCAATGTAATCACTCAATACTCCACCAAGTATAGCACGGCAGATATCAATTGAAAAGTATAAAGTGGGATAGGCAGGCATAAGGTAAATTAAATCTTTCTATTAAGAATGGGTTGACTTCATACAGAAAAATCACTACAATAAGACCGTAAGAATTAGTCGTGACTAATTTTGGCCGCGGCAGGAGTTTGCGGTTACCGGCACCGCCTGTCAAAGCCGAGAAAGGTATGAGACAAAGCATGGAGATTGAAAGAAAATTTACGATCCGGCGCCTGCCGGATCAGCTGGAATGTTATGAGAAAAAAGAAATAGAGCAGGGTTATCTCTGCACAGACCCGGTGGTGAGGATACGAAGGAGCAATGATTCCTATATTCTTACCTATAAGGGACACATCGCCCGGAAGGATACAACAGCGAGAGTCTGCAATGAGCTGGAAGCGCCTCTTTCCGAGAGCTCCTATCTGCATCTGAGAGAGAAAACGGACAACCATATGGTTAAGAAATGCCGCTATATCATACCGTTGGAGAACGGACTGAGGGTGGAGCTGGACATATTTGCAGGGCGTCTTGAAGGGCTTGTTTTTGCGGAAGTGGAATTCCCGGATGAACAGGCGGCACAAGACTTTATCATGCCTGAATGGTTTCTGGAGGATGTAAGCGGGGACTGTCGCTACAGCAACAGTTTTCTCTCAGGTGCTGACAGTTATGAAGATTGGAAGAAAGCGGGCAGAGACCAGCAGATTTATGGATGCTAAAGTACAAGGGAAAAAGGCCTTATTAAACGCCGGCTCACACAGCGTGCAGGCTTAGCGCAGCAAGAGGCGAAGAGGGAGATTGACGATGACCATACTGGATGGCAGTGTAGGAAAAGGGTATACCGTGGCGGGCATCCGGCTTAAGCCGGATACGGCGAGAAGGCTTCAGGTACTGGGGCTGACACAGGGAACCCGGGTGGATATTTTGAACCGGAAGAAAAGGGGAGCGGTTATTATTAAAATCCGGGGAACCCGTTTTGCGGTCGGCAGACAGATTGCAGGGGGAATTCTGGTGAAGGAGGAACAGGCATGAGAGGGGAGAAAGAAACCCTGAATGTGGCATTTATCGGAAATCCCAACTGCGGGAAGACGACGTTATTCAATGCTTACACAGGGGCCAAGCTTAAAGTGGCAAACTGGCCGGGTGTAACCGTGGAGAAAAAGGAGGGAGCTTTTTCTTTTCACAACCAGAAGTTTAAACTGGTGGATCTGCCCGGAATTTACAGCCTTACTTCCTATACAATGGAAGAGAAGCTGTCCAGACAGTATATTATGGGAGATGACGTGGATGTCATCGTTGATGTGGCGGATGCATCCGCACTGGAGCGGAATCTGTATCTCGCCCTGCAGCTTATTGAATTGGGAAAACCTGTGGTTCTGGCGCTTAATATGATGGATATTGTGCAGGAGAGGGGGATGGAAATTGACATGCATCGTCTTCCGGAGATGCTGGGAATCCCTTGTATCCCGGTGTCGGCCAGAAAAAGGACGGGCCTGGATGTGCTGATGCATGCGGTGGCTCATCATCAGGACGGTAAGCTGGACGAGGTCATAGAACATCATCATCCCGACAAGGAGAGAAACAGCCGTCACAGGCATCATCACCATGAAGAACTGGCAGTTGTGTACAGCGATGCGATTGAGGATAAGATTGATCAGATTTCGGAACGGCTTCTGAAACACAAGCCGGATCTGCCGCATGTCCGTTTCTATGCGATTAAGATTCTGGAGCAGGATGAGGAAGTGTTAAAGCAGTTTCCGTTTAGTTTCACTGATATTGTGGAACGCAGCTATGAAACGGATATTATCAATCAGAAATATGATTTTATTGAGGAAGTAATTGAAGAATGTCTGGTAAATAAAGAAGCCAAAGCGGAAAAGACGGACCGGATCGACAGACTTCTGACGCACCGGATATGGGGTATACCCGCGTTCTTATGTATCATGGCGCTGGTATTTTTCCTTACCTTTACCATAGGCGATTGGATAAAGGGTTACTTCGAGGTAGCCCTGGATTACATCAGTCAGGGGGCGGAGGCCCTTCTGGTCGGCATACACGCAGGAGGGATTATTACCTCCCTTGTGGTGGACGGTATCATTGCAGGGGTGGGAGGAATTCTTACATTTCTGCCGAATATCTTTATTTTGTTTCTGGCCCTGGCCTTCCTTGAGGACAGCGGCTATATGTCCAGAGTGGCTTATGTCATGGACGGTCTGATGGGAAGCATCGGCCTGTCCGGCCGTGCGTTTATTCCCATGCTGCTGGGATTTGGCTGTACCGTGCCCGCCATTATGGCTTCCAGGGCGCTGGAGGATGTGAAGGACAGGCGTAAGACTATCTTAATCACTCCGTTTATGTCCTGCAGTGCAAGGCTGCCGATTTATGTTTTGTTTTCCCAGATCTTTTTCCCGAAGAATGCTATGATTGTGGCATTTTCTATGTATCTGCTCGGCCTTCTGGTTGCAATCCTGGTGGCTATGGTGATTCATTTTGCGGACCGGAAGAAAGCCCATGCGGTACATACGCTGCTCATTGAGCTGCCGGAATACAAAACGCCGAACCTGCGCACGGTTGCGATTTATGTGGGTGAAAAAGTGAAGGATTACCTGACTAAGGCCGGAACTACCATTTTTATTGCTTCTATTGTAATGTGGTTTCTGCTCAATGTGGGTCCGGGAGGCATGGTGGAGGATATGACGGCCAGCTTCGGCGCCAGTCTTGGCCGTATTCTGGTCCCAATCTTTAAACCGCTGGGCCTTGGCATCTGGCAGATTGTGGTGGCGCTGATCTCAGGACTTGCGGCAAAAGAAATGGTTGTTTCCAGCTGCAGCGTGCTTTTTGGAATTCACAACATTACTTCTGCGGTGGGCATGTCTACCATGCTGGGAATTCTGGGCGCATCCGGTTTCGGCCCTGTTAATGCCTACGCGCTCATGGTATTTTGTCTGCTGTATACGCCATGTATGGCTACGGTCGCAACGATCAAGAAGGAGACCGGAAGCTGGAAGTGGACCGGCATGGCAATGGCATTTCAGCTCTGTGTAGCCTGGGGGGTAACTTTTGTGGTGTACCGGCTGGGGCTCCTGTTTTTCGCGTAACTTCATAAACAGACAGTGAAGCGTCCGTGGGTGGATTTCCATCCGGGACGCTTTTTTTCTTGGGGCTTATAGATGTTTTCCGCAAGGCAAAGCTCCGGTATCTATCGGGTATCATGCAGTTGTGTTTGATTTGGATTGACGTCGGTTCCTTTTCATCATATAATATTAAATAATGTGGGAACGTTCCCATATAGGAGAGGTGATGAGATGACTATCAAGGATATAGCAGCACGTGCAGGGGTATCCAAGTCTACGGTATCCAGAGTCATTAACAACGCCGGCTATGTCAATGCACAGACGAGACAGAAGGTGGAGGCCGTGATACGGGAGCTTAATTTTCTGCCCAGTGCATCTGCCCGGAGTCTGTCCAGGCAGGAAACCAGCGCAGTGGGCGTGTTGATTCCGGAGATTGACAACAGCTTTTTTGGCGAGGCGCTTCGGGGTATTCTGGAAATTATAGATGAAAATGATCTGACGCTGATCTGCTGCGATACCGACAACAATGCCGCCAGAGAAGAGAAAGCGCTGCGCATGCTCAAGGGCCAGAGGGTACGGGGAATTATTTTAACCCCTGCCGTGGACTACCCGGACCCGGAGGAGGCAGGGAAAGTGCAGCGCCTTATCGAGGATCTGAATGTGCCGGTGGTGCAGATGGACCGGGAATTTGCAGGTGCGGGCTGGGACGGTGTCTTCTATGAAAATAAGGCAAGCGCCTATGCCGCCACGGAAATTCTGATTGAAGAAGGATGCAGGAAAATCGGTATAATAACAGGTGATTTAAAACTGAAGATTGCGAGGGAACGATTCCTGGGATATAAGGCGGCCCTGGCCGATCACGGTATACCCATGGAGGAGGATTTCATTTATCAGGGCGACTTTACGATTGAAACCGCCTATCGGCTGACCAGAGATATGCTGTCAGCAGACCGTTTGCCGGAGGGAATGCTGACCTGCAATAACCGTACCTCTCTGGGCTTTATCAAGGGCCTGAGAGAAAGAAATATGCGTCCGGGCAGGGAGATTGCCGCGATCGGAATAGATCATATACCGGTTCTGGATGTAATAGGATATGACTACAGTTATGTGACCAGGGACACGGTGGAGATGGGGCGGGAGGCCATGCGCCTGCTTCTGGGAAGGATTGAAGAGCCAGACCGGCCGGCCCGCACGGTGATGATGCCGTATAAGCTGGCTCTAAAGGGCTCCGAACGGAAACGTTAGTATTGTGGCAGTGGTATAAAAGGGGAGATACGGTATCTTCTGTGAAATCATCTCTACGGAAGGAGGAAGCGATGAAACAGTATTATCTGATTGCCCATGATCTGGGAACGACAGGGGACAAGGCAACCCTGTTCCGCCTGGAGGGGGAAGAAAAAAGCGGACGCTTTATAACCGGGGAGGGTGTGCTGGTCAGAAGTGTCATTCGCCCTTATGAAACCCAGTATTTTAATGGAAATTGGGCTGAGCAGAAGCCGGAAGACTGGTGGAGAGCATTTTGCACGGCAAACCGGGAACTGCTTGAGGGGATCGATCCAGATCTTGTGGCGGGACTGGCATTCAGCGGGCAGATGATGGGCTGTGTGCTGGTGGACCGGCAGGGGATGCCCCTGCGCGATGCCATCATCTGGGCAGACCAGAGAGCGGTAAAGCAGGAGCAGCAGCTGCGGGATAAAATACCGGAGGAAGAGTTTTACCATATCACAGGCCACCGGATCAGTGCCTCTTATAGTCTGGAAAAACTGATGTGGGTCAGGGAAAATGAACCGGAGACCTTTGCAGGTACATATAAAATGCTGCTGCCGAAAGATTTTATGATCCACAGGCTGACCGGTCAGTTTGTGACAGATTATTCCGATGCATCCGGAACCAACGCCTTTGATTTAAACCGGCTGGTCTGGTCGGAGCGGATACTAAAGGCAGCTGAGATACCGGCCGGAGTGCTTCCGGAGGTGAAGCCATCTGCCTTTGCGGCAGGTAAGCTGAATGCAGGGATGGCAAAGGAATGTTCCCTGCCGGAAGGGCTTACCATTATACTGGGAGGCGGGGACGGCGTATGTGCCTCGGTAGGAGCCGGTTCTGTGAGGGAAAATGTAGCTTACAACTACCTGGGATCATCTTCCTGGATTTCTTATACCTCCAGGAAGCCCGTATACGATCCTGAACTCAGAACCTTTAACTGGGCCCATATGATTCCAGGATACTATGCACCCTGCGGAACCATGCAGGCCGCAGGCAATTCCTACAGCTTTATGAAGAAAGTCCTGGGGGATGGGCTTGACGTGCCGCCGGGAATGAGTGTCTATGATAAGATGAACGAGCTGGCTGAATGCTCTTTGCCGGGAGCAGGCGGGCTTATCTTTCTTCCTTATCTTCTGGGAGAGAGAAGTCCAAGGTGGAATCCGGATGCAAGGGGAGCCTTTATCGGACTTAAGATGGAACATACCAAAGGCGACATGCTCCGGGCGGCCCTGGAAGGTATTATCATGAATCTGGATATTATTCTTAAGATATTTAAGGATCACGCGGATATACCCGCCATCCATATTATAGGCGGTCTGGCAAAGGGAGAAGCAGTCCGCCGGATACTTGCGGATATTTATGGCATGCCGGTCGTCAGACTTCATTACCTGGAAGAAGCGACCTCCATGGGCGCTGCTGCTGCCGCCGGAGTTGGAAGCGGACTTTTTGCCGGGTATGAGGAGATCGAAAAACTGATCTGCAGGGAAGAGACAATCCTGCCGAACCCGGAGCGGAGCCTTGCCTATGAGCCGGTGAAAAAGGTATTTGACCATTCGTACCAGGCTCTGATGGATATATACAGGGAACTGGCGCAGATTTGATCATGGAAGTAGATAAGACTCCCCCTCTATAGGTGGTGAGTAAATAACAAATTCGTCTTGGTGGGAGCCCAGTCTCCTTCCAAGATAAAGCCTCCGGCGGAATGCAGAGCCGCACAGATGTATTATGTCATGCAAAGCATGACGTGCGGCTCGCAGCAAGTACGCCGAGGTGTACTTGAAAGAAAAGGAGACGAAACCATTGGAAAAGAGAAAACTTACCGTCAGTGAGCTGGCGGGCATGATTGACCAGACACTTTTAAAACAGTATGTCAGCAACGAAGATCTGAAAAAGCATTGTGAGGAAGCGGCAGCCTATCACTTTAAAACCGTAGCCATCAATAACGCGCCGGTGCCGTTCTGCAAAAAGATTCTGGAGGGAACCGGCGTCCTGTGTGATGCCGCCGTAAGCTTTCCGCTGGGGCAGAGTACGATTGAGACAAAGGTGTTTGAGACAATTGATGTCATTGAAAAGGGAGCAGGGGAAGTAGATTACGTTGTTAATCTGGTGGAGATTAAAAATGGGAACTGGGCTTATGTAGAAGAGGAAATGACCAGGATTGTAGCGGAATGCCGAAAAAGAGGGGTGACCTCAAAGGTTATTTTTGAAAACTGTTTTTTGACAGAGGAAGAGAAGCGCAGGCTGTGTGAAGTGGCACGGAGGGTGAAACCAGACTTTATTAAAACTTCTACCGGTTATGGCACCGGCGGAGCTACGGCGGAGGATGTAAGGCTGATGAGAGAATGTGTGGGGACCGAGGTGAAAATCAAGGCCGCAGGCGGAATCCGCACAATAGAGGACGCGCTGGCCCTGATCGAAGCCGGAGCTGACCGGATCGGAACCAGCCGGGGCGTGGAACTGGTCGAACAGTATAAAAAGCTGGTGGGCGAGTAAGAACGAAATAGAAATATCCGTCAGGCCGCAGGCAGACCATAACAGGTCTGTCTGCGGCCTGTTTTTTGATACACAGGAAAGTTCTCCAAACTTTCCTGTGTATCAAAAAACCTTTCGGGGGATCGCACTACGGCGGAAAGGAATCGTGCTGCCAGAACAACCCGCCGCAAGTGGGATTCTTTGTTCTGCCGTTAACTGCAGGTACAGGATAAAAGGATAAATTTTTATTCACCGCTGCAACTTTTCCGGAATTGGGCAGTCTATATAGTGATATTACTAATGCGCAAAAGTAAAAGGAGAAACTTATAAACCTCGATGATACAGGAAGATAACTACGACAAAATTGTCCAGTATATAATAAGCAGTCAGGCAAAATTTTACCGGTTGGCCTATAGTTATGTGCGGAATCAGGACGACGCTCTGGACATTGTACAGAATTCTGTGTGTAAAGCCCTGGAACATTACCATACCCTGCGGAATGTGGATTATGTGAAAACCTGGTTTTACCGGATTCTTGTAAATGAAAGCTTAAATTTTATGAAACGGCGGCGAAGGGAACTGGCGTCAGAGACAATAGAAGAAGCTGCCGGCACGGCAGTTCATTCGGAATCTGTCTTTGATTATGATGCAGAGGACCTCCTGGAAAAGCTTGAGCTCCTGCCGGGAGATGTCCAGAATATTATCCGCCTGTACTATTTTGAAGAATTTAAGCTGAAAGAAATCGCTGAGGTTACCGGCAAAAATATCAGCACGGTAAAGGCAAAGCTGTATCGGGGGCTAAAGAAGCTAAAGATAGAACTTGAGGGAGATTTGCAATGACGCGCATAGAAGAAGCAAAACAGAATTATGATCAGATTGAGATTCCGGCAGAATTAAATAAAATAGTTTTAGCAGCGATACATGACTGTGAAGAAAGACGGAAGAACAGACAAATAAAGCGGTCATCCGGGTATGTGCGGATGCTGATTCATGCAGCCGTGTTCCTTCTGTTCCTGTTGACAGCCGGCCTTAATATAAGCAGTACGTTCGCGCAGGCCATGCAGGAAATTCCGGTTGTCGGCAAGATAGCGAAGATTCTCACCTTCCGATCTTATCAATGGAGTGATGGAGATAAGACGGAATCCGTCAAAATTCCACAGATCGTATTAGATGAGGAAGAGCCAGAAGAGGGAAAGACGGAATTTATTCTGGATGTGAATAATGAAATAGAAAAAGCATGCGAGGAGGTCCGCATACAGGCGGAGCAGATAGTTGCAGACTATAAGGCTGCATTTCTGGAAACCGGCGGGACGGAAGAAGAATTTACCCAGAAAGAAATACAGATTACAGTCGATTATACGATACTCTGTGAAAATGAGAGGTATCTCTCCTTTGCCGTAATGGCGGGAGAAAATGGAATCGGCTACAACCAAACCTTCTATTATAATATTGATTTAAAGAAGGGGCGGTATGTCACTCTGGCAGATCTGCTGGGATCAAATTATATTGAGCTTGCGAACCGCCAGATAAGGGAGCAGATGGAACAGAGGATGACGGAGGACGAGTATCTGGTCTATTTTGACGGGAGTAATGGGTTTGAGGGATTTACCACCGTTGATGATGTGACTGCATTTTATATCAATGATTCCGGCAATCCTGTTGTAGTTTTCCCGCCTTATCAGATTGCGCCAGGCGGATTTGGAGCGCAGGAGTTTGAGATACGGAATAAGGAGTGAAAGCTGCGGCAAAGCCGCAGGTGAAAGTATTCCTTCGGAGCAGTGAAAGGCGGACCTTCGGTCCGGTGAAAATGCCCGGCGGGCAGTGAAGAACGGATAAGGTGAAATAGGTGTGTGTTTTATGTTATAATGATAGCTGGTCTTATTAAATGTTTTGGAGGGATCTGCTATGTTTGAATCGTGCGAGTACCGGGTGGACAGGATTGACGGTGATTATGCTTTTTTGTGCCGTACTGATGGGGCGGAGGGTGACTTGAAAATGGTTGCGAGAGCTCTGCTGCCTGCGGAGGTTGAAGAGGGGTCCTGTCTTTTGTATGAGATGATGGAGTACAGAATTATCGAATAAATCACCTGGTTTCTTGTTAATCGAAAGGTTTTTGATTACATTGGAAGTCTCCAAACTCTTCTATGTAATTAAAAGAGGGGGCCGTTCAGCCTGTTGCTGAACGGCCCCCTCTCCTGCAAAAACCGATTCTTATCCGGAGGAATTATAAACAATCGTGGCGTTATTGGGATGGCTCATCGGTATTGCTGGCAGTTGACGGCTCCTCCTGCTCCGGTACCGGAGTGACGGGGGACGCATCGACGGGAAGAGTTTCTGCGGGGTCTGGTTTTTCGGGTTCTTCCAGTTTGTTGAATGTAATAAGTGCTTTGAATAAATCTCCGTCCAGGACAATGTCAAAACTGCCGTCCTGGAGTTTGGTAAGACTTTGAGCGATGGACAGCCCCAGCCCGCTTCCCTCTGTATTCCGGGAAAGATCTCCCCGGACAAACCTTGCCATCAGCTCTTCGGAATCTATATTTAGCTGTGTGGCTGAGATATTTTTCACTGATATAGTTATTTTGTCTTCTGTTTCTATGGCGTCTACATAGACGCGGGTTCCTTCCAGCGCATATTTGCTCACATTGGAGAATGCATTTTCGATGATGCGGAAGGTACTTCGCCCATCGGCCAGTATATAGACCGGCTTTTCCGGAAGCGTGAGTACGGCGGTCAGGTTCCTCTCGCTGAATTTCCCCTCGAATTCGCCGCAGGACTGGCGTACCAGTTCAATCAGATTGATTTTTTCCAAATGGAGGCTGATAGCTCCGGACGAGGCCTTGGAGGCTTCAACCAGATCTTCAATCAATGTCTTCAGCCGCCAGGATTTATTTTCCAGTATTTTCAGATAACCTCTGGCCGTATCGTTGTGAAGGTCTTCTTTCCCAAGCAGATCCACATAATTGATAATAGAGGTTAACGGCGTCTTAATATCGTGAGACACATTGGTGATCAGCTCGGTCTTGAGCCGCTCGCTTTTTAACTGTTCATCCACGGCCTCGGAAAATCCCTCGCTGATATTATTAATATATTCACCCAGCTTGCGGATCGGGGCTGAGCGTATGGTATCCGGTATCTTGTGAGTCAGATCTCCATCCTGAATCAGCTTGGTTTCTGTCATAACCACATTGATATCGGCAGAAAGACGGAGTAAAAGCAGGGCGGCCACAAAGAAGGCAATCAGGAAGAGAATACCGCCGATTACCACACCCTGTCTTCCGATGAGGCAGAATATTCCGATTACAACGCTGATTCCCAGGAATAGTATCAGGAAAGCGGCGGTCTGATAGGTCACGTTTTTATTTTGAAAGAAACGGATACACCAGTGTTTTAATTTCCTGGCTATTTTGTATAGCAGGAAGTTGGAGAAAAATGTGCGGGCCTTAACCCGGCGGAATAAACTGAACAGACAGGCCGTTCCCGGAATATAGAAACACAAAAATGGAATAAAGGACTCCAGAACGCCTTTCCACAGCATGCTGTCAGGGAACAGCCCTATGGAAGAAACATAGGAGCAGAAATAAGTACCCAAATATACGGTGAAACCCACAAACACCAGACTGAAGAGTACGGCAACTTCCGTACTGATCCGGTCAAAATGGTTCAATACAATTGTTCCCTGTTCATTCCGGCGTCCGCAGCTCATAACAGCCAGAATTAGAAAAAGGACAACTCCGATAAAGGACAGCGGAAGCATTGTCTTGGTGAACTGGAATGTTTCAACTGTCGACTGAAAGCTGGCATACAGAGGGGAAAAATCATCGGTCGTATAGGGAAAATCAGGCAGTACAGTCGCATAAATCATGTAGGCGTCCGGCTTTTTTTCCAGCACAGAATTTACATTGTTGCCAGCGATATCCTGTACATCTGTATTCTGAAATGTAGACTCTGTACCAGCCGGGATTTGTGCGTCAGCACCGGCCTGGGTGATTCCCTGCTGTACCTGATCCGAGGCCAGCTTGCCGGTTATACAGCTGACAATCCAGTCCAGTGTGGGAGAATCAATATAACCGTATTTTGTGGCGGTCGTGCTGTAAAGTTCTTCCGCGGTGTTCAACACAAAATAGGCGCTGTTCTGCTGTATCAGCCTGGCCATATATTCTTCCAGCGTTGTATCCTGTTCAATGCTGTTTGTTTTGAGCGCGGTCTGATACATTTCCTCCAGTGTGGGAGAAGCATAGACCGTGCCGGTCCCTGTGTTTTTTACATAGTAAAGAAAATTTGTTTTTTCTATATTTAATTTATTATTGTAAAACTCAAAGCTGCTTTGTTCACTGCTTTCTTCCATCAGATGGAACGTGTTGCCGGATACTGCATTTCCAAGAACATTGGAAACATTGTAGCGCGGCTCATAACCCTGCTCCCGATACTGTACATAGGCGGCCACCCGCTCAATATACTTGCAGAATCGTTCCTCAAATTCATAAGTTCCGGTAAATTCCGTGTTCGTCCCGTTGATCTGGTGAAAATGAACCATATGGGAGACTGAGTAAAACAGCAGGAAGGAAAATGCCAGAAGAAAAAGGTGGACAACCAGCTTGTAGGCGATTGTTTTTTTCATGTGCCATCGAGCCTTTCTAAGTATTCTATCAATTAATATTTAAAGCCCGCCTGTACATTCGTAACAGGCAGAACCGGACTGCTCAGTATTTTTCCACCTTATATCCTATTCCCCAGGCTACCTTCAGATACTTGGGTTCCTTTGGATTGATTTCTATTTTTTCACGGATATGACGGATGTGAACCGCTACAATATTATCAGCTCCGAACGAGGGCTCCTGCCAGATCTGTTCATATATCTCGGCGATCGAAAATACATGTCCTTTATTCTTTACCAGCAGTTTCAGAAGATTGTATTCAATGGGAGTCAGCTTTACCGGCTCATCATCCACAAAGACTTCCTTGGTATCATCATTGACAACCAGACCGCCCGAACTGTAAATATTCTGACTGTTAGGCAGGCTGCCGAGCACCGTATAGCGCCGGAGGCTGGATTTCGTTCTGGCAATCAGCTCCAGCGGGTTAAAAGGCTTAGTGATATAGTCGTCGGCCCCGATGTTGAGCCCCAGTACCTTGTCGCTGTCTTCTGATTTCGCTGTGAGAAATATAATCGGAAGGGTCTGATTGGTCTCTCTCAGTTTGATTGTAGCGCGGATACCGTCCATTTCCGGCATCATGATATCCATAAGAGCCAGATGAATATCATTGCTGCTGATAATTTCCAAGGCCTCCCTGCCGGTGTAGGCTTTAAAAATCTGATAGCCCTCCTGGCTTAAATAAATTTCAATGGCGTCAACAATATCTTTATCGTCGTCACAGACTAAAATATTATACATAATTACAGTAACCTCCCCAATCGGATATAATTATAGTGAAAGCCGAAAAGACTCCGGCATGACAGACGTATTGCCTTACAGACTGGCGTCAATGCTATACTACTATTAAACCATAGATTTCTCTAGAATTTATTGAAATATTTATTAATGTTTTATGAACTTGTGCAGTTTTCATGGTGTCAGGGGCCGGAGCCGGGGCATTTTCAAACTCGGATGCCCGCTTTCAGGGATGAAAGAGAATGGAAACCCTGAAAAAGAGGGGCTTGGGAAAACTTTTCTGTAGACTTTTCGGGGAAATCGTACTATAATTTCGATGTATGGCGTAATATCCATAAAAATGCAGAACAGATCAGAAAATGTGGAATATTTGTCGATCCGGAGGATACAGATATTCTATTTCTTTTGGGTTCTATTCTGCTTTTTTACAGTATAAGATATAGAGCCGCAGGTTGTCTGCTTTTTCGCAGACGGAGTAATGGTCCTGGGCTGCGCCTGGAAATGGAACTTTCTTTCTGAAATCAATATGGATGGATGCCCGGCTTGGTGACTTACGTACATAGCGGACAGTGCCGGACCCGTCTGTTGTTTTATTCCGTTTTTTATGTCATGTACAGGCGGATGGGAAGAAGAGATATAGTGAATGGAGGCAGAAGATAATGTATAAAATCCTGAAAAAAGAATATCTGGCCAACAATATCTACCTGATGGATATTGAAGCTCCGCGTGTGGCCAAGTCCTGTGAGCCGGGACAGTTTGTCATAGTGAAGATCGACGAGAAGGGGGAGCGGATTCCGCTGACCGTTTGTGATTATGACAGAGCTGCCGGGTCTGTGACAATTGTGTTCCAGATCGTAGGGGCTTCCACACAGAAGATGGCAGAATATGAAGCAGGAGAATATTTCCGGGATTTCGTGGGCCCGCTGGGCCGCAGATCGGAACTGCTGGATACGGATGCGGAAGAACTGAAAAAGAAAAACATCCTGTTTGTCGGCGGCGGCGTGGGAACAGCGCCGGTTTATCCTCAGGTTAAATGGATGAAGGAGCAGGGCTTTGAGGTGGACTGCATTATCGGTGCCAGAAATAAAGATCTGATCATCCTGGAGGATGAGATGAGAAAAGTAGCGGCTAATGTATATGTGGCTACCGATGACGGTTCCTATGGATTTAAGGGAAATGTAAATGACCAGATCAAAGAACTGGTGAATAATCAGGGAAAACAATATGATCAGGTTATCGCCATCGGACCCGTTATTATGATGAAGTTTGTGTGCCTGCTGACGAAAGAACTGGGGATTCCCACAGTTGTCAGCATGAATCCGATTATGGTTGACGGAACCGGCATGTGCGGCGCCTGTCGTCTGACCGTGGGCGATGAAATCAAATTTGCCTGCGTGGACGGACCGGAATTCGACGGACATCTGATTAATTTCGATGAGGTTATGAAGAGACAGCAGATGTACAAGACGGAAGAGGGCAGGGCGATGCTGAAGCTAAAGGAAGGCGCTACCCATCATCATCCGGGTGGCTGCGGATGTGGAGGTGACAAATAATGGCAGACGTATTAAAGAGAATCCCGGTAAGAGAGCAGGATGCTAAAGTCCGCGCCGCAAACTTTGAAGAAGTTTGTCTGGGTTATAATAAAGAAGAAGCAATGGAGGAGGCAGTAAGATGCCTGAACTGTAAAAATGCCAAGTGCATTCAGGGGTGTCCGGTAGCGATCAATATCCCGGCTTTTATTTCCCATGTGAAAGAGGGCGATATGGAAGGCGCTTATCAGGAGATTTCCAAGTATTCTGCACTTCCGGCAGTATGCGGGCGTGTATGTCCTCAGGAATCCCAATGTGAATGTAAATGTATCCGCGGAATCAAGGGCGATCCGGTATCCATCGGCAAGCTGGAGCGTTTTGTTGCCGACTGGGCGAGAGAAAACCATATTAAACCTGCGGGAGCGACAGAGAAAAACGGTAAGAAGGTAGCGGTGATCGGTTCCGGCCCTGCAGGTCTGACCTGTGCAGGAGATCTGGCAAAGCTGGGCTATGATGTTACTATTTTTGAAGCACTGCATGAACCTGGCGGAGTACTTTCCTATGGTATTCCGGAGTTCCGTCTTCCCAAACAGCGTGTTGTGGCGGAAGAAATTGAAAATGTAAAATCCCTGGGTGTAAAAATAGAAACAAATGTGGTAGTTGGCAAAGCGGTCACGATCGACGAACTGATTACGGAAGAGGGCTTTTCTGCTGTCTTTATCGGTTCCGGTGCAGGACTTCCGAAGTTTATGCACATTCCGGGCGAGAATGCAAACGGTGTTTTCTCCGCCAATGAGTATCTGACCAGAAGCAACCTGATGAAGGCATTTGACGACAGCTATGATACGCCGATCGTTGCCGGAAAGAAAGTAGCGGTTGTGGGCGGCGGCAATGTGGCTATGGATGCTGCAAGAACCGCACTCCGTCTGGGTGCAGAGGTGCATGTCGTTTACAGAAGAAGCGAAGCGGAACTGCCGGCCAGAGTGGAAGAAGTGCATCACGCCAAACAGGAAGGAATTATATTCCATCTGCTGACCAATCCAAAGGAGGTCCTGGTGGACGACAACGGATGGGTGAAGGGTATGACCTGTGTGGAGATGGAACTGGGAGAGCCGGACGAGTCAGGCAGAAGAAGACCGATTGAGAAAAAAGGTTCTGAATTCACCCTTGACCTGGATACGGTCATTATGGCGCTGGGAACCAGCCCGAATCCGCTGATCTCCGCTACTACAGAAGGCTTGGAGACCAACAGATGGAAATGTATCGTTGCCAATGAAGAAAACGGAGCTACTACCAAGGAAGGCGTGTATGCCGGAGGGGATGCCGTGACGGGAGCAGCTACTGTAATTCTGGCTATGGGAGCAGGGAAATCCGCAGCAGCCGGAATCCATGAATATCTCAGCAGTAAATAAGGAATAAGGAAAAACAGAGGCCTGCAGTGTGTATTGCATATGCAGGCCCTTTCTATGCAAAACCGTGCAGTACATTAGTGTGGAAACGCACGTTTAAATCCATCTGCAACACTTCCATAAAAAAGAATACTATGGTATAATATTCGAAAGCCAAACCATGCAAGAAAAGGAAAGAACAGAATCCTATGCTTGCATAAAGGATTCTGTTCTTTCCTTTTCTTATAGGGCGCAGCCCGAAACCGAGCGAACGGAAGGGAAGCGAGGTTTGCATGGTTTGTAAAGGCCGCAGAAAGGGCGCAGCCCGAAACCGAGCGAACGGAAGGGAAGCGAGGTTTGCATGGCTAGCAAAGGCTGCAGAAAGGGCGCAGCCCGAAACCGAGCGAACCGGAGGGAAGCGAGGTTTGCATGGTTTGTAAAGGCGCAGAAAGGGCGCAGCCCGAAACCGAGCGAACGGAAGGGAAGCGAGGTTTGCATGGTTTGTAAAGAGCGATGAAGGGCGCAGCCATGGCCGTAACAGTATCATGGTTATTCTCATAAAAATATGACGATAATCTTGTTACGTTAGTCGAAAACGGATAAACGAATATAAGTACTTAGAAATAGAGAGGAGGCAGATTAGATGGGTGAACTGGTGTGGGCGTCTGCCATTGAAAATCTGAACCCCGGAATGCTGGGGATCAGCCAGCCTGTCGTATATGTTGCTGCCGGACTCTTGGCCGTACTTGTGATATTGTGCATAATTGTCATGAGCCGGTACCTGGGAACGAAAAGAAACCTGCTTTCCTATGTGGAGCAGGTGGAACTGCTTCAGGATAATCTGGAAGAAGAACAGGCAGACCGGGCGGAGCGGGAGGAGCAGTACAACCAACTGCTTGAGAAGCTGGAGCTGGAGAAAAAATCGGCAAATACGGACCCGCTGACAGAACTTCAGAATCAACGTGCGTTCAATGAGCTGCTGGATAATGTAATGGCTACAATCCGAAAAGAAGAAAGAGTGGCAATACTGCATCTGGATCTGGACGGATTTAAAAAAGTGAATGATGAGCTGGGGCATGCGTATGGCGATGAGCTGATCATTGACGTGACCCATCGCTTGATGCAGGCTGTGGATGAAGACGATTTCCTTGCCCGGACCGAGGGTGATGATTTTATGATTCTGACCCAGAATATAGCGGATACAGGAGCTTACGAAGAAAAACTGAAAAAGATTCAGACGGTGATGAATTATCCGTTTCTTCTGGCCGGCAGGGAAATGAACGTAACAGTCAGCATGGGAATCTGTTTTGCCCCGAAAGACGGAAGGGTGACCAGAACGCTGCTGCGTAATGCAGATCTGGCGCTGCAGGAGGCGAAGAGAGCCGGAAAGAATACGTATTTTTATTATTCCGAAGAACTGGAGGAGCGTTCTACCAGCTACATGGAGCAGCAGGCAAAACTGCGCAGTGCTCTTGCAGAAGAACAGCTGGAACTGTGGTATGAACCCAGAGTAAATATTGCTTCCGGTAAGCTGACCGGATTTGAAGCATCCATACGATGGAATCATCCGGAGGATGGACTCGTGGATTTTACCGGCTATGCCAAGCTTGCAAATCTGACCGGACTTTCTATACCAATCGGGTATTGGGTGCTGGAACAGGTCTGTGCTCAGATGGAAAAATGGAGTAAAGGCGGTAAAAAAGGATTCAGTGTTTCCATAAATTTGTTCCAGAGACAACTCAGAGATACAGAATTTGCAGCGAAAGTAAAAGAAAATCTGGAGAAGTACCATATTGACAGGGGAAATCTGATATTCGAGATAAAAGAACACAATCTGGTGCAGGCAGCAGAAGAAAATATTAAGGTAATAAATGATCTTTCACAACTGGGCATAAAAATAGCCTGGGATTGTTTTGGAGAAGAATATGTGGCGATAGAGTACCTGAAAAGTCTTCCGATTCATATCGTTGATATCTCTGGTAATCTGCTGTTTCATGCACTGGAGCAGGAGGAAAGCAGGAAAATGCTTCAGGGACTGATGCTGGTTGCCGAAGCGCTTGACCTATCTGTTGTGGCGGTTGACATTGAAGAACCTGCGGAGGAAGAACTGTTAAAGGAGCTGGGCTGCGGGACGGCACAGGGTCTGCTCTATGGGGAACCTCTGCCGGCAGAAAAAATTGTATTTTAATAGAATATATCCTTGCAGTAGAGGTGCAGATTTGATAAAATGAATCTGCACCTTTTTTACAATAAGATGGGTTACATAGCGTACTGGTATTCCTTTATAGAACCAGCCGGCGTTCATTCTGTCTTGTTGTTTTCTGGCAAAGCAGGCTGTCTTGAGACAGCCGTCTATTATCAAATCGTCATCATATCGAAATCTGTCCACAATCAACAAATAAAATCGAAGGGAGTTTAGATGTTATACGAAGGATTCGATGAAAGTCGGGTAATATACCGTTTGTTAAAGAATTCACCAGAGGAAAATAATTGGGCCGTTCTGCCTTTTTATGATATGCAGATTGCCTTTTTCTATCTGATTGCAGCAGAGGAGGAGGGTATGACTTCTGTTCGTATTGCGCAGAGCTGGGTGAAAGAGTGGGGAGCAGATTATGAAAGCCTTTATTCCGCCGCGATGCGGAATACACCCAGACTGTTTCCAAGTGAGCTTAGACCGATTGAAGAAGTAATAAGTGATCTTCTTCAGGGAGAACTGCCAGGATCGGCAGATGTCATTATGGAAATGGTGAAAAAGGAAAATAAATATCCGATCTATGTGCTGAGCAATCTTGCGCAGGTTTACGGAGCTACCGCGATGATCTATGAAGGACTTTTGCAGCAGATTGGGGAGACACTGGACTGTGACTATTATCTGCTTCCGGCCAGTGTGCATGAGGTTTTAATAGTACCATATAATAAGGATTTTTCTAAAAAATATATGCTCGCCATGGTTCATGAGATGAACCTGACCCAACTGCCGGAGGAGGACGTACTTTCCGACGCCGTCTATTATTATTCAAGAGAGGAACACCGGCTGTTTCTATGATTCTGTTGCAGCAGTGCAGATGATTATATGTTCCGAGTGCGGGAAGATTCTGCACAGACCTGGAGTTTATATGAAGGAGGTATCATTATGACTGATCAGGAAATATTACTGGTATTATATAATAACAGTGAAAGTATGAAATCTGATCTTCAGAACATGAAAACGGACATACATGATGTGAAAACAGACGTAAAAAGTATGAGAGCGGATGTAGAAGGCCTGAAAGCAGACGTAAAAGACCTGAGAGTGGACGTAAAAGACCTGAGAGCGGACGTAGAGGGCCTGAAGGCGGATGTAAGGAGCCTGAAAACAGACGTAAAAGACCTGAGAGCAGACGTAGAAGGCCTGAAAGCAGACGTAAAAGACCTGAGAGCAGACGTAGAAGGCCTGAAAGCGGATGTAGAGAGCCTGAAAGCAGACGTAGAGAGCCTGAAAGCAGACGTAGAGGGCCTGAAGGCGGACGTAGAATACCTGAAAGAAGAAGTGGAGAATCTGAAAGCTCAAGTGGAAGCTTTGCAGGTGAGAATGGATAAACTGGAACTGCGGGTAACATCCATTGAAGTAACGCTGGAGAATGATATAAATAGCGGTATTAAGCTGGTAGCGGAGGGACATGTTGATCTGAACAGACGGCTGGATGAGGCATTAAAGATAGAAAATGAGAGAGAAATGCTGCTCCTGCGTATAAATAATCTGGAGTATGAGGTTAGAAAGATCAAGGAACAGCTGCAGTCAATCGCATAATTATTGCAGAGAATCGATGCTGTGTGTAAGGAATCTGTCCGAAAGGACAGATTCCTTATCCATATAATGTTTTGCGGAGAAAAAACTATGGACAATAAATAGCGCTTGTGTTATCATATTATAACGTAATCGGTAAAACATGTTACCTTTACAGTGATACAAAAATGTCCCTTGTCAGGGGAAGGTTTCAAGTTCTCTTTTGTCTTATGAAGGGCAGAAATGCGTTTGATTTTGAACCGTCTTTTCAGGCAGAGGTGAAACAAATCCATATTGCAGGGGAAATCCTGGTAAATGCGGCATGTTCTGGATTTACGAAATGGTTAATGCGTCTGTAGCTCAGGGGATAGAGCACTGGTTTCCGGAACCAGGTGTCGGGGGTTCGAATCCCTTCAGGCGTACTGATACTAAGTGACAGAAGCGGATGAAATAATCCGCTTCTTGCTTTATCATAATCTCATAATTATACACTAAAGTCCCACTGAGATTATGTTGCAGAGGATAACAGGCGAGCGTATCGGCGTTTGTTGTGCTGTAGCGCAGGCTGGCCTGTGGTGTACAGGGGTATAAGTTTGAAACAAAGTAGTTTCAAACTATTAATTGGCGCAGTATCGCAGGTAAGCCTGCGATATGCAGGGGTATAAAAATGAAACTGAAATACAAAGCGATGATTTTGCGGGCCTCGTTGTTTATCGTATTGTTTGGTTCGCTTATATTTACAATGCTCCCCAAAAAGCAGCAGCCGGATAACGCGGATATACTGAATGCTCAGAAGGAGCTGGAAAAGTCAAAGGACGAACAGTTCATCAAGCTCTTTACGGATTATTATGGAGCCTGTATTTCCACGAATATGGAGCGTCTGAAACCTCTTGTGAGCGATATCCGTATGATAGACGAAGATGCACTCAAGAAGAAGTATTATTATATTGAAGAAGTCAGGAATCTGGAGTGCTATGTGGTGGATGGCCTGACGGAAGATACGTATGTGGTTTATGTCTACGGTGAGTTAAAGATCCGGGAGATCGAAACGCCGGCACCCAGTATGAGCGTTTTTCTGGTAAACCGGGCATTCGATGACAATCTGATTATTTATTTAAATCCAGTGGATGCCGATGTACAGAATTATATAGATAAGCTCAATGACAGTGAGGCAGTAAAGAACATGATCAGCCGGGTCAATGAAAATATGAGCGGGGCAGTGGACAAAGATGACAAGCTCAAAGAATTTATATCCCGCATCAGTTAGGGAGAACCGGATATGGAGAAAGAACGATTAAATAAATACCTGAGCGCGGCGGGAGTCTGCTCAAGAAGAGAGGCCGACCGCATGATTGCGGAGGGAAAAGTTACGGTAGATGGAAAACCGGCGGTTTTGGGCACGATGGTACATCCGGGACAGAACGTAGTGTTCTGCGGAAAGCCTGTCGTCAGAGAGGAACCACCGGTTCTTCTTGCCTTTAACAAGCCCCGCGGCATTGTATGCACCACGGACAGCAGGCGGGAAAAGCAGAATGTGATCGACTATATTCAATACCCGGTGAGGATTTATCCGGTTGGACGTCTGGATAAAGATTCAGAAGGGCTCCTGCTCCTTACGAATCAGGGAGAATGGATGGATCAGATACTCCGGGGACGAAACGGTCATGAAAAAGAATATATGGTCACCGTGGACAAGGAAATAACAGGTGAATTTATAAAAAAGATGTCCGGAGGCGTTCCGATTCTTGATACGGTGACCAGGTCCTGTACGGTGGAAAAGTGCGGCAGAAACCGGTTTCGAATCGTACTCACCCAGGGACTGAACCGCCAGATACGGCGGATGTGCGAATATCTGGGATACCGTGTTGTCGCTTTGAAACGGGTACGAATTATGAATGTAAAACTGGGCAGTCTAAAGACAGGAGAATACCGGGAAGTGACCGGAGCAGAAATCCGGGAAATGAAACGGCTGCTGAAAAAGCAGTGATGTGGTCGGAAAGGATGCAGAAAAATGGACGCAAAGTTTCAGCGCATGAAAGAATTGATAGAGCTTTTAAATAGAGCCGCCCGTTCTTATTATCAGGAAGCCGGCGAGATCATGAGTAATTTTGAGTATGACCGCCTGTATGATGAACTGACGGATCTGGAGAGGGAGACAGGAAGAATTCTCTCGGACAGTCCTACGATTCGGGTTGGGTATGAGGTGCTCAGTGAGCTGCCGAAGGAACGCCACGAAAGTCCGATGCTTTCTCTGGACAAGACAAAGGATGTAACAGCCTTAAGCGAATGGCTCGGGGAGAGGGAAGGCCTGCTCTCCTGGAAACTGGACGGACTGACAATTGTTTTAACCTACCGGGGCGGAACGCTCTTCAAAGCGGTTACCAGAGGCAACGGCGAGGTGGGCGAGGTAATAACGAACAACGCCAGGGTGTTTAAAAATATTCCTATACAGATTCCCTGTCAGCAGGATGTGGTGCTGCGGGGAGAGGCGGTAATCAAGTACAGCGATTTTCAGAAAATTAATGAAACGATTCCGGAGACGGAGGCGAAGTATAAGAATCCCCGGAATTTGTGCAGCGGTTCTGTACGTCAGCTGAACAATGAGATTACTGCAAAGAGAAATGTCTATTTCTTTGCCTTTGGTCTGGTGCAGGGAAAGGAGTTCGAGCGGCGGGAAGAACAGTTTCTCTGGATGCGGGAGCAGGGGTTTGATGTAGTGGAATACCGAAAGGTAACAGGAGAGACAATCGCTTCCGCAGTTCAGGATTTTGAAGGGAGAATCGAAAAAAATGATTTTCCTTCGGACGGACTGGTTCTGATTTTTGATGATATTGCCTATGGACAGTCGTTGGGGCGCACAGCAAAATTTCCCCGGGATTCCATAGCGTTTAAATGGCAGGACGAGATTCGGGAAACTGTACTGCAAGAAGTAGAGTGGAGTGCCTCCCGGACCGGGCTGATCAATCCGATCGCTGTGTTTGAGCCTGTGGAACTGGAGGGGACGACGGTAAGCCGGGCAAGCCTTCACAATATCAGCATCATGGAGGATCTGGAACTGGGGGTCGGGGATAAAATTACAGTGTATAAGGCAAATATGATTATTCCCCAGGTTGCGGATAATCTGACCCGAAGCGGGGTGAAGGATATACCGGACCACTGCCCTGTCTGCGGAGGAGCTGCAAAGATCTGCCAGGAAAATGATGTGAAATCCCTGTACTGCATGAACGAGGAGTGCCTGGCAAAAAAGATTAAGTCTTTTTCTTTGTTTGTCAGCCGGGATGCCATGAATGTGGAGGGGCTGTCGGAGGCAACGATGGAGAAATTCATCAACCGGGGATTTATCCGGGAGTTTTCCGACATATTTCGTCTGGACCGTTATAAAGACCAGATTATAGAGATGGAAGGGTTTGGAGAAAAATCCTATCAGAATCTGATTGAATCTGCCGGGAAGGCCAGAACAACCACACCGGCCAGACTGCTGTACAGTCTGGGAATCCCCAATATCGGGCTGTCAAATGCCAAACTGATCAGCCGGGAGTTTGAGGAGGATTTTCAGGCCATGCGCCATGCGGACCGGGAGCGGCTGGTAGGGATTGACGGAGTGGGAGACGTGATTGCTTCTGCGTACTGCGATTTTTTTGATAAAGAACAGAATAATAAAATGGTGGATGATTTATTACAAGAGATTATATTGGAAAAACCGGAGGGATCTGCCGGTGAACAGATCTTTGCGGATATGAATTTTGTCGTGACGGGTTCTCTTCATCACTATGAAAATAGAAATGCACTGAAACAGGTAATTGAAGAATTGGGAGGCAAGGTGACCGGAAGCGTGACCTCAAAGACGAATTATCTGATTAACAACGATAATCGTTCTTCGTCCTCTAAAAATAAAAAGGCGGGAGAACTGGGTATCCCGGTTATAACAGAAGAAGAATTTATGGCTATGTTAGCATAAGGACTGCACTGCTGATTCCTGTCCTTGAATTGAGGTCCATTAAATGGTAAAATGAAAAACAGCAGTCTAGAAATTGCTAGATTGAAGCAGCCGGTCTTCTGCATTTGCTATGGAAGAAGAAGGTCGGTTAATACAGGAAAGACAGGAAGTGAACGCTTGATATGCCGATTAAAGTTGCCAGTGATCTGCCTGCAAAACAGGTCATATTAGACGAGAATATCTTTACGATGGATGAGATCCGTGCGAAAACACAGGACATCCGTCCATTGGAGATTGCCATTTTAAATCTGATGCCTCTGAAAGAAGACACGGAAATTCAGCTGATGCGCAGTTTATCCAATACACCGCTTCAGGTTCAGCTGACATTTATGACGACAGCCACTTATACAGGCAAAAATACGGCGCTGAGTCATTTAAACCAGTTTTACTGTACCTTTGACGATGTGAAGGAGCGGAAGTTTGACGGACTGATTATAACCGGAGCGCCGGTAGAGCAGATGGAATTTGAGGAAGTGGCCTACTGGGAGGAGCTTAAGACGATTATGGAATGGTCACTGACGAATGTGACTTCTACGTTTCATATTTGCTGGGGTGCTCAGGCGGGTCTTTACTATCACTATGGGATCAATAAAGTCCCTCTGGAGAAGAAACTGTTTGGTGTGTTTCCCCACTATGTAATGCACCGGAAGACTCCGTTTATCCGGGGATTTGATGATATTTTCTATGCACCTCATTCCAGACATACCACAGTGCCAAAGGAGGCCATTGAAGCCTGTCCGGAACTGACGATTCTGGCGGAGTCGGAGGAGGCCGGCGTATTTGCCGTGATTGCGGGGGAGGGAAGACAGGTCTTCATCTTCGGCCACCCGGAATATGACCGGATGACCCTGGATGGGGAATATAAGAGGGATAAGGCCAAGAACCTGCCTATCGAAATCCCGAAAAACTATTATCCAAACGACGATCCGAATGAAAGGCCGATGCTGAGATGGAGGGCCCATGCCAACGCCCTGTATTCCAATTGGCTCAATTATTACGTGTATCAGATCACCCCTTACGATTTGTCGAAATAGACTGGAATGGCCGGTATTGGGAATTGATACAGTATGAACCGGACAGATAATGATACAAAAAGAAGCAGAATATTTTTTCTGCTTCTTTTTTCATATATATAGCAATTTTTAAATTCCATTCGCCCCTACCTTCCGGTCAGCGTCTTTAAATGCACCGCCCTGGTCAGCAGCAGCGAGATACCATATATCAATGTAAGAGAACAGATAGCGCCGCCCAGGAGGACAATCTGATTTACACTGGTATTTTCCAGCAGATAGGGCAGCGTTTTCTTTGTGAAATAACCGCCGATGCACAGGATCGCGATAGGCTTGAGGAAAAAGTCCGCAGCGGAAAAAGAAAATCTGGCATGGCGGACAATGGTCACACAGTCCAGGATGGTCATGACCAGCTGGCTGACAAGCATGCCGATGAAATAACCCATGATGCCTTTTGAAGGAATCAGCAGGATGACAAACAGAATGCGGATGGCAAGCCCGATTACTGTATGGAAAAAGGATATGTGGGCTTTTCCCAGACCATTTAAAATACTGCTCAGGGTGGTTGTCACATAGAGCAGGGGGCAGAGCCAGGCAAGGATCATGATAAAGCTGCCTGTTGTGGTGTCGTGAAAGACAAGCGAACCGATATTCTGGCCGAACAGCAGAAAAACAGCAGTGCTTAAAAAACCGATCAGCAGGCTGAAATGAATACTCAGCTTGCTGCTGCGCTCAATGGAGCTCTGATTTTTTCTGGCGCTGGCCTCGGATATGGTAGGCATGAGCAAAAGGGCTACAGAGCCGATTATGGTGGAGGGGAACTGGATAAACGGCATTGCCATACCGGTCAGAGTTCCATAGGTTCCAAGCGCCTGGGAATTATCCAGTCCCGCCTTTAAAAGCATGGCGGGGATCAGGACTGCCTCAACACTGTGGAGGATGCTTACCAGGAGCCGGTTGGCGGTTAAAGGTACAGAGAGGCCGAGAAGCCGCTTTACAGATCCTGCATTCTCTGCTGATTTCCTCTCGATCTTTTTCAGATTGCGTCCCAGGAAGAAGGCGGTAGAATGGTAGAGACAGGAGACGATTTCACCTACCACAATACCCAGCACGGCCATCTCGCAGGAGAGGGAGCTCATGGAAAACACAAAGAGGACTCTGGCGACCTGCTCCACCAGCTGACCGGTGGAAGGAACCAGGGATTTTTTTATGCCAAAGTAATAGCCGTTGATGCAGGAGGTCACCGCACAGAACGGAAAGCACAGGGCCAGAATACGCAGGGAGGGCGCCGCGGTTACGGTGCCCATGTAGGAGGCTGCAATAACCGAGCTGAACTGGGTGAGCAGCAGTGTCAGCCCCAGCGCAATCAGCATGGAACAGCCAAAGGCAGAAATCAGATATTTTCTTCTTCTCGCCGGATTGTCATCCTCCGCAATTAATTTGGAAAGAGCAGTCTGGATACCGGCAGCATATAATGTATAGCAGATGCCGTACACTGGAAAGACGAGCTGGTAAAGACCCATTTTTTCCGCACCCAGTCTGCCTGCAAGAAAGATTCTGTAGATAAAACCGATTCCCCGGACCAGCAGCCCGGTTACGGTCAGAAGTATGGTACCGCCCAGAAAAGTGGATTTTTTCATGAAGGACTCCTTTATGTAGATAGATTCAATCTGAAATCAGGAAACAAGCAGTCCGGCGCTATGAGAAGATATCAAAACAGCGCATATGATGATCAGGGGGTCAAAAGCACCATCGGTGCCGTGCGCTATGTCAAATTTGATATAGTGAACAAGTTCACATATCAAAATATGATACAGAGGCAGTGCAATGCACTGTTTTGCTCCCCTGACCAAAAGAAACTGCTTCTATTGTTTAAGTATATTGACACGCAGAGTACGGTATGCTAAAATAAAAATCGAAAACATAGTAAAATAGTAGGAATTAAAACGGTAGGAATTAAAATGCCTGAAATTCCTGGAAGGAGGCTGATTTATGAAACTGTCAACCAAGGGACGCTACGGGTTGAGGGCAGTTTTGGATATTGCGATGAACGGCGGAGAAGAAGCCGTGGCCCTGAGCAGTATTGCGGAGAGACAGAATATTTCAATCAGCTATCTGGAACAGCTGATCGCGAAGCTGAAAAAGGCGGGAATCGTGCAGAGCTTTCGGGGAGCCCAGGGGGGATATATCCTGGCTAAGCCCGCACAGACAACCTCTGTGGGAGAGATACTGAGAGCGCTGGAAGGAGATTTGTATCCGGTTGACTGCTCCGAGGTGACGGGCGGGAAATCAACCTGCAGCAGCTCTGATGTATGTGTTACAAAGTTTGTGTGGAAGCGTATCACGGATAGTATAAATGACGCGGTAGATGCACTGATGCTTTCTGAACTGGTGGAAGAGGGAAAAGCAATCCAGGTAGAAAAGCAGGAGGAAAAAGAACAAAAACCATGCGGTGCGTAAGTAACGCAGGCAGCCTGTGCTAGGCTGGCGGAGGGAGAGACAAGATCCGGCGTGGATTTCGTTAGAAAGGCTGAGGGTAACCGCAGCGACAAATAAGATAGGAGATGGAGAGCATATGGATAAGTTAATTTATTTGGACAATGCAGCAACAACAGCTACCAGACCGGAGGTTGTGGAAGCAATGCTTCCGTATTATACGGAGAAATACGGGAATCCTTCCAGTGTATACAGCTTTGCCGGCGAAAGCAAGGAAGCGATAACGCAAGCGAGAGAAAAGATTGCAGCTACGCTGGGGGCAGATCCGTCTGAGATTTACTTTACGGCAGGCGGTTCAGAATCTGATAACTGGGCATTAAAGGCCACAGCGGAAGCGTATCAGTCAAAAGGAAATCATATTATCACGACGAAAATCGAACACCATGCAATCCTGCACACGTGTGAGTATCTGGAAAGCCGGGGCTTTGAAATCACGTATCTGGATGTGGACGAAGGCGGAGTGGTAAAATTAGACCAGTTAAAAGCGGCAATCCGTCCAACCACGATTTTAATTTCCATTATGTTTGCAAATAATGAGATCGGTACGATTCAGCCGATCAGAGAAATCGGTGAGATCGCCAAAGAACATGGGATTTTATTCCACACGGATGCAGTACAGGCATATTGCCAGGTGCCGATCAATGTGGATGAGTATAAGATAGATATGTTAAGTGCCAGCGGCCATAAACTGAACGGGCCGAAGGGCATTGGCTTCCTTTATATCCGTAAAGGGGTAAAGATCCGCTCCTTTGTCCACGGCGGCGGACAGGAACGTCACAGAAGAGCCGGAACAGAAAATGTGCCGGGTATTGTAGGACTGGGCAAGGCAGCTGAGATTGCATCAGCTACCATGGAAGAGAGAACCAGGCAGGAAACCGAACTCAGGGACTATATGATTGAGCGGGTGCTGGATGAGATTCCTTTTGCCAGACTGAACGGACACCGGACGAAACGTCTGCCCAATAATACGAATTTCAGTTTTCAATTTGTGGAAGGAGAATCCTTGCTGATTATGCTGGACATGAAGCACATCTGCGCTTCGAGCGGTTCTGCCTGTACGTCCGGCTCCCTGGACCCTTCTCATGTGCTGCTGGCGATCGGCCTCCCTCATGAGATAGCCCATGGTTCTCTGAGAATGACAATCAATGAGCATATTACCAAAGAGGATGCGGACTTCGTCATAGATGAATTAAAGGAGATTGTTGCAAAGCTTCGCTCTATGTCTCCGCTTTACGAAGACTATATGAAAAAACAAAATTAGGAGGATCATGAATGTACAGCGAGAAAGTTATGGATCATTTTTCCAATCCAAGAAACGTAGGTGAAATAGAAGACCCCAGCGGGGTAGGCACCGTAGGAAACGCGAAATGCGGCGATATCATGAGGATTTATCTGGACATTGATGAAAACCAGGTGATCCGGGATGTGAAATTTAAGACCTTCGGATGCGGCGCGGCGGTCGCTACCAGCAGTATGGCAACCGAGATGGTAAAAGGGAAAACCGTGCAGGAGGCTATGGAAGTGACGAACAAGGCTGTGATGGAAGCGCTGGATGGTCTTCCTCCGGTAAAAGTACACTGTTCTCTTCTGGCCGAGGAAGCGATTCATGCGGCGCTCTGGGATTATGCCCAGAAAAACGGCATTGAGATTACCGGCTTAAAACCCCCGAAATCAGATATCCATGAAGGGGAAGAAGAAGGAGAAGAGTATTAATTTGAAAGACAAGACAGTTGTAATAGGCATGTCAGGCGGCGTGGATTCTTCCGTAGCCGCCTATTTGCTGAAAAAAGAAGGATATCAGGTGATCGGGGTGACCATGCAGATCTGGCAGGAGGAAGAACGCCTGACGGAGGAAGAGGAAGGCGGCTGCTGCGGGCTGAGTGCGGTGGACGATGCCAGAAGGGTGGCGTTTCAGCTGGGAATTCCGTATTATGTGATGAATTTCAGACAGGAATTTGAGGACAAGGTCATCCGCTACTTTGCCCAGAGTTATCTTGAGGGAAAAACCCCTAACCCCTGCATTGCCTGCAATCGGTATGTAAAGTGGGAGTCTCTCTTAGCCAGAGCGCTCAGCCTGGGGGCGGATTACATTGCCACAGGCCACTATGCCGGTGTGGTCAGGCTGCCGAACGGCCGGTATACCTTAAAACGGACGAAGGTAAAAGACCAGACGTATGCTCTGTGCAATCTTACCCAGTATCAGCTTGCCCATACGCTGATGCCTGCGGGCGAATACTCAAAAGATGAGATCCGGGCGATAGCGGAGGAGATCGGTTTGACGGTGGCTAATAAACCGGACAGCCAGGAGATCTGTTTTGTGCCGGATCAGGATTATGCCGGATTTATCGAGAACTACACGGCGCAGAAGGTGCCGGAAGGAAACTTTGTGGATCTGAACGGACAGGTGCTGGGGCGGCACAAAGGCATCATCCACTATACGGTAGGCCAGAGGAAAGGGTTGGGAATAGCCCTTGGAAAGCCGGTTTTTGTGCTGGAAATAAGGCCTGAAACCAATGAGGTAGTGCTTGGAAGCTATGAGGATTCTCTGTCGGACCGGCTCATAGCCGAGGATTTGAATTTTATGTCCATTGAAGATCTGGAGGGTGAGATGGAGGTTATGGCAAAGATACGCTACAATCATCCGGGCGCCAGAGCCCGTATCCGGAAACTGGATGAGAACCGTGTGGAATGTCTCTTTGAAGAGCCTCAGAGGGCAATAACCCCCGGACAGGCTGTGGTTTTTTATGACGGCGACCTGGTGGTGGGCGGCGGAACAATTATTTAGAACAAAGCGGGCAAGTCCACCTCAGCTGTAATAAAATAACGGCGCTGTATTCAGAAAACGATTTATATAAGAAAAAGAGCGGATTTCACCCGCTCTTTTTCTTACTTGCCGCACTGCGGCGCGTCCAGTCTCATGATGATACCTTTCCTGTGCTTAAAACTGTAGTATTCTGTGATCCCCAGGGAGGATAGTAAATTCTCAAGTTCCGGAAAAGCATAGGCAAAATGCTCCGGCTTATGGCCGTCGGACCCGATCGTGATGCCTTTGCCCCCCAGCTCAAAATACTTCTTTATGATAGCGGCGGAAGGATTCGGTGCGCCGAATCCAAATTTATAGCCGGCGGTGTTGACTTCCAGACATTTCCCCGCATGGACGATGGCTTTGAGCGCGCTGTCAATGCCTTCCTTATAAATCTCGTAGGTGTAACCGGAAAGCCCGGCAGGGCAGTAGCGCATCACATAGTCCAGATGTCCGTAGGTGTCGAAATCCGAAAAGAGGGCGATATTTTCCGCCACGGTGGAAAAATAACGGTTTATGGCTTCCTCTGTTGTGCGATTCTGCCAGAATTCCGGATAGTAAGGGTCCGTATTGTCCACGAGATGGGAGGATGCAATGACAAAATCAAATGGATAGTCCCGCACAAGAGCGGAAGCCTTGTCGATAATATCCGGTTTTAAGCCCAGTTCCACCCCCTGAAGTACTTCGATGCGGTCCTGGTAGGCTGCTTTTACCAGCTCCAGTTTTCGAAAATATGGGTCCGGATCGAAAACAAACGGCAGTTTATAACAGGCTGGGAAACCATAGTCCATATGGTCGGTGAAACAGATCTTTTTCATGCCCAGGGCGATTGCCCGCTCAATCATGGCCTCCATGGGCGTATCAGAATCAGATGAAAAGTCAGAATGTACATGAAAATCCGCAGTGATCATACTGTATTCCCCTTTCCGGCGGTCCGCTTCTCTCAGGAAATCTGGCGCAGACCCGTGATATCCGGCCGGGCCAGAAGAGAGTAATTGGTATAGTAAACGACGAAACCGGGCTTGCCTTTCGCCGGCTTCTTCACATTTTTCTTCTCCGTATAGTCGATCTCCACTTTTTCACCGTCTCTGCCCTTGGAATAATAGGCGGCCAGAGCACCGGCCTCCTCGTAGGTCTTATCCGGCAGCAGGCCGGTTCCGGAGTTCTTTACAATCACATGAGAGCCTGCCATGCCTTTTGCATGGAACCACCAGTCATTTCCGGAGGCGAACTTAAATGTGAGTTCTTCATTTTGATAGTTATTTTTTCCTACATAAATATCGTATCCATCGGAGGAGACATAGTGGAATGGCTTGCTGGTCACCCGCGCTTTTTTCTGTCCCCGGACGCCCGGCTGGTATTTCCGTTTCATATAGCCGGCTTCGGTAAGCTCCTCCTTTACCTGCACCAGGTCCTCCTCCAAAAGTGCGATATCCAGGGAAGTACTGATGGATTCCAGATGGAGAAGCTCCTGCTCTGTTTCTGTCAGCTGGTCGCTTAAGGCCTCGTAGGTCCGTTTCAATTTATTGTAGCGCTCAAAATATTTTTTTGCGTTATCCAGCGGGGACAGCATCGGGTCCAAAGGAATGGTGATTTCCTCGCCGGTATAGAAATTAGTGGTTGTATAGCTCTTCAGGCCGGTTTCTAGCTGATAACCGTAGGTGGTGAGCAATTCGCCGTAAATCCGGTATTTATCCCTTTTTTCCGTATCCTTTAACTGCTTTTGCTGGAGATCCCGTTTTTTTCTGGTACGGTCTATGGCGTTCGCCGTGATTCGGCGCAGATCCGCGGATTTCTGCCGGATACGGTTTACCGTGTTTCTGGAGGCATAATAAGTCTCCAGCATCCGGGATACGGAATCAAAACCAAGGCTTTTCAGCCCGGCAAAGCAGGTTAAAGGGTAGCTTGCAAATTCTATGGGGGTATTCTCTTCATATATTATATTGGGGGAGAATTCTCCTCCGGCAATGCCCTCAATAAATCGGCACAGGGTGCCGTACAGGTGTTCCTGTTCCGGGCCGGTTAAAGCCTGAATACTCATCCCTCCGTCCAGAGAAGCCCTGACACAGACTTCATTGGCGGCCAGCGGGCTGAAGCCGGTGAGAGAGGTGTAGATTGCCTTGGCGGTATTCACAGGCTTTTTCAGTATCACATTCCGATAATATTCTTCTGTCAGCTTATAGGGAGAACATTTTTCATCCGTACCCGGAATAAAATAATTCCGGCCGGGCAACACCTCCCGGACAGAACTGACGAGAGAGGAGATATGCTTGATACTGTCTATTATCTTGTTCTGATCATCACAGAAAATAATATTGCTGTATTTCCCCATGAGTTCAATCATGAGATGCTTCGTGCACAGATCACCCAGCTCATTTAAATGCTCGACTGTAATATCTACCACCCTTTCCAGTCCGGGCTGGCTGACCGAGATGATTCTGGCATTGTTCAGATGTTTGCGCAGCAGCATACAGAATCCCGGCACAGTCATGGGATTCGGCTTGGTGTTCTCCGTCAGGTACAGGAGAGGGAGGCTTGCGCTTGCACAGATCAGCAGCTTATAGGAGCTGCTGTTGTTCTTTACAGTCAGAAGCAGCTCATCCCGCTCCGGCTGAGAAATTTTATTAATACGGCCTCCGGTAATGGTCTCGTTCAACTCTTTTACCAGACTGGCGATTACGATGCCGTCAAATGCCATAAGGTTTCATCCTTTCTAAATCTAATAAGAATAAAGTCACTTATTAAACTGCAGTACGATGCGCTTTCCGCATTTGTCCATTGTAGCACATATTCTTGACGTATGAAAGGTTTTTTAGTATACTTCCTATATGTATGCGGCAGCTTAAATGATGGTAATATGAGACTGCCGGACGTCCCCTTGGAAAGCACAGCGGGCCGAAATATGCGGTTTTGGAAGGACGCCTGGGACGGGAAAGGTATGGGACGAATCATGATAAAGAGTATGACCGGCTTCGGACGGTTCGAATTAGCTGCAGAAGAACGAAAGATTACGGTTGAAATTAAGGCGGTCAATCACCGGTACTGCGATCTGTCTATCAAGATGCCGAAGAAGCTGGGCTTTTTTGAGGCGGGTATCCGTAATCTGTTAAAGCAGTACATCCAGCGGGGCAAGGTGGATGTATATATTACTTATGAAGACTATACAGAAAACAAAGCCTGTGTGAAGTATAATGAAGATATTGCACGGGAATATTTCAGCATATTGGAACAGATGAGCAGCCAGTTTGGTCTGGAGAATGATATAAAAATCTCTTCTCTCTCCCGTTATCCGGAGATCCTCACACTGGAGGAGCAGACCGTTGATGAAGATGCGCTGTGGAAATCCCTGGAAGAGGTGATCAGAGGGGCCGCCCGGAAATTTGTGGAGACCCGAATTGCCGAAGGGGAAAATTTAAGGAACGATATTTATGCAAAATTAGATTCTGTGCTGGCGGATGTGGCATTTATTGAGGAGCGTTCGCCTCTGGTTGTAGATGAGTACCGGGAGAGACTGACCAATAAGGTGAAGGAACTGCTGGGTGATACGAAGCTGGATCAGTCCGTACTTGCCACAGAGATTACCATTTTTGCAGATAAGATCTGCGTGGATGAGGAGACGGTGCGGTTAAAGAGCCATGTGGCCAATACAAAGGCCACCCTTCAGGACGGCGAAAATATAGGGCGTAAGCTTGACTTTATCGCCCAGGAGATGAACCGGGAAGCGAACACGATTCTAAGTAAATCCAGCGATCTGGAAATTACCAACCGGGCGATTGATTTAAAAACCGAGATCGAGAAGATCCGGGAACAGATACAGAATATCGAGTAAGGCGGCGGCTGCCGTAAGAAAGAAGAGGGAATATATGGGAAGAAGGGGAGTTCTGACAGTGGTGTCCGGTTTTTCCGGAGCCGGGAAGGGTACCCTGATGAAGGCACTGCTGACAAGGTATGACTATGGTCTGTCGATCTCGGCGACCACCAGGAAACCCCGGCAGGGGGAAACCCATGGCAAAGAATATTTCTTTTTGACAAGGGAAGAATTTGAGAGTATGATAAGACAAAATGCTCTCATAGAATGGGCGGAGTATGTTGGCAATTATTATGGAACGCCCAGGGAATATGTGGAGAAACAGCTGGATTCCGGCAGGGATGTGATCCTGGAGATCGAGATACAGGGCGCATTTCATGTAAAGGAACAGTATCCGGACTGCCTGCTGGTTTTTGTAACCCCGCCGTCTGCTCAGGAGCTGAAAAACCGCCTGGTGGGCAGAGGGACAGAGGATATGGAGACAATTAACAGGCGTCTTCACCGGGCACGGGAAGAGGCCGTTTATATGGATCATTATGACTACATTCTGGTGAATGATGATCTGGATGTCTGCACAGAGCAGCTTCATGAGATTATCCAGGATGAGGAAAAAAGGAAGGCTTTTGCCGCGGCGGAGGCCGGAAACCAGGAGCTGATCCGTACAATCACAGATCAGCTGAAGGTGTTTTAGAGAGGAGATTACGACTATGATGTTACATCCGTCTTATACGGACTTAATGGAAGCAGTTAACTGTGACGTGGAACCGGGGGAAGAGCCTGTGGTAAACAGCCGCTATTCCATTGTTCTGGCCACGGCGAAGAGAGCCAGACAGATCATCAGCGGCGAGGATGCTTTGGTAGAAACCGATTGTAAGAAGCCATTGTCAATTGCAATTCAGGAATTGTATCAATCACAGGTATGTATCGTCAACGATGAAGATTCGAAAGAGTAAAGGATAAGACGTTCGGACTTCCGGACGTCTTATGTTATAATTGGGGCTATTCCCATTTGGCACAGCGGCCTGGGAATCGTACCGTGCAAAGGATGATACAGTGAAAAAGATGATTGGTATAGGAATACTGCTTATTATACTTGCAGCGGGAATCATACTGGTTCCGCGCTATGTGATGCAGAGGACTATTGTTTACGGGGAATCGATGGAGCCGGCCCTTATTGAGGGGGACAGCGTGATGATCGATAAGCTTTTTTATAAAATCAGCGGTTTGAAACGCTTTGATATTATAAGAGTATTTCCCTATGGGAAAGAAGCGAATGTATTTTATATTAAAAGGGTTGTTGGAATGCCCGGAGAAACGGTTCAGATTAAAGACTCGGTCATATATATAGACGGAGAACCCCTTGCGGAACCCTATGGTAAGGAGGACGTCATAGAAGATGAGGGAATTGCTGCAAAACCGGTTAAGCTTGGAAAAAAAGAATACTTTGTGATGGGAGACAACCGCAATGACAGCGAGGACAGCCGTTCCGAGGGGATCGGACCGGTTTCTTCAAAGTATATCGACGGAAGAGCGTTCATACGGGTCTGGCCGAAGGACAGACTGGGAAAGGTCGAGTAGCAGATGACAAAAGATAAAAGTGCAGGCAGAGAACTGCTGTTTTATGGCGTTTTGCTTGTACTGCTGATTTTTATCGTCCCCAGATTTGTCTTGCAGCGTACCGTGGTGGACGGCCATTCTATGGAGAATACGCTTCAGGATAAAGAGCAGCTTCTGGTGGAGAAGGTTTCAAAGCATTTTAAGGATTTCGGACGCTTTGACATTGTGGTATTCTATCCCTATGGCAGAGACGCAGACGAGTATTACGTAAAGCGTGTAATCGGTCTGCCGGGAGAGACGGTTCAGATCATAGATTCCGTTATTTACATTGACGGCGAGGTCCTCACGGAATCCTACGGCAGGGAGGCTATCGAGGACAGCGGCATTGCCGCGGAGCCTGTAAGGCTTGGAGAAGAAGAATACTTTTTGATGGGGGACAACCGCAATAACAGTGAGGACAGCCGTTTCGAGGGAATCGGCCCGGTTCCTTCCGACTGTATTGAGGGAGAAGTTTTTCTGAGAGTGTGGCCCCTGAATAAACTGGGAAAGGTCGAATAACGAATGGCAAAACGACATACAATTGCAGATATTCTGGCCAGTCAGAATGTGAATCCGGTACCGGTATACGAGCCGGAGGAGCATGACACAGAGGAAAAAGTATCTGCGCAGAGAGAAACAGAGGAAGCACAACCGGAGAAGGTAATCATTCGTTCGGAACCGGAAAGGGTAATCGTTCGTTCGGAGCCGGAGAAGGTAATCGCTCATACCGGGCCGGAGCAGGAAGCGCCGGCACAGAATGTGTCTGCCCCTGGAGAAGAACATATAAAAGAGGCGGTCAAGACAGAAATCAAAGTCAGGAAGGTGGAGCGGAGGATGCCGGAATCCGGAGAGGAAAAGGAAGAACAGGGAGACCTGGGCTACAGGACAGAGTATTTTAAAAAAGCTGCGGCTGCTACGGCAGTAGCAGAGGATTTTGCGGATGATATGTTCGAGGAGGAACCGGAGGACGGACCGGAACCTGAACGGGAAGAAAACAGAGGAAGAACGACATGGAAAAGTGTAGTTAAGGAACTGCTTTTCTATGCTGTCCTGTTTGTACTTCTGCTTTTTATCGTACCGACTTTTATCTTACAGCGGACGGTGGTCAGCGGTCATTCCATGGAGAATACGCTCCAGGATGAACAGCAGCTTCTGGTGGAGAAGGTCACAAAACATTTTAAGGAATTTGAGCGCTTTGACATCGTCGTGTTCTATCCGTATGGCAGGGACTCGGATGATTATTATGTGAAAAGAGTGATTGGACTGCCCGGGGAGACGGTCCAGATTATAGGGGCCGATATCTATATTAACGGTGAAAAACTGGATGAGAGCTATGGTAAAGATCCGATTACCTTCAGCGGAATCGCGGTAGATCCTCTTACTCTGGGAGATGATGAATATTTCCTGATGGGGGATAACCGGGAGGTCAGCTTTGACAGCCGCTATGAACAGATCGGACCGATACACAAGAATATGATTGAGGGCAAGGTACTGCTTCGGATCTGGCCGTTTTCAGAATTCGGACGGGTAGAGTAGAGGCGGCGCCTCACAGATTGAAAATTCGGAAAAGGAGATAAGCTTACTATGAAATTAGTGACGTTTCGCTATGAAGGAACTGAGATGGTGGGTGTTCTGAACCGGGAAGAGAATGGAATTTATCCGGTAAGTGCGGCCGGACTTCCCTATGCGTCCATGAATGAATTGATTTTACATATGACGCCGGAGGAGAAGGCTGCTCTTGGCACTATGGTGCAGGAAGAAAAAGCAGAATGGATACCGGCGGATCAGACCGAAAAAATGGCGCCGATTCCCCGGCCGATTCAGGATGTGGTATGTCTTGGGATTAACTACACGGCGCATGCGGAGGAAGCTGCCAGGTATCAGTCTGAGGCTTTCGGCGGGGAGAGACCGGCTGCTATTTATTTCTCCAAACGTGTGAACCAGGCGGTTGCGGACGGCGGGGAGATTGACAGCCATCCGGGACTTGTGGAGCGTCTGGACTATGAAGCCGAGCTTGGCGTCATCATCGGGAAAGATGCCAAAAATGTACCTCTTGAGGAAGCATTTGACTATGTTTTTGGATATACGGTAATCAATGATGTGAGTGCAAGGGTGATACAGACAAAGCATAAACAGTGGTATTTCGGCAAAAGCCTGGATACCTTTACCCCTATGGGACCCTGTATTACAACGGCGGATGAGATCGCAGCGCCGCCGGCCCTTAAGATTCAGGCGTATGTGAACGGCGCGCTGCGCCAGGACAGCAATACCAGCCTGCTGATCAATGATATTCCCCATGTGATCAGCGAGCTCTCCCAGGGGATGACTCTGGAAGCGGGTACGGTGATTGCAACCGGAACTCCGGCCGGCGTGGGGATGGGGATGACTCCCCCTACCTTTTTAAAACCAGGAGATGAGGTTACCTGCTATATTGAGGGTATCGGAAAAATCACAAATAAGGTAAAATAGAAATAAAGAAAATAACAGAGAAAGAAGGGGATTGTTTGATCGGATTTGGAAATTATTCGGATTTTGATAAAAAAGAAAATCTTCACATGGATTCTAAGGTGGTGCACGGAGCACTGGGCAATGATCCCAGCACAGGTGCAGTGAGTTTCCCGATTTTTCAATCGGCTACGTTCCGCCATGTAAAACTGGGACAGTCAACAGGCTTTGATTACAGCCGCGTCCAGAATCCTACCAGGCAGGAACTGGAGCGCACCATGGCGATTCTGGAGGAAGGTCTGGAAGGCTTTGCCTATGCCAGCGGCCAGGCTGCTGCGCAGGCGGTATTCTCTCTCATGAATCCCGGCGATCATATTCTTCTCTCCGATGACATTTATGGAGGAACCTATCGGTCCGGTAAGGAATATTTTAAACGTTACGGCGTTGATTTTGAACACATTGATATGTCCGATTTGGATATAGTAAAGAGTAAGATCCGCGAAAATACAAAAATGATTTTTGTGGAAACACCCACGAATCCGATGATGCATGTGGCAGATATAGCTGCTATAGCTGAAATCGCTCATTCCAAAAATATTTTGATGACGGTGGATAATACATTTTTATCCCCCTATTTCCAGCGGCCGCTTACGTTGGGTGCCGACATTGTCATGCACAGCGGCACGAAATACATTGCCGGCCACAATGATACGGTAGCAGGTCTGGTCGTGGTTAAGACGCCAAAGCTGGCGGAGCATTTCCGTTTTGAGATGAAATCCTCCGGCGCCTGTCTGGCTCCGATGGATTCCTGGCTTTTACTGCGCGGAGTCAAAACGCTTGCGCTGCGCATGGAGAGACACAATGAGAATGCCCTGAAAGTTGCCCAGTGGCTGAGAACCCAGCCTAAAATAAAGGAAGTATTCTATGTGGGATTTCCGGATCATCCGGGCTATGAAATCAGCTGCCGTCAGGCAAGCGGCTTTGGCGGAATGATATCGTTCCATGTAGATTGTCCGGATACGGTTGAAAAAATTCTCAATAATTTAAAAATGATTTTGTTTGCGGAGAGTCTGGGCGGAGTAGAATCGCTGATGACTTATCCGAGCACACAGACGCACGAGACAATTCCGAAAGAAATTCGGGATGCAATCGGTGTGACCGATACGCTTTTGAGACTCTCTGTGGGAATTGAGAAGGCAGAGGATATAATTGCCGATTTAGATCAGGCGCTGAATGGTTAACCTAGTATTATAGGAACTTGTAATCAGCCGGCCGACTGTCTGGCAGCGTGTGTTCTGGGCTCGGAAAGGAATTTTACGATGAAGATTAAATTTACGAAGATGCAGGCCTTTGGCAATGACTATGTCTATATCAATACAATTGACCAGACCATTGATAATCTGCCGAAGCTGGCCAAATACGTGAGTGACCGGCATTTTGGCATTGGTTCGGATGGAATGGTGTTAATCTGTCCTTCCGAAAAAGGGGACTTCCGCATGAGGATGTTTAACCCGGACGGCACGGAAGGGGAGATGTGCGGAAATGCTCTGCGGAGTGTGGGAAAATATGTGTATGATCATGGCTTGACGGACAAAGAGTTACTTATTATAGAGACGCTTGGCGGTATGCAGAAGCTTTGGCTGACCGTACAGGATAAGCAGGTGGTCAATATAACCGCTGATATCGGAGAGCCGCGGCTTGACACAGCTGTTATACCGGTCAATACTCCGTTTCCTGAATTTGTCGACCAGCCTGTTATGGTATTGGATAAAAAATTGAACATAACAGCTCTCTCCTGGGGGAATCCACACTGCGTGGCGTTTATTGAGGATGTGGATCACTTTGATGTTCACCGCTATGGTCGTGAGCTGGAGTATATGACGGAACTATTCCCAAATAAAACAAATGTTACCTTCGCACAGATTGTTTCCCATGACAAAATCAAGATAAGAGAGTGGGAAAGAGGTACAGGGGAAACAATTGGCTGCGGGACCGGATGCTGTACTGCGCTGGTAGCAGGTGCACTCACCGGAAGATGCGGCCGGAAAGCTACGATTGAACAGATCGGAGGCCCGCTTTATGCAGAGTGGGAGGAAGAGACCGGGCATGTGAAAATGACCGGACCGTCCTATCTGGTTTTTGAGTCTGAAATTGAGATCGGACACATAGTTTAAAATAGAGCTTAAGTTTGAAAGTTCCTTTCAAACGATTGATTTATGCTGTACCGCGGGTGACCTGCGGTATGCAGGGGAATAAATAGGAATTTTAAATAGACAGGACATCCGGGCGTGCCGGAGTGTATGTCAGAAAAAAGATAACTCCTCGGTCAGGCTCTGCCAGACCGGGGTGTTTACGTATTCGCAGGAGGAATAGGTCCATGCAGTTAAAGCAGTTATTGGAAGAATTGGATTACCGGCTGGTATCCGGTTCACCGGACACGGATATTACGGAATTGGTGTATGATTCCAGAAAGGTGGTGCCCGGAAGTCTCTTTGTGTGTATTTCCGGAACAGCAATAGACGCCCATACCTTTGTACCGGCGGCAGTCAGCCAGGGAGCGGCGGCCATCGTAGCAGAGAGAGAGGTGGACGTACCGGAAGGGGTTGCCCTGGTTGTGACACCGTCCACAAGAAAGGCGCTGGCTTTTTTGTCAGCGGCCTATTTCGGACACCCGGCCAAAAGACTTATTACCGTTGGACTGACGGGAACGAAAGGAAAGACGACTACCAGTTATATGCTCCAGTCTGTGTTAAAGCAGGCGGGCAAACGGGTGGGGGTGATCGGGACAATCGGCGCGGTCATAAATGGAGTACATTATAAGACGGCCAATACGACACCGGAGTCTTATGAAATTCAGGCGCTTCTTAAAAAGATGGTGGATGAAGGCTGCGAATACTGTGTGATGGAGGTCTCCTCTCAGGGATTAAAGATGGATCGGGTGGAAGGATTTGTGTTTGACATTGGAGTGTTTACTAATTTTTCGCCGGATCATATCGGGCCAAATGAACATGCAAGCCTGGAAGAATATCTTTACTGCAAAAGCCTGCTCTTCAAGCGCTGCCGTCACGGCATCGTGAACCGGGATGATGAGCGGTGGGATGAAGTAAGCAGAGACGGCTCCTGTACCCGGGAGACATACGGACTTTCCCCGGAGGCAGACTTAAGGGCCGAACATCTTGCCTATCTCAGAGAAAACGGCAGTCTTGGAATCCGTTTTGATCTGGCAGGGACTATGACGGGTACGGTAGAAGTATGTACTCCCGGCCGGTTCAGCGTTTACAATGCTCTTGCCGCTCTGGCGGTGGGCAGCAGGCTTCATATTCCAATGGAAGCTATGCAGGCGGGCCTTAAGGATGTTCATGTTCCGGGGAGAGTAGAAATTGTCCCGGTTAAGGAACATTTTACGATCCTGATTGACTATGCCCATAATGCGGCCAGTGTGGGAAGCCTGCTGCGCACGCTGAAAGAATATGAACCGGGACGTCTTATCTGTGTGTATGGCTGCGGGGGCAACCGCTCACGTCTGCGCAGATACGATATGGGAAAACTTTGCGGCGAGCTGGCGGATCTTTCTATCCTGACCTGTGACAATCCCAGAATGGAAGAGATAAAAGATATCAACGAGGATATCAAAGTGGGATTGAAAGAGACGAACGGCAGATACATCGAGATTGAAGACCGGGCGGAAGCCATTCATTACAGCATGGACCATGCTTTGGATGGAGATATTATTGTTCTTCTGGGCAAAGGCCATGAGGATTATCAGGACATTAAAGGTAAAAAATATCCTTTCAGCGAGCGCAAAATTATCGAAGAGTATGCCGGAAAATTAGAAAACAGCTGAGAGGGTGCAAGAGAAAGAGCCCTGTAGAATATAATGAACCAACGATTTTATGTTGGAGCAATTATATTGAAGACAATTACAGTTGGAATTACCGGAACAAAAGGCAAGACCACAGTGGCTCACCTGATCAGAGGAATCCTTAACGAGGCAGGTATTCGGACAGGGCTTGTCAGCACAATCGAGGTAGATACCGGACTGCGGTGCATACCGGCCGTGAATACGACTCCCCCTCATGACAAACTGATGGAGTATGTGAAAGAAATGGATGAAGCGGGCTGTCAGATCCGCATCATAGAGGTATCATCCATTGGACTGAAGGAACAGAGAGTGACAGATCTCTGGTTTGACTACGGCATGTTTACCAATATGGGTGTGGACCATATCGGACCCGGCGAACATGATAGTTTTGAAGAGTATTTTTATTGGAAAAAGCAGTTGTTTAAACAGTGCGATGTGGGTATTTTTCATATGGAAGATCCTTACTATCCTGCCATTGCGCAGGAAGCTACCTGCCGCATCATGGGTTATTGTAAGGATGAGGAAAATCTTTCTTCCCTGACGGTTCTTCCGGGAGATTTTAACCGGGAAAATGCAAGGGGAGCCATCACATTGTGCAGGGAGCTGGGTGTGAGTGATGCTATTATAAGAAAAGCTCTGCCGAAAATCTACGTGAAAGGGCGTATGGAGCACTTGCAGCTGCCGGACGGCAGGCTTGTGATTCTTGATTATGCCCACAACGGCATGGCATTGGAACAGGCTCTTAAAATGCTAAAAGCCAGGACGAAGGGAAAAGTGATCTGCCTGTTTGGCTGCGGAGGCAACCGATCTGTGCTGCGCCGGTCCGGAATGGGCGAGACGGCCGGAACCTATGCTGACGAAACGATTATCACATCGGATAATCCCAGATGGGAGGAACCGTTAGAAATTATTGACGATATCGTTGCCGGGATGAAGAAAACGAATGGAAGTTATACCGTGATTCCCGACCGCCGTGAGGCGATTGCCGAAGGGATTCGCCGGCTGACCCTGGATGATGTGCTTTTGCTTGCAGGAAAGGGGCACGAGACCTACCAGCTGATTCGGGGTGTGCGCTATGAGATGGATGAGAGGAAAATCGTAGAAGAAATAGTCAATAGTGCAATGAAGAGTGAATAATGAAGAATGAAAAATGAATGACGAGTGAAAGTTGCAGCAAAGCTGCAAGTGAAAATGCCCCTGCGGGGCAGTGAAAATTCCTTCGGAAGTGAAAAAGTGCAATGAAAATACGAATGAGAAACGGAAGCCGATCGGGCTTCTGTTTGTGATAGAGAGGATTGTGACGGCTTATGAGAAAGGGTTTTAGCGGTATGCGTGTCAGTGAGATTGTAACGGCGGTTCAGGGCCGTTTGATTCAGGGGAATGAGGATGTGGAGATTTCTTCTGTTAGTATTGACTCCAGGGAGATCGGGGAGGGCTGTTTATTTGTCCCGATTATTGGAGAGCGTGTGGATGCCCATCGTTTTCTGCTGACGGCGTTCGGGAATGGCGCGGCGGCTGCCTTGATCAGCCGTGAACAGGAGGAATATGCTCCGGATGGTACTTATATTCTGGTTCAGGATACGGTGGCGGCGCTTCAGGATATGGCTGCTGCCTACCGGGACCGGTTTGATATTCCGGTGGTGGGTATTACCGGCAGTGTAGGAAAGACAACGACAAAGGAGATGATTTCCGCGGCGCTTAAGACGGAGTTTTCGGTGCTTAAGACGGCAGGAAACCGGAACAGTCAGGTGGGCCTTCCGCTTACGGTTCTCACGATTGAGCCGGAGCACACGGCTGCCGTGATTGAGATGGGGATGAGCGAGCGGGGCGAGATGGAGAAGCTGGCCCGGGTTGCCAGACCGAATATCGCGGTTTTGACGAACATTGGCGTCTCTCATATCGGGCAGCTGGGTTCCCAGGAAAATATCCGGAAAGAGAAGTTAAACATAATAGACGAATTCAAGCCGGGGGATGTGCTGATTTTAAACGGTGATGACCCTCTTCTGAGAGAGTTGGCACAGGGCGGTGTCTCGGATCTGGATGAGAAAACTCTCCATGCGATGGCGGATATCCGGATTGTGACGTTTTCCGCGGAAGGAAATGCCGATTATACGGCAGATGATATTGTAACAGATGGTGAGGCGACTTCTTTTACTCTCAGAACCGGTGACGGCAGGTCGGAAGAGATAAAATTATCGGTAATCGGCCTTCATAATGTAAGAAATGCCCTTGCGGCCCTTGTCGTGTCTGATTTTATGGGGATACCATTTTTCCTTGCGAAACAGGGACTTAAGGATTACCGGCCCATTAAGATGCGGGGGGAAGTGAAAGAAACAGGCGGAATCAAGATTATAGATGATACGTACAATGCAAGCCCTGACTCGATGAAAAGCGGAATCGGCGTTCTTACCGCACTGCCCGGATTAAACCGGAGGATTGCTGTGCTGGCGGATGTGAAGGAACTGGGTGAACGCTCGGAGAAGCTTCATTATGAAGTCGGTGTTTTTCTGGCAGATCAGAATGTGGATATTCTGGTGACCGTGGGCGCTCAGGCGAGAGAAATTGCCAGGGCCGTGAGGGAGCGCGGCCGGAATATGGTGACGGCTTCCTTTGATCAGAATGAAGAGGCGATCGCATGGCTGAAGGACAACATTGCTGCCGGGGACGGGATTTTGGTGAAGGGCTCCAGAGGGATGCACACGGAGGATATTGTTTCGGCGCTTACCGGCCGGGATGAATAGGAAAGAAAGAGGAAGACAGCCATGAAATATGCGAAAATAATCGTAGATATTTCCCATGTCAACCTGGACCGGGCGTTTGATTATGGTATTCCCGCTGAATGGGAAGAAAAGGCGGTGGTGGGAGCTCTGGTGGAAATCCCTTTTGGAAGAGGGGATTTGAAGCGCCGGGGATATATTGTGCGGCTGTGTGAGGAACCGGATTTTGACAAAACAAAAATAAAATCAATTCTTCGGGTGGTGGAAGAGGGAATCGTGATGGAATCCCATCTGATCGCCCTGGCGTACTGGATGCATGAGCAATATGGCTCCGCCTTAAACGATGCGCTGCGGACCGTATTGCCGGTCCGGGAAAAGGTGAAACAGAAGGAAAAAAAGCAGATTGTACTTGCAGTCTCTTCCGGGGAGGGGGAGGCAGCCCTGTTAACATTCAGGAAAAAGTCATACCGTGCCCGGATACGTCTTATGCAGGAGCTCATTGAGAACAAAATACTGGACTATGGTCTGGTTACAGATAAATTAAATATTTCTCTGCCCACGCTTAGGGGGCTGGAAAAACTGGGACTGATCCGCATCGAGAGCCAGACGGTATACCGGAATCCGGTGAGGGAACGGCAAGCTTTAAGGTCCCGGGTGGAATTGAATCCGATGCAGCGCGCAGCGGCTGAGGATATCCTGAGCGAGTACCGATCGGGTAAGCGGGGCGTATATTTGATTCACGGTATCACCGGCAGCGGTAAGACAGAAGTGTACATGGAAGTGATGGAGCAGGTGATTGAAACCGGGAAGCAGGTTATTTTTCTGATTCCGGAGATTGCGCTTACCTATCAGATGGTGCTTCGGTTCTATAAGAGATTCGGAGACCGGATCTCCATTATTAATTCCAGACTTTCCAAGGGAGAAAAATACGATCAGTTTCAGAGGGCAAGGAATGCTGAGATTGATATTATGATCGGGCCCAGATCCGCCCTGTTCACCCCTTTTCCCAATCTGGGGCTGATTGTGATTGATGAGGAGCACGAGGGAAGCTATAAAAGTGAGAATCCGCCCAAGTATCATGCCAGGGAAGTCGCAGAGGAGAGAGCAAGACTGCTCGGGGCCTCTGTGATTCTGGGCTCGGCCACGCCGTCTCTGGAATCCTATGAGAAGGCCAGACAGGGAATCTATAAGCTGTACAGGCTGGATGCAAGAGCAGGAGAGGGTACGCTCCCCCATGTATGGATTGTGGATTTGCGTGAAGAATTAAAAGAGAAGAATAAATCTATTTTCAGCCGCAAATTGAAAAACCTTATAGAGGACAGGCTGGAGAAAAGGCAGCAGATTATGCTGTTCCTAAACCGGCGGGGATACGCCGGGTTCGTTTCTTGCCGAAGCTGCGGACATGTGTTACAATGTCCCCATTGCAGTGTGTCACTGACTTCCCATAGTATCGGACAGAACAAAAACGGAAAGCTGGTCTGCCATTACTGCGGCTATGAGATACCATTTCCCGACAAGTGCCCGGAGTGCGGTTCCCCCTATGTGGCGGCTTTTGGTCTTGGAACGCAGAAGGTGGAGGAACTGGCGGGAAGAGAATTTCCGGGCGCCAGGATTCTCAGGATGGATCTGGACACCACCTCCGGCAAGGAAGGCCACCGAAAAATCCTGGAGGCATTTGCCAACCAGGAGGCAGATATTCTGATCGGTACGCAGATGATTGTAAAAGGTCATGATTTTCCGGATGTGACGCTGGTGGGCATCCTGGCGGCAGATTTATCTTTATATGGAAGTGATTTCCGGTGCAGTGAGCGGACATTTCAGCTTCTTGCCCAGGCGGGAGGCAGAGCCGGCAGAGGACAGAAGGCCGGTGAAGTGGTTATACAGACATACAATCCGGAGCACTACAGTATCCAGGCTGCGGCAAATCATAATTATGAACAGTTTTATGAAGAAGAAATCCGTTTCCGGCAGCTCCTGGGATATCCGCCTGCCGGCAATATGCTGGTGATCCTGATGACCAGCAGGGAAGAAGGGGCGGCAGCACAGTTCTCCGAGCTGCTGGCAAAGAAAATTCTGGAATTTTCAGCCCGAAGGGGATATGAAGATCTGGCGGTGATCGGGCCGTCATGGGCATCTGTGGGCAGGGTAAATGATATCTGGCGCAGGGTGCTCTACTTAAAGCACAGGGACTATGGCTGCCTGGTGGAAATAAAAAATGAACTGGAGCATGTTATCCAGACGGAACCGGTGGATGTGAAAGTACAATTTGATTTTAATCCGATGATAAGCTATTGATTGGATTTACTGTTACCGTGAGGCTGTCACAGTGATTTCACAAATATCTGCTAAGTTAAGCAGATAAATAGATAATAGAGCGAAAATCGGATCAGTTTTATCATAGAAGTAGATAAGACTCCCCCCTCTATAGGCGGTGAGTAAATAACAAATTCGTCATGGTGGGAGCCCAGTCTCCTTCCAAGATAAAGCCTCCGGCGGATTGCAGAGCCGCACAGATGTATTATGTCATGCAAAGCATGACGTGCGGCTCTTTCAAGTACGCCGAGGCGTACTTGAAAGAGGGAAAGGAACGAGATATGGCTATTCGGAATATCAGGGAAATCGGAGATCCGATTTTGAACAAAAAGGCAAAAGAAGTAAAGGAAATTACCAGGAAGACAAGTGAATTAATTGACGATATGTTTGAAACCATGTATGAGAACAGCGGTGTGGGACTGGCAGCGCCCCAGGTGGGTGTTTTAAAAAGGATTGTAGTGATTGATGTATTTCCGGATGAGAAGAGCGACCCTATTCTGCTTATCAATCCCGAGATCGTCGAGGCCGATGGAACACAGACCGGACAGGAAGGCTGCTTAAGCGTTCCAGGAAAATTCGGCATTGTAACGAGGCCGAACCATGTAAAGGTGAAAGCCTATGACCGGAATATGAAAGAATTTACGATAGAAGGGACAGAACTTCTGGCCCGGGCGTTCTGCCATGAACTGGAACATTTAGACGGACATCTGTTTGTGGAGAAGGTAGAAGGAGAGCTGGAAGATGTGGCGGCAGAGGAAGAATAGCCTTCATAACTTGCCGGAAAGGGGATAACATATGAGAATCGTATTTATGGGTACACCGGATTTTTCTGTCCCTACTTTGGTTAAACTAAAGGAAGCAGGACATGAGATTGCGGCGGTCGTCACGCAGCCGGATAAACCAAAAGGACGGGGCAAGACGATGCAGGCGCCTCCGGTGAAGGAAAAAGCGCTGGAATTATCGATCCCGGTATTTCAGCCGGTGAAGGTGAGAGAGCCGGAATTTATCGCTCATCTAAAAAAACTGAATCCGGATGTGATCGTGGTGGTGGCCTTTGGACAGATTCTGCCTGAGAGTATCCTGACCCTTCCCGAATACGGCTGCATCAACGTACACGCCTCCCTGCTTCCGAAGCTTCGGGGCGCCGCGCCGATTCAGTGGGCGGTGATCAACGGAGACCGGGAAGCCGGAGTTACCATTATGCATATGGACGTTGGCCTTGATACCGGCGATATGATCACCCAGGAGTCAATACCTGTTGAACCGGAGGAGACCGGCGGCAGCCTGCACGATAAGCTGTCGGTTCTGGGAGCAGAGCTGCTAGTGAAAACCCTTCCTCTGATCGAGAGCGGCACAGCGCCGAGAGTCCCGCAGAAAGATGCTGATTCTACCTATGTAAAAATATTAAATAAAGCAATGGGACAGATTGATTTTACCAAACGCGCGGAGGAGATTGAGCGTTTGATCCGTGGATTAAATCCGTGGCCGAGTGCATACACTTTCCTGAATGGGAAAACACTGAAAATATGGAAGGCACAGGCGGTACCGGAGAAAACGGACGGCAGGCCGGGGGAAATCCTGACGGTCGGGAAAGAGTGCATCACCGTACAGACCGGCGCAGGCAATCTGCGGATTCTGGAACTTCAGCTGGAAGGCAAAAAACGAATGAGTACGGAAAGCTTTTTACGGGGGTATGAGGTTTCTGAACACACGATACTGGGATAAGAAAATCCTGGGTTTGAAGGAGAAGACATTATGCCATTTTTTTACTATCTTGATCCAACCTACATTTTAGTTATTATTGCCATGGTGCTAAGCCTGGTGGCGTCCGCCAGAGTTAACTCTGCTTTTAGTAAGTATTCCAGGGTCATGGCGGCGGGCGGGCTTACCGGCGCAGAAGCTGCGCAGAGGCTGCTTCACAGCGCGGGAATCTATGACGTGGCGGTGATTTCCGTAAGCGGAAATCTGACAGACCACTATAATCCGGCCAAGAAGACGCTGGCGCTCTCGGAATCCGTGTATGGTTCCCGGTCGGTTGCCGCAATTGGTGTGGCGGCTCACGAGTGCGGTCATGCTATGCAGCATGCCCATGGATATGCGCCCCTGAAAATCCGTACGGCTATTGTGCCGGTTGTGAATGTGGCGACAACGATATCCTGGCCGATGATTTTCCTGGGAGTGATAATGGGATTTTCCCAGACCTTGATTACAATGGGAATTATTCTGTTCTCAGCCTCTGTTTTATTCCAGCTTATCACGCTGCCGGTGGAGTTTAACGCATCCCGAAGAGCGCTGATAGCCCTGGAGGACGGCGGCATTTTGTACGGGGACGAAGTAAAACAGTCCGGTAAAGTATTAAAGGCGGCGGCCCTAACCTATGTGGCGGCGGCAGCCGGGTCTATTTTACAGCTGCTTCGTCTGCTCATTCTGTTTGGAGGACGGCGCCGTGACTAAGGAAAAAGCCAGTGTTAATCTGAGGGAAATTGCATTTCAGGTTTTGACCGAGGTACTGGAGGAAGGCGGATTCTCCCATCTGGTGCTGCGGACAGCGCTGGAGCGTTATCAGTATTTAACTAAGACGGAACGGGCGTTTTTAACCAGACTCTGTGACGGTACGGTAGAGCGGGTTATCACTCTGGATTATATTTTAAATTCTTATTCGAAGACGAAAGTCAGCAAAATGAAGCCTGCCATCCGCACGATTCTGCGCATGGGGGTATACCAGCTGACGTATATGGACCATGTTCCGGCAAGTGCTGTCTGCAACGAGGCGGTGAAGCTTACTCAGAAAAGAGGGCTTCACGGGCTGAAAGGGTTTGTTAACGGTGTTCTGCGCAGCATAGCGCGGAGGGATGCCGCTGTTTCCTTTCCGGACCGCAGCAAAGAACCGGTCCGCTGGCTGGCTGTTGCCTATTCGGTACCGGAGTGGCTGGCAGAAAAGATCCGGAGGGAATACGGGGATGACACCGCAGAGAAGATTTTTTCTGCCGCTCTTCGGGAACGGCAGACTACAGTAAGAGTCAATACGATGCTTACCACCCGGGATAAACTGAAGGAGGAGCTGGCAGCCGAGGGGATTGACGCAGAGCCCGCTCTTTATATACCGGAGGCGATGGTTCTTAAAAATTACAATTATCTGAGCCGGCTGGACAGTTTCAGGCGGGGAGCATTTTATGTACAGGATGAAAGCTCCATGTTGGCTGTGAAAGCAGCTGGGATTCAGCCGGGAGATCTGGTGGTGGACGTGTGCGGGGCTCCGGGCGGCAAGGCGCTGTATGCCGCGGAACTTGCCGGACCGTCGGGCCGGATCAGTGTCCGGGATCTGACCGAGGATAAGACGGAGCTGATTGAGGAAAATGTGCGGCGGCTTACCTTTACGAATGTGGAGGTTAAGACCTGGGATGCCAGGGAGAAAGACACCGCCTATGAGGGAAAAGCGAATGTTGTGCTGGCCGACCTGCCCTGTTCCGGCCTTGGGGTCATGGGTCGGAAAGCCGATATTAAATATCATGTGACACAGGAGAGTATTCTGGAACTGGCGGCCCTGCAGAGGGAGATTCTTGCAGCCGCGGCGGATTATGTAAAGCCGGGGGGAATACTGATATACAGTACCTGTACCGTTACGGAAGAAGAGAACGGCAGGAACCGGGACTGGTTTTTAAACCACTATCCCTTTGAGGCGGATTCGCTGGATGCATATTTGCCGGAGACCCTTCAGGGGGAGACAACCGGACAGGGATTTTTACAGCTTCTGCCCGGTGTCCATGGAACAGATGGTTTTTACATTGCCCGTTTCCGGCGCAGGTGAAGAGAGGATTAGCAGATGGACGCAGCAAAAGATATCAAATCGTACGGTTTTGAAGAACTGGACCAGATTCTTCTTGGCTGGGGAGAAAAGAGCTTCCGTACCCGACAGATTTATGAATGGATACATAAGAAGCTGGTGTCAGACTTTGACGAAATGACCAATCTTTCCAAAGCGCTCAGAGAGCGGCTGAAAGAAAATTTCTGCTTAGGCAGCGCCCGCATGCTGGAACGCCAGGTGTCCGAAATTGACGGTACGGCGAAGTATCTGTGGGAACTGTCGGATGGCTCCGCGGTGGAGAGTGTGTGGATGAAATACCAGCACGGCAATTCTGTCTGTATTTCTTCCCAGGTGGGCTGCCGGATGGGCTGCCGTTTCTGTGCGTCCACGATCGGAGGGCTGACCAGAAATCTGCTTCCGGGGGAGATGCTGGATCAGGTTTACCGGATTGAGAAGATTTCCGGGGAACGGGTCTCCAATATCGTGGTGATGGGTTCTGGGGAACCGCTGGATAATTATGATAATTTTGTAAAGTTCGTCCGCATGGTTTCGGACGAACGAGGGCTGAATATCAGCCAGAGAAATATCACAGCCTCCACCTGCGGACTGACGGAGCAGATGCGCAGGCTGGCAGATGAGGATCTGGCGATTACACTGGCGATTTCGCTCCATGCGCCCAACGACGAGGTGAGGAAAACCCTGATGCCGGTTGCGCTGCGCTATTCCATTGAGGAAATCCTGGACGCCTGCCGCTATTACTATGAAAGGACGAAAAGAAGGATTACCTTTGAGTACAGTCTGGTCAGGGGAGTCAATGATTCGGAGCGCTGCGCTGCGGAGCTTGCCAGGCGGCTGAAAGGGTTAAACTGCCATGTCAACCTGATTCCTGTCAATCCGATCAAAGAGCGGGACTACAGGCAGTCGGGCCAGGCGGACATTCTCAAATTCAAAAATTTACTTGAAAAATATCGAATTAATGTTACTATAAGAAGAGAAATGGGGGCGGATATTGATGCCGCCTGCGGCCAGCTGCGCAAAAGCTATATTGACCGTAACATTTCGGAAAGAGAGGAGAACGCATGAAATCATTTTCTATGACAGATGTGGGGCTGAAGCGAAGTATGAATCAGGACTATCTGTTCTGCGAAGAAAACGAAATCGGAAATCTCCCCAATTTATTTGTTGTGGCTGACGGGATGGGCGGTCACCGGGCTGGGGATTATGCATCCCGGTTTTGTGTGAAGATGCTGACCGAAGCGATTGAACAGAGCACAGAAGTAGAACCGGTGGAGATTTTTGATGCTGCCATCGGGGAGACGAATGCCAGACTATATCATCAGACCCAGGTGCATGCGGAGCTGGAAGGCGCAGGCACCACACTTGTGGCCGCCACAATTGTGGGTGATACGATGTATGTGGCTAATGTGGGGGATTCCAGACTGTACGTGGTTCATGACGAATCGGCGGAATTTGAGGATGGACCCTGTACCATTACCCAGGTGACGGAAGATCATTCTCTGGTGGAACTGATGATTAGAACCGGTGAGATAAAACGAGAAGAAGCGCGGAATCATCCGAATAAAAATGTGATAACACGGGCCCTGGGGGCTGCACCTAAGGTGGAGGCCGATTATTTTGAGGTAGAACTGCAGGAGGGGGATAAGATCCTTTTGTGTTCGGACGGCCTGACCAATATGGTTGAGGATGAAGAGATAAAAGAGATTGTCAGAGAGAGCGGCGATGTAATTTCTGTCGCATGCAGGGAACTGATCAAGCGGGCCAATGCCCATGGAGGTCTCGATAATATCGCTGTCGTCTTAGTGAAACCTTAGGGAAGAGGTGAGAATATGATACAACCTGGAATGTTTATAAATAATAGATATGAGATTATTGAGAAAGTCGGCTCCGGCGGAATGGCTGATGTCTACAAGGCAAAAGACCACCGTCTGAACCGTTTTGTCGCAGTGAAGGTTTTAAAAAATGAATTCAGCAGCGATAAGACTTTTGTTGTAAAATTCCGAGCAGAAGCCCAGGCAGCGGCGGGCCTGTCCCACCCTAATATCGTCAATGTCTATGATGTGGGGGAAGACGAAGGCCTGTATTATATTGTAATGGAACTCATTGAAGGGATTACCCTGAAAGAGTTTATTGCGGCAAAGGGCAGACTGGGAGTAAAAGAGGCTGTGGGTATTGCGATTCAGATTGCCCAGGGCCTGGAAGTGGCCCATGCCAACCATATTATACACAGAGATATCAAGCCGCAGAATATCATACTGTCTAAGGACGGTCTTGCCAAAGTGACCGATTTTGGTATCGCGAAGGCTGTTTCTTCCAATACGATAACCTCCAACGCGGTGGGCTCTGTACACTACATTTCTCCGGAGCAGGCCAGAGGCGGCTACAGCGATGAGAAGAGCGACATTTATTCTCTGGGTGTAACTCTCTATGAGATGCTTTCCGGAAAGGTGCCGTTTGTGGGCGAGAGCACAGTTTCTGTTGCCCTGCAGCATATACAGGAGGAGCCGGAAGCGATAAGCCAGATTGACCCGTCCATACCGGTCAGTATTGATAAAATAGTACAGAAGTGTATGCAGAAGAAGCCGGAGCGCAGATATTTAAACGCTGCCGACTTAATTGCAGATTTAAAATATGCAATCCGTAACCCGGAGGATGATTTTGTGTCCGTACCGCCGATGATTAATTCGGATTCTCCCACACTGGTAATTTCAGAGGAAGAATTAAACCGTATTAAAAGCGCGTCGGGGGACGGTATGTCCGTGCGTTCTTCCTATGAAGAATCCAGAAGGAACAGCGAGGATGAACGGGAACGAAGAAGGAAACCGGTTCAGGAGAAGCCGGAGCCGGCCCGCAGCAAGAAAAAGAAAAATGACGATCTGGACGACGACGGTGATATCGATCCGAAGCTTGAGAAATTTATGGTGGCCGGCGGTATCGCGGCAGTTGTCATTCTGGTATTGATTATTATATTTTTGGTAGGAAAGACAATCGGAATCTTTAATTTCGGCAAGGATAAAAATGACGATCCGAATGGCGATCCAGGCGTAGAAGGCCCGGACACACCGGGTGATGAGCAGGATAACCAGGACGAACCGGAAGAAACGCCGTTTGCTCTGCCGAATGTGGTAGGTGCAACAGAAGATGACGCCAGAAAAACACTGGAAGATCTGGGACTGATATTCAGCCCCAATGAGGAGGCATCCTCCGAGATGGAGGAAGGCCGGGTGATCCGGACGGAGCCTGGATTCAACGAGCAGGTTAAGAAGGGGGATACCATTCAGGTATACGTAAGCTCCGGTGCGGAGGAAGTCGATATCCCGATGGGGCTGGCCGGACTTACCTACGATCAGGTTGCTTCCCAGCTGACAGAACTGGGATTAAATCCGAAGAAAAACGAAGTGTTTGACGATAATGTGGAAGCTGGCAAGGTGATCTCCGTCAGCCCTTCCGAGGGTACATCCATTGAGAAGGGAAAAGATGTGACCGTCACGGTGAGCAAGGGAAAAGAGACCGAGGAGACATTGGTGCCGGATCTTAAGAATATGACAAAGTCGGAGGCCAACAAGGCTCTTAAGGACGCCAAGCTGGAGCCCGGGAAGGTGACGGAAGAGTTTTCTGCCGATGTGGAGAAGGGAAGAGTAATCTCCCAGGGGACGGAGCGCAACACAAAGGTGGAAGAGGGCACTAAGATCAGCTATGTGTTGAGCAAGGGACCTGAAACAACCTATATTTATGTGGGAAGTATTTCTGTCAGTGCCGCTGACAATCCGTTCCAGAGCGAGGAGGAAGAGGGAACCATTTCCGTCATCGTAACCCAGGGCGGACAGACGGAGACTGTCTATGAGAGTGTACTGACCTACGAGGACTTTGAGCCTACTTTAAATGGTCTTGTGATTCAGGGATTTCAGGAGGGAACCGGAACGGTGGAGATTTATCTGGACGGTGACCTGCTGATCAAGAAGAAAGTGGACTTTGTGAAGCAGGAGGCTTAATGCAGGGTAAGATAATGAAGGGAATCGCCGGTTTCTACTACGTTCATGTCCCCGGAAGGGGCGTGTATGAATGCAAGGCGAAAGGCATATTCCGGAATCAGAAAGTGAAACCCCTGGTGGGGGATAATGTGATAATTGAAGAATTAAACGAGGAAGGGATGGTGGGTAATATTACCACCATCCTTCCACGTAAGAATGATTTAATACGGCCGAATGTGGCAAATGTGGATCAGGCTCTGGTGGTCTTTGCCGCCGTCTCCCCTGAACCCAACCTAAATCTGCTGGACAATTTTCTGGTTATGATGAGAAAAGCGCAGATTGAAACGAGGATCTGTTTTAATAAGATGGATCTGGCTGCGTCCGGCAAAACCGGCAGCCTGGAAGAGATTTACAGGGACTGCGGGGCTAAGGTCTGTTCGCTGAGCGCTCTGAATGCCTGCGGAATAACGGGGATAAAGGAATTTCTCAGGGACAAGACAACCGTACTTGCCGGGCCGTCCGGTGTGGGAAAATCCACGCTGATCAATCTTCTGGTGCCGAAAGCCGCGATGGAAACCGGTTCAATCAGCGAGAAAATACAGCGGGGAAAACATACGACCAGGCATTCGGAGCTGTTCTCTCTGGAAGAGGGCGGATATATTTTCGATACGCCTGGCTTTAGTTCTTTTTTTGTAAAGGATATGGAGGCGGATGAACTAAAGGAGTACTATCCGGAGTTTATTCCCTATGAGGAACAGTGCCGCTTTCAGGGCTGCGTTCACATAAACGAACCGGTTTGCGGCGTGAAATGCGCGGTGGAAACCGGGGAGATCAGCGCCAGCCGGTACGCCAACTATAAATTAATCTATGATAATCTGAAACAGGAGAAGAAGTACAGATAACGGGAAAGGATGTAACAATTATGTCAAAAATATCACCCTCAATACTGGCGGCGGATTTTGCCGCGCTGGGAGAATCAGTAGCCTCTGTGGAAGCGGCCGGAGCAGAATATCTCCATCTGGATATGATGGACGGGCAGTTTGTGCCGAATATTTCTTTTGGTATGCCCATTATAAAGGCAATCCGCGGAGGCAGCAGCCTGGTATTTGATGTGCATATGATGGTGGAAAATCCGGATGCCCTGCTTGAGGCGGTAAAAGAGGCGGGGGCCGATCTGATAACCGTTCATGCGGAGGCCTGCAGACATCTGCACCGTACCATTGGTGTAATCAAATCCATGGGGCTGAAAGCTGGCGTGGCCCTGAATCCGGCAACGCCTTTGGACGTGCTGGACTATGTGCTGGAGGATCTGGATCTGGTTCTGATCATGACGGTTAACCCTGGTTTTGGGGGTCAGAAGCTGATTCCGGCCTGCTATGGGAAAATACAGGCTCTGAAAAAGCGGATTCAGGAGAAAAACTTAAATATTGAAATCGAAGTGGACGGTGGAGTAGATAAAACGACGATCCGAAAGCTTCAGGAAGCGGGGGCGGATGTATTTGTAGCGGGTACTGCGGTATTTAAGGGCGATATTGCAGACAATATGAAGACTCTGCGGGAACAGTTAAGATGAGCAGGGGTCTGATCCTGACCGGCGGGAGACTGAATCGTCACTTTCTGGAATCCTATCTTAAAACGGAGCAGTTTGATAAAATATTCTGTGTGGACGGAGCTCTGGAAACCGTGGAGGAAATTGGACTGGCGGTCGATTATCTTCTGGGAGATTTTGACTCTGTAGATCCGGAACTGCTGGATCGTTTCAGAAGGAAGGTTTCCTGCGGGGAATTGTCCACCATCATCCAGGAGTACAATCCGGTCAAGGATGCCACCGATACGGAGATAGCCATCGATCTGGCTGCTGAGATGGGGCTGTCGGAACTGGTTATTTTGGGAGCAACCGGCTCCCGGACCGATCATCTGCTGGGTAATATTTCTCTGCTGAAAAAGACATTGGATGCAGGGATGCAGGCTTTCCTTCTGGACGAGTACAACAAGATTTATTTAGTCCGGGAAGGTTTGACGATAAGGCGGGAAGAACAGTATGGAAGCTATGTATCTCTGCTGCCCTTCGGAGGTATTGTAAAAGGGGTAACCCTTAGAGGTTTTTCCTACGATCTGACAGACCGGGATTATGAATACGGGAGCTCTCTTGGCATCAGCAATGAGATTGCAGAAGAAGAGGGACGTATTTCATTTGAATCGGGGATTCTTCTGGTTATTGAAGCCAGGGATGGAGAATAAGAGAAGAGAAAAAGCGAAGTTCGCTGGTTACTAGGAGGAAATATTAAAAATGAAGCTTGGAATTGTCGGCTTGCCGAATGTTGGAAAAAGTACACTGTTTAACTCACTGACCAAGGCCGGAGCGGAATCGGCCAATTATCCGTTTTGCACCATCGATCCCAATGTGGGGATTGTTCCGGTTCCCGATGAACGGCTGACCGTTCTGACGAAAATGCATGACTCTGCCAAGACGGTTCCTGCAACCATAGAATTTGTGGATATTGCCGGGCTGGTAAAGGGCGCGTCAAAAGGGGAAGGTCTGGGCAATCAGTTTTTATCCAATATCCGGGAAGTAGATGCAATTGTACATGTAGTCCGCTGCTTTGAGGACAGTAATATTATTCATGTGGATGGCTCTATTGATCCTCTGAGGGATATTGAGACAATCAATCTGGAACTGATTTTCTCCGATATTGAAATTCTGGAGAGAAGGATCAGCCGGGTAGCCAGAGCGGCCAAAAACGATAAGGCGATGGCCAAGGAACTGAATCTGTTAGAACGGCTGAAGGCATACCTGGAAGACGGTAAAATGGCGATCACATTCGAGACAGAGGATGAGGATGAATTAAACTGGCTGAAAGAATACAACCTTTTAACAGGGAAACCGGTTATTTTTGCGGCGAATGTGGTGGAGGATGATCTGGCGGATGACGGAGCCTCCAACGAGTATGTAAACCGGGTCAGAGAATTTGCGAAGGAAAACGGCTGTGAGGTATTTGTAATCTGCGCCCAGATTGAGCAGGAGATTGCAGAGTTAGACGAGGAAGAAAAGAAAATGTTTCTGGAAGACCTGGGCTTAAAAGAGTCAGGTCTGGAAAAGCTGATCCGGGCCAGCTATTCCCTGCTTGGGCTGATCAGTTATCTCACCGCGGGGCCGCAGGAGTCCAGAGCCTGGACCATCAAGCGGGGAACAAAGGCTCCGCAGGCGGCCGGCAAGATCCATTCTGACTTTGAGAGAGGATTTATCAGGGCAGAGGTGGTAAGCTATGACAACCTGATTGAGTGCGGAAGCTTAAACAGTGCGAAAGAAAAAGGACTGGTGCGCTCCGAGGGCAAGGAATATGTGGTACAGGACGGAGATGTGGTTCTGTTCCGCTTCAATGTGTAAGTTTTCGTGATGAGAAAATAAATGCTGCTGTCCATAGACAGGAATGTTCTCGTGCGGACAGAATAAAATAAAAGGAGGAAGGACGATGACAGATTCTTCCATTCGGTTTCCTGGGCTGGGAATAACTTTTAGTAATTTGGGGGACGGTTTTACGGTCTTTGGATTTAAAATTGCATACTACGGCGTGATTCTTACTCTGGGCATGGTGATCGGCTATCTGCTGGTGGAGTGGCAGTCCAGAAGGACCGGACAGGGGAAAGATAAATATCTGGATTTTGCGATCTATGCTATTATTTTTTCCGTGATAGGAGCCAGAATTTACTATGTTATTTTTGCATGGGATTATTTTCAGAACAACCTGCTGGATATATTTAATATACGGACCGGAGGGCTTGCCATCTACGGCGGGGTGATTGCTGGAGTACTGACGGCCTATATCTACTGTAAAAAGAAGAAATGGTCCTTCCCGCTGCTGGTTGACACCTGCTGTGTGGGCCTGATCGCAGGCCAGGCGTTCGGACGCTGGGGGAATTTTATGAACCGGGAGGCCTTCGGAGACTACACAAACAGTTTTATGCGCATGCTGCTTCCCAGAGCAGATGTAGCCGCCAGCGATGTGACTCAGAAGATGCTGGATCATACGGTAATCGTGGACGGCATTGAATTTATTTCCGTTCACCCTACCTTTTTATATGAATTCCTGTGGAACCTGATGGTTCTGGCGCTGCTTCTGATTTATACCAAGTACAAGAAGTACGACGGAGAAATTTTCCTGATGTATCTTGCCGGATATGGACTGGGGAGAGCATGGATCGAGGGGCTGCGAACGGATCAGCTGCTGTTCTGGGGGACGACGGTGCCGGTTTCCCAGATTGTATCCATCGTACTGTTTCTGGCAGCGACCGGGGTACTGATTTACAACCGGATAAAAAAGAAATCAAACCGGCAGGCGCCGGTTCAGTAACACAGAGATAGAAGGCCGCTGCGGGCAGGAATATGCAGCGGCCGTTTGTTTGCAGTAAGACAGTCTCGCAAAGCGTGCTGTCGTTTGCTGCAATAAGACAGTCTCGCGAAGCGTACTGTCGTTTGTTGCTCAGTAAACTAGTATAAGGGGGAACAACGTGGACAATATCACGGACTATGTGAAAAAAATGGGCCATCTGCCGTTTGACCAGATGCCGTTCAATCCGGTTGATAGTTTAATACTCAGCAAGTTTGCTTATTTTAAGCTGGAAAAGCTGCCGGATACGGACCGGAGGGAAATAACGATAGCAAAGATTGCCGGGGACTTTTCTGGCGCAGAGCCTGGCAGCAGTACACGGAATTATTACAGCGGGCTTCACGGGGAAGAAAAGGAACTGCTTCTTTCCATGGGAAAGAGCCAGCGGTTCGGGGCGGCTGTAGTTACAGACTATCAGAGCAGCTTTGATCCGGAGGAAGAGAAGCAGTTTGCAGCCATGACATTCCGTATTGGAGACCGGGACCGGTATGCGGCATACCGGGGAACTGACAATACGATTGTGGGATGGAAGGAAGACCTGAACATGTCATTTATGTCGCCGGTTCCGGCACAGGAAGAGGCGGCAGATTATCTGAGCGTAATATCGGAAAAATATCCGGACGGGCGGCTGTGGGTGGGAGGCCACTCCAAGGGCGGCAATCTGGCTGTCTACAGCGCCGCATTTGCCGGGGAAGAAGTCAGGAACAGGCTGACCGGAGTGTTTAATCACGACGGACCGGGATTCCCTTCCGGTGTGATTGCAGAAGATCAGTACCAGGCTGTGCTTGACCGGATCTATACATATGTGCCTCAATCTTCTGTGGTAGGGATGCTGCTGGAACAGGAAGGCAGTTATACCGTTGTGAAAAGCCGGCAGATCGGGCTGCTTCAGCACGATCCTTTTTCCTGGGAGGTTTCCGGAAATCATTTTGTCACGCTGAAATCGGTTACGCTGGAGAGCCGCCTTCTGGATCATACGCTGAAGGACTGGATCTGTTCCCTGACACCGGAGAGCAGAAAGAAATTTATTGATGCCCTCTATGAGATTCTGAGTGCTTCCGGGGCGGCCACACTTAAGGAACTGAGAGAAAACTGGACCCAGGCTCTGCCCAGGATGCTTCTGGCAGTCAATAAGCTGGATGAACCCACCCGGAAAGAGATGAGGAATGTTCTGGAAGCCTTTCTGGAAGCTGCGAAGGGAAGCCTGGCGGATTTGACCAGAGCGGAAGAAAAGCAGCTCGTGGATAAGGCAAAAAAGGACCTGGGGAGGGAAGTGGAGGAAATTTAGTTCCCCGGGCCAAAAAATCGAACATAAAATTAACAAAATATTACGAACCCATGAAACACAAGAAATAGTTGGTGAAGGATACCCGCCAACGATATCTTGTGTTTTTTGTTGCCAAAGCCCGCAATTAGGGGCTATTTCTGCCATTTTTACCCATAAAATACTCCTTGATTAATTCCCAAAAGTAATATATTATTGATCCATAAGGGGAGGGAAGTGGAGGAAAATGGTTTGTTATGGTTCAAAGTGAGTTTATCACACCGTCCACTTGCCTTAGTAACAGCCAAAGATGCAGTATCGATGGCAGAAGATACATAAGAGCACACCGTAGATACGTGTGGGCTATGCAGCACGTATAGATGGGAAGAGCAGGTGATAACAATGTTCATGGGTGAATTTAATCATACGATTGATTCAAAAGGCCGGGTAATTATGCCGGCTAAGTTTCGTGATGCCCTTGGAGAGGAATTTGTGATCACCGTAGGCCTGGATGGATGTCTGTTCGTTTATCCCCAGGAGGACTGGGAGAAATTTATGAAGGAAATGCTGGCTCTGCCGGGAAATAAGGAAGTCAGGCAGATGCAGAGATACTTCTTTTCCAATGCAATTTCCTGTGAGATAGACAAGCAGGGAAGGGTACTGATCCCTTCCAAGCTTCGGGATGCCGGAAAGCTGGAGAAAGATGTGGTTTTTGTAGGCGTCATGAACAAGATAGAAATCTGGAGCAAGGAACGTTGGCTTGCCAACAATACCTATGACAATATGGACGAAATTGCCGAGCGGATGTCGGAATATGGTTTAGGGTTTTAAACGGAAAGGCGTGGTAGAAAAATGTGCTTTTCGCATAAGTCGGTTTTATTGCAGGAGACGATTAGCCAGCTGTGTATAAAACCGGATGGTATTTATGTGGACGGGACCCTGGGCGGAGCCGGACATTCCTATGAGATATGCAGACAGCTGTCGGAGCGGGGCAGACTGATCGGGATTGACCAGGATGCGGATGCGGTCAGGGCAGCAGAGGAACGTCTGCGGGAATTTGGAACAAGGGCAGTTGTCGTCAGGAATAACTACTGTAATATGGAGCAGGTTCTTAATGAGCTCGGTATCGGACAGGTTGACGGAATTCTGCTGGATCTGGGCGTTTCTTCCTACCAGCTGGATACAGCCGAACGGGGATTTTCCTATCGGGAGGATGCGCCGCTGGATATGCGGATGGACGACCGGCAGGAACAGACCGCCAGAGATATCGTGAACGGATACACCGAGATGGAGCTGTACCGGATGATACGGGATTACGGGGAGGACAAGTTTGCCAAAAACATTGCCAAGCATATTGTGAGGGCCCGGAGCGAGAAACCGGTGGAAACCACGATGGAGCTGGCACAGATTATAAAGGGAGCGATTCCGGCCAGAGTCAGAGAGGGAAAAGGCCATCCGGCCAAACAGACCTTTCAGGCCATCCGGATCGAGCTGAACAGAGAACTGGAAGTTCTGGAACAATCGTTGGATGGAATGATCGCACGGCTGAGAGACAGGGGAAGAATCTGCATTATCACATTTCATTCTCTGGAGGACCGGATTGTGAAATCCAGTTTCCGCAGAAATGAAAATCCCTGTACCTGCCCGCCGAATTTTCCGGTGTGCGTATGCAATAAAGTATCGGCCGGCCGGGTAATTACCAGAAAAGCGATTTTGCCATCGGAGCAGGAGCTGGAAGATAATCCCAGATCCAAAAGCGCAAAGCTGAGAGTATTTGAACGCAGGGTAAATACTCCGGAATCCGGAGAAAAATAGAACGATATACAGAAACACTTAAAACACAAAGCGGGCGGGAAGATCCGTCTGCCAAAGCATAATAACGACCAGGTTACAAAAGATGCAGGAACCGAATAGAACGAAATGGTGGATAGAAGAGAATCGTCTATCTGTAGTTTTTTGAACCATTTTTTAGGAGGTCCCGGGATGAGTTCACAGGCAGGAAGGACGAAAATCAAATGTCGCAGCAGAATAGATATTCATACACCAGACAAAGACAATTGAATACCGGGCGCTCATACAACACCAGCCAGTACCGCGGCAGCTATTCCGGCAATCATTATACGCATTCCCATACGTATACGCAGGGAAATGCCGCCAGAAACCTGGAGGTCGTCCCGCTTCCGGACTATGTAAGACCGGAACGGCCGCAGATACAGGACCCGGTCAATGAGGAAGAAAGAAGCCGGAGAAGCAGGCTGAAACGGGAAAAGGCGATGGCCAGAAACCTGGATGTGGTTTCTGTGCTGTTTCTCACTCTGGCATCGGTAATTACGGTATATATGCTTGTCAGCTTTCTGACAGTCCGCACGGACGTGACTCAGATGAGCCGCAATGTGGTAACGCTGCAGAATGAAATCAGAGATTTAAAAACAGATAATTCAGCAGAGCTTACCAAGATCAATGCCAATATTGATCTGTCTCATATCTACAAGGTAGCAACAGAGGAACTGGGCATGGTACATGCCAGCCGAAACCGTGTGATTGCATATGAGAGTACCAAGAGTGATTTTGTAAAACAATACGGGGAGATTCCGGAGACGGAGTCTGAGAATATTTTGGATACAGTCATTGGCGGAATTAAGAATTGGAGTTCACATGAATAACAGCAGAAGGAATACACAGACAAAAAGAAAAAAGTTATTTACAACGAAAATGAGAAGCAGCCTGCTTCTCGTTTTTGCCGTTATTTTTATCATGTTTCTGGCAGTTATGGCCGCCGTCACGATGGTGAACAGGCGAAATGGAGAAAGATATAAAAAAAGGGTGCTCTCCCAGCAGACCTATGTAAGTTCGGCTATTCCCTATAAGAGAGGAAGCATTACGGACCGGAACGGTACAGTTTTGGCAACCAGCATCCGGGTCTATAATCTGATCATTGAGCCCAAGACGATCCTGTCCAAAGATGAATACAGGGAGCCCACCATTCAGGCGCTGACACAGAACTTTGACGTTACCGAGGAAGAACTCAACCAGATACTGGCGGAGAAACCGAATTCCCAGTATGTGGTGCTCCGGAAGAAACTGGAGGATGATGAAAAGAAAGCCTATGACGATTATGTAGAGGCCCATAAGGAAGCGCTGAAGGAAGAAAAAAAGCAGAATGATATTCAAGGCGTATGGTTTGAGCTGGCCTATGACAGAAGATATCCGTTAAATGATGTGGCCTGCGGCGTTTTGGGCTTTACCTACACGGACAATGAAGGGAACTGGGGCCTGGAAGAGTATTATAATGACGAGCTAAACGGCGTTAACGGCAGATCCTACGGCTATTATGATTCCGAGATGAATCTTCAGAGAACGGTTCAGAATCCCACGGATGGCAACAGCCTGGTGACCACGATTGACGCAAATGTACAGTCGATCGTACAGAAACGGCTGACAAAATTTGTGGAGGAAGTAGGCTGTAAAAATATCGGCTGCATTATGATGAATCCCAATAACGGGGAAGTCTATGCCATGGCCGGCTATCCATTTTATGATCTAAATAACCCGAGAGACCTTACACCGTATTACTCAAAAAAGAAGCTGAAAAAAATGAGCGAGGAAGAGCAGGTAGATGCTCTGAGCAAGCTCTGGAGAAATTTCTGTGTCAGCGATGCCTATGAACCGGGCTCTACATTCAAGCCATTTACGGTTGCGGCAGCCTACGAGGAGTCGAAGATAACCCCAAACAAGACCTATTACTGCCCCGGCTATTATGAGGTGGCGGGCAAGAAAATCGGCTGCGCCCATAAAGAAGGGCATGGAACGATCAACGTACCGGAGAGCATCGCCTACTCCTGTAATCCGGCCCTGATGCAGATCGGGGAACGGCTGGGGCGGGCCAGCTTCTATAAATATACGAGACTTTTTAACTTTGGTTATAAAACCGGCATTGATCTGCCAGGTGAATCCAGCGGTATCACCTTTAACGAGTCGGGGTTAAATGCCCAGGAGCTTGCCACTGCCAGCTTCGGTCAGGGGCAGACCGTAACCATGATACAGCTGATGAGCGCGTTCTGTTCGCTGATCAACGACGGGGAATACTATGAGCCTCATATTGTGAGCCAGGTTGTAAACTCCAACGGAGCGGTAGTGGAGGATATCGAACCCCTTCTGGTGAAACGGACGGTCAGCCCCCAGACCAGCAGGGAACTGCGTTCAGAGATGAAACTGGCTGTTACGAAAGGAACCGCGGTAAAGGCTCAGATTGAAGGGTTTGAGATCGGAGGGAAAACCGGAACTGCAGAGAAATTTCCCCGTGGCAACGAAAAATACCTGGTTTCTTTTATTGGATTTTCCCCGGTGGAAAATCCCCAGGTTGCCATATATGTGATTATAGATGAACCGGATGTTGCAAAGCAGGCCAACAGCGCCTATGCAATCGAGGTGGCAAAGGACATCATGGAAGAAACGCTCCCGTTTCTGGGTGTTTATTCCAGCAAGGAGCCGGAAAAGACTGACACGAAAGAAAACGACACAAAGAAGGAAGATGGTACCAAAAAGAAGAAAGAGCCGAAAAAAGATCTGCCTTCCGGAACCGATGAGCTGGGCGGAGGAATTTTTGACGACGCACCGGATGTGGGGACTGGTCTGTTAGATCAGGGAGAAGACCCGGATGGACAAGATGATCCGGGACAGGAATAAAAGGAGTAACGGATTAATAAAATAAAAGGATAAGATATTTAAGAGGTATTATCCTTGGCTCAGGTGAAGACATACAACCGTAAGGGTTTTTTTACGGTGATTCTGGTAATCAGTCTGGCTGTTGTGTTCCTGATGGGGCGGCTGGGATATCTGATGGTGGCCCAGGCCGACCACTATGGCAGCATGGCCAAAGCGCTTCATGAGAGGGAGCGTCCCATTAAAGCGATGCGCGGGAAAATACTGGACTGCAACGGCGTGGTACTCGCGGACAATAAGCCTGTGTGTACAGTCTCAGTCATACACAGTCAGATAAAAGAACCGGAGCGGGTCATTGAAGTACTCTGCTCTGAACTGGGTCTGTCGGAGGAAACGGTCCGCAAACGGGTGGAAAAGGTATCTTCCATTGAGCGGATCAAGGCAAATATACCGAAAGAGACAGCCGACCGGATTCGGGAATATGACCTGGCAGGCGTTATGATTGATGAAGATTATAAACGATATTATCCGTTAAGCACCCTGGCCTCCAAGGTGATTGGTTTTACGGGGGGCGACAATCAGGGTATCATCGGTCTGGAAGTAGAGTATGAGAAATACTTAAAAGGGATAGACGGCAAGATATTAACCCTGACGACCGCATCCGGCGTGGAAATTAAAAATGCCGCAGAGGACCGGCAGGAGCCGATTGCCGGCAACGACCTGGTACTGACTCTGGATGTGAACATACAGAAATATGCGGAGCAGGCGGCCGCAAAGGTGATGGAAGCAAAGGGAGCCAAAAATGTTAAGATGCTTATCATGAATCCGCAGAATGGTGAGATATATGCCTGTGTGAATGTACCGGAGTTTGACTTAAACGATCCGTTTACCCTGATAGGGGAGGAAGAAAATACGGTAGCCTCCCAGGAAAAGAAGATGGATCTGTTAAATGAGATGTGGCGAAATGGCTGTATCAGCGATACATATGAACCTGGCTCCACATTTAAAATAATCACAGCGGCATCGGCGCTGGAAGCGGGCGTTGTGTCCTTAAATGATTCCTTTTACTGTCCTGGTTACAAGATCGTGGAAGACAGAAGAATCCGCTGTCATAAAGCCGGAGGACATGGGTCGGAGACTTTTGTGGATGGCATCAAGAATTCCTGCAACCCGGTGTTTATGGAAATCGGAGGAAGACTGGGGATAGAGCGGTTCTATCACTATATGGAACGGCTGGGCCTGTTTCAGAAAACCGGTGTGGATGTACCCGGTGAAGCCGGTTCCATCATGCATAAGGTAGAAGATGTAAAGGCGGTAGAGCTGGCGACGGTATCTTTCGGCCAGTCATTTCAGATTACGCCCCTGCAGCTTCTGACCGCGGCCAGTACGGTAATCAACGGAGGGCATTCCATTACCCCTCATTTTGCAAAAGAAATAAAAAACCAGGATGGAGAAGTGATTTATACGCCATCCTATAAACAGAAGGATGGAATGATATCCTCTGAGACATCGGCTACCATGCGGGATCTTCTGGAAAAGGTTGTGGCAGAAGGAACCGGAAAGCGGGCATACATCGAAGGCTTTCGCATCGGAGGGAAGACAGCGACTTCGGAAAAGCTGCCCAGAAGCAGCAACAAGTATATATCCTCGTTTGTGGGCTTTGCTCCCGCCGATAACCCTCAGGTAATTGGGATCGTCCTGATCGACGAGCCGGTGGGAATCTATTATGGCGGTACGATAGCGGCTCCGGTCATCCAGGAGGTATTTGAAAATATCCTGCCTTATCTGGGAACGGAGACGGTGACAGTGGAAACAGATTAAAAAAGCGGGTCTTCGCAGAAAACTATGGTAAGTTGAGCGCATGACTGTTAGAATGTTTTTATTGAAAAATTATAATAGAGAATTATAATAGTAAAACAAGAGAAGAAGAGTACAAGGGGAGGGCTTTGTACTATCTATTCTGCCGGAGCAGAATAGGAAAATGCATGGGGGTTAAGAAAATGCTGAATCAAGTGATTGTACCGGTTATATTATCTTTTTTTGTGAGCGTACTGCTCAGTCCGATTTTTATTCCATTTCTTCATAAGCTGAAATTCGGACAGTTTATACGGGAAGAGGGACCGCAGTCCCACCAGAAAAAATCAGGTACGCCGACCATGGGCGGGCTGATCATTTTGCTGAGTGTCATTGTGACTTCTCTGGTATTTATGAAGGGTAATCCAGATATTATACCGGTGCTTTTTGTGACGATCGGATTTGGCATTATTGGATTTTTAGACGATTATATCAAGGTGGTCATGAAACGGAATCTGGGATTGAAAGCCTGGCAGAAAATGCTGGCGCAGATAGTGGTAACCGGTGTATTCGGCTACTATATCCTACACTATACGGATCTGGGGACGACGGTGCTGGTGCCATTTACCCACGGAACATACTGGAATCTGGGCGGGCTGTTTCTCCCATTTCTGTTTGTCGTAGTGCTGGGTACGGTTAATGGTGTGAATTTTACGGATGGTCTGGACGGCCTGGCCTCCGGAGTGACCGTGCTGGTAGCTACATTTTTTACCGTTGTGGCAGTGGGTATGAATATGGGACTCTCCGTCATAACAAGTGCGGTTGCGGGAGCGCTTCTGGGTTTCCTGGTTTATAATGTTTATCCCGCAAAGATTTTTATGGGGGATACAGGTTCCCTCGCTCTGGGAGGTTTTGTGGTCGGCACGGCTTTTATGCTGCGCATGCCGTTATTTATCCTGATCGTGGGCTTCATTTATTTCGCGGAGATTTTATCCGTCATGCTTCAGGTAACCTATTTTAAACTGACCCACGGCAAACGTATTTTTAAAATGGCCCCGATCCATCACCACTTTGAACTGTGCGGGTGGTCGGAGACCAGAGTGGTAACCGTATTTTCGATTGTAACAGCCCTGCTCTGTCTGGTGGGCTTCTATGCAATATAGGGAGGATTTTCATGGTTCAGAATAACAAAGTACTGGTTGTCGGATTTGGAAAAAGCGGTACGGCAGCCGCGGCCCTGCTTGAGGAAAAGGGTGCGGATGTCATTCTGTATGACAGCAATGAAATGAAATCGGTGCAGGAAGTACAGGAAAAACTTCCCGCGGGATTTCACGGACAGATGATAGCCGGAGTTTTGCCGGAGGAAATAAAAACAGGGCTTTCCCTTGTTGTTCTCAGCCCGGGGGTTCCCACGGATATTCCCATGGTAAATGAGCTGCGGGATGCAGGCGTTCCGATCTGGGGTGAGATTGAGTTAGCCTACCGGTTTGGCAAGGGAAAAATAATCGCTGTTACAGGGACAAACGGAAAGACAACGACGACGGCTCTCACCGGGGAGATTATGAAGACCTGGTATCAGAGTGTATTTGTAGTTGGAAATATCGGAGATCCCTATACGCTGGAAGTGGATAAGATGGGAGAGGACTCGGTGACGGTCGCGGAAATCAGCAGCTTTCAGCTGGAAACAATACATAAGTTCCGTCCGGATGTAAGTGCGATCCTGAATATAACGCCGGACCATTTAAACCGCCATCATACAATGGAAAATTACATTGATGCGAAATTGAGTATAACCAGAAATCAGACGAAAGAACAGGTCTGTGTGCTGAATTATGAAGATGAAGTGCTGCAAAAGAAAGCGGCCGAAATCCCTGCAAAGGTTGTATTTTTCAGCAGCAGGAGGACACTTAGGGACGGTATCTGCCTCATCGGGGATGAAATCTGCCTGTGCCGGGCCGGAACGTCCGAACCTTTGTGCAATATACATGAGCTGCGTCTGCTGGGCGAACATAACTATGAAAATGTGATGGCAGCCATTGCCATGTCCATGCATGCCGGCGTACCTATGGATCACATTCTGAAAGCGGTGAAAGAGTTCCGCGCGGTGGAACACCGGATCGAGTATGTGGATGAGATTAACGGCGTGAAATACTTTAATGACTCCAAGGGAACGAACCCGGATGCTGCGATCAAAGGTATCCAGGCCATGCCCGGCCCCACCTGCCTCATCGGCGGCGGGTACGACAAAGGTTCATCTTATGACGAATGGATCGAGGCTTTCGATGGAAAAGTAAAAAAACTTGTGCTGCTGGGTGCGACAAGGGACGCGATTGCGGACTGTGCAAGGGCCCACGGCTTTACAGATATTATTCTGACCGATACGCTGAAAGAAGCGGTGGAACTATGTGCCGCCCATGCGGCTCCGGGAGAATGTGTGCTGCTTTCTCCGGCCTGCGCAAGCTGGGGTATGTTTGAGAACTACGAGCAGCGGGGAGATCTGTTTAAGGAATATGTGAATAAAATGAAGAAGGAAGAATGAAGAAGGAAGAATGAGTGAAAGTTGCGGAGACGCAAGTGAAAACGAGAATGAAGATGGAATAATGAATAAGGAAGAGCGGGTGAAAGCTGCGGCGGAGCCGCAAGTGAAAACGAGCTGCATGCAGCTCGGTGAAAAGCCGCTCTTTGAGCAGGTAAAAATGTTCCTTCGGAACAGTGAAAGCAAGCCTGCGGCTTGATGATTTTTTCATGACGGATTATATGATTGTAGGAGGCGTTTTAAGTTCATGGCGAGACTGGCGAAGGATTATAAAGATGATACATTGCGTCCTCACGGCTATTTTGATTATAGCCTGTTATTTTTGACGCTTTTTTTGGTTTGTTTTGGTCTCGTGATGATTTACAGCACCAGTTCCTATACTTCCCAGGTGCGTTACGGCGATTCCATGTATTTTTTGAAAAAGCAGGCCCTCAGTGCCATTCTTGGGATTGCCGCCATGCTGTTTATGGGCAAGGTGATCGATTACCGGATTATTATTAAGAAGCTTCCGATTATCCGCATGACGCCGGCGACTCTTTTATATCTGGTTTCCATCGGACTGCAGGTTCTGGTTCTGTTTATTGGAGAGGATATCAACGGTGCCAAGCGCTGGATTAAGGTGCCTTTACTTGGCTCGTTCCAGCCTTCTGAGATTTCCAAGGTAGCCACGGTTTTATTTGTGGCTTACCTGGTTTATATTGCGCCGCGGAAACTGGATAAAATGGCGGGATTATTCCGGATTGCCCTGTATATTGCCCCGCTGCTGGGTCTGATCGCCAAGGAGAACTTAAGTACCGCTATTATTATCGCGGGTATTTTTATTACAATCTGTTTTGTGGCCAGCCGCAGAAAGTGGTATTATATTGTGGCCGCTCTGGGGCTTGTGGCGGTTGGGGCCGCGTTTATTTTCCTGGTGGATTACCGTGGAGAACGAATTGATGTGTGGCTGAATGTGGAAACGCATGAGAAGGGCTTCCAGATTCTTCAGGGTCTGTATGCGATTGCGTCCGGCGGTCTGTTTGGCACCGGACTGGGGGAGAGCATGCAGAAGCTGGGCTTTATACCGGAGTCTCACAATGATATGATCTTTGCCGTTATCTGTGAAGAGCTGGGACTGTTCGGGGCAATTATGGTTATTATGCTGTTTTTGCTTCTGTTATGGAGAATCTTTATTATCGCCATCAGTGCGCCGGACCTTTTCGGAGGGCTGATCTGTGTGGGTGTTATGGCGCAGATCGCCATTCAGGTTATCATAAATATTGCCGTTGTTACAAACAGTATTCCGTCTACGGGCATACCGCTGCCCTTTATCAGTTACGGAGGCACGTCCGTAGCCATTCTGCTGGCTGAGATGGGGGTTGTCCTGTCTGTGTCCAACCAGATTACACACCAGAGAAATTGAGGTGTCTATGGAAGAGGATATTAAGCTTCGGGTTTTGAAGGAAAAGAAAAAAAAGCGGCGCAGCCGTCTTCGGCTGCGTTTGGCCGTTGTGGCAGGCCTGGTTTTTCTGGCCGCGGTATTTCTTCTTGTTTTCAGGGTGAAAAATGTGGAAATAACGGGTAATACCTACTATACGGAGGAACAGTTAAAGGATCTGCTGATTCAGGATGGCAAGGACAGAAATACGCTGTATCTTTATATGAAAATAAAAAACATGAAAAAAAACAGCATACCGTTTATTGATATGCTGGATGTGGACTTTGTGTCGCCTGGTACACTTAAAATCGGTGTGTATGAAAAACCGATTGTGGGCTGTGTCCGGTATATGGGCCAATATATTTATTTTGACAAGGACGGCGTTGTGGTGGAAACGGCGGAGGAGGAACTGGACGGAATCCTCTATATAGGAGGGATGAACGTAAAGGGTTTTGCTCTCTACCAGAAAATGCAGGTAGAAGACGGCAGGATATTCGATACGGTCCGGAATCTGGCCATGCTGATTAAAAAGTACGAACTGAATGTGGACAAGATCCAGTTCGGCGTCAGCGGGGAAGTAACCTTGTACGCAGGGGATGTGGTGGTGCCGATGGGAAGGAGAGAGATATACGACGAACCGATAGCGGAATTATCAAAGCTGCTCCCGAAGACGGAGGGACTGAAGGGGACGCTGGATATGACTAATTTTGTACCGGGACAGAAGCAGGTGATTTTTCAGGAAAACTAAAAAATAAACCTTGATATTTTATATAAATACCTTTATTATTAATATGATATGCCATAGATATTTTTGACGGGCCCAGGGAGACACTATAGTTAAGTTTTCAGGGTTTTCGAAGCGCCGGCGGCAGCCGGACAAGCGTCTTAAGCAAAATAGAAACCAGACAGATACGGTTAAGGGAGGACAAAAGTCGTGTTGGAAATCAGAACAAATGAGCCGGATGCAGCAGCCAGAATATTAGTGATAGGCGTGGGCGGAGCCGGCAATAACGCGGTAAACCGAATGATTGACGAGGGCATAATCGGAGTGGATTTTGCATGTGTAAATACAGATAAGCAGCATTTGAAGAGCTGCAAGTCATCCATCTGCATTCAGATCGGAGAGAAGCTGACCAAGGGCCTTGGCGCCGGGGCTCAGCCTGAGATGGGCAAGAAGGCGGCGGAAGAAAGCACCGAGGAACTGACCGATCTGATCAAGGACTACGATATGGTTTTTGTTACCTGCGGTATGGGCGGCGGCACCGGAACAGGTGCGGCACCGGTTATCGCCGGTATTTCCAAGAATCTGGGTATACTGACAGTCGGCATTGTGACCAAGCCGTTCCGTTTTGAGGCAAAGACACGTATGTCCAATGCTCTTGAGGGTATTACCAATTTAAGAGAAAATGTGGACACGCTGATTGTTATCCCCAATGATAAACTTCTGGAGATTGTAGACCGCCGTACAACGATGCCGGAAGCCTTGAAGAAGGCTGACGAGGTCCTTCAGCAGGGTGTACAGGGTATCACGGATCTGATCAATGTACCTGGTCTGATTAATCTGGATTTTGCGGATGTGCAGACAGTTATGAAGGACAAGGGTGTGGCCCATATTGGTATCGGCGTGGGCTTTGGCGATGAGAAGTGTATGGACGCTGTGAAGCAGGCAACCACCAGTCCCCTTCTGGAGACAACGATCCAGGGCGCAAGTCATGTTATTATCAATGTATCCGGCGATATCAGCCTGATTGAGGCCAACGATGCGGCTTCTTATGTTCAGGAGCTGGCAGGCGATGATGCCAACATTATCTTCGGTGCAATGTATGATGAAAATAATCCGGATGCTGCCAGTATCACGGTCATTGCAACCGGACTGCAGGAAGCAAAGGGAAGTAAGCCTCAGGCTGGAAAGAGCAGGGCTGATTTTTCTAAGTTTCAGTCCAGACCACAGAGCAGTTACCGGCCGACTCCCAATCCGACACCGACACAGAACACCATGCCGGGTTATAAACCGTCTTTCCAGAGCCAGGCTCCTGCTCACGAGCAGCAGGTAAGACAGGTAACACCTCGTTCTGCCGGCAATCCAAATCCCAATCAGGGCGGAGGAGACGGAGGAATCAAGATTCCGGACTTTTTGAAGAACCGTACCAATTAAATAGAATCAGATAAGAGATTGTTACGCCCGCAAATGGATTATTTGCGGGCGTTTATCATGGAAGTAGATAAGACTCCCCCCTTTATAGGTGGTGAGTAAATAACAAATTCGTCTAGGTGGGAGCCCAGTCTCCTTCCAAGATAAAGCCTCCGGCGGATTGCAGAGCCGCACAGATGTATTATGTCATGCAGAGCATGACGTGCGGCTCGCAGCAAGTACGCCGAGGCGTACTTGAATTATTCTTAAAACTATTCTTTTTTTCTTTTCCTTTCCTTTCTTTTTTCGACATCCCAATCTTCGCACATTTAAGGGGAATTCCTGAAATTTAGCAGATGTGAGGTCATTTCCTGACTGAAAATAACGCGGCATTTTGTCTTTTGCTGTTGGAAAAGCAAGATAAGTTACCGAATCCTCCCAGTCCTTTTGACAAATTTTTTGTAGGTGACGGGCTATAATAAAGTCCGGAGGTTGACATTGGAATCAGTTATCTACATAGACGTGTTTTTTTTCTTAAATGCAATTATGGATCTGTTGATTCTGGGGCTGGTTAATGAAATGATGCATCCCAGAGGCAGATGGAGGCGTATATTGCCGGCGGCACTTTTTGGCGCGCTGGCCGCCTGTCTGGATCTTATTTTTACACTGCCTGTTCTCCTGCGCATAATCCTGCTGTACGGAGTGACAGATGTGGTGATGGTTCTGCTTGCATGGGGGTACCCAGGGCCCCGCCGGCTGGTTCGAAGCTGTATTCTTCTATACGCTGTGAGCTGGCTGACTGCGGGTGCTTTTTCTTTTCTGTACCAGAGACTGAATAAGACATTCTGGCTCAGTGTCGGAATGACCGGTATAATCCTGTTTCTTTTTTTGAGACAGTTTTTACAGGAGAGAAAAGAAGAAAAAGGTTGTTTCCGGGTGGAAATTACATTCCAGGGGCGAAGCGTGAGTACGACTGGACTGCTGGATACCGGGAACAGTTTAAAGGACCCCACCACCGGAAAGCCGGTGGCAGTAGCAGAATCCGCTGTGATGAAGGAACTGCTTTGCAAGGACGTACTGGACTATGTAGATCGGGTAAGGATGATTCCCTACCATTCTGTGGGAAAACAGGGTGGATTGTTGACCGGCATCGTGGTCGATACACTGACCGTTTTTACCGAAACCGCACGTTTTGATAATGAAAAAGTAGTTGTTGGACTGTATGATGGGTTCTTATCCGGAAAGAATCGCTATCATTTGCTCATTCAGGAAGATTTTATCATGGAAGTAGATAAGACTCCCACCTCAATAGGTGGTAAGTAAATAACAAATTTGTCATGGTGGGAGCCCAGTCTCCTTCCAAGATAAAGCCTCCGGCGGATTGCAGAGCCGCGCAGATGTATTATGTCATGCAAAGCATGACGTGCGGCTCGCTTCAAGTACGCCGGGGCGTACTTGAAGCAGCACGGGTAGTTTCTGATACCCTGGCAACAAAGATAGAAGGAGAAGAAAGGTATGCTTTTAAAAATCGCTATTCCGAATAGATTTCAATTTCGTATGATTCAGGACTTTAAATCCATATTGCTGAAACAGACGAAGGGCGGAGATATCCATTATATCGGAGGAGCAGAAGTGCTTCCGCCGCCGTTAACACCACCTGAGGAAGCGGGTCTTTTGTGTATGCTGGGCACAGAGGAAGAGATGGATGCCAAAAAGACCCTGGTTGAACATAACCTGAGGCTGGTCGTATACATAGCGAAAAAATTCGATAATACCGGGGTTGGAGTGGAAGATCTGATTTCTATCGGCACCATCGGACTGATGAAGGCTATTAATACCTTTAACCCCTTAAAAAATATAAAACTTGCAACCTACGCGTCACGCTGTATTGAAAATGAGATACTGATGTATCTGCGCAGGAATAATAAAACCAAGCTGGAGGTTTCCATTGATGAACCATTGAATGTGGACTGGGATGGAAATGAACTGCTGCTGTCCGATATCCTGGGAACGGATGAAGATCTGGTTTACCGAAATCTGGAAGATGAAGTGGATAAAAAACTGCTCGGCAAGGCTCTGGGTAAGCTTTCCGAGAGGGAGAGAATCATTGTACAGCTCCGGTTCGGCCTGAATTCTCCCGACGGCAATGAAAAGACACAGAAAGAGGTGGCCGATCTGCTGGGCATCTCCCAATCTTATATATCCAGACTGGAAAAACGAATCATGAAACGGCTGAAAAAGGAAATTCTTCGGATGGAGTAAGACATATTTTTCTGAATAAGAGGGACCGCTGCTTTTGCAGCGGTCCCTGTCCGTGTTTGTACCTGAAATATTATGGATGCCGGCTTTGCTTTCCGGATATATACGAATCCAGCTCCCTGCAGAATATGGCCAGTGCATTCTGGCTCACCAGCTTGGGCTGCCGGTGGATGATACGGTAAACGGTTCTGGGCGGAGGCGGAGCAGTCAGTCTGAGCATATGAAACCCTTCTTCCCTGACCATCTGTGAGGCGACGCTGACAGGTACGATACTCCAGCAGCCTTCCGCTCTGATCGTACAGAACATCAGGGGCAGAGTATTTACATTTGCCCTGGGACGTACCGATGGATCAAAATGATTGTCGTGCCATTCCTGATAATTATTGCCCCACCAGTACATAATTTCCTTTCGATGATTCAGCTCTTCCGGAGCTATGGTCTTAGTGTCCGGTTTTTGCCTTCCATACTGCAATACTACCATTTCTTCCTGATAGATCGGTTCAGTGATCACATTTTCCCGTTTCAGAGGCTGAAAAAGAAGAGCGGTATCCAGCCCTTTATTTTCCACCAGAGTATAGAGCTCCAGTGTTGTCCGGTTCCGGAATTTGAAATCTATGTTCGGGCAGGATGCGACCATATGCTGAAAGAACGGTTCAAAGAGATGGCTGATCAGATTGTCGGAGCAGCCGATAGCCAGAAACATATTGGAATCCGCTGTCTTTAAAAAAGATGTTTCCTGCATCAGATTGACCCACTTTCTGGCAATGTCCACAAAAGCTTCTCCTTTTTCCGTAAGTTCAATCGTTCTCTGCCCCTTTTGACGCCTCATGAGCTCAAAACCGATTTTATCTTCCAGTAATTTCAGGCGCTGGCTGATGGTTGCCTGAGAGAGAAACATTTTTTCGGCGGCTTTTGATATACTGCCATAGGTTATTATGTTTAAAAAAGTTTCGATTTCTTCCTGATTCATATATCATCCCATATCGTCCGCATAGGAAAAGTATACGGCCAAACGATCCTTTCCTGAATTGTTCTTTGCCTGCTTCAAGTATACCATATAATATCATAAATAACTATATTTATTATAAATAATACTTGCTTTTCCTATATAACAAACTGGTGTATAACTAATCTTGTAAGGAAGTTCACGGTATAGGAAGGTGAAATTATATGGCTGAGGTAGTTTGCATTGGTATTGCAGTAGCGGATGTGCTGATAAAAGGATGCCGGATGGAACGTTATAACGACGAGATTTATCTGGCTGATTCAGTAGAAATAAATATGGGCGGAGATGCATTTAACGAGGCGGTTATTCTGTCCAGGCTTGGCCATAAAACAAAACTTCTCTGCGGACTGGGCCGGGATATGCAGGGTGACGCTATGACAATGAGGGCTCAGAGAGAGGGAATTGATACAAGCGGGATTATGTACAGCAGCGAGGATAAAACACCCATCTTCGTGCTCATGATTGATGACAGCGGAGAGCGCAAATGCATTTCTGCCGGACCGAGCCGGGCGGCATTTTTTTATCCGGATGTCTCGGAGATAAAAGGCGCCAGGGCTGTTTCTCTGGCCAGCCTTTATCGCCATCCATTTACGGAGCCGGACGTTTTGCTTAAGGTGGCCGCCGCGGCAAAGGCGGAAGGGGCTTATGTCTGTGCAGACATTAAAACAGGGGATGTCAGGCAGAAGCTTTCCGATCTGGGCGAAGGCTTAACCTATATAGATTATCTATTCCCGAATGAGGCGGAAGCCCGCTTTTATTCCGGGGAGAGTGAGCCGGAGAAAATGGCGGATTATTTCCTTGGCCTGGGGATCGGCCATGTCATCATAAAGCTGGGCGCCCGGGGGTGCTTCGGGAAGTCTGATGCGGAAAGCTTTTACGTCCCGGGATATGCAGTAAAAGCAGTGGATGGCACAGGAGCAGGAGATAACTTCGCATCCGGATTTATTGCCGCCTTGCTGGAGGGAAAGGACTTCAGAGGCTGCTGTGAATTTGCATCCGCCGTGGCAGCGGTATCGGTACAGTATATGGGAGCAACAACAGGAGTGACAGACAGGAATAAGGTAGAAGCATTTCTGGAAACGCAAAACAGGTAACTTCCGTCCGACGCCGGAAACAGCGGGATGGTTGTAAATAGAAGGAGGATATCAGTATGAAGAGAAGACACTATAATATTTTTCAGGAAGACGGCAAGGCGGTTGTTCTGGCATTTGATCACGGCAGAGACGGCCGCGAGATGGGTGTGAATGAGACGGAGGTAATAAAAGCGGCCAGAAGAGGCGGGGCAGATGCTATTCTGGTTAGTTATGGAACTGCAAAATACAACAAAGAAGCTATTGGAAATATGGGCTTGATTATCCGTCTGGACACGACTCCGTCAGCGATTGGAAAAAATAAAGAGAAGAATGTGCCGGATATTTCTTATCAGGTTGAAGATATGGCCCGCTTTGGCGCGGACGCCTGCATCGTCATGGGTTTTCCGTCAGGGGATTTTGACTATGAAATGACAAGACTGGTTGCTCACGTAGTGACAGAATGTGATAAATATGGAATTCTTTCCGCCGCAGAAATGCTGCCGAATGGATTTTCTTCTGACCCGGAGGACCGTACGTTAGAGAAAATGGGCATTGCCCTTCGCAATGGTTCTGCTCTGGGCTGTGATTTTATTAAGACAGATTATGTGGGAACGCCGGAAGAATACAAAGCCCTTGTGGATACCTGCGCGGCGCCGGTACTGGTACTGGGAAATGGAAAAACAGATGAGAGAACATTCCTGCAGACAATCCGAAATGCAATGGATGCCGGATGCAAGGGCCTGATCTGCGGCAAAAATATCTGGCAGTGCAAAGATATCGAGGGAATGCTGCGTGCACTGAACAAAATAGTGCACGAGGATGCAGGTGTGGATGAAGCAATGAAGGAGCTCCATTTATAGGAGCATATTTGATGAGATGCCGTAAATTTTGTTTGCGGTATCTCAACCCCTCAAAAAGATTTATATGAGACATCCCGATGCTGGCACTTTTGCGGGAAGATATGTTATCATATACGGTATAGGAGGTGCAGGCAGATGAATTATGTGACATTAAATAACGGTGTAAAGATTCCTCAGATCGGGCTTGGAGTGTTCCGGCTGCCGGAAGAGGAAGAAGCAGTCCGCACGGTGAAAATGGGGCTTGAAAACGGATACCGCCATATTGATACGGCGACAATTTATCAAAACGAAGCCGCTGTGGGCCGGGCGGTCCGGGAGAGCGGCGTGCCCAGAGATGAAATTTTTATTACAACCAAGGTGTGGAATGACAAACAGAGAACAGGTGAGGTTGAGGCTTCCTTTGAAGCCAGCTTAAAGGCCCTTGATACCGATTATATTGATCTCTATCTGGTCCATTGGCCGGTTCCGGCGTATTTTAAGAATACCTGGAAGAAGCTGGAGAAAATTTACAGTTCAGGCAAGATCCGTGCAGTGGGCGTAAGTAATTTCCGCATCCAGGACCTGAAAGCACTGGAGGAAGTCTCTGATCTGGTTCCAGCAGTGAATCAGATTGAACTGCAGCCATATTTTCAGCAGTATGAGCTGGTGGAATACTGTGAGAGCAAAGGGATTAAGGTGGAGGCCTGGGGTCCGTTTACCGCGGGAAAAACGGGGCTGTTTAAAGAGCCTGTCCTTGTGAACCTGTCGGAAAAGTACGGTAAGACTCCTGCTCAGATTATCCTGCGCTTTGATGTGCAGAGGGGTATTATTCCTCTTCCCAAATCATCCAGTCCGGCCAGACAGAAGGAAAATCTGGATGTTTTTGATTTTGAGCTGACGAATGAGGAGATGGGAATGCTGAAAAGTATGGACTGCGGCGGCAGAGTAGGCCGAAATCCGGACAACAGTGATTTTGAGTAATGAAAGATTATGATTGAAATAGTGTATATGTATCTTGAGAGACATTCGTTTTTTGCGGATGTCTCTTTTTATTGCATAGGAAGCGTACCTGCGTTTGTTGATTATAATTTGTATGGGCGGTTATACTAACACCAGAAATAAGGTTTGACAGGGAGTGTACTTATGGAACCCATGATTCGGCTGGAGCATATAACGAAAAAATTTATGAATGGAAATGCCGGGATTACGGTTCTTAATGATATTAGTTTATCCGTTGATGCCGGTGAAATATACGGAATCATTGGTTCTTCCGGTGCGGGAAAAAGCACTCTGGTCCGCTGTATGAATTTCCTGGAGAAACCTCAGCAGGGGCAGGTTTATATCGAAGGGAAGCTGTTAAACCAGATGTCGCCCCGGGAGCTGAATGAAACAAGACAATCTATGGGGATGATATTTCAGCAGTTCGGACTGCTGATGCAGCGCACGGCCCTGGACAATGTCTGCCTTTCCATGGAAATAAAAGGTATATCCCGTAAAAATGCCAGAGAAAAGGGAAAAGAACTTCTGGAACTGGTAGGCATGCCGGACAAAATGTACGCATATCCCTCCCAGCTGTCAGGAGGACAGAAACAAAGAGTGGCAATTGCAAGAGCACTTGCAGTTAACCCCAAGATATTATTTTGCGATGAAGCCACAAGTGCGCTTGACCCGACCACAACCCAGTCTATTCTGGAACTGCTGGAAAATATTAATCAACAGTTCGGCATTACGATTGTTATGATTACTCATCAGATGGAAGTGGTTGAGAGAATTTGCCGGAAGGTGGCTGTGCTGGACGGGGGCAAAATTGCTGAGGAGGGTCCTGTGTCCGAGCTGTTTGCCAGTCCGGAGACAGAAGCTTCCCAGAGGTTGATTTATAAGGCCGGGTGGAAGATGAAAATCCCCCCTCACAGCAGAGAATACCGGATTGTTTTCGATGGTCTGTCCTCCTATCAGCCGGTTATCGCGGATATGGTACTGGAATGTCAGATTCCGGTTAATATTCTGTATGCAGATACGACTAATCTGGGAGGGCAGGCGGTGGGGCAGATGGTCATCCAAATTCCGGACGGCGCACAAGGAGAGATAACCGGATATTTAGAGCGGCTTAAGATCCGTTATGAGGAGGTAAAGGGATATGCCTGAACTAGCAAAAACACTGCTGACCGGATTGGGTGAAACCCTTTATATGACAATCGGAGCCTCGGTTTTAGCCTATCTGCTGGGTCTTCCTCTGGGCGTTCTTATTTTTACAAGTGAGAAAGGCGGCATCCGTCCCCGACGTACGCTGCACACGGTATTAGGCATCACAGTGAATCTGCTGCGGTCTGTTCCCTTTATTATTTTGCTAATTGCGGTAATGCCTTTTACCAGATGGATTGCAGGTACCACAATAGGTTCCACGGCAACGATCGTACCTCTGGTCATTGGTTCTGCACCCTATGTGGCAAGACTGACGGAAACCTCCTTAAAGGAGGTGGATGCGGGGCTGATTGAGGCGGCGCAGTCCATGGGGGCATCGGACCGGCAGATTGTGTGGAAAGTGCTGCTTCCGGAGGCCATACCGTCTCTTCTGCTGGGAGGCACGATTGCGGTGACAACAATTCTGGGATATTCTGCTATGTCAGGATTTGTTGGCGGCGGGGGCCTGGGGGATATTGCTATTCGATATGGATACTATCGTTACAATACACCGGTTATGTTTTTGACAATCGGGATTCTGGTCCTGATTGTACAGATCATCCAGGAAACGGGACTTTCGCTGTCCCGCAGAAAGGATAAGCGAAACCGATAACAGGAGGAATCATAGAAAGATGAACAGTAAACAAATAATGGCTATGGTATTGGCCGGGTGCATTATCCTGCTGGCGGGATGCTCCGGACCGCAAAACGCAAATGACAATATAATCCGGGTGGGGGCAAACGCTTCACCTCATGCGGAAATACTCAGGCAGGCACAGGGAATGATGGCGCAGAGAGGGTATACGCTTGAAATCATTGAATACTCAGACTATATTCAGCCGAATCTGGCGCTGGATTCCAGAGAGCTGGACGCCAATTATTTTCAGCACGAACCGTATCTGGAACGGTTTAACGAGGAGAGAGGAACCGATCTTACGGCAATAGCGGCAATCCACTATGAACTCTTTGGCGTCTACGGCGGAAAAACAAAATCACTGGATGAGTTAAAGACCGGCGCGGTGATTGCAGTGCCCAATGACACAACAAATGAAGCCAGAGCACTGATGCTGCTGGAAGAGCTGGGACTTATCAGACTGAAGGAAGGAAGCGGCATGCTGGCCACGACCCAGGATATTGAGGAAAATATGGGACAGTATGAAATATTGGAATTGGAAGCGGCCCAGATTCCAAGATCCCTGAGAGATGTGGATCTGGCTGTCATGAATGGTAATTATGCGCTTGCGGCAGGCTTAAGTATAAGGAAAGACGCCCTGGCAAAAGAAGATGAACTTAGGGGCGCAGTGGAGACCTATGCCAACATACTGGCGGCAAAGGCCGGAGAAGAAGCGAATCCGGGTATCCAGGCCCTGGCGGAAATTCTAAAGAGCGAGGAAATTCAGACTTTCATAGAGGAAAACTATGGAGGAAATGTACTGCCGGTTTATTAAAATGGAGCCGACAACCGTTGCAAACTTGAATAGATATTATATTGCCAGGTACAGAGAAACATGGTAAGCTGTAAATGCGGATTACCATGTTTCTCTGCTTCTATATCACTTAAAGATTTGATTTCATTTCTCTCACAAAAATCAGTGAATGAATCCATTACTTCTTTGTTTTGCACCTTGACAACCAGATAGACTTTACATAAATCATATGCTATAATTTTGATACCTGTAAATTGTGGTTTTCTGCTGCGTCCAAAGGCAGCAGAGAGAGGAGTTACTGCGATGACAGACCATGAAATAATGCAGACAATGCAGGGAATGTTTGAGCCGGTTCACAGACAGCTGGCAGATATGGATAGCAGAATAGAGAATTTGCAGAGTGACATAGATAAGCTGAAACTGCAAAATGAAAATATTATTATTCCTGCTCTCCAAATACTGGCGGAGAATTATATGCCGGCAGCGGTTGCCTATGAAAAGGATACTTCCAGGATCGGAATCCTGGAAAGGCGGATGGATACGGTGGAAACAGTTGTTGAAGAACACAGTAAAGTGTTAAATACAATCGCATAATGGGATAGTATAGACAAGGTGTGAAGTCAAAGACTAGACACCTTATGTTTATGGGATATACATAAAATCTTTTTTAGGAGCGGAGGATACATGATGAAACAGAAAGCACCAGAGGTAATATGTATGGGAATGGCTGTTGTGGATGTCTCGGTTACCGGATACGGAAAGGCTCGTTACAGTGCTGAGATGGTACTGGCAGATTCTGTGTCAATTCACACCGGCGGGGACGCGCTTAATGAAGCCGTAATCATTTCAAGACTGGGGCACACGGTCAAGCTGGTGTGCGGCGTTGGGGAGGATGAAGCAGGAGAAATTGTTACGAACCATGCGCAGAAGGAAGGGGTGGACATCAGCGGAATCACCCGCTATCCGGAGGGGCATACGCATATTTCTATTCCGATGATTCATCCGGACGGGGAGAAAACGATGGTCTCCACAGGGCCGTATTCGGCTCCGTACTATACGCCGGATCTGTCAGTTCTGGAACCGGTCAAAGTGCTGTCGCTGGGGAGTCTGTTCAGAGATCCGTTTAATGATAAGGAAATATTGCTGGAGACAGTGAAAACGGCAAAGGAAAATGGAACGATAGTCTGTGCGGATGTGAAGCTGAATGACGGGAAGAAGATGTTGAAGGATATCAAAGAAGCACTGCCGTACATAGATTATATTTTCCCGAATGAGGGCGAGGCCAGGAACTATACGGGCAGAGAGGATCTGGACGAAGCGGCGGACGTTATTCTGGGCTATGGTGTGAAACATGCAGTGATCAAATTAGGGAAGGATGGATGTCTGGTAAAGTCAAAGGATACCAGAATGATTGTTCCAAGCTATCCGATTGAGGCTCTGGATACAACCGGCTGCGGCGATAATTTTGCGGCGGGCTTTATTACCGCTTTGGTAGAGGGTAAAACCCTGCGGGAATGCTGCGAATTTGCCACGGCAGTGGGAGCGGTGGCGGCGCTGTCGGTGGGCGCGACGACCGGTGTGACCAGCCGGGAAAAGGTGGAGGCCTTTATGAAAGAACAGAAGCGGGGAGAATAATCCTGCATGTTAAAATGGACATAGATAAGAAGGGAGAAGAGGATATGGAAGGAACAACGGCAGAAGTAATCTGTGTGGGTCAGGCACTGGTGGACTGTATTTTGAAGGGGTGGAATACCACGCCTTTGAATAACAATGTTTATGTGGCGGAGTCGGTCTCTATCAACATCGGAGGGGACGCGTACAATGAGTCGGTGATCGTTTCACGGCTTGGACATCATGTAAAATTGATGTGCGGGCTTGGAAGGGATGAGGCCGGCCGGATGATCACGGAGAAAGCCCAGGCAAGCGGTGTTGATTTAAGCGCAGTGGTGTATGATGATGAGGCAAAATCTCCGATCACGAATTTGATCGTAGACGATAAGGGAGAGAGAAAATCGGTTAGTACCCCGGCTCATCTGGTAGAGTTTTTCCGGCCGGATGTCAGCCAGTTTAAGGGCGTAAAAGTGATTTCAATAGCCAGTTTATTCCGGGCGCCGTTTAACAAGCCGGATATTGTTTTGGAAGTGGCGAAAGCCGCAAAGGAAGCAGGAGCAATTCTATGCGCGGATGTTAAGGTTGCCAACTGCAATCAGCTGATGCTGGAGGATATTAAGGAAGCACTTCCCTATATCGACTATATTTTCCCGAATGAATCGGAGGCAGAATTTTATACCGGCAAGGAAACCTATGAGGAGATGGCGGATGTACTGCTTGGATATGGGGTGAAAAACGTTATTATAAAGACCGGGCCGGAAGGCTGCTTTGTGAAGAACCAGGAGGAATGTTTTACCGTTCCCGCCTATAAGCTGCATGCGGTGGACGGCACCGGAGCAGGAGATAATTACGCCGCAGGATTTATTGACGGGCTGCTGCACGGTATGAATCTTCGTGAGTGCTGTGATTTTGCCACGGCTGCCGCCGCAATCTGCGTACAGTCCATCGGCGCTACAACCGGTGTAAAGAGCAGAGAACAGGTGCTTGATTATCTGAAAACTACAGAAAAATAGCTGTAAATTGGTTAGAATAGCCCGACAGATAACTATGGATATATTTACCAGATGATGTAAATGCAGGTTCTTATAAGGACCTGCATTTTTTGGAAATATTAACCTGAGAACCGACAGTATAATCCTGATGAAATCCGTGAATCATTTATGTATCGAAAACACATAAATGGTGGAGGAGGTTTCTCTATGGCATTATATAAGGTTGAAATCTGCGGGGTCAATACATCCAGGCTGCCGATCTTAAAGGAACAGGAAAAACAGGAGTTATTTAAACGGATTCTGGATGGCGATCAAAGAGCAAGGGAAGCTTATATTAAGGGAAATCTCAGGCTGGTGCTCAGTATTATTCAGCGGTTTGCAAACAGCAGCGAAAACATGGACGACCTGTTTCAGATCGGCTGCATCGGATTAATAAAAGCGATTGATAATTTTGATATTACACAGAATGTGAAGTTCAGTACCTATGCCGTTCCCATGATAGTGGGGGAAATCCGGCGCTATCTCAGGGATAATAATTCGATCCGGGTCAGCCGGTCTTTAAGAGATACGGCGTATAAGGCAATCTATGCAAGAGAGGCCATGATAAGAAAAAATGACAAGGAGCCAACGATTGAAGAGGTGGCTGCTGAGATCGGCTTAAAGCCGGAAGACATAACCACAGCCCTGGACGCCATACAGAGCCCTGTTTCTCTCTATGAACCTGTCTATTCGGAAGGCGGGGACACCCTCTTTATTATGGATCAGATCAGTGATAAAAATAATAAAGAAGAAAACTGGGTGGAGGAGATCTCTCTGCGCGAGGCGATGAACAGGCTGTCGCAGAGGGAACACAATATTATCGACCTGCGTTTCTATCAGGGAAAAACACAGATGGAAGTAGCGGAGGAAATCGGTATCAGCCAGGCACAGGTGAGCCGTCTGGAGAAAAATGCACTGCGGTCCATGAAAGGATATTTGAGTCAGGAAAAGGATCAATAAAAGAACAGGGCAGGGCTGAATCAGAACCTGCCGCATAAGAAACTAGAAACACCGGAGCGCATGTCGAACCGGTGTTTGCTTTTTGCTGTTATCATGGTATAATATCTAATGATATTATACCAGTGCCGGAGCAGCTGTTCGGAAAGGGAGGGATTGTATGGACGCATGGAATCCGTGGCATGGATGCCGCCGTGTCAGTCCGGGATGTAAGCATTGCTATGTGTTTCGAAGAGACGAAGAATACGGACTCAATCCGCAGGAAATCCGTAAAACGAAAAGCTTTTCACTCCCCGTGCAGAAAAACCGCAGGGGCGACTACAAGCTGAAACGGGAGAAAGAGATTTTTACCTGCGGAACCTCTGATTTTTTCCTGGAGGAAGCCGATGAATGGCGGATACAGGCCTGGCAGATGATCAGAGAACGGAGTGACCTGGATTTTTTGATTATTACAAAGCGAATACAGCGGTTTACCGTCAATCTGCCGGAGGACTGGGGGGAAGGATACCCGAACGTACATATCGGATGTACCTGTGAGAATCAGAATCGGACAGATTACAGAATGCCTGTTTTCCTGTCGCTGCCCATCTGCCACCGCCATATTATACATGAACCTATGCTGGAGCCGATTGAGATCGCCGGTTATTTAGAGCAGGGCGGGATCGAAAGTGTTATCTGCGGCGGAGAGTCAGGGCCGGAGGGCCGGGTATGCGACTATGCCTGGATCATGAACACGATGCTCCAGTGTGTGGAACATGATGTCCCGTTTCACTTTAAGCAGACCGGAACACATTTTAAACGGGGAGAGAAAATATATACAATTGACCGGAAGGATCAATGCTCCCAGGCGGCGAAAGCCGGAATTGATTATAAATATAAAAGCTAGGACAGAGGAGAAAAGCCGCTTGACTTTTCTCTTCTTTTTATTATAATAGTTAAATATTGAACTGTTCAAAAAAGAACCAAAGGAGGATCTATGAAACCTAAGATTAGCCTGCTGACAGATGGGCGTAAGATAAGGAAGGCATATGAAAGTTCATTTAAAGAATTTGTGCAGGCATATGGGCTGACACAGAATGAACTGGATGTGCTGCTGTTTCTTGCCAACAATCCCGGATATGACACGGCAAAAGATATTGTGGAAATGAGACTGCTGTCCAAATCCCATGTCTGCAAGTCGGTGGAAACACTGACCAGAAGAGGTTTCCTCACCGGTATTCAGGACGAGCGGGACAGGCGCAGTATTCATCTGACCGTGCTGGAAGCGGCCGGTCCGGTGGTTGCACAGGCCCGGCAAATACAGCGGGAGTTCTATGAACTTCTTTATAAGGGCATCACACCGGAAGAACGGGATGTACTGCAGAAGATATTCAGAAAAATGTCTGAAAATCTTAGACATATTTAAAAAACAGACAAAGGAAGGTTAGACAACTATGATTGGAAAATTAGCGGTATATATTATTGCAGGCCTGGGAGCCGGCATTGGAACAGGGCTCGCGGGACTATCTGCGGCGGCGGTCATCTCCCCGATGCTGATCACTTTTTTGGGCTTTCCGGCCTATGAGGCAGTGGGCATTTCATTGGCATCCGATGTGCTGGCGTCGGCTATTTCCGCTTATACCTATGGAAAGAATAAAAACCTGGACATCCGCAACGGACTGATCATGCTCTGTTCTGTACTGGTCTTTACCATGGTAGGAAGCTATGCGGCTTCCAAAGTGCCGAATCAGATGATGGGCGGTTTTTCTGTATTTATGACCTTCCTGCTGGGAATTAAATTTATTGTGCGGCCCGTTATGACGACAAAGGATAAGCTGGCGGAAAAGAGTGGGAAGACAAAGGTGATCCAGTCGCTGCTCTGCGGTACACTGATCGGTTTTATCTGCGGATTTATCGGCGCCGGCGGCGGGATGATGATGCTCTTAATCCTGACCAGCGTTCTGGGGTATGAATTAAAAACAGCCGTTGGCACCAGCGTTTTTATCATGGCTTTTACCGCTTTTACCGGAGCGGCTTCCCATATGGCGATCGGAGGATTCCCTGATCCGCTGGCACTGGTTGTCTGTGTGCTGGCTACGCTTTTAGGAGCCAGGGTTGCGGCCCTATTCGCGAATAAGGCAGAGCCGAAGGTACTCAACCGGATTACCGGTATTGTGCTAGCCGTGCTGGGCCTGGCGATGGTCATTGTAAAGCTTGTGGGCTAAAATATTTTGTCAGCCTATCCGCGGCAAAGAGGTCTCATATAAAAAAGCGTCCTTTAGAGGACGCTTTGCTTTATTCCCTCCGTATATTCGGTAGGGAGGGTGGTATCATATTTTTTCATCAGTACATGGCGATAGAGATTTGAGGCCATGATCTCTTTATTCAGGCGGCACAGTGCATCTTCGCAGAGGCCTGTTTCGGCTGCGGACATCTTTAGCAGCAGAGGGAGAGAACAAACCGACCGTATTTCTTTTAAGAGATTTGCACCGGCAGGGGAGAATCCCAATACCCTGAGATAGGAAAGCTTTTGATCCACAGGCCGTATTCCCAACAGAATATGGAGGAGACTTCGGTTAATGCGGGTTCTGGTGTACTGCTTTGTTTTAAGCAGTTCTGCGAAACCGGTAAATGTCCGGTATTCTTTCCTGCATCCGACGATCCGGTTGGCCAGATCCGGGGTGACATCCAGATATCCGGTGAGAGAATCCGCCGATTCCTGACAAAGACGGAGAAAAAGGTAGTCGGAAAAGTCATCTTCTGATACCGGTCCCCGCCTCTGCCAGGAGTCTCTCAGAAGCCGGTAGACCGATGGGGGCAGCGCGGGGCTGATTTCTTCCGGAATATCTGCCCTGCCTGACAGAACCTTCCGAATACCAGAGGCGGAACTAAAAGGCGCGGCAGCACCCGGATCGTGATATCCGCTGCCCTTTCTGGCTAGAGTAAAGGGCTCTATGCTGCTGCCGGATTCGTTCAGTGCACGCAGATATTCCAGAGCCAGGATATTGTTTGGGGAGGATAGCAGCATGGAAGCCTCCGCCCGGTCCCGGTCCGGTAATTTAGCTGCCAGAAGTTCAAACCTGGCCTTTGCATAGGACATGCCCTGTTTCAGCTTCCGGTCCAGCTCCGGCTTCCAGTCGGGCCCCTCCTCGCCCAGCAGCGAGGCATAGCGGGACAGAAGGGACAGATCCCCGGATTCGCTTCCAAAGCTTAAAACATCTATGATTCCCAGAGCACTCAGACAGGCCACGCCGCCCCGGGCAAAATCTCCGGCACTGGCCGAAGAAAAAGCCAGAGGCAGTTCCAGGACCAGATCGGCACCCCCGGCAAGGGCCATGCGGGTCCTGCTATATTTATCCAGAAATGCGGGGGTTCCTCTCTGTACATAATCACCGCTCATAACGACCACGATATGATCAGCTCCCGTCTGCTTCCTGGTCTCATCAATATGATAAATATGCCCGTTATGGAAAGGATTATATTCTGCAATAATTCCGGCTGTCTTCAACAGGTATCCTCCCTTCGTTGCCCGCCCGCAGGAGCTGGGCGGTATTGTGAAGAGGCAGATGCGCTCTGCCTGTATCCTGATGGTAAGTGTAGCATACCTGACAGGCCAAGACAAGGCCCGGATGGCAGCTGAAATGGTCGGAGAAGGGCCGTATGTACAGGAAAAAATACAAGGGGCCGCTCTTGTGTACGCTGTGGGAATAGTTTATAATGAAAAATAACCGAGCGGAGCGAGGTTATTTGCAACTTCTCAAAAAGCAAAGCGTTTGAGAAGGGCCCCGTGCATTGCGGAGCGAGACTTTTTGCAGTTTCTCAAAAAGCAAAGCGTTTGAGAAGGGCCCCGTGCATTGCGGAGCGAGACTTTTTGCAGCTTCTCAAAAAGCAAAGCGTTTGAGAAGGACCCCGTGCATAGCGGAGTGAGGTTATTTGCAGCTTCTCGAAAAGCCGCCGAGAGAACGTGATAATTCAACAAGTGTTATCCGGTTTGAATCAACAGGAAGGAGATAGGAATATCATGAGTTTTATTGATGTAATTAAGGAGAGGGCAAAAAGCAACAAAAAGACCATTGTGCTGCCTGAGTCAATGGATGAGAGAGTGTTGGAGGCAGCTTCTAAAATTCTGGCTGAGGACATTGCCAATATTATTATTGTAGGCAAAAAGGATGAGGTTGATAAGCTGGCCGGCGGCAAAGACCTGTCCAAAGCAGTGATCGTGGACCCGGAGACTTCGGATAAGCTGGAAAGTTACATAGATTTACTTGTAGAGCTGAGAAAGAAAAAAGGCATGACCCCGGAGGAAGCCAGAAAGCTTCTGACCGGAAATTATATGTATTATGCCTGCATGATGGTGAAAACAGGGGACGCCGATGGTGTAGTATCGGGTGCCTGCCACTCCACCGCAGATACCCTTCGTCCCTCCCTTCAGATTCTGAAGACGGCGCCGGGGACAAAGCTGGTATCCGCATTTTTTGTTATGGTAGTTCCGAATTGTGATCTGGGAGCAGACGGCGTATTTGTTTTCTCCGACTGCGGTCTGGTGCAGAATCCTTCACCGGAAGAACTGGCTGCAATTGCAGGAAGTTCTGCAAGGAGCTTTGAACTTCTGGTAGGCCAGGAGGCAAAGGTTGCCATGCTTTCCCATTCTTCAAAGGGAAGTGCGAAGCATGCAGATGTAGACAAAGTGGTAGAGGCAGTTAAAATTGCAAAAGAAGAGTATCCGGATCTCAAGCTGGACGGAGAGCTTCAGTTGGATGCTGCGATTGTTCCAAGCGTAGGCGCGTCCAAAGCACCGGACAGCGAAATTGCAGGTAAGGCCAACGTGCTTGTGTTCCCGGATCTGGATGCAGGAAATATCGGCTATAAACTGGTACAGAGACTGGCTAAGGCGGAAGCTTACGGCCCGGTTACCCAGGGAATCGCAAAGCCGGTGAATGATCTTTCCAGAGGATGCTCAGCAGACGATATCGTGGGCGTTGTGGCCATTACAGCGGTACAGGCAGGTGTTAACAACTAATTAATCATGGAAGTAGATAAGACTCCCCCCTCTATAGGTGGTGAGTAAATAACAAATTCGTCTTGGCGGGAGTCTAATCTCCTTCCAAGATAAAGCCTCCGGCGGATTGCAGAGCCGCACAGACGTATTATGTCATGCAAAGCATGACGTGCGGCTCGCAGCAAGTACGCCGAGGCGTACTTGAATACAGATAGAATGGATGATGAGTATGGATAAACGAAAAATAATTTTTGACTGTGATCCTGGAACCGATGATGCGGTTGCTATGCTGGTGATGCTTAATTCCCCGGAGTTTGAGATCCTGGGTATTACAACAGTGAACGGCAACCGGGCGGTGGAACTGACCACGGAAAATGCCCTGCGTGTGGTAGAATATGTTGGCTCTGACGTCCCTGTGTTTAAAGGGTGTTATCTTCCGATGGTGGCGACAATCCACCCGGAGAGAAGAGCCGAATTTCCGCGCTACCACAAAGTAGACATGCATGGGGATTATCTGAATCTGCCGGCTGCTACCATTAAGCCCCAGCCCCAGCATGCAGTGAGCTGGATTATAGATACGCTTCTTAAGTCAGAAGAAAAGATTACCCTGGTTACGGTAGGGCCTCTGACTAATATCGGAATGGCACTTCGGCTGGCTCCGGAGATCGCGCAGAAGGTAGACGAAGTCCTGATTATGGGCGGTGCTTACGCGGCGGCAAACCGGACCCCCAGCGCCGAGTTTAATATTTGGGGAGATCCTGAGGCGGCACAGATCGTGATGCAGTCTCCTATGAAGAAAATTCTGTTCCCGCTGGATGCTACCTGGAGGGCATGTATCCGGCCGGCGGATATTGAGGAGATGAAAGAGATTGGCACGCCTCCCGCTCTCGCGGCGGCGGATATGATTTCCCTCCGTATACAGGCATATGAGGCACAGGATGTTTCCGAAGATAATAAGAAATTGAGAGAGACGCCGGGCAGCGTATGTTCCCAGGTGCTCTATCAGATGGGGCCAAGTGCCGCGGCCGTTCATGACGCACTTCCGGTGGTTTACATGATCGACCCTGAGGTGATCACGGAGATGCCTGCGGCGGAAATAAATGTAGAGATCGCCGAGGGCCTCTGCGATGGAAGAACGGTAATCGATTTCCACAACTGCGCCGAAGAAAAAGGCCAGATTTCCCAGGTTGCCATGAACGCAGATGAAGCAAAATTTGCTTCTATTATAAAGGAGCGGCTGAATTATACAAAGGCTCTTCAGTAGAGGGAGAGCAGCGCAGGAAAGTGCGTACAGGATTTTGAAGAGAAAAAAGGAGAAGTAGTACAATGAATATTTTAGTTATCAATTGCGGTAGTTCCTCATTGAAATACCAGTTGATCAACATGGATCACGAGTCGGTTCTGGCAAAGGGTCTGTGCGAAAGAATCGGGATCGACGGCTCCAAGCTGACACACAAACCGGCGGGAAAAGACAACTATGTGGTAGAAAGCCCGATGCCGGATCATCAGGTAGCGGTAAAGATGGTACTGGATGCCCTGCTGGATGAAACCCACGGTGTAATCAGCAATATTGATGAAATTTCCGCAGTAGGCCATCGTGTTCTTCACGGCGGACAGTTCTACAGCGACTCAATTATCGTAAATCCGGATGTGAAACGGGTTATCCGGGAATGTTTTGATCTGGGACCGCTGCACAATCCAGCCAACTTAATCGGTATTGAGGCCTGCGAGAAGGCAATGCCGGATAAGCCCCAGGTTGCGGTATTTGATACGGCATTCGGCCAGAGCATGCCGGAGAAGGCATATTTGTATGCGATTCCGTTTGAGTACTATGAGAAATACAGCATCCGCAGATACGGCTTCCATGGAACCAGCCACAGCTTTGTGTCCAAAGAGGCGATTAAATTTGCAGGTCTTGATCCGGACAACTGTAAAGTTATTGTATGCCATCTGGGCAACGGCGCCAGTATTTCGGCATCGGTAAATGGAAAATGTGTGGATACCAGTATGGGACTGACTCCGCTTGAAGGTATTATCATGGGAACCAGAAGCGGTGATCTGGACCCGGCCATTCTGCAGTACATAGCCAATAAAGAAGACAAGGATATCAATGAAATTCTGGATATCTTAAATAAAAAATCCGGTATTCTGGGCCTGTCCGGGGTTTCCAGTGATTTCAGGGATGTAAACAAGGCGATGGAAGAGGGCAATCACAGAGCAAAAGTAGCACTGGAAGCTTTCGTTTATCGTGCAGCAAAATATATCGGCGCTTATGTGGCGGCAATGAATGGTGTGGACGCTATCGCTTTTACAGCCGGCGTAGGTGAAAATGACGGAATGGTCCGGGCAGAAATCTGCGATTATCTGGGCTATCTGGGCGTTGAGATTGACAGCGAGGCAAACAAGGTCCGGGGTGAGCTTAAGATGGTTTCCAAACCGGAATCCAAGGTCAAGGTTATGGTGCTTCCGACAAACGAAGAGCTGGCGATTGCCAGAGAAACACTTGCCCTGATTTAAATCAGATTATAATAAGAAGAAAGAATGCCGCCGGCTGGGAACTTATATTCCGATACAGGTGCAGAACCAATTGTTTTGAACTGCATAACTGTCTGCCGGCGGCGTTGGTGACCGGCGCATAAAATGGCGCATAAAATGACGTCTGACGGAGCCGGAAAAAGAGGTTGACAAAGTCAAACCCAATCGGTATAATCAGAAGAGTGCTAAATTCCACGAACAGGAGACCAGTATGCTTATTTGTTTATCAGATTTTATAACCGGTAACAGCCAGATAAGAGAATGGGAACTGCCTGTAGAGATGGAAGTATTTGAACTGAACGGAACCGGATATCCGGTGGCAGAGAAAGAGCCTCTGAAGCTTACGGTTACCCGCCTTGGGGAACATAAAGTGAAGATAGAGGGGAATGCCCGGATTGTACTTCAGATTCCGTGCAGCCGATGTCTGGAGTACGTGGATATGGAATTTCCTGTCCGAGTTGAGGAAGAGGTAGATCTGTCTGAGACGGAGGAGGAGCGTACCTCGAATCTGGACGAACTCAGTTACATTACCGGATATAACCTAGATGCAGAACGGCTTATTTATAATGAGGTACTACTTCAGTTCCCGGCCAGGGTTCTCTGCAGTGAAGACTGTAAGGGGATTTGTAAGGTGTGCGGAACGAATCTCAATAAAGCAACATGTGACTGCGATCAAACGGTGAAAGATCCGAGGATGGCAGCATTTCAGAATATTTTTGATCAGTTTAAGGAGGTGTGACTATGTCTATCTGTCCAAAGAATAAACATTCCAAAGCAAGAAGAGACAGCCGTAGAGCAAACTGGAAGATGTCTGCTCCTGCTCTTGTAAAGTGCAGCAAATGTGGCGCTCTCATGATGCCGCACAGAGTGTGCAAAGCATGTGGTTCTTATAATAAGAGAGAGATCATTTCAGCAGAGGAAAAATAAGCTGACAAAAGGACATCCTGAGGATGTCCTTTCTTATTACACTGCAAAATCCCATCATTCCTTTATATGTTCCAGCAGATGTCTGGCATAGCCTGCGAGAAAAGAAGAATCGCTCAAAAGTGAGTCTTCCCAGGGAAAATAGGACAATTTATCCTTTCGTCCCCGCTTTAATTCCGGTGTTTGGAATGTCCCGTACTGGGGCAGGAAAAGCCCGGCTTTTTTAATGTAGCAATTAGAGGCTTTGGCTTGTTCCCGGTGACTCTTCTCCACATATTCCCCCACACTTTTATGGATGGCTGTATCTTCTGCGGGCAGATAATAATAATCTTTGTAATTTGGAAAATAGAAGTTCAGGGTGTCTGAAACAAGAGGGACGGTGAGGACGGCCTCCCTGTATGCCATGGCTAGCTGAAAGTGGGAGGACTTTATCTGAAGGGGTACCGGGAAGGGAGCGGCACAGGTAAGTCTTATATAAAAACGCTCCTGTTCTTTCCAGGCATCAGCCGGATCGGCCGCGCCCTCTAAAATACCGGCATAGCTCTCCAGTCCGCAGACAGCCGGCATCCCCGTGACGTCCTCCTCATTATGCAGGGAGAGAGGAGAGAACAATTCCTCTGCTTCCGGACGGCTGCTGTATTTTAGTTTCAGGTATTCTCCATAAAGGGGAATCAGATCTCCCCCGGAAAAAGGATCATTCCTGCGAATCCCGAGAAACGTCTCAACCGTCTTTAATTTAAGATTTTCCAAAGGCAGGAGTTTGCGGTAAGGATAGATCCGTTTATAGATGTCCAGACTGTCGATCGTATCAAAGGTATAGGCCAGTTTATACTTGATCCATTTTTTCTGTATGTACGGCAGATCAAAACCGGTCCCGTTGTAGTGGACCAGGCAGGCGTACTGCTTCATATATTCCCCGAAGCTTTTCAGCAGCTCCTGCTCACTCCGGTAATCATCCGCAAACCACTGGATAAACTCCCAGTCCTTCCCGTCGAAAGACAGGCAGCCGATGAGATAGACGGAGGAAACATCGGGAGAAAATCCGGTCGTCTCAATATCAAAGAAAAGAAACTGTTCCAGCGGATAGGGCTTCGGGAATACAGGGCGACAATCCAATTGGAGCTTTTTGCGAACGGTCTTCATTGTATGGATACCCTCCTGTTTTGTTGGTTTTTGTCGATAGATAGAGTATAGCATAAGGAAAAGGTTTCTGCCAATTTTCTTGACAGGATCGAACCCTTGTTCTAAAATAGTTGTATCATGGAAGCAGATAAGACTCCCCCTCTATAGGTGGTGAGTAAATAACAAATTTGTCTTGGTGGGAGCCTAGCCTCCTTCCAAGATAAAGCCTCCGGCGGATTGCAGAGCCGCACAGATGTATTATGTCATGCAAAGCATGACGTGCGGCTCGCAGCAAGTACGCCGAGGCGTACTTGAATGTATATACTGCCGGCAGGCTGTAACAGGATGTCTCTGTGTCAGGCCGGGGCGGAAATGGGGATGTGTAATGATTGCTTATATTAAAGGTGAGCTGGCGGAAGTAACTGACTCCAGTATCGTGGTGGAGAGCGGGGGCATGGGATTTTATATATTTGTTCCGGCCTCTGTGGCGGAGGATCTGCCGCCTGCGGGAAGCGAAGTAAAGATATATACTTATTTTCATGTCAGGGAAGATATCATGCAGCTGTACGGTTTTTTGTGTCAGGAGGATAAAGAGATCTTTGAATTGCTTCTGACGGTGAACGGGATCGGGCCCAAGGCGGCGCTGGCGATTCTGTCTACCGTCCGGCCGGACGATCTGCGTTTTGCCATTCTTTCCGACGATGTGAAGACGATATCCTCCGCGCCGGGCGTGGGGAAAAAGACTGCCCAGAAGCTGATTCTGGAGCTGAAAGATAAGTTTAAGCTGGAAGATGCGTTTGAACGCAAGAGTGAGAGGACAGCTGCCGATGGGGAACCGGGTATGCAGGCAGGAGCGGGACAAATCCGCAATGAAGTGTCGGAAGCGCTGATTGCGCTTGGCTATTCCCCTGCGAATGCGATGCGGGCGGTGCGGAGTGTGGAGATCACAGACGGAATGGATGTGGAGGATGTGCTTAAGCTGAGCCTTAAGAATATTTAACCGGCGGGAAGGGATACGATGGGGAAGGATAAGAGAATTATTACGACTGAGCTGATGGAGGATGAGAGCCGGGTGGAGAACACCCTGCGGCCCAAGCTTTTATCAGATTATATCGGGCAGGAGAAAGCCAAAGAAAATCTCAAGGTATACATTGAGGCAGCAAAGCAAAGGGAAGAACCCTTGGACCATGTGCTGCTGTATGGCCCTCCGGGCCTTGGCAAGACGACTCTGGCCGGTATTATAGCCAATGAGATGGATGTGAATATCCGGATCACCTCCGGCCCTGCGATAGAGAAACCGGGGGATATGGCAGCCATTCTGAACAATCTGCAGGACGGGGATATCCTGTTTGTGGACGAGATTCACCGTTTAAACCGCCAGGTGGAGGAAGTGCTTTACCCGGCCATGGAAGATTACGCGATTGATATCATTATCGGGAAAGGGGCAACAGCCCGGTCGATCCGTCTGGATCTGCCCAGGTTTACGTTGATCGGCGCCACAACCAGAGCCGGAATGCTGAGCGCTCCGCTGAGGGATCGATTCGGCGTGGTGCACCGGCTGGAATTTTATACCCAGGAAGAACTGAGACAGATTATCAAGCGGTCTGCCGAAGTGATCCATGTGGAGATTGATGAGGACGGAGCGAGAGAACTGGCGCGCCGGTCCAGGGGCACGCCCCGGCTGGCCAACCGGCTGTTGAAGCGGGTGAGGGATTTTGCCCAGGTGCGCTACGACGGCAGGATTACCCGGGAGGTAGCGGGTTCGGCACTGGATCTGCTTGAGGTGGATAAGATGGGCCTGGACAATCAGGACAGGGAGATTATCAATCTGATGATTGAAAAATTCTCCGGTGGTCCTGTGGGTATCGAGAGCCTGGCGGCGGCGCTGGGAGAAGATGCTGGGACAATCGAGGAGGTATACGAGCCTTATCTGATCCAGAACGGCCTGATTCAGCGGACGGCCAGAGGGCGTATCGTCACCGCTTTGGCGTATCGTCATTTTGGCATCGACAGAGAGCTGTCCTCCGGGCTGGAAAAATAGAGCTTACTTACTATAGAAAGGTTCTCCAAACTTTCCTATGTAAGAATAAAATCATCCTATGCGCAATCGCGTTTAAGGAGAAAGTCAGTTAAGCTGACTACGCTTTGTTTCTCCTCTTTTGTGAAACGGCTTGCCAGGTTCAGGGTGATCAGGTATAATGTCGTTAAGTATAGAGGACCCGTGTATGTCCCCACCCCAGAGGGAGACGGCGGTGCATGGTTAGGAAATAGGAAGAGGGAAAGGCAAGGACGTTGGATATGAAAACCAGAAATGATGCGGTCGTTACCATCAATAATAAAGAATATGTGATAGGCGGCTATGAGAGCGGCGACTATCTCCAGAAGGTGGCGGCTTACATTAACAGAAAGCATGAAGAGTTCAGGGAACAGCCTTTTTACGGAAGATTAAATCCTGATATGAAGAATGTACTGCTGGAAATCAACATTGCCGACGACTACTTCAAGGCTACGGAGCAGGTGCGGGAGCTGGAAGAGTACCGAAGAGAGGACAGCAAGGAGATTTTTGAACTGAAGCACCAGCTCATGGAGCTGGAGGCAAGATTGAAAAAGACAGAAGCGGAACTCATGGGACTGAAAAACACAGAGAGAAATTAAATACTTTTATACATAAGAGACTGTGTACACTGTGCCGGTCTCTCTTTCTTGTTACATAGGAAAGTTCTCCAAACTTAACAAGAAACCATCCTATGCGCACTCGCGTAAGTGGAGAAAGTCAGCTAAGCTGACTACGCTCGGCGCGCAAAGCGTGCAAGCCCCTCAAAGATGGAGGGGTCAGGGGAGATGAGGTGGGCTTGCCCGCTTTGTTCTCAATGTGAGATACTTGCTTGAATGACGGGCTGCGGTTCATTGTACGGCGCGATGGGAACGCGGGCTTTTACGGGAGGGATGAAGATTTGAAATCTGGAAGTACAAATGTGGAAATTCTGGCGCCTGCAGGGTCCTGGGACAGTATCATTGCGGCGGTTAACGCTTCCGCCGACGCGGTATATGTGGGAGGAAATCAGTTTGGGGCCAGGGCGTATGCCAATAATTTGACCGAAGAACAGTTAAAAGAAGCGATTGATTATGTCCATCTGAACGATAAGCATTTATATCTCACTGTGAATACCCTTCTGAAGGAAGCAGAACTGGAGGCAAAACTGTACAGCTATCTGGCGCCTCTTTATGAGCATGGGCTGGATGCCGTTATCGTGCAGGACCTGGGGGTTATGCGTTTTATCCATACCCATTTTCCGGATCTGTCCATTCACGCAAGCACCCAGATGACGCTGGCAGGACCTTATGGCATGGAAAGCCTGGGAGAATATGGGGTGAACCGTATCGTGCCGGCGAGAGAACTCTCTCTCGGGGAGATCCGGGCGATGCGGGAATCTACCCGGATGGAGCTGGAATGCTTTGTGCACGGCGCGCTGTGTTACTGTTATTCGGGACAGTGCCTGATGAGCAGCATGATCGGAGGCAGGAGCGGCAATCGGGGACGCTGTGCCCAGCCCTGCCGTATGCCTTATACCTTGAGGGACGGGAAACAGATACTGGGAGAGGCCTATTACCTGAGCCCCAGGGATATCTGTACACTGAGGCTGCTCCCTGAACTTATTGATGCGGGAATTGATTCATTTAAAATAGAAGGACGGATGAAACGCCCGGAGTACACCGCGGCTGCTGCCTGGCTTTACAGGAAATACGCGGATCTGGCGTTTAAGCTGGGAAAAGACGGCTATGACCGGTATCTGACGGAACACGCTAAAGAGTGGGAGCGGGATAATGAGGCTCTGTCGGAGCTGTATAACAGAGGCGGATTTACGGAGGGCTATTATCATAGTTTCCACGGAAAAAATATGATGTCAATCGACCGTCCAAATCATTCTGGCGTTCTCGTGGGAGAGGTGACCGGGATAAAAAAGAACACTGCCCAGATAAAACTGAGGCGGGAGGTATATCCCCAGGATGTGCTGGAATTCAGGAAGCACAGAAAAGGCTGCGGACCTTTGGAAAAGGGAGCCGGAGTGTATGAGTTCACTGTAGGCACAGGGAAAGAATCGGGAACGGTTTTATCCGCCCGTTTTAAGCCCGGAGCAGATATCAGGCCCGGAGATTATCTATACCGGACCAGGAAAGAAGTGCTGCTGCATTCCATACAGGAACGTATCTTAGGTGGAAGTTCAGGAACTGTGCGGGCCAGACAGATCCCTGTTCAGGGAAATTTCTCGGCATTGGAAGGCTGTCCCATCACACTCACGCTCACACTGGGCGATGTTACCGTGTGCGCCCGTGGCGTGGAGGCAGCCAGGGCTCTGAATCGTGCGGCAGCCGAGGATGAGGTTCGAAAAGCGCTGAATAAGACGGGAAATTCTCTGTTTGTCTTTGAAAAACTTTCCATAAAGCTTGCAGAGGGGCTTTTTCTGCCGGTAAAGGAACTCAACGAACTGAGACGCAGGGCGCTGGAGGAACTGCAGAAGGCAGCGGCAGAACGGTACCGCAGGCAGTCGGTAAGTAATTTTAAGGAAAAAGTAAGAAAAAATAATAACAGTTTATCATTTCCGTCTGCTAAGATAGCCATAAAAGCGGTGGTCTGCGATGAAAATCAGTTGAATGTCCTTCTGGGCATCCCTGAAATTTCCCGGATTTATCTGCAAATGGAGTGTTTTCCATGCGGCGAGTTGGGAAGACTGTTAAAAAAGATACACAGCAGCGGCAGGGAAGGATTTTTAAGACTGCCAAGGATATTCCGGATGGAAACGGAGAGCCGTCTTTGTCAGGAAAAAGAGATATTTGAACAGGCGGACGGCTTTTTGATCGCTAATCTGGAAGAGGTTTCTTTCCTGAGGCGGCATGATTGGTTCGGCAAAAAAACAGACAGGCTGGAACTGGATTATACGCTGTACATCTGCAACGAAGAAGCCAAGTGTTATTGGAGAGAACAGGGAATCAGCCATTTTACGGATTCTGTGGAGCTGAATAAGGAAGAGCTTAAAATGCTGAATCAATCCGACAGTACAATCGTGGTATATGGAAGGCTGCCGCTTATGGTTTCTGCCCAGTGCCTGGCTCTGACCGGAGGGCACTGTGACCCGGGACGAGGTAAGCTGGTTCTGGAAGATAGAAAACGAAAGCGGTTTCCGGTCCGCAGGTACTGTGAATATGGATATAACGAGATTTTAAACAGTGATCCGCTGTTCCTTCTGGGACAGGAACGGGAGATCAGGGATCTGTGCCCCGGCGGAATCCGGCTGGACTTTACGCTGGAACAGCCCGAGATGGTGAAACAAATCGGGGAGAGCTTTGCAGAGAGGTTCTGCAGGGGAACAGAAGACGGATTTCGTCTGGAGCACTATACGAAAGGGCATTTTGCCCGAGGAGTCGAGTAACTTGGAAAATATCATTGTACAGCTTTCAACTTATATTTTTGTAATTCTGATTACCATTTATACGCTGTACTGCTTTACGGTGTTCAGGAGAAGCAGGGAGCAGCAGAATAAGGTGTTCCGGCGTCAGAGAATGATAATGTATACCATACATTTTCTGGGGCACCTCATTCTTTATATGAATACGGGAAGCCTGACGGTGGCGGTCTTATACGCTCTGGAGCTGCTGATGTTCATCGTTATGACAGCGCTGTATCAGAGGGTATATAAAAATTTATCCAGACTGGTGTTAAACAACATGCTTTTTCTCCTGAGCATCAGTTTTATCATGCTGACCAGACTGAATGTATCCTACGCGAAACGGCAGCTGGCCATTGCAACCGGATCTCTTCTGATTTGTCTTGTGGTACCGGTAATTATCGATAGATTTAAGGTGCTGAGGCGGTTTGGCTGGTTCTATGCAGCGGGAGGTCTCTGTCTGCTTTTGCTGGTGTTTGTCTTCGGCGTTACGAAATACGGGGCGACAAACTGGGTAAACATAGCGGGATTTGTATTCCAGCCTTCCGAGGTAGTCAAGATCGTGTTTGTGTTCTTCGCGGCGGCACTGCTGGCCAAATCCACAGAGTTTATTGACGTTGTCAAGGTGACGGTTGTGGCGGCGGTTTTTGTCATGGTGCTGGTGGTGGAGAAGGATCTGGGGGCCGCTCTTTTATACTTTACAACCTATCTGATTATACTTTATGTGGCTTCTTCCAACGCCTTGTATCTCTTTGCTGGACTGGGGGCCGGAAGTGCAGCCGCTGTGGTGGCATACAAGCTGTTTGCCCATGTCAGGGTCCGGGTTGTGGCATGGAAAGATCCCTGGGGCAGCATTGATAACGAAGGATTCCAGGTAGCCCAGTCTCTGCTTGCAATTGGCAGCGGCGGCTGGTTCGGCATGGGACTTGGGAAGGGACTGCCCACCAGTATACCCGTGGTGGAAAGTGATTTTGTCTTTTCCGCAGTGGCAGAAGAGTTTGGGACAATATTTGCCGTGTGTCTGATTCTTATCAGCCTCAGCTGTTTTCTGATGTTTGTGAACATCGGTATGAAACTGAAACAGAAGTTTTATAAGCTGGTCGCCCTGGGATTAAGCACCGTCTACATTTTTCAGGTGTTTCTCACCATCGGCGGGGCGACGAAATTCATTCCGTCCACCGGTGTGACGCTGCCGCTTGTGAGCTACGGAGGAAGTTCTATTATCAGTACGATCATAATATTCAGTGTAATTCAGGGGCTGTATGTCCTGAATCAGGATGAGGAAGCAGAAATTGAAAGTGAAGAAAACGAAGCCATCGAAGAAGAATATGAATCATGACGTCCGGGAGCGCGCAAATGAACCGGTAATTAAAAAAGTGGCAAAGCCGCCGAAGAAGAAGGTGCAGGCCAAAAAAGTGCAGCCTGAGAAGATACAGACTGCAAAGGTTAGGACTGTTAAGGCTGTGCGTACCGAAGAGCCGGAGAAGGAAACGGCGTCCGGGGGCACACGGAGAGTCCGGGAGAGCCGGATCAACCGGGAGATGCTTTTCATTACCTATGTTTTTGTCGTGCTCTTTGTCATGGTCATCGGCAATATGGTCTATTTCGTCGCCGCACGGAGCGGGGATGTGATTAACAGCCCTTATAATTACCGTCAGGATATCCTGGCGGAGCGGGTTGTACGGGGCAGTATTCTCTCCAGTGACGGTACCGTTCTGGCAGAAACTGTCACGAACAGCAAGGGAAAGGAAACCCGCAAATATCCATATAATAATATGTTCTGTCATGTCGTGGGGCGTTTTAACAAGAGCAAGACCGGAATTGAAGCAAGCCAGGATTTTACGCTTTTGACTTCCCATGACAATGCTATTAAAAATGCAATTACAGAATTGTCAGGCGAAAAGACAATCGGTGATAATGTGTATACCACTCTGAATTTTGATTTGCAGAAGACGGCCTATGAGGCCCTGGGAAATAGAAGGGGAGCAGTGGTTGCACTGGAACCTGGCACGGGCAAGGTGCTTGCTATGGTATCAAAGCCAGATTATGATCCGAACCGGGTGGACGAACTCTGGGAGAGCCTGATTGACGATGAACAGAAGGAATCCGCATTATTTAACCGGGCCACGCAGGGGCTCTATCCTCCAGGTTCCACATTCAAAATATTGACCGCTCTGGAGTATCTCCGGGAAAACTCAGGTTATAAGAACTACTCCTTCCGCTGCGAGGGAAAGACGATAGTGTCCGGGGTGCCTGTGAGCTGCTATAACAATAAGGTGCATGGACAGCTGGATTTAATCGCAGCGTTTGCCAAATCCTGCAACGGAGCGTTTGCCAGCATTGGTTCTGAACTTGATATGGCTAAGTTCAGAGCGCTCTGTGAGTCTTTTGTCTTTAATCAGGCTCTTCCGACTGCGCTCACAACTGAAAAAAGCCAGTTTGTACTGAATGAAAAGTCGGATAAGGGGGAAATCCCTCTGACCGCAATCGGGCAGGGCGATACCCTGCTGACGCCGCTGCACAACGCGATGATTGCGGCAACGGTAGCCAACGGCGGGGTTATGATGAAGCCTTACGTGATTGACCGGGTGGAATCCAGCACAGGATCGGTAGTGGAAAAGTATTCCCCTGAGGTTTATGATACGCTGATGACGGCAAAAGAAGCCAAAACACTTACCAAAATGATGAAAAAAGTGGTGGAGGAAGGAACCGGCCGGAGCTTAAAGAACAGCAGCTATTCGGTTGCCGGCAAAACCGGTTCGGCAGAGAATGATCAGGGAGCGGCACATGCCTGGTTTGTAGGGTTTGCGCCTGCGGATAATCCGGAAATTGTGGTCTGCGTCGTTGTGGAAAACGTTGGCGCGGGCAGTGAATATGCGGTGCCGATTGCCAAAAGAGTCCTGAATACTTATTTTTCCAAAACAAAATAAATGGAATGGGATACATCAGATAGGAAAAACCGGAGAAAATAAGCAAATAGTTTCACTTCGCTCTACTATTTTTTATTGAATAATAAAAAGAAAAGGAGTATACTGAAAAACGAGTTATGCACACCAGAACGGGCTGTTAGACGGCCGGAAGGGGTAGTTGTTTCCGGCAAAGAGCCTTGTTCATATAACAGGAGGGATTGCGATGATCGAAGCAACGAGCTGTGGTGGTGTGGTTATTTTCCGGGGTAAGATTTTGCTGTTGTATAAAAATTACAAGAACAAATACGAGGGATGGGTATTGCCGAAGGGTACGGTAGAAGAAGGCGAAGAGTACCGGGATACGGCAGTACGTGAAGTCAGGGAAGAAACCGGAGTGAGTGCGACGATAATCAAGTATATCGGGAAGAGTCAGTATACGTTCAACACACCGCTCGACACAGTCACCAAGGATGTTCACTGGTATCTGATGATGGCAGACAGCTATTACAGTAAACCGCAGAGAGAAGAATATTTTCAGGATTCCGGCTATTACAAATTTCATGAGGCCTATCACATGCTGAAATTTTCCAATGAAAAACAGATTCTGGAACGGGCCTATGAGGAATATGTGGAACTAAAGAAGAACAAGCTGTGGAGGAAGAAGATATAAGGAATAAGGAAGAATGAATAAGGATGAATGAATAATGTTTAAGGGATTGAATCTTTTCTTGCTTGCGTTCTTCATTCTTCTCTCTTCATTTTTCATTATCAATCGTGCGCTTGACTTTCTTTTTCCGCTATGGTACTATTTGGAATGTATGTTAAGCGGAACTATATATTGTCCGCGGATTCAGCCGGTACTCAGGATTTGGAGTCTCCGACCAGTTCTTAGTAGACGGCGGTTATGAATAAGGAGGAATTTATTATGTTAACACCAGAAAAGAAACAGGAAATCATTAATGAGTACGGCAGACAGCCTGGCGATACCGGTTCACCGGAAGTTCAGATCGCGCTGCTGACAGAGAGAATTACACAGCTGACAGAGCATTTGAAGACGAACCACAAGGATCATCACTCCAGAAGAGGACTTCTTATGATGGTTGGTCAGAGAAGAGGACTTTTGGCATATCTGAAAGATAAGGATATCGAGAGATATCGTCAGTTGATTGCACGCCTGGGCTTAAGAAAATAAGAGTAAGGCGGATTGCAGCAAGTACGCCGAGGCGTACTTAAATTTGTGAAATAAAGTGTAAGAGAGCTGTTGCATTTGCAACAGCTCTTTTTGTATAATGGAAATGTTTACAAAAGAATGTGATAGAGGATGAGGGGCCTTTTGATATGAAATTTTTTAAAAGTATGTTTCACGATAACGGGCGGTTCTGGAGAAGGATTGTGTCAATCGCCATACCGATTGCCGTTCAGTCGCTGCTTAACAGTTCTCTGAATATGATTGACTCTGTTATGATCGGAACGCTGGGGGAGACAACGATTTCAGCGGTGGGGCTGGCGAATAAATATTACTTTATCTTTATGCTGCTGGTGTTTGGCATTTCCAGCGGCTCTGCCGTGATGACTGCCCAGTATTGGGGAAGTAGGGAGCTTGCCAATGTGAAGAAGGTACTTGGCATGTCCATTTTAATCGCTGTGGGGGCTACCTCTGTGTTTGCCCTGGGAGGCTGCCTGTTCCCGCGGGCGGTGATGCGTGTTTTTACGCCTAATCCGGCCACCATTGAGGTTGGGGTGTCTTATTTGAGAATTGTGGCGGTCAGCTATCCGATCATTTCACTTACCAATGCCCTGACTGCTTCTCTCCGGGGGATTAACCAGGTTAAGGTGCCGGTGCTGATATCGGTTCTTGCGATTTTCTGCAATGTGGGGCTGAATTATGTCCTGATTTTCGGGAAGCTGGGCCTTCCCGCCATGGGCGCAGCAGGCGCCGCGCTGGCTACTGTGCTGGCCAGAGTCATTGAATGTGCTGCGCTGATTGTCTATATCTATGCTGGCAAAAGTCCGCTGGCTGCCACATTCCGGGAGCTGGTTGCCTTTGACAAGGTATTTACCGGCAAATTTGTACATACGGTGCTGCCGGTTATTCTGAATGAATTTATGTGGGGACTGGGGGTAACCATGTATGCGCTTGTATATGGAAGGATGGGAGATGCGGCGACCGCTGCCATCACCATCACCCAGACGGCAGAACAGGTGCTTCAGGTTGCCTTTACCGGAATCAGTGCGGCTACCGGCGTTATCCTGGGCAATGAGATGGGAAATAATAAACTGGAGCGGGCGGAACGTTACGCCAGATATATCATCGCCCTGCAGTTCATGTTCTGCTTTGTGGTCGGATTCCTGTGCTTTGCCCTGCGGAATGCGATTACAGGGCTGTATGCGATTTCCGCTGAGGTGGTGGACTATGTGCATCGCTGCCTGTATGTCTATATTTTCTATCTGCCCTTTAAAATGTTCAACCAGGTCAACATTACCGGGATTCTCCGAAGCGGCGGGGATACCAAGGCGGCTTTGATCCTGGACACCACAGGAGTGTGGTTCTGGGCGCTCCCGCTGGCCGTTCTGGGAGGCCTTGTGTGGAAGCTTCCGATCTATGTGGTCTATGCCATGATACTGTCGGAAGAGTTTTTAAAGTGTGTATTCGGCCTGATCCGGTATAAACAGAAAAAATGGCTGAAAAATCTTGTCATTTAGGAATCAGGTATGCTATACTGAAATAAGTTTTGGAGACTGAGCCGAGACTTCTGAAAAAATCATTGGCGTCTGCCATGGCAGCAAAAGCCCAGGAAATCATCTGGGCATTTTTGTGCGCAATGGAAATAGCTGTGTGTGGCTGGGGATGTGCGGACCGTTCCAGTGGCGTTTTCAGATGTTTCGGAGTCTCCAAATGGAAGAAAAGGAGATTAATTATGTACAAGAGTTTTAGTATGGAACTTGCCGGCAGAACCCTGACTGTTGAAGTGGGAAGAGTAGCTGCTCAGGCAAATGGTGCTGCTTTTATGCACTATGGTGATACTGTTGTTCTCTCTACCGCCACTGCGTCGGAGAAACCAAGAGACGGAATCGACTTCTTCCCCTTAAGTGTGGAGTATGAAGAAAAATTGTATTCAGTAGGTAAAATTCCGGGAGGCTTCAATAAGAGAGAGGGAAAGGCTACAGAGCATGCGATCCTGACCTCACGTGTGATTGACCGCCCGATGCGTCCGTTGTTTCCGAAGGATTACCGCAACGACGTTACTCTGAACAATCTGATTATGTCTGTAGACCCGGATTGCAGCCCTGAAGTAGCGGCTATGCTGGGTTCTTCTATCGCAACCTGCATTTCCGATATCCCGTTTGACGGTCCCTGTGCTGCGACGCAGGTAGGTCTGATAAACGGAGAATTGATTATAAATCCCACCAACGATCAGAGACAGGAATCCGACCTGCAGCTGACGGTTGCTTCCACCAGAGAAAAGGTGATTATGATTGAAGCCGGCGCCAACGAAGTGCCGGAGGATAAAATGATTGAAGCAATCTATGCGGCTCATGATATCAATCAGGAAATTATCAAATTTATCGATACCATTGTTGCCGAGTGCGGCAAAGAAAAACACACCTACACCAGCTGCGCCGTGCCGGAAGAACTGTTTGCGGCCATGAAAGAGATCGTTACTCCTGAGCAGATGGAAGAGGCAGTATTTACCGATGTGAAACAGGTGCGTGAGGAGAATATCCGCCAGATTAAGGATAAGCTTGCAGAGGCATTTGCGGACAAAGAAGATTGGCTTCCCCTGATCGACGAAGCTGTCTACCAGTACCAGAAGAAGACAGTAAGAAAGATGATTTTAAAGGATCACAAGCGTCCTGACGGCAGAGAAGTCACACAGATCCGGAAATTGGCCGCAGAAACCGATCTGCTTCCGAGAGTACACGGATCTGCTATGTTTACCCGCGGACAGACCCAGATCTGTACCATTACCACTCTGGCACCGTTGTCAGAGGCGCAGCGTCTGGACGGTCTGGATGAAAATGAGACTTCCAAGCGCTATATGCATCACTATAATTTCCCGTCCTACTCCGTAGGCGAGACAAAACCTTCCAGAGGACCGGGACGCCGGGAGATCGGACATGGAGCGCTGGCTGAGCGGGCTCTGCTTCCGGTACTTCCCACGGAGAAAGAGTTTCCGTATGCGATCCGTACCGTTTCCGAGACCTTTGAATCCAACGGATCTACCTCCCAGGCAAGTATCTGTGCATCCAGTATGTCTCTGATGGCAGCCGGTGTTCCGATTAAAAAACCGGTGGCCGGTATTTCCTGTGGTCTTGTGACCGGAGATTCCGATGATGATTATATTGTACTGACCGATATTCAGGGTCTGGAAGATTTCTTTGGTGATATGGACTTTAAGGTGGCCGGAACACATGAGGGTATCACCGCGATCCAGATGGATATCAAGATCCACGGCCTGACCAGACCGATTGTTGAGGAGGCTATCCGCACAACGAGAGAAGCCAGACTTTATATTCTCGACGAAGTTATGGCAAAAGCGATTGCCGAGCCCCGCAAAGAGGTAGGAACCTATGCGCCTAAGATCGTACAGATGAACATCGATCCATCTAAGATCGGCGATGTGGTAGGACAGAGAGGAAAGACGATCAATACCATTATTGATGAAACCGGTGTGAAGATTGACATCACAGATGACGGCTTTGTTTCGATTGCCGGCAATGATATGGAAATGATCGATAAAGCAAAACATTATATTGACATTATCGTAACCGATTTTGAAACCGGACAGGTGCTGGAGGGCAAAGTAGTCAGCATCAAAGAATTCGGCGCTTTCCTGGAGTTTGCTCCCGGCAAGGAGGGCATGGTCCATATTTCCAAGATAGCCAAGGAAAGAATTAACCATGTGGAAGATGTACTGACTCTGGGTGATGTGGTGAAAGTCGTGTGCCTGGGTAAGGATAAGATGGGCAGAATCAGTTTCAGCATGAAAGATGTGAAATAAGATCGGTTTGACCTATGAAACCTTTGAGGGAGCGAGGACGGGATACCGTCCCCGCTCCTGGTTTATGTACTGATATAGGAGAGAGCAGAGGATGGTTTCAATTAAAACACTTCCGAATGAAATAACCGTTGTGATGGAACCGATGGAATATCTGAAAAGCGTTTCCTGCGGCATATGGGTCAGGACCGGTTCTGCCAATGAAACAGCGGAGAACAACGGCATTTCCCACATGATTGAACATATGCTGTTTAAAGGCACCGGGAAGAGAAGCGCCCTGAACCTGGCAAACGATATGGCCAGGATCGGGGGAAATATGAATGCCTATACGGAAAAGGAGTGCACCGCATTTTATGTAACTACGCTCACCGAGCATCTGGGGGAAGCCTTGGAAATCCTGGGAGATATGATATGCGGATCTGTTTTTTCGGAGGAGGATGTGGAAAAAGAAAAAGGTGTGGTACTGGAAGAGATTGATCTGTACGATGATTCTCCGGACGACATGGTACATGAGATGCTCCAGAAGACGGTGTGGCCGGACCATCCCCTGGGTTTTCTGATATCCGGTGAAAAGAGCATTGTATCCGGGTTTACCAGAAGGGATCTGGTGGACTTCTGGCAGACCCATTACTGCGGATCGAATATGGTGATCTCTATGGCGGGAAAATTTAATCCTGAACAGGCGGTGGAATGGATTATTCAGTCCTTCGGCGGATTAAAGCCGGGCATGCGTATACCCGCCGGCAGTCCTCCGGTGTATCATAGGAATCTGTATTTGCAGCAGAAGGATATCGGACAGCTCCATATGAATCTGGCCTTTCCCGGCATCGGGGAACTGGATGAAGACCGGTATGCCCTGACCATACTGAACTCCATATTAGGAGGGACAGAAAGCTCCAGGCTCTTTCAGCAGATACGGGAGGAAAGAGGGCTGACCTATTCCATTTTTTCCTATGGGAGCAGTTATCAGTCTGCAGGCCTGCTTCAGATAGACGCGGTTTTAAATCCGGAGAAAGCTGATGTGGTTTATACCTGCATCGAGGATACCATTGCCAGATTGATTCGGGAAGGTGTTTCGGGGGAGGAGGTTCTCTGCACCAAGGAACAGTTAAAGACAGAACTTATGATCGGGAATGAGAGCACCAGGAGCCGCATGAACCGAAATGGCAAGGAGATGCTGGTACTGGGCAGGCTGACCGGTCTGAATGACACGGTGCGCCGGCTGGAGGAGGTCACGGAGGCAGAAGTGAGCAGGCTGGCAGAACGGTATCTGGATTACAGCCGGGCAAGCCTTGCCCTGATCGGTGATTTGTCAGACGGGGAAAATCAATTGACAAAGCGCCTGCGCGTGCTTTACAATTGAATGTATGTTTTGCAAAAGATGAGAAAGAAAGGTGATGGAATTGAACAATTGGCATATTGAAACAAAATGTATCCAGGAGGGATACCAGCCAAAAGACGGGGAACCCAGGGTACTTCCGATCTATCAGAGTACGACGTTCAAGTATGATTCCAGCGAGACGGTGGGGAAATTATTCGATCTGGAGGAGAATGGATTCTTTTACACCAGACTGGCTAATCCAACCGTAGACTGTGTGGAGAGAAAGATCGCGGCATTGGAAGGCGGCGTGGGAGCCATGTGTACTTCCTCCGGACAGGCTGCATCGCTGATCACCATTCTTAATCTTTGCAGTGAGGGAGACCATGTGATCGCTTCCGGGGCTATTTACGGAGGAACGACTAATTTATTTACCGTGACCCTGAAACGTCTGGGCATCGAGGTTACTCTGATTAACGCCGATTCCACGGAGGAAGAGCTGGAGGCCGCTGTCCGGGACAATACCAAGTGTATTTTTGCAGAGAGCATTGCCAATCCGGCTCTGATTATAATTGATTTTGAACTGTATGCGAAGGTTGCACACAGACACCATATTCCTTTCATTGTGGACAATACGTTTGCAACACCGATTAACTTCCGGCCGCTGGAGCATGGCGCCGACATCGTGATCCACTCCACATCCAAATATATGGACGGACACGCAGTTGCACTGGGCGGCGTTATCGTGGATGGCGGAACATTTGACTGGAATGATGAGAAATTCCCCGGCTTTACCCAGCCGGATGAGTCTTATCACGGTATGGTTTATGCCAGAGACTGCAAGGAAAGCGCCTTTATCGTAAAGGCACGGGTACAGCTGATGCGGGATCTGGGCAGCGCGCCGGCGGCAAACAGTGCTTTTCTGCTGAATCTGGGTCTGGAAACCCTGCATCTGCGTATGGAGCGCCACTGCAGCAACGCCTTAAAGGCGGCGAAATGGCTGCAGGCGAATGAGAAGATTGACTGGGTGGAGTATCCGGGTCTTCCCGGCAGCCGGTACTATGAGAGAGCGCAGAAGTATATGCCCAACGGCACCTGCGGTGTAATCGCTTTTGGCCCCAAGGGCGGAAGAGAGGCAGCCATGAAGCTGATGGATTCTCTGAAGCTGGCCGCAATTGTTGTACACGTGGCCGACGCCAGAACCAGTGTGCTGCATCCGGCGAGTACGACTCACCGTCAGCTGAGTGATGAGCAGCTAAAGGAAGCAGGTGTAAAACCGGAGCTGATCCGTATGTCGATCGGACTGGAAAACATAGATGATATCATTGCAGATCTGGAACAGGCGGTGGCTCAGATTTAACTATGCCAAACCTGCCGGAAGAAGAACTTTCTATGTAATGAAAAACGCCGTCACAGTATGTGGCGGCGTTTGCTTTAACAGCAGAATACGGCCATATTGTACCTTTTCATACCCGGATACCAATGCTATAATGAAATGCAGTGTTTGGAAATCGATATTCAGGGGGGATAAGACAGATGAAACCAAAGATAAACATGATAGCCGCCATGCTGCTGTTCGGCAGCATCGGTCTGTTTGTCAGAAATATAGATTTAAGTTCCAGCCAGGTTGCGCTGGTACGTGGCGTTGTGGGAAGTATGACATTGCTTGCGGTCAGCATGATGGGACGAAAGAAGTTTTCGTTTTCGGCGATCCGGGCCAATCTGCTCCTGCTCATTGCTTCAGGCGCGGCGATCGGTTTCAACTGGATCTTTTTATTTGAATCCTATAAGTATACTACGATTTCCATTGCTACCCTCAGCTACTACTTTGCACCGGTTTTTGTGCTGTTCCTCTCCCCATTTCTGCTGAAAGAGAGATTGTCAGTTCAGAAGATTATCTGCTCCGCCGCGGCGGTAGCCGGGATGTTTTTGATTATGAATGTGGCAGAAGGCAATGCCGGGAGCGATCCGATGCGGGGCATCGGTTATGGTCTGGCTGCCGCGGCGCTCTATGCCAGTGTTATACTGATGAACAAGTTTATGAAGGGAATGTCAGGAATGGAGACCACGCTGGTTCAGCTGATTATGGCTTCCCTCGTCCTTCTGCCCTATGTCCTGGTGACAGAAAAGATCGCGTGGACATCTCTGGGCGGCAGATCCCTGGTTTTTGTCCTGACGGTGGGTATTTTACATACGGGAATCGGCTATTATCTCTATTTTTCTTCCATGCAGAAGCTGTCCGGACAGACGGTAGCCGCCCTCAGCTATATTGATCCGGTGTCCGCGATTGCGATGTCCACCCTGTTTCTGGGTGAGACGATGAGCCTGCTTCAGCTGGCCGGAGGCGTTATGATTCTGGGAGCTACCTTTTTTAGTGACCGGCAAAAAAGTCTGCGCTCTGAGCGGAAAACTAAATAAGACATCCCATATTCACAGGATGTCTTATTCATCAGATTATAATAAACAGTTCCTATTTTGCCGTCCTACGGCGTTTTGCCGCTTTCTGCCGAGCTTTTTCCCTGCGGTATTCTGGAAGAAGAGTGGTCTTGATATAGGAGAAAAGCGCGTCTTCTCCCTGCTCTGCAAGCATGACCAGCATCTGCTCCAGCAATGCCCTGGTTTTGGGATTTAGCATGGAATAATCTCTTCCGCGCTTGTAGTAGTTCAGAGGATCTGTGTCCCGGTAAGCCTTCCCATTGTAGATCCGGGAGGCGGCGATCCGGTCCATCACCATCTCGACCACATAGGGGATCGGCATTTCCATTCCGCTCATCCCGCCTTTGTCACTGATGCTGTAGTCAATCCAGTATTCATAGTGGTGTTTGTTGCGGCCCTTGTGGTGAAGCCAGGCGGAAGAATAGCCTTTATCCTCACGCTCCGCGTTGTTGGGACTTCGGTTGCCCTGAAAATATTTACATCCGACGGAAAATTCTGTATAGGAATATTTGGACAGATCATGGAGGAGGCCCTGCTTATACAGGCCGACTTTAAAGCATTCCTTCATAACCAGATTTCTATGTTTGGTAATTGTTTTAAAATGCTGTAACGCTTTCATACCGATATGGTCTCCAGTTCCTGCGTTTTTCACTCGTTTGATGTGGGCTGCAGATAAAGAACTGTCAGTCCAGACTCCAAAAAGCGTGGTATAATTAAATATTATACCATAACTGCAAATGCGTTATGGTATCCCTCCGGGGGATGTGCACTTCGCGCAATGGAAAAGGCCTGGGGCCTTATGCGCTCCGGCACTGGTATAATATCATTAGATATTATACCATATTATATGCTCCTTGAAAAGAAAGGACAACGATGGCTGTAGGAAAGGCAGGGGGAATGATGATAAGAAAATATAAGATCGCGGTGATTCCAGGGGACGGGATCGGTCCGGAAGTGCTGGCGGAGGGCATAAAGGTGCTAAAGAAGGTTTCTGAATTGTCCGGCCGTTTTGAATTTGATTTTACATATTTTCCCTGGGGCTGTGAGTACTATTTAAAACAGGGAAGAATGATGGAGGAGGACGGCCTGAAACAGCTGGAGCCGTTCGACGCGATTTATCTTGGAGCTGTGGGGTACCCGGGTGTGCCGGATCATATTTCTCTCTGGGACCTGCTTCTTAAAATACGAAAGGGATTTGATCAGTACATTAATTTAAGGCCTGTAAAGCTGCTCTTTGGCGCTCCCTGTCCCTTAAAAGATGTAAAACGGGAGGATATTGACATGATCTTCATCCGGGAAAACAGCGAGGGAGAATATGCCGGCAGCGGCAGCTGGCTTTATCCCGGGCAGCCCCATGAGGTTGTCATTCAGAATGGTGTCTTTTCCAGGCATGGCTGCGAGAGAGTGATCCGTTACGCCTATGAGCTGGCGAAAAAGACGGGCAAATCATTGACCAGCATCAGCAAAGCCAATGCGCTGAACTATTCTATGGTATTCTGGGACCAGATCTTTCAGGAGGTTGGCACGGAGTATCCGGAGGTGGAAACCCATTCTTATCTTGTGGATGCGGCAAGCATGTTCATGGTGAAAGATCCGAAGCGGTTTGAGATCGTCGTCACGTCCAATCTATTCGGGGATATTCTCACGGATCTGGGCGCGGCAATCGCAGGCGGCATGGGACTGGCCGCAGGAGCAAATCTGAATCCGGAGCGTACCTGGCCTTCTATGTTTGAACCTGTCCACGGATCGGCGCCTGATATCGCGGGGACACAGACTGCCAATCCTCTGGCCGCCATCTGGTCGGTCAGCCAGATGCTGGACTTTTTTGGATATGAGGACTGGGGACGCCGTGTCCTGGACGCGGTGGAGCAGGTGCTCAATGAGGGTGCAGTTCTGACGCCGGATTTAAATGGAACGTCCACGACCGCACAGGTGGGGGATGCGGTGGCAGCGCGGCTTGCAGCAAGTACGCCGAGGCGTACTTGAAAAATGAAAGGAGAGTACAGGATGGATTATAACGAAGAAATAGTCCGCATAGCGGAACAGGAGAAGAAGCTGCAGTTTACCAAATTCGACAGTTTCGACGCCCTGGAACTGGGAACGTTAATTATCGAGCGGGCCAAGAAGGAACAGAGGACGATTGCGATTCATATCTCCCTGAACAGAAGAGATTTGTTTCATTTTTCCTTCCCGGGAGCAGCACCGGACAATGATTACTGGCTGCGGCGAAAAGAAAACGCGGTGTACTTTTTCGGCAAAAGCTCCCTGGCTCTGGAATATGAGATGGAGCAGAAAAACAGAGATATTAAAACCTTTTTGGGACTATCAGAACCCATAGCGGCCAAGGGCGGAGGCTTTCCTATCATACTCAGGGGGACGGGCCCTGTCGGAGCCGTTGTAGTGTCGGGTATGCAAAGCTTTGAGGATCATGCCTTTGCGGCTGAGGCAATCGAAGCGTTCTTATCAAAATAATCATCGCCACAGGGTGACCGGAACAAAAAACAGGGCAGGAAGATGACTTCCTGCCCTGTTTCTCTTGTATGATTATAAACGAACGATTTATGCCATAACCTCTTTTACTACGTCAGCGATAGACTGATCTTTGCAGTTCTTATAGAAAAGATCCAGAGTATTCGGGCCGCCGAAGGAAGCACGAACCAGCTCTCTGTCTGCATTTTTCAGGATGTATTTGATATCGGTATGAGAAACAGCCTTTAATTCGTTCAGAATTCTGGCATTGTTTTTCTCAGACTCGGCAGCTTCCGGCGGATATCCTCCACCTGGCTCCTGCTCGAATAATTTCTCGAACATATATTTTAAGTTCAGTTCGCCGCCCCAGCCAAAACCTTTGGCAAAAGGAAGTGCAACGCAGTTGCCGGCATTGATCTGAGTAAACAGATAAGTATCAGAAGGATCTACAACATGGCCGCAGGTAACGCCAGGCATAGCGTTTGCTGCTAAAGTTGCGCCTTCACCGGTTCCGCATCCGGTTACTACAAAATCTGCTGCTCCTGAGTTCAGAAGTGTGGAGATCAGGATAGCAGCCTGATTGTAAGTCATTCTATGATCTTTCAGATTGTACTGACCGTAGTTATCTACAGTATGGCCTTTTGCTTCGGCAATGTCCTTGAGTGTGTTGTAAACCAGTTCATTTTTCTCAGACTGGCTCCATTCCATTACTAATGCGATTTTCATGATAAACCTCCCAATTTGTATCATACGATGCTCCAAACAGGGCACCGGTTCGGACAGAAACATCTGTCAATTATGTTGTTGCTTGTCTGCTACTTGTCAGACAAGTTTATTGTATTCTTTTTGTCCGGGACTGTCAATAGAAATTAACGACAAAAGAGGAAGATTTATAAGGAAAGAGAAAAGGTTTCAAAATTCCTGTGCGTTTTTCTGCATTTGCGTGTTGATTCCGGCATGGACTTGACGTATCCCGATGTTTGCAGTAGAATCCAAGTCATAAAATGAAGCTGAAATTCAGAGTTGACTGAACACGAAGCTGTAGGCCTGTCTATGGATGGCGGGCCGGCGGGAAGGGCAGGTATTATAGAATGGAATTCGTATTGGATACACATACACATTCACTCGTGAGCGGACATGCTTACAGTACACTCAAAGAAATGATTGATACGGCGCGGGAAAAAGACCTGAAGCTTCTGGCTGTGACAGAACACGGGCCTGCCATTAAGGGGACTACTTCCGAGATGTATTATTATAATCTGAAGGTTGTGCCGCGCCGGTACGGCGATCTGGAGCTGATGCTGGGGACAGAGGCCAATATTATTGACTTTACAGGCGGGCTTGACATTGGAGCAAAGACAATCCGCTGTGTGGATTACATTGTAGCCAGCATGCATATGTATGCGATTGCTCCAGGAACCTACGAAGAAAATACGGCGGCCTACCTGGGGGCTCTCCGCAATCCGGGCGTGAACACGATAGGCCATCCGGATGATGGAAGATATCCCTTCGATATGGAAGCATTGGTAAAGGGCGCAAAGGAAACCGGCACACTGTTGGAACTGAATAACTCCTCCCTGATGCCCAAATGTTCCCGCCTGAATGCCTGGGAAAATGACAAAGCCATGCTGCTCCTGTGCAAGGAGATGTCTGTTCCGATCGTGGTGGACAGCGATGCGCACATTTGCTATGATGTGGGGAATTTTACGCAGGCCAGAAAACTTCTGGAGGAAGTAAATTTTCCGGAGAAACTGGTGGCGAACACATCTGTGGAGAAATTTAAGGAGCTGCTTGCTGCGAAAAAAGGTAGATAAGCAGAAAAACCAAGTTAGCAGAGCCGGATACGGTCTTATATAGAAGCCGTGTCCGGCTTTATTTGACTGCAGTAAGGTGCTGGTGTTTGTTATAGAGCAAATTCTGCCAGAAACCTCTTTACTTTCGCACTTTATAGTAGTAAAATTGTGCTATTGAGGTATTGTGAAGCACAGCAGATGTCCGGTCCATAGATACGGGCATGCCGTCTGAAGAGGACGGAACAGGAACGCTGCAGTTTAGGAAAGGAAGGAAATCTGATTATGAACAAGAAAATCAAGACGCCGGCAGTGGATTATTTGTTTGAGGCTATTCTAAGTTTGAAATCGCCGGAAGAATGTTATATTTTCTTTGAGGATATCTGTACGATAAATGAGCTTTTGTCACTTTCACAGCGCTTTGAGGTGGCGAGAATGCTTCGCGAGAAGAAGACCTATATGGAAATTGCGGAGAAGACCGGAGCGTCCACCGCTACAATCAGCCGTGTGAACCGTTCTCTTAATTATGGTAATGACGGATATGATATGGTCTTTGAACGGATTGGCAATCCGGAGGGTGAAGAACCGGAAGCTTAACCGGAATTTGAGAACAAAGAATCCCGCAAACAGGCAGCATCCTTATTGGGATACTGCCTGTTACTTTTTTGACGAACCGCTTTTAGAAGATGTTTGCTCAGTCCTGAGCCGGTTTTTCTTTTTTAACCTGAGCTTTGCTGGAAGAGCGCTCGGCCGGCACTGCTTTTTTTAAGGATGACGGGTAGGAATTATCCAGCAGCTTTTCAATCATCATTTTCTTTACATATACATCAAAGCTGAGCATACAGATATAGGCAAAGTTAGTAAGAAAATCCCTCTCTGCTTCATTTTCTACCTGGCTGAAACTTTCCTTCGCTTTATTCAGATCCCGGATAACATTTTTCGTCAGACTGTTCATATTATCATGGAGAAGTCCAAATACTTCCGTATAAACCGACTGCAGGTTTATTTCTCCCATGTCGTTGTAGAAGCCTTTGATTAAAGGTTCAAGAATGCTTTGAATATCGCTGATAGACAGAAAGTTCTTGAAATAATAGATAAAAATAAGCAGCAGAATATGTTCCTTGGAATACTTCTTTTTGTTGGGCGAAGGAAGCAGGTCATTCTTCGTATAATTGTTTATCATGGTCTTTGTCATGATTTTATCGGCCATATATCGCTTGGAAGACTGGAGATGCTCGTCCATAAATGTGGTGACCTGATCCATGTACAGATCAATATTAGGTATATCTTCCGGCAAAATATAGTCCATGGAACGGATATAATCTATGAGTTCATAAATATAATCATCTTTCGATTTGCTTTCCATCAATTCACCTCACGCAGTAGTAAGAATAACAAAAACAGAACCCGGACATATCAATCTTAATTTTAACATTAAACTATATTATATAGTATTCAATACTACTTGTAAAGCGTATTGAATCAAATTGAAGAAACTGCTATAATGAGCCGATGGAGGATATTTATGAGCATATATGAAAATCTGAATCCGGAGCAGCAGGATGCGGTGAAACATTATAAAGGCCCGCTTCTGATCCTGGCAGGCGCAGGTTCCGGGAAAACCAGGGTACTTACCTACCGAATCGCCTATCTGATGGACCAGTACGGGGTCAGCCCGTGGAATATTCTGGCATTGACCTTTACGAATAAGGCAGCGGGAGAAATGCGTCAGCGAGTGGATGACATTGTCGGGTTCGGTGCGGAGAATGTCTGGGTCAGCACCTTTCATTCCACCTGTGTGCGAATACTGCGCAGACACGCAAAAGAGCTGGGATTTGAGAATAATTTTACAATCTATGATACAGATGATCAGAAAACTCTGATGAAGGAAATCTGTAAATACTTAAATATAGATACAAAATTTTTAAAAGAAAGAGCGATACTCTCAGCCATCTCTTCCGCTAAAAATGAATTGATCACACCGGAGCAATATGACAATGTCAATGCCGGTGATTTTGGAAAGCGCAAGATTGCGGCGGCTTATCTGGAGTATCAAAAGCGTCTGAGAAGCAATAACGCAATGGACTTCGATGACCTGATCATGAAAACAATCGAATTATTCCGGGATAATGAAGAGATACTATCTTATTATCAGCAGCGTTTTAAATTTATTTTGGTGGACGAGTATCAGGATACGAATACCGCCCAGTTTAAGCTGATCAGCATGCTGGCGTCCACTGTAAATGAGGATGGGGAGATCGAGCATAACTTGTGCGTGGTCGGTGACGATGACCAGTCGATCTATAAATTTCGGGGCGCTAATATTCAAAATATACTGAGCTTTGAAAAGACTTATCCGGATGCGGTAGTGATTAAACTGGAGCAGAATTACCGTTCTACGCAGACGATTCTGGATGCGGCGAACGAGGTAATACATAACAATACAGAGAGAAAAGACAAGCGGCTCTGGACCTCCAACGACAAGGGCGATCTTATTTCTTATACACAGTATGAAAATGAGTATGAAGAGGCGGAGCATATTGTTCAGGAAATTGCAGAGCGGATCAGCAAGGACAATGCAGAATACCGGGATTTTGCAATTCTATATCGTACAAATGCCCAGTCACGTATTTTCGAGGAGAAATTCAATGTCAGGGGTATACCCTATAATATTGTAAATGGACATAATTTTTATGAACGGCGGGAGATCAAGGATCTTCTGGCGTATTTACAGACGATTGACAATGGAATGGACGATCTTGCTGTCCGGCGGATTATCAATGTGCCGCGGCGGGGCATCGGCCTGACAACGGTGGATAGAATTGCAGAATATGCGCAAAATAATGATATCAGTTTTTACGATACCCTGCTGCATGCGGAGTCTGTGCCAGGACTTAGCCGGAGCGCAAATAAGGTTATGTCGTTTGTCAGCCTGATCGAATCTCTGAAATCCAGACTCGGCGCACCTGATTATACATTGCTGGATCTGATCAAGGAGATAATCGAGGCCACCGGTTACGTAAGCGACCTGGAGGCGGAAGGCACGGAGGAGGCACAGGGGAGAATTGACAACATTGACGAGTTGATCAACATTGTCGCTCACTATGTACAAAATGCCCAGGAAGAGCCTACGTTAAGCGGGCTTCTGGAACAGATGAAAATAAACGGGGCAGGAGAGTCCGTGGAAGACGGGAAGGAAAATGTAAAAAACCCCAACAACCGGGTTTTGCTGATGACGCTTCACAGTGCCAAGGGACTGGAATTTCCCTATGTATTTCTCTGTGGTATGGAGGATGGAATCTTTCCGGGATACATGTCTATTGTAGCCGATGATCCATCTGAGCTGGAGGAAGAAAGAAGACTTTGCTACGTGGGGATTACCAGAGCCAGGAAGAAATTGTATATAAGTGCGGCACGGCAGAGAATGCTCAGGGGGGAGACCCAGTTTAACAAACCGTCCCGTTTTATCCATGAAATTCCACGCTTCCTGCTTGAAGAAACTCCGGATTCACTGGCGCCCCGGTTTAAGAAGAAAGAAGAAAGAATCTTCGAACGCAAAGAAGGCGGTCTGTTCGGCGACAACCCGTTTATTTCTAAGGGAATCCGGACAAAGCCTTATCCGGATTTGTTTGATAAAGGGAGAAAAGCAGACTATAGCAAGGTTTCCTATGGTGTGGGCGACCGGGTCAGTCATATCAAGTTCGGAGGCGGTACCGTGATGGACATGATCCAGAAGGGCGCCGACTATGAAGTTGTGATTGAATTTGACCGGGTCGGCACGAAACGGATGATGGCTTCCTTTGCGAAACTGAAGCCGTCAGTATAAGGAACTTCACCATAAAATTCCATTATTCATATGGCAATGGAGAAATGGTTATGATATAATAAGTACAGACATTATATCGTGCCGGAGAAATCAAATGGTCTGCTGCTGCGGTTTCGATGATGGTTAGTTATACAAGTGTACAGACATCTGGTTAACATACTAAAATAGAAAAAGAATGAAGGAGAAAGGAAGTGTTTCGAATGAGCGCTAAATTAGAAGAATTATTAACAGCGGCAAAGCTGGGAGAACTGATCCACAAGAAAGATGACGAGAAAAAGAAACCTTGTGTAGTAGGGATTGTTTTTGCGGTAATCGGTGCGGTTGCCGTGGTGGCTGCGATTGCCTATGCAGTTTATTGTTTTGTAACACCGGATTACCTCGAAGACTTTGATGATGACTTCGACGATTTTGATGATCTGGATGAGGAAGAGGAGGAAGAGGAAGAAACCGAATCTTCTGAAGAGTAATTACTGCCGGATAAAAGAACAATAAGCCCTGCGATTTTATGAATCGCAGGGCTTATATCATAATAGGAATTTATAAAGCAGCAGAGGATGCACGGGGAAAAAGAGCTTCTTTGGAATGGGTATCGAAGCGTCACAGATTCCATTGCAGGAAGCTGGATCGCAGCGCGGTTCTTGCCGCAGGCGCTTTAGAAGGGAGTAAGTTTATGAGAACAATTAAATGGGGAATCCTCGGATGCGGAAGAATATCCACAACCTTTTCCGCGGCTGTTAACGGAATGAAGGATGCCTGTATTACGGCCGTGGCGGCGAGAGATAAAAAAAGAGCGGAGCTCTTTGCCGCACAAACAGGCGCGCAGCGGGCCTATGGAAGTTATGAAGAACTGGCTGCCGATCCAGAGGTAGAGGTAATCTATATAGGCGTCCCCCATGCAATGCACAAGGACGCGGCGATTCTCTGCATGAAGTCGGGCAAGCATGTACTGTGTGAAAAACCATTTGCGCTGAATCAAAGAGAGGCGGAGGAGATGGTGCGCACTGCCAAAGAACATCAGGTGTTTCTCATGGAAGCATTCTGGACTAAATTCCTTCCGATCACCGCAAAGGCGAAAGATTGGATCAGAAATGGAAAAATAGGCGATGTCCAGTACATAAGAGCTGAGTTCTGCTTTAAGAATCCGGCGGATATTAATAACCGGCTGTTCGATCCTGCACTGGGCGGCGGAGCCCTGCTGGATGTGGGGATTTATCCTATCAATTATGCTAACGATCTGCTGGGAGAACTGCCCTGTGAGATTGTGAGCAAAGCGGTTATCGGCTCCACCGGTGTGGATGAAATCAATTCTATGATTTTTCGTTATCCAAGCGGTGTCATTGCCGATATTAATTCGGCAATTGTGATGGAACGTCCGGAGAAAGCCGTAATCATAGGGGACGAAGGCAGGATTGAGGCGGAACCTTTCTGGGGAGCCCAGAGCATCTCTCTGTTTGACGGCGACGGGCGTCTGGTCCAGGTATATGAGCAGAAGCACCCGGTCAATGGCTATGAATATGAGGCCATGGAGGTGGGACACTGCATCCGCCAGGGGAAACTGGAGAGTGAGCGCCATAAGCTCGCCGATACGCTGGAGACCATGAAGATCATGGACGGTCTCAGGAAACAGTGGGGCTTACAGTATCCGGGAGAGTGAACAATCCTGTGTCAGGGTGAAGAGTCATGAATGTATACAGCAGTCAGGAAAGAAAGTAAGATGCAAATAAAACAGACTAAAACGCAGTTTTATCACAATTTTGGGTTAGGATATAATAAATGATTACGCCAGGGTGTCAAAACAGTGCGCTGATGAGAGGTGAATTTATTCACAATATCATCTCCAGAAGACCATAGTACCAATGTGCTTATGACACCCTGACGCTTCGATTATTTATCATGGAAGTAGATAAGACTCCCCCCTCAATAGGAGGTGAGTAAATAACAAATTCGTCATGGTGGGAGCCCAGTCTCCTTCCAAGATAAAGCCTCCGGCGGATTGCAGAGCCGTACAGATGTATTATGTCATGCAAAGCATGACGTGCGGCTCGCAGCAAGTACGCCGAGGCGTACTTGAAATGGAGGTGTCCACATGGACAAGTTGAAAATACTGGTTGTTGACGATGAAAGCAGGATGCGCAAGCTGGTGAAAGACTTTCTGGTGAAGCAGAATTACGAGGTATTGGAGGCGGAAAATGGTGCGGATGCCTTGGATCTGTTTTTTGATACCAAGGATATTGCTCTTATTATTCTGGACGTCATGATGCCGAAGATGGACGGCTGGCAGGTATGCCGGGAGATACGCCAATATTCCAAGGTGCCGATTATCATGCTTACGGCAAAGAGTACGGAAAAGGATGAACTCCAGGGCTTTGACCTGGGAGTTGATGAATATATCTCCAAACCGTTCAGTCCGCGCATCCTGGTCGCCCGGGTGGAAGCGATCCTGCGCAGAACCAATGCGGCGGAGGAAGAAGTACTTGAGGCAGGGGGAATTGTGCTGGACCGTGCGGCCCATATGGTTACAATCGACGGAAAGCCCGTGGAACTCAGCTTCAAGGAGTTCGAACTGCTGACCTATTTTGTAATGAACCAGGGCGTGGCCCTGTCCAGGGAACGGATTTTGAATAATGTCTGGAATTACGACTATTTCGGAGACGCGAGAACGATAGATACGCACGTAAAAAAGCTGCGCAGCAAGCTGGGCGATAAGGGCGATTATATAAAAACGATCTGGGGTATGGGCTACAAATTTGAGGTAGTATAGCCGCCGGCGGTTTTCGGAGAAAATTCTTGTAAAGTTGAGCGATGAACATGATGAAGGAAGAACGATATGTAAAACATTCCATTCGATACAAACTTGTGCTGATACTCTGTATCGCCCTGGGCCTTATTATTTTCTGTTACTGGCTGTTTAACCTGACTTTTTTAGGAAGGTACTATCAGGCATCCAAGGTCAATGCTATCGGCAGAATGTATAATCAGGCGGCAGCGGCTTATGATAAGATCGATTCGGAAGAATTCGGGGAAGAGGGCTATTCAGAAGATGCTGTGTATCTGGAGATGGAGCGGCTGGGAGCCGCACAGGACATGAGCCTGTATATTTTCGACATCTACAATAATAACAATGTGTTTTATCTGGTAAGTGAGTACCCGAAGAATCTGAATAAGCTTCAACTTCAGCTTCTGACGAACCAGGTGACCTACTATCTGCTGGATCATTATAACGTGCAGGCTGACCAGGTAGAGACCCAGGGAGAAGGAGGCGTCTCCAACAGCCGGATTGAGGTTCCGGAGGTGTTGAAAAAGACAGAACAGTTCGGGATATATAAAGTACATGATGAACGAATGGATTCTTCCTATATAGAATTGTTTGGCTCTCTGGGCGGCGACACCATGGTATATATCCGTAGCAACTTTGAGAGTATTCAGGAGAGTGTTGCTATTTCTAATAAGTTCCTGGGATATATGGGATGCATTACGGTGCTCCTCGGAACCATTGCCATGTTTCTTTTAAGCAGACGCTTTACTGACCCGATTGTAGAATTGGCCCGAATCGCGGAAGAAATGTCGGATTTGAATTTCGATGTAAAATATGAAACGAATTCGGAGGATGAGATCGGTATTCTGGGAAACAGCATTAATCAGCTCTCAGAGAAGCTGGAGGATACAATCTCTGAATTAAAATCCGCAAACAATGAGCTTCTGCAGGACATTGCGCAGAAAACCGAAGTGGACGAGATGAGAAAAGAGTTTTTGTCCAATGTCTCTCATGAATTGAAGACCCCGATTGCGTTGATCCGCGGATATGCGGAGGGCCTGAAAGACAATATCAACGATGATGAGGAGAGCAGGGATTTTTACTGTGATGTTATTGTAGATGAAGCGGTGAAGATGAATGAGATGGTAAAGAAGCTGCTCACACTGAATCAGATGGAATTTGGAAATGACCAGGTACAGTTTGAGCGTTTTGATTTGACGGCATTGATCCGCACGATTCTATCTTCCGCAGAGATACTGTTTCAGCAGAAAGAAGCAACCGTGGTTTTTGAACATACAGAACCGGTTCATGTGTGGGCGGATGAATTTATGGCGGAGGAAGTGCTGACGAATTATATCAGTAATGCCATTAATCATTTATCCGGGGAGAAAAAAATCGAAGTCTCTCTGGAGCTGCGGCCTAATACGGTCCGCATATCTGTCTTTAACAGCGGCGACCCCATCCCGGAAGAAGATCTGGAAAATGTATGGGTTAAATTTTATAAAGTAGATAAGGCCAGAACCAGGGAATATGGCGGCAGCGGAATCGGACTGTCCATTGTAAAGGCTATTATGAATTCACTTCACCAGGAATGCGGCGTTTATAACCGGGAAGACGGGGTGGTCTTCTGGTTCGAGCTGGATCACAGCAACGGCGAGAAAAAGGTGAGCCGGGTGGAGGAATAACAAACATCAGTGAGGCGGGGTATATTTGGGCTGTAAAACGCACATAATAGGAGGTTTGAGATTATTAAAAAGAAAATGTGAAAAAAATGTAAAATTATGCTTGACAATGTTTTCTTAGCATGATATTCTATATGAGCTGTCGCACGAGAGCGCAGCACGAACCTTGATAACAGAACAGTAAAACAACCTTGAAAATTCCAGGAAAGAGAAGAGATTCTCGATCCAAAGATTTCAGAAAAAAGAACGCGTAACTTCGAGAGAAGATTACAACCTAGAAGCAGTAAAAGAAGCCAGATAACTGGCAAGGAAAGAACTTTAAGATGAGAGTTTGATCCTGGCTCAGGATGAACGCTGGCGGCGTGCCTAACACATGCAAGTCGAACGAAGCAGTTAAGACAGAATTCTTCGGAAGGAAGACTTAACTGACTGAGTGGCGGACGGGTGAGTAACGCGTGGGTAACCTGCCTCATACAGGGGGATAACAGAGAGAAATCGCTGCTAAAACCGCATAAGCGCACAGAACCGCATGGTTTGGTGTGAAAAGCTCAGGTGGTATGAGATGGACCCGCGTCTGATTAGCTAGTTGGTGAGATAACAGCCCACCAAGGCGACGATCAGTAGCCGACCTGAGAGGGTGACCGGCCACATTGGGACTGAGACACGGCCCAAACTCCTACGGGAGGCAGCAGTGGGGGATATTGCACAATGGGGGAAAC
>NZ_JAWDIX010000003.1:0-221579 GCF_032380675.1 Anaerolentibacter hominis
CTTCTCCAGGTAAAATCCTTCCGGCCCGTCTATTATCTTTACTCCCGTCACGCTCAGTTTTACCGGCAGGGCGGAATCATTGATGATCTTTGCCTCGGACGGGCTGATCGCCTGGGTCTGCCCGTCCGTCACATCCACCGTCTTATTCGTATCCAGCACAAAGGGCACCTCTGCCGGCAGGGTCACGCTTAACAGCATCGGCTCGATCGTTATCTCCAGGCTTGTCGTCCCCTCCGATGCTTTCGCTCCCGCCATACTCACAAACGCGGTCAGGATTCCCAGGCCAAACAGAGCCAGCTTTTTCCCTCTTCTTCTCATCTCTGTTCCCCTTCCTCCTTCTCTTCCAGTACCCTTAGGGTGATTCCCACCGTCAGTTTCCCTGCGTTTGTATTGTCTTCCTCAAACAGGTCGATCTGCGCTGTGACCGGCCATTCTCCGGCCTTATACTTCTTCTTCAGCTTTACCTTTTCTACCTGCTCCCCAGGTTTCAGTATCCCTGTGTTCCCTACCAGGTTTCCCTCTTCATCGTACAGGCTTACCCTTGCCTGATAGGCATTTCCCTCCGGATTTTCATACTCCAGGCTGCATTCCTTCTCTCCCTCCCGGATCGTGGGGACCTGGTTTAAGATAATCCGGAAGTTTTCTTTTCCCCTGCTCTCTTCTTTTATGCTTCCCTTTACCGCATCCGTCTCTTTTCTCATGTCAAGACTGGCCTGCAGGCTTTTCGGAAGCTTTATTAAGCCCAGGAGGATTCCCGCTCCCAGTATCAGGAGCAGGCCTCCCAGGATTCCGGCGGCAAGAAGGTGCTTCTTCGTTCTGCTCAACCTTCTTCCCCCTTACTCCGCCGGCGGGGTCTCTGTTCCCGCCGACGCATCTTTTACTGCCAGATTCCCCGGTACTATGTCGTATTCCGGTATCTTCGTCTCATACTTTAACTGATAGTTGAAGGTTCTCTGGGTTCCTGTATAGTAGGGGCTGTATTCCAGGAAGTACTTAAACTTCTGGATTCTTCCCGCTCCCAGGCCCAGTACCGGTTGCTCTGCTCCCTCTGCAGGATTATAATAGATCCCTTTCTCGACGCTTTCTCCCTCGTCCTCCTCCGTGTAGGCAAGGCCCAGCTTCACTCCCTGGGTAATCAGTTCCTCTCCCGGACGGATCGGTATGCTCGGATCGACTAGGCCAAGTGTGCCTTCTTCGCCCGGCACGCTCCCCGGTACTACAGACGCCAGCGTCACAGCCAGTGGATACGCCGTATCATTTTTTATCTCCCACTCGTCCGTATAGGACTTACTCCGGATACCCGGCTGCAGGCTGATCTGCGTCGGGGTGGGTACGGTGATATCTAACTTTTTGCTCGTTATTCCCGGTATGGTCACGTTGATGGCCACCGACCGGTCATCCGGCACCTCCAGGATAATTCGGAAATACTGGTCTTCCGCACAGTTGTAGGCCGCTGCATTGTAGAGCTTGATGCCCGTCACACCGGTGATCGGCGTGGTAACGGCCTGGGACAGGTCAACCTCTGTGCCTGAGGACGTCTCCAGGGCAAAGCCCAGCTTTGCGTTGGCGTTTACGGTACCGTAGGTGCTGTAGTTGGCGGTGATGGCGGCTGGATCGGCGAGGGCATAGGGCTCCCCATTTTTAAATTCCCCATCCGTTGACAGGATGCTGCTTTCCGTCATCTCTTTTCCTTCGGTATTGTTCAAAAGCACCTTACTCCAGACCGGCTCTTCTCCTGCGGCAGCAGAATCTACAATGGGCAGCGTTACATTGAATTCATCCATTGATTTCATTGAGAGTATTACGTTCAAGTTAAATTCTTTCGTGATTCCTCCACAGGCTGCCGTTAATTTAACCCGACCTTTTTTTCCCTTAAATACCGATTCACCGGAGTCATTTAAGAACACAATCTCAGGGTCAGAACTGGACCAGCTGACCGGTACTCCTTCTGCTCCTGACAGAGGTACTGTAAATTCATTGGTGATTCCGTTTAACGCATCGTAGCGTCCATTTGTCCCTTCTTCCTTATAGGGCCATACCGTGACAGAGCTGAGTACGGCCTCCGGCCGATCGCCAAAGTATTTTGGTCTCGGATAAAATCCTGGTTCAAGTATCCATTCGCTGCCACCGACACCTGGAAAGCCTGTACCGTCTGTCATCTGATCCGTTTTCATTCCCTTTACAAAAACTGAATTTTCAGCCAGATTTGATTTACCACACCAGCTGATGTTGCTGCCTGTTTTTAAGGAATCGTATGTACATGACGCGAAGTGCCTTTGCAGCATTTCTCCATTATTACTAAAGACTGGAGAAATACTGCCGACAAAACTGCCCCTTATTCCATTTTCAGAGGATACCTGACCGGTTAAAAAACAATTGCTAAAATAATATGTGTTAATATCCCAATACCCAATGCTCCCTACAAAGCCGCCGGCAGTAGCTTCGACTGTGTCAATATTTCCAGATGCATAACTACTTCTTATGGTTCCTCCCGAATCACTGACATATCCGATGAATCCACCTGCACTGCCCTTTGTGACCTTAAGATTACTCATTGCAAAACAACTGTCTATTTCCGAATAGGAACCCGATTTTCCTATAAGACCGCCCGCAGTACCGTTGTAAACCTCAATGTTACACGCCGCGCTGCAATTTTTCATATTTGTTCTATTAAGCGAACCGACCAGACCGCCGTAAAAATACCCTTCCCCAACTAAGGACGTAATCGTCCCTCTGGAGGAGCAGCCTTCCATCCGGACTCCCAGTTTATAGGAAGAGTTTGTCAAACCAATCAGACCGCCGACAGCTCCATATCCTTCCAGATGAACATCTGCAGAGGAATTGACGATAGCTATTTCATAATCTCCTCCGCTTACCTCGCCAATCAATCCCCCGGTACCTAGTTTTTCTCCTCGCCGGCTGGTAACAACTGATCCTGAAGCATGGCAGTTTTCTATCGAGATATTCTCATTTTTGCCCAGAAGTTTGTTGGCAAGCAGGCCCTTACTGAACTCGTCGTCCGAATGAATCGTTCCCTCCACTGTGATATCTTTAATGTTGCCCGATACCAGTTCAAAAAGAGGGTGTTTTAATCCGGTTATTTTTTGATTATTTCCATCCAGAGTTCCTCGGAACCCCATCACATCCAGAGAACCTGCCGAACCACTCAGAGAAGAAAAATCGCATTTATTTTCCGGGAATTCCAGCCGATAATTTCCACTTGTTGTAGAATAATCAGCTCCGTATCCAAGATAAGTTTCCCATTCTTCCAGGTTATGGATCACGGTAACCTCATCTGTTCCCAAAAATTTAAGATAAAAGACTTTTTCCAGATTATCGCCGATTGAGTATTTTATGCTGACCTCCTTCGCCGTTTTTGGTGATATTGTTCCCGCGTTCTGATCCCAGTTAACTCCGTCTTCCGGCGTTACCGTCCACGCGCCCGGCAGTAACGGATCATAATGCAGTTCGCTCCGGACATTCTGCCCTGAACTATCGGATTTCAGAAATACAGGTACTGCGGATATCTCTGATAATTGTTTCAGATAATCATCCGTACTTTCAGCAAAAACAGTAAGCTGAGGATATAGATCAGCATCCTTTGACAAGGTCCAGCTGCTATTATCTGCAAAGCCCGGCAAGGTAACGGAACCGGTAAGATTTTCCGTTGCTATACTATTGCCTGATGAGTTCCCCGAATAACCTACCCCGGCAAGTCTGCCATCAGAATAAAAGCTGCTTACAGCATTGCCAATGCCTGTAAAGCCTCCTACCTGTCCATTTTTTGGTACCAAAATCATGCTGGCAGAATAACAATTGCTTCCTCCTGAACCAGACATAACTCCGGCAAAACCTCCTGCATACACGCCTCCGTAGGAACTCATAATTGTTGCAGACGCATAACATTGATTAAACGTGGAGTTGCTGCCTGCATCGCCAACAAAACCGCCTACTCTTGCCCCTCCTACCATCTTTCCAACCGCAAAACAGTTTGTGAACGTACTGTTCGTTGTATTACCTGTGATACCGCCAACATAGCTATTTGCACTCGCTATGCCCCAGCCTGTTACATTAACCATAGCGGTACATTCGGATACCGTGCTTTGGTCTGACCAGCCAACTAAACCGCCAACAATATAATAATACTCTTTGCACTCTACCGCGCCCTTAACGTGGCAGTTCGTTACCGTCGTCCCGGCAATTTTTCTTGTAAGCATTCCCGGACCCGACACCGCACCTTCCAGCTTAAGATTGGAAATACTTCCATTCACAATCTCACGATCTCCAAACAGAGGTATCTTTAGTCCGTAGATTCTCTGATTATTTCCATCCAGGCTGCCATAGAACGTAGAGAGTTCTGTCATCTTAAGCTGGCTGAAATCACAGGAACCATCTGGAAACGCAAGCTTATAATTATGTGCCAGCGTCTGAGGTGTTGCCTGCGCTCCCAGGTAATTTTCCCAATCCTGAAGCGATGTTATCGTTGTCGTTTTGTTTTGATGAAGTTGGAACGCAAATGGCTTTTTACTCTCTCCCTCTGTGTAATAAACAGAAACAACTTCAGCTCTCTTTTCCTTTTCCGGCTTTATCGCTGCTGTTCCGCTGCCGAATTCGAAGAACTCTTTTTCATCTGTCCACGTTCCGGTCAAACCCGAATCAAAAGTAAAGGGACCGCTGAAATCATTTCCTTTCATATCATTTGTAAGATACACAGCTATTGAAGATATGCGTGATGCTAATGCGTCTTTTGCATTGCCACTATTGTGAAATATCTCTAGTTCCGGGTAGGCGCCCGCCTGATGGGTCCAGCCCTGATCGGCTGTAAATCCATCCAGCACACCGGTTGTCATTTCCTGTGTAGTTTTCCCATAGCCGGATGTATCCTCGGCATTTGCAGAGCCTACCGCCTGCGTCAACCCGGAGAGGGTACTGTCGAACGTACTGTTTTGTATAAAGGTACTCGTCGCCGCACTGTTTGATCTTCCAATCAGGCCCCCAGCCTGCCGATCCTCCGGCGGACATCCCAACTGCTCGGCAAGTCCTGCAAAGTAACAGTTCGTTAACGACAATTCTCCAACCGTTGAACCAATCAGACCCCCACAGTCTCCTTCACCTGTTTTGAATAGACATAATACATAGCCTACGGCATAGCTATTCCTCATTTTAAGTCCCTTTGCATAGCCAACCAGGCCGCCCGTACCACTCGTTCCCGAGGTCACGCAGCTACCATTGCTAAAACAATTTTCTATCTCAACATTTGTAGCAACGCCTACAATCCCCCCAGCATAAAAATCAGACTTAATTTCTGCTTCAGAATAACAGTTGCTAATTACAGTATCGGTACCGACACCGGCTATTCCGCCTGCATTCCGCCCCTGTTGTATCGTTCCTGAAAAGCTGCAGCCTGTGATCGTACCGCTATTTTTGATAGAACCAGCTATTCCGCCTGCGCTATATCCATCAATGATCCCTTCTGTCCGTGAGTCCCTGATAACACATGCTTCACCGGAACCGATAATTCCACCCGCAGTATAGTTTCTATCATTGGACAAGTTTACGCTGCTGCTGCAGTTCTCAATTGTTACATACTGCCCCGTTCCGATCATTCCGCCATGCAGTGCATAGCCCGAAATTACAACGTCCGTACTGCAGTTCTGAACCAAATGAAGTATGCCGTTCTGGCCTTCCATCGTTCCGACCAGACCGCCAATGTTGCCCATTCCCGAAGACGAAGTGGAGGTTGTGGTTGTCTTAAGTTCTCCTCTTCCATGACAATCTATGATTTCTGTTCTGGCGCCCTTTACTACTTTAGCTGCCAGTAGACCTAAATCGATCCTCTGAGCTGTCTCAATCGTCCCCTGCAGGGTTAAAGATGAGATAAATGCTCCCTTCATCTCCTTAAACAAAGGCTTGTCAAGGCCGGTTATGGTCTGATTATTACCATACAATTTACCGGTGAAGGGTTTGCCGCTTATACTTCCTGCGCTGTCCTGAAGATCAGAGAAATCACAGGTTCCATTCTCAAATTCCAGTTTATATATGTTGCTCAGATCATCTGGCGTCGCATTTTTGCCCAGATATGTTTCCCATTCAGCCAGGTTATGTATAGTCACGGCAGCGCTGTCCGTTCTGATATAAACAGAAAATCTTCTTTCGTATCCGTCCCGCTCACATAGAATAACTGCTTTTCCGCTCTTTAAAATGGATGCGGTACCATTTTGAAATGCTACAGCATCGTCCGGCTGTGAACTCCAGGAGCCATTAAAGCTGGAATAATTCTTAATTTCCCGCATGGCATTAACCGTGTCATCTTCCGCCAGCTGCAAAGCCGCTACAGACACCCGGGAAGCATCCCGGATCTCCTTGCTCAAGTGATTCTTCATAAAATAAAGCTGAGGATAGGTCCCGGTCTCCTGCGACCATATATTACTGTCATTAAATCCCGGCAGGGAACCTGCTGTCAGTTCCTCTGTTGTCCTGCCATATTCATAGAAATAATCATAGGTAGGCTTTGCACCGGTCATCTGGCTGTCGTAGTAACTGTTTTCTATCCAGACAGCATTCTCCACACCAATCAGGCTGCCAATATAACTCTTCCCTGCTATCGTATCCGATGCATAGCAGTTCTTAAGTTCCAATGTATCTGCATATCCCACCAGGCCTCCAATAACATCTCCATCGTTAATAACTCCGCAGGCATAGCTATTTGCAGCTTTTAATACATCGCTTTGCCCTGCAAGGCCTCCGGCATAATTGTTATATCGGCCGGATTCATCATGCTCCGCATAAATATTGGCAAATGAAGAATCTATACACAATGTCTTGGAAAATCCAACCAGCCCTCCCAGATAATAGCCCTTTCCCTGTATTTCAATCGTTGCAGAACATTGATTCAAATAAATCGCATCAGAGGATGCTTTTCCCACCAGTCCCCCTAAGTAGTAATTTTTATTTTCTTCCGTTCTGATCCGCCCCATAGCATGACAATTTTCCAGAAATGTATCATAAGCATCTCCGGCGTCCGCTGCCAACAGGCCATAGTTATTCCTTACCGGAACAACATCTCCCTCCACGATCAGGTTGCTGATTTTTGCGCCGCACAAATCGGAAAACAAGGTTCTGCTTAAATTGAAGATCTTACTGTTATTTCCATCCAGCACACCCATAAAAGCGTTGAATTGCAAATAACTATTACTTTTTACCGGAGACAGGCCTCCGAAGTCGGCTTCCCCTCCCGGAAAATCCAGAATGTAGACTCCCTTTAATGTCTCCCCGGTGGCATCTTTACCCAGATAGGTTTCCCAATCCGCAAGGCTGGTTATCCTGATCGGATCTCCAATGATATTGACTCCAAATTCTTTTTTATAACCATCTGATGAAATCTTGATGACCGCTTCCTGTTGCTGCCCGGCTGCTCCTGCACCAATTTTTATCTTGTTGCCCTGAACCTCCAGAATACCTCCAGGGCTAGTTTCAATGGTCCCCATATCCGTAAACCAGGTAATATCTGAGGTGACTGCAAAAGGACTTTCTGCCTCCGCCAAAATAATAGGAATGGCGGATACCGCAGACGCGGTACTCAGCCCAGTATCCGCATTTTGAGCAAAAAATTTCAGCTGCGGATAACGATTCTCCACCGATAGCCAGGCATCCAGATCTTTCAAGGGGACATTTGGCCCGAGACATTCTGTTGTTTTCAGTCCGACAACATAATTATCGATCTGGCTGGGTACAATATTGCTGGTATTCACCGGTACGGCATCCAGCATACCCGAAAGCTGCCTGTCAAAATAGCAATTGGAAAGAGCGCATCCCGTGCTCTTTAAATTTCCTATAAATGCACCTGTTTTAGACGTCTTTGTACTGGTAATCTGAACCGCACTAAAGCTATTTGAAATTGATCCGCCCCAGAGACAGCCTGTAAATCCTCCGACAAACGGTTGTCCGTTATTCGTTATCCTGCCTGTTGCATAACAGTTATCTACTGTCGTATTTTTTAGAAATCCAGCAAAACCGCCCACATTCGTTTGCTTATGTTTCACCGTACCGGATGCAAAGCAGTTCGAAATATCCGTATAGGTCGCATAGCCGATCAAATTTCCAACATAAGCAGAAGCCGTTATATCGGTCATGGATGAACAGTTTTCGATCCGGTGCCTTACTGTTGCATTTCCTCTTATATCTCCAATCAAACCGCCGATATACATATCTTCAGGCTGAAAAATTCTGCCGGAGCTATGGCAGTTTTCTATCAGGGTAGCAGCACTGCTGCCGATAGTTCCAGCCAGCAGTCCAGTATAATAACCATCTTCCACTTCTATATCGCCTTCTACAACAATGTTCTTTATCACAGCTCCTTCCACTTTTTGTAATAAGGGTTTTTTCAGCCCGGTAATTTTCTGATTTCTGCCATCCAGGACGCCGGTAAAGGCATTTTTATAACCGGCACTCTGAGTCAAACCGGAAAAGTCGCAGCCGCCATCCGCAAAATCCAGATAATATTCTTTATCAAGGAACTTCGCGTCGGCCCCTTCACCCAGATAGTTCTCCCAGTCGTTCAAGCTGCGAATGGCAATGGCCGAAGAAAAAACATCCAGTTTGAATTGTTTTGTCTGATTGGCTCCAGGCATATGAGCTGTCAGAGTAAATCCGCCCCCGTTAAGAAACGACACCTCATGACCGCTGATTGTCATATTAATCGGATCACTGACAGTCCAGGTCAATGCGTTATCTCCTGCCGATTGTAAAAGTGATACACTGCTTTGAGTCACATTATTTAACGTATCATATTGTGTCTCATCCTCAGGGTTCACGTATAGCACTAAAGGAACCGCCGCCAGTTTGCAGTCTGCATTTCCTGTTAGATTTGTAAGCTGCGGATACAGGCCTTCTGTCTGTGTCCATAGGCTGTTTCCATTGATACCGGTCAATGACGTTACTCCAATCAGATCTTTCGTCAATGCACCTGTTATACCGGAAATGTTTGCGTTTTCTCCGATTCCATTTTCAACTCCCGACATTTGCCTGTCATAATAGCAGTTTGTAAATGTTACTGACCTATATTTTCCGGCCAGTCCGCCGCATGCCGCAGCTCTTTTAACGGCAGCTGTACATACTATATTGGAACAGCTCATTATGTCTACATAACCGCCAAGTCCGCCCGCATATTCTATTCCCTGTACATTGCCGGACACAAAGCAGTTCATAATCGTTTTGCCATACCAATATCCAGTAAATCCACCTGTATAAGTTTCTCCCTGCACACTGCTGTCTATGACAAGTTTATCTCCGGTTGAATTAAGTCCGTAACCGACCATTCCTCCTGTAAAATTCTTTCCAGAAACTATGCTTGCGCTGTAACATTCTTCAATTGTTGATTTCTCAGAATAGCCAATCAGCCCGCCGGTATAGTAAACACCCTGAACTTTTCCTAACGCCTCACAGCGAATAATTGAATCATTATTACTTTTGCCGATCAGCCCGCCGGTATAAGAAGCCGCGGAAACAGACAGAGGAGTCGTTACTTCAACATCAGTCTTACAGCCATCAAATACCGCCGTATCGCTGTAACCCACCATTCCCCCTGTATAAGATTCTTCCCGTGAATTATGTATACTGCCTGATACATGACAATTTTCAATTTGGCTCTTATTCGTACTCAGGACAATCTGGTTTGCCAATAAACCGGTCCGTTCTTTGCTGGTGTTTATGCTGCCTTTTATGTTCAGATTCTTAATGGCCGCGCCGGACAGAACATCGAACAGAGGAACGGTAAGATTATAGATCTGCTGTCCATTTCCATCTAACACACCTGTAAAAGAACATTCCAGTTTCTCACCTGCACTGTCCAGTATCGTCGAAAAGTCAAAATCACCGGACACATCCAGCTGATAAGTTCCGCCAAGTGAAGCCTTGTTTGCACCTGCGCCCAGATAATAATTCCAATCTTCCGGATTTCGTATCACACGTGACTGACCGATACTTTCCAGAATGAAAGTCTTGGTATAGCCCCCTTGTGTATAATTTAATAATGTAGTGCCGTTATAATTTGGTGTTAATGTCCTGGCATCCGTGTTCAGCACCATAATATCTGACGGAAGCAGACTCCATCCGCTTATATCTCCATAAGACAGCCTTATAGATCCGGTCACACCAGTCGCATCCGCAGAACTGTCTTCAAAGAATATAGCAGTGGCGGAAAGCTGAGAAAGCGCAGCCGTGGCGCTGTTATTGTGAAACACATTCAATTCTGGATAATAACCGGCTGTTCTCGTCCATACCTCAGAGTTAGTTGTTATCCCCGGTATCGCAGCTGTCCCTGTCATCTCTGTTGTTGTCAGAGGGGTAATACCTATAATATCAGCGTAGAGGCCACTTGATTTTGCGTCATAATAACAGTTTTGCAGCGTATAGTTAGAAACACCAGCTGCGAATCCTGCATAAGAGTTTTCACTCTTTGCCCTTCCGCTGGCATAACAATTTTCTATCGCAGCAGTAGAATTGGTAGATCCTGCAAAGCCACCGGCACGCATACCTTCCACAGGGCCCGCTGCATAACAGTTAGAAATCTTACCGCTTTCAGCGTAACCAATAAATCCCCCTGCTCTATCATCTATACACTTTACCGGTCCGATTGAAAAGCACTGATCTATCGTGCTGCTGACTCCCATTCCAATCAGGCCTGCAGCATAATGACTTCCTACAACATTTCCTGTCGCAAAACAGGTATTCATTAATATATAGTCTGCCCTTCCAATCAATCCACCGGCCGCATACGATGCCGTACGGCCTTTGTTTACATCCGCAGTTGAAGAACAGTCGGTAATTTCTGTAATCCGTTCCGAATTTCCTGTCACTTTGCCAATCAACCCGCCGATATAGGTACCTCCATAAATACTGCCGGAGGTATGACAGTTGGCAATATGAGAAGCCTTCTCTCCCTTTATCTCACAGACTAACATCCCCTGAGGTTCTGCCTTTTTCGTCTCAATATTTCCCTGTACGGTCAGGTTTTGAATCGTTACACCTTCCGCAATGCCAAACAGAGGAACATTAAGATTTACGATAGTCTGACCATTTCCGTCCAAAGTACCCTTAAAAGACATGAAGGTATTCCCGGTACTTGCAGATAAATCAGAAAAATCGTAGACCTCTCCCTTCCGGTCTGCCAAACGGTAGTTTGCTGTCATCGATTCCGGCGTTGCATCCCGGCCAAGGTTTTGTTCCCATGCTTCAAGAGAATCGATGACTATCACTTTTCCCTCGCCTGCACTTAAGACAAAGGACTTTGCGTATGCGCCGCTTTGGCAGATTAAGGTCAGATTTCCGCCGCTCAGCTCATTTAGTTCAACGCTGCCCCCATTAATGTTGAGAACCCCCTTGGGGGTTACAGACCAAGTCCCCGCATCCGGATCTATCGTAAAGTTCTGGCTTAGCTGCTCATAAGTATCGCCTTCCCCCAGCAAGATAGCTGTAGATGCCAGTCGTGCCGCTGAAACGTCTGGAATTGTTAGAATTGGATACTTCATGGTCTCAAACGTCCAGTCACCGGATTCCCCTATTCCTGGCAGCGATTTTGCTGCATCGCCCGTTAGTTCCGCTGTTTTCTTCCCAATAATTCCTGTAAATTCACCTGCATCGGCCTCGTTTCCTACCTTAACGGTACCCGCCGCCTGCGTATCATAGTAACAGTTCTGATAGCAAGAGGAATCTCCATCGCTTTCGAATGTGGCCTGCCCGGTTATAGCCCCCGTATTCGTAACTCCATTCACTCTCCCGGCAGACAAACAGTTCAATATATTATTATAGCGTTTACTTCTAATATGGGTCCGACCGCTTATTCCTCCAACGGAATCAACCCCATCCACGGTTCCCCCAAAGTAACAGTTACTCATACTGGCAATTTTCAGATTCCCGATTAAACCGCCTACATTTGTATTCCCGCGTACCACTGCCATAGAAAGACATTTCTCGACTTTCCCATCCAGGGTATTTACATTTCCTAACAGATTGCCTGCAATTCCTCCAACGTTATCCGTTCCTTTAATATTTCCTGCTATGTAGCAATTCTTAATCACTATTCTGGGACCGCTATAGTTGTAAGATCCAGAACTGACAGATCCAACCAGACCTCCGACACCAGAACTCCCCTCTATATCCACAGCGGAAGAACAGTCTATTAACTGAACCCTGCCGGATACGGAACCTACCAATCCTCCCGTACTTGAACTTGTTGAGTTTTCTCCATTCGTCACACTTCCTTTTGCGTGACAGTTCTTAATTAGGTTTGTACGGTTTGACGTGCTTGCAGCTTCTGTCAGGCTTGCAGCAAGTAATGCGGTGCTGGTATACTTTCCTTCTATCTTTCCTTCTATTGTCAGGTCATAGACCTCCATCAGACGTCCCTTCTGAAACAGAGGTTTATTTAATCCTGTAATCGTCTGGTTATTTCCATATAACGTGCCGGTAAAATAACTATCCAAAGAAGCCGCACTGACCTTTAAGGCGCTAAAATCACATGTTCCATCCGCAAATTCCAGTTTATATGCCTTAGCTAAGTCAGCTTCTGTTGCTTCATTGCCTAAATATTTCTCCCAGTCCTCCAGAGAAGTTATCAGGATAGGAGTTAAGGTTTTCATCTTATAGAATTTGGTATATCCCTGCCAATTATATGTCAGCGTTACCGTGCCCATCGCCCCATCTGTTTTAACAGCAAATCCGTCGGGAGTTTTGTCAAATTTGGCAGATGGATCAATGGACCAGCTGCCCGGTGCATTTTTGTCTATTTTTATTTCTTTTGATACCTTATTAGCGGCATCTCCGTCTGCTAAAAAGATAGGAGTAGATACAGCAGCTACCCAATTTCTAATCGTTTCTTCTTCTGAATCAGCAAAATGAGTCAGGTGGGGATATTTCCCCTGTTCCCATTTCCATACAGAACCTTCTTCAAGCCCGGATAGAGGAGTTCCCTGAAGCATTTCTTCATTTGAAATACCCATTCCATTTTCGTTGAGGATTCCGGCTAATTCTTTGTTGTAGTAACAATTTGTGAACGTTACGTTACCATTGAGTGATTCATAAAATCCATTGTCATTATTATCCAATGAATCCAGCGTTCCACTAAAAACGTAATTTTTAATGGCAAGCCCATTTATTGTACGAATTGTGGCAGAAATTCCTCCTGCATCGTTTAATACTTCTGAGGAAACCGCACAGGTACTGACACAATTTTCAATTACACCATCAGCGCCATCAATAAACCCAACAAGACCTCCCACTTGAGATCTGCCCTGAACCAAGCCATTAACAGAACAATTGCTTATTTCTATCTCACAAAATTCTTTTCCACCTTTATTTATCTCACCGATCAGGCCCCCTATTTTATTTCCGATCGAATCCGAATACGATTTCACATTAATACCTACGGCAATACAGTCCTTTACAGACCCTTCGCTAAAAATGCCGGCAATCCCTCCGGTATACTGATCTATATTTTGAAATGTAATATTCTCTGCAGTACAGTTTTCTATTTTAACCTGCTTTCCATAACCGAGGATTCCACCATTGTAACGAGCACCATTTATTGTGATATCTGAACTAACGCAATCGGTTATAACACAATTATTTTCTGCCCATCCGACAATTCCTCCGCCGCCGCTTTTTGTATATAACGATCCTGTGGAAGTACAATTTCTGATTTCTGCATTGTCAATTATTCCGACGACTTTTCCATTATAAGATCCATTTGAATTTATGTACCCATAAGCAGAACAATCCGTGATTGCTCCATAGCTCAGAGATCCGCAAATCTCCCCCAGATACCATACCTGGGAACCAGAGGCCGGGACAGCATTACTTAAACTTCCTGAATTATTGCATGACACAACATTCACATAAAATCCCCGTCCTATTATTCCCCCTGTATACCAATATCCCTTTACCGATGCCGCAGAATAACAGTTAAGAATCGAAATCATATTATCTGAAGTTCCAGTTATCTGCCCTGCAAGTCCCCCAGTCCTTACCCCGGTATTTTTTCCCGTATAGGTGACCGAACCATAAATTTTAACATTACTGATCGTTACTTTCTTTTGTTTACTCTCTATATTTCTGGCTAACAACCCTAAACTCTCAGTTCCGCTTTCCGATATATTACCCCTCAAACTAATATCTTCAACAACAACGTCCTCCATATATCCAAACAACGGTGCACTCATGTCGGTTATAGAGTGTCCGTTTCCCTTTACTGTCCCGGTAAATGGATATCCGCTCTCCGTGGCAGCAGAAGTTTTGACTGTGCTGAAGTTCAAATCGGCCATAATCTCGATATCCTGATTTAACATGGTTGTAGAGGAAATGTCCGTAAAATAGTATTTCCAGTCATCCACACTATAGATTTTTATACTATTTTCTTCCTCTTTCACAATTGTCTTTTGCGCAGTGGCAATAACAAATGTTTTCTCCTCCATCCCCAGCACAGCACGCAATACTCCACTATAAACAATCCCTTCTTCGGGCGCACTTGTCCCCTCTTCTTCTGCGCTGCTTTTTAAAACTGCCTTTCCCTCTTCTGTCAGGCTGATATCCCCGCTTGCACTCCATTCAACCGCTTCTCCCTCGATCTCCCGGACTAATTCGATCTCTCCTTCTACTCCCTCTATCGTTCCGCTTCCCAGCTGCAGCGCAATCGCGCTCGCCTTCGATTTCTTCTGTATTTCTATCTTCTCGTTTAACGCAAAATATGGCAGCTGCGGATACGCTCCCTCCGTATAGTGCCACTCTCCGGATAGGCTGTCCTGGATTCCCGTCAGCTCTTCCGTTCCCTTCCTCTGCGCCTCCTTATCCTCCCCGCAGCTCATCCGGTAGTCATACGCACATTCCTTTGCACTTGCTCTCTCTCCGTATCTTCCGGCAAAGGCTCCTCTTTCTTCTCCTGCCCCTAACGTATTCGATACATAGCAGACTCCGATTCCCCCTTCATTGATTCCCGCAAAACCGCCCAGTACAGCCGCTCCTTCCACACTTCCCGTCGCATAGCTGTTCTCGATCCGGCCTCCTTCTTTTAACACGCCAATAAAACCGCCGGCTGACGCCGCGGTCTCATTTCCCTTCTTCGTGATCTTCACGAACGCATAGCAGTTCTGGATCAGGCTCTCTCCCTCACTCACTCCGATCAGGCCGCCCGCATAGACCTCTTCTGCCGTCGTTCTTATGTATTCATCCCCTGCCGTATCCTCCGGCTGGGTGATATCTTCCTTCTGATCCGGCGCCGGATCAACCGGTGCTTCCGGCTCCGTCGGTACCTCCGGGTCGGTTGGGGTTCCTGTCCCTTCTCCCTCCGCAGGCTCTCCCGGCTGGGGTACTGCTCCGGTATCTCCGGTATCCGGCGTTGTAGGTGTGGTATCCGGTACATTGGTCCCCTCCCCGGTTCCAGTCGTATCTTCCTCCGGACTTACGATATCCGCTTCCGCTGCCATCGCCTTCACCGGCCCAAATAACTTCGCAACCGGGTCCACAACTGGTTCCGGCTCACCCACTGCCGGTTCCTCCGGTTTATCAGCTTCTCCAGTCCCTTCCGGCTTACTTAACTCTTCCCTGTTGCTTCCCTGCTCCGGTTGATTTCCCTCCGGCTCCGGCTTACTCAGTTCTTCCTTATTCGTTATTCCTTCTTCCTTTTTATTCGTTCCTTCTCCGTTACTCCCGGTCTCCGGATTTGCCGAATCTGTTGCCTCTGGCTCTTGTGGTATGTTCGGCTCTTCCTTCTTTATACCCTCCCCGTTCCCTTCCGTCTCTGGTTTACCCGATTCTTCCTTATTCCCTTTTCCTTCTTCATTAATATCTGTTCCTTCTTCATTGCCCTTCCTTACCCTCACTTCTCTCTCGGCTCTATCCCCTATCTCGATCTCTCCTACCGCTCCTACATTCCGTATCTCCGCTCCCTCTATATGCGCCGCTAACAGTCCATACCCTTCTATGTATCCCTCTCCCGCTCCGTACAGCTCTCCTTCTCTTATCGTCCCTTCTACTACCAGGTTCTCTATCTTTGCTCCCTGCCCTACTTTCCCGAACAGCGGCCTGCTCAATCCTTTTATCTCATGGCCTGCTCCGTCTAACTCTCCCACGAACGGCTCCACGTTATCCCCTATCGTGATCTCTTTTCCTGTCAGGTCCAGATCTGCCGTCAGGACATACTTCCCCCCTGGTTCATACTCTTCACTCTCTATGCTTAAGTATCTCTCCAGCTCTCCGATACTTCCGATTTCTCTTCCACTCTCCCGCAGCGCCAGAACATGCCCCACCCCGCTGATTAACAGTACGCTGGCTGCTATCATAACCACGACTCCTGCCACCCAGCTCCATCTTCGGTCTGCTCTCTTCCGGATTCTTATCTCTCTCATCTGTCCCTCACCTTTTCCATCTTCGTTTCCGTCTTTGTCCTGTTTTCAGGCTGCCCTTCCTGCCCCGTCAAACTCTCCTATGTTATTAATTCTTTTTCTTATCTACTATCTCTTATCTTTCTGAGCACCAGGATTACTTTCCCTTTCACCTGTTCCAGCCGGATGTTCCCCATCTCCTTATTCCGGCTGTCCATCGAATACTCTCTGTTATCCCCCAGCACAAAGATTTCCCCTTCTCCCACTTCATATGGGTATTCAATACTGCTCTCGCTCTTCTCTTTTCTTATCGCATACAGTTCCTCCTGGGTGATTTCATTCCGTCTCACCCGCCCGCTTCCCTCTTCTATTTCCACGATATCTCCGGGCAGCCCCGCTATTCTCTTTAGCAGCTCCCCTTCATCGGTCTCTATCACTACTACATCTCCTATCCGGATCTTTTCCCTGGTACGGCGGTACACGATCATATCTCCCGCCTGATAGGATGGATACATGGATTCTCCCCATACCATCCGCATCCCGATTACTTCCCGGAACAGCACGATCAACAAGACAACCATACACGTCGCTGCTGCCGCCCCCAGAATTTGATTTCTTCTGTGTCTCCTCCACAGGTCTCTTCGCTCTTCTTCTACCAGCTTTTTCAGTCTCTCTACCGATACACTTGTTATCCGGTTTTCTCTCATCTTACCTGTCTTTCCTTCTCCTCTATCTCACTCAACAGCCTCTCGTATGCTTCTGCGCTTCGGTTCAGTTCCTCCCGGCTTCTCCTTACCAGTCTCTTCAGTTCCTCTCTCTCTTCCTCCGCCTGCCGTTTGATCCGCCCTGCCTCTTCTCTTCCTTCTCTCCGGATTTCTTCCGCTTCCCTCCTGGCTTCTTCAAATACCTCTCCAAGAAGCCTTCCGCTCCGGCTCTCGAACTCTTCCAGCCTCATTCCCCGGCCTACAGATACAGGCATTTCCCTTCCTGTCCTTCGCTCCGCTTCCCTCTCCCGGTATCCGGACAGCTCTGCTTCCAGTTCATTCTTTCTCTCCCTCAGCATCTCCGCTTCTTTCTTTAGCTCCCTCGTTTCCCCGTACAGGCTTTCATTCCTCTTCATCTGTTCCAGGAACATCTCATAGATCTTCTCCGCGCTTTCTTTTCCTTCCTTATATAATAGAAGCACTTCCTCTTTCTTCCTCAGTTCTCTCTCATGCTCCTTTTTCTCTTCCTCCATCTGTTCCAGAAGGTCGTACAGAAAGTCCATCACTTCTTCTTTCCGGTAGCCCATCAGTCCCGTCCGGAATGTGATCCTCGCCAGTTCCTTTTTCTCCATACCTTCTCTCCCTTCTTTCCCAGACAACAGCCTAAGACAACCATCTGCCCCTCTCCTTGGCCGATGCCTGTCTCAACGTTCTATTTATTCCAGTTTCCAATCGATTTATAATAAAAAGCATTAACAAATGGAGCTTTTTCACCTGATTTTCGGTACATTTGCGTAAAGTATCTTACTTTACGACAACTTTTTAAGAAAACACGACAAAAAACGGGGGATAAATAGATTAACTATTTATCCCCCGCAAAATTGCAGCTTCTTATTCTTTTTATCCCGGATCAGGCTTTTGCAATCTCAATATTGACCTTTTTGCCTTTGATCTTGGCCTTCTTCATTTTTTTAATAATGGACTTTGCATATTTCTCCGGCACATCCACAAAGGTGAATTTATCAAACATATCAATGCTGCCGATCATTCTGCCCGGCATTCCGGTCTCGCCGGCAATAGCGCCTAAGATATCGCCAGGTTTCACATGGCTCTTCTTGCCGATATTTAAGAACAGACGCACTTTATCTTTATCGGAGCCTTTCCCTCGGTATTGTTCCGTAGAAGCATCCAGAATCTGCTCCTCACCGGCTTCCTCTCCCAGCGCATTTTTCATGAGAGCTGCTGCCAGCGTAAGGGAAGAGATCTCCATCTCGCTCAGATAAAGATCCAGCGTATCCTTGATTGCTTCCAGGTCTTCCGCCTGAATGGTCTGCTGCGCCTGCACCAGAATCTTCTGCGTCCTTACCTTTCTGACATCGTCCAGAGTCGGAACCTTCTGCAGCTGTATTTTGGTCTTGCAGTAATGCTCGATATCATGCAGCTTACGGATTTCCTTTCCCACAACGAGGGTAAACGATTTTCCGCTTCTTCCGGCCCGGCCGGTCCGCCCGATCCGATGTACATAATACTCATCATCCTGGGGCAGATCGTAATTGAACACTGCCTCCACATCGTCTACGTCGATTCCTCTTGCCGCCACATCGGTAGCCACCAGAATATTAGCCCAGCCCTTACGGAAACTGTCCATAACCCGGTCTCTCTGCATCTGTTTCAAATCTCCGTGGAGCCCCTCTGCGTTATAGCCCATTTCTTTCAGGCTTTCCGTCAGATCATCCACCTGTTTCTTCGTATTGCAGAAGACAAGGGAGAGCTTCGGCTGATGCACATCCAGAAGTCTGGCCAGAACAGCTACTTTATTTCTCTGTTTTACTTCATAATAATACTGCTCAATCACAGGAACGGTTAATTCCTGTTTTACCACCCGGATCACTTCCGCATTTTTCTGATAAGTTCTGGCAATGTCCAGAATCGGCTTCGGCATAGTAGCTGAAAATAAAACAGTCTGATGTTCTTCCGGCATGTCTTTCAGAATTGTCTCAATATCCTCCCGGAATCCCATGTTCAGCATCTCATCCGCTTCATCCAGCACGATGGTGTGTACATGATCCATCCGCAGGGTTCTTCTTCTCATATGATCCATCACCCGTCCCGGCGTACCGATAATAATCTGCACACCGCCCTTTAGCGCGTGGATCTGTCTTACAATATCCTGGCCTCCGTAAATCGGGAGTACTTTAATCCCGTTCATGAATTTGGCCAGTCTGCGGATCTCGTCCGCCACCTGCATCGCCAGCTCCCTGGTGGGGCACAGGACGATCTCTTGCACACAGCGGTCACTCTCATCCACCTTCTGTAAAAGCGGAATACCAAATGCCGCCGTCTTTCCGGTCCCTGTCTGTGCCTGGCCGATCATATCCTGTCCGGTCAGCATAACCGGTATCGCTTTCTCCTGGATGGGACTCATCGTTTCAAATCCCATATCCTCTACTGCTCTTACAATCCTGCTGTCAATTTGTGTTTCTTCTTCAAAAACTCTGCTCATGTTCTCCTTAAACCTTTCTCACCGTCAGCTGACAGCCTGCGCCATCCCGCCGCGGTACCAATCTACATGGAAAAATCGGCATCCGCCATTTTCTCCCTACAGATACATGGATTCCAAATACAGAGTCTGAAAATCATTTTCATTCGCCAGCACAACTTCTTTGGCAATTCGCTTCTTTTTATCAATTCTCTCCTTCAAATCCTTACATCCATACAGGGCAGCCCCAGTCAACGCACTGTTACCCATTACCCGGATCTTTGATACTGCTTCCTCCGGAAACAGACCGGTTCCTGCCGCCTTTTCCATATTCAAATAGAAGCCGAAGCCTCCCGCAACATAAATATGACCCAGATCATCCCATTTACAGCCATATTTTTTTAACAGCACTTCCATCCCGGCTCTCACAGCGGCCTTAGCCATCTGAAATTCCCGTATATCCTGCTGAAGCAGCCGTATGCCGCCTCCCGGTCCCCGGGCCAGTGGATACCCCATATCAAAATACTCGGATTTGAGAAGTCCTGTTTCATCTAAGATTCTGTTTTTCCTCAGTTCCGAAACCGCCTCTACAAGGCCGGTTCCGCAAAGTCCGCAGGCAGTTTTATCTCCAATGGTAGCACAAACCGCTATGCCATCTTTGATATCCACCCCACAGATTGCTCCTGGTATGCTTCCGGTCCCGCAACTGATATTCCCGCCCTCAAAAGCCGGGCCTGCGGCGGCTGAAGTCAGAAGAAGGGTGTTCCTATCTCCCAGCGCCATCTCTCCATTTGTCCCCAGATCCAGAAACAAAGAAGGTTTTTCGCTATCCAGAAATCCGCAGGTCAATAAACCCGCCGCAATATCGCCCCCAACAAAGGCCGAAAATCCGGGAAGAGTGACCATCTCTGCCGTCAGGCCAAAATCCCGGCGGACCTCATCCTCTTCCAGATTGCACTCGTTAAGGGTCACCGGTGTGAAGGGATACTGTCCCAGCCCATCGCAGGAAAGTCCCAAAAAGATATGCTCCATCACAGTATTCCCTGCAACCGCAACCTTTATAATCCGTTCCGGATTTATACCGGTATCTGCTGCCAGTTTGTTAAGCCCCTGTCTTAGTTCTCTGCGGATCAGATCTTTTAACCGCTCCGCCTTTCCTTCACAGGCAGCCCGTATTCTGGAGATGACATCTGCCCCATAGGCCCTCTGGGGATTCACAAAGGCATGAGACGCGTAGATCTTGCCTGTCTTAATGCCCAGCAGTTCCAGCGCCACCGTGGTAGTCCCCAAATCCACTGCCGCAAGAAAGTCTTCACGGGTTTCATCCGCACAGAACTCCCCTGAAATCGGCACAGAGGTCAGAATCTTCATCTGTTCCTCTCCGGAAGCCGGCAGAAGAATGGTTTCATTCCCTTCCGGAAAATAGGCACAAGCCAATACTTCGCCTTTGCCGCTCACGGTAACTCTGCATTTCCCGCAGGTTCCATTTCCGCCGCAGTCGGCAGCAATGGAAATTCCCGCCTCTCTGAGCTGGCTGAGCAGGCTCATCCCCGGTTTTCCGGTCAGACGTGTCACCTTCCCGTTTCCTATTATCAGCATAGGCTTCCACTCCAAAACAAACGCCTTTATTTGTTAACAAAGAAATAGCACTCGTATCGAGTGCTATTTCAGAATCTTTACCTTAACAGTATAGGGGCATATCAACACTTTGTCAATGAATTTATTGTTCCTTGATCTCCGCATCCAGACGGTTATCCTTAACATCGATCAGGATTGTGCTCCCCGCCCCTGCATTACCTTCCAGGATCAAGCGTGCCGATAAAGTCTCTACATTTTTCTGCAGATATCTCTTCAGAGGCCTTGCGCCGTACATCGGATCATACGCATTTTCCGCAATATATTCTTTTGCCCGCTCCGTCAGGGAAACGCTCAATTCCCGATCCGCAAGCCGTTTATTCAAATCCGCAATCTGCAGATCCAGAATTTTGGAAATATTCTCCCTGGTCAGCGGCTTAAAGAGAATAATCTCATCCAAACGGTTCAAGAATTCAGGTCTGAAATGATTTCTCAGGTCGTTCATAACCAGGTTCTCACATTCCTCGCTGATATCTCCATTTTCTTCAATCTGTTCCAGCAGATACGAGGACCCAATGTTGGAGGTCATAATCAGAATGGTATTTTTAAAATCCACGGTGCGGCCCTGGGAATCCGTGATACGTCCATCGTCCAGCACCTGGAGCAGGACATTAAATACATCCGGATGCGCTTTTTCTATTTCATCAAACAGCACGACAGAATATGGTTTTCTTCTCACAGCTTCCGTCAGCTGGCCGCCTTCCTCATATCCCACATATCCCGGAGGTGCTCCGATCAGCCGTGATACGGAGTATTTCTCCATATATTCACTCATATCTATCCGAACCATATTCTGTTCATTGTCAAACAGGCTCTGTGCAAGCGCCTTGGCAAGCTCTGTCTTACCAACCCCGGTAGGCCCTAAGAACAGGAAGGAACCGATGGGCTTGGTGGGGTCCTTAATACCGGCCTTGGATCGTAAAATAGCTTCGGACACCTTGGTCACGCCTTCATCCTGGCCAATCACCCTCTTGTGAAGCTCTTTATCCAGATGAAGCGTCTTGGCCCGCTCACTTTCTGTCAGCTTGGCAACCGGGATACCCGTCCAGCGGGATACGATCTTTGCAATTTCTTCCTCCGTTACACTTTCATGAACCAGGTCTCTGCCTTCCGCTTTGATCCGCTCTTCTTCCTGTTCCAGTTCTTTGGAGACAGCCGGCAACTTACCGTACTGTAACTCCGCCGCCTTTTCCAGGTCATACTTCTGCTGGGCAGCCTGGATATCCTTGCGGATCTGCTCCAGCTCTTCTCTCAGCTTCTGCACCTTCTCTACTGAAGCCTTTTCATTGTCCCATTTTGCCTTTTCACCGGCAAACTGTTCCTTTAACTCCGCCAGCTCTTTCTGAAGAATCTCCAGACGGTCTTTGCTCAGGCGGTCTTCTTCTTTTTTCAGAGCAGCTTCCTCGATTTCCAGCTGCATAATCTTTCTCTGTACGTCATCTAATTCGGTGGGAAGAGAATCCAGTTCTGTCTTAATCAGAGCGCATCCCTCATCCACCAGATCAATTGCCTTATCCGGCAGGAACCGGTCGGAAATATACCGGTCGGAAAGAACTGCAGCACAGACTAAGGCACCGTCGGTGATCTTAACACCATGGAACACTTCATACCGTTCCTTGAGCCCTCTTAATATGGAAATTGTATCTTCCACCGTGGGTTCATCCACCATCACCGGCTGGAACCGACGCTCCAGCGCTGCATCCTTCTCGATATACATGCGGTATTCATTCAGCGTCGTGGCACCAATACAGTGGAGCTCGCCCCGGGCCAGCATCGGCTTTAACATATTTCCGGCGTCCATAGCGCCTTCCGTCTTGCCCGCCCCCACAATGGTGTGCAGCTCGTCGATAAAGAGAATGATCTGGCCTTCACTCTTCTTCACTTCCTCCAGAACTGCCTTCAAACGCTCTTCAAATTCACCGCGGTACTTGGCTCCCGCTACCAGTGCCCCCATATCCAGGGCAAAGACCTTCTTATCCTTTAACATCTCGGGTACGTCGCCCCGCACAATACGCTGGGCCAGCCCTTCCACTACGGCGGTCTTACCCACGCCGGGCTCACCGATCAGCACCGGATTATTCTTGGTCTTTCTGGAGAGGATACGGATAATATTACGAATCTCCGCATCCCGGCCGATAACCGGATCAAGTTTCTGATCTTTGGCACGCTCCACCAGGTCATACCCGTATTTCTCCAGCGTGTCATAAGTTGCCTCAGGATTATCAGAGGTAACTTTCTGGCCGCCCCGGACAGTGGAAAGAGCCTGCAAAAATGCTTCCCTGGTAATTCCATGATTCCGGAACAGCTGCTTTATATCACGGCCCGGCTGACTCAGCATGCTGAGAAACAGGTGCTCCACGGAGACATATTCATCGCCCATCCGCTTTGCCTCATCCTCCGCATAAATCAACACCTTATTCAAATCATTGCTGATGTGCAGCTGACCGCCGGATACCTTTGGCCGTGCGGCAAGCAATTTTTCTGTATCGGCCAGCAGGCCGTCCGCATTGCCGTTCATTTTTTGAATCAGTTTATATATCAAGCTGTCTTCCAGTGTCAACAGGCAGTAGAGTAAATGTTCCTGATCAATCTCCTGATGTCCATAGTCATAGGCTGTTTTTTCACAGTTTTGCACCGCCTGCACAGATTTTTGCGTAAACTTATTTATATTCATAGGATACCTCCTTATCAGAGTTTCTTTTCATTACATTGTTTGTTCTATTACAACTATAACACATATATCAATCTTGTCAAGTATTATTTTTTATGCCTTATAACTACCATAGAAATAACAAAATCATGGGCCATGCAGGTATCCCGCACGGCCCGTATCCCTGATCTATTCTATTTTTTCCCGCTCCACACGGAATATACAGCAGCTATACGCCGGACTTTTCAGAATAAAATGATATGGAAATCCGCCGACTGCTTTTTTCATAGCCCGGATCTCTCCAGGATTGACAAGCCCGTCTCCCCCGAATTCCGGCAGATCGCTGTTAAATATCTCCTTTATCACTGCCATATCCGGATAGCCCAGTTTCCATTCCTCACAGTCCTCCCCCTCCAGATTCAGAACAACCAGAAGTTCTTCGCCGCCTCCTTTTCTCTCAAAGGCAATGCGGTTACTGTTTTCCTCCGTGGAAGAAAGAACGGTAAAACTTTCCCTACAGCCCTCCTGTGCATAAAGAGCAGGATGATCTCTATAGATACCTGCCAGCTTCCGGAAGAACCAGGCAAACTCCTTGTGCTCTTCCTCCAGAAGAACCATCCAGTCCAGTTCTTTGGCTACATCCCATTCCCTGAACTGAGCTGTCTCATTTCCCATAAAATTCAGTTTCTTGCCCGGAAACGTATATAAATAGGAATACAGAGCTCTGGCCTGCGCGTACTTTTCCTCATAGGTTCCCCAGAGATTATTCACTACCATATGGCCGCCCCGCGCCGCCCCTTCATGGGAAACAGGAAGAATAGAATACATACCCTCTGCCGGCCTGCCATACCTTGTGAGTACCGACTGCCTCTCCTGCCGGTCCCAGGGCGCCATGGAAAAATAGTCCAGGACCTCTTCCCGCCAATCCGTATCCCATATGTAATCGTACACAGCCGGACTTTCCGTCCCTGTCTGTTCCTCGTTTCCGTCCTTTCCTTCTCCGATCAGCATAATTCCGGGGAAGTCTTCGTGCAGCCGTCCCGCCAGTTCCCTTAGAAAACTGCTTCCTTCTCCGGTACGCTGTATCTGGTCTCCATGAATGAAGTGAAGCCCGTCCACATGATATCTACCGAGCCAGAAATGGGCCGCCGATTTTAAGAAGCTCTGCACAAAAGTTTTAGACAGATCAAATTTCAATTTGTCAGATCCCTCTTCCTTCTCATAGACCAGGCTGTCCCCAAAATGGGCAAGCCCATCCGGTCTGACCCCAAACTCGTCTAAAACCAAATCCATCAGAACACCGATCCCGTTCTCATGGCACCGGTTTATCAAGAACATCAATTCCTCCGGTTTTCCGTATCTGGATGCCGGCGCAAAGAAATCCGTAGGGGCATAGCCCTTGCTGTCCTCGTCCCGGTATTCCGTCAGCGGCATAAATTCTACATGAGTAAATCCATATTCTAAGAGATATGGTATGAGAATCTCCGCCAGTTCCCTGTAAGAATAGGCTTCCCCGTTCCTTCCGCGCCTCCAGGAGCCCAAATGCATCTCATAAATATTAACCGGGGCATTCGCCCCGTTGTTTCTGGCTGTCATCCACGCATTATCCGACCAGACATCATCCTGAAATATGTGAAAAACGGAGGCAGTTCCCGGCGCCGGTTCACAGGCAAAGCCGAACGGGTCCGCATGATCCTCCTGCCTTCCATCCTGCCCGAACAGCTTATACTTGTACATAGATCCGGGCTCCACTCCTGCACAGTACAGTTCAAAAATCCCGTTCTTACCCACAGGCTTCATTTCAAACCCACGTCCGTCCCAGCCATTGCTCTCGCTGATCAGCTCTACCCTGACCGCCCCCGGCGCATAAACGCGAAAGACATATTCCGTGCCATTTCCTCCAGGCACTTCATGTCCCCCAAAATATTCATAGGCCGTATAAAAACGGCCTTTTTCAAATTCTTCTATCATATTTATACCCCTGCCTTTCCCGTTTTGAGTTTCTTTCAAAACGGGAACAGGCCCAAATACTTCAATTTCTACTGTCTCTTCTCCAGCCGTTCCTTCAATATCTGATACACTTCCTCCAGCGTCCAGCCGTCCAGTGTATCCATCCGTATGCACACAGGCGGAAATCCCAGCTTAATATTGGATTCTGCCGCTTTTCTTCTGGTCGAAACAAGCTGTTCCAGATACCCGGCGGAATCTTTCATATGCACGCCAATAAACTTCTGACCCATAGATGCGATAATACTGAATCGTTCGATCTGGTCAAAAGGAAGAAAACCTGCCGATACGGCGGAAGATGAATCCACTATTCCATCTGCTTTGATAATCAGCAGTGGTTTCGGACGGCCTGCGCGGATAATCCAGATGACAAAACAAACACCAAAAAATACGGCGCCCAGAATTCCGATCAGCGTATAAATGATCACCTGTTCATTCAGACCCACAAGTAAAATCCCCACACTTGCAGCCATCATCATAAAACCCATTACGATTGTCTTAACTACCTTAGAATGCTGTTCCCTGATTACAATATCTTCCATTTAAAGCTCGTATCCTCCTGGCTAGTCTTATAAATCTTCTCCCTGCGGGTACCCCTTCCACCGGCTTCCTGCCGCATAAACAGCCGGTTTTCCGTCACTCTTGTGTCTGAGCACGGACCTGCCAGGCCATCTCAAACCCTTCGTTTCTTTTGGCCCTGCATTTACGGATATTATACCAAACTTTGTTTAATTGTGCTATACTAATCCACATAAGCTTTCTTTATCCCTAATTTGCAACTGACAATGTTAAGACATCAAGGAGGTTTACGTTTGGAAGCAAATAAGATAACACGTTCAAATAGATACAAAATTTATTGGAAGAGACTTCTTACGCTCAGCCTGGTATTTTGCCTGAGTGTCCCCTTTCTTCCTCTTTATACAGGCGAAGCTGCCGAGCTCCCCGCAGAAGAAATTCAGACAGAGAACGAGGTACTGGTCACTCTGGGCCAGGATCAGGACCGCCTGGCCCTGACCGGCTCCGACATTGAAGCTCAGCCGGTAACAGAAGATATTTACCTGCTCTCACTGGAAGATGCAGCCGACCCGGAGGCGGCATTGACGGAAATGATTCAGAATAATGAGATTAAGGCGATTCAGCCTAATTATATATACACTGCCTACGGGGTAAACGATCCTTATTATTCCAAGCAGTGGGGGCTTACGAATGCGGGTACCCAGTCTCTCCGGCTGACGGTCTGGGATCGTTCTACTACGATAATAAAATCCATCAAAGGTATTGATATCGCTTTTCCGGAGACCCTGGATTTACTGCCTGCGGGCGGCAGGGAAACCGTCGTTGCCATTATTGATTCCGAATTTGATTATACTCATGAAGATCTGAAGGGACAGATCTGGAAAAATAAAAATGAAACAAGCAACGGAAAAGATACCGATAAAAATGGATATATCGACGATATATACGGCTGGGACTTTGTAAAAAACAAACCCCTTTCCGCACCTGCGTCATCGGCCAATGATCATGCGACCCACTGTGCGGGCATCATCGGCGCAACGACCAACAACAATATGGGAATCGCCGGGATAGCATCCCAGTCAAATTTGAAGCTGATGTCCCTGAAGGTGCTGGATACGGATGACAGCGGTACCACAGATGGTATCATAAAAGCCATCAAATATGCAGAAAAGAACGGCGCAGTAATCTGCAATATGAGCTTTGGTACTTATAAATACGATTCTCTGCTGGAACAGACGATGAAAAACTCCGATATGTTGTTTATCGCGGCTGCCGGAAACGAAGGTATTGATACAGATTATACGCCCAACTATCCCTCAGCCTTCACTATGCCCAATATCATAGCTGTTGCCAACCTGCAGTTTGACGGAAATCTTCTGTATTCTTCCAACTTTGGCAAAAAGTCGGTGGATCTGGCGGCTCCCGGAACGTATATTTATAGTACAGTGGCAGGGAACCGCTATGACTATATGTCCGGGACTTCCATGGCTGCCCCCTTTGTTACCGGCGTGGCGGCGCTGGCTTACTCTTATTATGACGGCATTACCCCTTTGCAGGTGGGTGAACTGCTGCTGGACAATACACGGGTAATGCCTGAATTAAAAGGAATGGTTGCAACGGGCGGCATGGTAAGCATGTATAGTGTAATGTCTGCCTATGACCAGAGTGCATTCGCTCCTGACACCACTGCCCCGGAGATATCTGCCAAGGTAACCGGCGTCAAAGATTCCTATAAGCAGAAAATTACAGTTACTGTGACCGATAATCATGATGCAATAAATGAAATACGCTACGTGAAAGGTTCAAAGGACATTTCTTATTTCAAAAATACGGAGAAGGGAAAATCCGTATCTCTGAATGAAAACGGCAAGGGATCTTTTCAGGTTTCCGTCTCCGGTAAATATACCATTTATGCGGAAGATTTCGACGGGAATGGAACCGTGAAGGTCGTGACCGCCAAGATAGATGCTCCAACCGCCATTGACCTGGACTATTCCTCCTATACATTGAAGAAGGGGAAATCTTTTACCTTAAAGGTCTATTTTACCGGCGGTAAAAGCGGCAGGGCTTTAAGCTTTACCAGTTCCAAACCCGCTGTAGCCTCGGTAAGCAAAACCGGTAAGGTCACCGGCAAGAAGAAAGGGACAGCCGTTATTACGGTCAAGACGTCCAATGGACTGAAAGCCACCTGTACAGTTAAGGTTAAATAAGCGGAGGAATCAAGATCTGAAAAGAACGTTCAAACTACTAATTGGTGCAATATCACAGGCTGGCCTGCGATATGCAGAGGTATAAAAATGAGTGAGATTCTGACGAAGGCATTTTCCTATGTGTTTACAATATTTCTGGCATACTTTCTAAAACGGATTGGTTTCTTAAAGAAAGAGGACTATAAGGTCCTCTTTCGGCTCATGGTAAATGTTACGATTCCGGCCGTTGTGATTAATAGCTTTGCCTCGCTGACTTTAACTCCGTCCCTTCTTATATTGATCGGCTTCGCCATACTCTGCAACCTGATTTTGATTGGTGCGGGCTATTTACTTACAAAGCGAAAGAATACAGAGAAAAAAGCGCTTTATATGCTCAATCTCTCCGGCTACAATATCGGAGGGTTTTCACTTCCCTTTGTGCAGGCGTTCTTAAATACTCCGGCGGCAGTGGTCGCCTGTATGCTATTCGACTTCGGAAACAGTATCATGTGTACCGGTGCGAATCTTTGTCTGGTGTCCTCTCTTCTAAAATCCAGACAGAAAATCAGTGATGTTCTAAAGGACCTGGTCAGAAAGCTATTGCATTCCGCACCGTTCATGAGTGCCTTAATCATGATCCTGATCCGTGCGGTACATATCTCTCTGCCCGCTGTCGTTACATCCACAGCTACCGCCATCGGTTCCGCCAACGGCTTTCTGGCTATGTTTTCCATCGGCCTGATGTTTGATATAAAGTGGGAGAAAAACTATTTTAAATCTGCTTTTAGCCTGCTGGCTCTCCGCTATGTCTTCGCCGGGGCCGCAGCGGCCGTATTTTATTTCTGTCTGCCTTTTCCCCTGCTTATCAGGCAGGTACTGGTATTGGTTATTTTTGCGCCGATGTCGTCCCTTTCCCCCGTTTATACGGAATACTGCAAAGGGGACGGAGCTCTCTCCAGTTTCATGCTTTCTCTGTCCATTCCCTTAAGCATGCTCTGTCTGGTGGGAGCAATGATGATCATATGATAAGGAAGATGGAAGAATGAAAAAGGAAGAATTCCAGGATAAACGAAAAGTCGAAGGTTTTACCTACGTCCAGGAAAAAGAACGATAAAGGAGAATAACGGATGAATGAACCAATGGTTTTTTCCAGCCGGGAACAATTCAGGAATTGGCTGTGTGATAATTGTCTGTCAAGTGATGGTGTCTGGCTGTTATTCGGCAAGCCGGGCGGCCCCGATACGTTAAAAGCGGCGGAAGCTCTGGAAGAGGCCCTTTGTTTTGGCTGGATTGACGGTCAGATGCAGCGTATTGATGATAAAACCTACAAAAAGTATTTTTCGCTGCGCAGAGACAACAGTAAATGGTCCGAGAAGAATAAAGCGCTCGTTGAAAAATTGGAAAAGCAGGGGATGATGACTGATTATGGGAGAAATAAAATCCAGGAGGCCCGTAAAAACGGCCAATGGGACGCCCCGAAGTCACCGGCAATTACCGAGGAACAGATTGCTGCATTGTCTGCTGTATTAAAGGAATACGAACCCGCATACAGCAATTTTCTTGCCATGTCTCCCTCCGTCCGCAAGACATATACCCGGGCGTATCTGGATGCAAAGACAGATGCGGGCCGTGCAAAGCGTCTGTCGTGGATGGTTGAACGTCTGAATAAAAACCTGAAACCGATGTGATTCCATTTATTCATACATTTAGGGTAGCAAAAGTGCTGTTTTGACACCCCAAATTTTATAGGGTACGATAAAGAAACGGAATGAGACGATATCTCATTCCGTTTTGCTATTTATATATTCAATATTTTCTCAGCCTTTAGAGCAGCAGCACAATCAACACGGTCATAATACCGGAAATACCGATAGCAATTCCGCTCATAGCTCCTTCCACTTCCCCCATCTCAATGGCCTTTGTCGTCCCCAAAGCGTGGGAGCAGCTTCCGATTCCGATCCCTGCCGCAACCGGGTTCTTAATATGAAAGATTTTCACAAGCGCCGGGGCAAAGATACACCCCCCGATTCCCGCAATGGTCACACAGGCCAGGGTGATGGAGTCGATACCTCCCAGGCTTTCGGACAGGGCCAGCGCGATGGGCGTAGTAACTGATTTCGGCACAACCGACATGGTTAACTGCTCACTGAGGCCGAATAGACGGCAGAGAAAGTAGGAACTTAAGACCGCGGTCAGCGATCCCACGAAACAGCCGCCCAGTATGGGGAGAAGATGCTCTTTCAGGATCTCATAATTATTATAAATTGAGAGTGCCAGGGCACAGGTAGCTGGCGTGATAAAGAGCTTTAGCATCACTCCGCCCTGATCATAGTTTTCCAATGGGATATGAAAGGTCAGAAGAATCACGATAATTGCTGCCATAGTCAGAATCAGCGGATTCAAAATCACCATGCGGGTCTTCTTCTGCACTATTTTAAAGAATTCAAATATAAATATACTGATTACCAGTCCAAACAGAGGGTTTGCTGTTAATTCCATCACTGTCTCTTAGCCCTCCACTTCTCCTGAAACTTCATGATCAGCGTAACCGTATAGGCCGCTGCCGCAAAAGTCAGAACCATACTGACCAGGCAGATCAGCAGAAGAATCAGAATATTCTCCCGGATGATATCCAGATACTTGATCATGGCCACACCGGCAGGAATATAGAAAAATGCCATGTTTTGAAGCAGAAAATTTGCTTCTTCCCGGATGACCCTGGGCTTTAATACGCCGGTTACAAGCAAAATAAATAACAGTATCATGCTGATGACACTGCTTGGAAAGGTAAACGGCAGAAGATAAGAAATAATTTCTCCCACCAGACAGATAAGAAAGATGATACCCATTTTTAATATGCTGATCATGATGTCACTTGTCCCCTTTGTTCTTCCATATCTCTTTCACTTAAACGGATGCTGCGAAAAGAAATCCGCAGCATCCTCATAAAATGTTATTTATTCAGGTCCACATGAACCTTATCCAGATGCCATATTTCATGGGCATACTCTTCGATGGTACGGTCAGAGCTGAATTTACCCACATTCGCCACATTCAGGATAGCAGATCTCGCCCAGCCTTCCTGATCCAGATATTTCGCCTCAATCTTCTTCTGCGCTTCTGCATAAGCACGGAAATCCTTCAGTATGAAATAACGGTCCGCCTTGTCATGGCCATTATCATTGAGAAGCGAATTGTAAATATTGCGGAACAGTTCCGGATTCTCCGGAGAGTACTGGCCGTTGATCAGCTGTGTCAAAACGGTTCGAATCTCCATATCCGAATTGTAAATATCCCTCGGATTGTAACCGCCGTTCTTCTCATAGTTGATTACTTCATCCGCCGACATGCCAAAGATTACTGCGTTCTCTTCGCCGACTTCTTCCACGATCTCCACATTAGCTCCGTCCATCGTACCGAGTGTAATCGCTCCGTTTAACATGAACTTCATATTGCTGGTTCCGGAAGCCTCCTTGCTGGCCGTGGAAATCTGTTCAGATACATCCGCCGCTGCAAAAATAAGCTCCGCATTGGAAACCCGGTAATTCTCTATAAAGACAACCTTAATTTTATTGTTGATGGTCCTGTCATTATTAACCACATCCGCCACACTGTTAATCAGCTTAATTACGGACTTGGCTGTCTGATATGCGGCCGACGCTTTTGCCCCGAAGATAAAGGTACGGGGATACATCTCCATATCCGGCTTCATCTTCAGTTCATTGTAAAGGTACATCACATGCAGGATGTTTAACAGCTGCCGTTTATACTCGTGAAGCCTCTTTACCTGGATGTCAAAAATAGATCTGGGGTCAACCTCAATCCCATTATGCTCCTTGATATACTCGGCCAGCCGAACCTTATTCTGATACTTAATATTCATGAATTCCTTGCGGCTTAATTCATCATTGGCATAGACTTCCAGCTCCTTAATGTGCGGAAGATTCGTGATCCAGTCATCCCCGATCCGGTTGGTAATCCAGTTTGCCAGCAATGGATTGCCGTGGAGCAGGAAACGTCTCTGGGTAATACCGTTCGTCTTATTATTAAATTTATCCGGAGCCATCTCATAAAAGTCCTTTAACTCCTGATTCTTTAATATCTCCGTGTGCAGTCTGGCCACACCGTTTACAGAGAAGCTGCCTACAATAGCCAGATGTGCCATACGGACCTGGCCGTCATAGATGATCGCCATGCGTTCAACCCTCTTCTGATCGCCCGGGAACTGGCGGCGCACATCAATCAGGAAACGCCGGTTGATCTCCTCCACGATCTGATAAATACGGGGCAGCAGCCTGGAAAACAGCTCCAGCGGCCATTTCTCCAGTGCCTCAGACATGATCGTATGGTTGGTATACGCACAGGTTTTCGTCGTAATATTCCAGGCATCTTCCCAGCCCAGGTTGTAATCATCCATCAAAATACGCATCAGTTCTGCCACGGTAACTGATGGATGGGTATCATTCATCTGGAAACAGACCTTTTCATGAAGGCCATGAATATCATCATGGTTTTCCATATATTTCTGAACCGCAAGCTGCACGCTGGCAGATACAAAGAAATACTGCTGTTTCAGACGCAGTTCCTTTCCCGCGTAGTGATTATCATTGGGGTAAAGCACCTCACAGATCGTCCTTGCAAGATTTTCCTGTTCCACCGCTTTGTGATAATCTCCCTTGTCAAAGGAGTCCAGATTAAAGGTATCAACTGCTTCTGCGTCCCAGATACGCAGAGTATTTACCACATTATTACCATATCCCACAATCGGAAGATCATAGGGAATTGCCAGAACACACTGATAATTCTCCTGAACAAATTTCTCCCTGCCGTTCTCGTCCTTCATCATACGGATATAGCCGCCGAACTTCACTTCTTCGGCATATTCAGATCTCTTTATCTCGAACGGATAACCGTCCTTAAGCCAGTTATCCGGCGCCTCCACCTGAAACCCATCCACTATTTTCTGTTTGAACATTCCATATTTATAGCGGATACCACATCCATAAGCCGGGTAGCCTAATGTGGAAAGAGAATCCAGAAAACAGGCAGCCAGTCTTCCCAGACCTCCGTTGCCCAGCGCCGGGTCCGGCTCCTGGTCTTCAATTTCCTCCAGGTTCAGACCAAGTTCATCCAGCGCCTGACGGATCGGTTCGCTGGCCTTTAAGTTAATGATAATATTTCCAAGGGCACGGCCCATCAGAAACTCCATGGACAGGTAGTAAACCTTCTTCACGTCTTCCCGTTCATATTCCTTATGTGTAGCCATCCAGTGATCCACAATAATATCCTTCACTGCATAGGATACAGCCTGGTACATCTGCTGGGGGCTGGCCTCATCAATTGACTTCCGGTACAGGACTTTCATATAATTAGAAATATCCTGTTTGAAGTCATCCTTATTAATCTGATCAAATTTGTTTAACATATTGTTCTCCTCACTAAATAATATCCTTATACCCCTGCATATCGCAGCATTGCCCGCGATCCTGCATGAATCAGTAGTTTGACAGAAACGTTCAAGCTTCCCGCATCCTTTTTGTATTACTGTTCTCCAAACATTGCCGGTTTATGATACCGGTGCAAAAATCTCTGCCATTCAGGCGCCTGTCCGCATGGTAGTTCGAATAAAAAGGAACCCGCAGGCAGCGCTGTCTGCCGCAGGGAACATTTACCAGTCATATCCGGAACATCCTCTGACGAAATCAGTTCCTGCTTTTTTATGTTAATTCATGAAATATGGGGAACGATAGGTATGAAATATTTATCCGACAGAGCTTTCTGAATAAGCAAAAAGCCCATGTCTGCCGCAGGCTTACCAGGCTCGCGCAGACAAGAAATCAGGCACCGTGATGTCTGAATACATGATGATTATTATTATGCTGACTTCTCTTGTATTATAGGGTATGTTATAATAATTGTAAATAGAGTGAAAATATTTTGAGGTGAAAATCCATGCCCGAATTAGAAACAAATTATATCGTTCTGGATCTGGAATGGACCGGTCATCCAGAAGGTGCAGGAAAAAGCAAATCTGATTTTCCGTTTGAGATTATTGAGATCGGAGCAGTTAAGCTGAATTCCCGGTTGGAAGTGACATCCGAATTTTCCGAATATGTCAAACCTCAGGTCTTCGAGGACCTGCACTATAAAATAAAAGAAATGCTCCATCTGCATCTGTCTGATCTCACGAGGGCCGATCCCTTTGATGTTGTAATACGCCGCTTCTTTTCCTGGTGCGGTACCGGTTACCGATTCTGCACCTGGGGCTCCATGGATCTGACAGAGCTGCAGCGCAACCTGGCCTATTACCAGATCCAGGATGCGTTTACCAAGCCGATTCTCTACTATGATCTGCAGCATATTTTCTCCATTATAATGGAAGATCCTATGCCGAAGTCGCTGGAATATGCCACCGATTATATGGGGCTTCCCAAAAACGCCCCCTTCCACAGTGCGCTGGAAGATGCCAGATACACAGCTTCTGTCTTTCAGAATATGGATTTATCCCTGGTCCACCGCAACTATTCTGTGGACTATTACCGCCATCCAAAGACCCGGGCGGAAGAGATCAATCTGGTATTTGATAATTATACTCAGTTTATTTCCAGGGAATTTCACAAAAGAGAGGATGCGCTGAAAACAAGACGGGTTTACTCGTTGTACTGTCCGATCTGTAATATGCGCTGCGGGAAACTGATCCGCTGGTTTGGTACCAACACGAAAAATTACTACAGTCTGGCCTGCTGCAAAAAACATGGACTTTTTGAGGGAAAAGCCCATGTTAAAAGAACACCTCAGGGTAACTATTTTGTGATCAAGACCACCCGGCTTGTCACGGAGAAGGAAGCACAGGCGCTGAGAGACCGGTACGATATGCTTCTGAACAAGAAGAATGAAAAATTAAAGCAGAAAAAGGAACAGGCCAGACAGGCCAGGAAAAAATAAGCTGCTTTAAATGCAAGCCTTATATAAAACAAAGAAGGTGCCGCAAAGTTTTATCAGCTTTGCAGCACCCTTATTCTTTCACTTCATTTATTTACACAGCGGCATAAGCGGCTTCCACTATCTCTTCTTCCACTTCGTCACAGGCCTCCTGGTATTTCTCCAGTATAATCGCCTGAATACGGTTTCTAGTCTCGGAATTGATGGGATGTGTAATGTCTCTGTATTCGCCATCGCTGGTCTTTCTGCTGGGCATCGCGATAAATAATCCCTTTTCCCCTTCAATTACTCTGATATCATGAACGACAAATTCATTATCCAGAGTAATGGATACTACCGCTTTCATCTTGCCCTCTTTATTTACCTTTCGTACTCTCACATCTGTAATCTGCATAGAATTACATCCTCCTCGCTACATTCATAAAACCCCTCATCCGCATTGCCCCTGATCGGGAAGTGCTTCTATGACATCAGACACACTGCCGGATACAATAGTTTTTATAAAACATATCTTTCGTTCTTTTCCAGCACAACCCGGATTCCGTTTTCACCGCGGTAAGCGGAGTTGCTGCGAAGTGTATCCCTGCTTTCTATAATACAGTTTTCAATCCAGGTGTTATCTCCTATATAAACATCATCCATAATAATTGAATTCCGTATAATACAGTTATTGCCCACATAAACCTTCTTGAAGAGAACAGAGTTATAAACTTCTCCATTTACAATACATCCTGTGGCAACCAAGCTGTTTTCCACTTTCGCTCCATGATTGAACTTGGCAGGAGGCAAATCATCCGCCTTTGAATATACATTCGGATACTCCTTAAAGAAATAGTCCCTGACGTCCTTCTTCAAAAAGTCCATATTCGTCTGATAGTACGCGTCTACAGTTCCAACATTGCTCCAGTAGGTTGCCATCGGATAGGAATAAATCCGCTTCACGCTGCGGTAACGCACCAGGATATCCTGAACGAAATCATACCGCCCCTCGCTGGTGGTCTCCTCCAGAAGCTGAATCAGCAGCCTTCTTCGGATGACATAAATACCGGTGGAAATCAGGTTCGTCTGTGCCACAACCGGCTTCTCTTCAAAGGATACAATACGGCCGTCATCATCGGTCTTAACCACTCCGAAACGGCTTGCATCCTCCCAGTTGGGAAGATCCTTGGTTACGATCGTAATATCCGCCTTCTTCTCAATATGGTACTCCAGTACCTTATTGTAATCCAGCTTATAAATTCCGTCGCCGGAAGCAATAATCACGTAGGGTTCATGGCTTTTCTTCAGAAAACCGATGTTCTGCATCATCGCATCCGACGTACCCCGATACCAGTTGCTGTTCTGGGTTGTAATCGTCGGGTTCATAACGAAAAGACCGCCCTGCTTTCTACCGAAATCCCACCATTTGGATGAGTTCAGATGCTCATTCAGTGATCTTGCATTGAACTGGGTAAATACGGCAACTTTATTTACATGAGAATTAGACATACTGCTGAGTGCAAAATCAATCGCACGGTAGCCGCCGGCTACCGGCATGGCTGCTGTCGCTCTCCTCGTTGCCAGTTCTCCCATCTTGGTACTGGTTCCTCCAGCTAAAATTACACCTAATGCTCTCATATTATCTGTCACCTTCTTTCATCAATGCGGCTCCGCTTTCCAGCATTTTGCCCGGATAATCTTCCAGGGTCGTCTCACCGGAAATCACGGTATTCTTACCGATTATAACGTCAGAAGGGATGATGGACCGCTCACCGACTGTAACCAGATCATTATTATAAATATCCGGCCGCAGAACATTCGGAGTGCTGTCACCGATACCCATCTCTACATTGTCACCAATCTCCACATTCTCCGATATAATACCCTTATAGATCTTCGCGCCGGCACCGATCTTCGCATAATTCATAATAATAGAATCACGGATTACAGCGCCCTCTCCGATCTCCACACCGGAGCCAATGACAGAATCATATACCTCGCCTGCAATCTCACAGCCGTCACCCACAATGGTTCCCTTCACCGATGCGGTCGGAGCAATGTACTGGGGCGGCAGTGCCTCAGTCTTCGTATATATTTTCCAGTATTCCTCATACAGATTAAATACAGGAACCAGATCAATCAGTTCCATATTGGCTTCCCAGTAAGATGCAAGAGTTCCCACATCCTTCCAGTATCCGTTGTACTCATAGGCAAAAACCCTGTCCCCTCTTTCGTGACAGTAAGGGATAACATGCTTGCCAAAGTCACATCCCGGCTGGTCCTTCAAGGTAATCAGCACTTCCTTCAGGATGGACCATTTAAATATGTAGATACCCATAGACGCCAGATTACTTCTGGGCTTCGGCGGCTTCTCCTCAAATTCCAATATCCGCTTTTCGTCGTCCGTAATCACAACACCGAACCGGCTGGCCTCATCCATCGGAACCGGAATGGTAGCCAATGTGATGTCCGCATTATTTGCCTTGTGGAAGTCCAGCATAAGCTGGTAGTCCATCTTATAAATGTGGTCACCACCTAAGATAAGTACGTACTCTGGATTATAATATTCCATATATTCCATGTTCTGGTAAATCGCGTTAGCCGTTCCCGTATACCACTCACTGTTGTCGGTCCTCTCATATGGAGGAAGAATCGAAACACCCCCCACATTACGGTCCAGATCCCACGGAATTCCTATTCCGATATGGGTATTTAATCTCAATGGCTGGTACTGAGTCAATACACCAACTGTATCGACACCCGAGTTTATACAGTTACTTAAGGGGAAATCAATGATACGGTATTTTCCTCCGAATGCAACTGCTGGCTTGGCAATTTTTGCTGTCAATGTTCCAAGCCGCGAGCCTTGTCCTCCGGCAAGAAGCATGGCAATCATCTCTTTTTTAATCATATGATCACTCCTTGTCTCTTATATGAGCCTATTATACCATCTTAATCTGAAAAAGTATATGCTTTTTTGAACTTTATCACTAATTTTTTTCTCTATACGTCAAGAAATTATACAACATGCACAAATAACTTTTCTTTTTTCATACAATTCGACCCCTTGTAAAGTCCGGGTTAGAAAATACGTTGTTTTTTTATCGCTTTCGGTTATAATGTAGAATAGAATGTTTACATAAGAGTGCCCGTTACGGGCATATAAGACAGACTTTATTTTCCAAAAAGGTAGGATAATTATGTATAAAATTGACTTTGAGCACCCTGTCCATGCACATTTTATTGGAATCGGCGGAATCAGCATGAGCTGCTTTGCCATGCTTCTTCACTCCGAAGGATTCACCGTAAGCGGGTCCGACGGTAAAAAAACGCCGCTCACGGAAGAAATGGCATCACAGGGCATCTCTATATTATACGGACAACGTGCCTCAAATATTACTGAAAATATAGATTTTGTTGTTTATACCGCGGCAATTCATCCGGATAATCCGGAATTTGCAGCTGCTAAGGCAGCAGGTCTTCCCATGCTGGGCAGAGCGGAAATGGTTGGACAGGTGATGGAAAACTACGAGAAATCCATTGCTGTCTCCGGAACTCACGGCAAGACTACCACAACCTCCATGATTGCCCATATCCTTCTCGCAGCCGATCTGGACCCGACCATCTCAGTCGGAGGAATGTTAAAAGCCATAGATGGCAATCTGCGCATCGGTAAGTCCGAATATTTCCTCACGGAAGCCTGTGAATATACCAATAGCTTCCTGCACTTTCGTCCCCGCATGAGCATCATCCTCAATGTGGAGGCCGATCATCTGGATTTCTTCAAGGATATAGAGGATATCCGCCATTCTTTTAAAACATTTGCGGACCTTCTTCCTGACGACGGACTTCTTATTATAAATGGGGAAATCCCGGATGCCGGGTATTTCTATTCCGATCTTTCCTGTAAGGTTATTACCTACGGTCTGGGAGACGGAGAATACGATTATTCCGCGGACAATATCACTTTTGACCGGCTGGGCCGGGCTTCCTATGACCTTATCCGGCATGGCAGCCTGCTGGGAAGAATCAATTTGAATGTAGTAGGGATACATAATGTATCCAATTCCCTTCCTGCCATCGCGCTTGCGCTGCATCTGGGGCTTCCCCTGGACATCATCCAAAACGGCCTGACTTCTTTTACAGGTACAGACCGGCGTTTTGAATATAAAGGGGAAATCGGAGGGGTAACCGTTATTGATGACTACGCCCACCATCCAACGGAAATAAAGGCAACTTTATCCGCTGTTTCCAATATGGACTTCAACCGGGTATGGTGTGTATTCCAGCCCCATACTTATTCCCGTACCAAGGCTCTGTTTCAGGATTTTGTTGACGCACTTTCACTGGCAGATAATGTGATTCTGGCAGATATCTACGCAGCAAGAGAGAAAAACCCCGGAGATATCTCCTCCAGGGATCTGAAAAGGGAACTGGAAACAGCAGGGAAAAATGTATGGTATTTTCCATCCTTTGATGAAATAGAAAATTTTTTATTAGAAAATTGTACACAGGGCGACCTGTTGATAACTATGGGTGCGGGAGACGTTGTAAACATTGGAGAAGCGCTTCTCGGAATGTAGTTATCCACATTATCCACAATCTTATCAACATTTTGTCGATGATTTGATTGTGGATATTTTTTATGAATCTACAATTATAGAATAATTTGAATTTTATTAACCCTTTTAAAGGCTTTCGCCACAATCTGACAGATTTCGCCATTGTACTATCCACATTATCCACACCCAGTTTTTAGAAGCTGTTGGGGATTGGAGTCCTATTTTCAATTAAAGAAATGTATGTTATACTAATTCACAGGATTATAAGATCAAAAACATAAGAAAAAGAGTAACCATTAAGAATGAAAGTGAACCTGTTTTCCTCATTTTCATTCTCTCTTTTTCGCTTTTGGACGGCCATCTGCACTGTTTTGACAAGGAATAAAACAGGTTTTTCCGGGTGCATCCGGCGGTCCAGGTACATAAATGGGGTTTGAATATGACGACGGAATCGGAGCAATTTATTTTGACGCAGGCTCAGGATACTTCTAAAATAGAGGTTTCCTGCGCTTTTATTGACAATTATATGCCGGCGGCCAGCGGCGCCTATGTAAAGATATATCTCTATCTTCTCCGCTGCCTGATGAGCTGCGGCACAGATGCTCAGGGCAAGTGTTTCTCTCTTTCTTATCTGGCAGGTCGTCTGGGAGATACGGAGGCGGATATCAATCATGCAATCTGTTACTGGGAAAAACAGCGTCTTCTGACCGTGACCCGGGATGGCTCCGGCCATATCACGTCTATCATCGTAGAAGATCCGGACCGTCTGGCCCGGCGTGAGCAGCCCGTCCCGGCTTCTGAACCTGTAAACCAACTGCCCAGCGCGCCGGTAAAGCAGGCGGCATCTGAAACGCCGGCGGCAAGGGAAATCGCCGCCACCTTTACTGCAGCCAGCATGAAGGCACTGCCGGATAATGAGGAGACCAGAGATCTGATGGATATTGTTGCTATGTATCTGGAACGGCCTCTGACGGCAACCGATACCCAGCTGCTGACATTTCTGCTGGAGGATCTTAACTTTTCCCATGATCTGATAGACTATCTGTATGCCTACTGCGTGACAAAGAATAAAAAGAATCCCTCTTATATTGAAAAAGTTGCTCTTGGCTGGAAAGAGGACAAGGTGGATACTATAGAAGCGGCTAAGGCGGAGGTAGCGCTTTATGATCACGGTTTCCAGGTGGTGAATAAGGCCTTCGGCCTGAACCGTACTCCAGGTCAGATCGAGAGACAGTACATAAAAAAATGGTTTCGTGAGTATGGATTTTCTGATTCTATCGTCAATGAGGCGTGCAGCCGTACCCTGATGAGGATACAGAAACCGGATTTTTCCTATGCCGATTCCATTCTGTCCGGCTGGCATAAAAATAAGGTGCGTACCCTCAAGGATGTGAAGGTGCTGGATGATTCTTATATGGCCCGGAAGGCTGAGCGAAACGTAACGTCATCTCCCGCCAAGGGGACGGCCCATGCATCCAAAAACAAATTTCTTAATTTCCCGCAGCGTAATTATTCCGCAGAGGAGCTGGCCGAGATGGAAAAGCGGCTGCTTCAGAAAGACTAGGAGGCAAGCCACATGGCTTTAAGAAATGATCAGTACAACAGGATAAGCCGGGATTATGACCGCCGAAGGTTTGAGAATAAGCATAATATGGATCTTCGCAGGGAGGAAATATATGCCGCAATACCGGAACTGACTGAAATAGATAATGCAATCGTATCTGCATCCATGGCCTATGCCAGGGAATTAATTTATAACAACAGCGACAGCCTGGAGGAACTGCAGGCTCATAATGAATCGCTTGCCCTTCGTAAAAAGCAGCTTCTCACAAAGCATGGTTATCCGGCGGATTATCTGGAACCGGTATACTCCTGCCCTGACTGTCAGGATACCGGTTATGTCAACGGCAAAAAGTGTCATTGTTTCAAACAGGCAATCGTAGATCTGGTGTATGCGCAGTCCAATATCAAGGCTATTACGGAAAGAGAGAATTTTTCTCATTTTTCCTATGATTATTATTCCGACGACTATGTGGAAGAGAGCACCGGTCTGACCCCCTGCGGAAACATTCACCGAATCGTCAAGAGCTGCCGCAGCTTTATCGAAGAGTTTGATACCTCCTATCAGAATCTGTTTATTTATGGAAATACCGGGGTAGGCAAGACCTTCCTGCTGAACTGTATCGCCAAAGAGCTTCTGGATTCCGCTCATTCGGTACTTTATTTTACAGCGCCCCGATTCTTTGAGATTCTCAGCAGGAGCACGTTCGGCAGAAGCTATGAAGAGGCTCTGTCTGAGGAACAGTATTATTACATTTATAATTGCGATCTTTTGATTATAGATGATCTGGGAACGGAATTAAATAACAGCTTTGTCTCTTCCCAGCTCTATCAGTGTATAAATGAACGCCACTTAAACCAGCGTTCCACTGTGATTTCCACCAATCTTTCCTGGAATGATCTGACTGCCAATTACAGCGAGAGGATCTTCTCCAGAATCACAAGTGAATTTACGATTCTAAAGATAACCGGGGATGATATCCGGTTGAAAAAGGGAATTGCCCGGTAAACCCGGATACGAAATGTCTTTTATTTAATACTCTTATTGACGAATCAAATTCGCGTATGCTATAGTTTATCCGCGGGTGTTTGTCTGATACGGACAGTACGCCCCTTACATTTCATTTTTTTGTCTTTCTAATCAACTGTACCGTGTCCTCCGGAACACGCCGGAAGCGGTGCTGCCACTCTATCTATGAGGCAGAATTTATCAGTCAAGTAATGGTACCACCATTTTAAAAATACATATTGATCACACAATTATGGAGGAAGATAAAATGCCGCAGCAGAAAATTTTAGTTGAAACCATTCCTGTAGGTTCTCTGGGAATACTGGCCCTGGAAAGCAGCAAAAATCTCGGTCAGAAGATCAACGATTACATTGTCGAATGGAGAAATGACAGAGATCATGAACATTTTTCCAACATTGCATTCAGCGGGTATCAGCGCGATTCTTATCTGATCGATGCGGAGTGCCCCAGATTCGGAACCGGCGAAGCCAAAGGTATCATCAAAGAATCTGTTCGTGGGGATGACATCTATCTGCTTGTGGATGTCTGCAATTACAGCCTTACTTATTCTGTATGCGGACATGTTAACCACATGTCTCCGGACGATCATTATCAGGATTTAAAGAGAATGATCTCCTCCATCGGCGGCAAGGCGCGCCGTATCACCGTGATTATGCCATTCTTATATGAAAGCAGACAGCACAAACGCAGCGGCAGAGAGTCCCTGGATTGTGCGCTGGCTCTGCAGGAGCTGACAAATATGGGTGTGGAGAGCATTATTACCTTTGATGCCCACGATCCCCGTGTTCAGAATGCGATTCCTTTAAAGAGCTTCGAAAATGTTCAGCCCACCTATCAGTTTATCAAAGCGCTTTTGCAGCATGTTCCGGATATCCATATGAATGCGGAACATATGATGGTGATCAGCCCCGATGAAGGCGGTATGAACCGTGCCGTATTCTTTGCCAATGTTCTGGGTGTGGATATGGGTATGTTCTATAAGAGAAGAGATTACACCACGATCGTGAACGGACGTAATCCTATCGTTGCTCATGAATTCCTGGGAACCGATATCGAAGGCAAGGACATGCTGATCATTGATGATATGATTTCATCCGGCGACAGTATGCTGGATGTGGCCAAGGAATTGAAGCGCAGAAAAGCGGGACGTATTTTCATCTGTTCCACATTCGGTCTGTTTACCAATGGGCTTGACAAGTTCGATGCTGCCTATGAAGAAGGGCTGATCGACTATGTCCTGACTACCAATCTGGTTTATCAGACAGAGGAGCTGCTGACCAAACCATACTATATCAGTGTAGATATGAGTAAATATATTGCTCTGCTGATTGATGCATTAAATCACGATGCTTCCATTACAGAATTCCTCACGCCGATCAAGCGTATTCAGAGAATTCTGGAGAAATACGGACAGATATAGTTACTATACAAGTTGCATATGTTAATAAAGATTTTAACGAGGCATATTCTCACGCCGAGCGCGGTCGCTTTAGCGTCAGCTTCCACTTCGCGCAAGTGCGATCCTCCGGAGGGTTTTATCGGGAACGCAGTTTCCAATATGATAAGAGCCTTCACAGCTGGTTTTCATCAGGTTGTGAAGGCTCTTCTTATATTTCTGTACCTTTTCTTCGTTTCTATTCGCTTTTCAATTCATCTAATTTCGTTATCTCAACATTGCCCTTCCCGGATAAAATATCACATTCCCTCCTCTGGCAGGTAAATAATAAAATCTGATGCTCGGAGGAAAGTTTTCTTAAGATATTCAGAGCCCCCTCCAAGCGCCTGTCATCATAAAAAGCAAAGCAGTCATCCAGTATAAGGGGCAGAGAATCCTCATACAAGATTTCCCCCACTGCCATTCTCATGGCAAAATACACCTGTTCCGCTGTCCCCGTGCTCACATCCTCAATCCTGGGATACCAGGGTCCCTCCGACAGCTTCACTTCCATATTTTCGTCAAAGAGAAGCTGCTTATGGTTCTCTCCGGCAATTTCATGAAACAGCTCACCTGCTCTCCGCCTGAAATTATTTCCAAAAAACCGCCTTATCGTCTCAGATACCTTTAGAATTGTCTCCCTTGTCAGGCTGATTGCTTCAAGCTCTCTATGCTCATCCTTAATCTGCTCCTCCAACTGGCGGACCTGTTCCAGATGCCACTCGTGATTTCTCAGCCGTTCCTCCAGCTGTTCCAGCTCCCAGCCCATTTTCTCAGTCCGCAGCTTCAGTTCCCCTGCAGCCTCATTTTCCTTTTGAACCCTGGTTTTGATCTGCTGCATATGTGCTTTCAGCCGCTGAGGAAATTCTTCATCCAGGCTTTCTTCCTTATAATACCGATTAACAATTTGTAAAATATCTGCCTCTCTTTGCAGATGCAGATCATTGAGCTGCCCCTTCTTTCCGTTCCACCGCAGCATATACCAGAGTGAACCTGCGGCTGTCACCGCTGCCGCCGCAATACCCGCGGCCAGATTCCAGATAAACAAAAGTATCGTAATTAAAAGTCCGGCCCCCATGAAGGCACCAGCCAGAGGGGAGAATTTGATCTCTTTTCCCGTCTTATCCATTGTAAATTGATAATATTGCTCCAATATCCGGTTCTGCTGCTCCAGGATATTTTCTACCGGCCGCGTATTCTTCTGTTCCTCCTCCGCCTGTTCCATCTGCGTCAGTATTTCCTCCATACGCTCTTCCAGGCGCTGTTCTTCGGCCAGCTGCTGCATCAGATGTTTCAGTTTTTCCTCCGACTTAGCCGCAAGAATCGTTTTTTTCTTCTTGTCCAGCCTGTCCAGGGCCCGTGTCACATCCACCTCCTTGGTACCGGCAAGGCTCATATTTGCCAGATAACTGGACATATTCTTCCCAAAGCCTTTATCTACTTTTGCGCTTCCCTGGGGTATATAGCCCGCATCCATCCAGGCTGATTTGGTTAGGTTTCCCCTTAAGGATTCCCAATCCTCCTCCGTATCCCACTGCCTGCCCGTCTCCTGCTCCGTGACCAGAATACTTTTTCCCTCTCTGGAAAAATTCCGGTGAATCCGGTAGTCCCGGCCTTCCATGGTAAAATCCATAGCGCCCTGATAGCCCTCCGGATTTCCCCATGGCCGGTATTTTGCTGTTTCCGCCCGATCCATTCCAAATAGCATTGCCTTTATAAATGTATGGATCGTGGTCTTCCCGGCCTCATTTTCACCATACAGGACATTCAGGCCCGGCGAAAACCGGATCACTTTATTATTAAATTTTCCAAAATGCGTTAAATACAGCACTTGTATCTTCATTCGTTCCTCCGCCCTGTCCACAAATTATTCTGTCCCTGTCAGGACTTCCATTCCCAGAAAAAGGGCTCTGTCGCAGATTTCATCCGGCGCTCCGCTCTTTCTGACCGCCTCGATATACATACCGATTACATTGTTTTTATTTTCCCGCTCCAGTCCTTCAAAATCATAGTCCGGCACAGTCTCATCTATAATCTGATTGATCCGTCCCAGCTTCTGCATTTCTTCCACCGGAAATATCACATGACGGTCCCGCAGCCCGGTCAAGAGGAAACGATACATGTGCTCTCTGCCGCCCGCCTCAATTTCTTCCTGAATCCGGTGCCTTACCTCCCAGTCTGTCATTCCAGGGATCACTTCGACCCTTACCTGCCTGTATTCTCTTTTGGCAGCAGGTATGAAACGGAAACTTCTTTCCTCTTCTGATAATTCTCCCAAAATATATCCATGGGCCCCTGTCTCATTGATATCCAGCGGCTCGAACGAACCGCAGAAGGCCGCGTTCTTCCTGAGCCACTGCTGTTTATGAATGTGACCAAACGCGGCATAGTCAAACTTCATCATAGCAAGCCAGTCACTGCGGATAGGAAGCCGTCCTTCCTCCCCTCCATGGGCCAGCAGGATATGGTATCCCTCTTCCTGCCCAGGACGGATATCAGAAAGGCGCATACCAGGAGCCTTACGCTGATGATAGCTGAAACCATACAGGTATGTATGGCAGGAGGGCAGATAAATCCGATCCCATTTATCATCCAGAAACAGATGGACATTTTCCGCCCACTTAAAATTTCTATAGTTGGAGCGCGGGGTCAGATAATCGTGATTTCCTGCAATCATGACAACCTGGGTTGCGGGCAGGTTGGCAAAGCCATAGTTAACCTGCTGCAGATCCCGCACCAGCGGCTGGCGGTGAAACAAGTCACCCGCAATCAGTAGCAAATCGGGTTTTTCTTCCTGGCAGATATCAATCAGGCGGAAAAACCCCTCCCAGAGCTCTTCTCTTCTCTCTTCTCCATAGGGCTTGTCCTTGTCCGGTTCCATCCCCAGATGAAAATCCCCTGCGTGAATGAATTTCATAGTAATGTCTCCCATTATTTCCTATATCCTGTAATTTTCCGAACCTGGCATAGCCAGCAAAGCTGTAATCAGCACTGTCCGGAAACTAAATTTCAAAATCTTTTTCCATCTTACCATACTGGCTTCATTATTTCAATCATTGTCGAACTAATGTTTGTCTTGACTTTTGCTCCAATTTTATACATAATAGTTGTCACCGGGGTGTGGCACAGTTTGGTTAGTGCACTTGACTGGGGGTCAAGGGGCCGCAGGTTCGAATCCTGTCACTCCGATGGTTGAACAGGCCGTCGACGAAAGTCGGCGGCCTGTTGTTATGTCTGGATTCATACGGATCGTCGATACAACGGTAAAAAATAATTGTTGGACGAAATTATTGTTCTGTTTTAAGTATGAGGGATGACATAATACCTGCGTCGTAGTATACTTTGTTATAAGTATAAGGAGGGAGTATTATGAAATTATCTAAGCGAATTGTAAAATGTTTATCCATTTTTATGATGGCTTTCATGCTGTCAACATTGTTGCCGGTAACCGGTACGCTTTTCGAGAAAACGGCAGAGGCAGCAGTGAAAATTAACAAGAAAGCAAAAACTATGTATGTCGGGTCATCTTATAAACTAAAAGTCACCGGCACTACAAAGCATGTAAGCTGGAAATCCAGTAACAAAAAAATTGTTACTGTTTCTTCCAAGGGAAAAGTAACAGCAAAAAATCCGGGATCTGCTACTGTCACTGCTCTTATTGGATCAAACGGTAAAGTTACCAAGTTAACCTGTAAAATCAGAGTGAAACCACGTCTGTCATTAGATCGTGATTATGTAGAATGTACAACTGATGATTTCGAAGTAGTTTATTTAACATTCAAAAACGACAAAGATGGAGAAGGTATTATGATCTCCACAGCAGGCAGTGAAGTGGTTAAGGCCAAATTAGGGGACTGGGATGGTGATACGCTACCTATTTATCTAACACCTCTTACCACAGGCGTCGCAACAATTACCGTTTATATAACGCAGGGAAGTGGTCTGGACATGTCGTTCAGTGATACTGGCAGCATAAGTTTCGATGTAAAAATAACCGAAGGTGAAAGTGACGAACTAGACGAATGGATGGACCTTGACACAATAAAAAGCACCTTTGCGAATGTAAGCATCCGCAGAGATGGCAATCAGGTTAAAATTGAAGATACAACACCAGACTTTGATGGCTTTGCCAATCCTGGCAGAAAATTGACTCTGGCCTTACCTCAGACTATGATTCCTCTCCAGGAATACACCAGCAATGGGATTAAAGTCCGCTTAGATGAATACGGTTATTTGCAGCTAAATATATATGATCTTCAAAATAAAATGCCTATATTTAAACAAACGATTAAATAAACTAGCTTTGCTATCTTCTATAGTAAATAAGAATGTATTTTCATACATACCCCCAATAGTAATCGTGCACAATTGAAAACGATGAACTTGGGGGTATTTGTAATCTCTCCCCTCACTCCCTATAATCCTCCCACCTCAAATAAGTAAGATTCTTCTTTGCCACCGGCACACTGCGCATGATATCCTTGTATTGCTCCTCACCATGCAAAGTAAACACAAACCAGCGTGTTTCATTAGGAAGCTTACGTCTAATCCTTCGTATGTAAGGCATATCAATGGCATTTAACGAATGTCCCATAATATAAACCTCAGATACAGAATTTAATAAATCGCCCTCGAAAAGCTCCGGGAATCCCTTCATAATCTTCGCACAGTTCTTGTAGGAGTTCCGGTAATATGTGATCACATACTTTTCATTGACCGCGTTAATTCCGTACTCTGTGTCGTCAAAATAGTACCGGCCCAATTTTTCACCGTGCCCCATAATGAGCCGGCCGCCTTTCTTTCCATGAATATGTACAACGTCAGGTATATGGTAAACATCCTCCAGAACGGTTGTGTAATTAAAATTAACTGCCAGGTTCGCCGGTCCGGATAATAAGCGGTTAAGCTTCCTGTTAGGCTGTAAATGTTTGATATGGGGAGCGATATCCTCAAGCCACTCCTGGAGGTAGGCATTGATATGAAGCGGCATATCTAAAATACGCAGCAGCCGTTTATCGGCCTCTCCCCTGTAGTCATAGGGAGAATTCCAATCCCTGTGTTCCTCCATCATTTCCATCATTTCATAGGAACCGAAGATATTTTCCATATCGTTCCACAAGATCTCTTCCTTTATATGGTCCACCTTATTCCAGTATAGCAGGGAATACAGGCGTATACCCTCTATATAGCCTTCCACGACCTCCGGATGGTGCTGTTTCATAAAGTCCATGAAATCGGTGTATCGGGTGGGGAGGCCGTGAAATAGATCGAATCCATTTCCAATAATAAATAATTTCTTCATATAACTCTCCATACATATTAAATCGAAAACCGAGGTTTTGCTGCTATTGGTATTTTACCCCTGGAAGTTGATCTTGAACATATGAAAGATAGTCAATTCTGTGATGAAAAGTCTGTATATGATCTCCCGCTGCTGTTAGAATATAAGATAATGAAAGCCGCGGTATAATGCGCCTTACATATTATGTAACATAGTTGCAGAAGGAGGCACGATATGAAACGAATTGCTGTTATATCTGATACCCACGGATTGCTTCGGGATGAGGTGAAGGAGCAGTTAATACAGTCAGATTATATTATTCATGCAGGGGATGCCGACACACCAGCCCTCTTACAGGACATCTGCGGGTGCGGTGAGGCCTTCTTTGTCCGGGGCAATAATGATAAAGAATGGGCGGAGGGACTTCCGCAAAATCTTACCTTCATGATTGATGGAATCCGCTTTTTTCTGGTTCATAACCGAAAAGATGTGCCGGATAATCTGTCCGGTGTGGATGTAATCATCTATGGACATTCTCATAAGTACACAGAAGAATGGATCGACGGCGTGCTCTGGATCAATCCTGGCAGTTGCGGCAGGCGTCGCTTCAATCTGGATATCACTATGTGTGTAATGAAAATAAAAGAGGGCCGGTATGAGATTGAGAAAATAACTATTCTCTAACCATACCGGCCAAAGGCAGCCTATGAAAGAAGGGGCAGAAAGTTTTCATATCCCTCCGCCGCCATCTTCTCCTTGGGAATAAACCGGAGAGAGGCGCTGTTGATGCAGTAGCGCAATCCTCCCCTATCCGCAGGGCCGTCGTCAAATACATGTCCCAGATGAGAATCACTTAACCCGCCGCGCACTTCTGTCCGGTACATACCGTGGCTGGTGTCACCAGTTTCCCTGACTGCATCGCTCCGGATGGGCTTTGAAAAACTGGGCCAGCCGCAGTCGGATTCGAATTTATCCGCTGATATAAACAGCGGTTCACCGGATACAATATCCACATAGATTCCTTCGCGGAACTCATTAAAGTAATCATTGTAAAAGGGCGGTTCTGTCCCATTTTCCTGTGTTACATGATACTGGATATCTGTCAGCTTCTGAATCTGTTTGTCATATTTTCCTGTTGATAACGGCTTTTTAGCTCTCTCAAAAGCTTCCTTTGGTATATGGCAGTATCCGCCCGGATTCTTGTCCAGATAGCTCTGGTGATAGTCTTCTGCCGGAGCATACTGCATCAGAGGCACAGCCTCAACGGCAATCGGCTTTTGTGTTCTTTCCTGAAGCTTAACCAGCGCTGTCAGAATCGGCTTTTTATCTTCCTCTCTGGTATAGTAAATACCGGTACGGTACTGGGTTCCGATATCGGCTCCCTGCCGGTTCACCGCAGTTGGATCAATCACCTCGAAAAACCGCGACAGCAATTCTTCCAATGTAATCTTTTCTGCATTGTATACCACTTTTACCGTTTCTGCATGCCCGGTATTGTTATAACATACCTGTTCATATGTGGGATGCTCCATCTTTCCGTTAGCGTATCCGGCTTCTGTACTCAGTACGCCTGGAATGAGGGATATATATTTCTCTATACCCCAAAAACATCCTCCGGCCAGATAAATTTCATTTTTCATATTTATTCATTCCCGATACAGGATTGTTCCGTATCTATCTCCTTTTCTATTAGTATAAACAATCTGTGCCATCTCATAACACCTCGATTGCCGGATAACGAATTTGTTTCTGTCCTCCTGTGACAGGTCCCTTCAAGCGTGATATAATAAATAAACTGTTCTCGGCATCGTTTAACAGGAAAAAGCACCAAACAAGAAGGAGATAAGTCTATGTTGGAATTCAGATTACTAGAGGATAGCGATATACCGTTAATTGAAATTTGGCTGAAAAAGGAACATGTGAAAAGATGGTATGAAATACCAGATTGCGGGATTACGATTGACGACTGGATATCTGAAATTAAAGAATACAAAGGTGAATTTCAATGGATAACTTATCTCATTGTTATGAGGAACGGCCTTCCTCTTGGAATGTGTCTGTACTATAAATGTGCCGATAGTGAAAATGAAGACTTTGGAACATTGCCGCTGTCCGGCTCATACTCATAGCATCTTATTATTCTTCCAGGTTAGCTTGGTTAAACAGGAGGTACATATGATAACTATATCAGGATTTTCAGCTGATACAATAATAGCAATTCTAGGATTAGCTGCAACAATTGTTATTGCCATCGTTGGGGGAATCTATGCCATAATTACGAATACAAAGAAATATGAGCTGACTGAAAACTATAGAAAAGAACTCCTGAATTGGTATACATCGGTTGCAGATGTTATGATTCAACTAATTCATTTCCCCCAGGACAATAATTTTTCCCGTCCCGAATTTATACTTCAGAGAAAAGAACTGCTATCCAGTTTATCGTCATTAACCGAGGTGGGTCGCTTTTATTTCCCTAATGTTATAAAAAATGATAATTTCGGCATGTATAAGCCATCGGCCTATCAGGGATACCGTCATATCAATCTAGAGTTCCTATTATATTTTTATCAGCTTGCGTCTAAAGAGGATTATAAGAAGTATACTTCGCTATTATGGAAACTTGAACGACAGTTTACCTCTGTCATATTCGATATGATTGAACCCAGAAAAAGAAATAAAGAATACTCAAAATATTTGGCATTAGTAATTCCGGATGGACAGTCAATTGAAGATTACCTGGAACAGAATCCGGATCAGATAAATGTATTTAGAAAGTAGGCTTATCCATCCAGCCCCCGAAGCTCTCATAAAACCCGGGGGCATTTATCACACTATAACCGGTCAGCCCAACCGCTTAATCGCCGTTTCGGCCCAGGCGGAATCCTTCAGGATTGCCCGGCACACACCGATCATATCTGCTTTATTCTCCCGAAGCATCTGTTCCGCGCTCTCCGCTTCCACGATTCCGCCTGTAAGGATTACCGGAATCGAGATCTTATCCTTGATTGCTTCCGTTATCTCACTGAAATATCCCGGTTCGCTGGTATCCGGCCGGATATAGCCGCAATGACCGCCGGAAATGTCGATCAGATCAATTCCCGCTTTCTCAAAAGCCTCGGCAGCTTTCACACTATCTTCAATTGTGCTGCCTCCGTCTCTGTAGTCGCAGGCCCCAAGCCGAAGCGCAACCGGATAGTCATTTCCCACAGCTTCTCTTACTGCTTTAATCACCTGTAAATGAAACTTAATTCTTCCCTCTATCGTACATCCTGAGTATTCATCTGTTCGTTTGTTCGTAAGCGGCGAATAAAATTGATTGAGCAGATAGCCGTGCGCAGAGTGGATCTCGACTCCGTCAAATCCGGCCTTTTTGGCCCGCATCGCCGCGGCCGCGAACGCCGTGATCACTTCTTCTATCTCCTCCACCGTCATAGAATGCGGCACCTCATCCGGCGCCTTTCCCCTAGGCGCGGGCACTGAACTGGCGCTGATGATCGGGTACCCTGAGATTTCTTTTGATGTGGAGCCGCCCGCGTGATTAAGCTGTGCAAAGACTTTGCTTCCGTTATTATGCATGACCGAAACCAGTCTTTTCAATCCTTCCCCGGCACTATCGTCCGCAATGGAAAGCTGTCCCGGGCTTGCTTTCCCGTCCGGGCGAATATAGCTGTGCTCCGTAATGATAAGACCGATATAGCCGCTGCAGGATTTCTCATCGTAGTAGTCACACAATTTATCCGTCACCAGCCCGTCCTCCGCTGACAGTGCTGTTGCCATCGGCGGCATCACCAGCCGATTGCTTATTTCTGTTGTACCTACTGATATTGGTGTATTCAACTGACTCATAATGCTTCTCCTTTATCCCTGTTCCGGGTACGTCTTATACGTTAAATCGGGTGTTTACCTGTTTTCTTTTATTCTAAATTCCGTCTGAATAGAAGTCAAACCAAATGATACCGCTGCAGCTTTATGATATTCTAAATTCATGTTTTATGATATACAAAAAAGAACGTGGATTACAGATTATTCTCATGCGAAAGGGGGATGAATTCTTCTTAAAAATAAGAAAAAAGCCGCTCATTTTTCCGCTGCCGTCTTTGATAACTGATAGAACCGGTGCTCACTCCGACAGGCACTCGTGGCGTGTGATACCGATCATCTTGTGCAGCTGTGTTTTCAGAAAATTAATCCCCTTGCCGCTGGAAAGCGCTCCAAATGTCGCGCTTTCCCAGTTCAGCGGAATCGACTCCCCTGACTGGGTGTCCAGAAGAATACTCTTGGGCTGGTAAACCGCGCTGCCTTCTTCATCGGCCACGGTAAAAAAGCACCGGTGAATGGCCTCCGCAAAATCCTTCTCATCCGGCAATACATTTCTTTCCAGCACCACCGACCGGAGGAACTCACACAATATCCCATACAGGTCAAACAAAATATCAATCCCCATTGTCTTGGTCAGCACATGCCGGGAGCTGTCCCATGCTTCCGGATAGCACATTTTCCAGGCGTTGAAATAGATCTGAATGGCCTCTGCTTTCTGGGAAAAGGTGCTGTAATTAAAGCCGTTTTCCACATTGGCCCGGAGCCATTTTTCCAGCAGGCTCTGCATTTTGCTGGCGCTGACATAAGCCCGGGGCAACGATTTATTTCTTGGCCCATCAAACATTTTGATCCGCTCATAAAAAGCCCCCGAATTGCTGTTTAAGTCATTCATCAGGCTGAACGCCGTATTTTCCTCTTCCGTCATCAGGCCGGAAAGGTTACGCATTGCGTTGGTATGTATCGCCGAGGGCTTTTCCTGATAACAGTTTATTCCCGCAAAAGCCTCCGCCATCTTGCGCAGATCCAGATCAAGATACACGCTGGCCGGGAAGGGATAATCCATCTGTTCAGCTACATAGGCTCCTTCCGTGCGGTGATGGCCATCGATCATATATCCCAGCAGCACCTTTTCCGGAGAGAGCAGATAACCGTCCTCATCCGTCTCACAGGAGGTCAGAAAAGTGCGAAATTTCCTTAAACTTATAGTAAGAACGGCTACGGCTTCCTCACCGTTATTGGCGCTCTCCAGAGGGGAAAGATTCAAAAATGAGCTTTCATTGCATTTAAGGGTAACGACAATGGCGTTGGGAAATCCATAATTGCCCTGCATCAGGTGCTCCTGTATTTCGGATACCTTTTTGGTAACCAGAGCGCGTTGAATACCTTCCGGATTTTCCAGATTGCGGGGCAGCCGGCAGATCAGGGCCTGCAGAAAGCAGGTTGTCAGTTTACAGGTATAAAGTTTTCTCCGGTCATTCTGGTTTATCCGGATCATGGGGACCGACATAACCTCCCCATTCTGTTCAATCAGATGATCCACCATGTCTAGTATGTCTTGTTTGTTTTTACTTTTCGTCAAATCCTTCTTCATTTGTGCCCCTCCTTTTGAGATCAATTATTTGAGATATTTCTTCTCAATATCACAATATCAACCATCCGTTCTCATGTCAACAGCTTTTGCGGTTTTTTTCTCAATTTCGTGATTCAACGAGATAAATTGTGGTTTAGACACTGTCTTTTATCTTTTTTTGATCAAATCTCTTCCTATCAATCGTAATTAATTGCGGCAGCTTCACAGATCAGTTATAATAAAAATATGATCGAACAGGAAAAAACCAATTAGCAGAAATTTTTGATGTTTTATTGTTGTGTTTTAGCTTGTCCAGATCAGATATTAGTTGACAAAAGCAATGTCGCTTATTTCAGAACAGCCATTAGGAAAATCTATTGTTCACGAGGAAATGGATATTAGAATGAAAATAGAACAACATTTACAGGAAATAACAAAACAGCTATGGCATACCTATTTACTGGACCCTACTGCAGAAAGTTATGAAAATCTGCTTACAATTTGTTGTGAAGATATCACTATGATAGGTACCGGCAGGCACGAAATTTACCGTACCATGGAAGAAATAGCAGGCTATCTTGGCAGAAACCAACAGGAAGCAGCACATATCCGTTTTGAGCTGATGGATGAGTGGTATGAAACTCAGATGATTCGGGACGATGTGGGGCTGGTAATCGGCGGAATCTGGGTCAGAGAGCGTTCGGAAACTTCGGGCGGAAGCCTGATCGAAATGGATACACGGTTCAGTTTACTCTACGCAAAGGACAGCGATGGCTGTTGGAAGCTGGAACATCTTCATCACTCCATGCCGTATTTTGACCAGGAGCAGAATGAGTATTATCCGAAGGCGCTGTCCACCAAAGTGCGGGAAGCTCTGGAACTGGTGGAGCTGTTTAAAAAACGTTCTGAACTGGATCTGATGACAGGCATTTACAACCATGAGTCGTTCCGCTTGCAGGCCCAAAACCTGTTTCATGAAAACTCGGAATGCTGCCTTTATATTCTGGATCTGGACAATTTCAAGCAAATCAATGACACGTACGGGCACCGCGCGGGGGATTCTCTGTTGAAGCTCCTGGCACGTATCCTCCAGAAACAGTTTCAGCGGAATTGTATCGTGGGACGGATCGGCGGGGATGAATTTGTCATCTTCGAAACCGGCAGCTGTGACCGGAAAACTTGTGAAAAACGCCTGGAAGCAGTCCGTCAGGAATATATGTCCGAAGCAGAGCCGCTTGTGGACAGCAAAATCACCAGTTATTCAGTTGGAATCTCCAGGAAAAGCAGTGCCACACCCACCTATGAAGATCTGTTCCAGAGTGCTGATAAGGCACTCTATGCGGCAAAGAATATGGGCAAGGGGACATTAGCCTGGTACGATGCCGGAGGTTGATTCCAGCTTTCAAAATACAAAGCGGGTAAGCATCTCTCTGAGCCTTCCCCTATACGAATAAAAAAGCCTGCGGTTATTTCCCCCAGGCTTTTTTGATTCTATTGCGCGTTCCATTTTCTGTTATGCAAATGGCTCTTTTCCCGGCCTGTGAATATTGATTTCATCCACCACACCGTTAGTATTCCGGTGCTCCAGGAAATAAAGCACCACATCCGCGATATCCTCCGGCACCATAAGCCCGGAAGCGTCCAGATCCGGTCTTGTCTCCTTTACCATCTCTGTATAAACACCGCCCGGACAGATCACATGAACGCGGACGTTGTCTTTGTACAGCTCATTGGCAATGGTTTTGGACAGTCCATACAGCGCATGCTTGGACGCTGCATAAGCAGCCTGGTATGGATAACCCTTGTGTGCTACAACAGAACATACGTTAATGATTGTTCCAAGCCCGGATGCTTTCAGTTCATCCAACGCATGTTTGCACATTAAGAACGGTGCACGCACATTTGTCCCCAAAATGGTATCAAATAATTCGGTAGAGATTTCCTGGAACGGATTGCTCTGTGCAAGCCCCGCGTTATTAATCAGGAAATCTATTCCGCCCAGCTCGTTCTTTGCCGTCTGTATCACAGACGATATATATGTTTCCTCCAGCAGATCCCCCGCGCAGACGATAACTTTCACGCCAAACGCCCTGCCGGTCTCGGCCGTATCTTTAAGCTTCTTCTCATTCCTTCCGCAGATTACCATATTGACTCCGGCCGCCGCCAGATTAAGCGCGATGCTCTTACCGATCCCGCCGCCGGCTCCGGTGATTACCGCCCGTTTTCCCTGAAGATCCATTTTCATAAACAAGCCCCCGTTTCTTTTTTCTTAAAGTATAGCACACTCCGTCAGTCCCGTACAGGTTTAGTCAAGAGGCTGTGTATCCGGGTCCAGCCCGCAGAAGAACTGCATAACCCTCTGGATTGCGCCGTCCCAGAACAGCCAGGTATGCGCCCCCTGCCACTCCATATATTTCACCGGATAGCCGATCCGATCGCAGGCCGCCTTGAAATCCCGGTTGGCTTTCAGAAGGAAATCTTCTGTACCGCATACCTGAATCAGTTTTGGCTTTCTTTCCAGGGCAGATGCCCCGCGGATTAATTCTATCGGCTTTTCTGAAGACAATATATTCAGATCCGCGCCGAACACGGCATATTTTTCTCCGGGAAAGAACAGTGCCTCCTCCAGGGAAACGCCTTTATCCGCTTCCAGCAGCCCGCCCACATCCAGCGCACCCGACAGACAGCCGATTCCGCCGAACCGTTCCGGGCGGGAAAGGCCTGCTTTTACTGCCCCGTACCCACCCATGGACTGCCCGGCTATAAAAGTCTTTTCCCTTGTATCCGGAAGCCTGAGCCATCTTCCCAGCAGTTCCGGCAGTTCATCCGCGATGTATGTAAAATAGGGCTGTCCCAGCCTCATATCCGTATAGAAGCTGCGTCCGGCTTCCGGCATAACCACGATAAAATTATACTTCTTGGCATAGTATTCCAGTTTTGTAAAGCGCGTCCAGGCCGAAGCATTGTCGGAGAGTCCATGGAGCAGATAAAGTACTGAGGGTTCCCCTGTAATCAAATGCGCGGACTCGCTGGATTCGTCCGGAAAAATCACGTTTACCTGTGTGTTCAGTTTGAGTGCATGTGAAAAGAGATCTCCTGTAAAAAAGCCCATAGTTTCACGTTCCTTTCCAAAAAAGTTTAGCCAGACAGCCCTCTCTGCGGGCTGTCTGGCTGATCATGCTTACATCTTTATGAATCAGGACTGCATTCCCAAAATGACAACTACCGCCAGGGCAACGAAGCAAACACCAATAATGATATTCAGTGCTCTGACCGAAAGCGGAATCTTACTATAGAGCCGTTCCTTCGCGGCATCCAGTCCCGGCGATTTGCTTACCCTCTCCGGCGCCCGCTCCTCTTCGATGATCTGTTCCGGAACCTCTTCTGCCGTCACAGGCATCACGTCCCGGTCGCTTACCAATGCTGCTTTTTCCTGTAATGTCATATGGTCACCACTGCCTTTCCTGATCTGAGATATTCCTTCATGGATTAGGTTGTCAAAAGCACCCTAATCTGTACAGGAATCTCTCCGTATAACGTGCTCTGTTATTTCTTCTTCACATATTTACGAACATCGATAGCAACTGCAATAATGATAATGAGGCCACGGGCTATATACTGATAATAGGAGCTTACACCCAGGAAGTACAGACAGTAGTTGATTGTCTGCAGAATGATAACACCTAATATTACTCCGGGGATCGTACCAACGCCTCCGGCGAAGGATACGCCGCCGATAACACAGCCTGAAATGGCATCGAATTCATATTGCTGTCCGGTTGTCGCCGTTACCGTACCGATACGAGAAGCCTCCAGGAAGGAGCCGGTGCCGACACAGATGCCGGAAAGGATAAAAATTAACATTATGTACAGCTTGATATTAATACCGGAAACGGTTGCCGCTTCCATATTGCCGCCGATAGCGAACATGTTCTTGCCCAGAACCGTTTTATTCCAGACTATATACATAATGACAGCAACAATAATCATATACAAAATCAAATATGGTATCTTCACCCCGAATATGTTAAAGGAACCCTTTACAAAGGTATCGTATCTCGGGTCCAGGCTGGAGATAGGCTGGCCGTTATTGCCGCCCATATCCATGAATAAACAGAGCAGGCCGTATGCCGCCAGCTGAATACCAAGAGAAGCGATAAACGCATGCATATTCAGGAAAGCCACACAGAAGCCAATGATTGCCGCAAAGATAACTGCGACACAGACACTTGCCGCCCAGCCGGCTACCAATGGAACCTTGCCAAGACTGGGGAACATTTTAGAAGCATAATCCTGGGACTGAAGCAATGCGGCTGATACCGCACAACAACATCCAACAACACGGCCGGCCGAAAGGTCGGTACCATTAATGATAATCAATCCGCCGATACCCATTGCAATGATGGAACGGGTAGAAGCCATCGTCAGGATATTAGTAATATTTCTTGCAGAAACAAATTTTGGTTCTAATACAATAGTAACAATTAATATAGCAACCAGGATAAGATATAGCGAATTATTCAGCAATATCTCTTTAACCGGCGTTTTTGTTTTAGTACTGGCAGCTGCTTTACTCATACTATTCTTTCCCTCCTTATCAAATATACTTAACGGAAAGTCGCATGATTTCTTCTTCGTTCATGTCTTCCCCTTCTACGATACCGGCCAGCCGGCCATTACTCATAACTGCTATCCTGTTGCATACGCCCAGCAGCTCCGGCATTTCTGAAGAAACGAATATAACTGATTTGCCCTGTTTGGCCAAATCAATAATCAATTCATAGATCTCATACTTGGCACCTACATCAATGCCTCGTGTAGGTTCATCCAGCAAAAGGATATCCGGGCTGATCAGAAGCCATCTGGCAATAATAACCTTCTGTTGGTTACCGCCGGAAAGGTTCTGGATCTTTGCCTTCTGACTCGGGGTTTTGGTGCTTAACGCCTCGATCATCTGCTGGGTGTCTTCCTGCATCTTCTTGGAGGAAAGCAGACCGCCTTTTTTATAGCTTCTGATATTGGCAATTACTGTGTTAAACGTAATATCCGCCTGAGGAAAAATTCCGGTTGCACGCCGCTCTTCCGTCAGATAGGCAAAACCATTTTTCAATGCAGACTGGCTGCTGTGATTGACAATCGGCTTTCCTTCTTTGATCAGTTCACCGCTGCTGTGATGAGCCACACCAAAAATCGTCTCCAGCAGTTCCGTTCTTCTGGAACCGACCAGTCCTGAAATTCCCAGAATCTCTCCTTTATGAAGCTCAAAGGATACATCCTGGCAATTCGGCGGATACATGCCGGTCAGATTCCTCACCTCCAGCATAACCTCCTCGGACACCACATTGGTTCTGGGAGGATACCGGTTGGAAAAATCACGTCCGACCATATTCTTGATAATTAAGTCTGTAGTCAGATTCTCCGTCGTCTCTGTAACGACATTTCTGCCGTCTCTCATGATGGTAACTTCATCTGATATTTTTAAAATCTCGTCTATTTTATGGGAAATATAGATAATTCCGACTCCCTGGTCCCGCAGCATCCGGATGATTTCAAACAGTTTATCTGTTTCCTCCGTGGACAGGGAAGAGGTAGGTTCGTCCAAAACTAAAATCTTTACATTATAGGAAACTGCTTTCGCAATCTCAATCATCTGCCGCCTGGAAACCGAAATTGTCGATAGTTCCTGTTTGGGATCTACATCCATACTCAGCTGATCCATTAACGCTTTCGTATCATCATACATTTTTTTATGATTGATAAGGCCCGCCTTTAACGGAAAGCGTCCCAGCCAGATGTTTTCCATGACATTTCTTCGCAGTACCTGATTCAGCTCCTGATGCACCATGGATACTCCATGCACCAGAGCATCCTTGGGGTCTGAATACTCGGTTTCATTTCCTTCTATCAGGATCGTTCCGGCATCCTTTTTATATAGTCCAAAAAGGCATTTCATCAGAGTACTTTTTCCGGCCCCATTTTCTCCCATCAGCGCGTGAACCGTGCCTTTTCTCAGTTTGAGACTAACATGGTCGAGTGCCTTAACACCGGGAAAAGCCTTTTCAATGCCATCCATTTCCAAAAGATATTTTTCTTCACTCATACCAACACATCGCTTTCATCGCATTCTTATATAAGCGGAAGGTGCCCCGCCATGCAAAGCAAGACACCTTCCACAGATTGGCTGACATCTAATATTTACTGTTTTGTATATGCAGCATAATTGATACGTACGGAAGCATTATCACCGTCAAATATAGTTAAACCGTAATCTGCAACTGCTTCTTTCTTAGTCATACCGTTTGCAAAGCGAATTGCCAGCTCTACATTTGTCTTAGCCATTGCATCGCCGTCCTGCTTAACAGTACCCTGCATCTTGCCGTCGTCGATCAGCTGAACTCCTGCGTCAGTTGCATCAACACCAAATACGAGAACCGAAGGATCTCCTTCTTTGCCGGTGTTATAGCCAATTGCGTTCAGAGCAGCTACAACGCCCTCAGCCATGGAATCGTTGTTACAGAAAACAACTTCGATTTCATCTTCATGTGTTCCAAGGAAAGCAGTCATAGCTTCCTGTGCCAGGGTAGCATCCCAGTTACACAGATAGTTATCAGCTAATTTTTCAAATTTATAGCCCTTATCCTCAGCACCTTCAATACAATACTGGGAACGGTCCAGTGCTTCCTGAGATTCCGGGGAACCCTGGAATACAACACACTGAGCTACGCCATCTTTGTTGCGGTCAAAGCCGTTGCCGTCCTTGCCCCAGAACTGTTCGAACAAATCAGCCTGCATATAGCCGGCTTCTGGTGAGTTGGTTCCTACAAATACGGTGGTGTCTTCCTTCTCCAGCAGTTCCAGCTTATCCGGCTCATGGTTGAAGAATACAACCGGGATGCCGGCTTCCACCGCTGAATTCAGGATACCCTCGGAAGCGGACACATTAACAGTCTGAACAATCAGGCAGTCAACACCCTTGGAAAGAAGGGATTCCAGCTGTTCATTCTGAGTAGCCTGGGAATCGTTGGCATCCATGATCTCATAATCAATGCCGGCTTCTTTCATGTACTTCTCCATATTGGTACGTACGGTTGTGGTATATGTATCACTGAATGTACGGATCAGCACGCCAAATTTTAATTTCTTACCGGTATCTGCCTTGTTTCCCTCGTCGGTCTTGTCGGCCTTATCTTCTGTGCCCTGTTTGTCACCGTCCGTGCTAACAGGAGCATCGTCCTTGGCACAGGCAACTAATGACAGCATCATACATAGTACCAGCAGCAAGCTTAAGATCTTTTTTGTTTTTTTCTTCATGTTACGTCCTCCTAATCTTATTGAAAGGTTTTTTCAGTCCCTGTTCTTATTTCATATTCTTCTCCACTTAAAAAAATATCCCATTAAAACAGGTTCTGAATGAGCGTGGGGTAGCGCAGAATATTACGGTCCTTCACCTATTCCGCTATAGTTATCAATCCTTTTTATCACGTCACGATATATTATGTGTCTTAATTATACTTCCCTGCACAATACATGTCAATATTTTTTGACAGAAATTTTCATTTAAACCCACATCATTTCATTCTTTGCGGTATCATTCTTTGTTTATAGCTACTACTCTCTAATTTATGCACTATATTCAGACATTATTACATGGTTAATTTAACGATAAATATTTAACATTTTCTTTTTCTTATATTTTTTTATTCTCTTCTTGCTTTTTATATCATGCCGTGATATAGTCAGGCTAATAAGATATCTTCACAGGTTGAAAGATGTCGCCGACGGGCGGATTTCATAAGCCGGCTATCACCGCAAAATGGCTGTAAAGCCTCCTAACCGGAGAAGTTTATTCAGGGAACCCCCTTCCATATGTTTATGTCTGCCGCTTTTGGGGGGCATCGTATTCCGTCCTTTCATTATTACTGTTTTATTCCTGCCTATTTTATTTTTATGGTTTCTCGTGATAAAATATAGGAATCACCTTCAGGAAAGGAACACGACCTATGAATATAACTCTTGCAATTGAAGATAAAGCGAATACGGTGAATAAGAATTCCATTAAAGTTCAGACTGCCAGGAAGGTATTCCGGACAATTCAGAAATACGGACCGATTGAACGAAAGCAGATCCAGGAACATACGAATTTAAGCTGGGGAGCTGTATCCCAGTCTACCAGCATGCTTATCCGTTCCGGTATTTTGGTACAGAACTCGAATCCCACAGGCCATGTGGGGAAGATTCCTTATACGGTGGATATCAATACCGATGATAACTATCTTGTTGGTATTGATCTTCACACTTCTATGGTTAAGGCCCTTCTGTTCAACCTGAAAGGAGAAGTTCTGGAATCCCGTATTGCCGCTATTTTAAAGCCGGAGGCTGTCATCCATCAGCTGATTACTGTTGTCGATTCCCTCCTCGCTTCCTATATTCATATTAAAAATATATTGTTAATCGGTTTTTCGGCCCCGGGCAATATCGACAGTGAACGGGGAATTCTGAAATATCTGGTATATCAGCCAAGCTGGAAGAATCTGGAAATTGTAAGCGCGCTGGAATCCCGGTTTCAGATACCCACCTTTATGTTCCACGATCCGGATTGTATCATTATGGCCGAGAAATATTTTGGAATAATTTTTCAGGAAAGGTATAAGAATGCTTGTGCAGTATATCTGGATGGCGGAGCAGGTATGTCAACGATGATAAATTCAAAGATTTTCACCAGCCGCGGCAATAACAGCGGCGAGCTTGGCCATACAACCGCTGTCCCCGGCGGCACTTTGTGTAACTGCGGCAAACGCGGCTGCCTGGAGATGTACGTATCTAAGCACGGTATCGTCCAGCAGTATGCAGAAGCTCTGAACAGGGGTGAAGCATCTAATTTTACCCAGAGTACCTTTGACATGAATTATGAATCGATCCGTCTCAGCGCGGAACAGGGTGATCCTCTGTGCCGCAGATTATTTCTCCAGGCCGGTGAATTGATGGGAAGGGCTTTTGCTTCTCTGGCCTCCATCCTGGAACCAGAAGCAATTATTCTGTATGGTGATCTGATTAACCACAGAGAAGTGTTTCAGGACATCCTGGAAGAGACGTTTCAGAATGAAAAATATCCGCACTCTACAACAAAGCTCCTCTATTCCAAGTTAGACGGCTCGGCTCCCTCTCTGGGCGCGGCCTTCTATTCCTTTGATCTGATGCTGGATAATTTTCTGGCACGGGCACTGGAATATGGCGGCCGGCAGCAGAAAGCAGAATCCAGGGAGGCTGTCCTGGCGTAAGATCGTCTGGCTATTTCATTCGCAGACAACTGCAGCCAGACGCAGACCGACAGCAGTTATTTCCCGGACAGTGGGGTCCTGGAAGTAAGTGTCCGTATCAATCCTCGCACGTATATTTGGATTCACTGTCAGTCTGCTCTGGCGTAGATGTCAGCATCTTTATGCGGCATTGCAGTTATCATATATGGAATGGGTTTTTACCATTTCGTCACGGAACAATTAGAAGCTGCAGGGTATTCTCTGCATTTCAGACCGCCTTAATGCAGGTCTGCTTCAGGAAAGGAATGGGTAAGTAAATGGATAAGAGAAATGCAATCAAGTTGGGCGTTGTTCCCACAAGAAGGAATCTTTCCGGTGAGTTTTTCTGTAATCTGGATGTGGCACAAAAGGGCAAAAAAGATACAGAAGCGAAGTTGCGTGAAATGGGGATTGATTTTGTAAATATTGATTTTCTGAATGATGAGGGCCTGATTTACAGTGGTCTGGACGCACAGAAGGTTGCCGACTATATGCTGGCAAATAATGTGGATGCAATTTTTGCTCCTCATGTTAATTTCGGAACTGAGGATGCTATCGCAAAGGTCGGCAAACTGGTAGGCAAACCTCTGCTTCTCTGGGCGCCAAGAGATCCTTCTCCCGATGAATACGGCAATCGCTGTACAGACAGCCAGTGCGGTCTGATGGCAACCGGCAAGATTCTCCGTCAGTTCGGAGTTCCCTATACATATATGACCAACTGTACCTTTGATGACCCGACTTTCGAACGTACAATGAATACGTTCCTGGGCGCTGTTTCTGTTGTCAGGGCAATGACCAATCTGCGCATCGGCCAGATCGGTACAAGACCGGAACCGTTCTGGTCTGTTAAATGCAATGAGCTTCAGCTTCTGGAACAGTTCGGGATTGAAGTTGTCCCGATTACCATGATTGAGATGCAGCAGCGTTTCGATGATTATCTGAATAACAGAAAAGAAGAACTGGAACCGGTTGTTCAGCACTACAGGGATGATTTTGATGTTCAGGTCGGTGAGGAATATCTTTACCGTGTAGCTGCTCTGAAATGCGCCATCAAGAGCTGGGCTGAGGAAATGCAGGTATCGGCCATCGCTTCCAGCTGCTGGGATGCCATGAGGTCCATGACGGGTATTGCTTCCTGCTTTACCTTCTCGGAACTGACCGACGAGCATCTGCCGGTTATCTGCGAATGTGATATCCACGGAGCTATTACTTCCGTTATTGCTCAGGCCGCTACCAGATGGACGAAAGCTTCCTTCTTTGCCGATATCACCATCCGTCATCCGGAAAATGACAATGCAGAGCTGTTCTGGCACTGCGGCGTATTCCCGAGATCTACGGCAAGCAGCAAAAAGAAACCGCAGATTGGCTGCAACTTCGATGAAAACCGTCCTGCAGTAGGCAATTTCCTCATTGAGGACAGCGCTGTAACTGTAGTACGTTTTGACTGTTCCGATGATAAATATTCTCTTCTGGTTGCGGAAGGAAAGACTGTTCCGGGGCCTGCTACCAAGGGAACCTATGGCTGGATCGAATTTAAGGACTGGCCGAAACTGGAGCATAAGGTTGTAACCGGACCGTATATCCATCATGTGGCTGGTGTACACGCTTCCATTGCTCCGATCGTCTATGAAGCATGTAAGTACATTCCGGCTCTGACTCCGGATATGGCTGAACCGACAGAAGAAGAAGTTCAGGCTATGTTAAGATAAGATTTGAGCTGGTAATTTACAGGAAAGCCACCTTATACAGGTGGCTTTCCTTGACAAAGCGATAGAAAGGGAGGAAATCATGCAGTTTAAAAAAGAACCTTTCGGCAAAACTGCCGAAGGAAAACAGGTTTACCTTTATACTATTACCAACAATCATCAGATGACCGTTACACTGTGCAACATCGGCTGTGCGGTAGTTTCCATTCTGGTTCCCGATAAAGACGGCATTATTCAGGATGTGGCTCTGGGGTTTGACACCGCCGATGAATATGTTCACAGCCCAACCTGTTTTGGTGTGGTAGTGGGCCGGTACGGAAATCGTATTCACCGGGGAGAATTCCAGTGGAACGGTAATACAATTTCTCTGGAAAAAAATGACGGCAGCAACCATTTGCACGGCGGTTCCAACGGTTACGCGTACCGTTACTGGGACTGTGTGGAGGAAAAAGAGGACGGCGTGGTATTCCGCCTGTTCAGCCCGGACGGCGACAGCGGCTATCCGGGAGACCTGACCGCAACCGTTTCCTATACACTGACCGAGGAGAATGAACTGGTTCTGGATTACCACACAGAGACAACGAACGAGACGATCTGCAATCTGACCAATCACAGCTACTTTAATCTAAATGGCGCGGGTTCCGATACGATCTGCAATCATATCATGAAGATCAACGCGGACGCTATCACCGAGGTGGACAGTGAATTTATCCCCACCGGCACGCTGCTGCCTGTAGCAGGGACTCCGCTGGACTTTACTTCGGAAAAAGAAGTGGGCAAGGATATTGATGATCCCTACCCACAGATACAGATGGCGGGCGGATTCGATCATAACTATGTACTGAACCAGAACGAAGAACCTGCCGCAGTCGTGTATTCTCCTGTTACCGGTATCCAGTGGAGCGTAACCACGACCAGCCCCGGCGTTCAGTTCTATTCCGGTAATTTCCTGAATGGCACGGCAAAAGGCAAAAACGGATATTATCATCCGCGGCGCAGCGGGCTCTGCCTGGAAACCCAGCTTTACCCGGATTCCATCAATCAGCCCGCCTTTCCATCCTGTGTTGTGACAAAGGATTCCCCGCAGAATTTTAAAACAGTATGGAAATTCTCGATTCGTTAAAAGGAGGAATGACTGTGGAAAGACAATATGATGTAATCAGCATCGGATTTATCGCACAGGATATTCTGATGACCAATATCCCTAAGGATGCCCTGGAGCGGGATGCCAGCACAGCGGATCAGGTTATCTTCTCCTCCGGCGGAGATGCCAACAATGAGGCTGTTACTCTGGCGAGACTGGGGGATAAGGCGGCCCTGTTGGTAAAGATCGGTACGGACACCGTAGGAAATACGATCTATGACGGTCTGAGCGAGGAACCCCTGGATCTATCCCTTATTATCCGGGATGACAGGGCCAGGATGCCCCTGGCCATCTGTGTGATCCAGCCGGATGGGAACCGCTCTTTCCTTCTGGGTATGGGAAAGGATTATTTCCTGACGCTGGAAGATGTGGATCTCTCACTGGTACAGAAGGCCCGGGCAATCACAGTAGGAAGCCTGTTCAGTCTGGAACGCCTGGATCACGGCGGTATTACCGCAATTTTCAAGGAAGCCCGGAAGTACGGTACGATTACCATCGCCGATATGACCGCGGATTTAAAGAAAATCGGTCCGGAGGCGATTTCCGATGTGTACCCCTACACCGACTTTATGATGCCGAGCCTGGAGGAAGCAACCTATGTAACCGGTGAAACCGACCCGGATAAGATTGCAGACTGGTTTCTGGCTGCGGGGGTTAAAAATGTCGTATTAAAATTAGGAGGGGACGGCTGCTTCGTAAAAAATGCACAGGAACGTTTTTATACAGATCCTTTTCAGATTGAGCCCGTGGATACCACCGGCTGCGGCGATAACTTTGTGGCAGGCTTTACTCACTGCCTGATCCGCGGCAAATCCCTCCGGGAATGTGCGGACTTTGCCTGCGGCGTGGGCGCGCTGAACGCTCTGGGAATCGGGGCCCATCTCACCGTAAAAAGTGAGCAGCATGTTCTGGATTTTATGAACAGTACTCCGCGTGCTGCATTAAACCGCGGCTAAAATTGGTTATTTTCTTTTTCTGATGGCACCATCCATTTCCAGGATGCGCGTCATTCATACCGCAGGCGGGCAGGACCTTCTGGTCTCTGCCCGCCTGTCTTTTGACTATATTATATATTCCCGCAGTTTAGCAGGCCAGCCTGCAATACTGCAATTATTCGTTTAAAACTTCATATAGGTCCGCGGATATTAATCTGCCGTTCACTTTAATCTCCATGATCTGTCTGGTCCGATAGAGCAGATAATCCGAACCCAGCCGTTCGATAAGAAGCTTCTGTAGCTGCTGTTTTTTCTGCCCGGGGCCCCCAAGAGCCGGCAATGCCTTTACAATCAGCGGCGTACCGGGTATTTCGTCCCATTTGGTCAGAATTCTACCGGCTTCAAAGTGAATCCGGATCAGCCGGGTATTCGGCGCTTCCAGAAAATCTATTTTAATCTTCAGAACGATTCTTCCTTCTTCATCCCTGGCAAAATCTCCCCGTGCTGCGATCCGGTAAACATCTTTCTTGATCCTTATCTCCTGATATTCAGCCCTGCCGATCCCCAGCAGCACCGGATAATCCGCATTTTCCTCCGCTATGGTGCACAGCAGGCACTTTCCTTTTCTTTCAAAGGAAAGCGTATGAATCCCCTCGGAATAATTGTTGTGTACCACCTGCATCATCAGAGGCAGGAAGGACGCCCGTGTATCCTCCATCTGATAACGCTTCCCATCCAGCCAGCGCAGCTGCTCTGCAAAGCAGTTTTTGCTCGGGCCTGCCTGCCTTACCTTTTTCCCCGGCCAGCCTCCCCGTTTCCGGCTAAACTCCGCCACCGAAGCATGGCCGGATAGTTTTTGTTCCAGGCTGATCAGCCGGGAATACTCCGCTGTATTTTCAGGCAGCTTGTCCTGCGGTTTAAAATCTCCGCCAAAGAACTCCAGGATAATTCGGATCATATTGCTGTCCATAAACATTTCATCATTTCCGGCAGTGGTGGCAACCACCATATCTTTCTCCGGATAGACTATGATATTCTGGCCCAGCATGCCATTAAAAATAAAACCTTTGTCGTCTCTCATTGTCCAGATCTGATATCCATAGTCACACAGATCTTCTTCCCTGGTCTTTATCTGTCTGCGGGTAGATTCTTTAATCCATTGTTCTGAGACCAGCTGCCTTCCCTTCCAGTTTCCCCTTTGCAGATACAGCTGACCGATCTTGGCCATATCCTCAAGCCTCAGATAAAGCCCCCAACCCCCTTTCTCAATTCCCCGGGGGCAGGTCTCCCAGTATGCCTTTCTGATATCCAAAGGTTCCCAGAGCCTGGGCCCCAGATATTCCATCAGCCCCTGCCCGCTTCTGATCTTAACTACCGCGGAGAGCAGATAGGAATTCATACTATTATAGTAGAATCTCTCTCCCGGCTCGAACTTTACCGCAGCCTCCAGGTATCCTGTCACCCAGTCTTCCTCCGTCACTGAGCCGCCCTCATTAAAAACGGTACCGCTGCTCATCATAAGCAGATGACGTACCGTGAGATTTTTATGGCGCAGCAGGGCAAAAGGAGATACCTTATAATTTAATATATCCAGCACCTTCTCATCCGGAGAAAGTTTTCCCTCGTCAATCAGCAGTCCGACTGCCAGACCTGTAATACTTTTGCTTAGGGAATACATAACATGCCATGTGTTTTGTTCGTAAGGCGCAAAAGAGGTTTCACAAATTACGTTTCCATTTTTCAGGACCATAATACCGTGAGCGTTAACTTCTCTGTCGTTCATCAGGCTGGTGAGGAAACGGCGCAGCAAGAAGGAAGAAATGCCCTGTGATTCCGGTGTACTTCTGGGCAGCGGCTCACCCGGATCTGCCTCTTTGTCAAAACGCATTTTCTGCGGTGTGTAGGGCAGAATCGGACTTACTTTGTTATCTCCTGCCATTATCATTTTCAACAGTTCTCTCGTCCCGTTTTTGGTCTTTGCCGCCATAATTTCCTCCATACCGAAGCATTTTAGCCAGCTGCCGCTTATCATTTAAAAATAAGTATCAAATATAGTTTCACACGATTACCTTCTTTTATCCACTGTAACATATTCCTGCTGCTTAATCCAATATTTTCCAGTATATCTCTTACTGAACTTTCCGATACTATTGGCAAATGGATTTTGGAAAGGAGTCATTGTTATGAAAGCAGTGCGTATTATTTCCTATATTTTAGTTATCATAGGAGCAATTAACTGGTTATTAGTAGGAGCATTCCGTTTCGACCTGGTTGCCTGGATCTTCGGTCAGATGTCTGTCATCTCCCGTATCATCTATTCTCTAGTAGGTCTGGCCGGTATCTATCTGATCTTTGACAACGGCTGGTTAGGTGACTGATCTTCTTGACCCTTGTGATTACTTATTTTTTGTGCTATAGAGAACACAGAACCGGACTATAAATAAAATATAGCCCGGTTCTGTTTTTATATTGTTTACTTACACCTTATTAGCAACGCCTGCCTGTTCACTCTCCATCCATTTCACCGCATCCCAGATTTCGGCTCCGTCATTTTTCTGATCGGGTCCAGGTGTGCTGCGGCCCCGTCGAATATCATTTAACAGAATTCCTTTTAAATACTCCGCAACAGCAGGATGCTCCGCGATAACATTATGCTTTTCCCCGATATCCGTTTCCAGATTGTACAGCTGGAACTGAGGCATCTCATCTGTCTCTTCTCCCGGCGCGGGGTATGACCAGCCGCCGGAGCCAGGACACATCTCCAGCTTATATTTCCCTTTTCGTATGGAGAGGGAACCGTTCATGCTCTGATGAATCACATCCTCTCTGACAGAAGGGGTATCGGCATCCTTCCACAGAGGCAGATTGCTTACACTGTCAACCGCTGCGTCCTCCGGAATCTCCGCTCCCAAATAATCGGCCATTGTGGCGAAAAAGTCAGAAAGGCAGACCAGCTTATCGCACCTTTGCCCGCCCGGAATCAGATCGGGCCAGCGGACGATCAGCGGTACCCGGTGGCCTCCCTCATAAATATCCGCTTTGTGTCCCCGGAAGACATAGCTGGGGTTATGCCCCGCAGCCAGCAGCTCCTTAAAATCGGCCATGGGGGCACAGCCATTATCCGATGCATAGATGACTATCGTATTTTCATATAATCCGAGCTCTTTTAACTTGTCTGATATTTTACCTGCCACAGCATCACACATTAACACAAAATCCCCGTACTCGTTCGTACCGGACTTTCCCAAAAATTCTGCGGACGGCAGGATCGGCGTGTGCGGCGCGGGCATGGGAAAATAAATAAAAAACGGCCTGTCTTTATATTCCTCAATTTTGTCCAGCACCTTCTCCGTCAAATGGGGCAACACATCCTCATGTACGAAGTCAGGCGCTGCCGGCCCCTTTCTCCAGAACTGCTTGCCGGTATTTTCTGTCTCATGATCCGGCATATGCGTAAATCTGTCATTCTCTATGTAAATATAGGGAGGCATATCCAGGGATGCGCTGATCCCGTAAAAATAGTTAAATCCATTCGTGATCGGGGATTTTTCAATTTTACCCGCATAATCCACCCCGGGGCAGACCTCGTATTCCTCATTTTCCACAAAAGTATCGTCTTTTTTAAATTCCATACCCAGATGCCACTTCCCGATGGCCGCCGTCACATAGCCGTTCTCCTGGAACAAATGTCCGGCCGTCATACGGCCTTCCTCGATCAGCGGGCTGGAATATCCGCTCATAACACCGCACTTTAACCTCGACCTCCAGTTATACCGGCCTGTTAAGATGCTGTACCTGGACGGCGTACATACCGCAGAGGACGCATGGGCATCCGTAAAGGCAATCCCTTCCTCACGCATCTCATCCAGATTCGGCGTCTGAAAACCGGCATTTTCATTAAACGCAGATACATCCCCGTATCCCATATCATCCGCCAGTATATATATTACATTGGGTTTTCTATCCATCTTCTCTCCTTTCCCATCTTGCTTCGTCACATGCAGCTCCTTGCAATTTGAACCAGGCGGCGGTATGCATAGGGGAAGAACATCTTATATGACTCGCAGAATATATCCCTGTTCGTCTCCTGATCTCTGTTCCTCCGGCAGCCTCCCCTGCACAGATACTTCCAATCACATTCTTTGCAGGCAGGGCTCTTTTCCAGCGACTCCGCCAGAAGGCTGCTTTTCTGAAACCGCTCACCGAGAATTTCAAAAGAATCTTCCTTTATATTCCCCAGCTTATACTCATCCAGCACGTAAAAATCACAGGGGTATACGCTGCCGTCCGCTTCTATAATATTCTGCATCCCGCAGATGCCGCGCATATTGCAGCTTTCAGGCACATTTTTAAGCAGCATTCCCACCAGGTTCTCAAAGTACCGGATATAGAGCAGTTCTCCCCTGGCCAGATCCGCATACCAGCAGTCAAACAGTTCCTTCAGAAAGGCGCCGTAGGATTCCGGTTTCAGCGAGTACTTCTGCTTTCCCCACTCACCCAGCGGGTCCAGACAGGGAATAAACTGCATGTAATAAAAACCGTTTTGTTTATAAGTCTTATAGATTTTTCCGGCATTACGGGCAATATCCTCCGTGACCACCGTGAGGATATTAAAGTCCACCTGTTTCTCCCGAAGAATCTTAACCGCATCCATGGTCTTCTTGTATGTTCCCTGTCCCCTCCACCTGTCATTGATCTCTGGAAGTCCGCCAAGAGAAATTCCAACCAGAAAATGATGCTCTGCAAAGAAATCAGCCCATTGGTCGTCGATCAGGCTTCCGTTCGTCTGTACGGTAAATTCCACCCGGGTATTTCCCTGGTACCGGCGGGCCAATTCAGCCGCCCGGCGGAAAAAGGGAAGTCCTGCCAGAAGAGGCTCCCCGCCCTGAAAACCGATTGTGCAGGCCCTGGTATCCTTCTGCAGGGCTTTTTGAATAATTTCCTCCAGTACCTGCTCCGACATAATCCCGTAATCCGGCTGTTCCCTGTTTGACATCTCGTCCTTATAAAAACAGTAGGCACAGTTTAAATTACAGCTTCCGGACACCGGTTTTATTAGTAAATTTATCTGTCTCATCTTCCGCTCCCTGATTTTGAGTACGCCTCGGCGTACTTGCTGCTGTCTTTCTTAAACGTATCTTACATACAGCAGCTTGTCAAGCGCCGCATTCCTGCAAAAAACCAAAAGGCCGCACAGCAGTTACGCTGTGTGGCCTTTTGACCTTTTTATAAAGATTGAGGAGCACATGAAAACTGAATTGAATTGTAATATGTACTATGCAAGCTTGCTGCGCAGGAACTGGGCACCCTTCTTCGCATAATCCGTCATTGTTGCAAGATCTGCGCCGTGACTTAAATCACGCCAGCAGCAGATTGTTGTCATACCCATTTTCATAAATGGTTCCATTACGACATAGCCCTGGTAGCCGCTGTCTTTCATAGCGCCCATAATTGTATCCCAGTCCATATGTGTCTTGCCGTCAAATCCAGGAATACGGCGGTTTGATTCGCCGACATGGATATGTCCGAGACGGCCCTTTTCCTGTGCATATCTGATTGCATCCGCAATGTTGTCTTCCTCTATATTCATATGGAAGGTATCTAACAGCAGCTTCGCATTGGGAGATCCCACATCTTCACAGAAGCTGACTCCCTCTGCCGAAGTATTCATAATAAACTGTTCAAAACGGTTTACGATTTCAAAGCAATAATTCACGCCGCAATCCTCAGCAGTCTTAATAATTTCACGCATGCTGTCAATACTGAGACCGCGGACATGATCCTTATATTCAGGAGTAAGATCCGGTACTGCCGGACGGCGGAGCCATTCAGAGTAGTTGATGCCGCTCCAGCGGTCACAGCCTACTTCATACATAGCCTGAAGCACATTCTTAGCCCACTCGATACCGATACGCCGGATAGCAGGATCGTCAGCGGCAATGTCATTCTGATTGGTAAAGCCGCCGTTGATTGAAAGTTCCATACCCATATCCGCAAGAGCCTTTTTAAAGTCAAGCCGCTCTGCTGGTGTCATCCCAAGCAGTAAATCCGGTCCGATTTCAATTACTTCACAAGTCGTCTTATTCGTCAGTTCCAACAGTTTGTATAATCCGGCATCCTGAGCTTCTGTGCCGCGCCAAAATCCATTATGGAGGCCAATTTTATTCATGTTTTAACTCTCCTTGCTTTCCTTAATTTTCTTTTATTTATATACAACATTATTGTTACAGTACTTCCTGCCCGCATAATACGGGCAGGAATTTATAAAGTATGATCATATAGAATTTTTTATTTTAGTTTCGTATCGTTCGGTTCACATTTTATTATGTAAAACGTTCTTACTGATCTTCGTCAATGTAGTCAGCTACATTGTCTTTATCAATCCATTCAACTCCGACATAAGTTGTCTGATCTTTCGGCTTATTGCCAATCATGATGTTCAGTCCGACATAAACGCCGTTATATCCCAGCATGTTCGGGAACTGTGCTGCGGAACCATACATCTGGCCATCCTGGATCAACTGTTTTGCCGTAGCATTTCCATCAATACCGGTTACAACAATCTTGTCGCCGTAGCCCTGGGACTGAACTGCTGAAACAGCGCCCTGTGCAGGTGTATCGGAGAAGCACCATACACCGTCAATTCCATCATCCACGTATACATTCAGAAGATCCTGCATTGCTGTAAGCGCATTCTCAACAGAAGATTTAATATCACGGGTTTCCAGAACCTTTACCTTCGGCCAGTTCTTAAGTTCATCCTTTGCACCGCTCTCACGGATCGCCGCATTCGGGTTGGTAGAATCGGAAATCAGAACAACATTGCCTTCTCCGCCGATCTTATCACAAAGCTTTTCCATCTCAAGACGGCCTGCTTCGTAGTTATCAGAAACGATAACAGCGTCACATTTCTCACTGCCATCGCAAGGAGCATCAACGATAACGGTAATCATGTCTTCCTGCTCGAGACATAACTCATATGCAGGTACGGAACTGGAAGGGTCCATTGCCACAAAGATCATGACATCACATCCCATGTTGATCAGATCCTGTACATTGGCAAGCTCGTTGGCAAGCTCACCCTTGTCATCGCAGATAACCAGCTCGTGGTTTCTTCCGGATTCTTTGTTAATTTCTTCCACGGCCTGTTTCGCACCATTTGCAATAGAGGTGTAGAACAGAGCGGTTAAATCCTTAACTACCAGACCGATCATTGCGTCCTCTTTCATATCGGCAAGCGTGGTAGCAACGGCATCCTTGGTATCGTCCGCTTTATCTTCTGTGTCCTTATCCTTATCATCGGTTGTTGCCGGCGGTGTTGTACTTGTAGAAGGATCAGCAGCATCATCCCCCTTTTTCGCACAGCCGGTTAGTGTAGAGACAATAAGTATCATTACAAGTAAAAGAGCAAGTAATCTAGATTTTTTCATTTTTCTCCTCCCTGATAGATATCATTTTCATTTTTCTATATGATCACATAATATACTTCAAATAAATTTTCCGCCGGGCTTTCACCGGCATATGCCAGCCTTTACGCTACAGCACCTGTTACTTTCTTCTTTTTGTATTTAATCTTGTCTTTGATGGAGTCGAAGTAAACCGCAATCAGAATCAGGATTCCTTTCACAACCATCTGCCAGTAGCTGTCGATCTTAAGATGGGTCATACCGGAGTTCAGTACGCCGATGATACAGGCGCCGATAAAGGAACCGGTAATGGTACCGTAACCACCTCCGAATGCCGTACCGCCCAGTACCGCGGACGCAATGGCGTCTGTACCGTAATCCGTACCGATCGTCGGCTGCCCGGAGTAGAGACGGGATGCCATGATGACGCCGGCAAGTCCGGCCATGAAACCCATGATGGTATATGCGGCGAGTGAAACCTTGGTATAAGAAATACCGGAATGTTTAGCCGCTTCCATGTTGCCGCCGACCGCGTACATATGCCGCCCAAGGCGGGTTCGTCCCAGGATAAGGCTAACAATGATCAAAGCTACAAGCATAATATAGAAGATTACCGGGAGTCCTCCGAAGAGTACTGTGCCGTCAGATCCGGTAATTACCGGCCAGCTGGCCTTACCGATTTCATTGAAGGTTTTATCAATGGAAATAACCGGTGAACCTCCTGTAAATACATAAGCGACACCGCGGATTGTCTGCTGCATGGCCAAAGTGATAATAAATGGAGGCAGCATCGTCTTCGCGCGAATCGTCCCGTTAATTGCACCTACAATACCGCCTGCAAAGACAGCGATTATAATGGATACCCAAACATTCCAGCCATATGTAGTATTCAGAACAACTGCAACAACGCCGGTCGCAGCAACGGTGGAACCAATGGACAAGTCGATACATCCGATGATGATAACGCAGGTAATACCTGCCGCAAGAAGACCATTTACACAAATATTACTTAACACGGAAAGAAGGTTATTTACCCTCATGAAGGTGTTTGTAGTAAATGCCAGGAAAACCACCAGCACAGCCAGAATGATAAGAGCGCCTGAATACTGTTTTATCCTGTTCAAAAATGATTTTGACGTAGTTTTTTTCGATTTTGCCATCTTACTTTCCTCCTGTTGCATAGCGCATTATTTTGGTTTGAGTAAATTCTTCCTTCGCCCCATCTATAACAGCGGCTATCTTTCCTTCGTGCATTATGACAACACGGCTGGACATATTGATGATTTCAGGAAGATCGCTGGAAATAAATATAATAGAAACTCCTTCACTGGCGAGTTTTCGCATCAGCTGATAAATTTCGTGCTTGGCACCCACATCAATACCACGGGTAGGCTCATCCAGAATCAGGATCTTGGGTTCCGAGGCAAGCCACTTGGAGATAACTACTTTCTGCTGATTGCCGCCGGATAAGTCTCCGCAGGCCTGATCCGGCCCGGTGGTTTTTATCGAAAGTTTCTGTCTGTACTCATCGATAATCTCCCACTCCTTCTTCTTATCCACCTTGAATCCTTTGATAAACCGGCTGAGCACCGCAATTGTCAGGTTTGTCCCCACGCTGTGTCCCAGTACAAGGCCGCATCCGCGCCGGTCCTCCGGAACCATTCCGATTCCTGCGTCAATAGCATCCTGTGTCGTTTTAAACCGGACCTGTTTGCCAAAGAGAGTCATTGTTCCGGATTCGATCTTGTCAAGAGCAAAGACTGCTCTCATCAGTTCGGTCCGCCCTGCGCCAACCAGACCGGAAAACCCGAGAATTTCACCCTTCCTGAGCTGGAAGGAACAGTCCTTAAGCCGTTCGTTCGTGAAGTGCTCCACATCCAGAATGACCTCTCCGCCCTCCGCACGCTCACCTTCATAAATTTCCGTAATGGTACGTCCAACCATCATCTCTATGATTTCATCCTCGTTGGTATCGGCCACATTAATGGTGCCCACATAGGTACCGTCACGCATGACAGTTACTCTGTCTCCGATATCAAACGTCTCATTCATACGATGGGATATATAGATGATTCCCGTATCCTTCGCCTTCAGATCCGCCACGATCTTAAACAGCTCCGCAATCTCAACCTCTGTCAGGGACGACGTCGGTTCGTCCATGATCACGATCTTGGCGTTGTGGGAAACCGCTCCGGCGATCTCTACCATCTGCTGCTGAGCAATGGATAAATCCCTGACCCTCGTATGAGCATTCAGATTCAGGTTCATATCATCCAGAATCTGCTGCGCTTCCTCATACATTTTTTTGAAATTGACCACACCGTATTTTCCGGTTTCCTCACCTCGGAAAATATTCTCCGCGATTGTCATGTTCTCACACATGGACAATTCTTGGTGAATCATGGATACCCCCAGCTCCCTCGCTTTTAAGGGAGAATCAATCTCCACGACCTGGCCGCTGATCTCGATCGTTCCGGAGTCTGCCGTATACAGGCCGTCCAGAATCTTCATCAACGTAGATTTGCCTGCGCCGTTTTCACCCATAAGAATATGTACTTCTCCTTTACGCAGTTCAAAGGTTACATGGTCCAGGGCATGTACACCGGCAAACCTTTTGTCAATGTTTGACATTACTAATACATTTTCATTCGCCACTATTACACCTCCGTTATAACGGTTTTATGATGATATATATGTGCAGTCTTAGTTTCCTTCCGGTACTCCTGTGTATCTGCGGTGTTTCCCGGAACCGGAGCTGTAACTGCTGAATAGATTTTTTAAGTCAGAGCATGGTTATTAAGAAATAACTCTTATCTTAGATCTGATAATTCTTAGTCAATCTCGAAACTTTCTAACCAAGATACGAAAACAGCAGGCTTATCATTTATTTTATCCCATTATACCCCCCCCGGTATAAAATTGTCAATTATTTTTTAACATATCGAGAAATAGTTTGATTATGCCGAAAATCCACCAACCATGCGGATATTTTTACTTTTGATCAAGGAAATGCAAGAGAAAAATCTTTTGAAATGCACAAATAAATGCAAATTTGCAAATATTTCAGAAAAGGGTTTCAACTTTAGGTGGCAGAACCTATTTATCACACACACTTTGAGAGGTCGATGATGGGAGATGCCTGCCAGCCGCGAGATAATGTCGATAGACAAAGGAATGACACGTGCAAAGATGCACATGGAGTAAAGGTAACACGGCAGGTTCTAAAATTCGCTTTTATCCGCCTGTGTCCCTTTATTTATCAGGCATTAAGCCAATAGAATCATATTGAATGTCAGTTGGAATCATGATATATTGTAATTAAGAATTATTTCTATGGAAGGAGGCAGAACTTATGTGTCAAATATCAATTAAAATACCTGATGCCGTTTTATATGATACCCATATGAATCAGGAAGAAGCCACCGCATTTGCACAACGAGTTGTGGCTCTTGGATACTATACGCAGAATAACGTATCTATTGGTTATTGTGCGCAGATAGCGGGAATGACAGAGGAAGATTTTATTAAATATCTGGGAACAAATGGTGTAAGTATTTTTCAGTTTGATGGAGATGAATTTATAGAGGAATTAAATAATGCGTAGAGTGATGGTTAATTCAACTCCATTGATAGTCCTTTGTAGTGTTGGCAAGCTGGATTTACTAAGGAAATTATATAAAGAGATCTATATTCCCCAAGCTGTATTTGACGAAGTTACTGAAAAGCCTGACTCTGCCTGTCAGTTATTGAAGGAGTCCCTGGATTGGATTCATGTCGAAAAAGTTCATAACGATTCAGATAGGAAAATGTATAAAGCAAAGCTTCATGATGGCGAAGTAGAGGTCATGATTCTGGCTCAGGAAAAAAAGAAAGCCGATTTAGTAATTATTGACGACAACGCTGCGAAAAAAACAGCAAAGTTTTTAGGATTAACAGTTACAGGAACTATAGGTGTTTTATTGAAGGCAAAACGTGAAGGATATATTACTGAACTTGCTCCAATTATTGAAAATATGCAGAACAATGGATTTTACATCAGTGTACAATTGAAGAAAATAGTTTTAGAACAAGCTGGCGAATGTTAATTCTATTTCAATCGTATTAGTTTTTAAATGCATTCACGAAAGGCCCATTAAGAAATTTTTAATGGGCCTTTTATATTTACCTTAATGCTGTTTGGGTCAGGCCCCTTGTAAACTAAATTCAGCCGGAGTATCCGTTGCATTTCCCCATCCCCTGTGATAATATAGAAAAGCTGGAAAACCAAGGATCGTAAGGCTTTCCGCACACAGAATTCGTCAGTTCGAGACCTTCCTGACGTAAAACAAAACTAAAGGAGAATTGAATATGAGAAACAAAAAAGCTGCATTTTTAACCAGGGCCGCCATGATCGCGGCCGTCTATGTCGTCCTGACCTACATAGCCAATGCATTTGGCCTGGCGAACGGAGTGATCCAGGTGAGACTGTCAGAAGCCCTGACCATACTGCCGTACTTTACACCAGCGGCGATACCCGGAGTCACCGCAGGCTGCCTGCTCAGCAACATTCTGACTGGCTGTTCCCTGCTTGATATCATCTTCGGGACTGCCGCAACACTGCTTGGTGCCGTGGGCTCCTACCTGCTGCGGAAAATCAGATGGCTGGTCCCGCTGCCGCCGATCATCGCCAATACGCTCATCGTCCCCTGGGTGCTGCGGGCAAGCTACGGTGTCCCGGATGCTTATCCCTACCTGATGGCCACCGTTGGAATGGGAGAAATCATATCCTGCGGCGTGCTGGGTATGCTGCTTCTCTTCGCTCTGGAAAAATACAAAGAACAGTTATTTTCATAAAAAGCTAAAATAAAAAGGCATACACCTTCAGCAAAACTGCTGATGTGTATGCCTTTTATTTCATGTTATTTTCAAATATGGGATAAGACTGCATCCCTCCGTTATGTTCCCTAGTATAAATCATACCATTGCTTCATTCTATTTTGTGCTTCTGCTTCGTACTCTTCCTGATACGCCATATGGAGATTATACAATACACCATCTTTAATCATGTAACCATCCTTGCCAAGATAACCTCTCAAATTAGCACTGTTTGTTACTATGGTACATTGCTGTCCGCACTCCGCCATGTATTCACTTACCTCATAGGTTTGATTTTTATCCCCTATACGATAAAACACATTATCCTGGGAATCGTCTTCTGTATAAACGGAAGATACTGCCTGCATAGTTATGTTATCCGTTTGATACCATATTTCTGTATGCAGCCGTTCCAAACTGCCTTCTCTCTTTCCATAAATTGTAAGCTTAGTACTCATTTCTGCGATATCCCACTCTGGAAAAAACATAAGTTCACAGCCTAAATACTTCCGCAGGGCAGCTACTGATTCAAAGTCTTTCGCCCAATAATCAGGTGATGTACTGGACCATTCAACATGATTTTCATACTGCTTTCGTATGATATCCGAAACTTGTGTAATCTCTCCTTCAAATGCATCTACAGGGCATTTGTAAATATCATATTGCACAGCATAGCCACGTTCCATCTCATCCTCGAGCTCAAATAAAATTTCTATTTGGCCTTTATGCATGGCCGCTTTTTCCTTTAGACTCTGGCCCACATCATTGGAATGCTGCTCTGGCTCTGCTACCAACTGGCCATAATCATGATTAGAGCATCCCGACAGTAAACAGACGCAGAGAACTGAAGTCAGCATAACTTTTGCCCATCTCATCCGCTATCTTCCTCCGTCCTCTTCAGGTGAACACGCTAAAACACTAATAAGCCAAACGAAAAATCATCTTCATTTATCTTCTGACGAACTTTTTCACTTGCGGTCCTGCCGCAATGTTCACTCCGTCCTTTTTCACTGGGCACAAGCATTTATGCTTTGGCCCATTTTCACTTCCGAAGGAACCTTTCACCCGCAGCTTGCGCTGCGGTTTTCACTCATTCTTCATTCATCCCTCTTCCTTCTTCACTGCCCTTTCATCCATCCCGCGCTTCTGCCCACGGCATCCTTCCAGCCATTCAGAAGCTTCTCTCTCTTCTCACTGAACATGCTTGGCACAAAGGTCCCGCCTACATTCCAGTTTCTCCTGACCTCATCCCTGTTCTTATAGTAGCCCACGGCAATACCCGCCAGATATGCCGCTCCCAGAGCCGTCGTCTCGATCACAACCGGCCGCTCCACGATGGTATTTAAAATATCAGCCTGAAACTGCATGAGAAAATTATTGGCGCTGGCACCGCCGTCCACCTTCAGGGAAGATAGCTTAATGCCGGAATCTTCCGACATAGCCTGGATCACGTCCCAGGTCTGATAGGCCAGGGATTCCAGGGCAGCCCGTACAAAATGCTCCTTCTTGGTGCCTCTGGAAAGGCCAAACACCGAGCCTCTGGCATAGGCGTCCCAGTAAGGCGCTCCAAGGCCAGTAAAGGCAGGTACAATATAGACACCGTTGCTGTCCTCCACAGACAGGGCCAGTTTCTCTGTCTCCGCCGCCGTCCGGATCATTCTCATCTCATCCCGCAGCCACTGAACTACCGCTCCCGCCACGAAGATACTTCCCTCCAGGGCGTACTCTACTTTCCCGTCAATGCCCACCGCTATGGTGGTGAGCAGGCCGTTCTTGGAATTCACCGCCTTATCCCCGGTATTCATGAGAAGGAAACAGCCGGTTCCATATGTATTCTTCACATCCCCAGGCTTAAAACAGCACTGGCCGAACAGGGCGGCCTGCTGATCCCCCGCCACCCCGGCGATGGGGATTCTGGCGCCGATATTTGCCATGGAGGTATAGCCAAACAGCCCGCTGGAGGACTTTACCTCAGGAAGCATACTGGCCGGGACACGGAATAGTTTCAGAAGTTCCTCATCCCATTTCAGCTCGTGGATATTATAGAGCATGGTTCTGGATGCGTTGGTATAATCGGTAGCAAAGATTTCTCCGCCGGAGAGCTTATACATCAGCCAGGTATCCACGGTTCCGAACATCAGGTTCCCCTTCTCCGCTTCCTCCCTGGCCCCCTCTACATTGTCCAGAATCCAGCCGATCTTCGTGGCGGAGAAATAAGCGTCGGCGATCAGCCCGGTTTTCTCCTTGATCATGTCGCCGTACCCATCGGCCACAAGCTTATCTACCACCGGAGCCGTGCGGCGGCACTGCCATACAATAGCGTTATAGATCGGCTCACCAGTCCGGCGGTCCCACACGATTGTGGTTTCACGCTGGTTGGTTATCCCGATTGCCGCGATCTGATCCGGGTCTATCCCCATCTGCGCTTTCGCCTCCGTCAGCACACTCAGCTGGGATGACCAGATTTCATTGGGGTCATGCTCCACCCAGCCGTTTTCCGGATAAATCTGGGTAAATTCCTTCTGGGTCGTGATGATAATTTCACCCTTCTTGTTGAAAATAATACAGCGGGAACTGGTTGTTCCCTGATCCAGTGCCATAATATATTCGCCCATTGTCTTCCTCCATTCCGAAATGTTTTTTCTAAGGAACGCACCGAGAATCTGCAATTCTCCGCCGCGGTCAATGCTATTTCTCAGGCCGTTACAAACAGAACTTCTCCACCGCCGCCGCGACACCGTCCTCCATGTTGGTCAGCGTGATATAATCGGCATTTTCCTTCACAACATCCAGCGCGTTGGCCATGGCCACGCCCAGCCCGGCGTACTGAATCATATCTACATCATTCAGCCCGTCCCCGCAGGCCATAACATTTTCTCTGGTAAAACCCAGAAGCTGCGCCAGATGCTCCAGGCCGGATGCCTTGGTCGCCGTTTTCATATTAATTTCCAGATTATATTTCAGGGAAGAAGTTACCTTCAGATCCGGGTCACGGTCAAAATAGTCCTTGGCCCGCTGCCGTTCCTCCAAAGTCCGGAACATCACGTTGATCTTCTCCACCTTATAGTCCTTGTCCTTAAAATATTCCTTCAGGCTGGATGTGGGCACATTGCTCTCCATAACCGCCTCCAGATATCCCTCCGGAATCCCGTATTCCAGCAGCTTCTCCCTGGAATAAAACTGATCCTCCACGATCACGTATCCATCTACATTGGCCTCCGGCATCAGATCGAACTGTTCAAACTCCTTCAAAAGCTGCCTCACCTTCGTCATAGGCATCAGATCCCGGTAAATATATTCCCTGGTGTCCATATCCATGATGGATGCTCCGTTGGTCATCACCACATATTTCAGGCCCTCAATCCGGTACAGTTCCTTCGAAAGCCTTCTGTAAACCCTCCCTGTGGTGGGCACTACATAGATTCCCTTCTCCACCGCCCTCTTTAAGGCCGCCAGATTTCTGTCACTGATCTTTTTATCATCGGTATACAATGTACCGTCCAAATCCAGCGCTATCATTTTAATCTCTGCCATGGAACGCCCTCCCTCGCTATACATACCCTTGACTCCTGGTCTCATGCCGGAGTATAAAGGGTTCTAAGTCTATGAAAAGTATAGCATAGATAGCCGGGAAATGCGAGTCCCGGCCGAATTTACGCACAGTCTCTTTGCGGCAGAAGACAGAAAGGCTCCCGCAGCCGTAACCTGGCTTTCATTGACAAAGCACCGGTTTTTTTCTATACTTAAGCCATACGCCCAACGTCAGAACGGGTATAAATAAAAAAGAGAAAAAGGAGATGAACACCATGAAAATGTCATTTCGCTGGTACGGCGCGGACGATGCGGTTACACTGGAGAAAATCCGCCAGATTCCAAATATGAAAGCAATCGTGACCGCAGTCTATGACGTACCGGTCGGCGAGGTCTGGAGTGAAGAGAGCATCGCCGAACTGAAAAAAATGGTTGAGGACGCCGGTCTGGACTTTGACGTCATCGAGAGCGTGCCGGTTCACGAGGACATCAAGCTTGGCAAGCCAAGCCGGGACCGTTATATTGAGAATTATAAAGAAAATATCCGCAGATTAGGAAAAGCAGGAATCAAGGTTATCTGCTACAACTTTATGCCGGTATTCGACTGGACCAGAACACAGCTGGACAAGGAGCTGCCGGATGGTTCCAACGCCCTGGTGTACTATCAGGAGCAGTTGGAGAAGATGGACCCTCTCACCGGTGAATTGTCACTGCCGGGCTGGGATTCCAGCTATACCAAAGAATCGCTGGCGCAGGTATTTGCAGACTATGCCAATATTACCTCAGAGGATCTGTGGAACAATCTGGAGTATTTCCTGAAGGCCGTTATTCCGGTATGTGAAGAATATGATGTCAAGATGGCGATCCATCAGGATGATCCGCCATGGGATATCTTCGGACTGCCCAGAATCATCACCTGTGAGGAGAATCTGGACAGGATGTTAAAGCTGGTGGACAGCCCTTATAATGGACTGACACTGTGTGTAGGCTCCCTGGGATGTTCCTGCAAGAATGATATGGTACACCTGGCTGACAAATATTCCAAGATGGGCCGGATTCATTTCATGCATATGAGAAATGTAAAGATTCTGGACAATGGATTTGAGGAAGCCGCTCATTTTTCCGCCTGCGGCAGTATGGATATGGTGGGAATTATGAAAGCGCTCTATAAGAATGGTTTTGATGGCTATATCCGTCCGGATCATGGAAGAATGATCTGGGGAGAGACCGGAAGACCGGGCTACGGCCTGTATGACCGGGCTCTGGGTGCCGCTTATCTGAATGGCATCTGGGAGACACTGGAGAAGGTATGTGATTAAAGTATAACAGGGATTTTCGGGCGGGCCTGTGGGCCTGCCCGATACTGTGAACAAGCCGGTTCGGAAGCAGAAAGGCAATCTGCTGACGGACCGGCTTATTGTTATGCCGTTCTTTATTTTCTCACAGGGCTGCCGGTCGACTCAACAAGATGGTGATAAATAATTCCGTTTTTACTGACGCCAAAGGATGTTTTTAACTTTTTCATCGGTCTGCCTCAAGTTTATAGCAGATCCCCTTGACTATTTTAATGCAGTCGAGGCGCATTTTTTCGCAGATAATGAAATTAGGAAAGAAAAGGGTTAAAAAACAGAATGGACCTGGCCTTTGGTACAGATGTCCGGTACAATGAAAGTATCTATTCTTATCCATAACTGCAGAGAACTAAAGGGGGAAATATATGTTTCATTTGACGAAAAAGAACTTTATCCTGGTATTAGTTCTGCTGTTCACTTTTATTATTGCCCTCAGTCTGATGCTTCATAACAGACCTTATGAATACCAAACCACCTACCTGAATGAATTTGACGATGTCTGCTCCGAAGCAAAGGCCCTGCGCAGGAATTGTCTGGTATGGGAAGATCATCAGCTCCGTTCGGGGAATGAGCTCTGGCAAGGCTTCCAGGACTCTGTTTCCGCGGGAAACGCGGACAAGATAACGATAGCCTCCCGGTATGAACCGGGCGCCGATGGCTATATCATCAAGAATCTCACTTTCGACGGCAGCACCTTTACACTTGAGACCGGTCAGAAGAACCGCTCCGTGAAGCATACATTCCGGTCTCTCTCAAAGATTGCCGCTCCTGACGGGACAAAGGTTTACTTTGTTCTTACAGACTCCCTGTCTGACTTTACATTCCGGGAGCTGTACCGGAATCTGTTCCGTTCTCCCAGGGAGCGGGAAACAGAGTTCCGGCTGCTCTTTTATTTGGATGAGAAGCCGGGGAACGCGGTGGTAAATACTATTTATCCACCCGGTCAGATCTGACCGAAAAGGATATTACATTTACCGAATATTCCTATTTCTTTTCCTGGCCCAATTCCATTTACCGATTGTTTTCTATCCGCTTATAGAATGATTTCCGACTATAAAACAGAGGCAGATTGTCACCAATCTGCCTCTGTTTTTCACGTATTGCCAGTCGATTTTCCTATCATAAGTTGAATATCATCTTCCCCAATGATACCATATATACAGAACGACAAGATATGCTTGTCCCTCCGCCGGAAGAATCCTGCGGATGATACATTTGAATCAATGCGAAAGGAGTTCTGTCATGAGTACCATGGAAGTATTGACATTACTGTCGGTTATATTTGCCGCTCTCTCCTACCTGGATCGACGCCAGAAATAGTGTTACGGAATCACATTGCCTGCCGCGGTATAGATCTCATACCACTCTTCCCTGGTGAGGGTGATATCCGCCGCCTTGCAGATTTCCTCCAGGCGGCCCGGCTTCATGGTACCGGAGATGGCCTGCATATGAGCCGGATGGCGCAGAATCCACGCAACCGCAATGGTTGTACTGGTAACGCCATATTTTTCCGCGATCTCATCCAGTTTTTTATTCAGCTCCGGGAACTTCTCATTGCCTATGAAGACTCCCTCGAAGAAACCGTACTGGAACGGCGACCAGGCCTGAATCGTTATATCGTTGAGCCTGCAGTAATCCAGCACGCTTCCATCCCGGTTCACGGCGGAATCATTTACCATGTTCACATTAATCCCAGCCGATGCCATATAAGGATGCATGATGCTGAACTGAAGCTGATTGACCAGAATTTTCTGGTGCAGATATTTCTGCAGAAGCTGCATCTGCATGGGATTCTGGTTGGAAACGCCAAAATGACGTACTTTTCCGGTAGAATGCAGAATATCAAATGCCTCCGCCACTTCCTCCGGTTCCATCAGTGCATCCGGCCGGTGCAAAAGCAGGATGTCCAGATATTCTGTTTCCAGCCTGGACAAAATACCGTCCACCGCCTCCAGAATGTGTTTTTTGGAAAAATCATAGCGGGCAGGATTTTTCAATATCCCGCACTTAGACTGCAATATCAGCTTCTCCCGGACCGATGGTGTCATATGCACCGCTTTCGCAAAGATTTCCTCACAGCGTCCCATGCCATACACATCGGAATGATCGAAAAAATTTGCCCCCAGTTCCAGTGCCTTCTCCACAAACCGTTCTGCCTCAGCCTCGCCCAGGCTGTTGATGCGCATACAGCCAACCGCGATAGGCGGAACCATGAATTCAGACGAACCCAGCCGTATCTGTTTCATAAAAAATCCCTCCCTTTTTCCAGATTATTCAGTTAATATTTGACCAGCCGCGGTTTACCGGTATTCCTGGTCGATAAAGCCGCCCAGTCTGAGATACTTTTCGTAAAGCTTCTCATACCGTTTGGCATTGTCCGGATTCGGGAAATAATTAGCCTGGTACTCTTCACAGAATACCTTCTGGGCTGCCGGAATATCCGGATAATAACCCGCTGCCACTGCCGCGTAGATCGCCGCGCCCTTGGCGCACATCTGGGTTTCTTTCGCCACCATAATGGGGCGGTCTAACAGATCGGCCATGAGCTGCATGATATAGGAGGATTTCTTGGCGATACCGCCAACCAGAATAATCCGTTCTACCTCAACCCCGCCGTCCACATAGCCGTCGAACATCCTCTTCGCCCCGAACAGGGTAGAAAGAATCAGGCTGCGGTACAGATCCGGCACGGAGGTTCCCATGGTTATGCCCGCAACCGCACCCTTCGTCCGCTCATTTAACACCGGATAGCGCCTGCCGTTCAGCCAGTCGATGGCAACCAGATCTTCATTCAAGTCATCGTCCCGGATGGCTTTCTCCATTTCATATAACAGGCTATCTCTTAATTTCTGTTCTAGTTCTTCATCCTTCAGCACATATTTTACCGGCCAGAGCAGTGTTTCCCGCAGCCAGGCATAGACGTCACCGAAAGCAGCCTGCCCCGCTTCCACGCCAATGTAGCCCGGAATGATGGAATTCTCCGCCAGTCCCAGCACGGTTTTCAGGTTTTTCCCCTGAAATTTATCCGCATTCTCTACGGTCATGTCAACCGCAGAGGTACCTACCACTTTAACCAGGGTGTGCAGTCCTACTCCGGCGCCTACGCCGCCTGCATGGGCATCCAGGGAGCTTCCGCCGATCAGCACGTCATCATTTACTCCCAGACGCTTCGCCCACTCCTTGCTGATGGTTCCCACCAGGGTGTCAGCCGTCTTCGGCCCTTCCTCCGTGTAGCGGTCATAGACATTTCCCAGATAAGGGTCCATGGAAACCAGTACATCCCTGGCCGGCATGCCGCCGAATTCACTGTGCCAGAGCACCTTATGCCCAGCGGCACAGGTACAGTGATACATGGTATCCGGATCGGTTCCGCCGCACAGCAGCGCCGGCATCCAGTCACAGTGCTCGACCCAGGTATAGGCTTTCTCCCTCACGGCGGTGTCCAGCCTGGTGGTGTGGAGCACCTTGGCCCAGAACCACTCTGACTGATACACGCCCTGGAATTTGGTATAGTCTACCGGCCCACCTGACAGAACCCGGTTGATTTCCTCCGCCTCCGCCGTGGCCGTGTGATCCTTCCAGAGATGGAACATCGCGTTGGGGTTGTCCTTAAATTCATCCAGCAGAGCCAGCGGGGTTCCATGCTCGTCTACCGGGCAGGGAGTGGAGCCGGTAGCGTCAAAACCAATGGCCCTTAAGTTCTCCCGTCCTTCTTCCCCCGCATTTGACAATGCTTCCTGAAATGCTTTGGTAAATGCTTCTATATAGTCCAGCGGATGCTGGCGGAACTGGCTCTTTTCCGGTTCGCAGTAGAGCTTCTTCGCCCAGCGGGGATAGTTGCATACGCCCTCGCTGATTGTCTCCCCATTCTGCGCATCGACGATCACAACGCGGACCGAATCACTTCCGAAATCCGTCCCCGCTACAAAATTACGCTTCCCCATTCCTGCGCCTCCTTATCAGGCCATATCAGGCCGTATATTTTTTCAGAGTCCCGCGGACCGCGCCCGGTCCTGCAACCAGCTCTGCAAAATAATTCTCTACCTTTTCTCCAATCCCTGCGTCGTACAGATTCAGACCGAAAATCTTCTCATTGGAAAGAATCGGCTGTAGCTTGCCGTGGAACGGTCCGGCATCTCCCAGACGGATATCTGCCACATAGGGGCAAACGCTGTCCAGAAGCGGGTCCGGACTGATCTCGAAGGTATTTCCCTCATCATTAATACCCATCAGGTAACGGCACCATCCGGCCAGAACCAGAGGGATCAGCTTTAAGTCATTCACATTTAAATCAGGGCTTGCCGCATAGGCTTTGATCGTCTCTCCGAAACGGATCGCCAGCTTCTGTGATGTATCGGTGGCAATACGCTGGGGGGTATCCGGCATAAATGGATTCGGGAATCTTGTGTTTATAACCTCGTCGATAAATGCCTTCGGGCTGATGATTCCGGGATCTACCACAACCGGAAGTCCCTCTTTGTAGCCGATGATCTCCACCATCTTCTTTAACTGCGCATCCTTCATCTCCGCTGAGATCAGGGTATGACCCAGCAGGCAGCCAAATACTGCAAGGGATGTATGAAGAGGATTCAAGCAGGTGCAGACCTTCATCTTTTCTACTTTATCAACGGTTTCTCTGTCCGTGAAAATAACGCCGCCCGCTTCCATGGCAGGTCTGCCGTTAGGGAAAATGTCCTCAATAACCAGATACTGCGGTTCCTCCGCATTTACAAAAGGCGCCACAAAGGTCTTCTTGGATGTAATGATGGCCTCAGTGTCTTCAAAGCCGTCCTTATTTAACATTTCTTTCACGCTGTCATCCGGACGGGGTGTGATTTTATCAATCATGCTCCATGGAAAACCTACGGTTCTGGGATTGACAATATACTCTGCAAATTCCTTCTCCGCAAACCCATTGTTCACCCAGTTGGCCGCATATGCGCTTACCGCCTCAAAGAGCTTTGTCCCATTGTGGGAACAGTTGTCCATACTCACCATGGCGATCGGATATCTGCCCGCTTTATAACGCTCGTAGCACAGCGCCGTCACCTTGCCGATGTAGCTGGACGGTGCTCCCGGCCCATTATAGAAATCCGCCTCCACCACCGGAAGGTAATTTCCCTTCACGTCGGTCAGGTTATAGCCCTTCTCCGTAATCGTAAAGCTGGCCATCTTAAGGCTTGGGTTTCTGAAAATCTCCTTTAATCTCTCCCACGCTGCTTCCTGGTCCGTATCCATCTCAATAGACTCGGCTATACTGCCAACCACCGTTTTATCAATGCTGCCGTCTGCCTTCAGCGTTACCGCCAGCGCCAGATTGTCGTGAGGAATACTTACCTTCTCCACGATCTCATAGTCAAATCCTTCCGCGGCGATAATGCCCTTATCCGCTTTCCCCTCGTTTAACACGCCCTGCCACATATTCGCAATAAAAGCCTTGAAAATATTGCCGGTTCCAAAATGTACCCATTCCGGGTCCTTCACCGTCCGGCTGATCATTGCCTGCCGGTCAAACTTCGGCAGCGAGTAGCCGTGCTCCTCCCACCATTCTTTCTGATTCAGCGCTTCCTGTGTAAGCTTCATATCTTGTACCATTCCTTTCCGTCAGTTTTATACCACATTATGTGATATAGCCTAGTATTCATGATTCCCCGCTCCATCCGGGGATTTCCTCTCATTTTGCCGTAAAATCGTTCTGCCATCCGGCTCATCGGCGGACATGCGGAAGATAAGATAAGTATAGCATAGTCAAAGAAGCACGTGCAATAAGAGCAACAAAAAAGTGGGCAGCCCACTTCAGTTACTCCTTCCCCTCACTCATGAGGGGCTTGCACGCTTTGCGCGCCGAGCGTAGTCAGCCTCGCTGACTTTCTCCTTTTACGCGAATGCGCATAGGATGGTTTTTTATTACATAGGGAAGTTTGAATAACTTTCCTATGTAATAAAAAACCGCCGGATCTGATGATCCGGCGGTTCCTGGTTTATTCTTTAATTAGCAAGCGCAAACGTTAACTGCTCTTAATTTGCTGCTGTTCTTCGGGTCCTGCTCGATGTCAAAAGTAACCTTCTGGCCTTCTGCAAGAGTCTTGAAACCATCGCTCATGATAGCTGAGAAATGTACGAATACATCTTCTCCACCGTTATCATTTGTAATAAAACCATAGCCTTTTTCTGAGTTAAACCACTTTACTGTACCGTTATTCATGTTGGTACCTCCTTAAAATAATGTAGTCTGCACGCTCCATAAGCCTGCAGCTAAGTCATATTCCGGTATACTTCCCGAACTGAATCTCAGTTTTTGTTTCGCATGCATACAGCTAAACTGTCCGCCGTATTAGATAACATGCCTAAGGCAATGAGTCTATTACGAGATAGGGCGAAAGAAAATGCTCACATTTCTCTATAAGCTATCAGGGACAATAACTTACAAAGAAATGTGAGCATGGTCGATACACTTAGAATATGGGTATATCCTATCACAGTATTTTGATTCTGTCAACGGTAATTGTTCGACAAAAACCCAGTTTTTTCCACCTTGCACCAAATTTTCGGCGGCGTCCAACGCGCGTTTTTTCTACAGTTGTAGATTCAAATTCTGCATTTCTCTCCCGATTCCCCAAAATATTGTGCTTTCTTACATGGAGCTCCACACATTTTGTGACAGAGATTTTTACATTTTCGCACTAATATATCGTTACTCACCGGAAAGAAATTTTTTAATCATCCGGGAAGCAATCACAACGAATATGATGATATACAAAATCTTGTCATACAGGGCTTGTATGGTCCTATTTCCCCGGAAAACGATTACAACAAATACCCCAACATACAGGAAAAATCCCAGCCCCTTTTTCCATCCGGTCTCCGCCCGGACTTTCTGTGTTTGATAGAACAAGAAGAGATAATTGGCAATCAGGAACAGGTCCGCAAACAGATAGGTGATAGTTTCCCTGTACAAATCCAGTGAAAATGACCGGTATTGGAACAGAAGAATAGCAACAGCCACCAGTAAGACCGGGATAATCTTTCCGATCAGTTCCTTTCCCTTTTGCCCCTTCAAATGTAAGGCAATAAATACGGCTATGTTGATCGCCACGATCAGCAAAAGACAAATCCAGTTCCTTAATTCCATCGCTTTACCTTCCTTTCTCATTTGTTCTTTCTTTTCTCGGCAGATCCTATTACAATTAGATTAATAGATGAAATAAATTTCACAGTTCCGGTTCATCAGCTCCTTTTGTTTCAGAAAGCAGTGGAGGAATATATGAAGAATAAAAAAGCAGTTTTATGTTTCGCCTGTCTGGCTTTTCTTTCTGTATTGCTTCTGGGTTATGTCCTGATTTTCTCTATGTCCCGGACGTCACAGAAAACAGAACATCTGCAGGCACAGCTAACAGAGGCCCTGGACAGCTACCGTCTGGAACATCCGTTAAATTTATCTCTTTCCAGCCGGTACAACCAGCGAAATCCCTTTGTATCTAAACCATTTTATTACTGTGTGGCCGATCCGTCATTCCGCTTTACTGATATTGTGTATGACGAGGGGTCCGGACGGCAGCAAATTTGGATATATGGCGGAAATGACGGTACTGCTTCCTGGTTTCGTAAACATATTTTCTCCGATTCTTCTGTTGATCTTGTTGTACTGCCAGAGGAAGAAATACAGCACATTGCTCTGTCCTGTTCTGAAGAATTTGAAGGCGAGCCCTTAGCCCAATTTTGGGATAGCTTGCATGCGTACTCATCAGAACACCCGGAACAGGTTTTCATAACCTGTGAAAATACAATATTGCTTGTCCGGCCTGATTCACCGGTATGCGATGTGGTCGCCCTAAAGGGCTTTGGTCCCTATATGCCCGAGTACGATAGTCAATATGTGTTTATATCCCCTTACACTCTGGAAGCTGAAAACTGGATAAAGGATACGATTTGTTCTGATTCCCGCATATCCTATCACGATGAACAGCATCTCTGGGGTCCATATCTTACCGTTCACTCATTGGATGAAGAAGAACCTCTGGAAACCATCTCCTACGATTCTTATCCGGAAAAGAAAGGCAGGCTTCAAATTTCTATCTCAGATACCGCGCTTTCTGCTGAAACGATATTTTTGCCTGTTCAGTTGGAGAATGCCGGCGAGAAAACGGTTTCCTTTGAATATAGCATAAACCTGGAAATTTTACATGATGGTGTATGGCAGCGTGTTCCCCGCCGGTCAGGTGATCTGGAACCGGCCATGTTTCTTCCCTATCCGCAGGATTTAAATCCCGGAGAAATCATTTATTCGATCATCGACCTCAGTCAATATGCAGTCCCCGTGGTAGGGGAATACCGAATTGCTGTTAAGCTGCGTGAAACATCAGCCGGACAGCTGATTAAATATACCTCTACATCAGAATACTCTATTTCTATTGATAATCCCGAAAGGGTAACCTCCTGGTTCACCGCTTTCATGGAGGAGAGTCAGAAGAAAGAGTCAATGCTACCCCTGCCTGATTTAAACAGCCTAATCTATGATGGGGAAGAATATATCGGTCCTTCCGGAGATTACCTGGGTTTTGCATCCCTGCCGGATGGCTATACAAAAGAACAGGCAGAAAGCGACGGCTGTGTGATTAAGGATGAAAGTAAACTCTATAACAGAAAAAAACTGGATGAATTTATGGAATCTTCCGCTAAAGGCATCCCCGGCAAGCTACGCTTAATTACTATATATGGTCCATATCCCGGCAATCCTGAATCCAGCCAATACACGTTTGACCTCATTTTTGACGGTTCCTATTACTTTTATTTCTGCCGGGAAACCTCTGAAAAGTCTGTCTACCGGTACCTGAATGTTTTTGAGGGCAGCTTTCCTAACTCACCCGTAAAGAACCGCCAATATATTCTGACAAATGAAAAGGGATTAACCTGGGAGCGTTATAGCACCATTTATTTCAGCTCAGACTCCGAGGATTTTGTAGACGCAGCACAGTTAGCATGGGAAATAATACCGTGACTTCGAGATATCAAAGTACCGTAAGGGTCATTGTCAATATAAATAATGTGGCAATGGCCCATTCCTTATCTGTCAGCCAGCCATCGCTCGCCCCATTCAATAATCTCATCTTGATTTTTAATCTTGTAATATCTCCTGTCCATAAAGCTAACAAATAAATCGTTATCCCGGTCAAGATACAACATGATTCGCATATGTCCCCAATTTCCGCTATGTATTAAAAAGACAAGCGTTCGGCTGCCTCCCATAATTTGTGGCCTGGGATTCATCACAAGGCTTATTCGCAGTGTGTGAAACAGTTCCACAACATCCTCCATATCCTGTTGATCCAAATCTTCCCAACGGTCTGTAGAATAATTAACACAATCTATAGCCTGCTGATACTCCAATCTGATTTTCGGATGCGAAACCCTAAAACCTACTAAATTAATTATTATTGGGATCAGCAATAGAAAAAGTAATAATATGGAACGTCTCAGTATTCTTCCATTTAAGCGGCGCATAAACCATCGTGTTATTACAAAGAAGAATAGAATGCCAATTGCAATAAATGAAAAATATAGGATAAACGGCCAACCCCAGGTCAGCAGAAAACTCATCATAGGATCACCCCTTGCGGTATATATGAATGGAAGGTCTTTCCGGATTACTCATTTTTAAACAAGTAGCTAAAGTTATCCTTTAACCAATCTAACAGGATTTCGGGGTTTTTAATGATATACTTTCCTTCTCCCTCTCTATAAAATGATGGTTCTTCGCCTGAATACCATAGGTACACATCATAAAAATGATAGACCAGAGCTTGGCTTCCAAATATTCTTACGTCTATTCTTTTATCTTCTTCGTATCGTACTATAGATTGGCTTAATTTATGCCGAAGTTCAATCTGATCCATCAGATCAATAAATTCTTCAATCTGTTTGTCGTTCAGTTCTATTTCCAAAGTTCCTGTCCGAAAGGTTATTTCTATTCGATCCTTATACTCTTCAAACATTTCCTCGTTCTTTATTTTATAGGTCACAGGTGTATAAAGAATTAAATAATTGATCATGACTGCACCCAAAAGAAAAGCCGTAATTATTGTAAGATACTTCTTTTTACTGCTCAGGGCAATCCACAAAAGCATAAGAAGAATGAGACTGATATCTTCAGTTATTAGCCACTCATTTTGTTCAGGATATTCTTAGGGGTCATGCCAAAATACAGATAGAACGTTGTACCTAGGGCCCCTGTTGTAATTAATAGAAAAATACTTAGAATAATGACCAAGTCAATTGCAGTTGGCCTGCTGTTAAATTCGTCCGGCAGCTGCACTGGTATTATTATTTCTCCGGCTATATCAAAGTTGCCCTCCAGCATATCTGCTTCCAGTTCCTTTTGTGACTTTTCTGCAGGAAGCACTTGTTCTGGAGTAACCGCTTTTATTACCCAATTACTAATTGGCTTACTTATTATCGATGCTGCCAAAAAGGCAGCACAACAAGCGATTGCTATTATCACCATTGTTTCAATAAAAAATTCGAGTGCTATTTTTCTCTTTTCCGCCCCAATAGACATTAGAATACCGATCTCCATATTTCGGCTTGTCAGCCACATTTTCAAAATTATTATTAATAATAGAAGGCAGTCTATTAGAATAATCGTTATCGCAATACTTATTACTTTACTAATCATCTTAAGTGGTTGTGCAGAAGATTGATAAACGGAATCATCTATTTCAAATTTGTAATTTCGTACATCAATATCTTTTCGTGCTTTAATTTTATCTATTATATCGTTTGCTTCCTCGGGGTTTTCAACAGCAAAGGTTGCTTTATCAACACCGGCATCACTTCCACTAGACATAATAACGGACATAGATTTATTGGTTTCCAGATCGGTAAACATATAATTTTCAGCAATTTCAAATTCGAACGTATAGAAATTAATAGCTTGCATAGCATTTATACGAAAAATTCCAACAATCTCTAAGTTATAACTTTCATAAATATTATCGAGACTTCCTTGATTTGTTACAATAAACTCATTTGTCTCTATATAAACAGAATCGCCTATTTTTAAGTTATTCTTTTGTGCTACAGATTCCGTTATCAAAACTTTACCTCTATCATTTTTCTGAATGTGTCGGCCTTCTATTAATGAAAACGCTCCATTCATAAAATAATCGACCATAGAACTATCTATTACACCAAAAATCTTTGGCCTGTGTTGCATTATTTCGAGAGTAAGAACGGCCTCCCTTCCCATCTCTTTTCTTACCTTACTACTTATAGAATTCAAAGCATTATAACCATTCCCTAGTGTAAACTCTAGATTTGGTGCATATAATATATTATATCCTTCTCCATTATAATTCTTTATACCGTCAGTTTCAGCCACTTGTCTTATCAAATCACGATTAAAACGACTTCGTATTGCATATTTCTCATTTACGGATAATCCACTTACATCGACATTCAATTTCATTGAAATATTGCCGCCAAGGCTTAAGCGCAACTCACTTAGTGTTTCTTTTGCACTCCTATGAATTGCAAAACACAGGAAGAGAGCGAGGGCCAAAAGGAAGATACATAGAAATAAAAGCAGGTTCTTCCGCCTTTTCCTGATCAAGAATAAACTGGCGCGTTTTAGTATATTCATTTATCACACCCCTTTTATTTGCATGCCCTTCTGGCCCCAACATAAATATAATTAACACAAGTAATCTTCAATAACTTTTAAGGTATGCATACATTCAAGGTATTTAGGCCTCTGAAATAATTTACTCCGTTTCTTTCACCGTCTCTGCTTCTTCATCCAGCTTCACTTCTTCCAGCAGCCCATGACTCAGCCTCAACACCACATCTGCCTGCCTCGCCACCTCCATCGAATGGCTCACGATCAGCACACTCTTGTTTAGCTTATGGGCTTCCTCCTTTAACAGCCTCGTGATCTCCTGGGCCGTATCCTCATCCAGGTTTCCCGTCGGTTCGTCCGCCAGGATCACCGGCGCCTCCGATCCCAAGGCTCTCGCGATCGCCACCCTCTGCTGCTGTCCTCCCGACAGCTTCAGTACATTCCTCTTCGCCTCTTCCTTCGTCAGCCCCACCTGTTCCAGGATCGGCAGCGGGTCCTTCTTCGATGTCAGCTCCACATTCTCCGCCGGTGTCATGTAGTCGATCAGGTTGTACGTCTGGAATACAAACGCCACATTCTTTCTCCGGTGCATCGCCAGGCCGATCTCGTTGATGTCTTTTCCTTCAAACAGCACTTTCCCGTCCTTCGGCACATCCAGCCCTCCAAGAAGTGCCAGCAGCGTGGATTTCCCGCATCCTGACGGCCCCAGGATGACATACATCTTCCCTCTCTCCAGCTTTATGTTTACTCCCTTTAATACCGGGTTTCTCTCTGTATAGTAATACTTTACGTCTTTCGTCTCCATCACGCTCATCTGTCTTCTCCTCCTTTAACTCATCGAACTTAAGATACTCTTCGGCTTTAACCGGAATACCGTTACCGACGCGATTCCTACCGACAGGATGATGGTCGCAACTCCCGCCGCTGCCACTCCTGCCAGCTCTCTCCATCCGATTGCGATCTTTAACTCAATGGTGTTCTTCACATAGTCACCGATGATCGCATCCTCATCCTGCTTCTTATCGCCGTTCTCCTCTTCCTCTTCCTGCTCCGTCCCTACCGCTGACTGGGTGATATAGCTTCCCAGACGGCTCCCGATCCCTGCCGACAGGATTGCCGCCAGCACAAAGGCAATCAGGAATACCCCGATACACTCCGTCAGGAACTGTCCTACTACCCCGCCCTTCTTGATTCCGATGGACAGATAGATCCCGATCTCATGAATCCTCTCCTTGATCCACATGGTCAGAATCAGGGACAGCAGGATTACACATACCACAAGTACCACCATGATCAATACGGTCATGATTGCCCCCAGCTTCTCCAGGGGGGCCGCTGAAGTCTGATAGACCACGTCATTGACGGTGATGAAATGGTTCTCCTTCTCCTCATCCAGTTCTTCCGCCTGTTTAATGATCGTATCCAGCTCCTTCGGGTCCTTCACAAAGAAATCCGCCCCGTACTGGTACCGGTCTGTCCCTCTCCCTCTTAAGTCGTTGACGATCTCCTTCCCGGTCTCCGAGTCAATGAAGATGTAGTTTTCCACGATGTCACACTCCGGGGTGAAGGCGCTGGAATCCTTTTTGCTGTTGATCCGGTAAATACCTGCTACTTCCAGGGTATATTCCTTCCCAATGTTCTTCTCCATCCCTTCCGATACCTGTAAGTCCTCTGTGATATCGGCGGTGAAGGTGGAACCGATGGACAGCTGGTTATCCTCTGCCAGCCGTTCTGAGATCAGTACCTTTCCCCGGTCTTCCCCCGTCAGATGCTCTCCCTCCACCAGCTCACAGGCATTGGTCAGGAAATACTCATACCGCTCCGAGCTGGTATTCCCCAGGAAACGGGGTTCATTCTTCTGGTTGTCGAACTGAGGATCAATTTCCCCTGCGAACCGGCCCGGTGTGAGGGTCAGCTCCGTATGCAGGTAGAACACGTTCATGGCGTTATAATCCTTGATTCCCTCGATAGTCATGATCCTCTCTATAAGGGCGTCGTCGATCCAGGGGGTGCCGTTGTTGGCCCGGAGGCGGAAGTATCCGCCGAGGCGCTCCCGCAGGGCTGCGGCGGTATCCCGGGAGGCATTCTGGATGCCGAGGCCGGTGAGGACAAAGACGGACATGAACAGGAGGATGAAGAACAGGAGAATACTCTTGTTCTTCTTTCGGGTTATGTAGAACAGGGCTCGCTTAAATAGGTTCATAGATAATCCCCCCTTAAAAGACTAACTCATTTTATTTAGAATATCTTTTGGTGTCATATGAAAGAACAGGTAGAAGATAGTGCCTAAGGCCCCTGCTGCAATGATCAGAAGTATACCTAAAATCAGGATAAAATCTTGTACTGTCGGCATGCTGTTAAATTCTTCCGGCAACTGTGTTGGTACTATTATTTCCCCTGCTATATCAAATTTACCTTCCAACATTTCTGCTTCCAACTCTTTTTGTAATTTTTCTTCTTGAAGCTCCTATTTTGGAGTTGCAGTCTGAATAATCCAGTTGCTGATTGGCTTACTTGAAATTGCCGCTGTTAGGCAGGCCATACAACTGGCAATTAGAATCATGAGTCCAACTTCTGCTAGAAATTCAGTAGCGATTCCTTTTTTATCGACTCCCATAGACATTAAAATACCAATTTCCTTACTTCGGCTGGATAACCACATTTTCATTATGATTATTAAAAATAAGAGACAGCTTATTATAATAACCGCCGTTATGACATTTAATATATTACTAATCATCTTCAAAGGCTTTGCTGAAGACTGATAAACCGAATCGTCCACATCAAATTTATAATTGCGGACATCTATATCTTTTCTTGCTTTTATATTATTTATAATAATTTCAATGTCTTCAGCATCCTCCAGTGAAAAAGTAGCTTTAATAATTCCATTTCCCGCACCATTTACTTTAGCCTATGCCAATGGTTGGTAACTTTTCATATCCATATAAATATAATTTTTGCGATCTCCAGCTCTGTGGTATAATAATTTACGACCTGTTTCGCATTAACTCTAAATACTCCAACTATTTCCATGTTGTCAGACGCGAGTATATTATCCAATTTCCCATTTTCTCTTGTAATATACTCATTGACTTCGAAATATATAAAATCTCCGATTTTGAGATTATTATTTTTCGCCAGTGTTTCCGAAATAAGAACCTTTCTAACATCTTCCTTTTGTATATGTCGACCTTCTGTCAAAGTAAACGTACCGTTTAAGAAATGTTCTACCATATGTGTATCTATTTCTCCATAAACTTTGGGCTTCCTTAGTGAAACCTCTAAGCTTTTAATTAATTCTTTTTCTGTTTTACTATTAGAATCAGCTAACATATTATAGTTACTGCCTGGAGCCAAAACTAATTTTGGTGTATAAATCCCTGTACAACCTTCTGCATTATAATTTATAATTCCTTCCGTATCAGCTATTTGTTTAATGAGATCGCGATTAAAACGGCTATTTATCTCGAACTTCTGGTCAATGGATAATCCATTTGTATCCACATTCAGTTCCATCAAAATATTTCCACCAAGCGTTTGCCTTAGATCCGTAAGCGTCTCATTTGCGCTTCTTTTAATAGAAAAACACAGAAATAGAATAAACGCCAAGAAGAATATACATAAAATTAAAAGTATATTTTTCACCCTTTTCCTAGTCAGGAATAATCCTGTTCTCTTCAGCGTATTCATTCCACATCTCCTTACCTGTCTGTTATAGATATTTTGGTATATCTGTGCTGTAAATCTTCTAGCTCAATTTCCGTAACAGATCTTTCGTATTCGTTCCAAAGTAAAGATAGAATGTCAGGCATACTGCTGCCCCGGCAGTAAATACAATAAGTACAGTAATCAGCAGAAAATCCTTCCCCGTAACACGGCTGTCAAACTTTTCTGGCAATTTTGCCGGTATAATAATTTCCCCCGCCTGATCAAATGTGCCTTCCATTATTTCCGCCTCTAATTCCTGCTGAGACTTCTCTTCCGGCATGACAACTTCAGGCCGTGCCATTTCCAGAACCCGGTTGCTGATCGGAGCGCTCAGCAGTCCGGCAGCCCCCACCGCAAGAATACATCCCACCATAACTGCAAATAGTGCTTCGATCAAATACTGACCGACAATTTCTTTTTTCTCGATTCCCACAGATAGTAATATGCCGCTTTCATGACTACGGTTTTGCACCCACATTTTCACGACTATACACAACGTTACAACGCCTGTCACAAGGATCAGCAGCATGAAAAAGGTAAAGATACCGCTGATGAATTTTAAAGGATCTGCCGACGAATGGTAGACGGAGTCATCAATTTGTAGTTTAAAGTAACCCAGCTTACTGCCGTATCTGCTTCTAATTTCACTTAAAATCTCATCGATATGAGTAGGGTCCTCTACAAAAAAAGTAGCCTTGGAATAGTGTGCATACTCACTTTCCAGAAATATCCGGCACATTTCTTCCGCAGTGGTTATATCCACATATATGAAGTTATTCGCAATGCCGCTTTCGGGAGTATAAAAATTAATGGCCTGAGGCGCTTCTCTGTGAAAAATTCCTACAATCTCCATATCGTACCCACCCCATACATCATCCAGGGTGCCTCCCTCTCTGACTATGTATGAATTTATTTCTATGTATATTTCATCTCCTACGGAAAGTCCATTCAGCTTTGCCAACTCATCTGAAATCATGGCCTTTCCCTGGTCGCCCTCCTGCAGATGTCTGCCCTCAGCGAGAGTAAAAGCCCCGTTTCTAAAATGTTCCACATCCTCTGTATGTGTTTCTCCAATAACAGACGGCCATTTTTCCAGAACTTCACCCATGATTATATATTTTTCCTCTATATCAAGTTGTCGTTCTTCACACATTTTTTCATTGTTGTATGCCCCTCCCCGTATTAATGTCAGGTCTGGGGTATATAAGAACAATTCCAGCTCCGTATTATATCGTTCAATCCCCTCTGTTGCCGCTATATTTTTCACCAGTTCCTTATTAAAACGGCCACAGACTTCCTTGAATTCTTCTTTTGAAAATGCTGTAGAGACCACATTTAATTGAAGAGAGATGCTTCCTCCCAGGGTCTCTCTCAGTTCTTTCAGTGTACTTTCCGCACTTCTCTTGATTGAAAAACTTAGCATCATCATTGCTGCCAGCAAAAAAAAGATACACACCATCAGAATGGTCTTTCCTTTTTTTCTGGTTAGAAATAACCGGGCCCTTCTCCATGTTCCCATATAGATTGCCCCAATCACGGTACACGGTTCTAATTCTTTTTACTTCATATGCTATCCTCCACATGATTTCTATTTATATCATTTTTCCCTTTATTTAATCAGATTTCTTTGTTTTATTATATCAAATATTCTATTTATTTTATAGTGTAATGTCGAAATAAGTCGAAAATATGGCAGAGGCTTACTTATGTATGAATATCACGGCGAAATCCATTAGATATTGCTCCAAATCCCTTTTAAGAATAAGGTGGACGTATCGCCAGGGTGGCTATTTTATTGCTTAGGAACGTTTGAAATACTTTCCTAAGCAACAAAAAGAACCGGTTGCCCGGTTCTCTTAGGTTAATCTCTTTTCTATTTCCGCGCAGAGCTGGCAAGTCCCCTCTTTTTTGTCCATGCGGATTCTGAAATCATCCTGCCCGTTTTTTTCTATTGCCGCCTCCCCATATTCCATGTGAATTACCATATCCGGTACGACCTGGCCCAGTACTTTTTGCAGCTCATTTCCCTCAAGAAACAGGAATACTACATCGGCTGTTGTATGTCGCTCGATAAATAAGATACTTTTTCGGATTCCGTTCCCTTCCGTGTTCTTATTGGTCAGAATCCGTATATCGTGGGAGTAGGGCTTTAACTGAAGTCCTGCCGCTTCATAGCCTTTGATCCTGTGGAACGCATCCATGAGTTCTGATCCATACCATATTGGTTTCGGGTCTTCCCGTTCCTGATCTTTCGCTTCTTTATGTACAACCGCTACCACAGGCAGTTCCGGTTCTTTATCTTCATCGTCTGATATCAGTCCCTCCGGGACCGCGCCGGCACTTTCTTTTTCCAGCGCCTTCAATATTCTGCCCAGCTTTTTTATTCCCTGGTTACGGTACTTGCATAGCTTTGCCGCTATCATAGGGACTGCCAGGCTATTGCTCGGCGCCAGTGCCGGAAATTGCTCCGTGTCGAATTCATAGTTTGCCGTGACCTGAATCCCCCAGGGGTCATTCGTATGGCAGACATAACTGCCCGGTACAAGTACTCCGTTCCGGTCACATCGCACACCGATCACCTGAGGATATGCAGCAGGAAGGGTTACCAGCCCTCTGTTGTCAAGTGCCGCGGTCATTAGAACATTCCGTCTTGCCAGGTTGCCGACCGGTTCATCCAGTATGCGGGACTCCGACAGAACCGGCGTCCCCACACTCATATGTACAATATCCACCGGCAGCTCACTGCAGAGCTGTAACGCCGCGGCCAGATTTTGTACGGAGCACGGCGTCCCATGATTTTCCATGATCTGAATATTGATCACCTGATAGCCGGTCCCGTATTCCTCCAGAACTCTGGCGCACATAGTTGAGTGTGTGTAGCCTTTCCCCTCAAAATGCTCTGTCTTCTCCGGATGTCCGCTCAGGAGTGAATATCTCTGTATTATATTGGTATGGGTCAGATACATTTCATTCAATGCATCATCAATAATCGCGACAGTTACCATATTCCTGCCCTCTTTCCACTGGTATCAGATATCCGTTCTCAATCCGGTAAATCAGGTCAAAGCCTTTCAGGTTTTCGTATTTATGGGTAATCATAATAATGGTCTTGTCCTTAAATTCCATGATAACATCATGGAGAAAAGCATCCGAATCCACGTCAAAGTTCGAGGTCGCCTCGTCCAGTATGACCACCGGGGCATCCTTGATCAGCGCCCGCGCCACAGCCAGCTTTTGTTTCTCTCCGCCGGACAGGTTCGTCCCGTTCCTTCCCAGCTTGCTGTCCAGCCCATTCGGAAGTTTGTCCAGAAATCCTTCTACTCCGCTCTGGGCGCACACTGTTTCGATCTCATCTTTTTTATCCCTTTGTCGCAGGTCAATATTATTACGCACTGTGTCCTGGAACAGAAATGGGTCCTGACTCACCACGCTGAACAGCTCCCGGTAACTGTTCAGATCATATTCTGAAATATCTTTCCCATCCATTATAATCCGGCCTTCATCCGGCTGGATCAAACGCAGAAGCAGATTGATCAGCGTTGTCTTCCCGCTTCCGTTCTGCCCGATAATGGCCGCCTTCGCTCCGCATGGAATCAGCATATTGATATCCTGCAACAATTCTTTGTCGCCATAGGAGAACCTGACATGGTCAAAACAGATCCCCTTAAAGGAATTTCCACACGGTTCCTCCCCTCCGCTCTCCGATTCTTCCTGGTCCAGGAAGCCAAAGAGCCGTTTTGCAGATGGAAATACAGCCGCCAGAATCATTTTCATATTCATGATGGCAGAGATCGGGCTCAGGACATAACTGCTGTAAGATAAGAAGGCAATGACATCACCCACCGACAGTTCGCCTCTGCAGATCAGCAGGCCGCCCACAATATAGAGAAGGCTTGTCATAAATGCTGACAACAGCAGCTCGTAGGTGGAATTCCAGGCATCCAGCATCCCTGAATTTTTGTTATCCGCAATCACCTTTTTATGCTTGTCCTGGAACTGTCCGAATTTTTGATTGTAAAGATTCCACAGCTTAATTTCCCGGATTCCGTTTATATTTTCTCCAAACCAGGAAGAGAAGTCTCTTGCATTTTTCAGCGCCCGCACCATCAGGTCTCTCTTTTTATCAGAAAGGAGACGGACAAATATGTACTTTATAGGCACCGCAAGCAGAACCAGCAGAGCCAGCTTCCAGCTGATAATGAACAGGCCCAGCAGGCCGCTGATGATCCGGAAAATATAGTTGAACAGGAACATAATTCCCCGGTCCGCAATGAGTCCTACCTTGTTGATATCCGTAGACAGGCTGTTAATAATACCCGTGTTATTTTTGTCTGTATAGTAGCTCATTTTCAAATGCAGCAGTTTCTGAAAGGATTCCTTATACAGACTAAACTGAACATCATTCTGCAAGGTTAAGAACAGCTTTGTCTGTCCCAGCTCCACCGACTGCTCTACAAGGGATAGCAGAAAGAGTATACCTGACAGCAGGAGAATCAGGGTCATATTCTGGTTAATCATACCGTCATCGGTTATGCTCTTGATCACCATAGGCCGGAAAAAGGTCAGGACCGTCAGGAGAAGGAAGCAGGATACCACCAGCACAATCTTCTTTTTATGGGGAGCCAGCTGTTTTAAGGTTCTTTTAAGAAGCTGTTTATCTTCATGTTTCATGCTAATCACCATTCCACATTGTAGTTTACATAAGGGCAGTCATTTATAAGGCAAATGAACCGCCCTCATTTGTTATGCCTCAGGTACTGTGTCCTGTTCTGTTTCCTCATTGTTTTCTTCATCCAGCTTCACTTCTTCCAACAGTCCATGACTCAGCCTCAGCACCACATCTGCCTGCCTCGCCACCTCCATCGAATGGCTCACGATCAGCACACTCTTGTTTAACTTGTGTGCCTCCTCTTTTAACAGCCTCGTGATCTCCTGGGCCGTATCCTCATCCAGGTTTCCCGTCGGCTCATCCGCAAGGATCACCGGCGCCTCCGATCCCAAGGCTCTCGCGATCGCCACCCTCTGCTGCTGCCCTCCCGACAGCTTCAGCACATTCCTCTTCGCCTCTTCCTTCGTCAGCCCCACCTGCTCTAAGATCGGCAGCGGGTCCTTCTTCGATGTCAGCTCCACATTCTCCGCCGGTGTCATGTAGTCGATCAGGTTGTACGTCTGGAATACAAACGCTACATTCTTTCTCCGGTGCATCGCCAGGCCGATCTCATTGATGTCTTTTCCTTCAAACAGCACTTTCCCGTCCTTCGGCACATCCAGCCCTCCAAGAAGCGCCAGCAGCGTGGACTTCCCGCATCCTGACGGCCCCAGGATGACATACATCTTCCCTCTCTCCAGCTTTATGTTTACTCCCTTTAATACCGGGTTTCTCTCTGTATAGTAATACTTTACGTCTTTCGTCTCCATCACGCTCATCTGTCTTCTCCTCCTTTAACTCATCGAACTTAAGATACTCTTCGGCTTTAACCGGAATACCGTTACCGACGCGATTCCAACCGACAGGATGATGGTCGCAACTCCCGCCGCTGCCACTCCTGCCAGCTCTCTCCATCCGATTGCGATCTTTAACTCAATGGTGTTCTTCACATAGTCACCGATGATCGCATCCTCATCCTGCTTCTTATCGCCATTCTCTTCTTCCTCTTCCTGCTCCGTCCCTACTGCTGACTGGGTGATATAGCTTCCCAGACGGCTCCCTATCCCCGCCGACAGGATCGCCGCCAGCACAAAGGCAATCAGAAATACCCCGATACACTCCGTCAGGAACTGTCCTACTACCCCACCCTTCTTGATTCCGATGGACAGATAGATCCCGATCTCATGAATCCTCTCCTTGATCCACATGGTCAGAATCAGGGACAGCAGGATTACGCATACTACCAGTACCACCATGATCAATACGGTCATAATGGCCCCCAGCTTCTCCAGGGGGGCAGCTGAAGTCTGATAGACCACATCATTGACGGTGATGAAATGATTCTCCCTCTCCTCATCCAGTTCTTCCGCCTGTTTGATGATCGTATCCAGCTCCTTCGGGTCCTTCACAAAGAAGTCCGCCCCGTACTGGTACCGGTCTGTCCCTCTCCCTCTTAAGTCATTGACGATCTCCTTACCGGTCTCCGAGTCAATGAAGATGTAGTTTTCCACGATGTCACACTCCGGGGTAAAGGCGCTGGAATCCTTCTTGCTGTTGATCCGGTAGATACCCGCTACTTCCAGGGTATATTCCTTCCCGATGTTCTTCTCCATCCCTTCCGATACCTGTAAGTCCTCTGTGATATCGGCGGTAAAGGAGGAACCGATGGACAGCTGGTTATCCTCTGCCAGCCGCTCCGAGATCAGTACTTTTCCTCTATCTTCCCCTGTCAGATGCTCCCCCTCCACCAGTTCACAGGCATTGGTAAGGAAATACTCATACCGCTCCGAGCTGGTATTTCCAAGGAAACGGGGTTCATTCTTCTGGTTGTCGAACTGAGGATCAATTTCCCCTGCGAACCGGCCCGGTGTGAGAGTCAGCTCCGTATGCAGGTAGAACACGTTCATTGCGTTATAGTCCTTGATTCCCTCGATGGTCATGATCCGCTCTATGAGGGCATCGTCGATCCAGGGCGTACCGTTGTTGGCCCGGAGGCGGAAGTAGCCGCCGAGGCGCTCCCGCAGGGCTGCGGCGGTATCCCGGGAGGCATTCTGGATGCCGAGGCCGGTGAGGACAAAGACGGACATGAACAGGAGGATGAAGAACAGGAGAATACTCTTGTTCTTCTTTCGGGTTATATAGAACAGGGCTCGGTGAAATAGGTTCATATGGGGTCCTCCTTGTGGGTATTTTAGTTATATTAATTTACTTCTTTTAACGAAGGTCAGATTTAAAATAGCCGTATATACATTTGTGCCCAGCATAAATAACTGTTCATTAAATATACTAGGCACAAACGTATCTTGCTATATGGTTTAATTAATATTGTATTTTAAATGTAACATGTTTAAGTAAGCGTATATCAATATTCTTGTTAACTCATTTTGTTTAGTATATCTTTTGGGGTCATGTTAAAGAATAAATAAAATGTGGTTCCTAATGCTCCAACAGTAATTACCAGAAATATACCTAAAATCATAATAAAATCGCTTGCTGTTGGCATACTGTTAAATTCTTCCGGGAGTTGTGTCGGTATTATTATCTCGCCCGCGTGATCAAAGTTACCTTCCATCATTTCTGCTTCTAATTCTGTTTGTGATTTTTCTTCTGAAACTTCCTGTTCAGGCGTAGCAGTCTGTATTATCCAGTTGCTGATTGGTTTACTTGTAACTACAGCCATTAAACAGGCAATACAACAGGCAATCAGAATCATAATACCTGCTTCAGTCAGAAACTCAGCTGCAATTCCTTTCTTTTCTACCCCCATAGACATTAAAATACCAATTTCTCTACTTCGGCTGGATAACCACATTTTCATTATGATAATCAAAAATAAGAGACAGCTTATTATAATAACCACCGTTATGGCATTTAATATATTACTAATCATCTTCAAAGGCTTTGCAGACGATTGATAAACTGAATCATCCACTCCAAATTTATAGTTTCGAACATCAATATCTCTTCTTGCTCTTATTTTAGAAATAATATTATTAATATCTTCCGGGTTCTCCACTGCAAATATAGCCTTATCAATACCTATCGCACGGCCTTCTGACATTAAATAAGACATAGAACTAAAAGTTTCTTGATCTGTATATATGTAATTTTCAGCTATATCATATTCCGGCGTATAAAAATTTATTTCCTGATCTGCATTAACTTGAAAAATACCTACTATTTCTAAACTATAATGTTCATAGACATTATCCAAATCACCATAATTTGTTACTATAAACTCATTAATTTCTAAATCAACGTAATCCCCAATTTTAAGATTATTATTTCGAGCAAGCGAATCGGATATCAAAATTTTCCCTTGGTCTCCTTCTTGTATATGTCTACCTTCTGTTAAGCTAAACGCTCCATTTACAAAATACTCCACCATCTCTGTATTAATTTCCCCATAAATATAAGGTCTTTTTTGCATAATATCCATGACAAGCAATAATCTTTGATCCATTTTTTCTTTCTGCTTATCACTGTACATATTTAACATATTATATGAACCCCCCGGGGTCAAAATTAATTCCGGTGCATAGACGGCCGCATAACCTTCAGCATTGTAATTAATAATACCCTCTGTTTTCGCAACTTTATTAATTAACTGATGGTTGAAACGACTATTTATTTCAAATATTTGATTTGTAGATAGCCCTTCCATATCAACATTCATTTCCATCAAAATATTCCCACCAAGTGTCTGCCTAAGGTCTGACAGCGTTCGGTCTGTACTTCTTTTAATAGAAAAACAGAGAAACAAAACAAATGCCAAGAAAAAGATACATATAATCAATAGTATATTTTTCCACTTCTTATTAACCAAAAAAAGGCAAGTACGTTTTAATATGTGCATTTCATACCCTCATATATAATGTTTAAGCTGTGCGTCTATTTACTTAGCTACAATATTAGAATTGGTAAAGTCTACTCTTCTTCGGACATTCCTGCTGCCGACATTGCGCCCATTAATTGGCTCTGATATCCTCCCTGACTAGTACCTTGTGTGTTGTAAGAAGCACACGGACACTCAGTATAGCAATTACAAGCATACTGATTAACGCTGTTTGTTAACATTGCAAATCTTTTGTTTAATTTTGTCATATTAACACTCCTTTGTATAACTCCAATGGTGACACACAGCCTAAACCTTATTAACCTTTTAGTTTGAGGATAAGCCCTCCGTTATATCTCATTCCATAATCCGTCTACAGTAAGTAACTTTCAAATTTTGAATGTAACCTTTTTACATCAGTGGCTATATACTTAATTAACTCATTTTATTTAAAATATCTTTTGGTGTCGTATTAAAAAACAGATAAAAAGTCGTACCTAATGCCCCTACAGTTACTACCATGAAAATACCTAAAATCAGAACAAAATCTCTTGCTGTAGGCATACTGTTAAACTCTTCTGGAAGCTGTGTTGGTACAATAATTTCACCTGCAAAATCAAATTTTCCTTCCAACGTTTCTGCTTCCAGTTCTTTCTGAGATTTTTCTTCCGGTAGCTTCTGTTTTGGAGTTGCCGTCTGAATAATCCAGTTGCTGATTGGTTTACTTGTAGCAACGGTTGCAATACAGGCAAGGCAACAAGCAATTAAAATCATAATACCTGCCTCTGCTAAGAATTCTGATGCAATTCCTTTTTTCTCTACGCCCATAGACATATAAACACCAATTTCCCTACTTCGGTTTGATAACCAAAATTTAAGTATTATGATTAAAAATATTAGACTACTTATTATAATTACACCTACTATTAATCCCAATATTTTATTTATCATCAATAAAGGGTTTGCAGATGATTGGTAAACAGAATCATCTACCCCAAACTTATAGTTCCGGATATCGATATCTTCCCGATTTTTTATATCTTTTATTATTTCATCTATTTTTTCCGAATTATTTACAGCGAATGTTGCTTTAAGAATACCATTACCACTTCCATTTGTTTTAGCATATGCCAAGGGCTCATAACTTTCCATATCCATATAAATATAATTTTTTGCGATATCATATTCCGGCGTATAAAAATTGATGGCCTGTTCGGCATTTACTTTAAAAATTCCGATAATTTCCATCTTGTCAGACTCGAGTATATTGTCTAATTTACCATTTTCTCTAGTTATAAACTCATTAACCTCAAAGTAGACATAATCTCCAATATTTAGATTATTATTTTTTGCCATTGTTTCAGAAATCAGTATTTTTCCGTGATCGTCTTTTTGTATATGACGCCCCTTTATTAAGGAAAATGCTCCATTTACAAAATATTCAACCATTCCTGTATCCATTTCTCCAAAAACATTAGGTTTACTTTGTGATATTTCTAAGTTTAAAACAATACTTTCTCCCATTCCCATTTTTACTTTATCACTAGAAGTACTTAAAATATTAAAAGCATTTCCCGGAACAAGAACTAGTTCAGGGGTATAGATGGCAGTGTGACCTTCTGCATTATAATTCACGATCCCCTCTGTATCGGCTATACTTTCGATTAACTCGCGGTTGAATTGGCTTCGAATTTCATACCTTTGATCAATAGTTAGGCCATTGATATCAATATTTAATTCCATTAGAATCTTACCACCCAAACGTTGTCTAAGGTCATCTAGAGTATTTCGTGAACTCTTTTGAATGGCAAAACATAGAAATAAGATGTATGCCAGGAAGAATATACAAATGATTAAACGTATATTTTTCCACTTCTTTCTGATAAGATATAATCTAATTCGCTTTATTGTACTCATTTACTTAACCTCATAAAGATAATGTTTAGACTGTGTGTCGAATTTACTTAACTAATTTAGAAGTAAATTTAAGCTTACTCTTCTTCAGAAATTCCTGCTGCTGACATAGAACCAGATAAACGACCTTGATAGGTACCCTGACTGTCATATTGTGAATCATCAGAAGCACACGGGCACTCAGTATAGCAGTTACAAGCATACTGATTAACGCTGTTTGTTAACATTGTAAATCTTTTGTTTAATTTTGTCATATTAACACTCCTTTGTACAACTCCAATGGTGACACACAGCCTAAACATTATTAGCCTTTTAATTTGGGGCAGAAGCCCCTTGTTCGATCTCTTTCCATAATCCTTCTACTGTAAGTAGCGAATAATCGTCCTGGATTAAAATGTTATGGACAGGAATATTGAATTCTCTATCCAATTTATCAAAAATATAGAGAAAATCAGGAAATGATATCTTCATTCTGTCACTCAGTAAATTTTCATTTATATCCAATGGTGTTACTCCAGATATACGTTCTACCGTTTGTATAATTTCCTTTTTTACCGTTTGTTCATCCAGTGACTGCATTTATACCTCCATTTCTTTCAGGATAAATCCGCGTTATAGAAAAGCCTTTTATAAAGCGGCCAGATTGTTCTGCAATACCTGAATCAATTGATCGACGTGCTCTGTTACACTATTTTTATCTGTTAGGTCCATTACGCTTGGATCGTTGTATTTTAAAAATGTCTGTTTTATTGTCTTTTCATCCAGGTGTAGGAAGACAAACTGTTGTTTCTCTGCATCATAGTCCAGCTTTACCCTTGCAGGGCAGAATATCTCGACGGGCGTATTATATTTCAACAGGCAGTATCTGCCCAAATATCCCAGAAAATCATTATGTTTATATTGCGCCGCAAAGTAAGTAAGGACACCTGTATCAATAGTAACCGCGCTTGTTATAATAAGTGGAAGCTCAGAAAAATGGCTGTACTGATCCTCGCCAAGCGGCATGATTCCTCCCGGCACCCCCAAGACAATTACATCCGGCCGTTCCTTCTCATAAAGATTATATATGTAGTGATTAAAGCAGATTACTTTTTCTTCAAAGGACAAAATGTTGCCAAATAGAAACAATGGCAGACTATACATCCCAAATAAAGCACCTAACTCATTGGAACAAACCGAGGTCACCTTATAACCATTCTTCATAAATTGCTTTCTGACGATTACCTGCAGCTCAAACTTACTGCAATTTTCTCCCTGTCCCATTACAGCAATGATCGGGACTGGGATCTCCCGCTTTTGCCTGTGCTTTGGTAAACTGGTTTCCATCCTAAGCTCACGGATACCGTGCAAGCTTGTAAACGAATTCGAATGTATTTTCAATTCTTCTTTTAAAGTTCGGCTGCTTAAAATCCTTCGGTTTGTTTTTTCGGCCAGCTCCATACCTTCCAAGTATTTTGCCGTTTTATAGCCGTTGACATTGTCCATTAACAGTAATGTGTCAGCAGGTTCTATGCCTTCCTTCCAGTCTGATGTACATACCAGACCTGTCTGTTCCCGAACAGAATCAAATAGTTGTTTATCTTCGTTGAAGGATACAACAGAGGTAATATCATAACCATCCAGTGCATCCCGATACCGAAGTAAAGTTTCTGTATCGCTGCTCAGCGGAAACACACATAAGTTTTTCATATTACACCCCTCCCTCTGTCAAGTCACAGCCAAATTCTTTCAGAGCGCATAATTCATATAGTGAACTCATCGTAATATGTTTCTGCTTTCTGCATTGCTCTTTATAGGAATTCTTATCTATCTCATTTATCTCATCATCAATTTCAAGCAAAGAAGAACATAACAGGCATTGTCTGAGATTCCAGCAGTTTTTACATTTTTCTGCAATCACCTTTCCATTATTAATGAGCTTCTCCATCTTTGATATTTGCAATCCCTCATCAATTGACCCTATGCAGAAATAGTCGTGGTTTTCACTTACCCGTTCGCAGGGATAGCATTTTCCATCAGCAGTGACAAACAGTCTCTTAATGCCTGGAAGACATGGTCCATTGTGATGCATCGTTGAGAGTAAGGGTCTGTGCTTCCTCAATTCCCGTAATGTCCTGGCACTCTGTTCTTTTGATGTAATAACCATCGGACTGATTGCCTCTTCATTTAATTTGCCCACATACATCAGCAATAGTTTTAGGTATTCATATTTACGTCTTAAACGGAAGCCTTCTTCAAATTTCAATTCACCCTTTAGTCCGTTATCCGCCATAGTATTAAATATGATATGACTGTCGGACATCACCTCGTCAGTAGAAAAGAATTCCATTACGCAATCCAGATTCATATTTGGGTTGATTGTGGTCATAAAGGAAATGTTGTTTGCCGCATATTCCGGATATCTCTCCTTAATTCTTTTTACATTCTTCATAACCAGATCAAATGAGCCTGCTCCTGAAGGGAATTTTCTGCTTGCATCGTGTTCTTTCTTTGAACCGTCCAGACTAATGGAAAAATGAAAATCGTTATTGTACAAAAAGTCAACGACCTCGTCTTTCAATAAGGTACCATTGGTGGTGGTCCCGAATCGAACTTCCTTCCCTTCTACAATGGAATTAACATACGCTACACATTTTTTAATCAGGTCAAACTCCAGCAATGGTTCTCCGCCATAAAATGAGATATTAACGTGATTCATTTCTCTTGTACGAGCGAGGAAAAAATCAATTGCCTTCTTAGCGGTTTCAAATGTCATTTCTTTGTTGGAATGGGTTCGGTTATCATACAAACCGGAGTATACACAGTAGGCACATCGGAGATTACACTGCTGCGTTACCTGTAGGATCAGTTGTTCCATTCTGTTATTAGAAAGATAGTCAAGAAAATCAGTAGCCGGGTGCTCGATTTTTTCTACTACATTCTTTTGAAGCAGTCCCTGACGGTGATATTTTAAAAATATCTCGCTTTTCTCAGGGTTAACTTTTCCCTTTTCTATCTCACAGAATTCCGTGTACTCTTGCTCCTGCACGGAGAAAACGGAATTCGTATGCCGATCATACACATAACAGGCCCCTGGGGTCTTAAAGCACTTAAATATGTAGTCCATAAGCTTCCCTCCTACTAATTATTTTTCTCTTTAATTAGACTTTATTCCCCAATTCTTGAGACATCTCTGATTTTTCAAAAAAAGTTATAGAAATTTCTAATTATTTGTCCTGTTACAGGCAATATTTCTTATTATATATACCACTTTTAGAATCAGACTAGTAATCACTTCTATTTTTAGAAGCCCAAGCATAACTAACAGACAGCTCCTCTATGTAATAGCAATATACCTAATATGTGCTCATAGAAAGTAAGACCTATTGACCCATTATTACGGTTGAGCCAACAAGTCTTTCAAACTGCTATAGTAATAATCAATATAGTTTTTCTACTACCTCATGAATTGTTTAGTATATTTTTCGGGTTAAAGCTGACCTCACGCCATACAGCCAACGATGTTGATACGATAATTGCCGCTAAAACGATCACACTTACATATAGTATACTTTTAAGACTTATCGTACACTCCAGTTTGTCCGGCATTTGGGACGGCAGTATTATCTCCGACTTGATGTCCAGGGATTTCTGTTCCAGAAGCATCTTTTCCAGCTCTTCTTTTGACTTCACTTCCGGCTCTTCCTCCTCCGGAGTATATGCTTTCACCACTGCATTGCTGATCGGCTTGATCAATAGTTTCGAACATCCAACTGACAAGGTCACCGCTATGATGCCCAGAATTACACCCTCCAGGATAAATTGCTTTACGATGGTTCCCTTCTTTATCCCAACCGAGAGATAGATCCCGATCTCCCGAAGCCGCCCTCGTATATTGGATGTGCATATTAAAGTCAGAAGTATAACACAAATGACGATAATAAACAGAAGCAATACAAAGGTTATTTTCTCCATAAGCTTTAACGACTGGTTGGCCGCTTTATAGAGCGTATCATCTGCCGTCAGTTTATAGTAATACCAGTTGATATCCTTATTAGCTTTTATATCCTCTATAAGTGTGTCAAGTCTTGTCGGATCGTCGACAAAAAATACTGCTTCCTTATAACTGACAACATCCTCCGGCGTAGTATTCTTTGCATCCATACAGGTCTCTAAATCAACAAATATAAAATTATCAGCTATGTCGGTTTCAATTGTATAATAAGATATTCCTTGTTTAGCATTTATGCGATATATGCCCACTATATCTAAATTATACTCTTTCAATATCTCATCAGGTTTTTCCACAGGCCGAATTAATGCAGCATTAAGTTGTGCCAATACGGTATCCCCTATTTTTAAATTATTCTCTTGTGCTATGGATTCAGAAATTATTATTTTTTTCCTGTCTTTATTATTAATATGCCGCCCTTCAATTAACTCAAACCCATTCGTGCGAAAATACTCAGTTAAACTACTATCGTTGCATCCAATAAAATGAAATGCATTGTGCATTGCATTATCGTAATATTTTTGTTGTTCGGTTGGATTGTAGCCGCCCTTTGTTTCTTCTTCTATAAGGTTTGCGAAAAAGCCAGGCATAGAAGTTATATTCTGTATACATAAGTTTTTATTTGCACTTACACAATAATTAGAAATACCCTTATGATTTGCTATTTTTTCGACTAAAGCTTGATCAAGAACAGGACCTATATAAGACCGGCTTGAGCCACCCTGCTCGTAATGTTTTATTTCCCACAAATCCTCATTATCATTGTGAAAATTAACTTCCACCTTAAAGCTTCCCCCGAAACTATTGCGCAGATCTTCCAGCGATCCTCTTATACCGGTATATAGAGAAATTCCGATAAGCGAAAACATACTCAGAAGAAAGAAAATAAATAGCAAAAGAATAACCTTGGTATGTTTTCTCCTTATGTACAGCAGCGTCCTCTTTCGTACATTCATTATCCATCCCCCCTTGAGCATATCCTAGCTCATATTGGAAATAACCTGCTGTGGTCTGAGTGATAGGACCCGGTAACATGCAAACTGAACGGATGCTGCTATAACGATGCTCTGTATGATAAAAATAATGACAAAGTCAGCAACAGATACACGACAGTCCAGTTTTTCTGGCATCTGGCTGGGCAGAATGATTTCGTCATTTAGGCTGGATGATAGTTGTCTGTTTTCTATCAGTTCCTGGGTAAGTTCTTCTTTTGACTTTACTTCTGTTTGTTCCTGTTGCGGCGTAATAAGTTTTAATGCCTGGTTCCCCAAAGGCTGACAGATTATGTTAGCTGCTCCAAATGCCAAAATCAGGGAGAAAAGAGCCACTAGCAAACATTCCACCGAATATTGCTGTAATATCTGCTTTTTTTCAATGCCGATTGATAAAAGGATACCCGACTCCCTGTTCCTATTTTTTAAAGCAAATGATAAGATCAACGAAAGGATAACGAAACAGGCAACGATAATTATGATTAACAAAAGGCTCATAATACCTTTAAATAACCGCAACGATTTATCGGCAGACTGATATAATGTAGTGTCTGGCTTCACCTCAAAATAATGCCTGTTAAAATCTTTTTTGCTATATATTTCCTCTATCATTGAATCTATTTCATCCGGATCATCTACATAAAATGATGCGCTGTCATATGTATCTATTGATAGCGGCATACAGTCTATAATGCTTTGAAGTGACTCTATGTCCATAAACATAAAATTATCCGCTATATCCTGTTCTGCCGAATAATAGGATATGGCCTGTGTACTGTTCACTCTAAATACTCCTATTACTTCCAACGGAAATCTTCCAAGAACCTCATCCAACGATCCCTCACTTAATATTACTGTATTTACAACTGCATCAATCGTATCGCCAACAGCAAGGTTGTTTAGCAGCGCAACCTCTTCTGAAATAACTATTTTATTTCTGTCTCCTAGTTCAATATTCCTACCATTAATGATCTCAAATGCTCCTGTTTTAAAATATCTATCCAGTTCACCTTTTCTATTTCCATTTACATTAAATGTTTGAGTCTGCATAACAGCATAATCCCATATTTCATCTGCATAGACTTCTTGCTCCATATTATTTGCTTCTTCAATAATATTTGCCCAATTGCCAGGAATTGTATTAATGCCTTCCATATATATATACGTATAAGTCCTAACATTATAATCCTTGATCCCTTCCATTTCGATGACTTGATCCACCATCTCAGAATTCAAAGCTGGCCCTATATACCTTTTACTTATCGTGCCATTATCATAAAGAGTCGTTTTCCAGAGATTCGGATTCTCACCATCTATTATTGCCCTAATTTCAAAACCATCCCCAAAACTTTCTGCTAAGCTAGTTAACGCCAACTTGCTGCTGCGTTGAAATGCAAATGCCATAAACATTAAAACAGCTAAGACGAAGATAGTACAGACCAGGACAACTGTATTTAGTTTTTTTCTGGTAATATATAACCAAATTCTTTTCCACAAAGACATCCTTATCCCTCCCCTCTCATTGTTTATACCTCATTACACTGTGTCGATTTTCCTTGTTACTTCATTCGATTGATCAAATTATGAGGTGACAGACTTAATTCTTTATATATCGCCCACTCAGTCGTTAGCTTCAGGACAACCGCCATCATAAGGGCCACACACATAAAGTCGGTCAGTGATATTGTGGCGTTAAATTGTTCCGGCATCTGGCTGGGCAGGACGATTTCGTGCTTATCCTTAAACGTACCATCCACGATTTCCTGTTCTAACTCCTCTTTTGACTTCACTTCCGTTACTTCTTTTTCCGGGGTTACGGCTTCCAGCACTTTATTGTTTACTACCTTAGATACAAAACCAGCTAACAGAAATGCAAGGAACAAGGAACATATAACGATAACTACACCCTCTATATAGAAGGAACTCTTTATCTGTTTTTTATTATAGCCAAGCGATAGTAATATCCCGGTTTCATGAGTCCTCTCGCGCATACTCATTTTCAACAGCAGGTTTAATAAAATAAGCGCCATAAAGACGATCACCACCAGTATGATCGTGGATAACATATTTAGCAGGCTTAAAGAGTCCTGGGCTGTTTTGTACAGTGTATTATCCGGTTTGATATCAAAATATCTCCAGTCTATTGATGATATCTTTCTTGCATTCTCTATTGCTGCGTCTAATTCAGCAGGATCTTTTACAAAGAAGACTGCATTACTATATGTATCCGAATAGGTTGGTTCTGCCTCCGTGATTGCCTCTTTGCATGTAGTATGATCTACATACACATAATTTTGTGCTATTTCTTCTTCTGCAGTAAAATAGCTGATCGGCTGTTCAACTCTTACCCGGAAAATTCCTACGATTTCTAAATCAAAGGTAGCTGATACTTTATTATCAGGTGCATCAAGGTCGAACATTCTATAATGTTTTGAAACTGCTATCGTGTCTCCTATCTTGAGACCATTTTTATCAGCAATATAGTCAGAAATGGTTGCTTTTCTATAATCATCCGGATGAATATGCCTACCATCTATCAGTTCAAAGGCACCCGTTCTGAAATACTGATTTAGTTGAGTATCGTCATTGCCATAGACAGGTACCGATTTGGATCGCATAATATAATAATCCTTTCCTAACGTTGGCACTATTGCTGCTTCCTCATTAATTTTACTAGCTTCCAAATGGTTGAACCAGCTACCTGGATATATCTCTAATTCATCTAGGCAAAGCCATATTGATCGTTCTGAATTATAACTTTTAATTTCATTCATGCTTGCTATTTCATCAATTAGCTCTCTGTCAATGGCCGGCCCTATATATGTTTTTGTTATTCCAAATTGATTTACAGTAGTTTCCACGAACTCGTCGTTATTCCAATCCTGTCGCGCGGTAACCACAAAACTGCTGCTAAAACTTTTCTGCAGCTCCTGCAGGCTCCCTGTACAGTTGCGCTTAATACCGATAGCGATAAAAGCAAGAAACCCCAATAAAAATGTGATGAACAACATAATTAGATTTTTAGTTTTTTTCCTTGTCAGATACAGAAATGACTTTTTCCATGCAGACATTGGGATTCCCCCTCTCCCCAAGTAATTTTTCGCTTTATTAAGTAATTACATATGTACTTATTTCTCTTAATTTTACTTTAGCACGATGTCTCAAATATGTCTCTATATTTTTATGTTTTTCTATTTATTATTAGTTAATATAGAATTTTAAATTATATTATTCTGATTTTAATCATAAAAAGACAGCGTTATTCACGCTGTCTTTTTATGATTCTCGTATACTTTTAGTTTTTAATGATCAGAGGGGATAAAAGTAAACCGTTTCAAAAACAGTCTTATCATCTCCCTTTATGGAAGTATCCGTATAGCGAATAGTTGCCTTTACATAGGCACCGTTATCATATATACCATAGGAATATATAGAAACTGCAGAAACTGTAGAGCTTTTACGATACGCATAGATATCATTAATCCATGCAAATGTCCGGGTTGAATCCTGTTGAGCTACATTAAGTTCCGCACCAACCTTACCTGATGCCGCATCTGCAGTCATGGTAAGTGTCAATATCGCTCGTGTTGATGCTTGCACACGAGTTGTACCGTAGGTCGTACACAATCCTCCAAGACAAACCAGTACACTTAAAAATAGCGCTAACATTTTTCTCTTTTTCATATGGTCTTCCTCCTTTGTATAGTACAGCACTTTTTGTTGCTTAATACTATTCTAAGAGTCAATCCTTGAGACATTTCTTATTTTTTCGAAATAATTTATTATAACATAAAAAATAATGACCATTTGAACAGTAATAATTTCTTTCCAATGTTCTATTAAAATTATACCATATGTCCTATCCTCCTTAAATATTGTAAACGTCCAATTTTTTGCCACTAAAAGCGTTAGTAACATAGTTAACAAAAAAATGGTACATAGTTGTATTAAAAATATAATCGTATTTATATTTTTACTGAATTGGTATGTTAGCCCAATATCATCATTCCACAACTTATCAATTCGTTCCTGCCATCTTTCTATTATATTACGAAGCCAGTATAGAGATAATGTTCCCGCAATAAGTCCAAAAAGCAAGATCCAGCATGTCCAGCTTATCAATTGTTTTCTTTGATCATTTCTGTCTGACCAATTTTCTGTATATGATATCATAGGATTTTTTATCATATACTGCCTAATCTGCCGACTGGTAGGAAGATAGTTTGCTTCATTATTTAAATTGATATATAGACAGCTGTACTGTCCTTTCTGATCCGGCATAAGATTCCAATATGCCTCTCTGGTGCACAAAATTGTTGGAACAAATGCGCCTAATTTTTCTTTTGCTTCATTATCCTCTCCATATTGCCGTATAATACCCCCTACCTTGCATTTTTCCTCAAAACCATTAAATTGAATATTACCATTTCCCAATTGTAAGCATGTATCTCCTGGTAAATAAGCTATAACAGCCTCCCCTCTTAAGAATTCTTCTATCGAAATAGTTCCTTCTTCGACATGGGACAACACTTTCTCTACCATCTCTTCCGACTGATCAATGGCTATTAAGTTTACATCCTTAATTTTATTTTCAGGTTGTACTATTGTTATTCCTTCGTTCCAGGCCAATGCCTGTATGCTCTGAACTCCCCGAATCTTCTCCAAATCATTAACTACGTCTGCCGAAAAAGGCTTTGAGTTTACATTTATATGTAGTGGAGAGCTATTAATCAGGAAGTCGTAATAGATTTGTGGAAAATTAGTCCGATAGAATTTCCAATGACTTACCCCAATAAATCCCGTACTCAGCAGGAATCCCAGCGCCGCACTGACAACCAGCGTACTGCCCCAGAAGAACTTCCACTGGCTGTTTATCTCCCGCTTCACCATCCAGGGTAAAATACGTTTTGGAACTTTGTTTTTGCGCCGCACAAACAGAAAGCTGATTCGTTTTTCCCGTTCCATTGCCTTGATATAAATAGGCACTGACACCACAAGACCCACCGCCAGAAGCAGAATTCCTTCCGCCCACTGTCCTGCCAGCATCAGCATGGTATCCTGCCCCACAGCCAGGTTCCACTCTCCCCTCCAGGCAAAGCCGACACATAGGATCAGTACGTAACTGAGGGCCAGGCCAATTATGGAACCTGCAATAACCAGCGTTCCAACGGCATTTTTGATCTGCCCCGCAATTCCCGCACAGGATATGCCGAGTTCCCTTAATATTGCAATTTGTTCTCTGCACCTGCTGATCAGCATACCTGCCATACCCACAGAAAATGCAAACATCAGGAAATCACGCAGCAGATGGACAGACAGCAGAGTCTCCGTATCGCCGGCATAAAGGTATTCATTCCGAATCCAGGTTCCCTGAAATACCTTGCCGGTTTTTATGATCTTTTCAAAGTCTTTTTCGTTTTCCAATCCTCCGGAGAGCGTACCCAGATAGGTTTTCCGAATGGCCGGGCCAGCAGCCGGAGCCATCAGCCCCGCCGGTATCTCTTCGCTTAGAAGGGACTCATCGATTCCCAGATTACAGAATCCGCATATCTCATACTTTTGTACTTCCCTGGAGCGGGGTCCGTCCGTTTCCACCCACATGGTGATCGTATCCCCCAGCTGCACCGGCTCCTTCAGATCTGTCAGAGCAGAAATGTCCAGGGCTATCTCGCCCGCCCGCTCCGGCAGACGGCCTTCTACCAGACCTTCATTTCCCAGAAGAGAGGAATTTCCTTCCAGATGCCCTCCGTAGCCCAGCCATGTTCCGCGGCTGCTGTACAGGGTGTTCTGCTGAACCAGCATCAGGCTGTCCTGCAGCAATGGATAATGGCTTACATATTCGGAGGTTTCCTCCGATATGTCCAAGACTGCAAATTGCCAGCTGCCGTAGGCTTCTTCCCGAACCATCTGTTCCATTGAGAGTGTTGTTTCATAGTAAGAACCGCTGCCGATAAAACAGAAAAAGGCAAAGAGAAATAAAGCGATCATAATCACTCCATGTCTTTTGCCTCTCCATATCCTATTCCAGAACGCCGATTCTTTTTTCATAGTCTGCCTCATTGTACCTGGATCAGCTTCTACCGTTTTCTCCTGTCTCCCCGCCCGTCTTCAAACGCCCATTGCGCAAATACAGTATTGCATCTCCATACTGCGCCACTTCCATGTCATGAGTAGCCATGACAATGGTCTGGTTCCAGTATTCTCCGGAGGCCCGAAGGAGCTTTACCACCAGCCGGGAGTTTTCCGAGTCCAGCTGTGCGGTAGGTTCGTCCGCAAAAATAACAGCCGGACGGTTTGCCAATGCTCTGGCTATCGCTACCCTCTGTTTTTCCCCTCCTGAAATTTCGCCTGGAAATACCCTGGATAGCCCGGCAATCCCCAGAGACTCCATTACCTCCCCGATATAAGCCTCATCCACCCGTTTTTTCTCCAGAATAACCGGCATAATGATATTTTCATATACCGTATATTCCGGCATCAGTGCACAATTCTGGTTGACAAAGCTCACCTTTTCTCTGCGGACTCGGGATAATTCCCGCTCCGACTTTCCAAAGGAAGAGATTCCATCCAGTATGACGATACCCTCTGTTGGCTTCTCCTGGAAACTGAGCATGTGCAGCAAGGTTGATTTTCCGGAACCACTGGGCCCGGTCACGACAGTAAAGCTGCCTTTTGCCATACTGACCGTGATCTGATCGAGGGCCTTGATAATCTGCCCGTCCCTGTGATAATACTTTCTCAGTTTTTCCGCCCGGACTAATTTTTCCATAAAAATCCCTCCATTTCGGAGTGTTACACGATGTCTCCTGGTTTTTCTTATGCCTTCCACCTCAGAGAGACTGTAAACTGTGTTCCCGGCTCTTTTCTCTTTGCCTCTATGGTTCCGTGATGGGCCTCCACTACCATCTTGGCAAGATTAAGTCCGATTCCAAACCCCTGCTGGTTCGCATTTGTCGCAGACCGGTAAAACCGATCGAATATATTTGGTAAATCTTCCTCCGCTATCCCAACCCCGTCATCTTCTACCAGGATTCTGGCGTAGCTGCCGGATGTCTCCAGGATTACCCGGACAGGCTCTTCTGTCTGGCTGTACATAAAGCAGTTTCGGATCAGATTTTCCAGAGCTTCCTTCATCCAGCTATAGTCAAGGGGAAAATAAACCGGTTCATCCGGAACCCGAAGCAAGAGCTCCTGCTTCGGATAAAACAGATCATGCTGCTCCTTAATATCGTTGAGCACCTTGCGGATATCCTGATTGTAAAACCGGTAGCCAGCGTCCCCTTTTTCCAGCTTGGCGATCTTTAACAGGACCCTGGTCAGGTCCACGATCTGCCCGCATTTATTTTCACAGGCGTCCAGATCCCTGATAATCGCCTCGTCCGTGGAATCCTCCTTGATAAATCCCAGGTTAAGCCCCACGCTGACAGCCGGATTTAAAATCTGATGGCAAATATTTTCCAGGAACAGATTGAACTGGTTCTGCTGCTTGCGGCCCTCCAGAATCCGTCTCTGGAAGATACGTTCCAGATGCCAGATAGCCTCCTGCACGCCATACAGGCTGTCTTTCTTTGTCAGCGGCCGCTTCCCGTCTCCTTTTTCCAGCTGTTCCATCCAGACGATCAGCTTGTTTTCCATAGCAATTCTCTGCCTGGCCTTCCAGTACAGCACCAGAAAAAGTGTCAGCCAGATAACGCAAATTGCCAGTATCCAGAGGAGCCAGGCGGGAAGGAGAATATTATTCCATTCCATCCTGCTTCGAAGCGAGCTGTCAAAGCCGCCCTGTTCCAGCAGTTCCCGGCCTTTTTGCTCCGCCTGATGATCACTGGTTTTCTCCAGAAGATAAGTAAGAACCCACGCTCTCTCTTCCTCAGTAAGCTTATTTTCCAGATTTCCCACTGCCGCACACAACTGCCTGTCCCGGAAGCGGTTCTGGCTGATCAGTCCCATCAGCAGACAGAGACCGGTGAGCAAAACTGCGGTGATCCAGATATATTTTTCCCTTTTCCAGTACATTCCTCATCCACCCTTTCATATGGGCTTCTAATCTACCCGGTGATTCCAGTAAAACCCCTCTCCGTATCTGGCTTCGATATACCCTTTTCCCTCCCATGTCCCCAACTTCTGACGGATATGTGTAATGTGCGTAGACAGTGTTCCGCTGCTTTTCGCACGATCTGCCGTATCCATAAAGCTCTGCAGGAGATAATCCTGAGATACAATCCGGCCTTTCGCGGTCATAATTGTCGTAGCAATGTTATATTCCTTTTTTGTCAGGACAACGGGTTTCAACTCCTTGTACATAACCTTTCTTGTCAGATCCAGCTTAATATCTCCGGAATAGTATACCTCTTTCGTTTCGCTGTCCCTCTTCCGCTTCACGGCCATCTGTATCCTGGCCCTCATCTCCTGCATCTTTGCTGTTTTTTCTATATAGTCGTCCGCTCCCCTCTGCAGGGCAAGAACCACATCTTCCTCTACTTTATTCGCAGTATTTACAAGGATCAGAGCACCCGGATTCAAATCACGGATCATCTGGCACAGGCTGAGTCCGGACCCGTCTTTCAGGCGGACATCTATGAGATACAGATAAAATCTTGTCTTTTTTACCAGCGGTACGGCCTCTTTCAATGTTTCGATTCCCGTACAGACGAAGTTTTCCTTTTCCAAAATTCGTATTAAGACCTTCTGTAATTCCTTGTCGTCTTCTATTACCAGTGCACGCATACGCTCACCCTTTCTTCGGCAGGCACACAGCAGGTTCCATATAAGCATTATAACACAGGAGACTGGCAAAATATGGATTATAACTTAGTTTAAGTTCTAATTTATTCTCGTCAGCTATTATTTCTACATACACTAAAAGCACTGAATCTTAATCGTGATCATGTTTTATCTGTATAACGTTTCTACCAATTAAATTCGTAAAAATACAAAACAAAGGCCACTACCGGAATATGAATACTTCACGGCAATGGCCCTTATGGGGAAATTAGATATTACTTACTTGATACTATATCTAGCAGGTATTTATCATCTATTTGCAACCATTCATTATTTATTAATCTGTAACACAATACAGATTTTACAGTGGATAAAAATACACATCTTCCAAGACATATTTATCAAGCGTTTTATCAAAGTAGCGGACTGTAGCGGAAATATATTTCCCATTATCTTCTATTCCAAATGAATAGATACTAGCGTTAAGTACAGTTACGCTATTCACGTACGCATGAATTGAATTAATCCATGTAAATACACGGGTTGAATCTTGCTGTGTAACATTCATTTCTACCCCAACCTTCCCGGAAGGGGCATCAGCACTCATATCAAAGGTTAACAACGCTTTTGTTGAAGCCTCTGCACAAGTAGCTCCTATACTACCGCAACAAATCATCAAACTAAGTAAGAAAACAAGTATTCTTTTAAATCTAAGTTTTTTCATAAAAATCCCCCTTCTTTACTAAATTATTAGTTTAATTTAAGTATAGAAGGCAAATCTTAAATTTTTCTTACTTTTTTCCATTTTTTATAACCGAGTTTGCGTAGATTAATATATTCATCAGAAATATAAGTAAGGTTACAGCACCAACATATTTTATTACTCCAAATGAATTCCTGACATACGAATAGTATCCCTTATATATTACAAAAGGCCAACGCTCGAATAATAAACAGGAAAAACCAAACGCAACCATAAGCAACCATAGAATTTGAATAAAATATATTATAAAATTATATACATCAATCTGCCGCACTGAAAAACCAACTTGTAACATTAAATCATGATTTATGTTTTTTCTATCTTTTATCATTTCTCTTGAACATACAATGTATAAAATAATAGAACTACTAAAGAGTAAAATTAGCCAACTTAGCCAGGATACAATTTGAGTTCGCTGCGCCTCCCTATCCTGCCAGTAAGAATCACTATATATTCTGGGATTTTCAGATAGAATTTTTTGTATTTGTTTATCAGTAGCAAGATAACGTGCACTTTTACTCAAAGTAATATAAAAACAAGAATATGTGTCCCGGAGTTCTGGATATAGCTCCCACATTAACTTTCTGCTGCAAATTATAGTAGGTATCATATTTCCAAGCTTTTCCATGACTCTATAATCTTCAAATTCTAAGATGGTTCCTCCGATTTTAACAGTTTTATTACCATACTCGTTCTGTAATTCAACTATTTCACCAGTCCAAGTGCTATTATTATCAGGGTACGCTAAAACAACCTCCTGTTCCTTGATAAAATCAGTAAAGTTAGTATCCTTTTCTAATAAACTATTTTCTACTTCTTCTACCAATTCTTCAGATTGATCAATTGCTATTATATTAACCTGTTGTACCTTTCCATCATTTAACTTTAATTTTAAATCTTCGTGCCAGCAGATCGCCTGGATTGAATCAATTCCATATACTTGTTTAAATTCATTATAAATATCAATATCTAATGGCTTTGCATTTCTATAAATATGTGTTGGAGAACTATTAATTAAGTAATCACAATAGTTTAATGAATCATTAGTTTTATAATATTCCCAGTGATCGACACCTATCTTACCAAGCGCAATTACAAATCCAAGCAGTAGGCCTGTCAACATTGTCATTTTTAAGTATTTTTTCCAATGACTGTATATTTCTCGTTTGATCAACCATGGCATAACATATTTGCATATTTTATTTTTTCTATTGACGAAAATATTCCTTTTAACAGGTCTATGAAAACACTTATTGACTGCCCATAATATTCCAGCTTTCATTCCCGCTGCTGAAATAGCTAATGCATATATATGTTGAAGTGCAATCCAAAGTAAATCATTTAATTCAGGAACCTTCAGGCAATCCAACCATATATATTGTATTACTATAATCATAAACAGATTGAGTATTATACTTATGATAACCCCTCTAAAAAATATATTTAATGTAATTCGATAAATATAGCTTGATAGCTCTCTATAGCCCATACCCAAATTATATAATACTATCATCTTTTGATATCTTTTTTGTAGAAATGTAACCAATCCTCCACATACCAATATAGCTAACAGTACGGTCCTCAGTATCGTAAAAGGATAACTATTTACTTGTTTCTCTGCCAGCAGATACTCGTTGCGGACCCACTGCTCACTGTTATTTTTATGAGAATAAACCAAATTGTCAAACACTGCACTTTCAACATCTATTTTCTCTAACTTTCCTAGAAACGTGGTTTGTTTGTTAGAAGGACTTGTTTCATTTCTAAATAAGATTCCCATAAGCATATCTTGCTTAAGATACGATTCTTGTGTGTTTGTGTTATAAATTCCGCATACCACAAATGTATTATGTATAGGTTTATTCCCATTGTTTTCTAATGTTAGAGAGATCATATCTCCAACCTCTATATTCTGAGACAATATACTACAGCCTGAAATTTCTAAGGCTATTTCATTTTTTTGTTCAGGCATACGCCCGTCAATAATCTGATACATTCCTAACAACTCCACGTCACCAGTAAAAGTTCCGCCGTAGCCTAATAGCACCCCATCATTGCTATATAGTTTTGTCTCTTGATTGATATAGAGTCGTTTTTGCATTAATGGAAAACTATCGACAAAATCTTTCGTGGGCTTGGACATATTCGTTACTGCAAAATCCCAACTTCCATAATGACTATATCTGATTTCACTTTGTATCTTAACACTTACTCTATGAAACATTGCCCATCCAGTAAACAAAAAAATAGCACAGGAAATAAGAGCAACCAGTAAAATGCTCTTATTTTTCCCATACCATATTTTTTTCCAGTAAGCATAATTGTTATTTTTCAATTCACAATTGTTCCCCCGGTAAATATAACTCTCCATCTTTTAAATGTATGATCTCATCCGCATATTGAGAAAGTTCCATATTATGAGTTACCATTAAAATAGTTTGGTTCCACATCTGTCCTGACACATGCAATAATTCTACAATTCTTCTAGAATTCTCAGAGTCCAACTGAGCAGTCGGTTCATCTGCAAATATTACTGCAGGTCTGTTGGCTAATGCTCTGGCAATCGCTACTCGCTGCATTTCTCCCCCAGAAAGTTCTATGGGAAACGCTTTCGCTATTTTTGTTATTCCCAATGAATCCATTAAAGCATCTATGAAATCTGTATTTACTATTTTATGACTTAGCATAATTGGCAGGATAATATTTTCAAATACTGTATACTCAGCAAATAGATCATAACTTTGAAAAACAAATCCAACTTTTTCTCTTCGTATTAGCTCTATTTCCCTATTCTTTTTTCCTGTAATTTCAATTCCATCAAGAATAACACGCCCCTCAGACGGACTATCCAGCGTACTTAAAAGTCTTAACAGAGTAGTTTTTCCTGATCCACTCGGTCCCACCACCGCCGTAAACTGTCCCTCTTCTATCTCCAGATTCACACGATACAACGCCTTAATCGTTTGTCTTCCTCTTTTATAATACTTTGTAAGATTTTCAGCTTTAACTACCGTGTTCATATCTTCTCTCCCATTACTTCTTATTTATATCGTAACTTTATTATAAAAATTGTTCCCTTTTGTTTTCTTTTTGCCATAATCTCACCATGGTGTGCCTCCACAACCATCTTTGCCATATTTAAACCAATACCAAAGCCATGCTGAAACTGATTAGTCTCTGAACGATAAAAGCGTTCAAATAGATGAGGGAAATCCTTTTCCTGGACACCGATACCTTCGTCTTCAATTACAATTCTTGCATAAACATCATCTATTGAAAGAGTAAGTATAACTGGCTCTTCTATCTGAGAATACAAAAAACAGTTTCGAATTATATTCTCTATAGCCTCTTTCAACCATTTTTCATCATATGCAACAATTATTGTCTCATTCGAATATAACACATTTAAACATGTATCTGGATTAAGTAATTGGTTATCTTCTTCAATTTTTTTCATTAATGTATTTAGGTCTTTACTTTTAAAATTGTATCCGGCTTCTCCTCGGTCCAATTTGGCTATTTGAAGTAGCGTCCTGGTTAACGTATCTATTTTACTGCATTGTCTGGAACAAATTCTCAGTTTAGCAACAGTTTCGGGATTTTCTGCATCTTCCTCTAAAACGCTCAAATTTAAACCAAGACTTGTCGCAGGCGTTAATATCTGATGACTGACATTCTCCATGAAAGTTACTGACTGCTCGTATCTCAACATCAGTTCTCTCCTTCTTCTTCGATAGCGATTATATAGCCTCCAGATAGCTTCCTGCAAATCGCTGCTGTCTGCATTCTCTAATAGCGGTCTCTTATATTTATTGTCAGCGTCAATAGATAAATTATCTATCCATTCAACTAGTATTTCTTTTTCTCTTTGCCTGTGCAAAGCGTTTCGCTGTAAGAGGTATATTATTAAGATCCAAGTCATTCCCATTGCTATGGTAAATGGAACTAAGATTGGAATCCAGAAATGTTTAAACTCTAAATATCTTATTATTCCAGGTGAGTAACCCCTGTCATCAAGATACGTCTTTCCGATATTCTGTAACGTCTTTACATTTTCATTAGATGCGGCCCTATCTGCAATAAGCTTGTCGATCTCATCTCCAGACAAATTCTCCTTTAATATAGCAACTTCACGATACAACAAGTTATTCTTGGATATTTCTATTGTGAATAAACATGCACAGATACATCCTAGTGTCATAACGAAACCAAGTATCCAAATAATATATTCCTTTTTCCAGAACATGGCCTATCCTCCTACTCTACTTTATGCATCCATCTAAATCCGACTCCATGTTTTGTCTCTATATAAGGTTTGCCATTCCAGTCTCCAAGTTTTTTTCGAATCCGGTTGATATGCACAAATACTGCATTCTTACCTTTAAAGTCATATTCAGTATCCATAAAATTTTCTAATATAAAGTCTGAAGTAATTATTCTGCCCTTTGCTGTAATAATAGCTGTCAAAATACTAAATTCCATTTTACCAAATTTAATAACCTGATTGTTTTTTATTACACTTTGTTTTTCTGTATCTATTTTTAAATCCGCTGTGTAAAAGACTCCTTTTGTTTCTCTTTCCTTTTTGTTTTTCACAGCTCTGTGAATCCTGGCACGCAGTTCTTTCATTTGGGGTGTCTTTCTGATATAATCGTCTGCTCCTTTTTCTAATGCCTGAACTGCCTTATCCTCTTCCTCGTTTACTGTATTAAATAATACCAAAGCATCCGGATCATTCTCTTTAATCATTTCGCACAATGAAAGGGATGAGCCGTCCGGCAATGTAACATCCAAAAGATAAAGATAAAACATTTGATTTTTAATAAGGTCTTTCGCCTCTTTAATTGTTCCTGCCCCTGTACATTGAAATCCTTCTCTATTTAAAATTTGCATTAAAATCTCTCTAAGATCAGTATTATCTTCCAAAATTAGTACACGCATCGCTATTCCTCCCTTTTTTTGTAGGTACCTAGTCATAACAATGGTAATTTTTGGTTATAAGTATATTGTAGCCTCAAATTGGTACTAAATTAAGTCATTTTATATTAAATCTTGATATAAATATAATTATTTTATATATTTACATTACATATAAAGTGAAATCTATTGATTGTTTAATTTACCGGAGGTGACCTTATGGCCCTGTTCAGAAGTTATTCCATCTATTTTTGGCTTCTTGTTCTGCTGCTGGAACTTATTCTATTGATCCGCAGCAAGCAAAATAAGAGGAGGCTAATCGAGAGCGGCCTTTTGTTTCTGGCGACGGTGCTGTTTCTGCTGTTCCTCTATGTTCCCAGAAAAATGGAGCTGCCGGCTGTTGAAGATAAAACTCGTCTTTATGTGGTGATACATGGAAACGAATACACGCCTTCACCGGAACAAGCCGATACCCTGTACCGGTTCCTGGAAGACAATGCGCGAACAAGCTATATCAGCTTTTTTGATATCCCCCTGTCGCTTCCCCCGGCTGTCAAGCACGCCTATGGAGATATCTGGCTTTATGAGGATTCCGATATACGATACCAGGGATATCATATACAACTGTACAGCGACAGCAGCTCCCAGCCCTATCTATGTACCATAGAAAAAGTTCCGGTTTCCGGATCAGTACGAAACCATAAAAGATTTTTAGTGGATTCCGCCTGGATCGCGGATTGGCTTTCTGACCTGCAAAATAATCCTTAAAATTGGAGGAAATAATAGAGTCATGCAGAAAATAATGATAATCGAAGATGACCCCGGCATCCGGGAAGAAATCACCTTTTTACTTGAAAATGAAGGATATCAGCCCCTTCCGATCACCGACTTTCAGGATGTAACCGGCCAGGTCAAAGAGGCGCAGCCCGACCTGGTTTTGCTGGACCTGGGCCTTCCGGGACGGGACGGCTTTACCCTGTGCGCCGCTATCCGCAAAATGTCCAGTCTGCCCATCATCGTAGTAACCAGCCGGGATACTGCGATGGACGAGCTTCAGGCGCTGAGTATGGGCAGCGATGATTTTATCGCAAAGCCCTATAACGTTCCGGTGCTTTTAGCCCGTATTAAGGCAGTTCTTAAGCGGAGCGGGACAGCCGCCGATGTTGATACAATAGAGACGAAAGGGCTCACGCTGGATCTGATGAAGGGTATAATCTCCCATGATGGCCAGTCTGCAGAACTGACACGGAATGAACTGCGGATTCTGTCCTGCCTCATGGGACGGCCGGATGAAATAGTCTCCCGGGCCGATCTGATTGAGTCTTTGTGGGACAGCCAGATCTATATTGACGACAACACGCTGAGTGTCAATATAACCCGGCTAAGAACAAAGCTTAATGACCTGGGGCTGCCGGATTATATTAAAACCCGTCGGGGAATGGGGTATCAGATATGACCATACGTGAATTTATCTCAGACAGGCTTGGCGGGCTGCTTCTGCATCTCATTTCCATGACCGCACTGACCGTATTTTTGCATTTTACCGGAACCGCCGGAGGGGTTATCACCTTAATCCTGATTGTGTGGGTGCTGGGTCTTGCTGTAACCCTCTCCGTTTCCTATTGGAAGGGTAACTCTCATTTGCAGGAACTTGCTTCCATTATAGACGGCCTTGACCAGAAGTATCTGTTTGCTGAATGTATCAAAAAACCTAAAACCTGTTATGAGAGGCACCTCTTTGACCTGCTTCGCCGGTCGGGCAAATCAATGATTGAGGCCGTGTCGGATGCAAGGGCGGACCAGCAGGAATACCGGGAATATATTGAGAGTTGGGTGCATGAAGTCAAGGCGCCGATCACTGCCGCAGGGCTGATCTGCCGGAATGCCGATCCTGAAATCCGCCGCAAACTCAGCCATGAGCTGGAGAGCATCAACGGCCATGTGGAGCGGGCGCTGTTCTATGCCAGGGCAAAGAGCCCGGAGAAAGATTTTATCATCCGTCCGTGCAGTCTTAAAGATCTCGTCACCACAGCAGTGGACAGCCACCGGGCGCTGCTGATTCAAAGCGGGGTCCGGGTAGAGCTGGAACAACTGGACTATCAAGTGTATACGGACAGCAAGTGGGCCACATTTATGCTGGGTCAGTTTATACAGAATTCTGTGCGCTATCAAAGTGAGAATCCGGTTATCACCTTTTCCGCCAAGCCCCTGGGGCAGCTTGTACAGTTGTATATACAGGATAATGGAATCGGCATACCGGAACACGAACTGCCCCGGATTTTTGACCGGGGCTTTACCGGCAGCAATGGACGGACACGGGGCGGTTCCACCGGCATGGGACTCTATATCTGCCGGAAGCTTGCTGCGCTTCTTTCCATAGAAATATCGGTTTCCTCCCATGAGGGGGCCGGCGTGCTCATCACGATAACGTTTCCCGCGAAAGAAAACCTTTCAAAAATGTAAGATACTTTCCTGTTAATTCGATACAACATGCTTTGCTGATGGGGTATGATTGCTTCATCAACAAAGCAGCGTTTAACGCTGAGGAATGGAAGGTAGAATAATGCTACAGGTACAAAACATAGAAAAATACTACGGCAGCAAAAATAATGTCACCAAGGCACTGGACCGGGTAAGCTTTGAGGTGCAGCGCGGCGAATTTATCGCTATTATGGGTGCTTCCGGCAGTGGTAAAACCACACTGCTCAACTGTATTTCCACCATCGACACTGTAAGCGCGGGCAATATCTTGCTGGACGGCGAAAATATTTCCGAACTTGGTCAAAGTGACCTGGCCCGATTCCGCAGAGAACGCCTTGGATTCGTGTTCCAGGACTATAATCTGCTGGATACCCTTACGATTGAGGAAAATATAGCCATTGCCCTGACAATTAATAAAGCGGATTCCCGCACCGTACAGGATAAGGTGAAGGCGGCGGCAAAGCAATTTGGAATTGAGGAAATTCTTTCTAAATTTCCCTATCAGGTATCCGGCGGCCAGAAACAGCGGGCGGCCTGCGCCCGGGCGATTGTGGCGGGACAGTCTTTGATTCTGGCAGATGAACCCACCGGTGCGCTGGATTCCAAGGCGTCCAAGAATCTGCTGGAAATCATGACCCGTATGAACCAGGATACCAGGGCAACGATCCTGATGGTGACCCACGACCCTTACAGCGCAAGCTACGCATCCCGGGTGCTTTTTTTGAAGGACGGCCGCCTGTTTAATGAGCTGATCCGCGGGCAGCGCAAGCGTCCCGCTTTCTATCATGAAATCCTGGATGTCCTCGCTCTGCTGGGAGGTGATATGAATGACGTTATCTAAGCTATCTCTGCGCAATGCAAAGCGTCAGGCGCAGGATTATCTGATTTACTTTATCACCATCGTCATGGCCGCCGCATTAATGTATGCGTTTAACGGACTTATTTTTTCCGGTGAAATCCGCAGTTTATCCAAAGTCCTTGACAGCCTTCCTCTGGTGATTGTGCTGGCAAGTATAGTAGTTGTATGTATCATCGGATGGCTGGTTTCTTATACCACTCGTTTCATGCTGTCAAAGCGCAGCCGGGAGCTTGGCACCTATATTCTCCTGGGGCTGGAAAATAAACAGGTGGCCCGCATATTCTTTCTGGAAAATCTGGTTGTGGGCGGCGTAGCCATCGTGATCGGCACGCTTCTGGGCAATTTGATCTATCAGGCGCTCCGGGCCGTTACTCTGACTCTGTTTGATGTCCCCTACACATTCAGTTTTCGTTTCTCCATTCAGGCTGTACTGCTCACTCTGCTGTATTTTGCGCTGATCTATCTCCTTGCCCTTCGAAAGAGCAGCAAGCGCATCAGGGCGATGAAAATATATGATCTGCTTTATCTGAACCGGCAGAATGAGAGTGAAACCATCAAAACCGACCGCGCCCGCAGAAAAGTATTTACCATATCTATCATCACTGGTATTCTTGGCACTGTGCTTTTGATGCTGCGGAGTCTGCCGACCGGAATCGTCGGCGCGGCTATGATTATCGTATTTCTCTACGGCTTTTTTATCAGCTTTTCCTCCGGTGTGCCAGGCTTTTTCAACAAGCGCCCTGGAAAGAAATACAAGGGTTTTAATCTGCTTGTTTTTCGTTTTCTTTCTTCCAAGCTAGCCTCCATGGGAGTTGTGATGGCTACCATTGCCGTTCTCTTTACCGCAACCCTCATTGCGGAGGGGAGCGGGATGCTCTTTCACTCTCTGTTTCAGCAGAGAAGCGAACAGACTACCTGTTTTGACCTGTTTATCGGGTCCACCGCGCAGGAAGAAGGTTATTTCGATGAGTATCTGGACTATATAGATACAACTATCCCTGTAACCCAGAATTACCGTTATGACGTTTATTTAGCCGATGACGCAAAGGTTCAGGACTATGTCAAGACAAAAACGGATTATATCGAGCTCTTTGAGAAAGATACGCTGATGTCTTTTCAGGATTACGCTACCCTGCGGGCCATGCTTGGATATTCTCCGGTGCAGCTGGAAGAGGGGCACTATATTGTTCACTGTATGGCCTATTTAAAGGATACCCTGACAGATTACCCTGACACCATAACAGCCGGAGGGCAGACCCTGTCCCGGGGAGGCCTTTATACGGAGAGTTTCACCCAGTCCCTGTGGGACGGCAACGGCAGAGGGTTTATTCTGGTTGTCCCCGATGAGGTACTGGCCGCGCAGCCGGTCAGTCACAGCATTTATGCGGCGATGACATCCGCACCGGTGAGCGAGGACGCTTACGAAGGATTGAGAGCCATCCGGGATGAAAAAGATACCTCCATAGGCGGCTATGATACTATTTTTTCAAAGGCAGCCCTGGAAAATGAAAACGCATCCATGTACGCGATGATCGTATTCCCTCTTTACTACCTTGCCCTGGTACTGACCATGGTGGCGGCCACCATCCTGTCCATCCAGCTGCTGAGCGAAAGCAAACGTTACAGGCATCACTATGATTTACTTCACAATCTGGGTATGGACAGCCGGGACATGAAACGGTCTCTGTTCCGCCAGTTCGCTATATTCTTCGCCATGCCCGCACTGCCGCCCCTGCTCATCAGCATCCCGTTTGTTCTGGCAACGGGCAGCGCCATGGACCCGGGCGTACTGACAAGCCCAGGTCATCTCTGGATGATTACCCTGACCATGCTTGCCATCTTCTTCGTCATCTATCTGGTCTATATCCTGGCGGCCTACACCAGCTTCAAGCGGAGTGTACTGCCGGAATAATGGTTCATATTTCATAGCTAATGACAAGATTCTAAAGAAGTCACATTAGAATTTTTACAGGTTTTTGTATGAAAACAAGTATCTAGAATAGATGAAATTGATTCTACGAGTTTATAATTATAAAATTTATCCGAACTTAACTGTAACACTAATAGGCTGATCAAAAACTAATAAACATAAAAGGGGTTGCCGCTTTATCGAATGAAAAATCGCTGATATGCTCCCTTCTAGGTAGACAAGTAAAATAATAAAAACCAGTTTCTTAGTAAAGAGATATTTATATCTAAAAAATATATCTACACAAGATAAGATAGTTACGATAAAAAGGTATTTGGATGGTCTGACAAGACAGCGGATACTTGCAAATGAGTTTGTTATATCACAAACTTCCGTTCAACAATGTATTACTAATTATGAAAGCATGGGGGAAGAAGCTTTTTTGATAGAACGCTACAAAGGTTATCCTACCGATTTGAAAAAACATGCGGTTTTGAATTATATGTCGTGCAAGGTATCTCAGACTGATATCTGCAAAAAGTAAAGTATAGCATCCGTTCAAAAAGCAAGCTGTAAAAGTGGATAAAGAAGCATAATAGTCATGAGGAACTGAAATCTTCTGGAACAGGGAGACATATCTCATAATTCTGGCAAAAAACTTTTTTGAAGGAAGCGAAGAAGTTGTAAAGTATTGTATTGCAAATGACTGCAATTATGCGTTGTCATCTGAAAAATATCGGTTGTCTTATTAGCGTCACGGAACTATTCCGCAAAATATGAATCCAGTGGAGTGGAAGCTTTAAGGGACAAGTGTGGGAAACGTAATGCCCCCAATGAAATGAATGAACTGGGAAACTGAAGATATAGAGAGCCTATTTTAATAAAGACATTTGAATAATTTGTAGAATAGTATTTCAGATAAATTATAAGCTGAAAAACAGTTTAATGAACATAAAAACTGCATGGTAAGTTGAGTATCTTTACAAGTGTTCAAAAAAGGAGATATTTAAATATAAAAGCTAAGCTGCTTTTATGTAGGATTGCTCTGTTCTTTCCAATTAGTATACCACTCTGACGAGTTTCTTTGCACTATGAGATAGCGCAACGTTATAATGCTTACTCGCAGAACATCTCTTTTCTAGATAGGCAGTAAAGGTTAAATTTCAATGGCAGATGTGCTTTGTTGTATTATATAGAGAGTAACTTAAGTATCGTGAACCACGTTTCTCCATATGAGAATACGACGAGAGCAGTTGGAAGATTATATGTTAATAGAGACATTCCGTTATTTAGGCAATTATTCTATCTGGATAAGCAATTTTGTTAAAATTTCATCGATAATCATGGCACACACATACTATTGATACCTAGAATAGTTAAGCTTGGAGCAATGATTTTATCCATGATGAGTTTTATTTCAGTTTCAATCTCACCAATTTCAGTAGTGCTTTCTTGAATGAGTTTTTGGTCTGCTTTAATTCCAGTGACTTTGCTGGCATACGAAAGGCGATAGAGGTTTTCGTAGCTCCATGAAAAAGGATTGCAGTGTCCTTTTACATAATGACCTTTAGAAGGCACTAATATAGAAGGTTTGTAGTCTGGTAAGGTATGTTATCGCCAATAACAGATGCACCTAGACCTTTATCTAAATGATAACTCAAGATATTTTTACTGAAGCGTCCGGTGTCAAGCCTTACTTTGGTTAAATCAACTGTAGTTGAATCAATTTTCTGATAGAGATCGTCAAAACATCTCGGTTATTGGCAATGGTGAACACTTTAAAGAGTACTTCGCCATCTGAGTTAGTGATAAAGCAATCATGCTTATCTTTAGTAGCATCAATACCTAAGTAGTAAATTATAGCTGTTCTCCTTTAAATGTATTTGATACTGTTTGGAACCCACAGGAAATCTCTGAGATTGTAACTTCGTTCTAAATAAACCGTCATGTGATATTCTAACTGATTAGCAAAATACAAAGAGACTGTGGTTGGAATCTCTCTAAAACCATCGAGTGGTAGAAGGTCGGAACCAATCAAAAAGTATAGCATACAGTCCTTGGATAGGGACATAAATACTACTACTTTATAATACAAGGAGGCGAGATTAGAACTGGTGCGCCATGAGTTAATATACCAGGAAACCAAAGAAAAGTATCAGGAGCATCTTTATCCGGTCAGTACATTATATAGTCTTGGAGGCGTTTCAAGGCCCCATATTATAAATGGGCTGAATAGAGAGGGCCCGGAAAATGAGCGAAAGACACAAAATCTCTAAAGAGATTGCGAAAATTCATGCCGCCTTCCCTAACATGGGGTATCGCTGTATCAGGTGCAAATTGGAATGTTATCACGGAATGAATGTAAATGATAAAAGAACTACGCCTGTGTTGTAAGTTAAATATCGAATCAACGAGAAAATATGCGAATAGTGGATATACAAGGCAGTCTGCAAATCTGTAGTACATGGCTGAAAATATACAGTTGTTGTAACAGAATTCCATTATTCTACGGGCATTGAAAAACACAAAGGTTATCTCATCTCAGTATCATACTGAATTTATATGAAGGAAGGATTGTATCCTAAATAATTCGTGACCAAAACCATACTATATTGATATTTAAATCATTCGATATCGCATTAGTACTCACCCAATTTTTCATGGTGACTGGAGATTCCAATATACTAACCGGATTTTTCATACAAATCTTGAAGCGACAGAATGACACAAAACATGTCCAGGATAGCAAAATGCGTCGATTATGGTCCAATGGAAGGATTCAGGGGGGATCATCAATTGCAAACGATACTATTGAAAACAGTTTACCAGTAGGGAAGCTATTGTTAAAATAATAGAGTATTATTTTGAGTATTATAATAAACAAAGTCTACAAAGAAACCTTGGAGTATTAGCACCTGTGAAAAAACATGAACTATATTTATAAGCATCATAAAAACTGCCATCTGAATTACCAGCTGGCAGAAAAACTTTATATTTTTTTCAATTGTCTACTAGACGGGGAACAGTTCACTTAGCGCGACTGCCCCCGTTCATAAAGATCTTCATCTGATATAATTATAAGAATGCACTTACTTCCCGCAATAAAACAAATATTAGATACATACTGAGCGCAATTTTATATTTATTTATACGATCTCGCTCACTACCATCCAAAAGATAAAACATGGTTTTAAATAAGTAAAAAACAATATAATATTTTACCGCCACCTCTACAAATAAAGCTATTTGGCCTTCCGAGACAGTCTTAATTGAAAACATAGGGAAAAGCCATTGAGAAATTGATATAAATTCACCATTTATAGTAAGTGCCAAATTAAGTAAGAAAATAGATAACGGTATATTTTTATTGCGATTCATATTAATCTCCACTTTACATTCTAATAAGGCAAATTACTCTCGTAATTAAAATGTTTCATATTAGCCACTTTAATTGTTCGAGCAGAATCTGCAAACGAATATAATCTTACATCTATTATGTAATAGGATATTGCTCCGTCACTTACTAAAGTCTGGTCAATATATGCTCTATAGTAAATATACGGCAATTCTTCGGTAGCTGCTGAAATTATACTCATAGCAAGAGAATAAATCACACCAGGATCTACTCCTGTAAAGTATGCACCTAATGCGGATGCAATGGCAGTTGCTGTCCAAGCAATAATCCTTGTATCGAATTCACGAACTATCATAGGAATTGGAGTGTTACCATTAACACTTTTATTTATATGACCAGTATATACATACTCCCTACCATTTTCAATACCTTTACTAATAACTGTTCCTGAATCATAAATTTCTCTAATAAGTATAGACTCCCCGCCGAATTCATTTCTTACAACTACCGTTTCAACTGTCTTTCCTTGCATTTCTTTTTTATCATGACTTATAACTTTTATATTTTGGTTAGATACTTCTGTTGCTCCAACTGCTGCAGGTGCAAGGAATGTAAAACTCATAATTATACTTAACGCTAAACAGATTATTTTGCTAATGATGTTCTTTTTCATATTCTTTCCTCCTTAATCTTATAAATTTATTTTTTTAGTTAAATTGTTTGTAATCTGTACATCGGATTCTCCCCCTTTCAATTACTTATTATCTGTATGTTTTAAATGTATATCTTATATCTTAAATTTTTCTTACACTTCCTCATTTTTTGGACGTTTTCAATGTATATGCTTTACGTTCTAATTTGAATACACATAAGGTATTTGTACTCCCAATATCTCTTTATTCTAACAACATTGAATTTGGGGATTATTTACTAACAACATCTACTCTTATCTTAAGATCAAATATAAAAACCGGCAGCCATAAAACTCTGCCGGTCCTCATATAACCACTTTATTTTCTATTCTACTATTACTTTCTCGTCTAGTTCTTCTCAACCCCCAGGGTTACATCTTCCCCGTTGATATTCCAGTCTTTCACATAGCCTTTCGTCTCTCCCAGAACCAGAGCATCCGCCATAACCTCGGAGAGGATCATCGCCTCGTTGGCTTTCAGGATTGCTTCCAGCTTCTCATTGCCGGATTCATATACCGTAATATGATCCATCACCTCGAAGCCGGCTTCCTTTCTCATGGTCTGGATCTTGCTGATCAGCTCTCTCACGAAACCTTCCTCGATCAGTTCCGGCGTCAGGTTCGTATCCAGCACAACCGTGATGCCTTTGTCGGAATCCGATACATAGCCTTCCATCTGGGCCGCCTCAATTAATAGATCTTCCTCTGTCAGGGCTTCCTCATTTCCGGCTACTGTAACCAGCAGTTTACCAGTTTCATTCAGCTCATCCATAGCCTTATTGCCGTCCAGAGCAGTGAGAACTTCTTTTACTTCATTTAAGTTCTTACCGAACCGCCGTCCCAGCGTCCGCAGCTGCGGCTTAAAGGAATAGGTGGTGAAATCTCTCACATCGGAGGTAAATAACACTGCTTTCACATTTAATTCATCGGCGATGATATCCTGGTAGAACTCAGAAAGTCCTTCCCCTTCCATCTTAACAAACATCCGGCTGATCGGCTGGCGGTTCTTGATGTTGGCCGTATTTCTGCAGGCACGGCCCAGCACCACGATTTCCAGAACTTTCTCCATATCCTCTTCCAGCTGTTTATCAATTCTTGACTGATCGCATGCCGGGAAATCGCACAGATGAATACTCTCCGGCGCATCCTTGTCGATGCTGCGCACCAGATTCTGGTATATGTCTTCTGTCATGAACGGAATCATCGGCGCCGCTGTCTTACACAGGGTTACCAATGCGGTATAGAGCGTCATATACGCATTGATCTTATCCTGCTCCATGCCCTTTGCCCAGAAACGTTCGCGGCAGCGTCTTACATACCAGTTGCTCATCTCATCCACGAAGTCCTGAAGGGCTCTCGCCGCCTCCGGAATCCGGTAATTATTCAGGTTTTCATCCACCGCGCCCACAACGGTATTCAGTCTGGACAGCAGCCATTTGTCCATCACGGACAGCTTGTCGTATTCCAAGCTGTATTTCGTAGCGTCAAACTGGTCGATATTAGCGTAAAGAACGAAAAACGCATAGGTGTTCCAGAGGGTTCCCATGAATTTACGCTGTCCCTCCATAACCGCCTTGCCGTGGAACCGGTTTGGCAGCCAGGGTGCGCTGTTGCTGTAGAAATACCAGCGGATTGCATCTGCCCCATATTCATTCAGCGCGTCAAAGGGGTCAACCGCATTTCCCTTGGACTTACTCATCTTCTGACCATTCTCATCCTGCACATGGCCCAGAACGATTACGTTCTTATAGGGGGCCTTATTAAAGATCAGCGTAGAGATCGCCAGCAGAGAATAAAACCATCCACGGGTCTGATCCACCGCTTCGGAAATAAAGTCGGCCGGGAACTGAGCGTCAAACAGCTCTTTATTTTCAAATGGATAGTGATGCTGCGCAAACGGCATGGAACCTGAGTCAAACCAGCAATCAATTACCTCCGGTACACGATGCATCTCTTTGCCGCAGACCGGACATTTGATCGTAACCGCGTCAATGTATGGACGGTGCAGCTCAATATCATCCGGACAGTTGTCCGACATAGATTTCAGTTCCTCGATACTGCCGATGGAGTGCTGATGTCCGCACTCACATTCCCAGATATTTAACGGGGTGCCCCAATAACGGTTCCGGCTCACGCCCCAGTCCTGAACATTTTCCAGCCAGTCGCCGAAACGTCCTTTGCCGATGCTCTCCGGAATCCAGTTAATGGTATTATTATTGCGGATCAGGTCCTCTTTTACATCGGTCATTTTGATAAACCAGGACTCTCTCGCATAGTAGATCAGCGGGGTATCACAGCGCCAGCAGAAGGGATAGCTGTGCTCGAACTTCAGGACTTTAAACAGCAGCCCTTTCTCTGCAAGCAGAGTCATTACCTTAGGATCGGCCTCCTTACAGAACAGTCCGGCCATATCGGTGCACTCCGGCTTCATGCAGCCCTTTTCATCCACCAGCTGCACGAAAGGCAGATCATAGCGGCGGCCCACTTTGGAGTCGTCCTCACCGAAAGCAGGAGCGATATGAACGATACCGGTACCGTCGGTCAGAGTTACGTAAGTGTCGCACACCACGTAAAAGGCTTTCTTTCCTTTTGTATCCGCATAGTCAAAGAGCGGTTCATATTCTTTATATTCCAGATCGGTACCCTTATAATGGTCCAGTACCTGATAGGTTCCTTCAATTACACTGAGAAGAGCCTCCGCCAGTACATAATATTCCGTCTTAACGGCAGTATCTTCTTCCCCTTCCTTAACAACGTTCCCCTTGTCATTGACAGAAACCTGTACTTTCACATAGGTTTCGTTGGGGTTGACGCAGAGCGCCACGTTGGAGGGCAGCGTCCACGGAGTCGTGGTCCATGCCAGGAAATACTCGTTCTCCGTGCCCTTCATACGGAATTTTGCGATTACAGATTTCTCCTTTACATCCTTATAGCCCTGAGCCACCTCGTGGCTGGACAGCGGGGTACCGCACCGCGGGCAGTAAGGCACAATCTTATAGCCTTTATAAAGCAGCCCCTTTTCCCAGATCTGCTTTAACGCCCACCACTCGGACTCAATAAAATTATTATCATAAGTGACATAGGGATTTTCCATATCGGCCCAAAAACCTACCGTTCCGGAAAAATCTTCCCACATCCCCTTGTATTTCCATACGCTTTCCTTACATTTCTCGATGAACGGCTCCAGACCATATTCCTCGATCTGCTCCTTTCCATCCAGGCCCAGGAGCTTTTCCACTTCCAGCTCCACCGGAAGTCCGTGGGTATCCCAGCCTGCCTTTCTCGGAACCATACACCCCTTCATGGTACGGTATCTGGGGATCATATCCTTAATGACACGGGTCAGCACATGGCCGATATGAGGCTTGCCGTTCGCGGTCGGCGGGCCGTCATAGAAAGTATAGGTCTCCCCCTCTTTTCTCGCGTCGATGCTCTTTTCAAAAATGTTGTTGTCTTCCCAGAATTTCTCGACCTTTTTTTCCCTGTCCACAAAATTCAGATTCGTTGACACCTTATTGTACATGTTGACATTCCATGCTCTTGTCCTGCCCCATGGCAGAACCGCTCATTCAGCCGGATGAAAGAGGTCTGAGCCTGCATGGCCTCCCTTTCCTTATTTTTTCTTCCACCGGATTGATTTTAAACAGTAGCCTATAAAATAAAAAACACCCCCATCCTAAACAGGATGAGGGCTTACATCTGCCGTCACAAAAACCACCTATTTAGAAGCATACAAATATATGCCCTCCGTATAACGGCGGAAGCCGGCACAACTTACTGTAAGTTCAGTCTGCAACTCGGGAGTGATTTTCAAAAACAGTCTCTGCTCCGGGCTTTCACCATCCCCGGCTCGCTTTGCCAGCCTGTCTGCTTTCTACTGTCTCCGTCCTCGTCTTTACCATCCTCTGCGGGCATTTTCAGCCGCAGACGGTTTCATTTCTTTAATATAGTATACTTATTTTCAAAAGTCAAGGCGGAAGAACCAGGGAAATGAGGCAGCCAGGCGTTTTGTTATCTGACGGATCAGCAGCCGGCTGCATGTATAGCAAAAGGCTGCACAGACAAGAATACTGACAAGACACTAGCTATTATGAAGGTAATTTGTTATAATCAGTGTGATCGGGCATTGGAATATATTTTATCGTTATTTTTAATAAGATTAGGGTGTCAAAACAGTGCTTTGCACCGTCTCTGTACCATACGTTGATGTGTAAACTTGTCTGCAATATCAATATATGGTAAGAGTATAGCACCAACGGTGCTTTAGACACCCTAATCTTGACAATATGTTCCGTTAAAACTTAAAATATTTTACAGCTACAGCCGCGCGGCATCTTAATTTACTCGGACCGTGCAGACACGAAAAGGGAGAAAGAAAATGAGTATAACAAGCGAAAACCTGACTCTTCTCACCGATTTTTATGAATTGACGATGATGCAGGGTTATTTCAAGAACGGCAATAATCATAAAGTAATCTTCGATATGTTTTACCGCAGCAATCCTTCCGGCAGCGGCTACGCGATCTGCGTCGGTCTGGAACAGGTCGTCGATTATGTAAAAAACCTGCACTTTGATGATGATGATATTTCCTATTTAAGGAGTCTTTCTATATTTGATGAGGAATTTCTGAGCTATCTGCGGAAATTCAAATTTACCGGCGACATTTACGCCGTTCCCGAAGGGACCGTGGTATTTCCCATGGAACCGTTGGTAAAAGTCATTGCACCGATTATGGAAGCCCAACTGGTGGAGACCGCGATTCTGACTATTGTCAACCATCAGAGTTTGATTGCCACCAAGGCTTCCCGGGTCTGTTTTGCGGCCAGAGGAGACGGAATCATGGAATTCGGCCTGCGCCGTGCCCAGGGACCGGATGCCGGTACTTACGGGGCCCGCGCGGCGGTCATCGGCGGCTGCATCGGTACAAGCAATGTCCTGTCCGCCAAACTGTTCGGGATGCCGGCCCTTGGCACTCACGCTCACAGCTGGATCATGAGTTTTGACGATGAGCTGACCGCGTTCCGGAAATACGCGGAGCTTTATCCGGATAATGTAACCCTCTTGGTGGATACCTATGATACCCTTCGCTCCGGTGTGCCCCATGCCATCCAGGTATTTGAGGAACTGAGAGATGCCGGCAAAATGCCGGCCCGCTACGGAATTCGTCTGGACAGCGGCGACCTGGCATATCTTTCCAAACGCGCAAAGAAAATGTTGGATGCGGCCGGTTTTTCCGAGGCTTCCATCTGTGCCTCCAGTGATCTGGACGAATATCTGATTGATTCCCTGAAAACGCAGGGTGCGGCAATCAACTCCTGGGGCGTGGGCACCAACCTGATTACCTCTCAGGACTGCCCGGCTTTTGGCGGGGTGTACAAGCTTGCTGCTGTAGAGAAAGATGGAAAATTCATTCCGAAGATCAAGATTTCCGAGAACCACAGCAAGATCACAAATCCGGGCAATAAAACAATCTACCGGGTTTACGACAAAGAAGAGCATAAAATTAAGGCCGATCTGATTTCCATGGTGGGTGAGAAATTTAACACCGACAATACTTTGCTGCTGTTTGATCCCATCGCCACCTGGAAGAAGACATATATGAAACCTGGCACCTATGAATTAAGAGAACTTCTGGTTCCTGTCTTCCTGAACGGGGAATGTGTATACCAGTCTCCATCAACTATGGATATCCGCACCTACTGCCAGGAAGAATTAAACACGCTCTGGGATGAGACCCGGCGTCTGGTCAATCCTCAGGAGGTGTATGTCGATCTCTCCAATGAGCTGTGGCAGGTAAAAAATCAGCTGCTTGACCGCACCAGCCTTCACTGAAATAGTGATTAAGGCACTGATATAAGATATAACATAAGCATATTTTTTTTAAGAGGATGGTGAAGATACACCATCCTCATTTTTTTCGTCCATTCATCCCCCGAACGACATATACTGTTGGTAAAATAAAATTTTGGGGTGTTACTATGATAAATAAGTCCGATCACTTATTTGCAATCAGACGGTCCGCAAAGTGTACCGGCGTTTGCTTCGATAAAATACTGTCGGCAACAGCAGAAGAGAAACCGCCTTCGCGAATTTCTCCCCCCGTCGCAACACTCCGGAATGGAGGCCGCTATGAATGATCGTTCCATTCTTATATTAGTAAATAAATCGCACCGGCTGAGCGCAGACTATATTCCGCCCTGTCTGGTAAGGCCAAATGTGCCTTTTGCCGACTCTCATGCGCAGGGGGAAAAGACACTTCTGGTCCAGAAGGCTGCCTGCGCTCTGGAAATTCTGTTTGCTGCGGCAGCTATGGACGGCCTGTTCCTGTATGCAGTATCCGGGTTCCGTTCCTATGGGCGGCAAAAAGAAATATATGAGGCAAATCTCCGGGAAAAGGGGGAAGAGCACACCAGCCTGTACTCCGCGCCTCCCGGCGCCAGTGAGCATCAGACAGGTCTCGCCATGGATGTTTCTTCCGCTTCGGCAGACTTTGGCCTGGAAGAATCTTTTGCCGATACAGCGGAGGGCAGATGGCTTGCAGCCAACTCCTGGCGGTATGGATTCATCATCCGGTATCCTTCAGATAAAACCTGTATCACCGGATATGCCTATGAGCCCTGGCACCTGCGGTATGTGGGAATGATCCCCGCCACATACATGTACAAAAATAATATTACGCTGGAAGAATATTACCGCCGCTGCTGCGGATGTCCCTGCTGACTTGATACGCCGGGAATGGCTGGAAAGAAATTCCCATCTGTGATATACTAAATGAAATCTCACTATGTGAGATTTCATTTAACTACTTGATTGCCGAAGGAAATTAAGTAGTTTCCCGTTTTCTCACTATGTGAGATTTAGTTTAACTACTTGATTGCCGAAGGGAATTAAGTAGTTTCCCGTTTCCTCACTATGTGAGATTTCATTTAACTTATTACTGCTAAGGAGATATTCAGATGAGAACGTTTTTGGTCGGCCTGTTTCTGGTCCTTTTTGCAATTGTCAGTATTCCTTTGTATCTCGTGGAATTTATTATTGGTAAAATCAATCCGCATGCCAAGGTAAGTTCATCCCAGTTTATCGTGTCCCATGCGATGAAATTCATCCTGAAGGTGATCACGAATGCTAAAGTAACGGTGAAGGGTCTGGAAAATGTTCCGAAGGACGAACCGATTCTCTTTGTCAGCAACCACAGAAGTTATTATGATATTCTGATGGTATATACCACCACGCCGAAGCTGACCGGCTTTGTCGCCAAGAAAGAGATGGAGCGTATCCCCTGCATCAGCCGCTGGATGCGTTATCTCAACTGTGTTTTTTTGGACCGGGACGATATCCGGGCTGGATTAAAGACCATTCTGACAGCGATAGATCATATCAAGGAAGGTTACTCCGTACACATCGCCCCGGAGGGCACCCGAAATCAGGGCCGCGAGATGCTTCCCTTTAAGGAAGGCAGTTTTAAAATTGCGCAGAAGACCGGCTGTCTTATCGTGCCGGTTGCCATTAATAACACGGATAAACTCTTTGAAAATCAGTTTCCCTGGATCAGGAAGGCTAATGTTTCTATCGAATACGGGAAGCCCATTCAATTAAAGGATCTTGACCCGGAGGACAAAAAACATCCCGCCCCCTATGTGCAGGAGATCATCCGCCGGATGTATGAAGCAAACCAAACGTATCTGGATTCACTTGAAAAATAATAAATTTATCTCATAAGGGGATTCTGCAAAAGCAGCATCTCCTTTCTTTTTTCCCGCCGTAAATCCCCTGTCCGCAGGGTATCCTGCACCCTGAAGGTCTGTCTGTCCGCCCTTTTTCTGTTAACTTGAGAATTTTCCATTTTGCTATTTATTTTTGGCAAAATAAATGATACAATAACAAAGCATGTATGAAAGAAAGGGGTAGGCAGATGCAAACGTGGCAGATTGTTTTATTAGTCGTTTTAGCCGTTGTGCTGGTCGTTTTGGCCGTACTGTATTTTGTTGGAAGAAAACTTCAGAAGAAGCAGGATCAGGCTTCCGCTCAGCTGGAGGTCGGCAAGCAGACCGTTTCCATGCTGGTTATTGATAAAAAAAGGATGAAGTTAAAAGAGGCCGGGCTTCCCAGTATCGTCCTGGAACAGACTCCCAAGTATCTGCGGGGTTCCAAGGTTCCGATCGTGAAAGCCAAGGTAGGGCCGAAGATTATGTCTTTAGTGTGTGATGAGAAAATCTTTGATTATGTGCCTGTGAAGAAGGAAATCAAGGCTGTAGTCAATGGTATTTACATCATGGATGTAAGAGGAATCCGTACCGGATTGGAAAAACCGGCTAAGCTCTCCCTTCGTCAGAAACTGGCGAAGAAGTTAACAAAATAATATGAATCTGAAACCTCCGTTCCTGCTAAATGGACCGGAGGTTTTTTGTTTCGAATAAAAAGGGAGGCCAGTGCTGTGGACTATAGAATCAGAGAAATGAAAAGGGAAGAATATCCCCTGCTGGAGCGATTTTTATATGAGGCTATTTTCCAGAGGGCAGGAGCAGAACCGCTGCCGGAAGCAGTCATTTTCAATCCAGACTTATACCGGTACATAGATCGGTTTGGAGAAAAAATGGATGATTACTGCCTATGTGCGGAGGCGGATGGTCAAGTCGTCGGGGCCGTCTGGGTAAGGACGATTCCCGGCTACGGCAGCATTAACGAAACCACTCCTGAGCTAGCTATTTCCCTTCTGCCGGAGGTGCGCGGCAGAGGGATTGGGACTGAATTGCTGCACCGTATTCTGCTGCATTTGAAAGAGTCGGGATATCCGGAAATCTCCCTGTCGGTGCAGAAGGATAATTACGCGCGAAATATGTATCTGGGCGCAGGTTTTCAGATTTTGAAAGAAACCGAAGAAGAGTGGGTTATGGTTTGCAGATTAGAGGAAGTGTGAGCGGAGGATAATTCATATCATGGGGAGAAATTATTTATATATTTTATTATCCGGGATCATTGTTATCCTTATGATCATCTTCACAGCAGATCATGGGCAGTCATATATTGGGCCTAATATTATCCTGCTTCCGAAACCTCTGGTAAATATCCGGAAGGTAATGCTATAATAATGGCGAATACCACGAGCTTCAAATATCTGAATGAAAATGCTTCCAAAAAGAGGGTCTGCAATGAAACGAATTCTAATTGTCGAGGACGACGAGAAACTGAATGAAGGAATTAAACTAACCTTGCGGAATGACTATTCCTGTGCGCAGGCTTTCTCACTGCGAACCGCGGGAGATATGCTGAAACAGCAGCAGCCTGATCTGATTTTATTAGATGTGAATCTGCCGGATGGGAACGGCCTGGACTTTCTGAAAGAACTACGAAAGACAAGCAAAATCCCGGTTATTATGCTTACCGTCAATAAAATGGAAATGGATATTGTAACCGGATTGGAATTGGGTGCAAATGACTACATTACCAAGCCATTCAGTCTGATGGTTTTACGGGCCAGGGTAGGTGTCCAGCTGCGAAATGAAAGAAATACGGAGGAAGTATACCGGAGCGGGAATTTCTATTTTGATTTTTACAAAATGGAGTTCCTGAATGGGATCGATCTCCTGGAGCTAAGCAAGACAGAGCAGCGGTTACTCCGCTGCCTCCTTGAAAATAAGGGAAAGAGTGTGAGCCGGGGCCAGCTGATAGACCAGGTTTGGCAGGGAGATACGGAGTTTGTAGATGAACACGCGCTTACGGTTGCCGTCAACCGTCTGAGAAATAAGCTGGGGGATAACCCAAATCATCCGGAGTATATCAAGACCGTATATGGTATCGGATACACCTGGACAAAATGACGGGAGTTTGAATGCTGGGGGTAAGATATGGATTTAAGCTATCTGGCAATTGCGGTTTCTTCTGCGGCAGTCCTGCTAATCGCAGTTTGTATTTGTATTATTTTTTATGTTGTGAGAAGAGAGCACCGAATCATGAACCGGCTGCAGGACATGCTGGATGAAGCAATCCAGCGAAAGTTTCAGGATGTACACCTGGATGAGACAAAACTGTCAGCGATAGAAAGCAACATGTGGCGTTATCTGTGCGATAATGAGATTGCTGTCCAAAAGCTCTCGGAAGAGAAGGAACAGCTGCAGGCATTGATATCCGATCTTTCTCATCAGGCTGTTACCCCCATTGCAAATATTTTGATTTACGCGCAGCTGCTTCGTGAATGGCAGCCAGCGGATTCCGGCAGTGACAGCCTGGAAGCCATCGCTGCTATTCGGGATCAGGCAGAAAAGCTGGATTTCTTAATTGAATTGCTGTTAAAATTATCCCGGACAGAAACTGGAATCATTTATGTAAGGGTGAAGAAGCAAAGTATCGAGCCGGTATTGGCCGCCGTACAGAAGCAGTTTATCCCCAAGTCCGAGGGGAAAGGGATTCAGTTTACTGTGGAGAGCGCCGATGAGACGGCTGTATTTGACTTAAAATGGACGATAGAAGCCGTTGCCAATATCGTTGATAATGCCATAAAATATACGCCTTCCGGCGGAACTGTCCGAGTACGTGCGGTTGCTGCTGTTTCGTTTGTCCGGATTGATGTGACAGATACTGGAATGGGAGTTTTGGAGTCGGAGCAGGCCAATATATTTACCCGATTTTATCGCTCTCCCGAGGTAAGTGATGCCCCGGGCCTGGGAATCGGCTTATACCTGGCACAGGAAGTAATGAAAGCACAGAACGGTTATATTAAGCTCACATCAAAAGAAGGTGAGGGCAGTATTTTCTCGATATTTTTACTGAAACAGGAAGGGTAGATCAAAAGCGGCAGAGTTTTAAAGTGCACCCCAAATGTCAGACCTATCATCTCAAACATTTGACGGTGGATTTTTACGGTGCTTTCCGGATAATGAAACAAATATCACAAAAGTGAGACATTGCAGAAACTGGTTTGAGATATTGATTTGTTATAGTCTGTATGTAAAGATACAGACTATTTTTCATTTTGGCACGGATCTATGCACAGAGCAGCTTGGAGGAGGTTTTCGAGGATGACAATTTTGGAGACAAAAGATTTAAGAAAAGTTTATGGAGAGGGGGATGCGCAGGTTCATGCTTTGGACGGAATTGACCTGACGATCGAAAAAGGGGAATTCGTGGCCATCGTGGGCACCTCGGGGAGCGGAAAGTCTACCTTTTTGAATATGGTCGGGGGACTGGACGTTCCCACAAGCGGGGAAGTAATTGTAGATAATAAGAGTCTGCAACAACTATCTGATAATGAGCTGACTATTTTCAGGCGGAGAAAAATCGGTTTTATTTTTCAGCAGTATAATCTGATCCCCATGCTGACTGTATGGGAAAATATTATATTGCCTTTAAAATTAGACGGAAGAAAGGTCGATGATGACTACATTTCTGAAATTACAGATGTTCTGGGCATTCATGGCAAGCTGACGAGTATGCCGAACCGCTTATCCGGCGGACAGCAGCAGAGGGTGGCAATTGCCCGGGCGCTGGCAGCAAAGCCCGCCATTATTCTGGCCGACGAGCCCACTGGAAATCTGGACAGCAGGACAAGCCAGGATGTTTCCGGACTGATCAAGATTACAAGTGAACGGTTTCATCAGACTGTGGTCATGATTACGCACAATGAAGAAATCGCACAGCTGGCGGGGCAGATCCTGCGTCTGGAAGATGGAAAGATTGTGAACAGGCAGGTGAGAAGGCAGTGAAATATTCAAGCGGCAGCAAGCTTCGGCTGCACACACGGTTTTTAAAAAGCTACAGGAAAAATACCCTTGCGGTTTTCTTCAGCTTTGTACTGACCTTTCTCCTTTTAACAGCTATGCTTGTTCTTCTGCATACGAATCACAGACTGGAAAATATACAGAACAAAACAATCGTCACACCCGCCGACTGCTACATAGAAGATTTATCGGACCAGCAGATCGAGCAGTTAAAGCAGGACTCTGACCTGGAACGGGTGGCGTTGGAACAGGTCGGGCGTTCTCTTTATGAACGCAATAACCAGACTTTGTTTATGGAAAAAGGCGACGACAGCATGATTACCATTATGTCAAAGGTGATCGAAGGCAGACTGCCGGAAAAGAAAGGGGAAGTCGTCGCAGAGAAGTGGGTTCTTTTGAATTTGGGAGTTGAACCTGTCGTCGGCCGGAGCTTTGACATTCAGGATAATAAAACAGGAAAAACAGAGGAATGTACACTGACAGGTATCCTGTCAGATATGACCGGCAATAAAAAATATGGTGTGATCAATCTGTATACCACAATGGATCAGCAGGACGGTCAGCAGTATATTGCTTATCTGAAGCTGAAGGAGGGCGTAGAATACCACGATAAGATGAACCGTCTGGTGTCCGAATTAGATATCCAGGAAAAACAGATTAAGGAATGTCCGGGCAGAGAAAACTTTGAGGAGTTATATCGGACGGATGCTATGATCATTTGTGTAATCCTGATCATATGTATGGTGGTATTCTATGGTATCTATAGGATCGCCTCCACCGCCCGCCAGAAACAGTATGGTATCCTGAGAGCGGTCGGAATGAAGAAGAGACAGCTGCAGAGTATGATTTTACGGGAATTATATCAGATCTATCTGGTAAGTGTGCCTGCTGGGATCGGCCTCGGCCTGCTTCTATCCGCATTTATTCTGAAATTGTCGGGAGACTGGGACATAGAAATCTATTTTTTTAACGAACAATATATACTCCCGCTTATGGTTCCTTACGGGCTGCTTCTTCTCTGTATAGTTATTACCGCTATTCTGATCGGAATCGTCGGGTATGCTTCAGGAAGAAAATTTGTTCGCGGGCCGGTTATTGAGACAATATCCGGCAATCCTATGGACGGAAAAGAGGGTATCCGTCTCTTTGGAATCAGAAAATCTGACGGCAAAACGAGCACGCTCTTTCATATGGGATGTAAATACATTCTCAGGGATGTGAAAACCAGTTGTTTTGTGATCCTTACTATTTGTATGGGTGTGACCCTGTTTACCGGCCTTGCCTACCGGGCCCAGACCCTTGAGACATTCCGGGAGGATACCAAGGAAATGTGGTATCTGAACGGCCAGTATGCAATGACCATGCGGGATTACACCAATGTGAAGCAGGGTGTCTCCCGGGAAAGTGCGGCAGCCATAGAGGAACTGCCGGATGTGGCATCGGTGAAAACAAGTTCCGGCCTGCCTGTCCGTGTCATTGACGAAGATCATATTGAAAGAAATGATTCTTACTATGATAATTTCAACGCCTCTATGCTTGAGTATAACGGTTACAGCGGGGCAGGGAATGACGGAACAAATCAGGTCTATAAATCCGTTTTATACGGATATAATACAACCGCATTAAAAGAGCTTAAAAAATATATTATATCAGGAGATTTTGATCCGGAACAGATCGGTGAAGATGAGATTATTTTATCTGTGCTGTCCATGGATGACACAAAGTCAAATAAATTTCCCGGCCATTATAAAGAGGGAAGCCTTTTGATGCAGTACAAAGCCGGAGATCAGATTCGGGTTAAATACCGGCCGGATTTTCAGACCGACTCCCTCGATTATGAAACATTTACCGATTCCGATGTTGAGTATGTCTATAAAACCTATACCATTGCGGCGGTCGTTTCCTTTGAGTATATGTACGACTGCAGCAGGACCGTATATCCCCTGCTGATCACCAGCGATCAGCGGATACAGGAAATCGTGCCGGACGGCGGCTTCCAGTCTATGTATGTGGACGGCAGGGACGACCTGTCACCAGCCCGTCAGAAGGAATTGGAGCAGCAGCTGATCCGTATATGCAATCAAAACAGCAATGTTTCTACCCGAAGTCTGATTTCGGATATCAGACAGAATGACATGTTTTACCGCAAGCAGATGGTTTATGTCTACGGAATTGCCGTAATCGCCTTTATTCTGGTTCTCCTGAATATGATCATTAACCTGACCTACCGCATGCAGAGCCGTACCAGGGAGATCTGTATGCTCCGGTCAATCGGGATGAGCGTTGCGATGACTAAGAAAATGCTGCTCTTTGAAAATATGGTCCTGGGCATCCTGGCCGTCGCCGCAGCATTTATTCTTACCCATCCGGTACTTAAATATCTCTATAAACTGTCGGATATGCTGGCCCTGGGACATCCGTTCCAATATTCTTATGGCGCTTTTATAGGTGTATCTGTGGTTGCCCTGCTGATCTGTGCCCTGCTTTCCTTCCGGATATTAAAGGAATGGAAAACCAGGAGGATCGTGGAGGGAATTGGAAATATCGAATAAAATATCTTCCTGATCATAAAGAACCGGCCTGTCTTCACAGAGACAGGCCGGCTTTTATAGAAACAACATCTTCTTTAGGCTTGTTACCACCTTCAGGAACAGATTGTTGTTATAAATACTCATCAGAAATGTGCTGTCCTCCATCTGGGCAAAAATCGTCTGACCAAGATGGGTCGTCCCAAACACAGTCAGCACAATGCACAGAATCCACAGCACCAGCAGGCCCTTAAGTATACCTGCGAAAATCCCCGCCGCCTTGTTCAGCTCATGGAGCACCGGGAGCTTGGCGATTATATTCAGCGCGTCACTAATAATAAACAACAGGATTCGTATCACCAGAAACACGATCAGAAAAGTTCCCGCGTTGATCACCATGCTGGTCAGATAATAAAGTACATAGTCCTGAAAGCTCTCCACGCCCAGCGCCTTATAAATATCGCTGTTATTATGCTCAATCAGCGCTGTCTTGATATTCTTCGGAAGCTTTAATTCATCAATTGCCTCCATCTGGTCTGCAACATCTGCATCTTTTTTAACATCCACCGACACGCTCGTCTTGCTTTTCACAAATTCAAATACTGTATTGCTCTCCTTTAACATCCTGCTGATCATCGGGCTGACCGCCACAGATACCGTCAGCGCCACAAGCAGAGACAGCATGGAGAAAACAGTCCTGATAAAGCCCTGCCGCCTGCCGGCCAGGGCGTAAATCACCAACAGGGCAATCACTGCCGCTAATAACCAATTCAATTTCTATTCCCTGTACCTTTCTATACTGTTCTTCCGCTACTCGGCTTCTGCCTGGTTATCCTTTCTGCTCAGGCGGATCTCTTCAATTGACGTATCGCTGATCAGGCAGTATCTGTTTTTCCCATTGCCCGGGAACAAATACTGGACCATGTAGTCAAACGAATAACGGAACTTCTCGCTGCCGCTGTTTGTCAGGATCAGGCAGCTGTTGCCGGAGGTAAAGAGGATGTCCTTGCCGGAAGCAGACACCGATTCATAGTTAAAATCTATTGTGGTATTCAAGGCGGGTTCCTCGCTTCCCGTGCCAAATACTCTGACCCGGTAGCGTCCGCCCTCCGCTTCCTTATTCTCTGTAATCAGCCCCACCTGACTGTCTGTATGAAAGATGCTTCGTATCTCCTCCTCCAGGGTAACCGTATAGGCTTCTTCCGGAATCTGGCTACCTTTAAACAGGGTATAGCCTGTCTCAGTAAAAACACAGAGGACATCTTTATTCAGGAATTTCAGTTCGCCGATCAGATTCTGTTCATAGGCCTTAGCGCCTACTACATAATTGATATTATTTTTCCCCACATCTCCCAGATTATAAATGGTCAGGCTGCTTTCCAGCACCCCGCCTTTTACGGAGACATAGGCCGTGGCCAGCTTAATACCATCTTGGGAAAGAGCAATTCCCGTAGGATATCCGCTTTCCGCGGCAACCGTCGGTATCTCAAAAACGACCTGATTTGAAGCATCATAGGGATTATAAACCGTAATCAGGTTCGCGTCCTTCTGTTCCGTTACAACGGCTACCACTCCCTGTGACGCAACCCGCACCTGCAGAATCGGGTCCAGCGTGCGGATCAGCGTGCCCGAATCAGACCCGTTAAATACATAGCACTCTTTTCCCCCGATGTCGGCGATCACCACATAGCTGCCGCATACATCCGCATAGGGGGCTTTCATTTCATAGCTGCCGTTCCAGATGGGAGACCCATCCGGCGCCAGAGCAGACGCTCCGTCCCGGCTGTATTTTAAAATGTTTCCGCCGTAGGGCAGATAGTGAACCGTGTTGCTGTCACTCCGCTCTGCCGTGTTCAACACCTCATATCCAACGTAATTTCTATTAACGATATTTATGACAAAAAGTATGATCAGAACCACCAAGACAGCGGCGATTCCAATTCCAATCATCTGTTTTTTCTTCTTCATGCAGCTTAAAACACCTTATCCCGTAAAACGTTTCTCTGAATTCACAGTATCGTGATTTAGTATACACTTTTTTTATCTGCTTGACCAGACTAAGGCAAAATAATTTTCTGGCCCTCTATAATCATGTCTTCGTCTTCCAAATCATTTGCTTGTTTGATCTCATCTATGTAACTCCACTTTTTTCCCAGTTCTTCGCAGATTGTGGAAAGGGTATCGCCCTTCTTCACCGTATAATAAATAAGATTTCCGCTTGCAGGGACGGAATCCTTCTTATCATCTTTTTTCTTTTCTTCTGCCTTTTTCTTATCCGCAGCTTTCTTTTTCTCCTCCGCGGCCTTCTTTTCCTCTGCCGCTTTCTTCTTTTCTTCCGCGGCCTTCTTTTCCTCCGCAGCTTTCTTTTTCTCCTCCGCGGCCTTCTTTTCCTCCGCGGCCTTTTTCTTTTCTTCCTCTTCTTTTGCCTGTTTCTCTTCCTTTTCCAGCTGTGCCAGTTCTTCCGGCGTGGGTTCCTCCCCCGGCACTTCCATATCCTTGATAATACCTTCGGAGTCCTTCTTTGCCCCGTCAAGCTCGCCGTACACGGTTTCCACAGAAGTCTGCTGCTGTTCCTTATCGTTTAAGTTGTCCGAAATATTTGCCAGGGTCTGTTCCATCTTCCCCATCTGGTTCATCTGGTTAAATACCGTCACACCTGTCACCAGCAAGGCACCGGCCAGCATCACGGTCCCCACATACACAAGCCTTGACATAAAGGCAGGCGGCTTCTGTTCTGTCTTCGTCTCCAGCACTCTCCGGATCTTCTTGGCAGCTCTGTCCTCGTAGTCCGCTTCCAGGCTGGGCCGGGGTTCCTTGGACTCCACCATGTAATTCTGCATTTCCTTGTTCTTCTCATAGTAGACGTAGTACCCGCTCTGGCGCCGCAGTTCTCCGTCATAATAGATGTAAAAATTCCCTTCCTGCTCAAACCGGTCGTACAGCAGCAGAATTTTTCCCTGGCCTCCGAAATATTTCAGGTGAGTCTGCATATAAACTCCGTCTGCCGTCTCCGACTGCATATCACAGGTAGTAAACCAGCCGATCACTTCCACATCGTTGAAGTATTTCTTGATATTGTCATAGATTTCGGTCCACATGCTGCCGCCAAATACTTCTTCGTCCTTCAGGGAAGTTTCCGGAATGGCAACCGCTCCTACCACGAAAACATTACACAAGTCATCTTCTTCCACCGTTCTGCCGAGTAAAACCGCAACCGGTTCCGTCTCATTTTCGCTGTTTGTCAACTGCTTTATATATGTACTGACATAGTCTTCCATATAAATCCGGTATTTCCCTTTGACCTGTCCCATTTGCCGGATGTTCTTGGGCAGCTGAAATCCTGAGTCACTCATTGCTTTTCCTCCCTTTATCTTAGATGCCGGCCCTGCAGAGCGAATATCTGCCTGCAGGCATTAAAAGATTTTTCTTTCACTCTATCACAAGCCAGGACAAAAATTTGTCATATATGGTCTTAAGAGTAAGACATTTTTCCCCATATTCCGGCTTCCCGGGAGGATGACCACGGCGGCGGGACAGGGTTTTCCGGTATAGGGTGGCAATTTTAGGTAATACTATAGCTGAATATAGTCAAGATTTGTAATTCCTGGAAAATTGGGAGGTTTCACATGCATACCGTGCAATACTATAATTGTAAAGATGCCGGCGATCTGGCTGCCTTTTGTCAGGGCCTGGCAGAACTGATTCATGAAAAGGCCGGGGGTTCCCGAACACTCTGCCTGCTCTGTATCGGATCTGACCGGGCAACGGGGGATTGTCTTGGGCCCCTGGTCGGCCATAAATACCGTCAGTTAAATAAAGAGCGCAGAAAAATCCGTCCCCGCTCCGGGCTTCGTCCTGTTTATATCTATGGTTCCCTGAAAAAACCGGTCCACGCCGGTAACTTAAAAAGTACACTGAATGAGATCGGCGCCAAACATCCGGATGCATGTATCATTGCAGTGGACGCCTCCCTGGGTGTCAGCCATCATGTTGGGCTGGTTACGATCCGTGAGGGCGGACTTCGTCCCGGACTGGGAATAGGAAAGGATCTTCCCAGCGTGGGTGATATATCGATTACCGGCATAGTAGGTATAAGCAAGGCCGGAGCGAAACGAAGCTACCCGGAGGAAACCCCGGAGATCAACGAATTTCTGGCCAGTCAGGAACAGCTGATGTTAAATTATACCAGCCTGCAGACAACCAGGCTCTGCGTGGTGATGGATCTGGCGGATGCGATCTGCAAAGGGCTGCAATTCGCATTCTGCTGTCTTGAGAAATAAGATCCTTTCGTTTTTCAAAAAGGAAAGGATTGGTTTAGACTTTTTTTATAATTGAAAGATTTCTTTTATAGACTGTACACACTCTCGCCACAAATTCCGTCTATACTAATAATCGTAAACATTTTCAAGAAACCTTGAAAATACTCCCCCTCTCATTAATTAAGAAAAAGAAGTTCCGCTAAGGAACTTCTTTTTCTTTTTGTCTGTTCTATGTTTCCGGTTTACAGCTCGATCCGGCCGTCCAGGGCCCGGAGCAGGGTAACCTCATCTATATATTCCAAATCTCCGCCGACGGGCACACCGCTGGCGATCCTTGTCACCTTAATCCCGGTAGGCTTGATCAGCTTGCTGATGTACATGGCGGTCGTCTCTCCCTCCAAACTGGAGTTGGTGGCGATAATCACCTCATCTACATCCTTCTGCAGGCGCAGCATCAGTTCCTTCAGTTTAATATCTCCCGGCCCGATGCCCAGCATCGGGGAGATCGCCCCGTGAAGCACGTGATAGACGCCCTCGTACTTTCCTGTCTTTTCATAGGCCGCCAGATCCCTGGGATTTTCCACCACCATAATCTGCCGCTTGTTTCTCTTCGGGCTCCGGCAAATGGGACACAGCTCTTCATCCGTCAGCGTACAGCACTCCTCACAGTAACGGATATTGTGCTTCGCCTCGGTAATGGTATCTGCCAGCTCTTTCACCTGTTCCTCCGGCATATTGATAATATGGAAGGCCAGCCGCTGTGCCGATTTGTTACCGATACCCGGAAGCCTGCCCAGGCATTCGATCAGTTTACCGATTTGATTGCTGTAATAATCCATATCAGAATGGGAATCCTCCTCCCAGGCTGCCTGTCATGGAATTCATCACCGCCGAAGACTCTTCTTCCATCTTCCTGAGCGCCTCATTCGTCGCTGCTACAATCAGATCCTCCAGCATCTCAATATCATCCGGGTCTACAACCTCTTCTGATAATTTTACAGAGAGGACTTCTTTTTTTCCGGAGACCTTAACGGTTACCGCACCGCCTCCGGCAGTTGCTTCCCATTCCTTCTCCTCCAGCTCCTTCGCCTTCTCTTCCATCTGGCGCTGCATCTTCTGTGCCTGTTTCATTAAATTATTCATGTTACCGGGAATACCGCCTCCCGGGAATCCTCCACGTCTTGCCATCGCTCATATCCTCCTTAATCTTCAAATTCAATCGGTACATTTTTCACAAGTTTTGTTATATCCACTGCGCTGCGGGAATCCTCCCTGTTTTCCAGAAGCTTCGTCTGAACAACCACCGTTTTTTGGATGGCGTCCGCAATCAACTGCTCTATGTCTCTTATATGCTGCTCCTTGCTGACAAATTCGTAATCGAATCCATCGGAAAATACCAGCATCAGTGTATTATTCTCTCCCACGCTGGGGACTGCCGCCGTCAAGGTATTTCCCAGTACCCCTCCCGCTCTGGCAACAATTCCCTGCCAGTTAGCCGCAACCGCCTTAAGCTCATCGGACAGCGCCGCGGGCAGGACCGGTTTCGGGGCCTCCGCTTTCTTATCCTGGCGCGCAGCAGACACAGATGCGGCCGGTCCCGGAGCCGCGGCCGGGACACCCCTCTCAATCTGCTCTTCCAGCTGCCGCACACGATCCAGCAGGCTGTCGTAATTGCTTTCCATCTGAGGCCTGCACAGCTTGATCAAAGTCATCTCCACCAGCACCCTCTTCTGAGACGCGTAACGGAGGCTGCCGGAAGCCTCGGATAATACCCGAATATACCGCATCAGCTGGTCGCTGTCAATTCTTTCTCCCAATTGTTTTAAAAAGCTGATCTGATCACTGGGCACATCCACCATATCAGCCGCCTGATCAGAAGCCTGAAGCAGCAGAATATTGCGGAGAAACCAGGTGAAATCCTGGACAAACCGGTCCAGCTCAATGCCCCGGATGATCATATCCTCCAGCAATTCAATGGCACCCACCACATTTTCCTGAAGGATCTCCAGCAGGATCTTTCCAAATGTTTCACTGTCCACCGTACCCAGCATGGACAGAACATTGTCATAGGTAAGCGGCTTCCCGAAATAAAAAGCAATGCACTGGTCCAGCAGGCTCAGAGCATCACGCATGGAGCCGTCCGCCATCTTGGCAATATAGCGGACCGCCTTTTCTTCGGCCTCCACCTGCTCTTTCTCAAGCAGCTCCTTCAGGTGCTCCGCAATCGTGTCAATAGTAATCCGCTTAAAGTCATATCTCTGGCACCGGGAGAGAATCGTAATCGGTATCTTATGAACCTCTGTGGTCGCCAAGATAAAAATAACATAGGAGGGCGGTTCCTCCAACGTTTTCAGAAGGGCGTTAAACGCCCCGGTGGACAGCATGTGTACCTCGTCGATAATATAAACCTTATATTTCCCCTCCGTAGGGGAATACTGCACCTCGTCGATGATTTCCCGGATATTATCCACACCATTGTTGGATGCGGCATCAATCTCGATTACATTCATGGAAGTCTGATTCAATATATTCCGGCAGGTTTCACATTCCCCGCAGGGGCTTCCGTCTACAGGATGTTCGCAATTCACCGCCCGGGCAAATATCTTGGCTATCGTCGTCTTTCCGGTTCCCCGGGTGCCGCAGAACAGATAGGCATGACCGATCCGCTCTCCCGCGATCTGATTTTTCAATGTTGTGACTATGTGCTCCTGCCCTTTTACGTCCTCAAAACGTTTGGGCCGGAACTTTCTGTACAGGGCCGTATAAGACATGTATTTTACTCCTTTGCACCGGCCGCCGTCCATTTCCGGAAACTGCAGCCTCTTAAAGACAGGGAGACATGGAGCGGGAATGTCGGTAAACAGAGTCCCTGCCTGCAGACATTCCCGTATATCCCTTAGTCTCCGAAACTAATTCCTATGTGTCTTGCTTCCTTGATAATAGAAGCATCCGGATCAACCATCTTCAGTTTACCCGCCACATCCTCCAGCGGAACCGGGATGATCTCATTTCCCTTAAACCCAACCATGTATCCGAATTTTCCCTGTCGGATCAGCTCAGCCGCCGCCGCTCCCAGACGAGAAGAAATTACCCTGTCGTAAGCGCAGGGGCTGCCGCCTCTCTGGGTGTGTCCGGGAATCGTAATTCTCATCTCCTGCCCGGTAATCTTCTCCAGATCCGCCGCAATCTTATAGGCTACGGACGGATACGGATTATTCTCCAGCTTCTTTTTCAATTCTTTCTTGGGCAGGGCCGCATCTTCTTTGGAGATAGCACCTTCCGCCGCGGCGATAATGGAAAATCTCTTGCCCGCTTTATTTCTCTTCTGAATCGTATCAGCCACTTTATTAATATCATATGGAATCTCAGGGAGCAGGATCACGTCCGCTCCGCCTGCAATACCTGCATGCAGAGTAAGCCATCCAACCTTGTGCCCCATAACTTCTACAATAAATACTCTGCCGTGGGAGGCCGCCGTGGTATGGATACAGTCGATAGCGCTGGTGGCGATATCAACAGCACTCTGGAACCCAAACGTCATATCTGTTCCAAAGATATCATTGTCGATTGTCTTTGGAAGACCAACTACATTCAGCCCCTCCTGCCTGAGCAGGTTGGAGGTTTTCTGTGTACCGTTGCCGCCCAGAATAACCAGACAGTCCAGTTTCCATTTTTTATAGTTTTCCTTCATTGCCTCTACTTTATCCAGACCGTTCGCGTCCGGCACCCGCATCAGCTTAAACGGCTGTCTGGAAGTACCGATAATCGTTCCGCCCCGGGTCAGAATACCAGAGAAGTCCTGAGGCTGCATTTTCTTATAATTTCCATATATCAAGCCCTTATAGCCTTCCAGGATTCCAAAAATTTCAATATCCGGAAAATCCTCATATAATGCTTTCGCAACGCCTCGCATGGTTGCGTTGAGACTCTGGCAGTCGCCGCCGCTCGTAATAAAGCCAACTCGTTTCATGTATTCACCATTCCTTTCCGTTTCCATTCTTTCCTGCGGCCTGCTAGCCGCCAACCCTGGAAGATGTGCATTCTCAGGCTTTCTTAAAATTCCTTATTTTGCCGTTAATTATGTAAAATATTTTACTATATATCCCCAGGTTTGTCAAAAATCTGCCGCCTTGCCAGCAATCGGTATATTGCCTTATACTAATGTCTTAATACAGCAAACCCCTGGAAAAGACCTGTTTCTCATCCACAGTCTTACCAGGGGTCCATCTTGTTAAAGTACTATTTCATTTATGGCATCCGCAGCCCTGACTTTTCAAAGGCTGTCTTTAATATTTTTCCCACATACCACGCCAGTACAAGTTTAACCAGATCAAAGGGAATAAAGGGCATCACAGACAGGACGAAGGCCGACATCACCGGCACATTCATAATTTTGGAAAACCACAGCATGCCGCAGATGTAGCACAGTGCCAGGCCTAAGAGCATTCCGGCAAATTCTCCGATAATCTGATATTTTTTCATCCTCCGGGACACAAAGCTGCTGAAAAAGGCCAGCAGCACATATCCCGCCAGAAAGCCTCCGGTTGGTCCCGCCAGGATAGAAAGCCCTCCGGTAAACTGAGAAAATACCGGCAGCCCCACCGCGCCCAACAGAAGATAAACTGCCTGCGCCTGAACGGCGGACGATGGCGAAAGCATCACCCCGCTTAAAAATGCTCCAAAAACACCAAGAGAAAAAGGGACCGTGGAAAAGGGAACCGGAAAAGAGATCTGGGAAAATACAGCCATCAGCCCGGCGAACATCCCAATAAAAACAATTTTTCTGGATCTCTGATTCCTCATAACTCTCCCATCCCATAACCATTCGTAACCTGATCGGCAATAGCGCCCCGGCCATTTGCCTGTATATTATACGTCCAGCTTCATATCCCCGGACTTAATCCAGCCTTTCCTGCGCATAAACTCCGAAATGCCAAACGCCAGCATACCCGGCAGAATAAAGTGCAGAATAAAAATTTTGATCAGCACAACCGTGGCGCTTACGCCGTCGCCGACCATTGTCTGATACGTCATGATCTGACCCACCAGGCCTGCAGTTCCCATCCCGGAACCAGTTGCATTATTTGTCATTCCAAACAGCAGGGTGGACACCGGTCCCAAAATAGCGCTTGATATAATCGCCGGCAGCCAGATAATCGGCTTTTTCACGATATTCGAAACCTGCAGCATGCTGGTTCCCAGACCCTGTGCCAGAAATCCGCCCATTTTATTTTCTCTGTAGCTTGCCACCGCAAAGCCAATCATATTGGCACAGCAGCCCACCGTCGCCGCACCCGCGGCCAGACCGGACAGGTTCAGAATAACGCCAAGTGCCGCGGAGCTGATCGGCAGGGTCAGAATCATACCCATCAGAACCGATACCACAATTCCCATCAGGAAAGGCTGCTGCTCCGTTCCCCAGTTAATCAACTCACCCAGTTTCAGCATAAAAGAAGAAATCGGGGGGCCCACCAGGAGTCCTACGGCACAGCCGGAAAGGATAGAAACAATGGGTGTAAGCACAATATCAATCTTCGTCTTCCCTGAGATAAGATGTCCAACTTCAATTCCTACATAAGCCGCTACAAAAGCGCCCAGAGGCTCTCCCGGGCCAGCCAGGGTTATAGCGCCGTCCACCAGCACGGTCCCAGCGATTAGTTTGCTTGCAAAAGCGCCTACCATACCGGTTGTAGCAGCGGACAGCACTACCAGCGGGCTTTCTTTGAATTTATATGCCACGCCGCAGCCGATCCCCGCGCCTGTAAGCGCACCGGCCACCTTGCCCGCCGTAAACATATAATTTCCGATATTGCCGCCGATCAGCAGCCCAACCTGCTGGATAATCGTTCCAACAATAAGTGTTGCAAATAGTCCGAGCGCCATTCCGCTCAGACCATCAATAAAAATACGATTCAGTAACCGTTTCATATCATCAATCCCCCGTCTTCGCTTTCACTATGTATTTACAGCTGTCTTGTCAGCTATGTCGGCCATAGTTTAGCATATGTCTACTGATTAAGCAAGTAATTTTTTCCCTGGAGAGCCTCCTGAATCCGATCCAGCGTTTCCTCGCTGTCCGCCTCCACCGTATGGTAGTGGATACCCTCCGTTAATTCTTTCAGGGGGACTGTTTTCTTTAACTTTACCTTATTTACAAAGTCATATACATCCTGCCTGTTGGCTATGACCAGATCAGCCGCGATCTGCCCGTAGATCTCATGGCTGACAATTACATCCAGCACCTTGCCTCCCAGGTCCACGATGGTACAGAGTTCATCCTCAATTTCCTCCGTGGTATGCCTTACCGGAAAACACCGGTTCACCTTCTCCCGGTGAGGGCTGAAGTATAAATAGCCCCTGGTTGTAGATAATATATTTTTATCAATCGCACGCAGCAGTGCAATATCCTGTACGATCACCTGGCGGCTTACACCCAGGCGCCTGGCCAGTTCTGCTCCTGAAATAGGCTGTCTTTCCTGCTCCAGGATATGGATAATCGTTTCCCTTCTTGCTCCGCCTTCCATATCATTCCTCCATGCCGAATCATTGAACACTCAAAACCCTTTTGTGTCCAGAAGTTTTCTTATTTAAGTGTACAAGGCCGGTGCCTGCCGGTCAAGGACAAGTTGCACGACAGCATTGCCTCCAGGGAGTTACCTGTGAAATGCAATTTTTTCAACCTTTACTTCAAAACACAAACCGGATATACTAAATACATCATACACCGGAACTCTAAAATTACGCCGAGTTTAATCAGAAAGTAGGTAAACAGCATGTTTCGTCTGTGGGGAAAAATCTGGAAAGATACACGTTTAATGAAAGATTATGTCGTCTGCGATGACAGCCCTAAGATCAACCGGACCCGAAAGGTTTTCTCTGCCATTGACAGCCTTTGTTATGAATTTGATCTGCCGAAACCTATCTGGCTGGATAAAAATATAGCGGAATTTCAGCGTCATGACAGGACCCGGTTTACACAGGACAATTTTATTGAATCAATTCCTTTCGATGCCTTTGAGATCATGGTCATTGAGGAAGATGATCCTTTCGTTTCCTGAGAAAAGAGGCAGCCTATGGCACTGAAACATTATATCCTTCGTATATTGGAGGAAAACCGGGAGACCGATATCTCCGGGCAGGAGCTGGCCGATCACCTGAAGGTGACACGGGCAGCGGTCTGGAAGGCTATCCGGGCTCTGAAGGAAGAGGGCTATCCCATCGAAGCGGCCACTAGAAGAGGGTACCGTCTTCTGGATCGTTCCGATATTCTGTCTCCCGAGAGCATCCTGCCATTTTTGAAAAAAGAGTATAAAAATATTCCTATTTATACCCATAAATCAATTGATTCCACCAATCTGGAGGCCCGCAGAAAGAACCTGGAAGCCACCGGCCATGGAACACTGATCGTGGCAAATCACCAGACTTGCGGCAGAGGACGGGGCGGCTCGGTCTTTTTCTCGCCGGCCGATACCGGTATCTATATGAGCCTGCTTCTCCGGGTCAATCAGAGCCTGGAAGAAACACGCCAGTTTCCGCCTGCCGTTGCCGTCTCTATCTGTCACGCCCTGGAGCGGCTCACCAGCGCTCCCCTGTCTGTGCGGGACATTGACAATGTCTATATTGGAGACAAAAAAATATGCGGTGTACTGACAGAAACCCTTCTTACCCTGGAAAATCAGATGGTGGATTCCATCATTGTAGGCATCGGCATCTATATTTCGGCTGCGCCGGAATTATTTCCAAAATCCCAGCAGAGTCTGATCACTTCTCTGCTTCCGGATGAGAGCGAAATGGTCTCCCGAAGCCGGATTATCGGCGAAATTGTTAACAGCCTGCTGGATATGTGCGGCGGGTCGGATATCAAAGCCTATCGAAAAGCATACCAGCATTATCTGGCGAAATAATATTCTTTCCTGATCCTAAAAAAGGGGCTGCCGCTCACGATTTTTCAATCGTTAAAGCGACAGCCCCTTTTATCGTTATAACTATCTTTTACAGACGCTTTAATAAAGCTTCTCTCTTTTCTTCATATCCGGGTTTCCCCAAAAGGGCAAACATATTATTCTTATAGCCTTCCACGCCTTCCTGGTTAAAGGGGTTAATTCCCATAATATAACCGCTGATGCCGCAGGCAAATTCAAAGAAATAGAACAACTGTCCCAGATAATATTCATTCTGTTCCGGCACCCTCACATAAGTGTTCGGCACATCACCGTCTGTGTGAGATAAAACAGTACCTCTCATGGCGTTCTTATTGACAAAGTCCACGGTCTTGCCGGCCAGATAATTCAGACCGTCCAGATCAACCGGTTCTTCCTCAATTTTAAGCTCACATTTTGATTCCTCGATCTCCACCACAGTCTCGAACAGAATTCTCTCCCCGTCCTGGATAAACTGGCCCATAGAGTGCAGATCTGTTGTCAGATCCACAGCTGCCGGGAAAATGCCCTTACGGTCTTTTCCTTCGCTCTCGCCAAAGAGCTGCTTCCACCACTCGCCTGTATAGTGGAAGGATGGCTCATAGTTAGCCAGAACCTCAATCTTTTTACCCTTTCTGTGAAGGATATGACGGATCGCCGCATATTTGGCGGCGTCACAGCTATCATAATCACTGTCCAGGCAAATCTTGCGCATGGACGCAGCACCCTCCATCAGCTGATCAATATCAGCACCGCTGACTGCAATCGGCAAAAGTCCGACCGCGGTCAATACAGAATAACGGCCGCCCACATCATCCGGCACTACAAAAGTTTCATAGCCCTTTTCCGTCGAAAGGTTCTTCAGCGCGCCTCTCTCCTTATCAGTTGTCGCATAGATTCGTTCTGCTGCCTTATCTCCATACTTCTCTTCCAGTTTCTTTTTAAAGATTCTGAAAGCAACAGCGGGTTCTGTCGTTGTCCCAGACTTGCTGATTACATTGATAGAAAAATCCCTGTCGCCGATTACGTCAAGTAAGTGTGTCATATATGTACTGCTGAGATTGTTTCCAACAAAGTAGATCTCCGGAGATTTTCTGATCTCTCTGGAAACACTATTTGCAAAATTATGCCCCAGGAAATCAATTGCAGCACGGGCTCCCAGATAGGAACCTCCGATTCCGATTACAACCAGCACTTCTGAATCACTGCGGATCTTATCCGCCGCCTTTTTAATTCTGGAGAATTCCTCCTTGTCGTAATCTACCGGCAGGTCAATCCATCCAAGATAATCATTTCCTGCTCCCTGCCTTCCGAGAAGCTCGTCCTTGGCACAGTCCGTAATACGCTTCATCATTTTTATTTCTTCATCTGAGATAAAAACTTTAGCAGGAGAATAGTCAAACGTCACTTGTTTTCCCATTTTAACTGCAGCTCCTTTCCAATAATTTTGATGATAGTGATACCTATCATCCCGGCCCGGATATCTGATAAATCCCTCTAAATAATCCGGCCCTCTCTTTCCAAAATCTCCCGCCCGAAGGCTGTCGAAACCATTTTGAAAAAAGAATTTTTCATCTATTATTGTATCAAAATAAGCAAGTAAAAACAACAATTTTCTGACTTATTTAGGTGGCCTCTGTCATGAATTCCTGCAGTACTTCTTTTACCACCTGCTGCTCCCTGGGATTCATTGCCGTGCGCTCTGCCAAAGCCTGTCCCGCTTCGAGATCGGACTCTCTGCGCTTCGCTCTCTCCTTCAGAGACAGCACCGGTTCCTTCACGGGTTCCGGTTCCTGTATCCTGGTCACACCCAGGGCATTCTCCATATAGTCTCTCATATTCACATACAGCATTTCTTTCTGAAGGGGTAATTTAGACAGTATCTCCATAATTATCAACAATTCCCCAGACACAAATAAGGTGACCAGTGTGGATAACATATAGTTCGGTCCCACCTCATAATAAAGTCCCAAAACAACCCCGGCTGAGCCGGTCAGAAAGCACAATGCCGTCAATTTTCTGCATAATCTTTCCCAGGTAGAAAGACGAAATCCACCGCATTTGTGGTTAAACAGGCACTTATCCACATATATATCCACATTTTGTATATGTATTTCGCCCTTAAGCGCCTTTTGTCCGGCTTCATAAAACCGTTTCATCAGCTTGTTCTTTGTACTCCCAATTTTATTGGATGTCCTTATCAGTCTGGTGTACATGCCGCTCAAAATCAGGCGCAGTAATATCTCCAGTCCGCAGATTCCAAGCATTCCATAGATAATCCAATGATTTTCTAAAAATTTTACCATGTAAGCCCCTTCCTTTCCTTCCTTGCAGAATACCGTTTCCAGTGATTTGCGTCTATACCGCTATTATCACCAAACCCAGAAAATCGAACAGCAAAGGTACCTGGCTTTGTTGTCCCGCACACAGTTATCTGGTTGTACTCCGGGCAGCCAGATCTGAAAAACCGGCTGTGGATCACACTGTTTTTCGGACTGCCTTCTAAAGTTATCACAACAAGTATAGCGGACAAGCCCTCTGCAAACAAGACTTCCAGGCCATGATTTCGTCGTAAAATCTCGACAAAAACCAGCCCTGTCCCGGCCGTTTTTTACTGTATTTTAAGGAAAAAAGGGGAACCATGCAGAACTTTATCACATCAACTGTTCCAGCATTCCCTTCACCAGTCTGACACTGTGCAAGATCGCCAGCTTTTCGAACGTATCGTAGTCCATCTCCGCACCATCATCCGCCTGATCGGAGATACCTCTCAGGATGACAAACGGGATCTGATTCAGATAGGCTGCATGGGCAATTGCCGCGCCTTCCATCTCCACACAGGCTCCGTGAAAAGTCTTTGTCAGCCACTCCTTTTTCTCTCTGCTGCAGACGAACTGGTCCCCGGTGAGAATCCGGCCGGGCAGTACTTGAATATCCGGATTTACCTCCCTGCATACCCGGACTGCCAGATCGCGCAATGGCTCATCTGCCTGGAAGACGGAGACATCCATCTGTGGTATCACTCCTGCCTCATAACCGAATCCCCCTGCGTCCATATCATGCTCCAGGGCCTCTGTAGAGACAACCACATCTCCAATTTTGATCCGGGCATCGAGACCGCCGGCAATTCCCGTATTGATCACACAGTCTGCCTCAAAGATATCTGCCAGAATCTGAACGCACAGTGCCGCGTTTACCTTCCCGATTCCGCACCGGACTACAACAGCATCACATCCGCAGAGCTTCCCTGTATAAAAATTCATAGAAGCCTTCCGTACCAGCTGCTTGTCGTTCATCTCTGCAATCAACTGTTCAACTTCTTCTTCCATGGCTCCGATAATGCCTATCTTTTTCATTTTTATACCCATGCCTTTCCCGTTTTGAGTCCCTCCCAAAACGGGAATAGGCCCAATACGTATGGTTGAAAGATTACCTTCAACCTTTTTCTTCCTCCGAATTGAAATTTAATAATATATTAGCAGAAAAGAATAGGGTTTGCAAAAAAAAAGGTCATAGTATAGAATAAAGGATAAAGTTAACGGAAAGGGTATGATCAAATGACATACAAGACATCAGGAGTCTGCTCCAGAGCCATTCATTTTGAGGTGGAAGACGGCAGGCTTGCATCGGTCCGTTTTGATGGCGGCTGCGCGGGGAATACTACAGGTATTGCCCGATTGGTTGAGGGTATGGAAGTTCACGAAGCCATCACGCGTCTGGAAGGAATCAAATGCGGATACAAGTCTACATCCTGTCCGGACCAGCTGGCCCGCGCACTAAAAGAGTATGTAAAGGGCTAAACGCCGGTCTCTGCACAAGTTTTAGTATAAAATAAAGGAAGTACGGATATGAAACGAATTGTATTAACCGGAGGCGGCACAGCGGGTCACGTAACTCCCAATATTGCGTTGCTGCCTAAATTAAAAGAAGAAGGTTATGATGTACATTACATCGGTTCTTATGACGGGATCGAAAAGAAACTGATTGAAGATCTTGGTATTCCATATTATGGTATATCTTCCGGCAAACTGCGCCGTTACTTTGACCCGAAGAATTTTTCTGATCCCTTCAAGGTATTAAAGGGCTGTTCCCAGGCGAACACACTGTTAAAAAAGCTGAGACCCGATATTGTATTTTCCAAGGGCGGGTTTGTGGCGGTTCCAGTCGTACTGGCTGCAAAACGTAGAAAAATCCCTGCTATCATTCATGAATCGGATATGACACCCGGCCTGGCGAATCGTCTGTGTATTCCCTGGGCCACAAAAATCTGCGCCAATTTTCCGGAGACACTGAATAATCTGCCCGGAGATAAGGCCGTGTTAACCGGATCTCCGATCCGGAAAGAGCTCTATGCCGGCAATAAAATATCAGGTTTGGATTACTGTCATTTCACTTCCTCCAAGCCGGTATTAATGGTGATCGGCGGCAGTTTGGGCGCTGCGTCTGTCAACGATGCGGTCCGCAAGGTTCTTCCGGAACTTCTGAGGGATTTTCAGGTCATTCATCTGTGCGGCAAAGATAAACTGGACCCTGTCCTGGAAGGAACTCCCGGCTATGTACAATTTGAATACATTAAGAAAGAACTGGCTGATCTGTTTGCAGCCTCTGACATTGTAATATCCCGGGCCGGCGCAAATGCAATATGTGAACTATTGGCGCTGCGCAAACCAAATATCCTGATCCCGCTTCCGGCTGCTGCCAGCAGAGGAGATCAGATATTAAATGCCAGATCCTTTGAACGTCAGGGATTCAGCTATGTGCTCGAAGAAGAAAAGATGTCTAATGAAACTCTTATGGAAGCGGTGACGACCGTCTACTCAAACCTGAATTCTTATATTCAGGCTATGGAACTGAGCGGTCAGAGCAATGCTATAGAAAAAATCGTTGGCTTAATCAATCAGAATGTTCGTACACCAGAATCGAAAAAAGCCGAAAAATTGTAATGAACAAAGCGGGCAGCCCACCTCAGCTCCCCTGACTCCTCAATCTTTGAGGGGTTTGCACGCTTTGCGCGCCGAGCGTAGTCAGCTTCGCTGACTATCTCCTTTTACGCGAGTGCGCATAGGATGGTTATTTTCTTGCATAGGAAAGTTTGGAGAACTTTCCTATGCAAGAACAAACAGGCCGCATCTGCGGCCTGTTTTGCTGTCTTAGGCAAAACTGCCACATATATTTACAGTTCTTCTTTTATTTTATCTGCTATCTGTTCCAGTTCTTCCATATCAGCTTCGCCCTGCTTCCAGGTAATCGTTACTGTATCATCCTTATATCTGGGAATCAGGTGCACGTGAAAGTGGAATACGGTCTGACCGGCAATCTCTCCGTTATTCTGCAGCACATTCATGCCGTCGCAATTCAGAACCTTTTTCATTGCCCTGGCAACCTTTGCGGCAACCACAAAAACTTTGGAGCAGTCTTCTTCGGAAAGTTCATAGATATTTGCCGCATGATTTTTCGGCAGTATAATCGCATGGCCCCTGGAAGCAGGCGCAATATCGAAGATTACCCGAAAGTTCTCATCCTCATAAATCGTCATGGACGGTATTTCTCCAGCCGCAATTTTACAAAAAATACAATTATCCTCTTTCATTACTGAAATCCTCCTTTAAATAGACACAAACTGTCTAAAATTGTAACAACATTTTTATTGCTGTTTGCCAGAATACCTGATATCATTATAATTCCAGAATTTACCTGAACGGAGGTGCTAAGTTTGCTTAAAGATCAGCCTTCTACACTTATGAACGATCGTCCGGTCACTCAAACGTCCATTCTATCTTCCGACCATGACGATTCCTCCGGCCTCCTCGAACAGGCGCTTCATGACCTGCGCAATCCGATTGCAGCAGTAAGCAGTACGGTACAGCTGCTGGAGGCCAAAGATCCAAACCTGAAATTATTGCCCTACTGGGTTCAGCTTCGCTCCGACATATCAGAAATTGTCACCATACTGAACCATTATTCCTGCGTTCCTTTTTGTGATAAAGAATCAGCGCAAGAACCAGACCTGAAATAAAGCCGCCGATGTGCGCCATATTATCAACGCCCTGGCTGACTATCCCGCTGTAGACACTGAGCAGGACAAACAGCATCAGGCGTCCGGTACTCAGGTCTTCCAATCTGCCCCGATTCACGGTTACCACATAGAGCAGAGCTCCAACCACTCCAAAAATAGCCCCCGAAGCTCCTACGGATACAACCGGCTGGCTCCTGCTCATATTCCAAATCATGGACGCTGCTCCTGCCAGCACTCCGGTCCCGAAGTATATAATCAGATATTTCACTTTTCCTACCGCTCTCTCCAGATTATCACCGATAAACCAGAGAACCAGCATATTATTAAACAAATGACTAAGTCCAAAGTGAAGAAACATATAAGTAAATAACCTGTAGTATTCTTTCCCTCCTATTACATAAGGCCAGTACATAGCTCCCTTTGAGAGCATATATTCGGAATCATAGACGGAGCCGCCCAGAGAAACTACAAGGTATACAATTATATTAACCGCTATAATAACTGTATTACAGGGAGAAAAAAAACGGTTCTTCCTCTTATCCGGCCGGGCCTGGTTAACGGAACTCCGGGTACTTTGGTACGGGTTGCTCCCCTGTGCGGCAGAAAACGGTGCCAGCAGCCTTTCGATAGAGGCGCGTACCGGATAAAAAAAGTTGGCCGGCATATCATAAACCAGCAGCCGCTTATTATATTCATCCACGATCCAGCCGCCGTACTGTTCAGAATATATCTTTCTTCCTTCATCTGGTACATTCGTACAGATAATTCCCAGAATATGACGGTTCTTTCCCCGCTCCGGCAAAAATCCATATTTAATCTGATATAGTATGTGCTCATATTGGGCCTGCGTAAACTCATCCCCACGGGGACAGTGAAACAGAGCAACAATATACATTTCTGCGTTTTCTTCCGTAAAATACATAGCGCAGCCTGCCACATTCAGCGAAACTGCACGATACCCCAATGAGTCCAGAACATTTTTTATCTGATCTATCATATCAGACTCCTTTCTTGTTCTGGTTCTCATTTTACTATTTTTTAAGCCTGGAAGCAATATAAACAAAATAAGAGTGTTTCTATTCCTCACGTACCAGCCGGAATTCCAGCCTGGCAAATAATACCTGATCTCCCGGCTGCAGAAGTTGTTTCTCCTGTTGTGTCAGCCGTATGCCATTTACATAAGTTCCATTGGTCGAGTTCAGATCTGTAATATATAGTTTACCTCCCTCTTCTTCTAACTTTGCATGCTGTCTGCTTATTGTACAGTCGTCAAGGTATCCTTGTCCCGTCATTTTCTTTTTTCCTATAATCGTGCAAGGACTTTCAAGCATAATCTTTCTCTCCGTATCCACGGATTGCAGACAGTACCCTGTCGGTTTGGAGAATTCTCTTAAAATAATCGTTTTGTCAGTGTCTTCTTCTGTCCTCTCTGTTTCCAAAGCAGAATACCCCAAGGCAGAAATTTCCGAAAAGATTGGCTTATCCGCCTCATCCATTTCCGGTTCACTTTTCAAATACGGCCAAAACATTACGGCCGCAGTCACAATACAAACCGCCAGAAACACAACTGTCTTTATCCAGTCAACGGAACCGTCCGCCCCCTGAAAAACACCGCCAAACCACAGACCTCCCCCGGCTGCCGCCATACACAACAGTAAAATCGCTATGCGGATTCTAGCTTGTCCATTCAATTCCTTTCTGGTCAGGGACTGAACCTTATCCGAAGATAATTCCTCCATCTCAGACTCCTGGTATTCCTCGGGTTCCGGAAGCAGGAGAGGAGTCCCGCTCCTTCTTAAGATATCCATAAGCCCATCATAACTGCAGTTTTTCCGGCATGCGTCATATAGTTCATAAGCAAGCGTAACGGCAGCCTCATCTTTATAGTCCACACAATTAATAAGCTCTTCAAATAATGCGGTAAGCTGTTCCTGAACCGGCCTGCAATAACCATCCAGGTAACAAAGCTCAATCTTATTCTTCTTGTTGATAAACACATATTCCGGGTCCAAAATAAAATCCTGTTCCGCCAGAAGAAAGTTTTCCCCTCTGTCTATCGTCTGCAAGATACCTCTCAGCCAGTCCTTTATATGATCCGCATCTATATTTCCCTGTTTCAGAAACTGTTTTAAATCGGTATAACCGGTAATATCATAGTGATATTCCAGATTGTTGTCGATCCGGTGTATTTCTAGTGCCACAACCCCTGATATCTCGTTATAGCACAGCATTTTGCTCCGATATGTTTCCTCCGTACCTTTGATGATCAGGTATTCTTTGTGTATATCCTTTTTACGTTCTGTAATTAATTCAGACACTGTACTTCTCTCCCCTCAGCGAAAAAGATCCCCGATATAGTCCAGATGTTCATGCAGCATCCAATACGATTTTTCCGTTAAGCCATCTATATCGGCAAGCCCCCGGCGAAGTTCCTCCGGATCAGTCATGGCAAGCCTGCGCGTCAGACTGATTGTATCAGGCATAAGAAAAGAGGCTCCCTTTTTTGAATAGGTAACTGTTATGGTGATTTCCGCCGGCGAAACCGCTGTCATAATCATGCCCGATCCGTATAATAGCATTCCTTTTCCTTTCAGACCATTTATTACACGATAGCTTATATCTGTCTCTTCCTTTTCTTTATCCTGAAAGGGATAATAAACGCTTCGGCCGGACAAGGACCGGTAATCGGATCTCCCTGTTTCCACGTCTGCGGCATCTCGTATCAGTCTGCCGCCGCGGTCAAGAACCGCATCCGCCGTACTTTCCAAAACCACTTTGTCATGCAGATACATGCACAGCATCATCAGAGCGGTAATAATGACGATTACAATGGGCATTATCAGCGCCGCCTCAACCGTATAGCTGCCCATAACCCTTTTCCTTAAATCCATAGCACTCCTATAAAGCAGATCCATATATAGGGAACCAGGGGAATTCTGCTTTGTCTGTCTATCTTTTTCAGCGCCAATAAAATGCAGCCTGTAATAGAAGCCAGCAGGAAGGTGAAAAAGATCAGGTTTAAGTTCTTCCAGAAGCCAAGCAGCAGACCGGTAGTACAAAATATCAGGCCATCTCCGATACCAATCTTTTCACGGGTCAGCCAGGCTGCTGCCAAAATAGCCATTCCGATTAAGAATCCTCCTGCTGCGTCCGGCAGAAAACTTCTCTGAAAGAAAACCCCATACAGGCCGGTTATCACAATTAAAACCACCGGAATAACGGTTCTGATTGTTTTGTCCTTCATATCTGTTATCATGCAGATCGTAAGCCCTGCAAATGTCAAAAGCTTAATCGCGGTATTCATATGTACTTATCTCCACTGTTTTTAACCCCCTCCGCATCGGCTGCAGGATCTTATCCCCGGGATATCCCGAAGGTAAACCTCTTTTATGGTTCTTTTTAGTCCGCTGCAGTTTTCACTGCTGTGATATCGGTTTCCATCCGCGGCTACCAGGAGCCGGGCAGGAGTATTCTTTTTTATGCATTTTTCACAGGGATAGTATTTCGCCCCATACTCATTTCTGATATGGTCCACTTCGTCTTTGGCCGTAGCATATATCGTAAGGGTAAGATGGGAACAGTCCTTTCGAATATGATAAACCGTCCCACTCTCTGTCATATATACAATTTGGTCATCCCCGGGCGCCGTCTCCGGTACACCAGCCTCTCCTTCATCGTAAACCTGATCATCCCCTATGAATTCCCTGGAGCAAAACTGCTGGCTAACAGGATAGGAAACAAAAGGCAAAAAGGGTACGGGAGGACGGACCCGATAGTCCGCTCTTACTGTGAATACCTCCTCTGTGGTCTTATCATAAGATTTCCTGAGAGCAATACTTTGACTTCCATTTGGAATGCATTGATAGCCGGTATCACCCTCAGGCAGATATGATTGAAACGCCTGGTACAGAACAGCCAGGCTGATATAGGAAACTTCTTTTTCATCCTCGTCTCTCAAACAACACTGTGCAGCCGCCCAATTTGTTGTCTGATACAAGGTCTGTCCGACTTGTTCCTGAATTTTAAGTATTTGAATTAAATAGGCCAGGGCCAGCACGGCAAATAAGAACAAAGGCAGTGCTATTGCCGTTTCCACCGTAACCGCGCCCCGAATCTTCTTCTCTTTCATATTAATATTCCCTCCCTTAAAGAAGGGCGGGGACGTTCTTTCTTTTAATTACATACATTTTGGGGGGTATTATTTTATTGTGGGAAAACACTTTATTTATTTTAAAAGAAAGAACATCCCGGCCCCTCCTTAATGATAGGTGCCGCTTAATTCAACATGAACGGTATCTGCTGCCGGAAAAATAACTGCAATTCCCGGCAGGTTATTCTCCAGGCAGAATACAGCCTGTGCATGGATACCGTAATAGCAGTGATTCCATGTGAATCCTTCAAACTCCTGAAGTTGTATATTTACCTGAATCAGATTCATACATCTTGAGGTGATAAGTTCCGTTTTCATAGCAAACAGGAACAGGCTGATATAATCCCAATAGCACATACTCCCTCTTTGCACACTGTCCGGCAGACGGGCAGCTTTTTCTTTTAGCATTGTCTTATTAAAGAGCAGGATATCGGAAAAGGAAACAGAAAACTGATCCGCCTTTTTCACCGCGGGAATACGCTTTTGACTCAGCAGCGAAGAGGTCTCTACCATTGACTCTTCTAGTGCCCAGACCAGAAGAATTGTATGTTTAACTGTAAGTACAAGCGGTTTCATACAGGTAAATCCCACAATTGCAGCCGCCATAGCCTCCGCTTTATCTCTGCTGCCCGCATCTTTCAGCAGGCTGATATAGTTTTGTACCGTGCGGAAAATCAGAATCCGTTCCAGTACTGCAGCCAGGTTCTCCTGATCCGTACTTCTGCCTCCTATCAGGTACTCCTGCTCATAGTCCAGTCTGTGATTGTCATCATCTGAATCAAGATAATTAGTAAAATGTTCATTGATGTATTCTCCCAGCAGGATCTTATCCTCCATTGTACCGGTAAGTTCTTCCAGTCGGCTGTTTTCATCCCGGATTCCATCCCGGATATTTTCTGCTGATAAAAAAGGTAAGGCTGAACTACTTTTATTTTTGGAGATTGACTTATCAGAAAGCGTCTGCCGGTCTTCAACCATAAGGCTTAATATACCTTTACCCAGGGTCGAGGCTAATTTATTCCATTGTCGTACTGTCTTTGCTTCAGTCTTCAGACTGGAATAGTCAAATCTCATATCTGCAATGTGATAGTGATAAAAAAGTTCCCGGATTGGTCCCGTTTTATCTTCGGCTGCCCCGGCTGCAAGCTGCTCCATACCGGTCAGCAGCCCTAAATTTTCACGCAGGGCGTCCTCCATTTTGTCCGCATTTTCTGCAATTGATCCGAAGTCAGCTTCCATGAGAAACAATCCCTCTAGTTTATTCGGAATACGCTCCCCCGTCTGTCCCTTGCCTGGTTCGCAGCGCTGAACCGCTTTTTCCAATTCATTAACCTCGGTTTTGAAGTGTTTCAGAATAGAAAGAGCCTCTGTGGTCTTAGTCTTAATCTGACGTATAACTGTGCGAAACTGTGTCAGGCCGTCCTCCCGCCCCAGCAGTTCTTCAATGTCGATGTACCGGGAGTGCAGTGATTCCCATACTAAATCATTGCCGATACCCTGTCCGGCAGGTGTCAGCGAACCGTAATATAACATCTTGACAAATATAGGTTCTGTCTTTAATTTCCCGTCGCTTCGGTAACCAGGTCCCTCCTTTCCCATATGGATTCCTTCTACCGCTTCAATAAATTTCAGCAGCAGTTGCCCGGCTTGTTCCGCCTGTGTTTCCAGCGTACTTTCCGCCTCCATTAATTCTATTGTCTCTTTTTGTTCCGGCAGATCCTTTGTCTGTCCGGCGTTTTTAAGCACTCGTTCTTTGTTATAATGGTACTTCGTATATTCTTTCGCTTCTTTCAGGAACAGCAGATTTCCATTCTCGGATAAAGGGACCTTTTCTATGATTCTGATTTCGCTGAGAGTCATGTTAAAAAGGTCCAGACCGGCGCCGCCTTCCGGGTTCATAGATCGCCTGATTGTATCCTCCATGACACTGCGCATTTTTTCTTCCGGCAGTATGGTTCCAAAAATATGATACTGCTCATAAAGAGGCCGATAATAGTAAGTAAACAGTGTATTTTCCGCATTTAAAAGCTGCCTCTCCCCGTTTCCAGCGGCTGCTTTTATTCTGGCTGCTTCCAGCAGTGATCCCGTTAGCGCCGCCAGCAGCAGAAAAATAAGGCTTAAGAATACGGTAACACCGCCTTTCTGTCTGTTCATCCTATAATATCTTTGCTGTCTTTTGTTATCGTCTTAAACGCTTTCTCGACAATGGATGTAATTTGATTCTTAAAGATCAGAACAAGTCCGATTAAAATTACAAGTATTAATATAATTTCTACTACACCTATTGCATCTTCTTCCCTGATAAACCGTTTTATCTCTTCCATTTTTCATTCACAGCATAACGCCGTGCCCTCCTCTCTTTCTTTTATATTGTTGTAAATGCCGGTATCATAATAATCATGAGCACGATAAATAGCATCATTGTCATGGGGATCAGCAGCTTCGTACTGGCCTCCTCCCCCTTTTTCCGGACTTCCTCCTGCCGTTCGCTTATCGATTCTTTCCGTTCATAATCCAGCATATCCAGGAGCTCTCTGGTTCCCTTTTTCAAATTCTGGGAAAGCAGATATGAAAACTTGATATAGGATTGTATTCCGCATCGCCGTCCAAAATTTTCAATCGCTTTCTCAAATGAGCTTCCCCGTTCTATTTCATTCCAGGAGGCAAACATCTCCTGATATAGAAATTGTCTTTCTTTATTTTTTTCATATTCCAGCATAATTCTCTGCCATATATTTCTCACCGACAACCCTGTCCCAAACAGCAGTACAAACAGGTCAATAAACTCCGGATAAGCATTTTTCAGTTCCTTTTCTTTCTTTTTGAGCCCCTCGTCAATCGTGCGCAGCAGACAATAGCCCGATATCGGTATCATTAAAATACCTGCTGTCATTAGCTGGGGCAATACTGGTTGCCGGTCTTCAGCTTCATAAGAGACCTGATATTGATTCAAAGTATCCGGCAGCGCAATCTGATCCTGATCTCTGTTTTCATCCTGCAGACGGAGTATCTTTTCTCTCAGATTTCCAGCCAGAATCTCTTCCTCTGTTCTCACCTCCGGAAGCAGAAATAGTTCAAAAACTCTGACCCGGTTCCGTCCCTGACATTCCAGCCTGGCGGCAGCAGTGATTTTTACCCCGGTTTCCGGTATCTGCTCCTTACGGATACTTCCGTCCCCGCTCAGGTAACCCCCTGGGTCCATCTCCCATCGTACAGAAACCGGGGTACCCGGAATCTGTTCCATGATGTTCAGGGGATCTGTAATCCTCCCTGCAGAGGGATTTTCTCCGAGCAGTTCTTGTTCAAGATAGGAAACTCCGTTATCCAGGAACTTTCTTACCTCCTCGTCCGTATATTCTCTCTCTTCCAGTTCTACCGTAACCGGCGTACGAATCATCTGATCTTTTTCTTTTAACACGGCGGTAAAGGAGACCGTTGTACAACCCATTCCCATACCCGGTCTGGAAAGACTGGTCAGCTTCCAGGATTGATCAGCAGATGTTCGGATACCGATCACCGTCAGTAAACCCGCGACTGCGGTTACAATTATGATCCACCTGCGCACAAGCCCTTTCAAAAAGCGGGATTGCTTATCTCTTTCACCAATAAAAAGCCGGTTTAATTTATCTGACCAGCCTGTGCTGTTAAGAAATCGTACCAAAAGCTTTTCCGTATCCACAGTCCTCCTCACCCGATATTTAATATCTTTTCCTGCAGGAAAAATGCCGTCATATAAAGGAACAGCGCCAGACTCATACACAAGATTCCCATAGTATTATGATACAGGGGGTCCAGAAAACCCGGAGAACACAGCCTGAGATACAGAATGATTCCCAGCGGCATCAGACACATAATTCTTCCCTCCATACGTTTTGCCGCTACTGCAGTTCGCAGTTCTCTCTTTAGTCCTATTTTGTCCTGAATTACAGAGACAGACGCCTGTATCATCTGTACCAGATTCCCTCCTGTACGTTTAGCAATAGAAAACACCTGTGAAAATTGTCTTATTTCCTCCAGACCGCTTCGATTCGCCAGATCCTCTATCGTCCTTTCTACCGGTACATTTCTGCCGATCCGGTATAAAATCATCTGAAACTCCTGGATAATATCCGAATCCTGTTCATACAGCAATGCCAGATCTCGGAGAGCTTCCCTGAAAGCATTCTCAACAGAGTAGCCCGCCCTCAGTGCGGAAGAAATTCCGGTCATGCCATCCATAAAAGTTATCATCAGGTTCCACCTGCGCTGCTCTGCTTTCTCTCGCTTTTTACGATGAAACCAGAAAAAAAGAAAGGGAAGCAGAAAAAGTACGGCAGGCAGGCTCTGATAGAAAAGCCACCCAATAATCAGAATAATACCTGCGCCCTGAAGGAATATCCTGGCACTCTCCCTTGCGCTCAGACGATAACTCTTATAGTCCATGGATACTCAGCCCCGCTCTCTGAAGCTTTCCCATCTGAACAAATGGATTGGTTGTCCGTTTCAGCTGTCCGCAGATTTTTCCCTCCGCTGTCTCACCCTCCTCGGCAAAGCAGAACAGTGGATTCAGCTCAATCTCTCCATCCTGACACTCCAGCACCTCCGTGATCTCCAGTACCTTTCTGCTTCGATCCCGCAGCCTCCCCAGGTGGATAATCAGGTCAAGCGCGGAAGCGATTTGCTTCCTGACAGCCAGCAAAGGAATCTCCATCCCCATCAGGACCAGGGATTCCAGCCTGCTCAGCATATCCGCGGGGGAATTGGCATGGCCTGTACTCAGACTTCCGTCATGGCCTGTATTCAAAGCACTTAACATATCAATGGCCGCGCTGTCCCGGACCTCTCCTACAATGATCCTAGTCGGGCGCATCCTCAGGCTTGTCTTAATCAGATCCCGTATGGTTATCTCATTCTTCCCCTCCACATTCGAATTGCGCACTTCCATTTTCACCAGGTTCGGAATGTTGTTGATCTGTAATTCCGCTGAGTCTTCAATCGTTATAATTCGTTCATCCCGGGAAATAAATCCGGCAAGGGCGTTTAAAAAGGTTGTTTTTCCGGACCCTGTTCCGCCGCTTATAAAGATGTTATACCGTGCTGTAACCAGCAGATTCAGAAAATCAGCCGCTTCCGGCGTGAGAGAGCCAAGCTCGATTAATCTCTCCATTGTCATGCCCTCGGCCGGGAACTTCCGTATTGTTACAATCGGGCCGTTCAATGCGATACAATCCAGCACAATATTTACCCGCTCCCCTCCCGGCAGCCGTACATCCGCGATAGGACAGCTTTCATTCACACTGCGGTTTACCCCTGCTGCCATCTGCTGTATAACATCTTCCAGTCTCTGCCTTGATTCAAAACGGCAGTCGGTCTGACAGATCTCTCCTCCCCGTTCCACAAAAATATTCTGTGTCCCATTCACCATTATTTCGGTAATCTCTTCATCTTCCAGCAGTTCCTGCAAAACACCGTATCCGTAAATATCGTGAAATAGGCGCCGGCGTACCTCCATCTTCTTTCCCACGTTTACCGGAGTCTCCCGTCCTGTTTCCAGGATCGTCGAATCTATTACCTCCAGAAGTTCTTCTCTGGATAACTCCTGCCCCAGATCAATCCGCTCCCGTACAGTTTTGTATACCTGTTCAAAAAATATGTCCTCCGTAAAATCCCCACCTCCTATTCTTCCTTGAGGCGGTCACTCAGAAGCTGTGTACAATCCTCTAATTCAGCCTTGCGGCGATGAGGGAATCGAATCAGTTCCAGCTTTGCCAAAATCGAGTCCAGTCCCTCCTGGGCAAGCGTTCTCTGAAATACCTGAATGCTGGTCATCGCATCCTCCTCCCCATACGGAATATACACCTGATCTGACAAATCCATGAGAGCGATTGTGCTCTCTCCAAAACTTCCCGCCTCTATAATGACAACATCGTAGTCACCGCCCTGTCTGAGTTCCTGGATAAGCATCCCGTAATCTCTGGCTCCCAGCTCCTCCAGATCTTTGAAGTGAGAAACCGGAGCAATATAATACAGCTGATCCATTCTGTTTACCAGCGACTGGAGCCTTACAATAAGGTTGCTGCTGCGCTGTTTTATATAATAAATCAGTTCTGACATCCCTCCGTTCCCATTCTCCATATCACTCGACGGAAAGACATTAAGATTCAGATAGAGCGTATCCTTTTCCTTCGCATAGGCCTGTCCCAGCGCAATGGAAAAGATGGTTCTCTCCCTGCCTCCTTCCGGTGAGAAAACCGTATATATCCTGGTCTTCTGACTTCTTGCAGCAGCCAGGACAGGTAAATCTGCGTGAAAGGTTCCGTAGAAATCCAGTATGGCCCTCATAATCTCTTCCATAGACTGAAACTTGTAGATGACAGGGTAATCACTTCCTTCCCTCACCCACATTCCCTCGGAAAGGACAAGCACATGTCCGATCCGGGTCCTGTCCAGACCTGCAAGAATATCGGTATCGACAGTGAGCAGCAGGTCAATAAACTCCCGGGCACAGTAATCCGCAAGCTTCTTTGCGTCCGTAAATACTCTGGTCTCCAAAAGAAACTGTTTCTTCCGGTTTACATATTCCAGAAAACGGTTCACATAATCTTCTTCATAGTCAAAAATAGCCAGAATTCCTCTTTTCAAAGGCAATCTCCCCTCAAAGCCCTCTCTGAAAAATAATCCAGTAGATGGTCCCCGCCGCGATTGCCGCACTGAATGGAATTACAGCAGACCTGTCCCTTCTATTTATCTCATAGGGCTTCCATTTTCTGTTTAAAAATGTGTTGAAACTGTAAATCTTAAGATAGCGCAGATAAGATCTCAGATCCCTCCGCCTGATTAAATGAATAATAGACATCAGACCTCCCGCCGCAAAGACAGGCAGCATGATGCTGATGACGGCAGAACCGCCATAGAAACCGCCGATTACAGAAAACAGCTTAAGGTCTCCCGCACCGACCGCATGAATCGTGAAAAGTAAAAAAAGTAAAACCACCGGAACAACAGCTCCGGCGAGCCAGAACAGGCTTCCCCGCCACCCCGCTTCCCATATTCGGAAAAGCAGTCCCAGTGAAAGGCCGATGCCAATCCAGCCATTATGTATCCGATATTTCCGCACATCCTCTGCGGCTGCGATAAGGACAATACCGATCACGCACAAGTCTTTCGTATCATTCCTCCTTCGTTTGATGTATTCCTATCATAGTACGGGACATCAAATATTGTCAATGAGTGAATTTTCACAAAACAAAATAGGAAATTCCGTATAAAAGTGCCAAACCAGGAACCCCAAGCAGCCCCGATAAAAGAATGGTTAACCCATTGATACCAACACTTAAGACAACACCGTTCATACTTAAAATTGTATTTACAAAATAGATCGCTACAATGCCCAAAATACTCCGCAAAATGAAATTTCCGAGCAGCTGTCCCTTTTTCGCAAAGAGAGAAATCACAAATACGACAGCACATACTGCCAGAAGAATCAAAAAAAGTTTTTCTCCCATGGTCTTTGTCCTTTTTGAAACTATTTATTATATTTATATCCTGACTTATCCAGAATATGCATAATCTTCCTCTCCGGCGCTTATAATAAAAACAACAAGTAAACCGGATTGATACCTTAAGCTGCGGCTTTAAGGACAGGACTGAAAGAAATCAAAGTAAAAGGAGCTATGCGGACTGCCTCTCTTTCAGCCGATTGGGCAGATTGAGCAGAGAATAATTCTGTTCAATGCATGACAAAGAAAATGGGACTATTTCGGAAACGGGAAATAACAGCGAAAGATACACTGATTGATGAGATTGAACAGACCAAGCGGGCGCTCACGATTGCTTACTCCAATTTTGAGAATGTGAGTGATCCGGATTTGATTGACTGTTATATTTATGAGGTAAATGCAGTTCAGAAACGCTATAAATATTTACTACGTATTGCAGAAAACCGCTATGCCGGGCAGAATCAGGGTTCTTAATAAAATTCGCCAATTATCCTTTTTTATATCTTCTCTTTGCCTTATCTTGTCATAGAAAAAGTGTCCGCATTATGCGGACACTTTTTTTGTTTCCATTTATACATTCCAGATATCTTTCGCATACTCCCGTATTGTCCTGTCACTGGAAAACTTCCCGGCATGCACCATATTCAAATAGCATTTCCGCCGGAATCCCATCCTGTCTTTATAGTCTCTGTTTACCTTTAGTTTCCTATCACAATAGGGCAGGAAATCCAGCAGAAGATAGTAATGATCTGGTTTATGCCAGCTGGCCCCCTTTAGTATGGCATCATAGAGTTCCTGAAACATACCGGTGCCGCCATCATCCAGAGTTCCGTCAACCAGCGTATCCAGCACCTTTTTAATCCTGGGATTATCCTCATAATATTTCATCGGATCGTAGCTTTCCTTTATCGCTTCGATATCGTCCACTCTCGCTCCGAAAATATAATTGTTCTCTTCCCCTGCCTGTTCCACAATTTCTATATTAGCGCCGTCATAGGTTCCAAGGGTAACCGCACCGTTCAGCATCAGTTTCATATTTCCTGTTCCGGATGCCTCCGTCCCTGCCGTGGATATCTGCTCTGAGACATCTGCCGCAGGCATTATTTTTTCAGCATAGGAAACATCATAATTGGAGACGAATACCACCTGGATCAGCTGACTGATCTCCTCATCTGCCGCAATGAATCCGGCAATTTCATTGATATACTTGATGATCCCCTTTGCCCGGTAATAGCCCGGAGCCGCCTTTGCGCCAAATAGGAATACTGTGGGGGTGAAATCCTTAATCCGGCCGTCCTTAATGCCAAAGTAGAAATCCAGGATAGAAAATGCATTCAGCAGCTGCCGTTTATATTCATGCAGCCTCTTAACCTGTACATCAAACATAAAGTCCGGTTTAATGATGATCCCTTCTTTTTTCTCCACATAATCCGCCAGCTGCCGTTTCTTTATCTGTTTAATCCGGTCAAATTCCCGTATCACGTCCCGGTGCTCTGTAAATGCATTCATAAACTTCAGCTTATCCAGATCCCAAACCCAATCTTTTCCAATTTTCTTTGAGATAAAATCAGCCAGCTCCGGATTACACAGCGCAAGCCATCTTCTCTGCGTAATTCCGTTTGTCTTATTATTAAATTTCTCCGGATACAGCGCAAACCATTCCTTCAGGACATCCTTTTTCAGTATTTCCGTATGTATTCTCGCCACACCGTTGACAGAATGAGACGCGAATACGGCCATCCTCGCCATATGAATCATTTTATCACTGATAATATCATAGGCAGGGAAATCCTCCGAAGCAATTCCCTTCACTTCCAGCTCCCTGTGAAGCGCTCTGGAAAGCATTTCAATATATGGATACACATGAGGTATGACTGTCTTTAACAGGCGTACATTCCACTTCTCCAGAGCCTCTGCCATCACAGTATGATTGGTGTAGGCAAATACCCGTCTGGTCAGATTCAGCGCTGCATCAAATTCCATGCCTTCCTCTTCCATCATCAAACGGATAAATTCTGGTATCGCGATCACGGGATGGGTATCATTCAGCTGAATGACGTATTTATCATCAAAGTGGTTAAAATCACCGCCCTGTTCCCGGAATGTACGGATCATGTCCTGAATAGATGCACTGGAGAAGAAATACTGTTGTTTCAGACGGAGCCGCTTCCCTGCATTGGTATCATCGTTGGGATACAGCACCATGGAAATAGCCTCGGCTTCATCCCTCTCCTGCACCGCTTTTCTGTATTTCTGCTCATTAAAGAGACCAAAGTCAAACTCATGTACCGGTTCCGCCTGCCACAGCCTCAAATTGTTAATCTGAAGCCTGTCATATCCAATAACAGGCATATCATAAGGAACGGCATAAACCTGCTGGTTCCGGAATGTTATCAGAACTCTGTCATCCTCTCTGCGTTCGGACCAGGGATCACCGTCTTTTAGCCAGTCATCCGCCTCCTCCATCTGAAATCCATCCTTAAAATACTGGCGGAATAACCCATAGCGGTATCGTATTCCGTAACCGTTCAGCGGAACATGGATGGTAGCCGCGGAATCCAGAAAACAGGCTGCCAGCCGACCCAGACCGCCATTTCCCAGCGCGTTATCCTCTATCTCTTCAAATATATTAGGATCAATCTCATATTTCTGACAAAGAGAATGGAAGTCTTCCATCAGGCCCATATTCATCAGATTACTGTAAATCAGACGGCCCACCAGAAATTCCGCTGAGAAATATCCCACTTCCCGGCCCTGCTTCTTCTCTTTCCACTGCCTGTTCAGCTCGTTTCTGCAGACCTTGGAAACCGCACTGTACAACTCCCGCGGCCCGGCCTTTCGGATAGAAAAACCGCAGTCCATTTTCAGCGTCCGTTTTACCTTCGATACAAAATCCTTCGCCATAGTCTCCTCCTTGCTTGTTGTTCTATTTCACCGGTTTATCAACGGTTATACCGCCCGGTCAGATCCAGCAAAAACCTTTGCCGCTCCGTATCAAAAGCATTCTGATCCATTCTCCAGCGCCACCAGCCGCCCACCTTTCCAGGCAGGTTCATCCTCGATTCCGCGCCCAGGTGAAGGATATCCTGCATTTGAAAAATAACAGTATCTGCAATTGTCGAATACCCCAGCTTTATCATAGCATCCGGAAAATCCCTTTTGCTTCCGACCCCCAGATAAGCTTTTGCTTCTTTTAGCCGTTCCCCTCTCATATTCTTAAAATATGCCGCAATGGGCTCATTATCATGGGTTCCCCCATAGACTACCAGATTGCTGCTTTTATAATTATGAGGAAGATACTCGCTGTCCGGCGTGCCGTCAAAACCAAATAGCAATATCTTCATTCCCGGCCAGCCGGTCTGCTTCATCAGACGGCGCACCCCTTTGCTGACCACCCCCAGGTCTTCGGCGATGATCTCGGTTTCGCCCCCGATCGATTCTTTAATCACTTTCGTCAGCTTACTGCCCGGACCCGGCCGCCATGTGCCGTTCTGCGCTGTGGGATGGCCGGCGGGTATACTGTAATAACGTACAATGCCGATAAAATGATCAATCCGAATTACATCATAGAGGGATTTAAGTGTCTTCATACGAAGTCTCCACCAGGCGAAATCAGAATCTTCCATAGCTTCCCAGTCATACAGAGGATTCCCCCACCGCTGTCCGGTACTGGAAAAATAATCCGGCGGAACACCGGCAACATGAATCGGCTTTTTCCTCTCGTCCAGCTCGAACAGATCCCCGTGCGTCCACACATCAGCGCTGTCATAAGCCACATAGAGGGGTATATCTCCTATTATCCGTATTCCCAGACCGTTCACATAGGTTTTCAGTTTCTTCCACTGCGTATAAAACTTAAACTGGCAAAATTTCCAGAATTCAATCTCTCCGGCAAGAGTCCTTTTGTAATGCTTCAGACTTTCCGGTTTCCTCAGTCGGATTCCCTCATCCCAGACCGCCCATTCCTTATGGCCGAACTTCTCCTTCACCGCCATATAAAGAGCATAATCGTCCAGCCAGGCCTCCTGTGCTTTTTCAAATTCCAGGTAAGCACTCTTATTCCTGTGTTTGCTTCTCAAGAATGCCTTCTTTAATACGGCAAACCGTTTGGAAAACAAAAGCTCATAGTCGACATGATCCTCCCGTTCTCCCCAGTCCTGTTCCAGTTCATTTTTCTTAAGCAGTCCTTCCTCCGCAAGAAAATCCAGATCAATATAATACGGGTTGCCTGCAAAGGCTGAAAATGACTGATATGGACTGTCCCCATAGCTGGTAGGGCCTACAGGAAGTACCTGCCAGTATTTCTGCCCTGCCGCCGCCAGCTGGTCTGCAAACTCGAAAGCAGCCTTCCCTATGGTACCTATGCCATAAGGCGACGGCAGACTGCTGACCGGGAGCAGGATTCCCGCTCCTCTTTCTTTTTCCTTCATATACTCATTAACTCCATTATTTCTATCGTAATTATATACTGATTTTTAAATAAAAGACTTATTGATCATAAGGACAAAAAAGAGCCCATCCTCCCCAGTGGGGGAACGAAGGACTCTTATTCATGTCTCGTTATTCTGTGTATCTGCCTGCCTCACGCATTACCTGATATACCTGCTCAATATTCTTGACACAGGTATTGGCTCCTACCCCGCGGATCGCTATGCTTCCCACCGCTGATGCAAATGTTCCGCATTTCTCCAGGTTCCATCCCTTCAAAACACCAGTCAGAAATCCTGCTACAAAGTTGTCTCCGGCACCGGTGGAATCCACACATTCAGCCGGGAAAATCGGGATATGATACCGCTCATTTGCGTTTCTGATCAGACAGCCGTCTGTTCCGAGTTTTATTATAACATTCTTAATTCCATATGACAAGAAAACATCCGTCATTTTATCAACGTCCTCTTCTCCCGTCAAATCAAGCGCCTCTACATAGCTGGGCAGAAAATAGTCAAGGGAAGCAAATGCTCCTGCCAGTTCTTCAATCTTGACTCCCCGCATGTTGCTCATCGTATCTGCACAGGTAATAACGCCCTGTTTCTTTGCCTCTGCCAGATACTCCGGCAGGTATTCGTCCAGGCCCTGAAAAGTGAAAATACTGCCGATGCTGACCATCTTCGTATGTTTCAGCTGCTCCAGGTCCAAATGTTCTCTGGAAAGCTCTCCCATTCCAGCCTGATAAGATACCAGATTCCGCTCTCCATCCCCATGAATCAATACAAAGCTTGTCCTGGTCCGGCTGCCAGGAATAACCACACAGTTGCTGGTATCCACCCCGGCATCCTCCAGCATTTTTCTAACGCTTGCGCCTGTATCATCGTCGCCCGGGGCCGTAGCGATTCCCGTCACATTCCCCAGACGGGAAAATACAATACTCTGATTGGAGGCATCTCCTCCAACATGATAGTCCAGAGTAGATAAAATACTCTTGTCCACTTCAAATATACTTGGGTCCATCGGTTTCATCATAACATCCGAAGTGATCCCTCCCACGCATAATACATCCAGATCCTTATACATTACACTACTACCTATACCTTTCCCGTCCTGGGCGCGAACAAATTCAAGTACGCCTCGGCGTACTTGCTGCGAGCCGCACGTCATGCTTTGCATGACATAATACATCTGTGCGGCTCTGCAATCCGCCGGAGGCTTTAACTTGGAAGGAGACTGGGCTCCCACCAAGACGAATTTGTTATTTACTCACCACCTATAAAGGTAGGAGTCTTATCTACTTCCATGATAAATACAGCCCATATACGTACCTTTTTCCGTATCTATTATAAATGCAAAAACAGCCATACGCAAGACGTACGGCTGTCATTTTTCGTTTTTATAAAAACTCACCCTGCTTATAGTAATACGCAAAGCTTATTTGCAAAGCTTCTCATCCAGTTTCTGAACTTCTGCATAAGCCCATACCAGATAATCCGAGCGTGCTCCCATACCTTCTGTAAATTCTGTATTCAGGAAACGATCTACCATCAGATTCGCCTGGAACGGAGCAACCAGATTTGTACCCATACACATACAGTTAGCATTATTGATGGCTCTGCATTTTAATGCGGCCCATTCACTCTCCACAACAGCGGCATAAACGCCCTTGTGTTTATTAGCAATAATGGACATACCCATACCGGAGCTGCACACCAGAATTCCTCTGTCTGCCTTTCCTTCCTGAATTGCGTTAGCAACCAGATCGGATACTGCAAAATAATCCATCGGTTTTTCAGGGTCCTGTGTTCCAACATCTTCAAATTCCATACCCAGTTCAATCAGATGTTTTTTAATACTTTCCTTTAACGGGTATCCTGCTGCGTCTGATCCAATGTACAATTTCATGTCTTAAACCTCCCATATATTCTGCGTGTTATCCTGTACGGCGGCGGAAATATCCGGAATATCGACTTTCCTTTTCAGTTGAATATTATAATGAAATATTTTCAAACTCCGCTATCAAAAATTATAACATTTTTTCACAGGCTTGTATAGAGAAAACTTAAAAAATCCATCGCCATTGTAAAAATATGTTCCAATGGCGATGGACTAATTATTAATTTATGAAATTCAAGCTAAGATCAAGCTTTTTTCGGGAACAGGTACTCTTTCAGAGTCAGACCTGCTTCTTCGGAAGCTTTCTTTAATACGTCGATTTCAACTGCAAGGATAATAACAACACCCTTTGCGATCATCTGCCAATAGTAGTTGATCTGCAGCAAGTTGAAACCATTTACCATGGTAGCCAGAACCAGAGCACCGATTAATGCGCCTACTGTAGAACCTGTACCACCTCTCATGGATACACCACCAAGAACGTTGGATGCGATGGCATCACCTTCGTAACCAACACCGGAAGAAGGCTGTCCGGAATACAGCTTAGCAGCAAGTACACAGCCGCCTAATGCAGATAACATACCAGAGAAGATATACGCGATCTTTTTGATCTTCTTCGGGTTAATTCCTGAATAACGTGCAGCTTCCTCATTACCACCAACCGCATACATATGACGGCCAAGTACAGTTCTGGAAAGAATAATTGCACAGATAACGAACGCGATCAACAGAATAACAACCGGGAACGGAATCGGTCCAACATGACCATTACCGATGAAGGAGAAGGAGTCCTCTGTATTTCTAACTGGAAGACCACCTGTTAACAGATATCCTAAACCACGGAAAATATTCTGTGTAGAAAGTGTTACAACGTATGGAAGCAAGTTCCACTCTGTTACAAAGTAACCATTTACAAATCCCATTGCAGCGCCGGCAACTAAGGTAAGAAGAACACCAAGCCATACCGGTACGCCTGCATTGATAATCATAACGAGGATAACACCGGTTGTCGCACAGTTTGCACCAACAGAAAGGTCGATACAGCCGACGATCAAGATAAATGTCATACCAAATGCCATCAAACCATTCTGTACAGCCTGACGAACAACGTTAATTAAGTTATCATAAGTTAAGAATGTATCACCTGTTAAAACGATCCACAAGATACAAAGTAACAGGAATCCAACAAGGATACCACCATTATTTCTAAAGAAGTTCTTGAAGCCTCTTGTAAAGGCATTTCCTGATTTTTTAGTTTTCTCCGCCACTTGTCTTTCCTCCTAATCCTGCTCCATAAGTCATAACTTTTTCCTGAGTAACCTCTTCGGTCTCCGCATCCAGAATCGCCTGTACCTCACCTTCGTACATAACAACGATACGGCTGCTCATATTGATAATTTCAGGGAGCTCCGATGAAATCATGATAATTGAAACGCCTTCCTTCGCCAGCTCAACCATCAGCTGGTAAATCTCGGCTTTAGCACCTACGTCGATACCACGGGTAGGCTCATCCAGAATTAATACCTTCGGGTTCTTAGCCAGCCATTTGGCAAGAACTACCTTCTGCTGGTTACCGCCGCTCAGGTTGCCGGCTCTCTGATCCGGACCGGACATTCTGATTCTCATACGCTGAGAATACGTATCGATAATTTCATCCTGAAGCTTGTAATTAATCTTTAAAGCCTTGTAAATCCGCTTCAAAGAAGGAAGAATAATATTAAAACCAACGGTATTGCTCAGTACAAGACCCTGTCCACGACGATCCTCAGGTACCAGACAGATACCTGCCTCAACAGCGTCTTTCATACCCTTCATCAAAACTTTCTTGCCGTCGATAAATACTTCACCGCCGGTTCTTCTGTCCAGACCAAGCATAGCACGCATTGTCTCTGTTCTGCCTGCGCCGATCAGTCCGGAGAAACCAAGAACTTCGCCTTTTCTCAAATCAAAGCTTACATTTTTCACATAATCACTGGAAAGATTCTTCACTTCCATGATCACTTCTTTGGAGCCGAATACACGCTCCGCGTAGAAGTTATCTCCCATCTCACGGCCAACCATCATGCTGACTACTTCTTCACGGGTAGATCCCTCTACTTCTTTGGTAGCAACATAACCACCGTCACGAAGTACGGTAAACCGGTCACACACGATGTATAATTCCTCTAGACGATGGGAAATATAAATAATAGATACACCATGTTTCTTCAGGTTACGAACCTGATCATAAAGGCTGTCTACCTCTCTGGCTGAAAGAGAAGCGGTAGGCTCATCCATAACGATGATCTTTGCATCCTTGGATACAGCCTTTGCAACCTCAACCATCTGCTGCTGCGCAATTGTCAGATGGTAGATGTACTCACCTGCATCCAGAGGCATGTTCAGACGATCCAGGATCTTCTGAGCCTCTTTTCTCATTGCATCAAAATCAACGAAACCGCCTTTTTTCTTTTCCTCACCAAGGAAAATATTTTCCGCTATTGTAAGGTAAGGAACAAGACTGATTTCCTGGTGAATAAATACGATACCATTCGCCATGGCATCACGGACACCCTTGAACTGAACTTCTTTGCCGTTCAGCTTGATCGTCCCGGAGTCCTTTGTGTAGATACCGTTCAGAACCTTCATCAGAGTAGATTTACCTGCACCGTTCTCACCAACAAGTGCGTGAACCTCGCCTCTGATCAGATCGAAATGAACGTCACTCAACGCGTGTACACCCGGGAAAGTCTTTTCGATGTGGTCCATCTCTAAAATGTAATCATTTGCCATCTCAATCTTCCTTCATATTTAAAATTTGTATTATAGTTACCTAATAACCAAATAAGGATATTCCAATTAAAGCTCAATATTAAATCTTAAATCTGATTGGTTTACATATTTTTACAATATCACTATAGGATAATACGATTCATATAACTAACGATTCACTTACCGCTTGCGCGGTATGTGAATCGTCAGCATATAGACTAAATACTATTTACAATTTACTTATTCAGACAACACCCTTACGACTTAGTTATCGTAATCGTAGTTCTGCATTGTTTCAGCATTGTCTTTATTACACCATTCTGTCGGGATCAGCTGCTCAGCTTCAACGGACTCACCCTTTAATGCTTTAACAGCACTAGCAACAGCTAATTTACCCATTTCGCCAGGGAACTGAGCGGAAGAACCTAACTGCTCGCCATCCAGAATCAGTTTCTTAGCTTCCTTGGAACCATCGATACCAACAACTTTGATCTTGTCAAGTTTACCAGCTGCTTTAATAGCAGAGATACAACCCTGAGCTGACGGATCGTTCAGTGCGAACTGACCTGTGATGTTCGGAGTACCCTGAAGGATGTTCTCCATACAAGGAAGAGCTGCATCAGCAGAACCTGCTGTACCTTCCTGTTTGTTAACAACTTCCATATCAGGATAGTTAGCTTCGATTGTCTCCATGAAACCTGAACCACGCAGAGCAGCTACTTTAGAAGTAGAACGTAAGTAAGCACCAAGCTCACCCTTCTCGCCAAGTTCTTTTGCTAAGTTCTCAGCACAAAGAACGCCTGCCTGATAGTTATCGGATGCAACTGTACTAACCAGTACGCTAGGATCATCCAAAGGAGTATCGATAGCGATCATGATGATACCTTTTTCTTTAGCGGTCTCCAGAGCGGAGTTAACGCCTGTGGAGTCAACGCAGTTAACGAAGATAACATCTACGCCAGATGCAACAGCATCTTCAATATCATTCAGCTGTTTAGCAACGTTGGTATCTGCATCATATACAGCTAAAGTAGAACCATTGTTCAGATCATTGATAGCACCTTCAACACCAACTTTGATTTCGGTGAAGAATGGGTTCCATGTGTTCTGAAGTGTCAGAGCGAATTTCCAGGGGCCTTCTGCTTTGCCAGCATCAGCTCCGCCATCGGTCTTGTCATCAGTTGCAGGTGTCTGCTGATCTTCGGTCTTCGGTGTGTCATTTTTTGGCTCTTCTTCTTTTTTGCTACATCCAACCATAGCACTTACACAAAGAACAAATACTAACAACAGAGCCAGTAATTTCTTGCTTGTTTTCATAAGATATCTCCTCTTTCCTTATTTTTTTTATAAATTCCCGGATGGGAAATTATAAATAGGGTTATGTACCAAACGACTTGATACTGTAGATATACTATCATCATTGTCCTGGGATGTCAATAACAAAATATATATTTTGTACATATTTTAATAAATTCTAAACAATCTTTGTACATATTTAACAGATAATAATAAATGCCGCCAATCATGCATAAAATCTGGGTTTTGGGGAAGCCGGGGAGAAGTAAAATGGAATTTATTTCTACTATATAAAATGTCATTCCATAAACAGTATAGAATTCTTTGCCAGTCAGCCGGATATGAAACAGAAACAAACGACGGTGCGCTCCGCGAACCGTCTTATTGTAAGAAAAAGAATAACCGGACGTACGCCGGTTATTCTGCGCGTTCCTAACTGGATTCGAACCAGCGGCCTACCGCTTAGGAGGCGGTCGCTCTATCCTGCTGAGCTATAGGAACGTATCATTACTGAAAATCCACCTGGCCCTGAAGCCATATCGTTCCCCGAAAACGTCGTCCCGCCTCCGGTTCCCCCATGAGATCTTCTTTATTAATACAAATACTGTACTCCAAATCGTTGCAATTTACAAGTAGGACATAAATTTTTTCTCCGGTATTTTCATTTGTGTACTCTTCGCTGCTCAATATTGTACCCAGCACAGAGTAATTATCCGACTCTGATCCATAGGGAATAAACGAACTTTCCACAATAGAATAAATATCTTCTGTTTTAGTTCTCCTGGAAATTGAAGCAAACAGGTCAATGTCATCTACAGTCAGGCTGTCGATGGCCTCCTGATTACCCTTTCTTGCTTCTGCAATCAGCTGATTCCGCTTTGTCGTCTCCTGATGATGGGTCTCCTGATCCGCCTCCTTGCTGTCTACCCCCAGTATAACCTTACCCTCGGCCGACAACCCGGACAAATGCAGCGGCGCTATAAAACTGCCGTTTTTGATTACGCTCTGGTTATCCAGATAATCCATGCTGTTCTGCAGATAGAAAATAAGGGATACACCCAGTCTGATATCCTCGCACATCCCTGTAAAGGCATCCGTGTCGATGCGTTTGTTGATGACTATCTCTTCTGCCGCCGTCACCCCGGTATTTTTCAAATACGGGTAGTAATGGTCCAAATGGAATTCGCCGTCTTCATCGTATTCTCCCCGAACCGCAATTCCCATACCAGGTGCAAACTCTTTTTCCATCTGCACTCTGAGGATGCCGTCTTCTCCTCTGGTCAGCCTGTGTCCCCCTGACTCAGCAATAACCTGCTTCAGCACAAAATCCAGTTCTTCCCTGTTTCGTATTCTCTTAAAACCTACGGCCCGCAAAAATTGATGCATCGATTGATCACCTGCCTTTTTTGTTGTCTTTTATTTATACCATTATTCCCGCGTTTTGTCTACTGGTTAAGGTAGTTTCGAACCTCATTGAAAATGGTTTTTAACAGTATAATACCTTTCAAGTCATTTTATACTGAAGGTCTTTCTTCTATATTAATAGGTTACCATAATCTAGCAGTCTTATGTCCTATGAAATACTTTATTCATATATATTTACAAAACGTTTAACTTGTTAGAATACGCAGTTTATACCATTTTTTTATAATGCTGAAAAATTAAAGACCTTTCAATGTAATAAAACAGAGGCTCTGTTCCCAGAGCCCCCTGTCTTAAACTTCTTCTTCTCTTTTTTCTTCTTCTTTATCCCTTTTCTCCTCCATTGCAACAGCCTCCTGAAAGGCCTGCTCTTCCTCTTCAGAAAGAGGGAATTCACAAATTCCAAACTTCAGTTCTTTAATATAAGCATAACAGCCATCGTTTGCATACATGGAGTTTAAGAGAAATCCATTATTATTATGATCCAACATGCACAAAACAAAACTTATGTTCCCCTTTGCTTCATGAAATGCATCATATTTTACGATTGCAAACTTCTGATAGGTACCTCTCTGGGATTTTTCCAGAGATTTCATCCGCTCCTGCATTTTATCCAAGGATTCTTCTATATCACTAATTCTGCTGAACCGATCGAGAATTCTCCGTTCCAGAGAACCGTCCCCATCTTTTCCCATAAACTTTTTATATCTTTTGTTCAGCTTATTCTGCCGTATGATTAAGACTAAAACCAGTATCGCCAGAATTACTGCAACTGCCACAAGGCCAAGTAAAATATATCCCACGTCCAAGCCAAGCTGATCCAATAATTTCACATTTATCACCCGTGCATAAATCTTGCCCAAATAATGTACTCCTGCCAGACAGACGCCAGAAAAAGGGCAACACACTTTTCCTTTCCTTTGTACTATTTCCCCTTAACGAGGAAACTTCATCAGTAACCGTCTATCATTTAATATTTTCCATTAAATCAATAATTCTCTCCAGATCTTCAATGGAATAATATTCTATTTCTATTTTACCTTTATCGTTGCTTTTTCTGTTAATACTGACTTTACTTCCTATAATCTGTTTCATTTTCTCTTCCAGATCATGATAAACGGCAGCGTCATCAGCCATCTTAACAATAGGAGCAGCTGGTTTGGGCTGACCCTGTCTTTTAACCAATTTTTCTGTTTCACGCACGCTCATTTTGTGGTCAAACACTTCCTGTGCTACCATATATTGTGTTTCTTTATCATCAATTGCCAATATTGCCCGCGCATGTCCGCTGCTAATCATATCATCAATTAGCATTTGCTGTACTCTTTCATCCAGCTTCAGTAGCCGCATTGAATTTGTAACCGCGGCTCTGCTCTTCGATACCCGTTCCGCGATTTCATCCTGTTTCAGCATAAACTCTTTCATTAATCTCTGATAGGCATAGGCTTCCTCAATAGGGTTTAAATTTTCCCGCTGAATATTTTCAATCAGAGAAATCTCAACTATTTCCTGATCAGAGTATTCCTTTATGATAGCGGGCACTTCCTTCAATCCTGCCAGCCTTGCAGCTCTCCAACGCCTCTCGCCGGCAATAATCTCATACCGTTTTCCCCTTTTTTGCAAAATCAAAGGCTGTATAACACCATACTGCTTAATAGAGTCCGCTAATTCTATAAGCGCATCTTCATTGAAGTTTTTTCTTGGCTGCTCCTGGTTTGGTTCTATCTCATTTATACCTACTAATGTTTCACGTGAAACAGTTTCTTCTTTTTCATTTTTCTCATTAACAGGAGATTCTTTCGTTTCTGTTGGAATGATTGCACCTAATCCCTTGCCTAATCCTCTTTTTGCCGCCATTATTTGTCCATACCCCTTTCAATTACTTCGTCTGCTAAATCACGATATGCATCTGCACCAGAACATTTTGAATCATACATTGTAATCGGCATACCATAACTTGGTGCTTCGGCCAATCTTACATTTCTGGGAATGATTGATTTATAAATCCGCCTGTCAAGATTTTCTTTCACATTTTCGACAACTTGTAAAGATAAGTTGGTACGAGCATCATACATGGTAAAGACGACCCCTTCCAATTCTAATGCTGGATTTAGTGCTTTCTTTATTAATTCTATCGTGTGAATAAGCTGCGTTAGCCCTTCCAAAGCATAGTATTCGCATTGTATTGGAACAATAACGCTGTCAGAAGCTGTAAGAGCATTGATTGTAAGAGTATTCAGAGATGGAGGGCAGTCAATTATAATAAAATCATATTGATCTCTCACCTGGTCCAAAGATTTCTTTAATATATACTCCTTGTTATCAATCCCTATTAATTCTATTTCTGCCCCTGATAAATTCATATTGGACGGTAATAGTGACAGATTCGGATATACTTCTTTTATTATACACTCAGATAGAGAGCTTTCAGATAACAGTAACTCATATATGGTATTCTCTATTTCTTCTTTTTCAATTCCAAACCCACTTGATGTATTTCCTTGAGGATCTGCATCGACAGTCAGCACTTTCATATTCTTTTCTGCTAAAGCAGCGGAGAGGTTAATTGCAGTTGTGGTTTTCCCGACACCGCCCTTTTGATTTGCTATTGCTATTATTCGTGCCACTCTAATCCTCCTTCCTATAACATATATTGATGTAATAATGGGTACTTTCTCATTCGCTTCGCGCTTGAGAAATGAAAACTAGCTTCGCGTTAACGCTCAGTTCTACGGGTTTTTCTCATTCGCTTCGCGTTTGAGAAATAAAAACTAGCTTCGCGCTCACGCTCAGCTAGTTTTTATTATACCGGCTATTTATTTAAAAACAAGTATTGACACTAATGTTTCACGTGAAACATAGTAAAATTAATAAATTCTTTACAATTTATCCAGCTTTGAGATTAGTTGGCCAATTTCAATTAATGCTCGCTCTGGATCATTCTGTATGATTTCTTTAATAAAAACCAGTTTTTCGACAAGTTTCGTCCTATCCTTCTGTTCGATCACTGCCTGTAATGCTTGATCTCGACTCTCCAGACCCTGCAACCTGTTTTCCAGCTGACATTTTGCCATCATACTGACATCACGTTCTTTTTCCAGCTGTCCTATCTTATCTTTTGTCTGAACCGCGATAGGAGAGAAGTATACCTTATTTTCACGTCCCATTCCAAGCATCTCATTCAGCTCTTTTTCCAATCGAATCTGATTGTTCTCTTCATCGCTTATCTTTTTTCTGATCGCTGCTATTATTTCTTTATTCTCTGCATATAGCTTTTCTATTTCTTTCATCATCCGGTCCATTGTGTTCGTCCTCTTTTCTGCCATTAATGGCACTGACAGCCAAAATTACAGTTTTCCTTTTTCACAGACATGTCTACACACATAAGGCCCTCTGAGCAATATTCTTCACCGGACTTTTGAAAACCGTATCTTTCATAAAAGGGTACTGCATGCAGCTGTGCGGTTACCTTTACTTTATCTCCCTGACATTGAAACGCACGTTCTAATAGAATACGCACGACAAAGTCTCCATATTCTTTTCCTCTTTCGTCTTTGCAGACAGCGATACGACCGATTTTATAACCGTCTTCCTCCTTCACCAGTCTGCCTGTCGCCACGGGTTTAGTTCCGTCATATATAATAAGATGTGCCGCTGTCTGATCATCTTCATTCCAGACCATACTTTGTTCTGCTTTCTGTTCCTCCAGAAACACCTGCTCACGTATACGCAGTACATCTGACAGGTCACTGCCGTAAAATAAGAATTGCCCCTTTATCATATGAATATCTCCTTCCTATATAATAGGTTCTTTGCCTGGTTTGCCCGGTGTACGGGGATACTTCTTGCCTGTATGTTTTACTTTTTCTATAACAACTAATGATCTTGCTATTTCATTGCCAGGGAGTGTAAACTCCTGAATGCCTTTTATTTTCCCTCCTAAAATCTGAATTGCCTTTTTGGAGCTGTCAAGCTCCTCACTTATATTACCTGACTTATAGGATATGAAAACTCCGCCTATGCGCAGAAACGGCAGACAGTATTCGGACAAAGTGGCCAGATTGGCAACCGCCCGGGATGTACAGATGTTATACTGTTCGCGAAACTCAACTTTGTGTGCTAGTTCCTCCGCCCTGCTGTGAACGGCAGTAATACCATGCAGACCCAGTTCCTGTATTACTTCATTTAGAAATCCGATCCTTTTATTCAGCGAATCCATCAATACCACTTCTAACTCAGGATAGTATATTTTAAGGGGAATGCCGGGAAATCCGGCTCCTGTCCCCACATCGATCAGTCTTAAGCCTTCCATAGAAGCCGGGAGATACCGTTTTGCTTTGATGAGAGACAGACTGTCGACAAAATGTTTTAATTTAACCTCCTCATATTCTGTAATAGCAGTTAAATTCATCACTTTATTCTTCTCAGTCAATAACTCATAATATTTCTGAAATTGTTTCTCCTGCGCGTCCGTAAGAAACATATCCCAATCATTTAAATAATCATTTAATCTTTTTTCCATTTTATCCTCATTTATCTGCGGTTCTCCCCGCACTTAAGTAAACCAGCAAAACAGAAATATCTGCCGGCGACACTCCGGAAATTCTGGATGCCTGGCCCACAGAAGAAGGCTTTACCTGTATCAGTTTTTGTCTTGCCTCAATGCGGAGTCCGGATATATCTTCATAATTAAGATCCTCCGGTATTTTCCTCTTCTCCAGCTTTTTAAACTGTTCCACCTGCTTTAGCTGCCGTTTGATATAGCCGTCATATTTGATATTAATATTGATCTGAACGATAACATCTTCCGGCAGAACGGGACGCTCCGGGTCCAGTTCCCCGGTCAGTTCATAGGAGAGCTCCGGCCGGCGGATCAGCTCTGCCAGGCTGGTTCCGGTTTTCAATTCAGAGCTTCCATGCTTTAAGAGAAATTCTTGAATCTGTGCCGAGGCCCCCACCTGAATACCTTCCAGTCGCTCGATCTCCTGTGCGATCTGCCGTTTCTTCTCACACACAGCCTTACAGCGATCCTCATCAATCAAACCGATCTCATAGCCCAGCTCTGTCAGGCGAAGATCCGCATTGTCCTGGCGCAGTATGAGACGGTACTCAGCCCTGGACGTCATCATACGATAAGGTTCATGAGATTCCTTTGTCACCAGATCATCTATCAGAACACCTATATATGCCTGAGAACGATCCAGAACCACAGGCTCTTTTCCCATAATCTTTCTGGCCGCATTGATCCCTGCTATCAGTCCCTGTGCCGCAGCCTCTTCATACCCGGAACTGCCGTTAAACTGACCTCCGCTGAAGAGTCCTTCCACCTTTTTAAATTCCAGACTGGATTTTAGCTGATTGGCGTTGATACAGTCATATTCGATTGCATATGCATTGCGGACAATATCCGCATGTTCCAGGCCCGGCACGGTCCGGTACATCTGAAACTGAACATCTTCCGGAAGAGAACTGGACATGCCGCTGATATACATTTCATTTGTATAAAGCCCCTCCGGCTCAATAAATACCTGATGTCTGTTTTTATCTGCGAATCGCACCACCTTATCTTCAATGGACGGGCAGTACCTTGGCCCCGTTCCTTTTATATTTCCGGAAAAAAGAGGAGAGCGGTCCAGATTGGCACGGATGATTTCATGGGTCTTCTCATTTGTATAGGTCAGCCAGCAGGAAACCTGCTCTCTCTCAAGGTCCTCCGGTTTATTTGTGAAAGAAAAAGGTACAATTTCCTCATCCCCGAATTGTTCCTCCATCTTGGTAAAGTCTATAGACCTTTTATCAATGCGGGCCGGCGTACCTGTTTTAAAGCGGTACAGCTCTATTCCCAGTCTTTTTAACGCCTCACTCAGGTGATTAGCCGCCGCCAGACCATTCGGACCGGTATAGTTACTCACATCCCCGTAGATACATCTTGCTTTTAAATACGTACCGGTACAGAGTATGGCTGCCTTGCAGGGATAGATAGAATCAGAATAGGTCTTTACTCCACTGACCTTGCCATTTTCCGTTAAGATATCCACAATTTCCCCCTGTCTGAGTGTTAAATTGTGGGTATTTTCCAGGATCTTGCGCATACTTCTGGAATAATCCTGTTTATCGGCCTGGGCACGGAGGGAATGAACAGCCGGGCCCTTGGATTTATTCAGCATCTTGGACTGGATAAAGGTCTTATCTATATTTTTGCCCATCTCACCGCCCAGCGCATCAATTTCCCTGACAAGATGTCCCTTAGAACTGCCGCCTATATTCGGGTTGCAGGGCATGAGAGCGATGCTGTCATTACTGATTGTAAATAATATCGTCTTTAATCCCAGCCGGGCGCAGGCCAGAGCCGCTTCACAGCCCGCATGACCGGCTCCCACAACTGCTACATCATATTCCTCGTAAATGTAAGACATCCTTTTACTTTCCCCTTTTCTATTCCGTTATTTCCCCATACAGAATTCCCGGAAAATCATATCTACCAGATCTTCATCCATCGCTTCCCCGATTATCGCGCCCAGTGCTTCATAGGCATTCATCAGATCGATGGAATAAAAATCCTCCGGCATCTCATTCTCTATACTTGAAATTACTTGTTTTAAACTTTCCCGAGCCTCCCTGACCGCAGCCTTATGACGCTCATTTGTAATATATATTTCATCATTATAAGTAAGACCTCCCTGGAAAAACATCTGCTCAATCAGCCTCTCCAGTTCCGCTAAACCCTGATTTTCCTTTGCCGACACCGGAACAACGGGCTTACCTGTCTTTTTCTCAAGTTCTCCCTGACTTAATGCCAGGGACAGATCCGTCTTATTCAGCAGGACGATTGCTTTTCTGTCCTGAAGCAGTTCAATAATCTCCAGATCATTTTCATCCAGCTCCAGGGAGCCGTCCACCACATATATAATCAGATCGGCCTGTTCCATCACTTCTTTTGCTCGCAAGACGCCTATCTGTTCCACAATATCGTCTGTTTTCCTTATACCGGCCGTATCAATGACTGTCAGACAGATTCCCCGCAGCATAATGGTTTCTTCCAATGTATCCCTTGTGGTTCCGGGCACGTTTGTGACGATGGCCCGTTCATCTCCCACTAGTAAATTTAACAACGAGGACTTTCCCGCATTCGGTTTTCCCACGATAACCGTACGGATACCTTCTTTGATCATACGTCCATCCTCTGCACGCATCAAAAGTTCTTCCAGCTCATTAAGATTATTCTCCGTATGAGTCCGCAAATCCTCCGCAAAGCCGTCTACGCTTATATGTTCCGGATCATCCAGAGCTGCCTCTATAAAGGCCACATCTCTTAAAATATTATCTCTTAAACTTTGTACTTTCTCTCTCAGCCCACCCCGCAGCTGTCTGACCGAGCTGTCCAGAGCCATCTCATTTTTGGCTTGGATCACGTCAATCACAGCTTCTGCCTGCGAAAGGTCTATCCTTCCATTTAAAAAAGCCCGTTTTGTAAATTCTCCTGGTTCCGCAGCCCTGGCTCCATTTTTTAACACTGTCTCCAGGATACGTCTGGTTACAACAATACCGCCATGGCAGTCTATCTCAATAACATCTTCCCTTGTATAGCTGTTCGGCGCCTTCATTATCAGCACCATCACTTCATCAATGATCTGATCCTGATCCACTATGTATCCATAATGAATCGTGTGACTCTTTTCCCTGGAAAGGACTTTGCCGCTCTTTTTCGAGCGATAGATCCGGTCTATGACTGCCAGAGCCTCTTCGCCGCTTATTCGAATTACACTGATGCCGCTGTTATTTACAGCCGTGGCAATTGCCGCGATTGTATCAGAAATCATTCTCATATCTGTTCCTTTCCTGTATCTGCAACATCGTTTGTTAACCTGAATCTGAATCATTATGGAAAAAGGAATCTACCATCCAGAGGTAGATTCCTTTTTGCTCCATCCCTTTTATTCCTGATCTTCCTTGCCGGACATCGCGGGTTTTTCAGTCTGAACTGCATCTTCCCGTTTGTTGTTGTATGGTCTGGAATAATTACGTTTATTATTATAAGGTCTTCTGGAACCTCTGCTGCTGTTATTATAGTCACGATACCCTTTTTTCAATGTAATAACAACACAGCGGTAAGGCTCCTCACCCTCACTGTGCGTCTCAACATATTTATCTCCCTGCAGTGCAGCGTGGATAATACGTCTCTCATACGGGTTCATCGGTTCCAGCGTTACAGAATGTTTTGTTCTCTTTACCTTATAGGAAATATTCTTGGCCAGATTTTCCAGGGTTGCTTTTCTTCTCTCCCTGTAATTTTCCGTATCCAATTTTACTTTCAGATAGCTTTCCTGCTCCTTATTTACAACCAGGCTGGTAAGGTACTGAAGAGAATCCAAGGTCTGTCCTCTTTTACCAATCAGAATTCCCATGTCCTCGCCTTTTAACTCGATGTTCATGGTATTCTCTGCTTCCTCCATTGTCACAATAACGTCCGCAGCTATATTCATTTCTCTTAAAACATTCTTTAAAAAGTCTCCTGCAACATCTTCAATACTGGATTTTGCTTTTACACGAATTCTTGCTGCCTTCTTAAAGAGTCCGATAAATCCGCCGGATTCTTTCTCAAGAATTTCCCATTCGACCTGGTCACTGGTTAACCCCAGTTTAATTAAGGCTTCTGTTAAGGCATCATCCACGGTTTTCCCTGTAAATTCCATCCACTCTGCCATAAGTCTTATTTCTCCTCTTTCTCATTATGACTATCCAACAAATGTGCATATCCGGAAATACTTCCCGCCTCATAATTTGTGTTTTTGCTTTCCCTCTTCTGCGACTGGTTAGCCTGGTTGTTTGGTTTATTATTTGGTTTGTTATAATTATTTGCCACGGTTGTGGAACCAGACGCAATATCCTTAATGGTACGGGTTGACTGTCTGGAATATTTTTCAACATCAGAAGTTGTCTGTCCCTTACGTTCCCGCTTCTTCCGGGCCTTTTCCATATTCTTTGCCACCAGTTCATCCACATCCATCTTGCCCATCACACGGTTTACAATAAACTGCTGAATAATTCGCACAACCGATCCGGTAATCCAGTATATACCAAGACCAATCGGCATGGAGATACAGATTATACCCGAAAAAATAGGCATGAATTTCATGACGCCATTCATGGTATTCATCGTCTGATTATCTTTATTTTGCGTGCCGGCCGTCATCATCTTCTGCTGATACCATTGCGAGGCCGCAGCAAATATTGGTATCAGTATACCGGGAAAGGAGAATCCCGGAGCCTCTATGATGTTCATTCCAAATACAAAGGAGTTGATACTCATGATCTTCTCCGAATTAACAGCTATAACACTGGCAAGAGCCGGGAACTGTTCCGAAAGTGCCTGCCAGTGAACCGGTTCCGTGAATTTAGACAGAATATCAATAATATGATTGATCTCCATCTGACCTATAATTATGCCATCCTTAACCTCGGCCCAGTCCTTGAATACAACCTTAAACTGTTCCATATACTGCTGCATAATCGGAATATAACCCTGTGTAGTACTGATTCCCACAGCGATCTCTTCATACAGCTGATACATCGGATGAATATAAGCCGGAATCGCATACATTACCCGCCACAGTGCAAACAGGATGGGGAATGTAATCAGGAGCGGCAGACATCCGCTGGTAGGTGAAATTCCATACTTTTCATACAGCGCCTGCGTCTCTGCATTCTGCTTTCTCATTGAAACTTCATCGCGCTTGCCTTTATACTTATCCTGAATCACCTTCAGTTCGGGCATAACCAATGAAGTAAGTTTCGTACTTTTCTGCTGCTTGATTGTAGAAGGTGTCATTAACAGGTTGATTAAAACCGTAAATACTACAATACATAACGCCGCGTTTTCAATGCCAATTTTACTGAACAACTCATAAATTCCGTTGAGGATAACTCCAAGAACCTTGGCAATCGGTCCCAGAAACCACCCGTCATACTGGGTCAAAAACATACTAAACACCTTTTTCCTCCTAGCCCATGCGTCCTAACGCACGAATAAGGGAATCCGACAAATTCCCTAAATTAGAATGTATGGCTTTCCATACTTTCCTCCCCGGCTGCTCCGGGGATCATTCCGTCCATCACGGAACCGGATCGTAACCGCCTTTTGAGAAGGGATTGCATCGTAAAAGTCTCCACAAGGCATAAAAGCCCCCCTTAATCAGTCCATGCTTTTCTAATGCCTGAATCGCATATTCCGAACAGGTGGGCATGAACTTACAGGTGGGTCTTCCTTTCAAAGAAGAGATATTTCTGCGATAAAATTTAATCAAGTAAATCAATATCCGTTTCATTACGAATTCGCCGTCTCTTTTAAAATGCCATGAAGTTTAAAAAGGTGCAGCAGAGCACCTTCTATTTCCTTATAATCTTTTCCCTTTGAGAGAACTCTGGCTACCACCACAATCTGGTAACCACTCTTGCATTTCTCTTCGTTAAGCCGGAAACTCTCCCGAATCAGTCTTTTAGTCCTATGCCTGACAACACTGTTGCCTACTTTTTTACTGACTGATATTCCAATACAATTCTTCTTCCCGCGATTTGGAAGAAGATACATAACCAAATAACGATTGGCATAGGATGTCCCACGGTGATATACCTCCTGGAACTCCTGATTTTTTCTCATTCTCTCTGACAATGATCAGGTCTCCCCATATCTGACTTTGCGGTACCTGCATAGAAGAAAAGGCCACAATAATTGCGACCTAAGCAGATAATCTCTTTCTTCCTTTTGCTCTTCTGCTGGCTAATACTTTTCTGCCGTTAGAAGTACTCATTCTCTGTCTGAATCCATGAACTTTGGCTCTGGATCTTTTTTTCGGCTGAAATGTCATCTTCATCTGAGAAACACCTCCCTTTCTGGTATATCATTTGCTGCCGGTCCCAAACAGACGTCTGAATCCGGCTAAATGAAGGAACTAGTCCATATCACGTCTCATTGTACTATCATTCTTTGATTCCGTCAAGAAAAATTAACCCGAAAACATGCAATTTCGTACATGCTGCAGCCTTATTTCTATTCCCTCGGTACATTTTCTGTATTGCCAAATATCTCCTATATAAATAGGAAGAAACTCATCCCTAATTCTCCTTATATTCTTGAAAAATCCCTCCATATAGTATAAGATAGTATTGTATGAGCCGTGAGACGGCTCCTGTTTGACATTTTTAAGGATTTAGGCATTCACTTAGAGACCAATATTTAATACGGATGAACTGCCTTCTGAGGCTTTCCGGAGGCGGTATATTAGAAAACCTTCGTACCCTATGTTTTCCATAGCACAACGAAGTTTTTTATCTTAAATGGGTCAGTCAACTTTTTCAGTTTATTCAGTACAGTTGAAGTGAATCCAGAACATTGCCAGTGCGCTTACGCGGGCCGGCTTATTCATGACAGGCTGTCCGGATTGTGGACATGTCCTGTTGTACAGAGAGGGTCATCGATTGATGCGCCTATTACTATGAAGAGCCTGGGGTATGATATGAAAGAAAAACTAGTTAGTCAGTGGGATGAGATCAAAGAGACGCTGAAACAAGAATATGAGCTGCTGGATATCAGCTATAATACCTGGATCAAACCACTGGAAATCCTCGACCTTTATCCGGAAGAGAATGAAATCATCGTTCTTGTGGATGATTCCAAACTTGGGCCCAATGCGGTCAATATCGTCAATAAAAAATATGGTGCGTTGTTATCTACTGTAATCGCTGAAACACTGGACCAGGAGTTTAACCTTACCTTTATTCCGAAAAGCGAAGCTTCTACTTATACGAAGAAGCACAGTTCTTCCAATACCAAGAAGACTATTAATATAGAAGAAACACGGAATAACGACTATCCGTTTTTAAATCCCCGATATACTTTTGATTCGTTTGTTGTAGGAAATAACAATGAATTGGCTCACGCCGCTGCGCTGGCTGTTGCAGAAGCACCCGGAGACATCTACAACCCACTGTTTATTTACGGAGGAGTAGGACTGGGTAAAACCCATCTGATGCATTCGATCGCCCATTTTATACTGCAGCAGAATCCCAACGCCAGGGTTCAGTATGTAACCAGTGAAAAATTCACCAACGAATTAATTGATTCCATTCGTAATGAGAATATGACTACCTCGGAGTTCAGGGATAAGTACCGCAACGTGGATGTACTTCTCATCGATGATATCCAGTTTATTATCGGGAAAGAGAGAACCCAAGAAGAATTCTTTCATACGTTCAATGCCCTTTATGAATTGAAAAAACAGATTATTATTTCCAGTGATAAACCGCCAAAAGATATTGAAACTCTGGAAGAACGCCTTCGTTCCCGTTTTGAATGGGGCTTGATTGTAGACATTCAGTCTCCGGACTATGAAACCAGAATGGCAATTCTCCGCAAGAAAGATGAGCTGGATAATCTGAATATAGATGACGGCATTATGGAGTATATTGCATCAAATGTTAAGTCAAATATTCGAGAACTGGAAGGAGCTATGACAAAGGTTGTTGCTTTCTCCCGTTTAAAGAACCGTGAGATTAACATGGATCTTGCGGAAGAAGCCTTAAAGGATATGATTTCTCCCAATGATAAGGTTGAGATCACACCTGAATTGATTGTATCGATAACCGCAGAGCATTTTAATATTACAATCGACGAGATTAAGTCCACGAAGAAAAATAAGAACATATCTTTTCCCAGACAGATCTGTATGTACCTCTGCCGTAAATTTACCGATTCCTCACTCATCGACATCGGAAAAGCGGTCGGCGGCCGGGATCATACCACCATCATGCACGGAATTGAGAAAATTGAATCGGCACTGGAGCAGGATTATACTCTTCAGAATACGATACAGGTACTCTGTAAAAAATTAAATCCCAAGAATTCCTGATGGGTTCAGAGTGATGAACAAAATGTGGACAATCTGTTGATAGACTGTGGAAGAAATGTGTATCATTTTCAGGTTAAAAACTTGTCCACAGTAATCCACAGCCTGTCCCGAATAAACTCACAAAAATATGGACAGTTCATTTTTTAAAAAGCCTGCATTCACAATGGATTGCAGAGTTACCAACATTTCCACACCCTCTATTATTACTACTGCTTACTATTTTATTATTATATCTATATCGAATCCCGAAAGGAGTTGTACACATTTTATGAAGATAACCTGTTCGAAATCAAATCTTTTAAATGGTGTTAACATTGTTTTGAAGGCGGTTCCTGCTAAGACGACAATGCCAATACTGGAATGTATCATTTTAAAGGTAACAGACCAGTCTGTTCAGATGATTGCCAATGATATGGAACTGGGCATCCAGACAGAAATTGATGCTTTTGTAGAGGAACCTGGTATGGTAGCGGTTAATGCAAAAGTATTTTCCGAAATCATCCGTAAGCTGCCGGAAAATGATGTGGTGATCCAGGCAGATGAAGATTATAATATATCTATTGTATGTGAGAAAGCGAAGTTTAATATTCTGGGGAAATCCGGTGAAGAATTCCCATTCCTTCCGGAGATCGAACGGGACCAGTCTATAGTCCTTTCCCAGTTTACCCTGAAAGAATTGATTCGTCAGACGGTATTCTCTATTTCTGACAGTGAAAGCAACCGGATTATGACTGGTGAACTTTTTGAAATTCGTCAGGATAATCTCAGAGTAATTTCACTGGATGGACATCGAATTTCTATCCGGAGGACGAAATTAAAGGAAGCCTACGATGACAATCAGGTTATTGTTCCAGGTAAAACATTAATTGAAGTCAGCAAGATTCTCTCCGGAGAGATGTCCGATGAGGTGAAGATATTCTTTACCGACAAGCACATTGTCTTTGAATTTGCTCAGACTGTGGTACTCTCCAGATTGATTGAAGGAGATTATTATAAGATTGACCAGATGTTATCCAATGACTATGAGACAAAGATAACCATCAATAAAAAAGAACTGTTAAGCTGCATCGACCGTGCTACGCTGCTGATTAAAGAATCCGAGAAGCGGCCTATTATTATTAATATTACCGATGGGGGAATGGAGTTAAAGATTAATTCTGCGATCGGTTCTATGAATGAAGAGATTGATATAGCGAAGGAAGGTAAAGATATTCTGATTGGTTTTAACCCCAGATTTCTGATGGATGCACTTCGGGTAATTGACGATGAAGAGGTGGATATTTATTTATTTAATCCGAAGGCGCCGTGCTTTATCAAAGACAAAGAAGAAAATTATATTTATCTGATTCTGCCTGTTAACTTCCTGGCAGCATAGAGAAAGAAGGATTTTGATTTTATGGCGGAGATTGAATTGAAGCTGAGAGAAGAATTTATTAAACTGGGTCAGGCGCTGAAAGCGGCCGGTCTGGCGGAAAACGGCGGGGATGCCAAGGGAGCCATTCTGGACGGCCAAGTTAAAGTAAATGGCGTCCCGGAATTCCAGAGAGGTAAAAAACTGCATGAGGGGGACAGAGTTTCGTTTGGAACAGAAGAGATTCTGATTACAAAATGAATTTCCCAGGCAGACATCACAGAGGTAGGATAATATGGTCATCCGGTCTTTACAGCTGAAAGATTATCGTAATTATGATGATCTTTATATGGAATTTGATGATAACGTCAACATTTTGTTTGGCGACAATGCACAGGGAAAGACAAATATTCTGGAAGCAATTTATCTGGGGAGCACAACCAGGTCTCACAGAGGAAATAAGGACAGGGAGCTGATTCACCTTGGACGGGAGGAATCTCATATCCGGATCGAGATGAGACGGGAAGAGATTGGTCACAGGATCGATATCCATCTGAAGAGGAACAAGGCAAAAGGAGCGGCTATTGACGGAATGCCGATCCGCAAGTCCAGCGAGCTGGTAGGTTTTATGAATGTAGTGTTCTTTTCACCGGAAGATCTTTCTATGGTGAAGAACGGCCCGGGAGAGCGCAGAAGATTTGTGGATATGGAGCTGTGTCAGCTGGATAAGGTCTATCTGAATTTTCTGTCAGGCTATAACCGCACCGTGCAGCAGAGAAATAACCTGTTAAAGCAGATCAGTTTCAAACCTTCATTAATGGATACACTTAGTATATGGGATGAGCAGCTGGTACAATATGGGAATCAGGTCATAGAGGGCAGAAAGAAATTTATTACATGCCTGAATGATGTTATTCGGGATATTCACTATCAGCTCTCCGGAGAAAAGGAAGAAATCCACATCCAGTATGTTCCTTCTGTGGATAAAGACGAGTTTCTGACAAAGCTGGAACAGGGACGGGAGCGGGATATCGCTTTAAAGACCACAAATACAGGCCCGCACCGGGATGATCTGGTGTTTTATATTAATGATCTGGATATCCGCCGGTTTGGTTCACAGGGACAGGTAAGAAGCGCCACGCTGTCATTAAAACTGGCAGAAATTGAATTGGTTAAGAGGATGACAGGGCACAAGCCGATTCTGCTTCTGGATGACGTGCTCTCGGAGCTGGACCGTACAAGGCAGAAACAGCTGTTAAATGGGATTCAGGATATTCAGGTAATTATAACTTGTACCGGTATGGAAGAATTTATTCGTGACCGGCTGAAGATTAATAAAGTGTATCATGTGTCGGAGGGAAAGGTAACTATCACAGAATAGTGAATAATGAAGAATGAAGATATCTATAAAATGAAGAGTTTATAATGAAGAATGAAGAACGTGGAAAGAAACGTTCCAACAATTTATTTTAATATTGTAGACAGATTTTCGTTGTAAATTAATATTATTTTCACTCTTCATTATCCACTATTTGATAAGGATTATAAAGAGGCAGTTTGAAAAGGCGGCAGCAGGAAGCCTTTTGGTTTCGGTATTGGAGGTAATAATGAATATGGATTTTAATATGGACAAGGATACGGAATACGGTGCGGATCAGATTCAGATTCTGGAAGGCCTGGAGGCGGTAAGAAAACGTCCGGGAATGTACATTGGAAGTACATCTTCCAAGGGGCTTCACCATCTGGTTTCAGAGATCGTGGATAACGCAATTGATGAGGCTCTGGCAGGATTCTGTGATACGATTCTGGTAGTGATTAATAAGGATAATTCCGTTACCGTCTGTGATAACGGAAGAGGAATCCCTGTTGGAATTAACAGTAAGACGGGCCTTCCAGGTGTGGAAGTGGTATTTACCATTCTGCATGCCGGCGGAAAATTCGGCGGCGGGGGATATAAGGTATCCGGCGGTCTGCATGGCGTTGGTGCATCGGTTGTCAACGCACTGTCTGAATGGCTGGAGGTAACGATTCATACAGACGGAAAGAAATACAGACAGCGCTATGAGCGGGGGCAGGTTGTTAAAAAGCTGGAAATCATCGGCGATACAGATCATACCGGTACGGATGTAACATTCAAACCGGATGGAGAAATTTTTGAGGAGACCGTATTTGAATACGATCTGTTAAAACAGCGCCTCCGGGAAATGGCTTTCCTGACTAAGAATGTCAAGATCGTACTCCGAGATGACAGAGCAGAGGAGCCGGAGGAACGTGTATTCCACTATGAAGGCGGTATTAAGGAATATGTGGCATATTTAAATCGTCACAAAGATCCCCTTTATGACAGTATTATTTACTGTGAAGGACAGAAAGATGATGTCTACGTGGAAGTAGCGATGCAGCATAATAGTTCCTATACAGACGGAACCTACAGTTTTGTCAATAATATCACCACACCGGAAGGCGGAACCCATCTCACCGGATTTAAAAATGCTTTAACGAAAACGTTCAATGATTATGCCAGAGAGCAGAAGTTTTTGAAGGATAACGAACAGAACTTAAACGGTGAGGACATCAGAGAGGGTCTGACCGCTATTATAAGTGTAAAACTGCCTGATCCTCAGTTTGAGGGACAGACAAAGCAGAAACTGGGCAATTCGGAGGCGAGAGGGGCTGTAGATAACATTGTAAGCGAGCAGCTGACCTATTTCCTGGAGCAGAATCCCAATGTTGCTAAAATTATATGTGAGAAAGCAGTACTTGCACAGCGGGCCAGAGATGCGGCCAGGAAAGCCAGGGATCTGACCAGAAGAAAAACGGCTCTGGAGGGTGTCAGCCTGCCGGGTAAGCTGGCAGATTGTTCCGATAAGGACCCGAAGAATTGTGAGATATATATTGTAGAGGGAGACTCCGCAGGGGGAAGCGCCAAGACAGCCAGATCCCGTGCTACGCAGGCGATTCTGCCGCTGAGAGGTAAAATCCTGAATGTGGAGAAATCAAGACTGGATAAAATACTGGTCAATAACGAGATCAAGGCCATGATTACAGCTTTTGGAACTGGTATCTCGGAGGACTTTGATATCAGTAAACTCCGCTATCACAAGATTATTATTATGACGGATGCGGATGTGGATGGTGCGCATATCAGCACACTTCTATTAACCTTCCTGTACCGTTTTATGCCTGATTTGATCAAAGACGGTTATGTCTATCTGGCTCAGCCGCCGCTGTATAAACTGGAGAGGGGCAAGCTGGTCCGCTATGCGTACAGCGATGATGAGCTCAATTCCATGCTGGAAGAGGTGGGCAGAGACGGAAACAATAAGATCCAGCGTTATAAAGGACTTGGGGAGATGGATGCGGAGCAGCTCTGGGAAACTACCATGGACCCGGAGAAACGTATCTTGCTGCGTGTTACCATTGATGAAGAGGAATCATCAGAGATTGATCTGACCTTTACCACCCTGATGGGAGATAAAGTAGAGCCAAGAAGAGAATTTATTGAAGCAAATGCCAAGTATGTGAAAAACTTAGACATCTGATGGAGGAGAAAACAATGGATGAAACTATTTTCGATAAGGTCCATGAGGTAGACCTGAAGAAAACGATGGAGACATCGTATATCGATTATGCTATGTCAGTTATCGCCGCGCGTGCTCTTCCTGATGTCAGAGATGGTTTGAAGCCGGTACAGAGAAGAATTCTCCACGCGATGATCGAGCTGAACAATGGGCCGGATAAACCCCATCGTAAATGTGCCCGTATCGTCGGCGATACCATGGGTAAATACCATCCTCACGGCGACAGTTCCATTTATGGGGCCTTGGTTAATCTGGCCCAGGAATGGTCAACAAGGTATCCCCTGGTGGACGGTCATGGAAACTTTGGTTCCGTAGATGGCGACGGCGCCGCGGCCATGCGTTATACAGAAGCCAGACTGAGCAAAATCTCTATGGAGATGCTCTCTGATATTAATAAAGATACGGTAGATTTCGTTCCGAACTTTGATGAGACGGAAAAAGAACCTGCCGTTCTGCCTTCCCGCTTCCCGAATCTGTTAATTAACGGAACGTCTGGTATTGCTGTCGGTATGGCTACAAATATACCGCCTCACAACCTCAGGGAAGTTATTAACGGCGTAGTCAGGATTATCGACAACCGGATAGAGGAAGACCGTCAGACATCGATTGAGGAATTATTAAAAATAATAAAAGGACCCGACTTCCCTACAGGAGCCACTATTTTAGGCACAGCCGGCATTGATCAGGCTTACCGGACCGGACGGGGTAAAATCAGGGTAAGGGCCGTTACGGAAATAGAGCCGATGGCAAACGGCAAGAATCGTATCGTCGTCACTGAACTGCCCTATATGGTGAATAAAGCAAGACTGATTGAGAAGATTGCAGAGCTGGTACATGAGAAGAAGATAGATGGCATCACTGATTTGAGAGATGAATCCAATCGGAACGGCATGCGTATCTGTATTGAGCTGCGCCGGGATGTAAATTCAAATGTTATCTTAAATCAATTATACAAGCATACCCAGCTGCAGGATACGTTTGGTGTTATTATGCTGGCTCTGGTCAACAACGAACCCAGAGTCCTGAATTTGAGCCAGATGCTGGAATACTACCTGAAGCATCAGGAGGAAGTTGTCACCAGAAGGACCCGCTATGACTTAAATAAAGCCCAGGAGAGGGCTCATATCCTGGAAGGCCTGCTTATTGCTCTGGATAATATTGATGAGGTAATTAAAATCGTCCGTTCTTCCAGAAACGGTGCGGAAGCAAAAGAGCATCTGATGGAGAGATTTGGTCTGACAGATGTTCAGTCTCAGGCAATCATCGATATGAGACTGAGGGCTCTGACCGGTCTGGAGAGAGAAAAGCTGGAAACGGAATACGCGGATCTGATGGAAAAGATTGCATATTATCAGGCCATTCTCTCCGATGAAAAGAAACTGTTAGGCGTAATCAGAGAAGAAATTCTCGCTATTTCCGACAAATACGGGGACGAGAGAAGGACATCCATAGGATATGATATCTATGATATTACCACAGAGGATCTGATACCGAGAGAAAACGTGGTAATCAGCATGACGAAGCTGGGTTATATCAAGAGAATGAACGTCGATAACTTTAAAGCACAGAACCGGGGCGGCAAGGGAATTAAGGGAATGCAGACCATAGAGGAAGATTTCATAGAGGATCTGTTTATGTCAACAACCCATCATTTCCTGATGTTCTTCACCAATAAAGGAAGAGTATACCGGCTGAAAGCATATGAGATTCCGGAATCAGGAAGAACAGCCAGAGGTACGGCTATCGTCAACCTTCTGCAGCTGCAGCCGGAGGAAAATATAACCGCGGTTATTCCTCTCCGGGAATACGATGAATCCAAATATTTATTTATGGCAACCAAGAAGGGCATCGTCAAAAAGACGTCAATCGCAGAGTATATGAATATCCGGAAATCCGGGCTTCAGGCGATTAATCTGCGGGAGGACGACGAACTGATCGAAGTTAAGGTTACCGACCGTGAAAAAGATATTATCCTTGTGACTAAACATGGCATGTGTATCCGGTTTAATGAGGAGGATGTCAGACCGACAGGAAGAACTTCCATGGGTGTCATCGGAATGAATCTGGATGACAGCGACGAAATAGTAGGTATGCAGTTAAATACCCAGGGAGATTATCTCCTCTTTGTTTCAGAGTATGGAATGGGTAAACGTACTAAGATGGAAGAATTTACACCCCAGCGCCGCGGAGGTAAAGGTGTAAAATGTTATAAGATTACGGAAAAAACCGGGAATGTAGTCGGAGTCAAGGCAGTCAATGAAGAAAATGAAATGATGCTGATTACGACTCAGGGTATTATAATACGAATCATGGTTTCTCAGATTTCAGATCTGGGACGGATCACTTCTGGAGTAAAACTGATTAACGTTGATTCAGAAAATGATGTTACGGTAGCCAGTATCGCCAAGGTGAGAGAGGGCAGCACAGAGGACCCGATCGGTGAAACGCCTGCCGAAGAAGAGGCGGAAGCAGAAAAATCGGAGGGATGAAACGCCGATGAGAACAATTCACACAGATGAAATCATACGCAATATTAAAGAAATGTGTATTGAGGCGAATTATATCCTTTCAGAGGACATGGAAACTGTAATTTTACAGTCTGCCGGGAGCGAAACAGCAGCTCTCGGCAGACAAATCCTGGGACAGCTTACTGAGAATATCCGGATTGCAAGAGAAGAACAGATACCGATCTGTCAGGATACGGGTATGGCTGTTGTATTTCTGGAAATTGGTCAGGATGTCCATATAGAAGGTGATAATCTGGAAGATGCGGTCAACGAAGGAATCCGGCAGGGCTATCAGGAGGGTTATCTGAGAAAATCCGTAGTAGCAGATCCTCTTCTAAGGGAGAATACCAGGGATAACACACCGGGCATTATTCACTACTCTATTGTTCCGGGTGAAAATGTCAATATTACAGTCGCACCCAAGGGTTTTGGAAGTGAAAATATGAGCCGGATCTATATGCTCAAGCCTGCAGACGGTGAAGAAGGGGTAAAGGAAGCCGTATTGGAGACGGTGAAATTAGCCGGTCCTAATGCCTGTCCGCCCATTGTAGTGGGAGTCGGAATCGGAGGCAGTTTTGAAAAGTGCGCCTGGCTGGCCAAGAAAGCGCTGACCAGAGATCTGAAGGAACGCTCGCCTCTGCCCCATATACGTAAGATGGAGGAAGAACTTCTCGTACGCATAAATGAACTTGGCATCGGTCCTGCTGGACTGGGCGGAAAGACCACTGCGCTGGGCGTGAATATTGAAACCTATCCTACTCATATTGCAGGACTTCCAATGGCAGTCAATATTTGCTGCCATGTAAATCGGCATGTAAAGAGATGTCTATAATGTTTATAACTGAAAATACAAGTGTGCGGCATTGTGGATGAATTTATTTTGAAGTAGGACAATAAGTCTGCTAAGCCGCCAAATAGAAGGAAAGTTTCCAGATAATTGTTGTGGATAAAAATGTGCATAACTTTGAGGATAAAGGGGATGTATTGTGGAAAAGTATATTACTACACCTGTAGATGAATTGACAGCCAGTCAGTTGCATGCCGGTGATTTTGTCTACATAACCGGTGTAATTTATACGGCCAGGGATGCCGCGCACAAAAAGCTGTATGAAGCAATTCAGGAGGAAGGAGAGATTCCTTTTGATCTGAAAGGCAGCTTTCTATATTATCTGGGACCGACTCCCGCCAGAGAGGGAAGGGTAATTGGTTCTGCCGGCCCTACAACCAGCAGCCGAATGGATAAATATACGCCGGCGCTTTTAGACAGGGGTCTTGCCGGTATGATAGGTAAAGGAAAGAGAAGCTCTGAAGTCATAGATGCCATGATCCGGAATAAAGCAGTATATTTTGCGGCGATCGGCGGGGCAGGAGCGCTGCTTTCCAAATGTATCACCGGAGCAGAGGTGATTGCCTATGACGAGCTGGGCACAGAAGCGGTACGCCGGCTCGAGGTAGAGAATTTCCCGGTGATTGTAGTCATTGACAGTCAAGGAAATAATTTATATGAGACAGCTGTGGCGGATTATTTAAATGGACAGCATAAGAATAAGGTTTGATATGTAATAAATTTCTGCAATAAGGATATACTAGCGAGTGGAAGATTTTAGTTGACAAATAATCTTTCCTTTGCTAATATATTATATGCGCTTGACACAACAAAAGCAGGCGCAGAACTGAATAGCAGTTACAGATTCAGATGAGGAGAAATACTCAAGAGGCTGAAGAGGCGCCCCTGCTAAGGGTGTAGGTCGTTTACGCGGCGCGAGGGTTCAAATCCCTCTTTCTCCGTCCAAAAAAAGAAGAAAAACCATTCGGTTTTTCTTCTTTTTTTGTTATTTTGCAATGTATGCGATACCCACAGCTCCGGGACCGGCATGCGTGCCAACTATGACCCCGATATCATTGGATTTAACATTTTTGCTGTCTACATGGGGAGTGATAAATTCGATACAGTCAGAAAGCACCTCCGGCGCATTGGTATGTCCGAAGAAGAAGGAATAATCAAAATCAGGTGCGTCTTCCTTCATCTTTTCAAGCAGCCAGCGAAAAGCTGCTTTTCTTCCCCGTACTTTGCCGACCGATTCCACCTTGCCATGCTCGATGGAAACAATTGGATTGATACCCAGTACGCTTCCGATAATAGCGGTTGAAGAAGAGATCCGGCCGCCCATTTTTAAATATTTTAAGGTATCTACGGCTGCATAGAGGCGGACACGGCTTTTGAGTTCTTCGATTTTTCCGGCAATTTCTTCTGCGGTCTTCCCCTGGTCCCGCATAATCACAGCCTCTTCAATCAAAAGTGCAAGCCCGAAGGTTACATTTTTAGAATCAATCAGGAAAATATGATCGCTGTCCAGAGAATTTTTAGCGATGACTGCCGACTGATATGTACCGCTTAATTCAGATGAAATGAAGATGCCAATTACATCATCACCCTTGCTGATATATTTTTTAAACACGGCTTCCAGGTCAAAGGGATTTAACTGGGAAGTAGTCGGCAATGTATCTGCCTCCTGAAGCTTCTTATAAAATTCTTCATTGGAAATATCAATTCCATCCCGATAAGCTTCCTCACCAAAATGGACAAGCAGCGGGATAATATCGATGCCCATATCTGCCCCCTTCTGCTGGGAAATATCACTGGTACTGTCGGTAATAATCCGTATCATAAAACCTCCTCGGAATGATTCATTCCTTTTTTATATTTTTTGCGAAAAAAAGAACTGATCCCACCAAGAGCGCGGATAAATACCTCTGTTTCTTCCCCGGTCAGATTTTCCAAAATATCGTCAACCATCTCTTTGTGAAAACGGGCCAGATAACCTTTTCGCTCCAAAATAGAAACAGTGGTGGTCAGGGTACCTGCCGTAATATTTAAGGCAGCCGCAATTTTCGTGGCCCGATTGTCACTGTTTTTCTCTTCCGCTATACAGACAGCCTCAATGACATGGAGTTCCCGGATGGAAAGATCCTTATAGCCATAATTGGAAATGCAGAGCTCTTCGGTCTTTAGTATCTCATTAAAAACATCTACGAGAAAATGATTCAGAGCCGATTCATCATGCTTCATATCCTGCGCCTTTCTGAGAAATTATTTCGATTGTCAAAACAATTGCATTATAGCCTGTGACCGTTGGAATGTCAATAGTGCTTTGAGGTTCAAACATTCTGTTTTATTGGAAAAAACCGGCTCCCATGTTATAATGAAAATAACCGAGCAAAGCAAGGTTATTTTCAACTTCTCAACGTTTTGATCAAAACGGGAAAGGAATGGTATAAAGATGTTTCAAAAGATGGTTGTGATAGGCCCTACAAAATTAACAGATGACTCAAAAGTAAAGCTGAAAGAATACGCTTCGGAGGTTATATATAATGAGCGGATTCTGGAGGAGGAAGATGACCTGGCCCGTGTGATTGGGGACGCAGACGGTGTGCTGGTCACCCTGGAAATTAAGGTAACCAGAAAGGTTATTGAGCAGTGTCCGAATATCCGTTATATCGGTATGTGCTGCAGTCTGTATTCTCCGGAGAGTGCAAACGTTGATATTATAGCTGCAAATGAAAGAGGTATTGTTGTAACCGGAATCAGGGATTACGGGGATGAAGGCGTAGTTGAATATGTTATCAGTGAACTAGTTCAGCTGCTTCATGGGTTTGGTAAGAATATGTGGAAACAGGAGCCTTATGAGCTGACCGGACAGAAGATAGGCGTACTGGGGATGGGAACTCTGGGAACACTGATCAGCCGGGCTCTGAAATTCTTCGGCGCAGATGTTTCTTATTACAGCCGGACAAGAAAGCCGGAGAGAGAAGCCGAAGGTATCCGATACAGAGAACTGGATGATCTGATGCAAAACGTAGATATCTGTATAGGCTGTCTGAACAAGAATGCGATTATAGTCCATCAGGAACAGCTCGATTTATTTGGAAACGGCAAGATCCTGATGAATGTATCGATTGGACCGTTTACAGATGATAATGCGCTGAGGAACTGGCTCAAGGATTCTTCCAATTACTTTATGTGTGATAAGGCATGGTGTCTAGGAGACGAAAGCCTGGAGATCCTGCCAAACGTTTTGTGCCTGAATAAAGGGGCAGGAAGTTCCTATCAATTAATCGGCCGTTATAATAAGAAGGTACTCGGTAATATCGAGGCTTTTTTAGAAGCAGAAAATAAATAATTCATATAGCGCAACCTTTTTCTCCTCTTTCCGGTATTTATTGTAGAAGGGTAACAGAAATAACAAAACGGAATGCCGTACAGGCATAGAAATGGAAAGGGGAGAAGTGAAATGAAGAAGAAAATATGGTACGTAATACTGGCATTGATATTGACAGCCGGGCTTCTGGCCGGCTGTTCGAAAAGCGTGTATGAGACCATGCCTCAGAGTACGGATAATACCGCCTCTTCTGATTCAAAACATGACGCGGGGATGGATACAGAAAAAGGCGAGGTCATGGATGAGATGGAAACCAGCGCTCCGGAGGAAGCAGGCGGAGGAAAAGCGATAGTATCCAATCAGAAAATCATATACAGATCCAGCCTCAGAGTAGAGACAAAAGAATTTGACAAGCTGCTGGACTTTGTAAAAGACACGGTAAGCCAGGCCGGCGGTTACATGGAATCTTCAGAGGTATACGGCAACAGCTACTATAGTTCCCAGAGCTACCGGTCAGCAAATCTGGTAATCAGGATTCCGGCGGATAAACGAATCTCAATAATAGACAGTATCTCCGGACAGTCTAATGTACTCAGCCACAGTGATTACGCGGAGAATGTTACGCTGGAATATGTGGACACAGAAAGCAGGCTGGAGGCCCTTAGAACAGAGCAGGAAAGACTGCTTGATTTTCTGAAAAAAGCTGAAAAAATGGAAGACGTCATTGCCCTTGAGGAGCGGTTTTCCCAAATACGGTATGAGATTCAGGATTATGAGTCGAGAAAAAAGGTTCTGGATAATCAGATTGAGTACAGCACCATCTCCCTGGACATTCAGGAGGTTGCCAGAGAAACCAGTATTCAGAATGAAACATTGGGGGACAGAATACAGAATGGATTCAGCGACACACTCTACCAGATGCGTTTGTCAGCAGAAGACTTCCTGGTATGGTTTCTCTCCAATATCATAATCATATTGATCTGGGTGGCTATACTGGTAATTGCAGTCCTTATACTTATCAAAATGATCAGAAAAAGAAGCAGGAAGAAAATAAAGAAAATGAATACGGAGCAGACGGATAAGGAAGGTAAGGACGAAAAGAAAGAATTGAAAGAATAGTATAGAATGAATGTGGTTTACAGATTTTGGAAAAGAAGATTAGTTGTTTCTTATTATATAGGTTGTTCAGGTGTGGAGATGAAGCAATTCATCCCCACCTCAGTCTTTTGTCTTTTGGCCTTAATGAAATAAGAAATAAACCCTATTTATAAGAATATCTTCTTAATATATGAGAAACAAGGGTTACTTATAAATTGTGTTAATAATATGTGCAGATCAGAAAATATAGGCCCATTTTTAGATTGTCGTGTCAAAATGCAACGATGGTATTCTACTCTGTTCTATATATAGGTTTGTAAATCTAATCACACACCTATATATAGTATGTTCCAGCGTGAAGCACTGTTTTGATACCCTAATTAGAGAAAAATTGACAATTAACTGTTGACATTTGGGACATACCATTATATAATAAATCTCACCGACGAAGAAAACAATTTAGAACTGCTTAAATGTAGAAAAAAAGTTGTTGACAAAGACGGTGATACATGTTAGACTATAGAAGTTGCTGACAAAACAGTAACAAGCGAACCTTGATAACAGAACAGTAAAACAACCTTGAAAATTCCAGGAAAGAGAAGAGATTCTCGATCCAAAGATTTCAGAAAAAAGAACGCGTAAACTTCGAGAGAAGATTACAACCTAGAAGCAGTAAAAGAAGCCAGATAACTGGCAAGGAAAGAACTTTAAGATGAGAGTTTGATCCTGGCTCAGGATGAACGCTGGCGGCGTGCCTAAC
>NZ_JAWDIX010000004.1:0-210895 GCF_032380675.1 Anaerolentibacter hominis
ACCATGAGCATGGGAAGCACGGTATTCGCAAAGGATGTAACCGACAAGAGCACGACAGAAGTGACCAAGGATGGAACCAGCAATGACATGACGTTAAAGGGAACGGTAGGAGAGCCGGGGGCATCCTTAATCAGCGTGGTGCTGCCGTCCAGTATTAACTTCCAGATCGGGACTACAGCAACGGATGGATATTTTGATAAAATTATCTCATCAACAGGAACAATTACGAACAATTCCACAACGAAGGTGAAGATCGAGTTGGCAGAAGTAAGAGACGACGGAAAACTGTTAGATCTGGTAGACCTGGCGCTGGCACCGGATAAACTGGATATAACAGCCGCAATGGACAACAAGTTGTCTGTAGGAATGACAGCCAAACAGCTGGGAGATAACCTGGTACCAGGAGATAAGCTTAGTCTGAAAGTATATGGACAGGCCAAGACGGCGACAACGGTAGTAACCCCTGGTGACTATAATGTAGTAACCACGTTAAAGGTAACTGCAGTCCCTGATCCAGTAGAGGCACCGTAACAATACTACATACAAGAAAATTTAGAACCATAAGTATAAAACGAAACATTCTGTGCTTATTGTAAAAAGTGAAGGGAGCGTGAAAACGCTCCCTTCTAAAAATAACTTTAAAATAGGTTTCACGGAGAACCTTGACGAATAAATCACGCATTGTTATAATGAAAAAAACAGTTTGCCGTAATAAACAGGCTAAGACATACATATAATAGTTAACGTGGCGACATAGCCAAGTGGTAAGGCGCGGGTCTGCAACACCCTTATCGCCGGTTCAAATCCGGCTGTCGCCTCTATTGAAACAAGTTCAGCTCCCGTATAAATCGGGAGCTGTTCCTTTATCCGGAGTATAGTTATTCTCCTGGCGGAACAGCAGGTAAAGAGGTGAATGAGAATGTGCGGAAGATATTTTATAGATGAAGAAACAGCGCAAGAGATTGAAGAGATCATTAAAGAGGTGGATGCCAGGTTAAAGACAAACTTTGCCAGGAGGGATGTATATCCCAGCAATACCGCGGCTGTTCTGGTGCCAAACCAGGACAAGCTGTCGCTGGACTGGCAGAATTGGGGCTTTCCGGGGTTTGAGGGGAAGAAGCTGATCATCAATGCCAGGGCCGAGACCGCCATGGATCGAAGGATGTTCCGGGATAATGTGAGGAACCGGCGTTGTGTGATACCGGCCCGAGGATTTTATGAGTGGGATAAGGAGAAGAATAAAGTATCATTTGAACGGACAGATGAGAAGAGCCTGTTTATGGCAGGGTGCTATCAGAGGTTTGGTGAGGAGAGCCGGTTTGTGATCCTTACCACGGCTGCGAACCCATCTGTCAGCCCTGTCCATGGACGTATGCCTTTGATTTTGGAACGGGAGGCCGTGACAGACTGGCTTTTTAATGAAGAAAGAACGGAGGAATACCTTCATCGGGAACCCTGCCTTTTGAAACGCCGGATGGATTACTATCAGGAAAGCCTCTTTGATCTTTAATTGGTTTGGGATACACTGGTTTGACACCGTAAGCTTAATCTGCAAAATGCAGGAAAAAAGAGGTGCTGTCTTTTTTTACATTCGTATGATAAAATACAGGAAAAAGCGGGTGATCCCATGAAAAGAAAAACAGTGGTGTTTCTGCTCGGCTTTTTTCTATTTGCTTTAACGGGATGCAGCGGAAAAAAGTGGACAGAGGACATGGTATTTACGTTGAATTATAAGGAACAGCAGATTACAGGAACCTATACCGGGGATATCCGTTCCGGGCTGCCGGATGGGACAGGCACCTTTCGGTCGGATGAAACCGCCCCAATGAAACTGGAGTATGAGGGCCAGTGGGAAAAAGGGATGCTAAAAGGTGCCGGCGAGCTGTTTTGCGATCAATTTCATGTTCATTATGTGGATGCAGACCGGATCGGTACATATGAGGGGCAGGCGGTGGATGGGGTCGCAAGCGGATACGGTACATTCCGGGCCCAGAATAATATGTATGACTGGTATACCTACGAAGGAGAATGGGAGAACGATATTTTTAACGGAAAAGGAAAGATGGAGTATGATGACCCATTCTATAAGCTCCGGGAGGGAACCTATGTAAATGGGGAATTTCTTCCTACGGCAGAAGAATTCTATGCTTGTTACGGAACCTTTGCGCTGCTGGAATTTCATCCCAGTGAGAAGGCAAGAGAATTTTTAAAAGAACATGAGAACCTGTTCCCCGCAGATACAGAAAAGGAAGCGGCAGACTGTACGGATGAGAAAATCTTGTATCAGGAACTGGCAGCGGACCCAGAACAATATGGGGACAAGCTGTTTAGCAGCAGGGAATTTACTGTACTTCAAATAATTGAAGAGACGCCGGTTTGGGGACGGACGATTACGTCCTGTATCTTTACGGTTCCCGGGGAAGAGGAAACCTTTGCCTACTGTATTTATCTGGATAATCTGGACCATCTGAAAGAGGGGGACACCGTTACCTTCTATGGACTGCCTCTGGGAACGACTTCCTACCTGGATCAGAGGGGGGAACGGATTGCTTCCTATATGTTTGCGGGAGTGTGGATAAGTTAAGTTTTTGTTCTATATTTTGACCTTTTTTTGACAAGTTACGATTATAAGATGATAAAAAGGTCATAGGCCTTGCGGGAGCGTGTGATAATAGTTAACTGGTGATGCTTATACGGCAGAAAGGATTGAGCGTCAGAATGGATATTGAGGTTGAAAAGGGTAAGAGAGAAAATAGATTCTGGCTCAGGGCAGCTTTTCTATGTGTGCTGGCCTTGAGTTTTATCGTAATTGGAGACAGAGCGTCCCGTGTTTACGCAGCAGAAGCTGACAGAGCAGAATTTATTATTGAAAAAGGTGTTTTAAAAGAGTATAACGGCGAAAAGACATCGGTTACGATTCCATCGGGCGTTACCAGAATCGAAGCCTGGGCATTTCGGGATAATAAACAAATTACGAAGGTGACCATACCGGGTTCTGTGAAGGAAATCGGCACGGGTGCATTTTACGGCTGCACGAAGTTAAAAGAAACCGCGGTGAAAAGCGGAGTTGAAAAGATCGGCGCGCAGGCATTTTATGGGTGCACGGCACTGAGCAAAATATCCCTGCCAAAGAGTATCAGCAAGGTAGAGGAAAATGCATTTGCAAAGACAAAGTGGATGAACGGCTGCAAGGACAATTTTGTTATTCTCGGCGGCCGGATTCTGCTTGCCTATCAGGGAAAGGGGAGTGTGGTAACAATCCCGTCCAAGGTAGAGGTGATCGGCGAAAAGGCCTTTGCATATAATAAAAACCTGAAAAAAGTGACGATTACAAAAAATGTGAAGACAGTAGGAACCTTTGCGTTTTACGGCTGCCCGAAGCTGCAGACTGTAACCATGCAGTCCGGAGTGCGGAAACTGGAATTTGGAGCTTTCTATGATTGCAGGAAACTATCAGGCATAACCATTCCTAAGACAGTTACCTCGATTGCCCAGGATGTGTTCTATAATACAAAGTGGCTGAAAGAAAGCAAAAAGGAATTCCTTGTAGCTGGAAATGGGATTCTGATCAAATATAATGGTAAGGGCGGGAAAGTTACGATCCCTTCTACGGTAAAGAGTATTTATCAGGATGCTTTTTTGGGAAATGAGAAAATTACTGAGGTAAAAATTCCAAAGAGCGTGAAATTAATTGGAGAAAATGCATTTGCCAATTGCAAAAAGCTGAAAAAGGTAACGTTGAGCGAAGGGCTGACAACCATTGACCGATATGCCTTTATGGGATGCGAAAAGCTGGAGAAAATCACAATACCGGCAAGCGTCAGGACGATTGACAACGAGGCGTTTTGTTATTGCACCGGCCTGAGGACAGTGACGATAAAATCCGGAAGCAAGTTAAAAACCCTGGGAAAGGGGGCCTTTAAGAGCTGCCGTGCGTTGGAGAAGATTGTTCTTCCCGACGGGATTAAGAAAATAGAAGATGAAACCTTCATGAACTGCACCAGTTTAAAAACAGCGGTACTTCCCAAATCAGTAGTCAGCCTTGGGACGAGTGCCTTCATGAACTGCAGCGAACTGGTTCAGGTAAGTCTCCCTGAAAAACTGGAAGCTATTGGTTCAGCCAGCTTTTATCTTTGTGTCAAGCTGGAATCCATTATTTTGCCGGAGAGTATCCGGACAATCGGCGGCAGCGCTTTCGGCGGCTGTGCTTCCCTGAAAAAAGTGATACTTCCTGCCGGACTTAAAGTGATAGAAACTGAATTATTTTTGAACTGTACCGGCTTGACGCAGGTAAGCGTGCCGGATTCGGTGACGGAGATAAAAGACCGGGCATTTAAGGGCTGTACACAGCTGGAAGTAATAGAGGGCATGAAGGGAGTACAGACAGTCGGGGAATACATTCTGGATGGAACGGCTTATCTGGAAAACTATCCGGACCGGTTCCTGATGATCAATCATGTGCTGACGGCCTATACGGGCAAAGACCGTAGCGTCTCTATTCCCTATGGTGTGGAGCGGATAGCGCCGTATGCGTTCTACGATAATGACACTTTGATTTATGTTGTCATTCCTTCTACAGTGCGTGAGATCGGGATGCATGCATTTGAGAAGTGTTCCGTCCTGGAAAGTGTGACGATTGAAAACGGTACGGAAGAAATCGGGACATATGCCTTTTTTGAAGCGGAAAAGCTGCGCAGTGTGAAGCTGCCCGACAGTGTAAAGTCCGTGGGCGGCAGAGCCTTTGCTTCCTGCGCGAGTCTGGAACAGGTTGTTCTTCCTGCCGGTGAGGTGGATTATGGCTACAACCCGTTTGAAGGAACAAAATGGGTGGAAAAGTACAGCTCAGATTTTGTTACGGCGCCAGACGGCACACTGCTGGTCTACAAGGGTACGGATAAGAAAGTAGTGATTCCGGAGACGGTAACCAGAATTGCGTCGGAAGTATTTGCCGACTCCCAGATCGAAGAAATTATCATACCGGGAACGGTGAAAACCATAGAGGACCGGGCTTTCTTCTTCTCATCGGTGGCAAAGGTGACGATGGAGGAGGGGACAGAGAAAATCGGTGACTACGCCTTTGCAGACTGCCATCTGCTGAAAGAGATTACACTGCCCTCCAGCCTGAAGCAGTATGGAAAGGGAGTTTTCAGCTGTGAGGAAGAGCTTGCCGGCGTCACTGCAATCTGCAGGAAGGGGACTGTGGCAGCGGAGCTGGCAGAGTTCTGGGATTTTAAAATTGTGGAGCCATAATATTTAAATGAAACGTGATAAGAGGGCCGGGGGGATTTTGCCGCGGCCCTCTTGCTATAGAAAAATCTGTATGGCGGTAAATATTGAGGTGAACGGGACAATGAGGAGGTTTTAGACTAACGATGCAGAAGATGGATTGCCCCTGTAAACGGGTGAAGTGTAAAAGGTTTGGAAAATGCGACGAGTGCAGAGAACATCATGAGGGGAAAAGGCTTCCGCCTTACTGTGAACAGAAAACGAAAAAAAGAGAAAAGGAAGGAAAGGAAAAGTAAAATGATAAAAAACTACCGAAGGCTGCCGCTTACCAATGCTTATAATGTGAGAGATATGGGAGGTTACCCCTGCCGGGAAGGAATGACCCGTTATCATAGGCTATACCGGGCGGACAGTCCCCATATGCTGTCGGAGGATGAATGGAAACTGCTTTTCTCCTGTGGGGTCAGATCGGTGATTGATCTGAGGTCTTACGGCGAACGGCAGGTGCAGTGCTATGAAACTGCCGGGACAGGGATCAGAGTTATCTCATTGCCTATGCAGAAAGAAGATATGGATTTTAAAAACATGGACCGCTATCTGGCGGAGAGTGGTTTTATGCACAGTATGATGGAGGGCTACACCAATATTTTATCTAAGAATAAGGAACGTATAGCAGAAATCTTAAATTGCGTGTGCGGGTGCCTGCCAGAGGGAGCAGTCCTGTTCCACTGTACGGCGGGAAAGGACCGTACCGGTATACTGGCAGCCCTGGTTTATCTTCTCTGCGGTGTGGAATCGGCGGATATTGTGGCGGATTACCAGGTGAGCGTGACCTATAATCAGAGGAACCTGCAAAATAAAATGCTGGGGAAAGGGCCTGCGGACCTGCTGGACTCCAGGGCGGAAACCATGTGGGAGCTGCTCGGGTACATAGAGGAACAGCAGGTGATAGAAAGCTTGTATAAAAATGGTCTGAATCCAGAATGTGGGGAGATACTTACTCATTATTTTGTCGAGAAAGAGCACGCTGATTGAGGATAATGCAGAAAACCCGTAAAATACCATGGCTGAGGCGAGTATTCCCTTGTCCATCGACTAGCATCGGTGCAGATAAAAAAGTGAGCCCGCAGCCGTAAAATGGATGAACAACTTGTAGAGAGAAGCATACAAGTTGTAAAATGGAAAAAAGGCCCATAGATGATGGAGAAAAGTTTGATATGACAAATGAAAAAGGAAAGACAAAGTATTTTTCTCTGATGGAGCAGCTGAAAGAGGATATTACTTCGGGGAAAATTAAGCCGGGAGAGAAGCTGCCCTCGGAGAACGAGCTTTCCGACCGGTATCACTTAAGCCGTCATACGGTTCGCAAGGCGCTTGCCATACTGATTAATGAGGGATATGTGGTGGCAGAACACGGGCGGGGAACGTTCTGTTCCGAGCGGATGCGCCATATGAAGCAGTCCCGCAATATCGCGGTCATTACCACATATCTTTCTGATTACATATTTCCCCGGCTGATCCAGGGGATTGACCGGGTGCTGACGGCGAACGGATACAGTATCATTTTAAAAAATACCGGGAACAGCCGGACAAATGAGGCCAGGGCGCTGGAAGACATTTTGACAAAGGATATTGATGGACTTATCATCGAGCCCAGCAAAAGCCAGATTTTATGCCGCCATATGAACTTGTATGGACTTCTGGATGAATATGAGATTCCCTATATCTTTATTCAGGGCTTTTATCCCCAGATGGAGGAAAAGCCCCATATCCTGATGGATGACTGCCGGGGCGGCTATCTGGTTACAAAATACCTTCTGGATACAGGGCATAAGAAGATCGCGGGTATCTTTAAAGCGGACGACAGTCAGGGGAGCGAGCGGCACAAGGGATACGTGCAGGCCATTCAGGAAGCGGGAATCCCCTATGATCCGGATATGGTAGTCTGGTTTCACACGGAGGACCGGAGAACCAAACCGGCCCTGATGGCTGTGCGGATGGCGGAGCAGGGCAGATTGCCGGACGGATTTGTCTGCTATAATGATCAGATTGCCCTGGAGGTTATAAAGGCCCTGAGGGAAAAGCGGGTTCGCATACCGGAGGATGTATCGGTGACAGGGTATGATAATTCTGCAATTTCGGAGAATGGGATTATCAATCTGACTACCATCGTCCACCCGCAGGAAAGACTGGGAGAGATGGCTGCCGAGTTATTGCTGGAACAGATGAATCATATCCCGCTGGAACAGAGCAGGGTGGAGAGAATGATTCAGCCGGAATTAATTGTGAGGGATTCCACGCGGATACGGAATGAAGCCCGCGGGCAGGAAGCTGCCGGGGATATAATATAAAGGAGAATGAGCGGAATGGGTAAGAAATATTCAATTGGAGTGGACTATGGAACACTTTCGGGCAGGGCGGTACTGGTGGATGTTTCCAATGGGGAAGTGATTGCCCAGGCAACAAAAGAATATACACATGGAGCGATGGAAGAGTTCCTTCCGGACGGTACCAGACTGGAGCCGGACTGGGCGCTGCAGGACCCGAAGGATTATATTCTGGTACTGGAAGAGACGATACCGGCTGTGCTGAAGCAGACCGGGGTAAAGGCGGAGGATGTGATCGGCATTGCCATAGATTTCACGGCCTGCACTATGCTTCCGGTGGATCAGGAAGGTACGCCTCTGTGCATGAAGGAGGGGCTTGAGAAGGTTCCTCATGTCTGGATCAAATTATGGAAGCATCACGCCGCCCAGTATGAGGCAAACAAATTGAACCGGATTGCCACAGAGCGGGGAGAAGACTTCCTGGTGCGGTACGGCGGCAAGATCTCTTCAGAATGGATGATTCCGAAAATCATGCAGATTCTGGATGAAGCGCCGGAAATCTATGAGATGGCGGACCGGTTTATGGAGGCTACCGACTGGGTAACCATGCAGATGACGGGAAAAGAAGTAAGGAACAGCTGTACAGCCGGGTACAAGGCTATCTGGCACAAGCAGAAGGGATATCCGTCTAAGGATTTCTTTAAGGCGCTGGACCCAAGGCTTGAAAATGTAGTGGAAGACAAACTGAGCACCGATATTCATTCCCTGGGTGAAAAAGCAGGGGAACTGACGGAAGCAATGGCTGAGAGAATCGGGCTTCTGCCTGGAACAGCGGTGGGCGTAGCCAATGTAGATGCCCATGTATCCGTGCCCGCGGTGGGAATTACCGAGCCAGGCAAGTATTTGATGATTATGGGGACATCTACCTGCTGTATTCTCCTTGGAACCGAGGAAAAGATGGTTCCGGGTATGTGCGGCGTGGTCGAGGACGGTGTGATGCCGGGATTTTATGGCTATGAGGCGGGCCAGTCCTGTGTGGGCGATCACTTTGACTGGTTTGTGAAAAACTGTGTGCCGAAGGCCTACTATGAGGAAGCACAACAAAAGGGGATGAATATTCATCAGCTTCTCACCGAGAAGGCTTCCAAATTGAAAATAGGGGAGAGCGGCCTTCTGGCACTGGACTGGTGGAATGGAAACCGCTCCTGTTTGGTGGATGTGGATTTGACCGGAATGATGCTAGGCATGACGCTGACCACCAAACCGGAGGAGATGTACCGGGCTTTAATTGAGGCCACAGCCTATGGACAGAATATGATTATTGAGACCTTTGAACAGTCGGGGGTACCGATTGACGAACTCTATGCCTGCGGCGGAATTTCCAAGAAAAATCCGATGATGATGCAGATCTACGCGGATGTAACCGGCAAGGAGATCTTTATCGGAGCTTCGGATCAGACTCCGGCCCTGGGTTCTGCCATGTTCGGAGCGGTGGCGGCCGGAAAAGAAAAGGGCGGGTACGATTCTATCTTTGACGCGGCTAAGGTGATGGGCCATGTGGAAGAAAAGACTTACAGGCCTATTCCGGAAAATGTTGAGGCTTACAAGGCGCTGTATCAGGAGTTTAAACTTCTCCACGATTATTTCGGGCGGGGAGGCAACGATGTGATGAAGCGGCTTAAGAAGATCAAAGCGGACGCCCGCAGGGAGGCATAAGAGCAGTTATGTTAGAAGAGTTAAAGCAGATTGTATATGAAGCGAATATGGAGCTGCCCCGGAGGGGGCTTGTGACCTACACCTGGGGAAATGTAAGCCAGATTGACCGGGAGACCGGATACTTTGTCATTAAACCCAGCGGTGTGGACTATGATAAAATGACCCCTGAGGATATGGTGGTCATGGATTTAAACGGCAATAAGATAGAAGGACTCCTCAATCCTTCCTCCGACACGCTGACGCACGTGGAACTTTATAAGGCGTTTGCGGATATCGGGGGTATTGTACATACCCATTCCCCCTGGGCAACATCGTGGGCCCAGGCGGGAAAGAGTATTCCATGCTATGGAACGACCCATGCGGATTATTTTTATGGGGAGATTCCCTGCGCAAGGAATCTGACCGGGGAAGAAATAGAAGAAGGATATGAGAAAAATACTGGTGTTGTTATCGTAGAAACCTTTGCCGGGAATAACCCGGTGTACTGTCCGGGGGTGTTGTGCAAAAACCACGGCCCCTTTACCTGGGGGAAGGATGCGGCAGAAGCGGTACACAACGCGGTTGTCCTGGAAGAGGTGGCCAAGATGGCAGGCAGGACTGAGATGTTAAACCGGCAGGTGCAGGAGGCTCCGCAGAATATTCAAAATAAGCATTTTTTCAGAAAACACGGCGCCAATGCCTATTACGGACAGAATTAGATAGCAGACGGCTGTATTCAGGGGAGAAGCAGGCGGATGTAAGCCATGCCAATATGGCGGCAATGAAGAGGGAGGAAGAGCGATGTCTTTTCCTCTCTTTTTCTTGCTTTCATAGTCTGATTTGAGTAAACTAAAAGAAAACGCGGAGGAAAGGGCATAGAATGGGGGATGAAGTTACAGATGAGAAAAGTACGAATTGGATTGATGTGCGCATTGCTTACCATTCTTGCCGGCAGCACGTTTGGTGCTCAGACTTCCCGGGCCCTTGAGGGAAATGGGCTGCTGTCTCCCTTTGAATCCCTGCTGGAGGAAGCAAAGCAGACCGGAGTGCTGTCGCTCACAGAGGATATTTTGATTGATGGAGTCCTCCGTGTACAGACGGCTTACGGGGATTACCCCGGAGGGATTACGATTGAGACAAATGGATATCAAATCGTGGTGGGGCAGGACGCGGAGCTGGTGCTGGATGCCCAATATGCATCGGAAGAGCAGAGGATCAATATAGAAGGTGACTTAACCACAGAGGGTATTTTCCAGGTAAAACCCGGAGGCTATCTTCAACTTGCAGAAGTTTGCTTTCGGGGAAATGGTGAAGGTGTGGCGGTTGTACAGGAGGACGGGGGGATCTATCTTCATGGGGATTCTTTTCTGATGCGGGAGGGGCAAACGGACCCGGCAGCAGGTGAGGAAGCCGGTATTTTAGATCCGGTAAGAGAGCCGGTTCCCGCCCGCTATGGCTGTCCGGTTGCCGGTGAGATGGCGCAGGAAAAGGATGACATAATATGGTTTCAACCGGGAGATTCTGCTGAGACATTGAAAGAAAAGCTGCCTCAGAGCATAGATATATGGGTTGTTAAGAATGGGGAAAGAATAAGGCAGAGCCTGACAGCAAAATTCCCGGTGGAGCAGTATGAAGAAGATCTGGCGGCGGGAAATGATTTTCAAATTGTACCCTTGCTATATAACGATGGGGGAGAGCAGATTCCTGTTTTTGTGCCCGGAGAGAACTTAAAGGGGGAAATAAGAGCTGCACAGTGGCAGCTTTGCTATGCGGAAGGAGCCGCAGCTGTTCAGATAACAAGTTTTACTTTCCGCAGGGCGGCAAGCGGCTGGGGAGCGGTGACGATATTCTTTGACACGCCGGCGGGTGCCAGCCTGCTGAAGGTTCAATGTTCTTCTGACGGGGGTGAAACGTGGGAAGAGGAAATTATCCAGTCACCGGAGACTGCAAAAAGCTGGTTTACCGCGGTGCCGGACTTTCAGCCGAGATTATACCGGCTTGTGGTGGAGGGCGGCCCAAGCGAGGGCATCTCAGAGGCGGTTATGATACCGGAAGAGACGGTTGGGAACGTTGCAAAGCCGGATGAGAATGAAGATGCCGGAGGAAACAGAGGGGGAGGGACCGGAGTGATACCCCCGCAGAGAGAGCAGGAGGACACCAAAGAACAGGAACAGAAAGAGGATATTGCGATGCCGGCGCTGAAGGACCTTCCATGGAAGGATGGAACGGATGGCCAGGCAGTAACAGAGCAGGAGGATGAGATTTATAATACGCTGGAAAGTTCTGAACAGGCGGAGAAAGAGCAAAAAGCGATGCTGGATTCAGACAGGACTGTGCCAGATGTTCAGAGAACAGACGGAACGGACAGCGGTGTGCCGGGACAGAAAGAGCAGGCCGGCAGCGCTGTCAAAGAGCCCGATGAAAATAGTGCAGAGCAGGCTGGACAGGAAGAAACTGCAGCCCGTGATACTGCGGTTCCCGGTGCGGCTGTCAATATACCGGCTGTTAATGCCGGAAACAGCCGGGCGGATGTTGCGGCAGGAGTCACAATTTGTATTCTCCTGACAGCGGGAGTGTTTACCCTTACCGGTCCGGTATGGAACCGATTTACAAGAGGAAATAAATAATATCAGAGATTCTGAGATACACAAAGGGGCTGTTGCAGAAAGATAAATCATACCCAGAAACTAGGAGGATGTTGCAAAATGTTTCATTTTGCAACATCCTCTTTGTTATCGTCTAAATATCTTCTGTATTCATTTGCATGAGCGGCAGCACTATGGTGAAGATCGTGCCGGTTCCGGGCTCCGAGGAGACAGATATCGTTCCGCTGTGCTCCAATACGGCAGACCGGGCAATGAATAAACCAAGGCCGCTGCCTCCGGCCCGTTTGCTGAAATGACGGTCGAAGATTTTCGGCAGGTCTTCCGGTGAAATACCGGGGCCCGTATCCGAGACGGTCAGGACAGCATTTTCTTCCTGACTGGACAACCGGAGGGATATGCTGCCGCCCTCTCCGATGAGACCTGCGGCATTGTAGACCAGATTTTCCAGCATATGGGTGAGCCGGCGCCTGTCTCCCCGGATATACAGCTCTTTCCGGGGAAGATAAAGGTGAAAGTCGGCACCGATTACCTCGATATCGGGCTTATTTAAACGATGATATTCGGATAGGAAATCGTTCAGACAGACCGGTTCCGGACAAAACGGAGCTTCATCCGCTGCCGAAAAGGCCTGCAGTTCATAGATTTTATCCTTCATATCTTCATATTTTTGTTCGATTACCTCCAGGTATTCCAACAGCTCATCATCCAGTTCCACTTCGTTAAAACGGATTGCCTGGATGTAGTTATTTAATGTGGTCAGAGGGGCCTTCAGATCGTGGATGGATTCCGAGAGAAAATGTTTTCTCTCCTGAAGCTGAAGGGACAGATTTTCGGTTTGTTTCTCTACTTCCTGCTGAAGATCTGCCGTAAGCACCCGATTTTCTGCTATGAGCCTTCTGGATTCCAGTGCCACGAGAAAGGCGTAGAATAAAATAAGAACCATCCCGCCGTACTCTTCCGGCCATCCGGTGCGGGTCGGCTCAAAATAATTAATACTAAGTGTTCCTGCTAACAGTAATGCGGAAAATATTGTACAGCCGCTTAGGACTAGTCCCGAATACTGTAAGCCGCTCTTAGACCGTCCAAACCAGGCGCAGAGGAGCAGGTAAAGTGCGCAGAGAATCCGAATGATGGTCACAATCCAGGAATATACGGGCAAAAAGCCGGGAAGAACCGGCAGCAGCGGAGGGATTACAATGCTGATCAGGCACATGGACCAGACGGAAGGTCTTATCAGGCTGCGGTACCATCGGCTGCGGGAAAAACCACACAGCTGTGTGCAGACGGATATTGCCGAGCCGAGCATCAGATAAAAGCTTACATCCTCCAGAGCGTAGAGGGAAGATGTGAGCGGGGCTCCCAGTAGGCGGAAAAAGGGATACGCTGTGTGAATTGCAAAAAACAAAGCAAATATTCCCAGCCGGTATCCGGTGCGAAGATCCCGGTGAAACAGCCAGAACCCCAGACATAGGAACGCGATGGAAAGTGCTGTAAAGCAGCAGAAGCCATAAAAAAGAAGTCTTGTCCCTGTCATACGCTGGATCGTATCAGACGTTCCAAGAGACGGAGGATAAAACATACCTCCGAAATAATGAGTGTGATTCGCCGTCTGCACCACGATTTCTGTCTCCTGACAGGCGGGAAATGAAACGGTCAGATCCCGGACAAGGGGATGGTAGGGATCAAGTGTACCGGCTCCTGCCGCCTGTTCTCCGTTTATCCACACGGCAGAGGCGCACAAAAGCTCAGGAAAATATAGGCTCAGCACCTCTTCTTTCCCTGTATAGGATACGGTCAGCCGGTAGGTGGCCTCCCCGTAGGGGGACCCTGTGAGCCAGGTGAAATTGGAGTATTCCCCGATAAAAGTAACGGACCGGCCGGAGGCGGAGAATTGATCAGGAGGGACTAATCCAGGGCTGGCCTCCCAGCCGTCGATTAAAAACAAAGGAGAACGGATGTCCCCGTCTGTCACAACAAGGGTGCCGTTCTGGCCTCTGACGCCATCCCGGGTATATTTATTATCCAAGTGAAACAGAAGATTGAATATCAGAATTGCCCCCAATAGAGAGCCAACGATTAGAATAACGGATCGTTTGTTGTTTCGGAAACTATGTTTCATCGGGAGGCACCCCCTGACAATCCGGCGGTACAAACTGATAACCCCTGCCCCGCACAGTACAGATATAGCTGTGGGAAGGACAGAGGGCGTCGAGCCGCTGGCGGATGCGGGACATATGTACGTGCATATTGTGAATATTGTCTCCCAACGGCGCGTTCCAGATACGGTCGTATAGCTGGGCATAAGAAAATACTTGTCCCGGATGCCCGGCCAGGAAGACTAAAATTTTAAACTCCACTGCGGTCAGCCTGGCCTGTTCCTTCCCGTTGGTGACAATACACTGCCCAAGATCAATAGTAAGGCCGGGGAATTTCATGATTTTCGCCGGCTCCTCTCCGCGGCGGCGCCGGATGCGGATGCGGCAGCGCAGTTCCAGTTCAGGAAGGCTGTAAGGCTTGCAGATGTAATCGTCCCCGCCCACAAGCAGGCCGCGTATCCGGCTCTGCTCCTGTGTGAACGCGGACAGGAACAGGATAGGAAGATCGGTGTTCTCCCGGACCTCCCTGCACAGCTCGAACCCGCTGGCATCCGGAAGATCCACATCCAGGATCAGGCAGTCCAGCGAGGTGTAAGCCAGAATTTCTCTGGCCTGTCCGGCGTTTTCTGCACAAAATACACGGTAGCCTTTATTTTCAAAGAAGTGCTTATTTACTTTAATAATGTCAGGATCGTCGTCCACCATTAATACCTGGTACATTGCATCATTATCCCCTCGGCCATTTTTATTTAGTATATCATAATGAGCCGTCCTTTGCCGATGGAAAAGGGTGGCGATTTCTCAAGATTTCCTCAAGTTTAGCCGGATATCAAGCGTAACCCGGCTTTGTTTTCTATAATGAAGATAGATGAAACCGCATGTTGGATACCGGACGGGAGGAGATTTTTATGAAAAAATGGAAGAGAATCACGGCATGGATCATGGTAGTGCTGATGGTGCTGCAAATCTGTCCGCCTGCAGAGGCGGCGGCCGAAGAAGCGGCTCCGGAAGCAGCAGAACAACAAGATCAGCAGGATAATACACAGCCGCACGTTATACTGGGCTTTGACGCAGACGACGGGATCAATCCGCTTTTTTCCTATGAAGTAAAATGGGGTACCCCCCTGGAAGAACTTCCGCTGCCTTCCGAACTTACAGGAAGGACGGATCAGGGGGAGATTGCTGTGCCGGTCACCTGGAAGTGTATGGACGATGGATTTGGAGGCAGTGTCTATGACGCGCAGCCGGAAAATGACAGTGCGGTCTATACCTTCGAACCGGTGCTTGAGGCCGGCTGGCAATATCAGGGTATACTTCCCTATGTAACTGTTTCCTTTACCGGCGGTTCGGATGTGAACCCGGGTGTCCGGGGTACAGAACAGTATGAGGCGAAGCTGAACGAAACATACTATTCCACCTTAGTGGAAGCATTTGACGCGGCAGAGCAGATTACCGATGGCTCGGAAATTGTGATTGAAGTTCTGCGGGATATTTCTCTGGAGTCATATATTAGTTTTTATATTGACAACCGGGGAGATCCCATTACCTATAATATACGGCTGAAAAGTACGGAGGGGAGCCGGTTTCAGATTACGGCGGCCAAGACCATGCAGGGAATTCTGCAGTTTTATGTAAATGCGGGAGCAGTTATCCATGCTAAAATTGAAAATCTGGTGCTGGACGGAGGGGCAGTGTGGAACGAGAATAATCCCCTAGAGAGTACCGGGATTAAGAATACTGGTCCGATTCTTAATGTGGGATATGGAAGTGAGGTAGTACTTGATAATGTAGTTATACAGAATAATGTAAATACAAAAAATCTGGGTACTCTGGATGCCGGGGGAATTCAGGTAGCCACCATATCAGGGCTGACTTTGTGCGGGGATACACAGATCCGGCATAATTATAGTCCGTCTGTGGGAGGAATCAATTATAGCAATGGCAGCTATGCTTCTACAACATCTTATTCCGGGCTTTATGTAGATGGAAATATAAGGGTGACGGATAATTATTCGGAGGATGGGCCTGCTAATCTGGCTCTGAATGGTCGGGACCAGGCTTCCTACGTGCAGATCCGGAATAGCTTCAGCGGTAATATCGGAATTTGCTGGACTGGGGCTCCCTCTGCTTCCGCGGGCAGTGCCAAAATCTTGGCAAAGAGAGAAGACAATGCACCTCTGACGGATGAAGTGATACAGGGATTCAGCCTGGATAATCCAGCCTTCCTGACCCAGGACGGCAGAAAAATGGTGTTGGCTTTGAATGGACAGGGCAATCTTGTGTTAAAACAGCAGATCCAAGGGACAATTTCCATGGAGCCGGGACCATTTGCCTATGGGGAGGACTGGAGCGCACCGGTAAAGACGGTAGAACCTTCTATGAATTACTATACTAAGATTTACTATGCGGGACGGAACGCGACTATTTATGAGCAGAGCACGGTGAAGCCGGTCAACGCCGGTGAGTATAAAGCAATGCTTCAGTTTACCACAGATGCTTTCAGCTGGGAGGAAGAAAGCATTGTAGAAATTGATTTTGAAATATTACCCCGGACGGCAGAACTGGTCTGGGGCAATGCGGAGTCCAGGGTCTACGACGGCAGGCCTTCTGCGGTTACGGCTGATGTGGCTTCGGATTCTCTGCTGGGCAGTGACCGGTGCGGCGTATCTGTGTCCGGCGGAACTGAGACGGCAGCAGGGACTCATACGGCCAGAGCAGTATCCCTTGACAATTCTAACTATAAGCTTCCGGATCAGACAGAGATCACTTATACCATACAAAAGGCACCGGCTGTATTTACAATTTCTGATCAGGATCAGGTCTATACCGGGACTGCCAAGACGGTCCGGGCAGAGGGCACTGCGGAAGATCAAACTCTGACGCTGAACACAGGAAGCGATTTTGAGGTAGTCTATGAAAAAGATAATCAGCGGACTGCATCGCCTGTGGAAGCAGGAACTTACAAGGTGATCATAAAACTTCTGAATCAGAATTTCCGCTTTGATACGGATATTACCGGAGAAATCAGAGAAAAAGAAGCAGGAATGTTCACAATAGTCTACGCGGATGTGCCGGAGAACGCCGCAGAATGTGCGCAGCCGGAACAGAACGGCTGGTACAGCGATCATATTGAAGTAACTGCCCAGGAGGGGTGGTCGGTAAGCAAGACAATCGGAGGTGTTTTTGGAGAGACAGTGAGATTTGGTCCCGATGAGTGTGAACAGGGGAGCAGCCGGGAAATTACGATCTATATGAAGAATACGGAGACAGGAAGCATCTCACCCTATATTATTGTTTATCAGATGGATTCTGTGGCCCCGGAGATTATGTCGGTAAATTACCGGGAGACCAATACTGGTTTTCTTGCCAGGATAGTCAATACACTTTCCGGGGGACTGTTCTTTCACAGGGCAATCGAAGTCACGGTACAGGTGGAGGATTCGTCCTCCGGACCTGATTATATCAGCTGGAAACTGTCTAAGGGGGAACAGTCCTCCCGCGCTTCGGCAGAGTCTGGAACCGCGGTATTTGAACTTCCGCTTGGGACGGAGGATACTTTGGAAATAACGGCTGTGGATAAGGCGGGAAATAGTTCCCTGCCGGAGCGCACAGGCTCAATCCTTCTGGAGGAAACCAGACCGGTAATAAGCTGGACCGGAAATATGGCCATGGCAGAACCAGAGAATTGGTTACAGGGGGAGCGTATTCGTATTCAGGCAGCCGACCCTGCAGGCCATGAACAGTCCGCATCCGGGCTGGCACGGGTGACGGTTGATACGAAACGCTTTAACGGGACAGACTATATCAGAGATGAAGAGCTGAGCAGAAGCTATACACCTGGCAGTGAACAGGCTTACAACAGTTATGATGAAACAATTGAATTTTTGAAAAGCGGTAAATATCTCATAACCGTTCAGGCAAAAGACCGGGCCGGAAATGTGACGGAGGAAAGCAGGTATATCAACATTGATACGGATGTCCCGGAGATTATACCGGTACTGTACAGAAGCGGCTCTATATTAGACGCCACTTCCTACTATAATAAAAGAGAGATAGAATTCAACGTGAAGCTGCCCGCAGGGCAGAAGGAAGATCCGGCGGTACAGAGCCCGCTGGAAATTCGCTGTCGGATACGGACAGAAAGCGGAGATACACTGCTTACTCCGGAGAATGGCCGGATAACCGTTATAATTTCAGGAGACTCCGTTCAGCTGGAATTACTGACTGTGGACCAGGCAGGAAATGTGTTACGTACGCCTGCTGTTTATAACTTGGTTTATGACGATACGGCGCCTGCTATACAAGCGGTGGCGCCGGGCAATGGCAGCGAAGGCAATTCCGTATTTCCTGCGGTTTCGATCCGGTACTCGGAGCCTGTTCAAAAAGGAGATGGATATTTCAGCCTGTACCGGTCGGCAACCGGCGAGAGAATCTGCAGACTTCACAGCAGCAATAATCTGGTATATGTAAGCGGCAGTGAGGTGAATATCCGGCTTTCCGGACTGTTGGATGAACATGCAGACTATTATGTTGAAGTTGATGAGGGATTTGTAACCGACCGGGCCGGGACAGCGGGAAAGCCGTTCGGAGGCAGGTCAGAATGGCATTTTAAAACAACAGGACAGTCTGTCGCGTCAGATGAGGATATCGTTATATTTGGATATCAGGCACAATTGACGTTAAAAGAAGATCAGGAGTCCGAAAGCATCCAGGAGTGCAGTGCAATGGCAGACCAGGAACAGCCGGGCGCCTATGTCCTTAATGTAATAACAAGCTATGATAATAAAGCTTATGTACGGCTCTGCCCTGATTTCAGCAGCCTGCCCCAGCAGATGAGGGCAGAATGTTCAGACACAGCCGTGAAGATACAGACCAACGACACAGATAAATGCTTGGAGATAACGCTGGATCTGAATGGACGTACAGAAGAAACGGTTGTCTTTGACTTAACGTTTACGCTTGGAAGTGCAAATACCAATAAACTGAAGATTATCGTACTGAATTCTGCCTACAGCGGGCGGGTGGTGGATGAGACGGGAATATCAGCCGATGCTGATGAGGCCGCAATTTTAAATGCCATAGATTTATCGGAGGAGCAGAAGCTGGACCAGGACCCTAATATTTCAGTGGATGTGAAAGCGCTGCTTAAAATCCGGGAAGTCGAAAAGGAGGATGAAAAGATACCAGAGAGCCAGGAATTCAACAAGCTGGTGAAATCACAATACTTTGATAAACTGGACCTGGATATCAGCCTGGAAAAACAGGTGACCCGCACGATCGGAGAAGAAGAACAGCCCACGCAGACATCCCAGATCTCCAATACGCAGAACCCAATCCGGATCGGATTTCTAATTCCTGAGGAATTCCGCAATGCAGAGGATATCCTGGTGATACGGAGCCATAATGGAGAATTATCTCAGCTTCCCGTGACGCTGAATGAGGACGGTACAAAGGGCGAGTTTTTAACAGACTGTTTCTCCGGGTATGCCCTGGTAGCAAAGAAAACGCCTGTAACCGGTGTGATCATCGGAAATGCAAAGGAATTGCTTGCGAAGATAACGGCGGGGCCGGAGACAAAAACTCTGTATGCAGCCGGAAAGAAGGAACTCCGTCCATACGTGGAGAACACGGATTTCAAGATTAAAATGGAACTGCCCGAACGCTTGGTTCCGGTAACGAAATTCAGCAAGAATGGAGGAAAAGACGGCAGAACAGAAGCAATTATTACCTACCGCTCCAACCGGCCGGACGTGGCAAAAGTGAATAAAAGTGGAAAAGTATCTGCGGTGAAGCCAGGGACAGCGGTGATTACAGTGACGATAGAGACGAAGGATAAAAGCGTCCGGACGATTCCGGTCACCGTGACGGTGAAACAACCATCTGTCAGGCTGGCGGCTGGGGCGGCCAGTATGAAGCAGGGCAAGAATTACCGTTATACAATTCTTGCGGAGGGCTATAAAACCGAGTCCCTCACCTGGAAGACAGTTAAGAAGCAGGTTGCCGTGACGGGCAGAAATACAGGAAAACTGACTGCCGTAATAAAAGCGGTAACACCTGGAAAGGATAAGCTGGAAATCCGTGCGGGAGACATTCCTGTATTCACCTGTGCTATCGTGGTAAAGAAAAAGATCTCGGGAGAACTGGAGGAAGTTATTCCGGAGGAGAAAGAAATCCTCTATACGGTGAAGAAAGGAGATTATCTGATTAAACTTGCGAAGAAATATCAGACTACGCCAGGAGAAATTGCAGAACGAAATGGACTTCAAAATCTAAATCTGATCTATCCAGGCGATAAACTATATATAACGGACAACAGGAAATAAGAAGCAAGCATGAGGCTCAATTTACGAGCTGGATGCGGGAATATTTTAACATAACAAAAAGGGAACTGCAGCGATTTGCAGTTCCCTTTGAACATTTGTCCCATCATGCTTTAATCCAGATCCAGCGTTTCATTCAGAACCGCGCAGCAGGCCAGATCGCCCATTACATTAGCACAGGTAGCACCCATATCACACAGCGTATTGATGCTGATATAAACACCCATAACTCCCGCGGGCAGTCCCGCAATGGAGGAAAGAGCCGCAAAGGAGGCAATAGCACCTCCGGGAATACCTGGTGTTCCGATGGAGAGCAGCACATTAGACAGTAAAATTACGATCATCATGGAAATGCTCACATGGACACCGCAGGCATTGGCAAAGAACATGATCATAAAGGACATCAATATGGATACCGCGTCCATGTTGATAGTAGCCCCCAGCGGCAGCACAAGGCTGGTGATCTTGTTGGATACCCCCAAGCCGTCCTCCGCACATTTCTTGCTGATCGGTATGGTTGCGGAACTGGAACAGGTACCGAAGGCGTTCAGCGCAGCAGGCATAATCGCTTTGAAGAAATGTCCCACCTTCATTTTGCCTATTAATTTAGCCGCACCGCCGTATACAATCAGAGAATGTCCGAAGAACGCCAGATAGCAGGCGATCAATACCACGGAGAGCGAAAGTATCGTAGAGATTCCATTGGAATGAACAACTGGTACGATTGTACAAAAAACGCCGAACGGAGTAAATTTCATAACAACCGTAACGATCTTCATACAAATCTCATTCAGACTGTCGATGACATTTAAAACTGCTTTTCCCTTCTCGCCCACAGCCAGAACAGCAAAACCGAAAATGACAGCGAATACCAGTACCTGCAGCATGTTGCCCTGGGTAAAGGAAGCCACAGGATTGGAAGGTATCAGGCTTTTTAATGTGTCCAGCAGACTGGTAAACTTGGTCGCCTCCACATCCGCAGCGGCCATCTCGATCTGTACCCCTTTTCCCAGACCGATCAGTCTTGGAATGACAAGGCCGAGAATACTTGCCATAGCCGTAGTGACTACGAAATAGAGTATGGCCTGTCCGCCGATCTTGCCCGTTGTTTTCATATTGCCGATACTGGCGATACCCACTACAATTGAGCAAAATACCATAGGAAAGATCATCATCTGAAGTGCGCTCATGTAGATACCGCCTACCAGATCGGTGACTACCAGGACTTTTTCGAACCGGCCGGCCACAAAAAGACCCACCACGATACCCAGCAGCAGGCCGATAAAGATCGCAGTGGTAGTGTGAGTTTTGTACCATTGTACTATTTTTTTCATTTGTATAAACCCCGTCCCCTTTAAGATATTTCTAATATACCATATATAATAAAACTGTAAAAGGAGAATGACAAGTGGAGAAGCAAAAATGCTGGTATGAACTTAGCGCCGGTGTACCATACGTTAACGTTCTTGCTTATATGCGGCGACCCGCATATAATGAAAGAAAAGTACAGGACAGGAAGAGGCGATGGAACACATGACAATGGGGAAGACAGCGGAAAAGCGGGTATGTTTGGAACGTTTGTACAGAAGCTTTGCCAGGATGGACGTATCGGGGGTACGTTCCGCCCGGCGCGCGGCCGGCTCACTCTTTCTGCCGAAAAATGTCCGGCTGACCGGCGAATGAAGGAGAATTGAAGGTAGAAGAGATATGAGAAAAACAGACATATTGATGTGGATGGAATGGCTCTGGTGTGTCCTGCAGTTCGTGGGACCGATGTTCCTGCGTTACTACCCCTTCCGTAAAAAGTTAAAAATTCCTCTGTGGGGCTTGATAATAATTATCGCCGCGGTCTGGGGCGGAATCGCTTTGAGCCTGGTACTTTTCGGCTATTCCCGGGATTCCTCGATGAATATTTATTGCAGCGCGGCTATCCTGATCTTTTTCCCGCTTTCCTGCGTCATAATCAAAGAGCGGTTTGTCAAGCACTTCTTTGTCTATCTGATGTCGTACAATCTTATGACGGTGAGTATCGGCATTTCTCAATTTGTCATGGAGCGGCTGGGCGGCGGTCTGCTGACGGCGAATATTGCCACACTGGTGTTTTACCTGGCGGCATATCCCTTTATTTTTCGCTTTATGCGCCGGGAGCTGGAGCCGGTGATGGACGTGAATGATCAGAAAATCTGGAAAATCGCCTGGGTGCCCATGGCGCTCTTTTATCTGGTGATCGCGGTAGCAACGCCTGGGATGTTAAATGCCCGGCAGGTGAGCTATGTCCTGACCCGTACACTGCTGGGACTTTTATGCGCTGCCTTCTGCATTATTCTTGTGATTTGCCTGCGCTATGCCCGCGAGCAGGCAGTTAAGGAAGAAGCGCTGACCAGCGCACGGAGTCTGGCAGATATGAAGGAAGCTTTTTTACATAACCTCTCCCATGAACTGCAGATGCCTATTACGGTGGTGTCAGGATTCGCACAGCTTACCGGGCGTATGATGGACGACGAGATAGTTGACCGGGCTGTTGTACGGGATAATATGCGGCGGGTGGACAGTGAAGCGGGACGGATGGAACGGCTGGTAGTGCAGCTGCTGGATGCTGCAGCTATTGAGAATGGCAGTTTTGTACTGGACCGGCGGGCGGTGGATATCGCGGAGCTGTTAGATACTGTAGCCAGTGTTCATTTTCCGCTGATGGACAACAATGGCAATACCGTGACGATAGACGTGCCGGACAGTCTGCCTGCCCTGTACGGCGACCGGGAGCGGCTGCTGCAGGTACTGCTCAATCTGGTTTCCAATGCCGTCAGGCACACCAAGAACGGCAGCATTATTCTGACGGCGGGGAAAGAGGAAAATATAGTGGCGGTGACGGTGCGGGATTCCGGCGAGGGTATCGCCCCCGAACTGCTTGTCAACCTGTTTGAACGGTATCCTGAAAACCGGTCGGCGGGAGGAAATGGGCTGGGTCTGTATATCTGCGCGCAGATTGTCCGGGCCCATGGCGGTCAGATTACAGTGGAAAGCAGAGTCGGAGACGGGACCTCTGTGCGGTTTACTGTCCCGGTGATGACAGACGAGGTGAGAGGATGAATGGAAAGGTAGTGCTGATGGTGGAGGACAATGAGCATGTGCTGGCTCTTAACCGCTCGGTACTGGAAAGGGAGGGCTGCAAGGTACTGCCGGCGGCGAGCCTGGCAGATACGCGGCAGGTGCTTGCAGAGCGTCCGGTCATTGATATTGTAGTTCTGGATATCCTGCTTCCGGACGGAAACGGTCTGGACTTTATCCCGGAACTTCGGGAGAAAACGGCGGCGCCGGTACTCATGCTTACCAGCAAACGGAATTATGCGGATATGGTGCGTGGATTGACTGGCGGGGCGGACGATTATATGACGAAACCCTATCGGGTGGAAGAATTGCTGGCACGAATGGCGGCACTGCTGCACCGGCAGGAAGCGGCGCGGGGAAAGAGCGAGCTGACGCGGGGCCTGCTGACATTGGACCTGGTGGCCCAGCGGGCATTTCTTCACGGAGAAGATATACTTTTGCAGCCTCGGGAGTATGCCGCGCTTTTCTATTTAATCCAACATGAAGGTGAGGGAATTTCGGCGGAACAGCTTTATGAAAAGGTGTGGAGACTGCCTGCCAATGGCAGCGTAAGCGCCGCGAAAACAACAGTATCCCGGCTGCGTAGGAAGCTGGCTGGCAGCGGCTATACCATTACATCGGGATGGGGATCGGGGTACTGCTTCGAACGGAAACAATAAAAAGGTTACAATTTGGCAACCTTGTCGCTTTTTCTGAAGGATATTGTATAATATAGATGGGGGTTAAAAGGCCCCGTAAAACAGAAAGCTATATCTATGGCTTTCTGTTTTTGTTTTGTTGTCAAAGGGATAGGGAAACGCCGTATAGACGGATTATGATAAATACAGGGCGGCCCGATCGAAAGGAGGAATATTAAATGAAGAGATGGAAAAGGATCAACCGGCTGCTTGCGGTGAGCTTGTGTCTTCTGTTTGCTATACTGCAGCCTTTGGAAGCGGCTGCAGCTACGGTGGTGAAACAAGACGGCAGGCATACCGATAGTACGGCCGAAAGCCGTTATGCGGCACTGGATACCGGTCACAGGACGATTTTCGGTGTGAACCTGGATGCCATAGGTTTTGCCGGGGAAGAATGGTGGGTAATCGGACAAAACGGTACAGGCATTCATTCACAGAGTGAAACAATGACTCTGCTTTCCAAGGAAATCTTGTTTAATAGTGAATTTGACACCGACGCCAACCGAAGCGATACGGCGAATAATCAATACGGCGGCAGCCTGCTGCAGAAAAGAATGAAAGAGTTCTACAATGGCGGCAGTTCGCCTATCCTGCCTCAGGAACGGAGGCTGATCCTGTCCCGGGAATTAGACGGTGTACGATTAGATAACGGCACAGACGGTACACTGGTTGGTGATCATTTTGTCTGGCCTTTGTCTTCGGATGAAGCAGGTTCGCTGTCCGGGAATATCTCTGGGACAGCTCCATGGAGGCTCCGTTCGCCTTTCGGCTCCGCTGATGCCGAAGCCGATATAGTCAATTTCAAGAATGGTCCTTTCCGGTATCTGGATTTGCTTATAGGGTGCAGACCTGCTTTAACGCTAAACCTGGATTCTGTATTTTTTATGACTGATGCCATAGATGGAAAACCGAATGTGGGGAGCGGCCTGCATCCATTCAGTACACCGTCGGGAACCATAAAATTTACGATGAAGGACGATGCGAACTTGTCCCTTAATGTGGTGTCTAACGATCCTGTAACCGTGCTGGTGGGCGATAAAGTGGATATTGCGTATACCGGAGCAGCTACTGGTCCAGGCCGCTGCGTGTCGGTAATGGTTGTGGACAGAGCGACAGATGAACCGATGTACTATGGCCGCATGGTTGACTGTGCTGCTGGTAACGCAGACGGTACCGTACACTTTCAAATTCCTTCCAGCTTTGCAGCGGGAGAATACAAGCTGCTGTTGTTTAATGAGCAGGTTGATGGTGATAACTATACCGATTTTGCCAGCACCCCGATAGAGATTGATTTGACGGTTAATGCCCGGCCCGGCAGCCCGCTGAAAAATATTACGGTGAATGATTCGGTGATAGGATATGGCGGATATGAGTGGTGGGTTATTGGACACGATGGACACGATGGAGACGGGGTGAATTCCCAAAGTGGTACGATGACCCTGCTTTCCAAAGACAACTTGTTTATCACAGAATTTGACACCGGCGCCAACCGGGGTGGCACAGCGAACAATCAATACAGCGGCAGCCTGCTGCAGCAAAAAATGGAAGAGTTCTACGATGGCGGCGGCTCGCCTCTCCTATCCCAGGAACGAGATCTGATCCTGCCTTGGGAATTGGATTTCGTGCGGCTGGCTGGCGGTACAGAGGGCATACTGATCGGTGATCATTTTGTTTGGCCGCTGTCCGCAGCAGAGGCTTCCGTTCTGCCGGAGAATACAATTCGTCAGAACGATTCTATATGGTGGCTCCGCGTACCGTTTCCGGCCAATGATTTTATGGCAGGCGCGGTAGATGGCACAGGATACATCGGTACCAGCGACGTGACTAAGCCAAGGGGAGGCCGCCCTGCATTAACGTTAAGTATGGATTCTGTGCTCTTTACCTCTGCCGCAACAGGGGGAAAGGCTAGTGTGGGAAGTGGCCTGCAGACGTACAGTATACCTGTGGGGGCTATCAAACTCACAGTTAGGGACGACACAAACCTATCGGTGGACGTGTCAACTGCCGGACCTGTCAGAGCTGAGATAGGAGGCATGGCAAGCTTCGTCTATGATCGGGCACAGACTGGTCCAGGCCATAGTGTCTCGGTATTGATAGCGGATAAGACCACGGGTGATCTCCTCTACTACGGCAGACCAGGAGACTGTGAAACCAGCGGCAGAGGCACTGCCAGCTTCAGGCTGCCAGATAACCTGGCGGAAGGTGAATACAAGCTGCTTGTCTTCAATGAACAGGTGAACGGCGACAATGTTACCGATTTTGCCAGCACTCCGGTGGAGCTCGTATTGCAGGTGGAGAAAAAATCGGCTTATCCTATCATGCCTGTTGTCTACCCGCTTACCATTCAGGCAGGAACGGGTGGCCGGATTGTACAGGGAACCAGTGGAAACTATGCGCCGGGGGCGGCTATTTCTATAGAAGCAATGGCCGATCCGGACTATGTTTTTGAGGGCTGGACGAGTACCGGAGGCGGAAGTTTCGCAAGTGCAGAAAGTCCGGGTACTACTTTTACAATGTCTGCAAATACTGTTACTATAACTGCTAATTTCCGCTATACCGGTGACGGTTCGGATTCATCCTATACATGGAAGACCCTCGAGGATGCATCCGGCGTGCGGGTAAGCGGCAGCTTTACGGAGGATGCAAAGCTTAAGGTGAAGGAGCAGCAGCTCCATCCGGAGGATACCTGTACGGTATGCGACGATATCCGTGAACGGCAGAACAGAGGAGAGCTGCTTGTGCTTTATGATATTTCGCTGGCTTCCGGACGCTACAGAGGCGATTTGGAAGTAGAGATCCCGGTGGGCAAAAAGTACAATGGCCAGACCGTGATTTTCCTGCATTGTAAAGAGAAAGTGCTTGAGAGCCGGAAGGCCACGGTGAAAAAAGGAATTGTTAAGGGAACGTTTTCCAGCCTGTCACCCTATGCGGTAGCAGAGATGACAGAAAAGACTGTTATAGCCGGTCTGCCGGAAAGCTGCACTCTTCAACCTGGCCGGAGTATCACCTGGAAACCCACACCGCCGGGAGGAAGCTGGGACTATGATAAAGATCTGCTGAAAATGACCGAGGACGGCGGCCGCTGCACCTTCAAGGCGATTAAAAGAGGCAAGACTGACGCCGTCTATACGGTAGACGGCGTGTCCTTTACCGTAAGCATCACAATCACTTCTCCTGCGATTCCGCAGACAGGAGACGCTGGGAATATGTTGTTGTGGATGCTGCTGATGATGGTGTCCCTCCCAGGCTTTGGTGCTCTGCTGATATATAAAAAGAAATACAAAGAAATCAAATAATTGTGGTATGGGTATCTGTATTATAAGTAATTAAGATTATGATAAACGCCGCCATCTCGGAAAAGAGTATGGCGGCGTTTGCTTTAGAAACGGAATTCGGGTAAAAACAGGTGTTAGCTCACATCTTAGCCAAATATAGATACATCAGCATGAAATGGCAGAAGCTGCCGCCCATACAGAACAGATGGAATATTTCATGGGTACCAAAGTTTTTATGTCTGGAATTAAACAAGGGCATCTTAAGGGCATAAATTACGCCGCCTACCGTGTAGATGATACCTCCTGCCAGAAGCCAGCCAAAGGCGGCTTTCGGCAGTGCCCTGGTGATGGGGGCCATAGCGAAGACGCAGGCCCAGCCCAGCGCAATATAGAGCACGGAGGAAACCCATTTGGGACAATAGACAAAAAACAACTTAATTACGATTCCGATAATAGCCACCGCCCAGACAAAAGCGAGCAGGGTGTAGCCCACGGGGCCTTTCAGGGCAATCAGGCAGACTGGTGTGTAGGTACCTGTAATTAAAATAAATATCATGGAATGGTCCAGTTTTTTCAAAACACGGTTTACCTTTTCCGAACGGTCAAACGTATGATAAACGGTACTTGCTCCGTATAATAAAACCATGCTCAGCATAAAGATGCCGAGGCTGGCGGTCTTGGTGGGGTTGAAAGAAGAAGCGGCGCGGATCAGCAGCGGTATTGCCGCAAATATGGCTCCTACCATAGCGATAAAATGGGTGATCGCGCTTCCTGGATCTTTGATTCGTAATTCCATATAATATATTCCATGCCTGGATTTGTATCAGACTGAAAGAAGGATAATGCATGGCCTCCATTCTTGATTTTTATCTTTCAGCCCAAGGTTCCATGTAATAGAACCAGTAAACCGTTGATGCGGTTTTTAAAACCATGTAATATAGTATAATATATAATCACGCTGTAAAAAATGCAAGGGATTTCATAAAAACTTTAGAAAATAATTGGAAATTACTATGCGAAACCATTTTTCTTAAGTATAATAGGAAACAATATACCGATTGATAAGGAGGAAACAAATGAGTGATATTAAGATTATTCCCTGTCCGGAATTCTATCTGAATGAAGAGCCGGAAGGAAGAATCATAGAGCTTGCAGATGAGGATTACATACAGCGTGTGGATCTGCTGCAGGCGAGAATGGAAGAAAAGGGTCTGGATTATGTGTGTATCTACGGCGACCGGGAGCATTTTTCCAATATTGAATATTTTACAAAATATGACTGCAGGTTTGAGGAAGGCCTGTTTATTATGAGCAGAACCGGACAAAAATATATCCTGGTGGGCAATGAAGGGATGGCTTACAGCTTTCTGATTCCCTATGATATAGAAAGAATTCTGTATCAGAATTTCAGCCTTCAGGGTCAGCCAAGAGATAAAATTGTAACCTTAACTGAAATTTTTGAGGATGTGGGCATGACGCCGGACAGCAAAGTAGGCTTGGTAGGCTACAAATATTTTTATCCTGCTTATTATGCACATCCGGAACGCCACCATGATGTGCCTGCCTATCTGCTGGCTGAACTGATGCAGGTAACAAGCAATGTTATAAACTTTACGGAGGAAATCACTGGCCTTCCGGACGGTCTTCGTATGACGATCCGCAGCCCCAGAGAAATTGCGGTCATCGAGCAGAAGGCTGTAAAAGCAGCCAATATTGTACTTCGTATTTTAAAAAGCTTAAAGCCCGGTATGAGCGAGCTGGAGGCGTCCGTCTGCGGGAAGCTTGATTATACACCGATTAATGTTCACCCCATGCTGAATTTCGGAGACTCTATTCCGGTGGGATTAAAGAGCCCCAGCGACAGGGTCTTCCTGACGGACGGCGATCTGTGCAATGTATGCTATAGCTTCCGGGGAAGCCTGATTTCCAGGACTGGTGTGGCCGCAAGCTCCTTTGAAAAATATCCGGAGGAACTAAAGCCGGAGCTGGAAGCCTTCTATATGGAACACTGGCGGGCAATCGCCAAATGGTATGAAACAATAAAAGCCGGTGTAACGGGCGGCGAGCTTTATAAAAATGTTACTGATATTATCGGCGGCGAAAAATTCGGAATGACCTTAAATCCCGGACATAATATCGGGACAGACGAATGGTCCAATTCTCCGGTTTATGAAAATTCCGAAATACCGGTGCACAGCGGTACACATATGCAGTGCGACATTATTGCCAGCTCATCCGATCCGGTTATGTGCGCGATCTGCGAGGATACGGTGGTTATTGCGGATCAGCAGTTAAGAGATGCGCTGAAAAATGAGTATCCAGAGGTTTATGCACGAATTATAAAGAGACAGGAGATGATGCGCTCCAGCTTAAACATTCCTGTTTCCGATGACGTCCTGCTGATGAGCAACCTCAACGGGGTATATTTTCCATTTATGCTGGATTTAAATTCCATCATGGCGCAGAATTAAAAGAAGGATAGACACCGTATAGTAATTTTTGTATTTTGCCCGCCTGGATTTCGCAAAAAGCCGGAATACAGGCGGCTTTTTGGGTATTTTATTAATAAATTTGGAGAGAGTCTTTATGTATAATCATTGCTTTAGTGGAGAAAATGTTACTAGAGGTGATGAAAGTGAAAAATCAAAAAGGACTTTATCTTTCTCTGATTCTCGGATGTCTGATGCTGGTTGCTGTGGGCACAGCATTTTACAATACCCAGAAAAACAGCCTGCCTGAGAATAAATTACCAGAGGAAAACATATCAGTAGCGGATGGCTCAGATCAAATCAATGAAACAAATAACGTAAATGATTCTGCATATAATGATGCCCTTTTCAATGACGTGGAATTAGATTACGACGTGCCCAATGATCCGGTGGATTTAGCAGAAGTGCCGAAAGAAGACACAAAAGACGCGGAGCCGGAGAAAAAGGCGGAAGAAAAGAAACCGAAGGAAGAAGCAAAACCTGATAAAACTGCGGATGTCAAAGATGATAATGACATGGAAGCAGCAGGTGCCTTCGGCAATAACATCAATCTTACCTTTAACGAGGAAGAAGGTCTGGCATGGCCTGTAACAGGTAATATTTTGCTGGACTACAATATGGATAGTGTTGTCTATTTTAAAACTTTGAATCAGTATAAATGCAATCCTGCGCTGCTGATTGAAGGAAGAGTGGGCAATCCGGTCTTTGCTGCGGCAGAATCTGTCGTAACCAAAGTTGAAAATCGGGAAGAAACCGGCTTAACGGTGACAACATCTATTGGAAATGACTATGAAGTTTTATATGGTCAGCTGACTGACATTGTAGTAAAAGAAGGATCTCAGATTAAAGAGGGCGATCTGATCGGTTATATTGCCGAGCCTACTTCCTATTATACAAAGGAAGGCGGTAATCTGTGGTTCCAGGTTATGGAAGATGGTAAACCGGTCAATCCGCTGCTGCTCTTAAATTAAAAACCCAAATAATAGTCATTCCACCATACCGGAATGGCTATTATTTTGTACTTACATAGGAAAGTTCTCCAAACTTTCCTATGTAAGTACAAAACCCTCCGGGGGATCGCACTGCGGCGGAAAGGAATCGTGTTGCCAGAGCAACCCGCCGCAGGCGGAGAATCCCGCAAGCGGGATTCTTTGTGCTGGCAGACAGAATTATTATAGTAATTTATTCACAGATGTAGGGAATGCACATAGAATAAAGTATTCCCTACATACCAGAACAACTGGTATTTCATTATAGATGGCTCCTGAAAGCATGGACACTTTGTCCTCGTCAGGAGCCTTTTTACATAATGCGCATAGCAGACGTGAGATGACTTCTGCTCGACAGACGGTGAGTAACTAAGTTAAACATTGAAAACCAGTGACCTTGATAGTAAAATAAAGAAAAAAGAGAAAAGGGGCTGAAGAAATGGAGGACAAGATATCGCAGTTAAAAGCCTGGATGGAGGAAAGTGACAATATTGTATTTTTCGGCGGCGCCGGTGTGTCCACCGAGAGCGGAATTCCGGACTTTCGGAGCACAGACGGCCTCTATCATCAGAAATATTCCTATCCGCCGGAACAGATTATCAGCCATTCCTTTTATAAAAGAAATCCAGAGGAATTTTACCGGTTTTACCGGGACAAGATGATAGTACCGAACGCAAGGCCAAATCAGGCGCATCTGGCTCTGGCCAAACTGGAACGGCTGGGCAAACTGAAAGCAGTCATCACGCAGAACATTGATGGGCTGCACCAGATGGCGGGAAGCCGGGAAGTGCTGGAACTGCACGGCAGTATCCACCGGAACTTCTGCGAACGATGCCATAGATTTTACGATCTGGATTATATACTGCACACAGATGGTGTTCCCAAATGCAGCTGCGGCGGAACGATAAAACCGGACGTGGTTCTGTATGAAGAGGGCCTAAATCAGGAAACCCTGCGCCGTGCGGCAGAATATATAAGCAGCTGTGATATGCTGATCGTGGGCGGAACATCACTGGTCGTTTACCCTGCAGCAGGGCTGATCGACTATTATAACGGTCATAAGCTTGTTTTGATCAATCGCTCGGATACCGGACGTGAAAATATGGCGGACCTGGTCATACAGGAGAAGATCGGAGAAGTGATGGGAAGGGCAGTTAATAATGTAGAGTGAATAGTGAATAATGTAGAGTGAATAATGAAGAGTGAAGAATGAATAATGAAAATGAAAAATGAAGAGGGAAGAATGATTATCGGATGAAAATGAGGCTAAAGTTAGTTCTTGCCACGTTCTTCCTTTTTTATTATTCATTCTTCCTGTTACATGAGAGAGGTGTTTTATGGATATTCAGTTAGGTGATATTATTAAGTTAAAGAAACAGCACCCATGCGGCAGTTCCGAGTGGGAGGTACTGCGCGTGGGGATGGATTTTCGTCTTAAGTGTATGGGCTGCGGCCATCAGATTATGATACCGAGAAAGCAGGTAGAAAAGAATATCAGGGGAATCAGGAAGGGCGATGAAGAGTGAAAAATGAAGAATGAAGATTGAGTAATGCGAATATTCTTTTCTTTGCTTCGCTGGATTAGGGTGTCAAAAGCACCTTTGGTGCTATACTCTATATCATATATGGATAGGCAAACAAGCTTGCCTATCCATATATGATATAGAGCCAGTGCAGAGCACTGTTTTGACGCCCGATCCTGTTTCATTGCTTTTTCCTTCTTCCCTATTCGTTTTTCCTTTTTACGTTCTTAATTATTCATTATTCATTCTTCATTTTTCCTTCTTCCTTCTTCTCTTAACTTCTCCTTGCAAATTGGAAAATGCTGTGGTATTATTTTTAATTGTGATACATTGAACAATTCCTTGCTCTTATGACGGCTGAATTTGCCGAAGATGAAGGGCCAGAGACCAAAAGGAGGTGCAAGACAACTATGAATCGTTATGAATTAGCTTTAGTTGTGAATGCAAAAATTGATGATGAAGTAAGACTTGCCACAGTAGAAAAAACGAAAGAGTATATCACCAGATTTGGCGGTACGATCGTTGATGTGGAAGAGTGGGGCAAGAAGAGATTGGCTTACGAGATTCAGAAGATGCAGGAAGGATTCTATTACTTTATTCACTTTGACGCAGAACCAACATGCCCAGGTGAATTAGAGCAGAGAATTCGTATCTTGGATAACGTCATCAGATATTTGTGCGTGAAACAAGAGGCGTAGAGTAAGGAGGGAATTCCTCTATGAATAAAGTTGTATTAATGGGTCGTTTGACCAGAGATCCCGAGATTCGTTATTCTCAGGGTGAGAATTCACTTGCAATTGCCAGATATACACTGGCTGTGGACCGCAGGTTTAAGCGTTCCGGTGAACAGGATGCTGATTTTATCCAATGTGTTGTGTTTGGTAAGTCTGCAGAATTTGCAGAGTCTTATTTTAAACAGGGCATGCGTGTTACGATCTGCGGCAGAATCCAGACCGGATCTTATACTAACCGGGAAGGCCAGAAAGTGTATACGACGGAAGTTGTAGTGGAAGAGCAGGAGTTTGCGGAGAGCAAGAATGCATCTGCGAATGCCGGCGGCTACAATAATAATAATTATCAGACCCAGAAACCGGAGCCCAGTCAGGCTGTCGGTGATGGATTTATGAATATTCCGGATGGAATAGACGAAGAATTGCCGTTTAATTAGACGGCAGCAGATAGGAGGTCATAACAATGCCATATAATAAGAGTGACAGAGGCGACAGATCCGATTCTCCGATGAGAAGAAGAGGCATGGGCCGCAGAAGAAAAAAAGTTTGTGTTTTCTGTGCAGATAAGAATCATACAGGAATCGATTATAAAGATGTTGCTAAACTGAAAAGATACGTTTCCGAGAGAGGTAAAATCCTTCCGAGAAGAATCACAGGAACTTGCGCAAAGCATCAGAGAGCTTTAACAGTAGCCATCAAGAGAGCAAGACACGTTGCATTGATGCCGTATACTGCTGAATAAGAAAGAGTGATATGAGGGCAGTATGACCGGACAGGTCATACTGCCCTCTTTGCAGGATTAGGGTCTCCATTCCATTGAGGTGAACCTCAGACCATTTACGATCTGCTCCGCTGAGGTATCACGAAACCCCAGTTTATGATAAACAGGAACAGCATAGGGTGAGGAATTCACGGTTATTTTACCGCTTGAATTGTGCTGTATAACTGTCTGGAACAAATGCCTTCCAATTCCCTGTCTGTGATATTTTCTATCGACAAAAAACAGCGCAATGTGGGTGCTCTCACTGCGGGTGGCAATGACCCCAGCCAATACATCATTTACATAAGCGCCAAAGATACGAAGATTCTTTAAATAGTTATAGTCGTGGATACTTTTATAGAATTCGTCTATACCTTCCTGGCTGTAGTCAGGAGCTTCATATTGAAGGAATACCTCCCAGACTAATGCCAGCGCTTTCTTTATTTCTTCCTCTTTTAATTCTTTTATAAATATATTATTCATAGAACTCTCTGCCTTTTTAATTTGATTATTCCTTATAGTTTACCACATTAATGTAGAAAACACACCAGGAATCATATCACCCTAACGAAGAATGGTATTAGTTGTGCAAATCGCGCTTTAATGATATAATATCGGAAGAATATCGAAAGGTATTATATCGTGCCGGAGCGATATTTGTTCCGGAAGGGGACGCAGCTGCCGGAGGTGTTCTGCTTTTATGGCTAGATGCGGGAAGTTGTTTTACAGAGAGAGGTTGGTTATGTCCGATGGTGATCGGGCATGCTTTCCGATACAGGAGTAGCAGTATGGATGGAAAGAAAAACAAAATAAAGGGAGCTTTGAACCAGTATTTCCGTTGGCCGGTGATTGTAGCTGTGGTGTGGATTGTGCTGGATGTCCATGCGTTTTTTGTGGACAAGCGGTTTGCTGCATTAATATCGGCTTATTTTGCCGTTTACCTGATCGCTGTGGTTGTTTATTATTATTGCAGACGAAACAGGGTGTTGAAGGATCTGGTTAAGTTTGCGGGCAATTATCACTGCCTTCAGACGAAGCTGCTGAAGGAACTGGAACTGCCATTTGGTATATTAGATGAAAAAGGCCGCTTGCTGTGGGGTAATGACGATTTTATGGAGGTAATCCAGGATCAGGCAAAGGCTAAGAAGAATATTTCTCATGTGATAACCGGGATTGACTGGAATAAGATTCCGGACACGGAATTTGATACACAGATTCATACTACAATTCAGGATAAGAGCTACAATGTAGTGCTTCGCCGGATGCGGCTGAGACAGGAAGATCTGTCGCTGGGACGCAGGGGAGATGACATGGCGGTATTTGAGAATAATACCAATGTGATTGCCATCTATCTGCACGATGAAACGGAACTGATGCACTATATTAAAGAAAATAAAGAAGAGAAGATGATTGTCGGCCTTCTCTACATTGACAATTACGAGGAAGTGCTGGAGAGTATTGATGAGGTCAGAAGATCGCTTCTTATCGCTCTGGTAGACCGTAAGGTCAATAAATACATGCAGAACTATGACGGTATCGTGAAAAAATTGGAGAAGGATAAATATATCCTGATTTTTAAGGCCAAATATCTCGGTGAGATGCAGGCTAATAAATTTGCGGTGCTGGAGGATGTCCGTTCGATCAGTATTGGCAATGAGATTGCCGTTACTTTAAGTGTGGGTATCGGCGTTAACAGAGAGACTTATCTGGGAGGATACGAGAGTGCCAGGGCAGCTATTGATCTGGCGCTGGGCCGGGGCGGAGACCAGGCGGTTGTCCGTGACGGGGAGAAGATTTTATATTATGGAGGCAAGAATGTCTCTGTTGAAAAGAATACCCGTGTGAAGGCCAGAGTAAAGGCCCATGCCCTGCGGGAGCTGATTGAGGCCAAGGAAAAAGTGGTTGTTATGGGCCATGCAATCGGAGATGTGGATTCCCTGGGTGCGGCGATCGGTATTTACCGGATTGCAAAAACGCTGAATAAGCGGGCCTATATTGTTATTAATGAAATTACAAGAAGTGTAAAGCCGGTTCTTGACCGGTTTACGAATAATCCGGATTATGAAGAGGATATGTTTATTAACAGTGCACAGGCGAAGGAGCTCATGACGGCGAATACGCTGCTGGTCATTGTGGATGTAAACAGGCCGAATTATACGGAGTGCCCGGATCTTCTGAGTATGACCAACACCATTGTGGTGCTGGATCACCATCGAAGAACAGGCGAAGCGGTTAAGAATGCAGTCCTGTCTTATATTGAACCCTATGCTTCCTCCGCCTGCGAGATGGTGGCGGAAATTCTGCAATATACAGGCGAGGGTATTAAACTCCGGCAGACCGAGGCGGATGCCATCTATTCCGGTATTATGATTGATACGGATAATTTCCTTACCAAGACAGGTGTCCGGACCTTTGAGGCGGCGGCATATCTTAGGAGAAACGGGGCGGATGTTACCAGAATACGAAAAGCCTTCCGCAGTGATATGACGGAATACCGGGCAAGAGCAGAGGCGATACGCAATACGGAGATTTATCTGGAGCATTATGCAATCGGAGACTGCGACCATGTGGGCGTGGAGAGTCCTACCATTCTGGGGGCACAGGTTGCCAACGAGCTTCTGGATATTACGGGTATCAAGGCATCTTTTGTTCTGACACCCTTTAACAATAAAATATATATCAGTGCCAGATCAATTGACGAGCTGAATGTACAGCTGGTTATGGAGAAGCTTGGCGGGGGAGGCAACCCGAGTGTGGCCGGGGCGCAGTTGAAAGACTGTACCTTATCAGAGGCCAAGGAGAAAGTCAAGGCAGTTCTGGATCAGATGCAGCAGGAAGGAGACTTATAATTATGGATATTATATTATTGGAAGATGTAAAGACCCTGGGGAAAAAGGGTCAGAAGGTTAAGGTTAATGACGGTTACGCAAGGAATTTTATTATACCTAAAAAATTAGGCGTGGAGGCTACAGCCAAAAACCTGAATGATTTAAAGCTTCAGAAAGCGAAAGAAGAAAAGCAGCAGCAGGAATTACTGGAGGCGGCCAGAGCACTTGGAGAGGAAATCAAGTCCAAGGAAGTGGTTCTGTCGATCCGCTGCGGAGAAGGCGGAAGAACTTTTGGCTCCGTTTCTACGAAAGAAATTGCACAGGCGGCTAAGGATCAGTTGGGAATGGAGATTGATAAGAAAAAAATGCAGCTGACGATTCCTATTAAAAGCGCTGGGGTATTCCATGTGCCTGTCAAACTGCACCCTAAGGTAACGGCGGAACTGAAAGTGAAAGTGGAAGAAGAAAGATAAAAGCATGCTTTTAGCTGGCAGGCACCGGACTTGGCGACAGATCCGGTGCTTGTATTACAATAAGACGGCCCGCGAAGCGTGCCGTCGTTTGTTGTCATAGATAAGACCCGAAACATCGGAGGATGAGACAGGACAGGAGAAAAAATATGGATGAAGCATTGATTAAACGTACTCTTCCTTACAGCAATGAGGCGGAGCAGTCGGTGATCGGCTCGATGCTGCTGGACAAGGATGCGATAACCGTGGCTACGGAAGTGATTTCCGGCGACGATTTTTATCAGAGTCAGTACGGGGCGCTTTTTGACGCAATGGTAGAACTTTATAATGAGGGCCGGCCGGCAGATCTGGTAACGCTTCAGGATAAAATAAAAGAAAAGTCTCTTCCGCCGGAAGTCTATAGTGCAGAATTTCTCCGGGATCTGATTACGGCAGTACCGACCTCTGCCAACGTGCGTTCCTATGCCGAAATAGTACGCGAAAAGTCTGTGTTAAGAAGACTGATCAAGGTTACGGAGGATATCTCCAACCAATGCTATCTGGGTAAGGATAAGCTGGATCTGATATTGGAGGATGCGGAGAAAAAGGTCTTTGATGTAGTGCAGAACCGGGATGCCGGAGATTACGTAGACATCAAGGATCTGGTTATTCATTCCCTGGAAAGCATCGAGGCTGCGGCAAAGAATAAGGGAAGTGTCACAGGAATCGCCACAGGCTTTTATGATCTGGATTATAAGACGGCGGGACTGCAGCCTTCGGACCTGGTCTTGATCGCGGCCAGACCGTCCATGGGTAAAACGGCCTTTGTCCTGAATATTGCTGAGTACGTGGCAATCCGAAGCCACGTGCCCACCGCTATATTCAGCCTGGAGATGTCCAAGGATCAGCTGATCAAACGTATGCTGTCCATGCACTCCAAGGTAGATTCCCAGTCAATCCGTACAGGTAACCTGCAGGATGAGGATTGGGTGAAGCTGGTGGAGAGTGCCCGCACCATTGGTAATTCCAATCTAATCATTGATGATACGCCGGGTATCAGCGTTGCGGAGCTTCGTTCCAAGTGCCGGAAATACAAGATTGAGCACAATCTGGGGCTGATTATTATTGACTACCTCCAGCTGATGAGCGGAAGCCGGAAGACCGAGTCCAGACAGCAGGAAATTTCGGATATTTCCCGGTCGCTGAAAGCGCTTGCCAGAGAGCTGAGTGTTCCGGTTGTATCTTTGTCTCAGTTAAGCCGTGCGGTGGAGCAGCGTCCGGACAAGCGTCCGATGCTTTCGGATCTGCGTGAGTCTGGTGCTATTGAGCAGGATGCGGACGTTGTTATGTTCATATACAGGGATGATTACTACAACCATGATACAGAGGAAGCTGGCGTGGCTGAGATCATTATCGGAAAGCAGAGAAATGGTCCTACGGGGACGGTGAAGCTGGCATGGCTTTCTCAGTTTACCAAGTTTGCAAACCTGGAAGGAAATTAAACATTCAAGTACGCCTCGGCGTACTTGCTGCGAGCCGCACGTCATGCTTTGCATGACATAATACATCTGTGCGGCTCTGCAATCCGCCGGAGGCTTTATCTTGGAAGGAGACTGGGCTCCCACCAAGACGAATTTGTTATTTACTCACCACCTATAAAGGTGGGAGTCTTATCTACTTCCATGATAAACCAATAGGTGCAGGAGGCAGCGAAAGATGCTGCAGCCTGCACTTTTCTCATGCAACAACCTACCTTCTGGTGTGTTGACAATATTATGGTAATATGTTAATATAACTAATGATATATAACAAACGATATATAATAGCGTATGGAGGGTAAGGTACGATGGCGCCAAAAACAAAGATCACAAAACCGGAGATTATTGCCGCGGCATTAGATATTGTGCGTGAAGCCGGTGCGGAATCATTGAATGCGAGGGCGGTGGCGGCAAAACTGAACTGTTCCACACAACCGGTTTTCAGCAATTTCAGTACGATGGACGAACTCCGGGAGTCAGTTATTGCTGCAGCGGATGATCGGTATCAGAAATTTCTGAAACGGGGGATGAGCGATCCGCAGTACCCTCCGTATAAAGCAAGCGGAATCTATTATATCCGCTTTGCGCTGGAAGAAAAGGAACTATTTAAGCTGCTGTTTATGCGTGACCGGACCAGTGAGGAGATAAGAGAAGAAAGAGAGAAGCTATCGGACCTGATTGCTTTGATCGCGGAGAATACAGGACTAAGCCAGGACGATGCCTATCTGTTCCATGTGGAAATGTGGCTTTATGCCCACGGAATTGCTGTCACAATCGCCACATCGTATCTGAGCTGGGATTGGGCTATGATCAGCAGGATGCTCAGCGATGCCTATGAGGGGATGCGATTGAGATACCAGAACAGGGGGAGTGAAACTGAATGAATGAAATCAAGGTAAATGACCTGACCAAAAAATACAAAGACCTGACGGCGGTGGATCATGTCAATCTATCAATTCAGGGTGGAGAACTTTTTTCTGTGCTGGGCGTCAACGGAGCCGGGAAGACAACTCTTATTAAAATGCTATCCTGTCTTGCCAGACCAACAGAAGGAGACGCGGTTTTAAATGGGAAGAGTATCACCCGCGATACACAGGCGGTCAAGGCAATCATCGCCGTTTCGCCTCAGGAGACAGCGGTTGCGCCCAATCTGACGGTAAAAGAGAACCTGGAACTCATGGCCGGAGTACATGGGCTTGATAAAGGTATGAGAAAAAGCAAAGCAAGTAATATGCTGGAACAGTTTGATTTAATGTCCATCTCAGAGAAAAAAGCCAAAAAGCTTTCGGGCGGATGGCAGCGAAGACTCAGTATTGCCATGGCATTGATCTCTGAGCCTGAGATTTTGTTTCTGGATGAACCTACACTGGGGCTGGATGTTCTGGCCCGCCAGGAATTGTGGAGATTTATACGCTCACTGAAAGGAAAAATAACAGTCATTTTAACAACCCACTATATGGAGGAGGCGGAAGAACTGTCCGACCGTGTTGCCATTATGAAGGCGGGTAAAATACTTGCGGTGGGCTCAGTGGATGAAATTAAGAAAAAAGCAGGCACGGATAACTTTGAGCATGCGTTTGTCGAGCTGGTGGAGAGGGGAGAGGCAATATGAGAATGATGACATTTGCGGGACGAACGCTAAAGGAAATTCTGAGGGACCCTTTATATATGGCTTTTGGCATTGGATTTCCGCTTGGTATTCTGCTTCTTCTAACTGCGATACAGGCAAATATACCTGTGACACTATTCGAGATTGAAAAGCTGACTCCCGGTATAGCGGTATTTGGCTTGTCCTTTATGACGCTGTTTGCCGCCATGCTGGTCTCCAAGGACAGATCCGGAGCCCTGATTCAGCGGCTGTATACGACCCCGCTGACAGCGGCGGATTATATTTGCGGCTATATGCTTCCTCTGCTGCCAATAGGATTTGCCCAGACAATAGTATGCTATAGTGCGGCTGCGTTTCTGGGATTAAAAATAACGGTTCATGTTGTATATGCAGTCTTGATGTCAATACCGGTTTCGCTCTTCTTTATCGCGCTTGGCCTGCTGTGCGGTACGGTCTTTAATGATAAACAGGCGTCAGGAATCTGCGGACCGCTGCTCACCAATCTGGCAGCTTGGCTGTCAGGAGCCTGGTTCGATTTAAATCTGGTGGGCGGGGTGTTTAAAAAGGCTGCGGATGTTCTGCCGTTTTCCCATTCCGTTGAACTCCAGCGCATGCTTTTGGCAGGAAACGCCGTGTCCGGGCATTTGTGGTGGGTGCTTGGATATGCTTTCATGACGGTTCTGATCGCTGTCACTGTATTCACCCGCAGAATGAAAAGCTGTTAAAAAATGCGGGAACCTTAACTGGAAGGTTCCCGCATTTTTTATGAGGCGTTTCGCGAAGTGTGCCCCTGTTTATTGTTCATTGTCCCGTGAAATAGAATTCTCTGCGGCAGACTGGAGCATTTCAAGCCGGTTTTTAATCTCCTGCATACGGGTGTCCGTTTCAAAAATCGTATCGGCACATTCCTTTAACTCCTGAATAATCGGGGAAGCCGATCTATCATCATCAAATTTTTTATAATGAATCTGATGCTCCAGACTGGCCCAGAAGTTCATAGCTATGGTACGGATCTGCACTTCAACCTGTACAGGCTGCTTCCGGTCCGACAGATAGACAGGAACCTCCACGATCATGTGGAGACTCCGGTAACCATTTTCCTTGGGCTTGCGTATATAATCCTCCCACTCTTTTATTTTCAAATCATCCTGGGAAGAAAGCATTTTAGCTACAAAATAAATATCGTCGATGAACGGACAAATCACACGGATTCCGGCCACGTCATGCAAATTCAGCCGAATAGATTCCAGGGACAGTTCATAGCCCTTCCGGACCATCTTCTCAAAAATGCTCATGGGATTCTTAACCCGGCTTTTGATGGTGTCGATAGGGTTGCGCTTATGATTGGCCTGAAATTCAATATTCAGGATTTCCAGCTTGGTGCGAACTTCCTTGATGGCACACTCATAGAGCATCATCATTTCCTGAAAGCTGCGCATAGCCGATACAAACTCTTCCTCCTGGGCATTGCCCCGGAGAACAGCCTGCTTAAAGAATTCTTTGGTAAGCTGCTGCTTCACGTTAATTTTCCCCCTCCGGATGATGGGACGGCAGTTTTTTCAATGTTTTATTAAAGGTAGCAAAGAACATAATTACAGTGACCGTAATTGCTATCGTATCGGCAATCGGCTCCGCCAGAAAAACAGCCTTTACTTTGTCTGACGAAAAAATACTCGGCATAATATAGATGAGCGGAATCAATAGTATAATTTTCCGCAGCAGCGCCAGGAACAGAGAAGCCTTAGCGTTGCCCAGGGCAATAAAGGTCTGCTGGCAGGCAATCTGCGCGCCCAGAATACAGGAAACGGCCATATAAATCCGAAGTGTCCAGGAAGTCATTTCGATCAGCTGTGCATTGTTGGTGAAAATAGCTGCAAACATCGCGGGATTGATCATAACCAGCGCCCAGAGCAGAGTAGTGTAGGCCAGACAGCTGATAAACAGCAGATGAAAAGCCTTTTTCACACGGTCTGCCTTGCCGGCACCATAATTATAGCTGATGATCGGCTGCGCCCCCTGGGTCATACCCAGCAGCGGAAGCATGGCAAACTGCATAACACTGGTTAAAATTGTCATAGAACCCACGGCCAGATCGGAGCCGTATTTTAACAGAGACGTGTTAAAACAAACGGCGAGCAGACTTTCGGTGGACTGCATAATAAATGGAGATACACCCAGGGCAAGCACCGGTAAAATAACACCAGCCCTGACATGAAGGTGTTTTTTGCGGACTTTCAAAATGGACTTTTTACCGCACAAAAACCATACAACCCAGACGGCGGAGACAGCCTGTGAAATGATAGTAGCCAGAGCTGCGCCTTTTACACCCATATTAAAACCAAAAATTAAGATCGGGTCCAGGATAATATTAATCACTGCACCGATTGCAACGGTCAGCATACTGGTCTTTGCAAAGCCCTGTGTAGTAATAAAGGGATTCAGACCCAGCGCGTACTGTACCGCGATCGTACCAATCGCATAGATATTCATGTAGTCCAGAGCATAGGAAATCGTCACGTCGCTGGCTCCGAATATCATCAGAATACTGCGTCCGAAAAATAAAAAGACAGCAGTCAGAATAAGAGCAAGAATCGTAAGGGTAGAAATACAGTTACCCATAATCTCTTCTGCCGAATCATTATCACCGCGGCCCATCATGATAGCTGCACGGGGTGCGCCTCCGCTTCCAATCAAAGCGGCAAACGCCGAGATAATCATGATAACCGGAAGACATACACCCACGCCGGTGAGAGCAGTGGCGCCCACCTCCGGAATGTGTCCAATGTACATACGGTCAACCATATTGTATAGTACATTGATCAACTGTGCCGCAATAGCAGGAACAGCCAAATTAAAAAGAAGCCTGCCTACGGAGCCTTCTCCTAAATTTGTTTCTTTTTTTACTTGATTTGCCATAACAATCGTTCTCCTTCTTGTGCAAAAAAGCACTCTAACCACTATTTTAAAATACAACATAAAGAAAGTAAACGGGTTTATAGATTTTTAATAAACAAGCCATGCACCGCCAGGAACCCCAACCTCCGGGAAAGCTTGCTTTCCAGAGGAGGTTGGGGTTCCTGGCGGTATGCGGCGCAGCCGCAAAGCGAAACAATCCGAAGGATTGTGAGCTTAAGCGTGGCTGGGAGAAAAGAAGCACAGCCGCAAAGCGAGCCAGAACGAAGAGAAGGCAAGCTTAAGCGTGGCTGGAAGAAAAGAAGCGCAGCCGCAAAGCGAGCCGGAACGAAGAGAAGGCAAGCTTGTGAGTGGCTGGAAGAAAGCGGATAACCCTGCTTTCCAGAGGAGGTAAAACCCCCTGTAGAAATGATCTGATATCTACGTTATAATAGGGACAGAGAAAAGGAGAAGATACCGGACATGAAACACAAAAAAACAAAGAACCTGATCATAAATCTGAGTATGGCCGTATTGCTAGTTATATTCCTGTTCTCAGCGGCACGTTTAATCCGATACCATCAAGAAGCCAAAAAAAACAGTAATATATATGAAGAGCTGGTATCTGAGACGGTCCGGGTACCAGAACAGATGCCGATGCTGCAGGAAGAGAATGAGCCCGTCAGGGAGGAACAGACAGATGAACACTGGAGCCCGCGGTACATTGACTTTGACAAACTGGCGCTCATTAATGATGAGATCATAGGCTGGATTACGGCGGAGGGCACGTCTGTGGACTATCCGGTGGTACAGACTGATAACAATGAATTTTATCTAAATCATGACATTAATAAAAATGTCAGCAGTTATGGCGCAATATTTGCGGATGCTGACGCCGAACTGTCAGGTAATCCGTTTAATACGGTGTTGTATGGACATCATATGAAGAATGGCCAGATGTTTGGCGAATTGAAAAAATACCGGGAGCCCGAATTCAGAGAACGCTATCCTTATTTTACTTATACAGACCAGTCTGGGAGCAGGAAATTTGAAATATTTGCTGTCTGTGTGACGGATGCCAATGAAAATGGAAGAAACTTTCTGCCCTATCATCGGTATACTGGCGGAAGCGAAGAAGAGAACGAAGAGTTTCTCGGTAAAGTGCATGAACTTGCTTTATACGAAACGGGAGTAGAGGCAGCAGGGAATGATCAGATAATGATTCTTTCAACCTGTACTTATGAAGTGGAAAACGGAAGAATGTTTGTTGTCGGGAAACTGGTGGATACAGCAGCCAAATAGAAAGGGAACATCGGGTCTTGTGAACCCACGGGGTTCGAATCCCTCGTTACTTCTAAATAAAACAGGGGTTGTGTTCGAAAGAACACAACCCCTGTTTTATTAATGAGACATCGGGGATTCGAACCCCGGACAACTTGATTAAAAGTCAAGTGCTCTACCAACTGAGCTAATATCCCATATAAAAATGCTCCTGAACTGTAGTATAACCAAATCAAAAACACATTATTATCAAATGCTCAAAGCAACAGGCAAAAGCCTGCTTTAAGCTATTAGAAACTATCGCTTCCTGAGGTCTTAAAAAGTGCCCAGAGCCGGAATCGAACCAGCGACACGAGGATTTTCAGTCCTCTGCTCTACCAACTGAGCTATCTGGGCGCAATCATCGGGAGTAAATCAACGGATATCAAAGACGAAATAATCAATTCGAACACTTACTAAAAACCCCAATGTAAGAGCACTCATCACGACAGTGCTTGTATAATATACCACTTTTCAGAACCGATGTCAACATTTAATAAATGAAAACTGGAAAAAATTTTACGTATTTTTTTTGATACAGAAAGCTTTTCCACTTGTATTATAAAGAGAAATATTATAGAATGGGGGTACAAATAAGGACAGCCAATATTTGCTGTCCTGTTAATAAAAAAGGAGGATATCTATTATGGCACATGTTATTTCTGACGAATGTATTTGCTGCGGAACTTGTGAAGCAGAATGTCCTGTTAACGCTATTTCTGAAGGCGATGGCAAATATGTAATTGACGCAGATACCTGTATCGATTGCGGTGCTTGTGAAGCTGCTTGTCCTACTGGAGCGATCAGTGCTGAATAAGTTTAAGTAAATAGAAACAGTAAAAAGAGTCTGAACTAGTTCAGGCTCTTTTTTCATTGTATAATTACGGGTGTCAAAAGTACCGTTGGTACTATGCTTTATCCTATATATTGATATTGTAAACAAGTTCACATATCAATATATAGGATAAAACCAGTGCAAAGCACTGGTTTGACACCCTGTTCTGACCCTGATTTACAGCTAAATTTAAATTGCCCCGGAACGGGCTGGCCTTTCGGACGCAGCTCATTTCGGGGCAAGGAAGACGAATGAGATGAAAAAGGATAAAGGCGGATGTTGAATCAGGGAGCAACAGCAGCTTTCTGTTTCTTCTTCCGGAAAAGACCTTTCTTTTCCTTGGAAGCGGACTTGACTGCTTTTTCTTTTCGGCGTTTCTGGCTGCCGCGAATGGTTTCATCGAGGCGTTTAAAGCGCTGTTCTTCCTGTTCTTCTCTGACACGGAACATATAGTCCATTTCTTTAATAACCTGCTCGGACAATGCCCGGTTATTCTCCTGCAAGGCGCCGGATATCAGCTGATTCATCATGAGCTTGAACTGGGAAAGCTTGTCCCAGGTTTCCGGTGCAGGGGATGCTGGTTCGCTGCAGGCCACTTCAGCGGTTGGAGCCGCTTCCTCGTTCAGTTCCTCTTTCAGCTTATTGATAGCCTGCATGTCCAGTTCCTCCAGATGATGTAGATCGGGGAGAAGGATTTTGATTGCTTTTAACTGAAAGCCCTGTTCCTTTAAAGTCTTAATATTTTTCAATAGTTCAATGTCAGATTCTGTATAATAACGATGTCCCATTTCATTCCGCGCGATAGGAAGTTCTAATTCTTCTTCCCAATAACGGAGTACATGAGGCTCTACATCAACCTGCTTGGATGCGTCTGAGATGATATAACGGTTCTCTGCCACAAAGATACCTCCTTATGTATTTTCTATGTTTTCCATATACTAAATTATACCATTCTTCCCTTCTAAGACAAGAAAAAGTCATCGACTAAAATCCCCATAAACCCTTGAAATCAGCGGGTTTTCGATAAGTACACCTGCCTGCGTGGGGTATATTTTGACAGATCCTGAAGAAGAAACAGGTAATAAATTTTTTAAGATAAGAAAGACTATACAGATACTCTCTTTTAACTTAAACAGGTGAGATAAATGAAGATAATAAAAATATTGTGCAGCCGGCTGGTTATTACAGGGCTGCTGTTTGCTGTTCAGTTAGGATGGCTGATTTATGCTCTGCTGACGGTCAGCCATTTCAGCTGGGTGGCGGGAACCGCATTTCGAATCATTAGTATTCTGGCGGTTATCGGTATCGTACAGAAGAATGAGAATGCAGGCTACAAACTGGCCTGGGTGATTCCCATCCTTCTGTTTCCACTGTTCGGAGGCCTGCTCTATTTAATTTACGGGACAAAACGGCCGGTCAGACGGTTCAGAAAAAAACTGGAAAAGGAATATTGTGCGTCTATGGATGTTCTGAAACAGGATTCTGAGATTACGGAACAGTTAAAGCACTGGGATAAAGGTTATGGAAGACAGGCAGAATATGTTTTCCGGGTATCGGGCTATCCGGTGTATAAAGGTTCAGAGACGGTCTACTACACTGGGACGGCGGAATGTTACGAGGCGATTCTGAAGGAATTGAAATATGCCAGGAAGTATATTTTCCTGGAATATTTTATTGTACAGGAAGGAAAGATGTGGAACCGGCTGCTTGAGACTCTCCAGGCAAAGTGCGGGGAAGGGGTACGTGTTTATATGATTTATGACGATGTTGGCTGTCTGGGCAGACTGCCGTTTCGGTATTATAAGAAACTGGAACGGCTGGGGATTCACTGTCTGGCCTTTAACCCCTACCTTCCTATTTTTTCTTTGGCGATCAATCACAGAGATCACAGAAAATTACTGTGCATTGACGGTCATACGGTTTTTACGGGAGGGTTTAATCTGGCGGATGAATACATCGGGGAGATTGAACGGTTCGGATATTGGAAAGATGCAGGCATAAGAGTGCGGGGAGAGGCAGCTTGGAGTTTTACAGCTATGTTTCTTCAGATGTGGAAAGCAGTCCGTCCTATGGAGGAGGACTATTCGTATTTCCTGCCGGATGGTCTGCCGGACAAAAACGTGGTCTCGGATGGATACGTACAGCCCTACTCGGATTCTCCGCTGGATAATGAAAACCTGAGCGAAAATATTTTTATCAATATGATTCACGGAGCCAGAGAATATATTTATCTCTTCACACCCTATCTGGTACCGACCGACAGCCTGCTGAACGCACTGAAAGTGGCGGCTGAAAAAGGGGTTGATGTAAGAATCGGGATGCCGGGTATTCCGGATAAGAAATTTGTTTTCTGGCTTTCACGGTCCTATTATCGGGATCTTATGGAGGCGGGAGCCAAAATCTATGAATATACCCCTGGTTTTCTTCATTCTAAATGCTTCGCCTGTGATGATGCGATAGGCACGGTGGGCAGCTGCAATCTGGACTACAGGAGCCTTTATCTTCATTTTGAATGTGGGACGGTCCTGTATGATACAGAATCGCTTTTAAAGCTGAAAGAGGACATGTTAAAAACATTTCAGGATAGCCGTCAGGTAAAAGCGGAGGAATGTAAAAAAAACGGTCTTATGCGCTTTGTCCAGGCAGTCCTCCGCTGTTTTGCGCCGGCCTTTTAGACTGAAGGTGCCTCAGCGGAACGGACCGGACAGGAAACGGAGTAATTTTACCATTTTTGGAAATACTACCAACAGTTAACGAGGATAAAACGGCAGACTGTATCTGAGAGGAGTATAGATTGTAATGTCAGATTTTTTAGTGAAGGACTACCAAACAAATAAGAAGAAATTAGATGAAATGTTTCATGTAGATGAGAATTTTGATCTGATTAACCGGGAATTTGAAATGGGCGGAGTCAAAGCCTGCATTTATTTTGTAGATGGATTGTGCAGAGATGAAATCCTAAACAGGCTGATGAACTTTTTTATGGGCTTAAAACCGGATTCTATTCCTGCCACGCCCCAGGAGATGATCGAGAAGCTGATTCCATATGGAGAGACAAGCCTGGTAAATGAGGAAGAGCAGACGGTTCATTTTATCCTGGCCGGGGTGCCCTGCATGTTGGTGGATAACTATGACCAGCTGATTGCCGTGGACTTTCGGACTTACCCTGCTAGGGGTGTGGAGGAACCGGATAAAGATAAAGTTATGCGTGGCTCCAAGGACGGTTTTGTAGAGACACTTGTATTTAATACCGCATTGATCCGAAGAAGAATACGAAGCCCAGAGCTTACCATGGAAATTATGTCCGGAGGGACCAGTTCCAAGACCGATATCGCGATCTGCTATATGAGGGACCGTGTCAATCATGAATTTTTAAATGAGATAAAAAACAAGATCCAGAAGCTTTCCATTGATGCCCTGACGATGAATCAGGAAAGTCTGGCTGAGTGCCTGTATGAGAGAAAATGGTTTAACCCCTTTCCCAAATTCCGCTACTCAGAACGCCCCGATGCGGCGGCAGCCTCTGTGCTGGAGGGCAGCATCGTCATCCTGGTAGATAATTCTCCGGCAGCGATGATTCTCCCCACTACTATTTTTGATGTAATTGAATCGGCAGATGATTACTATTTTCCGCCGGTTACCGGAACCTATCTTCGTCTGTCCAGGTTCTTGATCAATATTGTAACACTGCTGCTGACACCCACCTGGCTTCTGCTGATGAACAATCCACAGTGGATACCGGAATGGCTATCCTTCATTACGGTCAAAGAACAAGTTTATGTTCCGCTGCTTTTGCAGCTCTTAATATTGGAATTTGCGGTGGATGGCCTGCGGATGGCTTCCTTAAATACACCGAGTATGCTCAGCACGCCTCTCAGTGTAATAGCCGGTATTGTAGTCGGAGACTATACGGTCAGTTCCGGATGGTTTAACGCGGAATCCATGCTGTATATGGCCTTTGTCACCATAGCCAACTACAGCCAGACCAGCTTTGAGCTGGGGTATGCATTAAAGTTCATGCGCTTGATTCTGTTGATTCTGACCGGACTGTTTGGCATATGGGGCTACGTGGGCGGCCTGATTTTCGTGGTGCTGGCTATTGTGCTGAATAAGACAATAGCGGGTAAGAGCTATATTTTCCCGCTGCTGCCTCTTAACTGGAAACAGCTGCGTCAAAGACTGTTCCGTGTCTCCTTGCCAGCGAGTGAAAATTATGATAGAATGGGCAACAGAAAAAATAAAAGCGGTAAACAGTAATATATAGGAGGAAATGGAGGGGGCTGTAATTCTTTTATTGCGGCACCTCCTTTTCATTACATAAGAAATGAGGTAAATATGGAAACAAAAAAGAATAATACGAAGAAAATCCTGATTGCGGTAGCTGCACTGACGGTTGTTGTTGCAGCATGTCTCATTCTGTACCTGAACTTGAAACCGAAGGGGACGGATTTTGATAAGAAAATCACGGTGGAAATCGTATACTCGGATGTGCTTAAGGATACGTACTGGCTCGAGACAAATGCCCCTTCTCTCCGGGAAGCGCTGGAAGAGCGGGACCTGATCGAAGGAGAGGACGGACAGCCGGGCTTCTATATTACCTCTGTCGGAGGGGTTGCTGCGGATGAATCAAAAGAGCAGTGGTGGTGCATCACGAAGGACGGAGAGATGCTGATGACCGGTGCGGACGATACGATGATTGCAGATGGGGAGCACTATGAGCTGACTCTGAAAGAAGGATATGATTCATAGGCAGAGGAGAGGGTTTTGAAAGCAAAAGATATTGCGCAGATCGGGCTTATGACAGGAGTCATGATTGCCGGGAAAGAAGCGCTGGCATTTCTGCCCAACATTGAGCTGGTGACTCTGTTTGTTATTCTCTTTACCTTGGTTTTAAAGGGAAAGGTGCTTTTTGTTATTTATACCTTTGTTGCGGTGGAGGGACTGCTCTACGGCTTCGGAGGGACTTGGTGGGTTGTTTATCTGTACATCTGGCCCCTGCTTGCGGGGATAACCTGGCTGTGCAGGAAGAATACATCGGCGGTCCTGTGGGCGGTTCTGGCGGGAGCGTTTGGAATGGCCTTCGGGGCGCTCAGCGCCATACCTTATTTTTTTATAGGGGGAGCCGGAATGGCAGCGGCCTATTGGGTAAGCGGGATTCCATTTGATGTCATGCACTGTGTCAGCAATTTTATCTTGACATTGGTGTTATTTAAGCCAATGTATAAAGTAATTGAGAAATTATAAGGAGCCTGTGCGGATTGCCGCGCAGGCTCCTTTGTGCGTTTTTTCTATTTATGCGGCGGTATCCTGCTTCGTCTTTTTCCTGCCCGCCCGCTTAAGATCTGGTTTCGTCTCCGTGATCACAATGGCCAGCAGTATGAGGACACAGCCTGCCGCCATCCGTCCGCTCATATGCTCGCCGAGCAGCAATATGGAAAAGAATACTCCGAAGACACACTCTGTGGAGAGTATCAGGGATGCCGTAGTGGCGGAAGTGTATTTTTGGCATACCGTCTGCAGTAGAAATGCCGTCATCGTGCTCATAAGCCCCAGATACAGCATACCCGCTATTATACCCGGCTGGAACGCGTTGGCCGGGAAGCCGCCGTCCATAATTGGCGCGCAGATCCAGGAAAATATGGCCGCAAAGGCGATTTGAAGCAGAGTTAAGCATACCGGGTCCTGGAGCTTGGCGTACCGGTCAAGAAAGACAAAATGTATGGCATAGCCTACCCCGCAGAGCAGCGTTAGGATATCTCCGATATTTATCCCGCCCCCGCTGCCATCCAGAGACAGAAGAGCGATCCCGGCAAAGGATGAAGCTGCTGCCAGCAGACAGAACAGGTCGGGCTTTTTGCGGTTGATAAACCAATGCAGAAAAGGCACAAGAACCACATAGATGGTGGTGATAAACGCATTTTTCCCCGCGGTTGTATATTTACAGCCTATCGTTTGCACAGCATAGCTTATAAACAAAAAGAAACCCAGAATCGCGCCGGAACGCAGCAGAGGAATGTTGATTGCCTTTAACTTCCTGTGAAAGATCAGAACCAGGCCCAGAGCGCCTATGGTAAAACGAAAGGCAAGCATATAAATAGGAGGGATCAGATCCAGGGAATTTTTTACGATAACAAAGGCAAATCCCCAGATGATACTGGTTAAAAGCAGGCCGGCGGAGGCCAGAAGGCTTATTTTCTTGGTGCTGGCTGTTGGCATGATGCGTCCCCCTCTAATGTTAACGCCGGCACCTTCCGGGCCATGCGGTTATATAAGAACGGCAGAGAGCCAATGCCCTCTGCCGGATTTTAATTCCTATTATTCTTTCTGATTCCTGCTTAGATCATTTTTCTATACATATCATACAGGATTTCATCCGTAATCTCAATAGGATTATTCAGCATATTCGGATGATGGCTTGCCGCAACCAGTTCATCCAGCTGTTTCTCATCTATATTAAATTCTTTCAGATCGGTAAGTACGCCCACATCTTTCTTCAGCTGAGCAATCTCATCTGCCATAGCGTCTACACTGTCAAAGCCCACTGTCTTGGCAAAATTCTGTACACGGGGATCTACTTTGTTTACTCTGGCAAAATAGTCCAGGGTAAGCGCGCAGGCTTCGCCATGTGCAATGTGGAACATGCTGGTCAGAGGATAAGAGCAGGCGTGGCTGGAAGTGGTTTTCGGAAGGTTGAACGCAAGGCCCGCGATAACAGAAGCCTGGCACATTTTGGTTCTGGCATGAACGTCAGAGCCATCCTTCACCACACGGCGCAGATATTTAAACACAAGGCGGGTTGCGTGCTCTGCCATAGCATCACAGATCGGCTGATGATTTACGCTCCAGTATGCTTCAACAGCATGGCAGAGTACATCCAGACCGGTGGAAGCAGTGATCCTGGGCGGTACGGACAGGGTCATCTGAGGATCAATGATGGCATAAGTAGGATAGAAATTGTTGCTGACAACCGGGGCCTTCTTGTTCAGATCATGATCGGTCAGTACCGAAACACCGGTTACTTCACTGCCGGTTCCTGCGGTTGTAGGAACAGCGATCAGAGGCAGATGTTCAGCCGGAAGAGCAACGCCGGTTCCATGATATTTTACAATAGAGTCATCTGTTTTACAGGTTGTAGCAGCTGCCTTGGCGCAGTCCATTGCGCTGCCGCCGCCCAGAGCCAGCACAAATTCTGCTTTCTGCTCTTTTAAAACGTTCGCGCAGTTATCTACATTTACAACAGTGGGGTTTGGCTCTACATCAGAGTAAATGCTGATCAGGCGTCCGTCTGAATTTTTCATAATCTTGTCGGCAAGCCCATTCTGTGCAAAGAAAGGGTCGCTGACTAATACACCGTTCTTTAAGTTGTTTTCCTCTAAAATTTTACCGATACGGTCCATTGCGCCGTCTTCAAAGATTACAGTTGTCGGGTGAAAATATTTCCACATAATATCCTCCATTCCGAAGCGTTACAACAGGAGATCCGCACCAGGCGGTGCGGAGTAATTGAATTTGTGACGCTTCCCCACAAATTCGGGTATTAAGGAAGAGATGTGTTATCCCTATACCGTGCTCCTTGCTTGTTCAATAGTTTCTTTATGCTGCCGCAGGATGAAATCCCCGCAAAACTATATACACAGCAGACAACACCGTCTGAATTTATATATTAAGGAAGCCAACCGGCATTGTTTGCTGTGTCTATACACTGTTAAAAATTTAACTTGCCTCTTTCGCTGTTGATTGTATCACATTTTTTTGAAAAGTCATCACCTATTCTGAAAAACTGTGGATTTCCATAAAAATAAAAGCGATTGAAGCTATTTCATGGACAAAAGTATGAAAAGATTCCAGTATTTTCTGCCAACAGCGATGCAGCAGGGGCTAAATATTTATTGGATTTATAAAGGCCGCAAACCCTGCCTGCGGCCTTTATAAAATAAAAGCTAATTATTTTCTGGAAATAGCCTTTTTGGCTGCTGCCACGATATCCTCCGGCGTCATTTTGTATTCTTCCAGAAGGAACGGCAGGAATCCAACCTGGCCGAAGCGGTCCTGAATACCAACCATCTCAACGGGAGTGGGAGCTTCCTTGGCAAGCGCTTCCGCTACTGCGGAACCCATGCCGCCGACTACACTGGAGTTCTCACAGGTGACTACTGCGCCGGTTTTCTTAGCGGATGCAATGACCGTCTGGGTATCCAGAGGTTTAATGGTATGGATATTAATTAATTCAGCATCAATACCCTCTGCTTTCAGAAGTTCAACTGCCTTCTGAGCCTGAGCAACCATAATGCTGGAGGCGAAGATGGAGACATCTTTTCCTTCTTTGATGGTATCTGCCTTAAACAGATCAAAATGATAGATGGCCGGATCGAATACATCCTCCACAAGTTTACGGCTCATACGGATGTAAACCGGACCTTCATATACGGCAACGGCGTCAATCGCCTGCTCCAGCTGAACCGGGTCCACGACATCCAGGATCACCAGGTTAGGAATACCGCGTAACACTGCGATATCCTCCACACTCATGTGGGTACCGCCGTTTAACTCAGCCGTAAGACCGGCATCGGTACCGATGATTTTAACATTATTGCCTGCATAAGCAATAGACAGAGTAATCTGGTCACAGATTCTTCTGGATGAAAAAGCGGTGAAGGTGGTCGTAAAGGGAATGAATCCATAGGAAGCCATGCCGGCCGCCACACAGGCCATATTCGCCTCGGCGATACCGCAGTCAACGACCCGGTCCGGATAATGCTTTCTCACATCGAATGTACCGTTGGAACGGGAAAGATCTGATTCCACCATCACAACTTTATCGTTTTTACCCATCAGGTCAATCATTTTCTCACATAAAACGACACGCATTTCTTTATTTGCCATGATTTTATACCCATGCATTCTGCAGAACCAATTACTGCAGAATCTGCCCACGTAAGCCTAACAAAGCTGGCTTCTATAAAAACAGGCTGAAAGAAGGGCAGTCCGCATCTCTTCCCTTTCTCTTTTCTTTCTTTCAGCCTTCTTCTATTGTTAAGATAACTCTTTCAGCGCCTGTTCCTTCATTTCCGGTGTGAAGGTCATATAATGGCAGGTGACTCCAGTGCCCTCCACGAAAGAAACACCTTTACCCTTTACGGTGTTCATAATGATAATGGAAGGAGCACCCTTTTTGGCCTTTGCTTCGGCGATTGCGCCGTCAATTGCTTCCACATCATGCCCGTCAACGGTATAGGTATTGAAACCAAAGGCACCCCATCTTGCCGCGGGATCGCCAAGGCTCATAACTTCCTCGGTTGTTCCGTCAATCTGAGCGTTGTTATGATCCAGGAAAATTATCAGGTTATCCAGTTTAAACTGAGAAGCGGCCATAGCGGCCTCCCAGACCTGACCCTCATCGCTTTCACCGTCACCGATGATAGCATATACATAGGAATCTTCTTTTAAAAGCTTGGCTGCTTTTGCCATACCGATGGCGCAGGACACGCCCTGTCCCAGGGAACCGGTTGTCATGTCGATACCAGGTGTACGGTTCATATCACAATGACTGGGAAGATTGGTGTAAGGCTTATTTAATGTATGTAACATTTCCAGCGGGAAAAATCCCTTCGCCGCCAGAGCCGCATACACAGCAGGACCGGCATGTCCTTTGGAACAAACCAACCGGTCTCTCCCCTCCATCTTCGGATTTTCCGGGTCTACTTTCATTACATCAAAATACAGAACAGAAAGCAGATCTGCGATAGAAAGAGAGCCGCCGATATGACCCTGACCTAATGTTGCGATACAGTCTACGGTCAAATAACGGATTTGTTTGGCCTTTTCTTCCAACATCATTTTTTTTGCGCTATCCATTTGAGATACCTTCCTTTCGTTTGTCTACCATCCTTTTGCTGATCCGCCGATGGCAAGGTTGCTTCTATAAATATGTCCGCAAAAATTTTGCTAATATCAATGATAGCATAGAGCGCAGCACGGCGCAATCGTTTCTTCCAAAAATATAGACAAAAATGAAAAATCAGTGTTTACTTTTCGCAGGAAAGAAGCTACAATAAAAAACAGTATGAATTCGCAATTAGGCTTAAAAACGGCCTAAAATGAGAGATAGAGCGAAACAAAAAGGGGAAGAGGGAAGAATGAAAAATGAAATAATAGGTTGAAATATTTTCAAAGTATTGATGCAGAATACATAAAAAACAGGGATAAAATTATGAGATGGAGGCCATGCATGCCCGAATGGAGTCCCCTGTTTTAGAAGAGGGCGTTAAAATCTGCCCGGGCAGTCTCACGGCCTGGCTGTGAAAAGCATGGAATTTCAAATGAAAAAATATGGACTTCTGGTCTTACTGGCGCTGATCTGGTCGACCCATTTTACAGTTTTGAATATCGCAAATAAAGCGGTTCACCCCTTTGTGGTAGGCATGACGATCCGTTTCCTGACGTTTCTGCTGCTGACGGTGGCGATTGTCAAAACCGGTGAAATAAAAAAGTTGTTTTCTATAAAAGGTGTTTGGTGGAAATTGATCCTGATCGGTATTCTGGGCTATCTGTTAGATGCCACATCTTTTATGGGATTTCAGGTATCCGATGCCAACACAGGAACTATTCTGCTGAAAACAGATGTGTTGATGGCAAATATTACTTCCGTCATTATTTTTAAAGAAAAATTCACCAAGAAGGACTGGCTGTTCACAATTACTATGCTGGCCGGTGTTGCTATGATACTGGGAATTAATCCTCTCCATCTGAAATTTGATGCCGGCAGTATTTTCTTTATATTAAGCGCCTTCTTTGTAACGATGAACGCTTTTACGATCAAGAGTGTACAGCACAGTGAACATAAGGTTTCCAATAATATAATTGCGTATTATAATAACTTTATAACCATGCTTCTCTTCCTGGCTTCCTCATTGATTATAGGGGTACAGGGGGAAGTGAAAACACTATTTACCAGTTCCAATATCGGAGTGTGCATTGCGATAGGCGGTGTGATGCAGTTTTTAATTTACATGGTATATTATATCTGTCTGGACCGGTTCCCGGTTTGGATTGTGAAGGTATTCCTGCTGCTGATCCCGCTGTTTACCCTGGTTTATAGTATGATTTTGTTTGGACAGATGCCGGGAATTTCCCATCTGATCGGCACACTGATTATCATTGCCAGTGCGGTGGGCATTATCTGTGAGCAGAAAAATAAAAGCGCGGCAGCAGAGCCTGCTTCCTAGAGAGGAAGGAACAAGGCGTGGAATTTCGGGAAGCCTGTGACAGGATTGTATTTCAGGAAAGACAAAAGAATGGAATCGGCACGCTGGGGGAGAAGACCGTCCACGCGGTGCTGAAACAGTATTATGAGCCGGATGAGAGCCGTCACGAACAGAAGGTGGACGGCTTTTATGCGGATGTGGTTACTGGAAACGGGGAGATCCTGGAAATTCAGACCCGCTCCTTTGACCGCCTCAGAAAGAAGCTGGAAGTATTTCTTCCCAGCTATCCGGTTACCGTCATTTATCCTATTCCCTCGAGAAAATGGATATACTGGATTGACGATGACGGGACGATGTCAAAACCCAGAAAGTCCGGCAAACAGGGGAGACCCTGGGACGCGTTTTATGAACTGTATAAGATCAAGCCTTTTCTGACAGAGGAGAACCTGACCCTTAAGATTGTGCTTCTGGATATGGAGGAATTCCGCCTGCTCAACGGCTGGAGCCGGGACAAAAAGCGGGGATCTTCCCGCTATGACCGGATTCCCAGGGAGCTGATCCAGGAGATTATCTTAAAAGGCCCTGCGGATTATCAGCGCTATATGATGCCGGAACTGGGGAAAGAATTTACGGTAAAGGATTATAAAGCGGCGGCGAAAACCACGGATCGGATTGCGGGAAAAGCACTGCATCTGCTAAATTACGTGGGAGCGGTGGAGCAGATTGGCATGAAAGGGCGGGCATATGTCTATGCGCGCAGGGAAGTGAATCGTTAAGAGGCAGGTGGAAAATGGACAGTCTTTATGAGCGCCTGAGTGCATATGGTGAGGGGGATTATTATCCCATGCATATGCCGGGTCATAAACGAAACGAAGTATTAATGGGGATGTGCGATCCCTGCCGGATTGATATTACAGAAATAGATGGCTTTGATAATCTTTCTCATCCGGAGGGGATTTTAAAGGAACTGGAAGAGGAGGCGGGAGCCCTCTACGGCGGTGCAAGGACCTTTTGCCTGGTGAACGGCAGTACGTCCGGGCTTCTGGCCGGTATTGGCGCCCTTACCCGTCCGGGAGATAAGGTGCTGATGAGCCGGAACTGCCACAAATCGGTTTATAACGCGGTGGTAATCAACCAGCTGCATCCGGTATATCTGTATCCGGATACAGATCCGGATACCGGTATTGCCGTGGGGGTGCGGCCGGAGCAGGTGGAGAGGAAGCTAAAGGAAGACCCGCAGATCCGGCTGGTGATCCTGGTTTCACCCACCTATGAGGGGGTGCTCTCCGACGTAAAAGAAATCGGAAGGGCAGCCCACAGTTATCATGTTCCCCTTTTGGTGGACGGGGCCCACGGTGCGCATTTTGGCTTTCACAGGTATTTCCCGCCCTCCGCAGTGTCAGAGGGAGCGGATATAACGGTTCACAGTATACACAAAACGCTGCCGGCTTTTACCCAGACAGCGCTTTTGCATATTCAGGGACCTTTTATTTCAGAAGAGCGGATGAAGCGATATATTAATATGTATCAGACAACCAGTCCATCCTATGTGCTGATGGCAGGGATCGGACGCTGTGTCAATGTGCTGCGGGAGCAGGGACAGCCGCTCTTTGAAAAGCTGGCGCGCAATATTGACAGATTTACCGGTCAAATGGAGCAGCTGCGGCATTTGTCGCTGATGAAGCAGCCAGAGGGTTACCGTAAAGACCCCTCCAAACTGGTCATATTGGCCGGCGGGACGGTGAGCGGTCCGCAGCTCGCGGACCGGCTGAGGCGGGAATTTCATATAGAGACCGAGATGGAAGGGCCGGATTATGTTCTGGCGATGACCGGTATTGGTGACCGGGACGAGGGATTCCAGCGTCTGGCGGAAGCGCTTTGCAGGATAGACCGGGAACTGAGGCCGGCGCAGATACCCGCCGCCGCGGGGAGAACGCTGCCTGAAGCAGTTAAGGCGGCAGAGGCATGGGAGGTTCTGGAATCGGAATGTATGGAACTTCCGCTAAACGAGAGCCGCGGCCGGATTGCGGGTGAGTATATCTCTTTGTATCCTCCGGGAATTCCTCTGTTAGTACCGGGTGAGAGAATTACCGGAGAGTTTCTGGATTTTGCCGCCGGTGCCCGCACTGCTGGGCTTACACTCCATGGACTTGGCAAAACGGGCAGAATAAAAGTAGATGGACACAGTTAACGGAAGCTGTCCGTAATCGGCAGAGAGAAGAAGGGAGTTTCATGGCAAAGTTATATGTTGTGATGGGAAAGAGTGCTACAGGAAAGGATACCATTTATCAGATGCTGCTGGATAACCCGGAGCAGAACCTGAAACGGATTGTGCCTTATACGACCAGGCCGGTGCGGGCAGGGGAGGCGGAGGGCCGGGAATATCATTTTGTGTCCGAAGAGACGATGAAACAAATGGAAGAGGACGGAAAAATTATTGAGTGCAGAACTTATCAGACGGTACACGGGCCCTGGCATTATTTTACCGCGGACGACGGACAGATTGAAGGGGAGCAGGACTGCCTGCTGATCGGGACCCTGGAAGGATATGAGAAGCTGGCGCGCTTCTTCGGGCCGGACAGAGTGGTTCCCATCTACATTGAAGTGCCGGACGGAATACGCCTGGAGCGGGCGCTTAGGAGGGAACAAAAGCAGGCGGAGCCTAAATACGCGGAGATGTGCCGGCGGTTTCTGGCAGATGAAAAAGATTTTTCTGAGCAGAATCTGAGACGTCTTGGCATTGATAAACGATATGTCAATCTGGAGCTTTCAGACTGTCTTGGGCAGATAAGGAATGGGATGGAAAATATAGAACCTTAGTGAGGAATACAAAGGAAGAACAGGGAAAAACTTGCGATATACAGAAAGATGAAATTGTGTTATACTTTCAATGAATCCGATCGTTAGAAATGATTGGAAACACTGGAGAAGGACGGAACTGACGGTGCTTTTGCTGCCTGCATCCGGCCCTTTCCGGTACAGAGAAAAAACACAGAGGAAAGGCAGGGGAACAGATATGGCGGATTTCAGTCAGATTATTGGACAAGATAGTATAATTGAACATTTTCAGAAAGCCATAACGGAGAACCTTGTCTCCCATGCCTATATTATCAATGGGGAAGACGGTTCCGGCAAGATGCTGCTGGCGAAGGCATTTGCTAAACAGCTTCAGTGCCAGGGGGAGGGAGAACGCCCCTGCGGCAGCTGTCAGTCCTGTATGCAGTTAGAGAGCGGAAACCATCCGGATGTGATTTATGTCACCTATGAGAAAACAGGTATCGGTGTGGATGATATCCGCAGCCAGATCAACAATACAGTCGACATTAAACCTTACAGCAGCCCCTTCAAGATCTATATTGTGGATGAAGCACATAAGATGACGGAGCAGGCCCAGAATGCCCTTTTAAAGACCATTGAGGAGCCGCCGGACTACGCTGTTATTCTGCTGCTCACCGATAATGTGAACAGGCTTCTGCCCACGATCCAGTCCAGATGTGTCCTGCTGCAGACCAAACCAGTTGCGGCACCGTTGATCAAAGCATATTTGATGGAGAAAAAAGGGGTTCCGGACTATGCGGCCGAACTGGCTGCAGCTTTTTCTCAGGGCAATGTGGGTAAAGCGATCCGATTTGCCGCCTCCGAACATTTTATGGAGATGAAGGAGGAGGTCTTAGTTCTGCTGAAAAATCTGTATGAGATGAGTATGCAGGATCTGATCAACGGGATGCACCGTCTGTCGGAGCGCAAGAGGGAGATCGACGACTGTATAGATTTTATGATATTGTGGTACCGGGACGTCTGCATGTTCAAGGTTACCAGGGATGCCAATCTGCTGCTTTATAAAGAAGAGATACGGCATATTACGAAACACGCCAGCAAAATCAGCTATGAGGGAATAGAAAAATGTATTCAGGCCATGGAGAAGGCGAAAGCCAGGCTCAGGGCCAATGTTAATTTTGATATCACCATTGAGATGCTGCTGCTTACCTTAAAGGAGAATGGAAATGGTTAAAGTAATAGGAGTCCGGTTCCGCAAGGCCGGAAAGATCTACTACTTCGACCCGCTGGAATTTGATATCAAGCAGGGAGATGAAGTGATTGTCGAGACGGCCAGAGGCATTGAGTTCGGCCATGTGGTGATCGGCGTCAGGGAACTGAAGGAAGAAGATATCGTGCATCCGCTGAAACCGGTGCTGCGTATGGCTACAATGGAAGATGTGAAGAGAGATCATGAAAACCGCATCAAGGAGCGGGAGGCCTTTCATATCTGCCTGGAGAAAATTGCCAAGCACGGCCTGGAGATGAAGCTGATCGATGTAGAATATACCTTTGATAATAATAAAGTGCTGTTTTATTTTACCGCAGATGGAAGAATTGATTTCAGAGAGCTGGTTAAGGATCTGGCCTCTGTCTTTAAAACCAGAATAGAACTGCGCCAGATTGGGGTCAGAGACGAGACGAAGATTGTGGGAGGCCTGGGAATCTGCGGCCGTCCGCTGTGCTGCCATACACACCTGTCCGAGTTTGTCCCGGTGTCGATCAAGATGGCAAAAGAGCAGAATCTGTCATTAAACCCATCTAAAATATCCGGTGTGTGCGGCAGATTGATGTGCTGTCTGAAACATGAGGAAGCGGCTTATGAAGAGCTTAACGGCAAGCTTCCGAATGTGGGAGACCGGGTAACCACCTCGGAGAACTTAAAGGGCGAGGTACAGAGCGTCAATGTTCTGAAACAGATGGTCAAAGTAGTTGTAGAACTGGAAAATGACGAGAAGGATGTCCGGGAATACCGGGTGGAGGAACTGAAATTCAGGCCCCGCCGCAAGAAAGAGAAGGTCGTCCTGGATGATGAATTAAAGAATTTGGAACTGCTTGAGAAAAAGGAAGGAACCCTCTATTGATATGAGAACGGACGGAAATGATCCGGCTGCTGATTCCCTGGTTAAAGAGGGGGAGAGGCTGGATGAACTGCAGAGAAACGGATACCGTATCATACAGCATCCCGCGAAGTTCTGCTTTGGAATGGATGCTGTGCTGCTGTCTGGATTTGCCAGAGTTAAGTCTGGCGAGAGGGCTCTGGACCTGGGGACGGGAACCGGGATTATTCCGATTCTGCTTGAGGCAAAGACGGAAGGCGCCTGTTTTCATGGCCTTGAGATTCAGGAAGAAAGTGCGGATATGGCCCGCAGAAGTGTCCGTTTGAACGGACTGGAAGAAAAGATTACAATTACCACAGGAGATATTAAGGAAGCTTCCCGCCTTTACGGGGGAGCTTCCTTTGATGTCGTTACGGTAAACCCGCCTTATATGAACAACCATCACGGCCTGGTCAATCCTGAGCTTCCCATGGCGATTGCCCGGCACGAACTCCTGTGTAATCTGGAGGATGTGGTGAGGGAGGGCAGCAGGGTGCTGAAGGAGCGGGGAAGGCTGTATATGGTTCACCGGCCTTTCCGGCTGAATGAGATTATGCAGACGCTGACGAGATATCATCTGGAACCGAAGCGGATGAAGTTCGTTCATCCCTACATAGACAGGGAGCCGAATATGGTGTTGATCGAGGCGGTTAAGGGCGGTGGGTCCATGGTGAAGGTGGAAGCGCCCCTGATCGTATATAAGGAGCCGGGGAAATATACCCGGGAAATCTATGATATTTACGGGTACTGATGCAAAAAATGCTTCGGAATGGAGATAAGTATGGCCGGAAAACTTTATTTGTGTGCGACGCCCATCGGGAATCTGGAGGATATTACCCTCCGGGTTTTAAGGACCCTGAAAGAGGTGGATCTGATTGCGGCGGAAGATACCAGACACAGTATTAAGCTGCTAAATCACTTCGAGATAAAGACGCCCATGACCAGCTATCATGAATTTAATAAATATGAGAAAGCGAAGGTTCTGGTAGGACGGCTTCTGGAAGGAAAAAATATTGCGCTGGTCACCGACGCCGGTACGCCGGGCATATCCGATCCCGGGGAGGAGCTGGTGAAGATGGCCTACGAGGCGGGGATTGAAGTTACTTCTCTTCCGGGACCGGCGGCATGTATCACAGCGCTGACTTTATCTGGTTTGTCTACGAGACGGTTTGCCTTTGAAGCCTTTCTGCCGTCTGAGAAGAAAGAGCGGGCCGGTATTCTGGAAGAATTAAAGCAGGAAACCAGGACGATTATAATCTATGAAGCGCCTCACAGGCTTAGAAAGACACTTGAGGAACTGTATGCAGTTCTGGGAGAACGTAATTTGACGGTTTGCAGGGAATTGACCAAGAAATATGAGACAGCTTTTCGCACCACTTTTTCTGAGGCGGTGTTATATTATGAAGCCAATGAACCGAAGGGGGAGTGCGTGCTGGTCATTGAAGGTCGTTCCAGAGCCCAGATGGAGGAAGAAATCAGGGAAAGCTTCCGCGGTCAGACGGTGCAGGAGCATATGGAGATTTATCTGTCCCAGGGGATGGACAAAAAGAGTGCGATGAAGAAGGTGGCGGCGGACCGGGGGGTTCCCAAGAGGGAAATCTATCAGGCGCTGTTAGAAGAATAAATGGAAAAGCCGGACGCAGCCGCCATTTTCATGCTGTGTGGGGCTGTGAGCGAATAATCATATCAACTCTCTAATATAGTGGATTAGGGAGTTGATTTTTTTATGCTGAATTATATCTGGGCGGGAATGATCCTGATAGGAGTTGTCCTGGGAGTATTGCAGGGAAATGGAGAGGTGATCGGAACTCAGGCGCTGACCAGCGCCAAGGAGGCGGTCAGCCTCTGTGTCACTATGCTGGGAGTTATGACGCTTTGGTCCGGTCTGATGGAGGTGGCGAGGGAAGGCGGGTTGATTAAGGCCCTGGTGAAGGTCTTAAGTCCGCTTATTACGCTGTTGTTTCCGGATATTCCCAGGGATCATGTGGCAAGAGAATACATAGCCTCAAACTTTGTCGCCAACTTTTTGGGCCTTGGATGGGCAGCCACGCCCCTTGGACTGAAAGCGATGAAGGAACTTAAGAAATTAAACCGGGATTCGGAGCGGGCCAGCTGCGATATGTGTACCTTTCTGATTATGAATATTTCTTCGCTCCAGCTGATTCCTATTAATATTATTGCCTACCGGAGCCAGTACGGTTCGGTAAAACCAACGGCAATATTAGGAGCCGCGATTGTGGCTACCTGTATATCTACCCTGGCGGGCATCCTGTTTGCTGTCATTGCCAGAAAGGTATCCAGAGATTAAGTGAATCCGAGCGGAGGGGTGCAAACGTGAATTTTCTGGTTTATTTGTCGGACTATATGATTCCGATTGTTATTTTTTATATTGTGGCCTATGGGCTGTTAAATAAGGTGGATGTCTATGATACCTTCGTGCGGGGAGCCAAGGACGGGATGAAGGTGGTAGCCGGTATCCTGCCGACACTGGTGGGACTGATGGTGGCGGTTGGCATTTTAAGAGCCTCCGGCGCTATGGACTTCCTGTGCAGAGCCGTGGAACCGCTGATGGATCAGGTCGGATTTCCGGCGGCAGTGCTTCCTCTTATTGTTGTAAAAATGTTTTCTTCTTCCGCGGCCAGCGGCCTGCTGCTGGACCTGTTTAAACAGTTCGGCCCGGATTCCTTTGAGGGGAATCTGGGGTCTGTTCTGCTGAGCAGTACGGAGACGATTTTTTATACTATGTCCATCTACTTTATGACTGCGGGCGTAAAGAAGAGCCGCTATACACTGGCGGGAGCTCTGGTGGCTACATTAACCGGGATCGTTGCCAGTCTGGTGCTGGTTAAGATTATGATGTGAGGGGTACAAACCGGTCTGAGACGGAAGAAAGCGGACTGCCATAAAATCCTTGAAGGAACGAAAAAAGTTCCGTATACTACAAGTAGGATGAAACGTGAAGTCTGTTTAGAGGCAGTATCGCAGAGAAATCTGCGATATGCAGGGGTATGAGATGAAGAAACTAATGATAATGATCGGAAATGGAATCACCATTGATCTGATTGGGCGGCTGGGGCTGTCAGACCGGATCGACACCAGTAATTTGTTTAAAAACGGAGATTCCGTCGTATGGCCGGACGGACAGAATGAACAGGGCTTTCTCTCTTATAAATACTGCCACAATCTCTGGAATCTGGGAGCCAGATCCTACATGGACATAAGCGACGCTTCCCAGCTGATCGAGGATATTATTTCCTGTATCAATATGATGCCGAAGAATATGGACTCTGTGGGATCAAAGAGAAAGGACAATATTTATCTGAACGCCTATTATGAGCTGGCGGCTTATTTAAAACACCTGTTTATCTTATACGACGGTATGGTGCGGGAAGAGGATATGCAGAAGAGGGAAATACTGGACTGGGGCTGGTACAAGCTGATCAAGAATGCTTATGCAAATCCGGAGTACAGTGAGATTATCATCGTTACCTATAATTATGATGTGTTCCTGGAGCGGCTTTTAATGGCTCACAATATCCCCTTTGACGTGCTGCCGGTGGCGGAACAGGGTAATAAAATCAAGCTGATTAAACCACACGGCTCCATCAGCTTTGCCCACAATAAGAAAAATGACCGGATTTCCTATGGGATAAGGAAGGACTCGGTTATGTATGAGGCGGATATCCATGATTTTAATGTTATCTATGAAGGGATGGATGACAATTTCCTGGTGAGCGCCCTGATTCCTCCTTCCGGCGATTCCAGCCGCCTTACCTACCGATGGGCGGATCAGCTGCGGCAGGAAGTGAAGGCGAAGGCTTCTTCTTTGCAGGAGGGGGACAAGTTTATTCTTTCGGGACTTTCATACTGGCATGTGGACCGCAAGGAGATTGACGATGTGTTAAACAGCCTGGACAGCAGGCTTCAGATGTATATGATTAATCCCAGGCCGCCCCGGGCGCTGAATGCGGTTTTATCCTGTGTGTTTGATAATTACGTTTTATATACCAGAGCGGATAATCTGGGCGGATTGATATGAAGAGGCCGGCGGTATTCTTCCTGCCGGAAAGGAGGCCAAGATGAGTAATATTGCAATATTGAAGCGGGATTCTACCAAGATTACAATCTCTGAGTTTTATGAGAGATATAATCTGGATAAATATAATTTTCAGCCCAGATATCAGAGGCGAAGCGATGTCTGGGATATGGAGAAGCAGTCTTTCCTGATCGATTCTATCTTAAAGAATTATCCTATGCCGCCTATTTTTCTTCATCAGCGTATTGATGAGGCCAGCGGGTCCACCAAGTATGATGTGATAGACGGGAAACAGAGGCTGACGGCCATCACGGAGTTTTTGAAAAACCGGATTCCCCTTCCCCAGGACTTCGACGAGGGGGCTTTTGGCAATTCCAAGTTAAACGGGATCTATTTTCAGGATCTGGAAGGAGAACTGGCAGAATATAAGAAACAGCTATGGCGGTATGTGATCACGGTGGAGTATATTGACAGTGATGAGCTGGATATCATTGATAATGTATTTGACCGGCTGAACCGGAACGGAGAACCCCTGGAGCCCCAGGAACTGAGAAAGGCCAAGTATCACAATACGCTTCTTCTGGATCTGATTATGAAGGCGGTTAGTTATATTGACTGGTCCAAGCTGGAGAAGATCCGGTTTAACCGAATGCAGGATACGGAATTTGTATCGGAGCTGGTCTTCTATCTGCTGGACGGAGAGGCGGCGGACGGTATCTCAAGGACAAGCCTGGATGAGAAATATGAAAAATGGTCAGTGAAGTTAACCAGAGAGAAGCAGGAAGAGTGCATCGAGAATTTCAGAACTATTGTGGACTATTTAAACCATCTGGAACTGGACTTTGATGCCTACCGGATCAAGGGAGTCAGCCATTTTTATGCGCTGTTTGCTTTCTGTTATGAATGTATCAGAAGGAATGCCGATATCGGAAAGGTATCCGGAAGGCTGAATGAGTTTTACCGTCTGGTGAGAGCCGGACAGAGCAACTATAAAGATGTGGAAGGATACCGGATCAGTATGCAGTCCAACACGAGAGCCAAATTCCAGAGAAAGAAGAGAATTGACTGTCTGATTAATTTCTGTCTGGAAAATTAATAATGATTAAGAAGAAAGAGGATGCGGCAAAACTGCATCCTCTTGGTGTGTATGAAGTCCGCATAGTGGGCGGTCAATTTTTTGCCAGTTTTTCCAGCCATTCGGCTTCTTTAAACCCCGTAAGAACAAAATCATCCGCGATAATCAGGGGACGTTTCACCAGCATACCGTCGGTAGCCAGCAGAGCGATCTGCTCTTCTTCCGTCATATCCGGGAGTTTTTCCTTCAGATTCATGCTTTTATACAGCATACCGGAAGTGTTAAAGAACTTCTTAAGGGGATACCCGCTCCGCCCATACCATTCGGTCAGCTCTGGCCCGGTAGGGTTGTTCTCCTTGATATGCCGGTCTTCATATTCAATCTGATGCTCATCCAGCCATTTCTTTGCTTTCTGGCAGGTGGAGCACTTGGGATATTCGATAAATAATATACGTTTCATAGCATCGCTTCCTTCCTGTCTCTTCTGTATTCACTTCAATTGCACAGCATATCACCGGTAGTGCCCGGTAAGAACCCCCTGCTGCAAAATATGCCCCTGCATGGCAGAGAGCAGATCTTTCTTTCTCTTTCCAGCGTCCAGATCCAGCAGACAGTCTAGGACGTACACTTTATAGTGATATACGTGCGACCACCGAAACGGCGGCTTAGGGCCCCGGTATCTGTTTCTTCCATATCCGATCCCCTGAACCGCGCCTCCCAGAGAGGGAACGCATTTGCCGTGGGGGATATTCCCGGGTATTACTGCCGCGGCAGGGATATTCCATATAATCCAGTGGTTATATGCCGGAATCGGGTGTCCCATATCATTCATGATTATAGCGATAGAGACAGCCTCCCGGCTTAATCCGGTTAAGACTAATTCGGGTGAACGGTCTTCTCCATGGCCTGTATGGCAGAGAGGAATGAGACCGCCGTCTTCAAAACAGGGCGAGGAAACAACAAGTTTATCCATTTTATTACCTCCCTGAACATATTTTTTATACAGGTTAATCCTATATATCATGTAGGATAGCATATTATTTTATATATTGCATCATTCTTTTTATCTTAAAACAAGAAAAACAGTTGAAGATTTGTTCCTAATCTTCAACTGTTTTGTTAGTGCTACTCAATGTAAAACTCATAGCATACAAAATAAATATCTTGCGAGTCTGATTCGTTGTATACTTCGACATTAAGACGGTATGTACCAGGAATTAACTTTATTAATTCAGATGAAAAAAATTGAATATCCGAGGTTTCCCCGGGTTGTACGTAAAACCAATCAATATAGTCAAAGCCGCGAGGTCTGTTTACAGGAACATTATACCAGGCTTCATCGAGAAAAAAATCGAGATAACAGTGATTTCCAAGAGTACCATGTGATAATGTATGAACGGACTTATTGTGCAAAGTAAAAGTATAGGTGCCATGCTTCTTATATATTTCTTTTTTACTTGTTAAATAGATTTCAGAGGATGACAAAAATTCACTATCCCGAAAATAGCTACGGGATAATGTGCTTTTATCATTCAAATCACCAGACGGCTGCCTGTTAGAACAACCACATAAAATTAATAGTAGAACAATTGATAAACAAAATTTAACTTTCATAATAATTCCCTTGTCCATCGACGCTATATATTATCAATATAACATAGGAACAAAAGCATTGAAAGATAAATAATATGAGACATAATGAGGAGCTGTCTGCAGACAAAATATCTACAAACAGCTCCTATCGTTTAGTCTTCCTGAACGATGGTGTCTGTCGTCAGCATAGACTTCCCAGAGGACTGTTCCAGAGAAGCAAAGATCCGGCCGGAACCCGCTGCGATCAGGCCGCAGATAAGCGCAGCACCGAACAAAATTAAATAATTTTGATTCCGGAACACATCAAAAAGTACGCCGTAAATAGCCTGCCCCAGAGGCTGTGCGCACATGGCAAGAGCAAGGACGCAGGATATTACCTTGCCGATGAGATGGTCGGGCGTCTCTCGCTGAATAAATGCCAGCATCTGGATACTGAACATGGTGGAGAGCATCATCAGGACAAAGCTGCAGGCCGCGATTACCAGATAAGCATAAAACGGCGCTATCGGCAGTAGAAAGACCAGACCCATGGGAAGCATGGCAATACATCCTGCAAACAACGTTAGATGTGCATTGCCCACCCGCAGTTTATCTTTCAGGATACCTACCATAACCCCTCCGAACAGACCGCCCGCGGCAAGGGCTCCCTGGGAGTATCCATACAGCTGGTCAGAGATTCCAAGGTCCCTTTTAATCAGAACCGGAAGGCCCACGATCAGCATGGCGCTTAAGAACAGGTTAAAAAGAGCTACAATAGTCACTACTTTCCAGATGACAGGTTTTTCCTCTTTCACGAAATGTAAGCTTTCCTTCAGATCATGAACCGCGATCCGGATAATTCCCTGAGAGCTTTTTCGCCGGTTATGGGGAATACGGATAAAGATTTCCATAACGGCCGAACAGAAGAAACAGAAGATACCCACCAGAAGGATAGGGAAGAGACCGTAACTTCCGTAGAGTAGTCCGCCGATGACAGGGCCCAGCAGACCGGAGAGGGAACTGACCTGATTGATGACTGCGTTGGCGGACAAAAGATTTTCCTGAGATGCCAGAACCGGAATACTGGCCTGTACGGCAGGCTGATAGGTACCCTGAATTCCATAAAGCAGAATTAAGGTAATAATAATCAGCAGAATCAGGTTAACTTTGCCCATAAGCAGAGCGAATAACAGGGTGATAGCGGCGGTGGTAAAATCCAGGATCACCATAATATTTCTTTTATTCACCCGGTCTGCAATAATGCCTCCTATAGGGGACATGAGAATCATAGGAAGAAAAGAGCAGGCGGAGACAAGCCCGAAATAGGAGGAGGAACCGGTTATATCCAGCAGGTAAAGAGGAAGGGCAAAGCGCAGGATTGCGTTGCCGAAGAGGGAGATAATCTGGCCGATTACCACGAGCAGGAAATCCCTTTGAAATAATGGGGTTTTCGCAGGTTGCTGTAATGTTTTCTGTTTCATTCTGTTTTGCACTTGAAGACTGCCGGCTGGTGGTTGTTCCTGTACAGGAAAGAGGCAGACTTACTTCTCCTTATCTAATTTTTTGATTTATACTGTCAGCTTATGCATGCTGTCGATTATAGATACCGAACGATGGTATGTAAAATAGCTGAAAGAAAATCTGCCCCTCAGGGCAGACAATATTCCCCTATTCCTTATTCTCGGAAGCAAGTAATAAACGTCGGTAAGTCTCAACCAGCTCCAGCATACCTTCTTCTAAAATGGGAACTCCCAGATAGGTAAAAAGATCATCCAGATAATCATACTTATCCCGCAGTTCTTCCTTTGAACAGATAAATACAAGAGGATTCATCCAGATGTTTAACAGCAACAGCGTGACTTCCACCAGCTGTTTCGGATGTTCGGTGGTGATAGAACCATCCCGGATTCCTTCCTCCACTGCCGGGAGAATGAAAACGGCCGTTCCATTCACAGAGTCATATACCTGATCTGCCAGAAAGCGGGGATTTTTCATCAGATTGGGTGCTGCGGTCAGCAGCTTGTTCTGGCCCGGATTCTTAAGGGAAAGCCACAGAAGCTGTTTTAACTTCTCCAACCCGGTGAGATCCGTGCGCTGCATCATGACTGCCATATCTTCATTTGTCTTCAGATAAAGCCGCTCCGCGACAGCCTCAATAATATCATCCTTTGACTTAAAATGATGATAGATAGCCCCCTTGCTCAGATCTCCCAGAGCATCCACGATATCCTGTATGGTGGTGTGCTCATATCCCTTCTCCATAAAAAGACGGTAAGAGACGTCAAGTATCCGATTCACGGTAACCTCCGGATATTTATTGCGGGCCATTTATCCTCATCCTCTCTATACATACCAACAGTATGTATAGAGGATAGCATGAAAAATATCGGATGTCAATGAGCAAATTGAGTTTTAACAGCCGGGGACAACCGGGCCAAACCAACTAACGGTTTAGAAAGCTTCCCAACAGGAACAAGACAAAAATATGAGCGGGATAAAAAATATAAAACAGATATTTCATTCCTCTTCCTTTTTTGCCGTTATATGCCAGCATAAACGGAAGTGCGAAAACCATCATCCACTGGTAATTGAGCAGAAAGAGGTTGCTGTAACTGAAATCTGTGCCGCAGGACAAGAAGAAAAAGGCTGCACAGTATAGCAGATAGGAAAGAGCAAGTATTTTTTTATTCTTCTTTGTATAGTAGAGAAGAACACCCATAAGCACCACAATCACACCGCCTTCGCAGAGGGTCAGATTGGGCAGCAGGGCTGCGGCGGTGCGGGCCAGCCTGCCGGAGAAAAGAGGAATCTGGGCCAGGAAAATGCAGACTATGGTAGAGACAACTTGAAAAAGGATGAAGCATACCCAACCTAAAATCCCCTTTTTCCAGTCTTTTTTCAGCAGTTCAATCAATTCTACAACAACGCCCACAAGGAACAGAGTGACGAAAATATTATTGAAGAGATATGTGTAAGGATGGGGGACTGTGGAATTTAAAATCAGGTTTCCAACAGCCATAATGACCCCGAAAAAATACATGCGGCTCAGATACCGCTTCTTATCATGGGTATAGGCAAGCCCCCACACCATACAAAAGAGAAAGACCGGTGCCGAAAGACGGCCAAGCCAGCGAAACCAGACAGGGATACCGGGGATAAATTCTCCGATATGGTCAATGAGCATGAGAACAAGAGCCGTAAGTTTCAGAGCGGTAGATGACATAAAAAACCTCCATGATAAATTTTTGCCCTGGGGCGCAGGGTTTCCTTCCGGATACACGTTTTAAAATACCGGTATTATAACTCATGTAAGGTGATCTGTAAATGTAAATCGGCCGCCAGCCAGTCAGTTTACACTGTATCTTGCCTGTCCATCTGGCCGAGCCAACTTGAGCGCAATTAAAAAGGCCCCATTGCAGGGGCCTAAGAGAGGGGTAGGGATATGAAAAAGGATTTATCGTTCGAATAACTCCTGTTATTCTGTTCAAAGGTCATCTCCTTTGAACATCTTTATCATACCGTGAGCCTGTGAAGAAAATATGTTGTAAATTTGAAAATTGTGTGAAATAGAAACTATATGATATGATAAAGAAAAACGGGGAGGGATGAGCGTGAATGCATTAAAAAAGCAGCTGAAATCATATCGGGAACATCCAATTGACGGGATGCTGGCTGTATTTGGGATTTTAAGCGCAATCAAGCTGATTGTTGACTTCTTTGCAGGAGGAACGACACAGATTGCCCTGGCAGCTCTGCTGTTCTCATTTTGTTGCTTTATCCTGTTCCGGCACAGAAAGCTGTCTCGGAAGTCGATTCTGCTGGATAATCTGTATTATAAAAATCACCCGATGGTCAGTACGATCTATTATCTGCTGGACAGTGGAAAGAGGCCTTCTTCCTATTATAATAAAATGGACATAGAAGAGGCGGCGGTTTCATTTCATTACGGACAGGCGGCAGATCCGTATAAGGTTATGCAGGAATTCTGCTGGGAGTTCAGGGGACATAATAATCTGAATGAAGCGGTGAAGGTCTTCCGGCTGGTGACAGCCAAATCAGAACTGAGTCACAATATACCGGCCGAATTTCAGGCGATGGATCTGATAAGCGGTGAAAGGCTTATGATCAAGCGGGAAAATCACAGAAATGAACTATCCTATCTGGAGATACTGTTTCCTGGTAAAGGTATACTGAAGGATGCAGAATTTCATTTTTCTATTTCCATGATCTGGAAGGATGCGGTAACACTGGACTTTCCGGAAACTCTGCTTATGGACACGAGGAATTATACTGACGGGACAATTCAGCAGATGAAAATAGAGGTACTGGCCCGGACTCCGGTTTTTACGGACTGTTGTATTCAGTGTTATGAGATGGACCGAACAGATCTGGAGAGGAAACTGCTCCGAAACCTAGAATTTCAGCAGGAGAAAGAGCAGCTTGGTGTGCGGTTTAATCTGCGGCCTGAACCTGGAAAGGTTTATTTCATGGCTGTAGAGAAAATGGACTGAGCATATAAATCGGGGCATAAAAATAGCCCGGACATGAGATAACATGCCGGGGCAAACAGGAAATACATAACTTTCCGCAACCGGTCGGATGAGGGTGGGTATTACGGCCATAAGCCGTATTCTGAGAGATAGGTAATGACTGATTGTAGGAAGGGTATCAAATCATTTCACCAAAAGAGACAATAATCCGACCGACCACGGAAAAATTTATGTACTTTTAGTATAACATGGAAATTTAGCTTTGAGAGCGCCAATTCGGTGCAAATTAATACTTAAATGCTGCGAAGAAGCGCCAGATAACCCTGTGACAAGTTCAGAATATTAGTCAAGAACAGGTTTTCCTTATAAAGGCTTGAATAATTTACCCTGAGAAATTACAATATGTAATATCTATGGAAATCAGAACAGACAGGAAGAAAAACTATGATGTTATATGCGGAACGTGCAGAATTGATTATGCAGCAGCTGCAATTACGGTCTACAGTGAAAATCGGAGAACTAAGCAGGCTGCTTCATGTATCGGTAGATACGATCCGGCGGGATTTAAAAGCAATGGAGCAGCAGGGACTGATAAAATATGTACATGGCGGTGCTTGTCTGCCTGAATCGTTAACGTCTTATTTAAATTTTACCGGGCGTGAAATAGTGAACAGCGACTTAAAACGGGAGGCGTCCCATAAGGCGCTGGCATTGATAGAGGAGGGTGATGTCATTGCCCTTAATTCAGGTACAACAAATACAATACTGTCGCAGGAACTTGTGAATCTTGGCAAAGAAATTACAGTTGTAACGAACAACTATGCTGCAATTAACATATTACTGCAGAGCGAATTGATCCATTTGATTGCTGTGGGCGGAAATGTGGATTCTTTAGAACGTTCTACCTATGGATCAGTCTGTGAAAAAGAGTTTAGTCAATATTTTCCTGACATTGCCTTCCTGTCCATGAATGCGGTTAATTATGAAGATGGATTTACAGACTTTCGATTTAACGAAGCTGGCATTATTCAATTGCTGGCGAAAACCTCGAAACGGGTGATTGCGGTCATGGATTCCAGTAAGCTCGGCAAATGTTCTAAGAAGAAAATCCTTTCCAGGGAACAGGTAGACAGGGTAGTGATGGATGACAATATTTCTGAAGAGGTAAGGAAAAAATATAAGGAGTGCGGGATTGTTATTATATAGGACACATAAAAGATATGGAAGGTCCGGGCAGAAGCCCGGACCTTTTTTCTTATATAGGTAACGTCGTTCTCTATATGAGAAACCCCTCCGGGGGATCGCACTGCGGCGGTAAGGAATCGCGTTGCAAGAGCAGCCAGCGCAGGCGGAGAATCCCGCTTGCGGGATTCTTTTCTATATTTAACATATATTTTATGTCTATTTGATTGATTTTGCTGTTTTGTTCGGTGTATTATTTAGAAGAAGCGATAAAAAACAGCAAAACAAAGCAAGGAGAATTGGTGTGAAAAATAATATTGACAGGAATACAAATGAAATCCAGAAAGTTCAAATGGTTGTTTTTGACTGGGCAGGCACTACGGTAGATTATGCCTCCAGCGCCCCCAGCACCGTATTTGACCATATATTTACCGCGGCGGGCATCCGCCTTACAAAAGAAGAGATCAACCGGCCTATGGGTATGGAAAAGAAAGCGCACATACGCGAACTTTTGTCCTGTGAATCCGGAAACAGCCAGTGGCTGCAGGTTTATAACAGGCCGTGGACTGAGCAGGATGTGGAGGATTTATACCAGAAATTTGAAGATACCTTGTATCAAGTGGTCGCCGGATACAGTACTCCTATTCCGGGGGTCGTTGAAACCGTGAATGAATTGAGAGAACGGGGAATTAAAATAGGCTCTACAACCGGCTATACTTCTCAAATAATGGAGCAGGTTATACCGGGAGCCCGGGAGAAGGGGTATTGTGCAGACTGTGTTATCACCCCGGATGTAACCGGAGCCAGCCGCCCGACTCCGTTTATGCTATTTGAATGTATGCGCCGCATGAATGTCTATCCGCCCTGCACGGTGGTGAAGGTCGGCGATACTGTTTTGGATATGGCGGAAGGCAAAAATGCAGGAACATGGACCGTGGGTATCCTGACCGGTTCCAATCTGCTGGGACTGTCACAGGATGAATATGAAGCGTTGAGCCCCGAAGAACTGGCGGACCGTAAGTGTGAAATAGCAGAAATTTACCGCCAGGCCGGTGCGGATATGGTGATTGATTCGATTTCTGACCTGCCCGGCGCAATTGAGGAGTTCAATCGCCGTTTAGCGGCGGAGGAAGCGGCAAAATGAACCTTTATTACAATCCGGTGAAAACTGTGGAGGGAGCAGGAGCTTTCAGCCGCCTGCCTGAGATTTTAAAGGAAATGAAATTGACCAATGGAAGGCTTCTCGTTTTGGCATGGGGTGAAAAGGTTTTTGAACATAGGGTATTTACCTGCCTTCAAGACTTTAATGTGAAACAAGTTATTTTTGCAGCATCCAATCCTACGGTGAGCCAGCTTTTTAAGTGCTATCAGGAGACAAAGGAGTTTTCTCCTGATGCCGTTGTAGCCATTGGCGGAGGCAGTATTATGGATGTGGGTAAATCCTTGTGCTGCATGTACGGAAAAGAAATTGAAAATGAAGACGCCCTGAGAGAATTCATTGAGGATAAAAGGTTCGGAAGCCCTTCTGTACGATGGATCGGGGTTCCCACCACATCCGGAACAGGCAGTGAGGTGACTTGCTGGGCAACCATATGGGACCCGGACAAAGACGCCAAGCGTTCTGTGGAGAATCATGACAATTATGCCTATGCGGCTCTGATAGATCCCGGACTAACCGAAGGAATGCCATTAAAATTAGCCGTATCCTCTGCGTTGGATGCAGTGTGCCATGCTGTGGAAAGCTACTGGGCAAATGGAACTAACACGGTCTCCCGGGCGATGGCCCTTCGGGCTATCCATACGATCATGAGTCATATGGAAGATTTGCTTTCCGGAAAAACAGAAGCGTACAGCGCGATGGCACAGGGCAGTATGCTGGCGGGGCTGGCTTTCAGCAATACAAAAACCACGGCATGTCATTCGATTTCTTATCCATTGACCATGTATCACAATATTCCCCACGGTGCGGCTGTAGCAATGCTGTTGGCCCCGGTGCTGCAAATGAATGTGTCCAGCGTGGAGGGAATGCCGGAATTATTGGATGCCCTGGATGTTACAGGGGCCGAAATGCTGAAACAACGGATAGGCAATTTTCTCAGACGTTCCGGTCAGCCGGATACACTGGGGGAATGGGGCATTAAGCCGGAAGATCTTCCCCATCTTGCGGAATTGGGGATGACGAAAGGCCGCGCGGATAATAATCCGGTTGAAATTACAGTTATGAAAATCAAAGAGATATTGGAGTCCGTTTATTCATAAATACTGGATATTGCGCAGAGAAAGGAATTATAACTATGCAAAAAAAGATGAAAAAACTGATTGGAATAGGTTTGACGGCTTTGATGACGGTATCCATGCTCGTGGGATGCAGTTCAGGAAAAACAGCAAATGCGGATGGCCCCGGCGGTGAGGACGGAGTATTTACGATTGCGTATGCCCCGAATGAATCCACTGCTGAAAGTGCAGACGCCCGGAATGGACTTGCCAAAGATCTGAGCGAAGTTCTGGGATGTGAAGTAGAAGAAATTCAGGCAAGCGATTACAACGCTATCATTGAGGCACTGCGTACAGGGAAAGCGGATATGGCCTATATGGGTTCCCAGGCCCTGGCTTTGGGAGTAGAGCGTACCGACCTGGAGCCGATTGTCATGAAAGCGGAGGAAGGGGACCCGGAGAAGGCAATCTACCACTCTGTTCTCATCACAAGCAGCGGCAATGATCAGATTAACTCAATTGAGGATATTAAAGGTAAGACAATGGCCTTTGTTGATCCGGATTCCACTTCCGGTAATCTTGTGCCCACTGCGGAAATCATTCAGGCATTTCCGGATGATGAACTCAACTCGGACCTCCTGCATACAAACGGAGATTTCTTTGAGGCGGTCAGTTTTTCCGGTTCTCATCAGGCAGGTTTGCAGGCAGTTATAAAAGGTGATGTAGACGTGGTTCCTATTTCCGATCAGATTCTGGCTTCAGAAATTGCTCACGGCAATGCGGCTCAGGGTGATGTGAAAGTTATTCATGAGTCGGGTTCCATCCCGGCGGAAGCGATGGTTGCAGGCGAACATGTGAATCAGGAGACACGGGATAAGCTGACGGAGTTTCTGACCTCCTACGACAATGAAGAATACTTTACAGACGTTATTAAAGTGCCCGGCGCCCGTTTCGTTGAGTGCGGTATGAGCGACTATGAAGCTATTATTAAACTGAACAAGATTATTAACGAGTTCTAAATATAAGGAAAAGGCTGAACGATTTATCAAGCCAGGAATCTGGACGCATCAGAATGGAGGACAACATGGAACCTATACTAAAATTTGAAGGGGTATCTAAAAATTATCCCAACGGAGTGCATGCTCTTAAGAAGGTTACGCTGGAAGTCACGGAAGGGGAATTCATTTCTATCATCGGCCCTTCCGGGTCCGGAAAATCCACACTTCTGCGGGCTGTCAACCGGCTGATCCCGATCAGCTCCGGCACCATCTGGCTGGATGGACAGACGGTATCCGGCCAGCACGGTAAAAAACTGCGGGAACAGCGGCGTAAAGTGGGAATGATTTTTCAGAACTATAATCTGGTATACAGCTTATCCGTCCTGCAGAATGTCCTTCACGGGCGGCTGGGATACATGAATGGGTTAAAGGGTGTATTCGGGCTGTACAGCGAAGAAGATAAGCAGGAAGCATTGGACCTGCTGAAAGAGCTGGGACTGGAACAGTTCAGCTATAACCGGGCTTCTGATTTGTCAGGGGGACAGAAACAGAGAGTAGGAATCGCCCGGGCGATCATGCAGAATCCCAAAATGCTGCTGTGCGACGAACCGATTGCTTCGCTGGACCCTTCCAGTGCGAAAACGATTATGGAACTGCTTCATGCCATGACGCAAAAAAGAAATATCGCCTGTATTGTTAACCTTCATCAGCTGGATGTTGCCTTAAAATATTCCACCCGCATTATTGGTCTGTCAAAGGGAGAGATTGTTTTTGACGGTACCCCTGCCCGGTTAAACGATGAGATGATTGAACAAATCTATGGAACTTCACGGGAAAATCTCATGATTGGAGGAAGCGATGGTAACGAAACGGATGCCGCTGATTGCGCGTGATTTAAAACGGCTGTATACAGGCTTCCTGCTTGCAGCAATCATTTTATTCATTGTGTGCACCTTCCTCACGAAATTTAATGTAATGACACTGATTTCAAATGGAAATGCATTTTGGGAATTTATCACCGAAGACTTTTTACCCCCTGCTTTACCAAAATCAAGCAGGATACCGGGAATATTGTCTAGTGTTCTGGTCACCCTGGCCTTAGCCATGTCTGCTACCACAATTGCGGCCGTCCTGGCGTTCTTTGTATCGCTGTTCGGAAGCGAAAAGGTTTCCCCGTTTCCCAGAGCCGCAAAATTTGTCCGCGGCTTCGCAACCTTTCTGCGGAATATCCCGGCTTTGGTTTGGGCATTTATCCTGTTTTCTTCCTTGGGGATCGGCACAGGGGTTGGCTTTGCCGCTTTGTGCGTCACCAGCTTTGCCTTTATGGTTCGTGCTTTCATTGAGACGATGGAAGATGTTTCACAGGACTGTGTGGAAAGCCTGCAGACAGTGGGAGCAACTTTTTTGCAGCGGATATCGCAGGCGGTTCTTCCGTCCTGTTTAAGCGGCTTTTTATCCTGGTTTCTGTATTGTGTGGAAATCAATATCCGCGCCTCGACAATTGTGGGAATGGTAGGGGGCGGAGGCGTGGGCCTGACACTGTTTTCCTATATAAAAGGCTTTCGGTATGATATAGCGCTGAGTATCATTTTATTAGTCGCAGTTATGGTTATTGTAGTTGACCGGGTCACCAGTAAACTTCGAAAGGAGTTATTAAAATGAATTTAAATTCCAATGACATTGCTTTGGACATAGAATTAAAACCGGCAAAGGCAAGACGCGCAGCGCGTATTCCGGTAAAATGCAGGCAGAAAAACCGGTTTATTCCTGCTTTTCTTATCACTGTAGCAGCTTTGTCGGTTGTGAGCCTGCTTTATCTGGAAATTGACTGGGGTAAAATGGCTTCCCGTGTTCCGGAAGTGGGAAAAGTCTTCTGGAATCTGGCACATCTTAACTTGGCTAATCTGGACCTGGTACTTTCTTCGCTGATCGAAACGGTGGCTATTGCCGTGTTATCACTGCTGTATAGTCTGGCCCTGGGAATTGTGTTTGGGATGCTGGCGGCACGGAATGTATTCCGGGTGCCTGCTCTGTCTGCAATCACCCAGTCCTTCTTTACTTTTCTGAGGGCTGTGCCTACCCCTGTGTGGGTTCTGCTTATGCTGGTCTGCTTAGGGATGGGACCGGAAGCGGGAGTGGCGGGATTGTGCGTTCACACTACCGCGTTTTTTACAAAATCTTTTGCCCAGAGCTTTGAGAGTATCCCGGATGAAACGATCGAGGCGCTGGAAGTGACAGGAACAAACAGACTGAATATTTTTACAAATGCGATTTTACCGGCTGCTTTATCACAGATCGTTGCCTGGGCCGGGATGCGCCTGGAAACTAATTTTTCCGAATGTGCAATTCTTGGAATGGTCGGGGCAGGAGGCATCGGCTATGTGATTTCAACCAGCCTGCAGGGATATGATTACGGTACCGCCGGCGTTGCTATATTGCTTGTCTTTGCCGTTGCATACGGTATAGAAAGAATCTTTGTAAGAATTAAGAAAAGATTCTCTTAAAGAGAAGGAACGTTATCTCTGTTCCTTCTCCTGTGAGAGAATCTGCCATGTCCGCCTATTATTGTATATTTTTTCTTATATACCGCCGGAATAATGCCGCCGCCCATATGGCACTGATTAAAACACATACAATCAGATCAATCATATGTCCTTCCAGAACAAATTTGGCGACCCAGAAAGCCGGCGTAACGGCAAACAGGTACTGGGCCGGGCTGTGGATAAAAAAAGGAGCGGCCAAACCAATGGTCAAAAGAGATGTCATTTTTCCTACCGCCATTCCCTCTACTCTGTTTGATGACAGGGTTACGATCATCAGGGCAATCACACATCCGTATATCGAGCCGGCGGTACACAGAAGAATGGTATTCAAAGGTCCAAAACCCTCAATATGAAACAGTGCCGATACCAGCAGATTAAGGGGGATTGTGCAGGCCGTGGGAATAACAAGGCGGGAGATTACATAGCCTTTTTTGCCAAGGGGCGTAACAGACAGATAGCGGATGATACCGTCATCGGCCTCCTCCAGCATAATAAGCGCAGCGGTAAACTGGATCAATACCGGCGTCATCAGGGTCAGCGCAGCGTCGATAAGAGGATAGTAGGGGGCAATGATGCCGGGAACAGAAAAATATCCGGTTAGTTTCCTTTCGGCAAATGGGACAGCGAAGCGGAACAGAACACCCGCCAGAAATGGAATGACAGGCATGACAAAAAGCATGAAATCCTTTCTCATCTGGACCAGCATCTGTATAAAACTGATTCTTATAGCTCTCATATCCTTGCACCTCCCAGTGTTCTCCACATATCCCCGGTCATTTTATGGGCAATCATAAATAATATAACAGCCAGAATGAGCAGGCTGCAGATATCATAGAGAGGCATCTTGCTTGTACCGTTGATCAGATAAACCGCGCCGCAAAGCGGATAAAAACGCAGAAGAGGCGGAGCGGCAAACAGGCTGATCAGGGGAGGGATAAAGCATACTGCTTCCAATGGCAGCAAAGCAATAATGTACTGATTCAGGCTGCGGATTTTTGCCCCGGCGATAAGTCCCAGAAGAGAGAAAATAATGGAAGTAAGGGCGGTGACAACCAGTACAGCCGGTATATGGCGAAGGCCGGCGGCCAGGGACAGCAGCAGGGAAACGGCTGTGGAAATAAGACTCAGGGATAATACTTTTGCCAACAGGTAGTCCCTCACTTTAACCGGTGAAACCGCCAATGCGTTCAGAACTCTCTGATTTTTCTCCAGCAAAATAATTGCACCCATAAAAAACAGACCAAGTGCTGCCGGATCGGAGTAGATCATGACGGTACCTGCTATCCGACGCCATTCTTCCGGCATCAGCATCAGCACGAAACTATACAGGACAGTAAATACAGTATAAATAAAGTAAAAGCCATACTTGATCTGAAAGCGGACATCCCCGCGGAATAATTGCAATGTCTTCATACCAGCTGCCTCCCTGTTACTTCCAGAAAGATATCATTCAGATTTGGCTCGCTGCTGTGTATGGAAGTGATTCTGTTTTCTTTTACCAGGCCGGCAAGCAGCCGGTCTTCTGAAATATGAGACAGCGGACAGCTGCCTGTCTTTTCTTCTCCCTCCATATAAGTATAAGTAACTTTGGCCGCCCCCTTTTGCATGATCATGCCGCGGGGGCTGTCTAACGCCGCAATGCTGCCATTCACGATGAAGGCGACGCGGTCGCAAAGCTCGGCTGCGTCAGCCATATTGTGGGTTGTAAGCAGAATGGTTTTACCCAGTGCCTTTTCAGCAGCTATCATATCTTTCATGATGCGGCTGTTGGTGGGATCAAGTCCGCTGGTCGGTTCGTCCAAAAATATAATATCCGGATCATGGAGAAGGGCTTTGATAAAATTCAGCCGGGACCGCATCCCCTTGGAGAAATCGGACACTTTTTTATCGGCATCGTGTTCCAGTCCGATCTGCTCCAGCAGCGAATCTATGGATCTGACCTGCTTTTTATACAGGGAACCGAAAAAGAGAAGATTCTGCCGGGCCGTCAGTTTTTCATACATGGTAGAATATTCAAAATCCACACCGATTTTCTCGTAGAAATCATCTGTGTGCTGGCGGCATTCCATTCCTGCAAGCTGTGCAGTTCCGGTGTAATTTGGTATCAGCCCGGTCAGGATCTTCTGCAGTGTGGATTTGCCTGCGCCGGAAGGCCCCAGAAATCCGAAGATTTCTCCCTCCTTCACCTGAAAGCTCATTTCCTGAATAAAGGGCTGTCTCGTATAGCTGAAGGATAAATCGTTTACAGTAATTTTCATAAGAAACCTCCATATTATGACTGGATTAGTATTAATGGTCAAATAAAGGGTAAAAAATAATTTGCATGCTGCCAAACATCTATTCAAACATTTGGAGAATCAGACCTCTGATACAGAGACGAAGGGCTGCAAATACTTTGTCCTCCCCCATCTCACGCTTGTAGATCATCGTTATAAACTGACTTCGGAAAGCGGCTGCATAGTGGTCTATATTGTCTGTGGAAATATTCAGCATATTAAAAATTGTTCTTATCGTATCAGAATCATGCTCCAGATGTCCCTGGAAGGAGTCAACGGGAAGCTTACGGTAAATGATTTCCAGCTCGCCGGTCGTCATCATGCGCAGCAGACCGGAACGGTCCGCCATTACATATAATTCCAGGACGACATCCGTAACCGCTTCCACATCCCGTTTATCCGGCAGATCCCCGATCCGCTTGAATAACGTCTGTTCCATCTGCTCATGAAGCGTGAGCAAAGCCTGAAACAGCAGGGATTCCTTGGAATCATAGAACAGATAAAAAGTCCCTTTGGGAATGTTAACACGTTTTACCAGCTCGTCTACAGTGGTTCCCTTGACACCGAAGGTCATGAGACAGTAGGCAGCTTCCTCCCGCAGGCGTTTATCGATATAGGCTCTTTCTTCATCCGAAAATACTTTTGGCACAACTTTTCCCTCTTTTTGACCAATTTGTTCTTTGCAGTCATTATAGCTATATGAGTGATTCCTGTCAAGCGGTAAATAAGCCGCGCCTTTACCAGGAGAACAGTCTTCGGAGAAAGTTTTACCGGAATTTAACGGAAGCAGCGGAAAACTTTTTAAACTGAACTGCTATAGTGGAAACTGCAAGATGAAAAAACTCAGGGAGGAAAGAATTATATGAAAAAACAAAGAATACTTGCTTTGCTGCTGGTCCTTATTTTAGCAGTGTCGGTTTTTACCGGATGCAGCAGAGAGGCATCCGGGGAACAGACGGCAAAAACAGAAACAGTCATAACCCCGGTATCCGCAGAAGCTGCACAGGTTGCCGCACCAAAGTATATTTTCCTGTTTATCGGTGATGGAATGAGTTATCCGCAGATTCAAAGCGCGTCCTATTATCAGGGTGCAAAGAAAAGCGGAGGCAAGGTGGAAACCGATAATCTCAGCTTTATGGAATTTCCGGTAGCAGGCTCTGCACAGACCTTTGACAGCACGTCGTTCTGTCCGGATTCCGCATCGACCGCGACCTCAATTTCTACCGGCCATAAAACATACAGCGGTACGATAAACATGGATACAACATTTACAAAAGAATATGAGACAATTGCAGAAAAACTGAAAAAACAGATGGGCTATAAAATTGGCGTTATCAGTACGGTTAACTTAAACCATGCCACACCGGCCGCTTTTTATGCACATCAGAAATCCAGAAACAGCTACTATGAAATCGGTCTGGAGATGATTGAAAGTGAATTTGATTTCTTCGCAGGAGGCGGATTAAAGAAGGTAACCGGTGATGACGGAAACCGCACGAATCTGTACGATCTGGCGGAACAGGCCGGTTATAAAGTGGTTATGAACCAGAAAGACGCCGAGAAACTTACGAAAACAGACGGAAAGAGCATTGTCATTTCAGAAGTGCTGGCAGATGAAGACGCAATGTCTTATCAGCTGGACGCTGATAAAAATAAATCAGAATGGGTTCTGGCTGATTATGTGGAAAAAGGAATCGAATGTCTGGACAATGAAAATGGCTTCTTTATGATGGTTGAAGGCGGCAAGATCGACTGGGCCTGCCATGCAAACGACGCCGGATCTACTGTCAACGATACAATCGCCCTTGACAACGCGGTAAAAGAAGCAGTTAAATTCTACGAAAAACATCCCACAGAGACTCTGATCCTGGTAACAGGCGATCACGAGACCGGCGGTCTTACCATTGGATTCGCAGGGACAGATTATGATACCTATCTCACCAATCTGACCAATCAGAAAATCTCCTACGCTGCCTTTGATGAGAAATATGTGGCGGCCTATAAAGAAAATAAAACTTCCTTTGAAACTGTGCTCAAAGATATCAAGTCCAATTTCGGCCTGATGACAAAAAATGACAAGGATGCTTCCAAAGATTCGAAACTGGTCCTGACCGATTATGAATATAAGAAGCTGAAGGCTGCGTATGAAAAAACAATGTCGGACAGCGGAGAGGAATTAAGCCAGGAAGAATACCTGCTGTACGGAAGCTACGAACCTTTAAGCGTAACAATCACACATATTCTGAACAACAAATCAGGTATTAACTTTGCATCCTACGCACATACGGGACTTCCCGTACCGGTATTTGCGATGGGACACCGTCAAGGTATCTTCCAGGGCTTCTACGACAACACAGATATTTATCATAAACTTGCAGATATTACTGGCGTTAAATAATACGATAAACTGACAGGATAGATGATCAGGGAGCGGCTGCGGGATCTTTGCGGCACTCCCTGTCTGTTCTGTTTTGAAAGGAGTACCGCGGATTGAAGCTTTCAAAACGTTCCATTTTTCATATTCTCCACGATGATGCTGACCATACAAAACAGACGGTATCCTACCGCCTGCCTGCGATTTTTGGAATATTAATCATTGCTGTTTTGATCTTTCTGCCTACCGGATATGAGGACGCCGTCATTTACCAGGGGACAGACCGGAGCAGGGTGGAGATTCTTGCCACCGATAACAGCAATATTATTTCCACCGGTTTGATTCAATCCGGGGAACAGCGCTGCGAAGTCCGTATGCTGGGAGGAAAGTTTAAGGGGGAGACCGTCTGGGGGATTAATATGCTGACCGGATCGCTGGAAAGCGACAAGATTTTTCAGCAGGGCGATAAAGCGCTGGCTGTGATCAGTTTCCAGGAGGATGAGATACTCTCTGTTAATCTGATTGACCATTTCCGGCTGAATAAAGAAATGATCCTGGCGGCAGCCTTTATCTTGTTTATTATTCTCTTTGCGGGAAAAACCGGAATTCGTTCCATCCTTTCCTTTTTTCTGACAGTCCTGGTCATTTGGAAGATACTGGTCCCCAGCTATCTGAATGGAAAAAATCCAATATGGATCGGCTTTCTGGTAACGATTTTCCTGACCGCGGCAATTATCTCACTGGTTTACGGGTTTAATAAAAAGGCCGTTTCAGCGGTATCCGGCGCCTGTCTGGGAATCGTGACCACCGGGGTTCTGGGTATTCTTTTTACAGATGCCTTTCAGATTCACGGGGCAATCATGTCATACTCAGAAAGCCTTCTTTACAGCGGTTATCAGGACCTGAACCTGACACAGATTTATATGGCCAGCATATTTATCGGAGCATCCGGTGCGATGATGGACCTGGCGGTGGATATAACCTCTGCTGTCTGGGAGGTCGTGCAGAAGAAACCGGATATCTCCAGGCGGGAAGCGGTAAAGTCCGGAATGGCAGTGGGAAGAGCCGCCATCGGCACGATGACGACCACGCTGCTGCTCGCCTATTCCGGGGGCTATATTGCTCTTCTCATGGTATTTATGGCCCAGGGGACACCCCTGGATAATATTCTGAACTATAAGTATGTTTCCGCCGAGATTCTGGATACTATCGTCGGCAGCTTCGGTCTGGTGACGATTGCGCCGTTCACGGCACTGACCAGCGGTATCCTGCTCACCGGCAGGAAACGATCAGTTACGGATAAGAATATGCCGGAAGAGTAACCATTTTCCAGAATAGTCCGGCACAGCTGCATGCCACTGTTTTGCCATAACTATACGCTTTAATAGAATCGCTTAATAAACGTACATAGAGAGCAATTCTTGATGAAGGAGAAATGGATACAGGAGCCCTTCGGGCAAGTGTATATGTGGAAAATGAGATGAAAAGGATACGTACCTGGCTTCTCCTGTTTGTCTGTGTCCTGGGTTTTTTGCTTCTGCCGGAACCGGTTCAGGCGGAGGAAGAGGCGAAGGCCAATTGGATGGAGATACAAGAGGGGGAATTCACCTGGCGGCTTGACCTGGATAATCATACAGCCGCGGTAAAAAAGTGGGAATGGAACGGCAGTACCGGTGCTGAGCTGACTGTACCGGCCGGAGTGAGCTACCAGTATATCTGGTATCCAGCTACTGCCGTTATGGGGCATGCCTTTACCTATGAAGGAACAGAGAAAGATTACAAGGGCCCGGAGCGCATTATTCTGCCGGACACAGTGGAAGCTCTGGAGCCCTATGCTTTTTTCGCCGCTTCCATTACAGCGGCGGAACTTCCCGATAAGATAACTATGATTCCAGACTATTGCTTTTTTGGCTGTTATGGACTTGAAGAAGTTGATGTGCCGGAAGGAATCACCTACATAGGGCGCTGGGCCTTTCAGAATGACGGTATGTTAAAATCGCTTTCTCTTCCGTCCACGCTCACGGGGTTTGACCCGGAGTTTTATTCTGGAAATGCAGAGATTTCGATTTCAGAAAAGAATCCCTGTTTTGAAGCGGCAAATAATGTACTATTTTCTAAGGACAATACGAAACTGTTCAAAGCGTCAGCCTTAACAGAGGGAGAAACCTACCGGGTTCCGGCGGGTGTGACACAGATCGGACCTTATGCCTTTGCCGGTACCAATGTGAGCCGAATCATACTTCCGGAGGGATTGTCAGCTGTGGGCGAGGGGGCCTTTTCCGATTGTCCCTGCCTGGAAGATCTGACATTTCCTGACTCAGTGACTACACTTGGAAATAACATAACTGCACGCAGCAGCTCCCTTCAATATATACAGTTCTTGGGAAAGACGCCCCCTGAGACCGCGCCGGGGGAGGAACCAATCAGTGAGGAAGATTCATCTGAGGCAACGGTACTTGTGCCAAAGGGAACCGCAAAACCGTACCGTGAGGCGCTGGAGGGAATCCTGACATTTGACAAGGTAAAGGACACAGAGACAGTGATCGCCACGGCAGATGTACATGCCAGCATCCGCATCGAGATGGTTTCCGGGGGTGTAAGAGAAGATTATGAGTTCAGCCTGAACGGCAGTACATATAAGGACAGCCCGGTTTTTCAGTCCTGTAAACCCCTGAAGGAATATACGGTATATGCCAGGTTAAAGAAGAATAAAGAAGTGCTGACTGTTAAGATAACGGTTCCAAGCCTTGTGACGCGAATCACCGCAGAGGAGATTGAGGTGGAGAACGGATCAAGCAGCGGATTTGAGTACCGGCTGAACAATGGAAAATGGCAGAAGAGTACGTTATTTCGAAATCTGAAGCCAGATACGGCCTATACCCTGTATCGGCGGAAGACGGTAAAATCCGGGGCTAACCAGAATAAGGTAATAAAAGAAACGGTGAAGACGAGAAAAGCAGTAAAAAAATAGTACAAACAGAAAGAAGCAGGCATAATGCAAGGGGGCGCCTGCTTCTTTCTGTCCGTGCGTCCGGCGACACACGTGTCCACTTCAGTGAATCTATATCATCTTTTTTAAGGAGAAATAAAAGGTGATACCATGTTCTTCATTCTGCACACCATAGGAGCCATGATGTGCCTCGATAATTGTCCGGACAATATAAAGGCCCAGACCCATATGGTCTCCGGCGGTTCTGGTCCGGGCTCTGTCGCCGCGGTAGAAGCCATCCCAGATATTTTCCATCAATTTATTGCTGATCGGCATTCCGTCATTGTAGACGGAAAAGACGACCTGGTCTTCGGTACTGCGGATTTCAGCCCGGATCGTGCCATCTTTTTTGGTGTAGGCAACAGCATTCATCAGGAAGTTGTTCATTGCCTGACGGAGATAGAGCTCATTTCCCATCACATAGCAGGGACCAGGAAGAGAATACTCCAGATGCAGGCTGCGTTCATCAAATAGTATACGGTTCTTTTCCAGTAATTCTGCTGCAATGGAAGTCAGGTCCGTCCGTTCTACTTCCAATGATTTTAATCCATGTTCAATACCGGATAAGTCCATCAGATCGGAGATAAGCCGGTTCATCTTCTGTGTCTCATCTAAAATGACATCATAGTAGTAATCCCGGTCGATTTCATCCGTGGTATTTTTAAGTATTTCCGTATATCCGGTCAGGACGGAGAGGGGAGTCTTTAATTCATGGGAGACATTTGCCACAAAATCTCTTCTCATCTCGTCAATTTTTCTTCTGTATTCATTATCCTCCTGGAGAAGATGGTTTTTCTCTTTCAGCTCTCCAATCGTCTGTTCCAGATTGTCCGCCATAATATTAATACTATTGGCCAGCTGCCCCAGCTCGTCTTTGGACCGGCCCGTCCTGGCCCTGACAGAAAAGTCAAGAGAGGCAATCCGGTTTGCGACCTGCTCAATTTCGACCACTGGTTCCGACATCCGCTTGGCCACCAGATAAATCAGGACAGCCCCCACAGAGAAGGCAGCGGCGGACAGCAGGGTCATATACCAGTTCACCTCGCCCCTGGTCTTCGCTATTGCAGTCAGCGAGGAGCGCAGAACCACATAAAATGTCTGGTCCTGATGAGGAATAATCCCAAACAGCTGCAGATAACGCGTGCTGTCAATGTCCTTATTTTCATTTTTCCTTACAGATGCAAAGGGGCTGGTAGAGTACAAATCTTTAAATCTCTCAAAATTGAAGGTATTATTCAGACTGTCTGCCGGATCGCCGTTGGACTTATACTGACGGTTATCAAATATACAGCGGTAAGAGGAATCCGCCACTAATATATGGGCATCCGTATCATTTTCATATCCGGACAGCAGTGTATTCAGAGGAACATCAGGATTGTCAGTGCTCAGCTGTACCAGATCCTGATAGGTATGCTCCAGAGCATTGCTTCTTCGCTGCAGATAGTAGGTGTTGGAAAAGGAAAAATTAATAAAAAACAGCACCGCCATGATACACAGAAGGATCAGGGCTATAATCCCCATAATTTTGGAACGAATGGTGCCGAAAGCCTTTTTCATGCCACTACCTCAAACTGATATCCGATCCCGTGAACTGTTTTGATATAATTACAGGACGAGAGCTTGCTTCTGAGCTGCTTGATATGGGTATCTACGGTGCGCAGATCCCCTTCATATTCAATTCCCCAGACAGAATTTAAAATAGTTTCTCTGGAAAGCACCAGATTTTCATGCTGTACCAGGTACAAAAGAAGGTCATATTCCTTGGGAGTCAGAGTAAGCTGTTTGTCGTCCATCCAGATCCGGTGCTGAGCCGGCTGAATCTTAATCTTACCTGCAAAAACATCAGTTCCGGACAGCCTGGTCCTCTTTAGGACCGCCTCGATATGAGCCAGGAGGACAGAGGGCAGGAAAGGCTTGGGAATATAATCGTCGGCTCCGCATTTAAAGCCGTTTAACTGATCATATTCTTCTCCTTTTGCCGTCAGCATAATCACAGGAACCTGTGAATAGTGCCTCAGGTCGGTTAAAACTTCAAAACCATCTATAATAGGCATCATAACGTCCAGAAGGATCAGATCAACCGAGTTGGAATTGGCATAAAACAGGTCCAGAGCTTCTTCCCCGTTAGCTGCTTCTATTACAGCGTACTGTTTAATTGTAAGAAAATCCTTTAACATCCGGCGGATCCGGTCATCGTCATCTGCGATTAAAATAGTTCCCTTTGTCTGCACGGGAAGTCCCCTCCTTTCTTAACAGTTATCCAGCAAGGGCGTCCTGCTCTCTGGACGCCCTGTGCCGGTTCAATACAGTCCGTTGAACCCATTCCCGCAAGGGAACGGTTCGGCCCGTAAAATTCTTTTAATGAGCAATAGTTATAGTCTGATTGGTATTATACCGCGTGTCCTTGTAATTAACGACAAGCTTGTAAGTGTCATCTTCCAGCAAATCCAGAGGGATGGCCGTATTGTAGTAGAGATCTACATAGGTATCCTCTCCCTCCCCGGTAAAGGAAAGATCATAGCGGTAAGATCCGTTCTCCCCGATAAATTCCAGGGCAGATACGGAGTGGTCCGTCCTGTTCAGGAATAATACATTATCGGTAATAGTAAATGTTACTTCTTCCGTCAGAGTCTCCTTTGGCACTTTCAGCTTTTTCTTGGTCTTGACAGGAGCCAGAAGGGTTCCTCTGGTATAATTCTCGCCGATATCCATCGGAGAGGAAAGAATCTCATAATTGGGCGTCAGCTCATAAGCGCGGTAAAAATAATACCGGAAGGAATACTGATTCATAGCTTCCTCCGATTCATAATCAAATTCATAAATCATAGCTTTCCGCTTGTCAATCAGCGGGTCCAGATAGCCTCCCATGAAGAAGACACGTCCGTCTTCATATTCCAGGATAGAATTGGACGTGATTTTGGATTTCACTCCGGCATAGGTATGCTCCTGGCGCACAGTTCCTTCTTTTTCGTTTATTGTATAGATGGAGACATAGGAGTCCTCCAGATCATCCATAAATTTAACCTTTCTGGTTTTATGCCAGTGGTTGTCAAACATAATTATATGGATCGTATCCGGGTCGCCGTCCAGATCTTGTGGTACCTCATAAATACTGTGAGGCTGGTAATGCCAGATGATATCTCCTTCCGGTTTGAGAACCTTGGATTCAAACTCCGTTCCCTCCCAGAACTTCGGATTGCACAGAATCCACTCCAGCTCGTTGGTCGTCCAGTTAACCTTTATACCGGAGTGAACGTTTCTGGGGGATAGAAGTACGGTGTCTGTCTCAGGATTATACGACACCGTATTTAAATGAGCCCAGTCGATCATATCCCGATAGGTATCTCCGAAGATTTCCCTCATATCCAGAGTTTTGACTACAGCGCCGGTTTCCCGGTCAATCTCCTGGATGGTGTCCTCTACATGCCCGTCTATAGAGCTGGAACAAATCAGGAAATTCCCGCCCGGCGTCATCTCGGCAATATCGTGGTGCATACCTTTTTCTACATAATAAACCCGGTGTACCCGGCCCAGGTGATCCATCTCGAATAATTCCTGGCTGTGGGGTTTTTCATAGGTTTCAATCATAACATCTTTCACCTGGAAGATAAACATTCCATTGGAAAGAGGGAACATTCCATAGCTTCCGGTCTTTGTGGAAAGATACCAGCGCACATTGCCGGAACTGTCATAGGCAAATGGATAAGGGGTGTTCTGGCCGGATACTTCGGTCAGCGGATAAGCGGAAACAGCCGTCTTTTTTTCCACCCTTACAATGTTATCAAAAGCCTTGGGAAGCGGATCGGTCTGAATAAGGACTTCCTTTTTATCCGATGTTTTGCCGTCTTTGTCCAGCAGTTCCAGCAGCACCTTATTTTCTCTGCCTGGATACAGGCCGATCACCGGCACACGGTGAACAGTTCCTGATACGGTTTCACCGGATACATCATCTTCCGGAGTGTCTCCGGGCACCGTAAAGCGGACGCGGCATTCCTTGTCCGTTTTAAAAATAACGACTGCTGAAAGAGGAGAATTCTGGTAGGGGTCCTGGATAACAATCGGCTCCTCAAACGTATAGTCTCCGCTTTCTGCCATAGCCTGAAGCTGATCATCGGTTTTCTGATGAACAACAGCGATGGATTCCTCAACGGGAACGGTCGTCTCCTTTACCACGGAGACAGCCGGATCAACAGTACCGCTGTCCAGATCCATGTCCGGCGTGTCCTCCGGAACCATCTTGGAGTTATTCTTTTTATCCTTCTGGCCGGCGTCGGCCTTGCTGCATCCTGCCGCTGCCAGCATGAACAGCAGCAGAAAACATAAAAGGAGTAATCGTTTCATGGGTTTGTTTAATATGTTTTTACTATTATGCATGATTCTGCCTTTCAGCCTGTTTCTTCCGGCTGCACTAAGGTATCGCTTAGCTGAGAAGAAAGTACAGGCGAAGTATTAGTTAGCATCTGTGGTTTCAAAGGTAACCTGATAGTTGGTATCATAGATGGTTCCGTTGTTGACCAGATAAAGATTCCAGCTGCCGTCAAGGGAGACCGGTGATGTCCAGGCGGTAAAAGCAACAGGTGCACCCTCTTCACCTGCAAAGGCAGGTGCGGGAATGGCATAAGCCTTCGCCGTGCCGTCCTCCGACAGGAGAACCATCCGGGCGTCGTCGCCGGTGCCGGACCAGGAACCGCTCACTGCAAGCCGGTCAGGAGACTGGGTTACTGTAAATTCAAAATCTGCGGGAACAGCCTTCGAGGCATCGAAGGAGCCGGCATCTATCGCGGGGGTCTCACCCAGATCGCCCAGATATTTGCCTTCCTGTGTAAGATCCAGGATTCCCTCATCGGAATACATATCCATGTGATAACTGCGGTAACACCAGTTATTTATCTTCATTTCAAATACTACTTTACCATCTTTCACCTGATTGATGTAGGTGGAGAATTCATTCGTCCCGAATCCCTGTCCCGCCTGACTGTCATAAGACTTCGTCTCAGGATTGTAGGAAATACCGCCGGAGGTCACCCAAATATTATCCTCTCCCAGGTACTGGGCGCCGCTGATGAAGGAAGAGTACCATTCCTCACCCCGGTCCTTGCCATATTCCCAGACCTGGCGGATGGTCATCTTATCCGTATCAATCCGGTAAATAACGGCACGGGAATAGACATCACTGCCGGTTACTTTCTGATCTTCTTTTCCGACTTTGGTTCTTCCGGCTCCGTTATCAAAGAGCAGGATATCTCCATTTGGAAGCATGGTAGCTTCGTGCTGGGCATACTGCCATTCAAAATCTTTTCCCTCAGGAGTAAAGAACAGGGACGGATCTGCATCTTCCCAGCCATCCGGATCTCCCAGAATCCAGGAAACCTCTTTACTGGAACGGTTAATTCCCACAACCGCGTCTACATGGCGGCCGGAAAGAAGGATAGTGTCCGTTTTTTCATCGTAGCAGACCGCATTATTGTGGAACCAGTCCTCGTCGGTCCGGTTAATTGAACCGCCGTCCTTTGGATTCAGAAGTTTAGATAAATCAATTTCGTCCACAACTTCCCCGGTGGCCCGGTCAATTTCCACCACATGGGCTTCCACGGTACTGAAATCACGGGCATCGCTGCAGACTAACAGGTTGCCGTTTGGCAGTTCCCAGAAATCGTGATGCTGTCCGCCGGGCACAAGGTAATCATTATATACTTTACCGCTCAGGTCTATTTCATAGAGGCCTGTGGTGTAGTATTGCGTTTTCAGGACCCGGGAAGAAGAGATCATGAGGTGACCGTTTGCCAGCCTCTTTAACGGCATGGCAATCGTATTGGAAAGAGCCCAGCGGATATCTCCTTCGCTGTCGTATGCCACACCGGTATAGCCGCTTGCATCCATCATAGCACAGGCAAAGGTCAGCTTGGAATAGTCATATTGATCTTTATCAATTTTCTTAATCTCCGCCTTCACCAGATTGGTATTCAGGGCATCTGTTTCAACAGATACTGTCTTGGAAGTCCCATCCTCCAGAACAAATTCCACTTCGGTGGAACCGCCGGCGTACAGACCGTAAATGGGAAGAATATGGGTAGACGCCGCATCAAAGGTGTGTTCAATATTATCTTTTTCTTTTTTACCTTTTACCGTCACGGTAACCGACTGCTCGGTATCTGTGTTAAATATGGCGATTGCGGTCAGAGGGGAAGTCCCGTAAGGGTTCACCACAACGAGAGGATTATCCAGGGTATAGCCCTTATCCGCTTCTTTCAGAAGATTTTCATCAACGGAACGCTGTTCTTCCAGATAATCACTGAAATCGGGCGTCAGGCGGTCTGGCTCTTCCTGTTTATCATCCGTGTCAATCGGAGTATTCTGGTCCTCCTGGTCCGATACTTCCTTTTTGCTGCAGCCGGCCAGGGTGAAGAGAAGCAGCACCGTTAACAGAATCCAAATACTTTTTTTCATTTTGGCCTCCTTTAGTCGATGGCATATTCAAAGGTGTCGTTTTCAAAGGGATAGGAAATAGTAAGTCCGGAAGCCCCTTCTTTAATTTCAAAGGCAAGCCATCCTTCATGGGAACCAAAGTTCAGACTGGTGCCCGGAATCCGTTTCATTCCAAGATCTGACAGAAAACTGTCGTCACAGCGGGAATACGTATTGCCCTCGCTGTCTGTAAGAACAAACTTGTCCCAGGAAATATCTTCCGTGCTGTCCTCTTTTTCAAAACTCATCTTGACCAGACAGTACTCATACCCATCCTCCGCCTCCGCGGTAAACTTGGATGTCGCAACATTGGTGTATCCAAGTATCGTGCTGGCATTTTCCAGAGATTTGTCAATTTCTACATTCTCAATGCCGATTGTCCAGCCGGCGACAGAGATTATTTCATTTATGGCAGATTCGTCATCGGAGGCGGCGGAAACATCCTCATCATCCTTATCGTCCTCCTTGTCAGCTGCGGCAGCGGAATCCGGCGACGGATCAGAATTGCCGCTGCCGGCAGTACTGTCTTTGTCAGAACAGGCCGTAAGCAAAAGCATCATTGTCAGCAGTAAGGTTACGGCTAATATGGTTCGTTTCATAATCTTATTCCTCCTGTTGTTTGTACATTTCCCGGTTGCTGAAAGCAATATTCTTCCGGAAAACACTCCCTGTGTAGAATTTATAATGTTAGAACGTCGAGTTAAGTATAAAAAAGGGTTATGATGAAAATGTGATGGTTAAAAAGACGAAAAATCATTTATTTACCTGTATTAACTTGATGGCAGGTTGCAATTTATTATATATTTTATTAAACTATAAGAACGTATACAGGAGGGATCGGGAAATAATGAAAAAAGTAATCGTAATTGACGGGCAGGGCGGAAAAATGGGTAAGGCGATTGTAGAGGAGCTGAAGAAAAATGTGACCGGTATTGAAATATACGGGATCGGCACAAACAGCCTGGCTACCTCTGCCATGCTGAAAGCCGGAGCTCATTACGGGGCTACCGGAGAAAATCCTATTATTGTCAACAGTAAAGATGCCGATATTATTGTAGGGCCGCTGGGAATGGTGATCGCCAATTCGCTTTTGGGCGAAATTACACCTGCCATGGCACAAGCGGTGGGATTTTGCAGGGCGGTCAAGGTTTTAATACCTGTAAACCACTGCCATTGCAACAATGTGGTGGCTGGTGTTCAGGATGTTCCTTTGGGAGAACTGATACGGCTGGCAGTAAAACAGGTTGCATTAAATATAGAAGATTAATATGGTTTGGATTGTTCGGGAGTACGTATGATAACAATATTATTAACCAATTATAAGCATTATCCGCTCATGCAGATGCAGGATGCGGTAAAATTGATTTATCAGAATGAATTTGGAAGCGGTCATCTGATTATGGATGAGGCAGAAAGTCTGAGACTGCTTCAAAAGGAGATGGAGAACCCGTACAGCCGGGGTATTGATGAAAATATGGTCGAGGGAATCGGAAATGGCCTCTGCCGCCTGAATCTGCGGCCCGCTGTGGATGCAGGCATTTCACCGGTGACCATCAATCGTGCGTTCCTTGAAGCGGCAAAGGAAGTGAAAGGAGACAAGCATCAGTTTTCCAAAAAACTGGACAGCCTCTACCAGTGCTGCCGGTCAGGGAGACTCCCCTGGAGCACAAAAGAGTTTATACGCTTCATTACCAGCTATGAGGAAAAGGGATTTCCGCCGGTGGAACATTCAAAAATATACAAGGAAGCTTATATCCCTTCCTACAGAGTTATAAGGCTACAGGATGTACTGGAATTTGAGAGAGAAAGCAATCCTTCCAGGGATTACTATAAGCCTGGAAGTTCAAAGATATATTAGAATAGAAAAATAAGAGAGGTAGAATCAGAAATGGATATAAAGAAATTAGACCGTACATTTGTATCGGACATTTATCATACGCATATGCAGGAAGCATTTCCACAGGCTGAATTAAAGCCGCTGAAAACAATTCTGATGCTTATGGAACTGAATTTATATGAGGGCTATGGACTTTTTGAAGAAGGCAGGCTGCTGGCATATGCACTGCTTGTACGAAGCAGGACAAGTTCCTGTACCCTGCTGGATTATTATGCCGTCTGCAGAGAGTACCGGGACCGTGGGCTGGGCAGCACCTTTTTGCAGAAACTTCGGGATGCCTATCAGGATACCCAGGGTATTCTGATTGAGACGGAGGATATTGACCGGGCAGAGAACGAGGAGGAAAAAAATATAAGGACCCGCAGAGTACAGTTTTATGAGAGAAACGGTGCGGTGCGCACCGGCATTAAAGCCTGTGTATTCACAGTTGACTACCGTGTTTTCTACCTGCCTGTTGCAGGGAAACCCGATGATGAAATGCTGTTCCGGGAATTTGAGGATATCTATCATACCCTGGTGCCTGAGAAATACTATGAAAGCAACGTGTTTATCACGATGGATTAAAAATCGTTCACGAAGGAAAACCCCGCAGACAGAATCTGCGGGGTTTTCCTGATTATATCTCAATTCATCAAACCATATCTAAACCATATAATGGATTAGCCTAATTTAGTATAAGCAATCCGGCCTGCCGGACTGTCTCATTTATAAACAATACCTATACCAATTTAAGTATAAATTCTCTCTCTGTATATGTCAACCAGATTCGAATAAAGTTTCATCAGATCCTCTTTTTTATCGCGTCAAAGGGAGAAGGCCCCATATCCAAAAAGAAAGTGTGGAACTTCATATCACTGTAATCGGACCAGCTTTTCTTCGCCTGTTCTTTCAGATCCAGTATCTCACAGTAACCGACAATGTATTTCAGATAGTTGCCGGGATCTTCCACAATACGCTTATAGATCCGCTCTATACTGTCCTTATCTTTAATACCAAATTTGGCCAGGAATTGTTCTGCCTCTTTTAAACTCCAGCCATAGTAATGGATGCCGATGTCGGTAATCCCGTGTACCGCCAGGGTTGCTTCCATATTATTAGAAAGCATGCCCGCCACATTTTCCTTTAAACCGGCCATATTATAAGAAGACATTTCCGCATAGGTTCCCCAGCCTTCGCTGTAACCGCCAAAACTCATGACCTTTCTCAGCGGACTCACATCCTGGGAAGAAAAGTAGAGATCCTGGTACAGATGCCCCGGATATCCTTCGTGCGCCAGAGTGGTGAACAGAGAGGCCGCGTCATAATCGCTGCCGCCGTTGATATAGATGGCGTGCTCGGAGGCCTCGTCAATTGGGGTCATAAGGTAAAAAGCCGGGCTCAGATACTCTTCCAGAGAGGGATGGACATAATTTACCTTAATAGCAGTCTGCGGGGTTCCCGGGAAATTGACCGCACAAGCTTCCTTTAACTCATTTAAAAGTTCATCTGGCTTGGCATCCGGAAAAACAGAGGTCAGGATCTCGTCATATACATCCGGATCGGCGGTAGCAATTTCTTTCATCTGCCCCAGACTGTCGGAGAGCAGTTTTTCCAGCCGTTTTTCCATCTCCTCCACCGACTTGGAAGAACCGGTGCTGCCCTGGACCAGGCTGGTATAATATTCCTTGCCGAGAGGATAGTGGCATAACCCTTCCTCGTTGGTCCCGGTTCCTTTTAATTCTGTCAGCGTGTCAATTAAGAGTTCATAGGCGGGGATTACAGATTCTTTCACCGCTTTTTTATTTTGTTTTATGTAGCCGCTCTTTTCCTTGTCGGTGAGTTCCAGTCCTTCCAGACGGTCGGAAAAGGTTTCCAGCAGAAAGTTGGAATCGGGACTGGATATAAACCCGCTGCACTGCTTAATGATATCATCTGCAGCAAAATCACTCATAAACAGCCCGGCTTCCGATTTTTCCTTTTCAAATGCGGCAATTTCTTCGAAATACGGATAGATCAGAGGAAGAATCTCAAGATATTCTTCTACATCTGCAGAGGAAGAAAAATGATATTCTGCCAGCAGAATCGGAAGCTGTGCCTGGAGACCGGTCGTAGGCCCCAGAGCTTCATAATAATAGATAAAATCTTCCGATTTGGGATCGGTCTGATAGGAAAACTTGAGAGAATCGTAAATCAGCTGCTGCTCATCAGTCAGCTTCTTATATGGAAAATTTTTTAACGCAGCCTGGATATTTTCGCTGGACGCCAGCTGAGCGCGCAGCTCATCCGCTGAAAAACTGCCCAAAGTAGGCGCAAAATCGGTAATTCCAAAGGCTTCCGGGTCCGACAGGTAACAGTTCAGTGAAATACTGTCCCCCTGAACCTTTGATAAAAAGATATCGTTAACAAAGGAATCGAATTCTTTCTGAACCTCTTCCGAACCGGAGGGACGGAAAGAAAATAGATTGCAGGCTGTCACTGAAACCACAAGAAGAATGACCAGGAGAATACCGAATACTATTTTATTTTTCCAAGTTCCTTTTTTCCTTCCGGTGACGGGGGCTTTACCCCGGGCAGCCGCAGCTCTCAAACTATTTTTTTTCATGTGAACCTCCCAAGATTATTCTCTGCTACTATTATACATAGACAAGTCCAAGTATAGCACAAAAACCGCGGGCAACCTTGACAAAGTCCTGCGGATTCGCTACATTGGTTATATTATATTCGTTCTTTATATAGGAAAGAACTTGCTCTGAATTGAAAGGGGATTACGGGAATGGAGAAGAAACCGTATTATATTACTACAGCAATTGCGTATACGTCCGGCAAACCACACATCGGAAACACGTATGAGGCGGTTCTGGCGGACAGTATTGCCAGATATAAAAGGGCACAGGGGTATGATGTGTTCTTTCAGACCGGGACGGACGAGCATGGACAGAAGATTGAGCAGAAAGCAGAGAAAGCAGGGGTCACGCCTCAGGAGTTTGTAGATCAGGTCTCAGAGACGATACGGACAATCTGGGATATGATGGATACATCCTATGATAAATTCATCCGGACCACCGATCCTTATCATGAAAAACAGGTGCAGAAGATATTTAAAAAGCTCTATGAAAAAGGTGATATTTACAAGGGATACTATGAGGGGATGTACTGTACGCCCTGTGAATCCTTCTTTACGGCTTCCCAGCTGGCAGACGGCAAATGTCCGGACTGCGGAAGAGAATGCCAGCCGGCCAAGGAAGAAGCCTATTTTCTGAAACTGAGCAACTATACGGACCGGCTGATCAAACATATTGAGGAACATCCGGAATTCATCCAGCCGGAGTCCCGCAAGAACGAAATGATGAATAACTTCATCAAAGCGGGCCTTCAGGATCTGTGTGTGTCCCGTACCTCGTTCAAGTGGGGAATCCCGGTGGATTTTGATGATAAGCATGTAGTCTATGTGTGGATTGACGCTCTGAATAACTATATTACAGGTCTGGGCTATGATGTTGACGGCAATCACGGTGAGAACTTTAAGAAGTTCTGGCCTGCGGACCTGCAGTTAATCGGCAAGGATATTCTCCGCTTTCATACGATCTACTGGCCGATTATGCTGATGGCGCTGGATCTGCCCCTTCCAAAACAGATTTTTGGACATCCCTGGCTTCTTCAGGGAGAAGGCAAAATGAGCAAATCCAAGGGAAATGTGATCTATGCGGATGATCTGGTCCGTATGTTCGGAGTGGACGCCGTCCGCTATTTCGTGCTTCATGAAATGCCTTTTGACAATGACGGAACGATTACCTGGGAGCTGATGGTAGAGCGGATGAATTCCGACCTGGCCAATACTCTGGGCAATCTGGTAAACCGGACAATCTCAATGACCAATAAGTATTTTGACGGCGTGGTAACACGTACCGGTGAAGCGGAACCTGTGGATGAAGAGTTAAAGGCTCTGACTCTGGAGACGCCGAAGAAGGTAGAAGCCAAGATGAATTCTCTGCGGGTGGCGGATGCTATCTCTGAGATATTCACGCTGTTTAAACGCTGTAATAAATATATCGACGAGACAATGCCATGGGCGCTCGCCAAGGATGAGGCTAAGAAAGACCGCCTGGCGGAAGTTCTCTATAATCTGACGGAGAGCATTACAGCCGGGACCAGCCTGCTGGCTTCCTTTATGCCGGAAACCGCGCAGAAGATTTTCACCCAGCTGAATACTGCCTGCCGCGGCCTGGATCAGATGGATCAATACGGGCTGTATCCGTCGGGAAATAAAGTGACGGACAAACCGGAAATCCTGTTTGCCCGTTTGGATCTGAATGAGGTGCTGGCCCAGGTCGAAGAACTGAAGGCAGACCAGGCAAAACCGGAAGAACCGGAAGAACACGTAATTGATCTGGAGCCGAAGGCGGAGATTGCCTATGATGACTTTGCCGCCATGCAGTTTCAGGTAGGAGAGATTATTGCCTGTGAGGAAGTGAAGAAGTCGAAGAAACTTCTGTGCTCCCAGGTAAGAATCGGCAGTCAGGTTAAGCAGATCGTATCCGGCATCAAGGCGTTTTATAAACCGGAGGAAATGGTTGGCAAGAAGGTTATGGTTCTGGTGAACTTAAAACCTGCCAAGCTGGCCGGGGTTCTTTCCGAGGGGATGCTCTTATGTGCAGAAGATGAAAATGGCAATCTGGCTCTGGTTGTTCCCGAGAAGGACATGCCGTCCGGAGCGGAGATCTGTTAAACACAGAACTGAAAAAAGAGATGATCAGACTTCACAGCCTTTTGGGCTGTGAAGTCTGTTTTTACCATAGGCGTTAACGCATCAGAATAGGAAAGACAACGGAGGCTGACATGATATTTGAAACACATGCGCATTATGATGACGAACAGTTTGATCCGGACAGGGAGGAGCTCTTAAACCGCCTTCATGCTTCCGGCATAGGGCCGATTGTCAACGTAGGGGCTAATTTGCAGGGGTGCCGGGATACAGTGGAATTAACGGAGCAATATCCTTTTATATATGGAGCGGTTGGTGTCCATCCCAGCGAGACGGGGGAGCTGAATGAGGAGAATTTCGGCCTTCTGCGGGAGCTGCTTTTTAGAGAGAAAATAGTAGCGGTAGGTGAGATCGGGCTGGATTATTACTGGGATGAACCGGATCACGATACACAGAAGAAATGGTTTATCAGGCAGCTGAATCTGGCCAGGGAGCTGAAAATGCCAGTCATTATTCACAGCAGGGATGCGGCCCAGGATACTTACAATATTCTGAAACAGGAAAAAGCAGAGGAGATCGGCGGCGTCATTCACTGCTTTTCTTACTCGGCAGAGATGGCACAAAGATATGTAGACATGGGATTTTATATCGGTGTGGGCGGAGTGGTCACCTTTCAGAACGCGAAAAAACTGAAAGAGGTAGTTGTGAGCGTGCCGCTGGAACGAATCGTTCTGGAGACGGACAGCCCTTATCTGGCTCCTGTACCCAACCGGGGAAAAAGAAACTGTTCCGGCAACCTGTCTCTTGTCGTCGGGAAAATAGCGGAGCTGAAAGGGATAACGGCGGAACAGGTAATAGATACCACCCGAAAGAATGCCTTTAAGCTATACCATATGGAAGAAGAGACAGTCAATACAATCAGAAAGGTTTGAGGAACGCGGATGGCGACACTTGGAAATCCCCAGAATACAATTGAGATTCTTCAGAAGTATAAATTTAACTTTCAAAAAAAGTTTGGTCAGAATTTTCTGATCGACACCAGGGTGCTGGATAAGATTATCGCGGCAGCAGGACTTACAAAAGACGATATGGTGCTGGAGATCGGACCGGGAATCGGCACCATGACCCAGTATCTGTGCGAGAGTGCAAGAGAAGTCGTGGCGGTGGAGATTGATCAGAATCTGATCCCTATTCTGAAAGACACCTTATCCGGCTATGACAATGTGGAAATTTTGAACCAGGATATCCTGAAAATGGATATTCAGGAACTGATCGACCGGAAAAACGGCGGGAAGCCGATTAAGGTCGTCGCTAACCTGCCTTATTATATTACAACGCCTATCATAATGGGTCTTCTGGAAAGTCATGTGCCGGTGGAGAACATCACAGTCATGGTGCAGAAAGAAGTGGCGGAGCGAATGCAGACCGGCCCGGGGACCAAGGATTATGGGGCACTGTCCCTGGGTGTCCAGTATTACGCCAGCCCATATCTGGCGGCCAATGTACCGCCGAACTGTTTTATGCCCAGACCAAATGTGGGTTCGGCAGTGATCCGGCTGACCCTGCATGAAAAGCCAGTGGTCGAGGTAAAGGATGAGAAATTAATGTTTCAGATTATCCGGGCGGTATTTAACCAGAGACGGAAAACCCTGGTCAACAGCCTGAACAATTCCCCTGTGATCTCCATTCCCAAGGAGAAAATCGAACAGGCGGTCCGTAAGATGGGTAAAAGTCCTACCGTGCGGGGAGAAACCTTTACGCTGGAAGACTTTGCAGCCTTTACTAACTTGCTGACAGCCGACAGAACCGAGGTATGAAAGTAACATGAAAGACGATATCTACTATATGAAAGAAGCGCTGAAACAGGCCAGGAAGGCGGGTGATCTGCTGGAGGTTCCAATCGGCTGCGTGATCGTTCATGAAGATAAAATAATAGCAAGGGGCTATAATCAGCGGAATACGAAGAAGAGCACGCTGGCTCACGCGGAGATCCTGGCAATCGGAAAAGCAAGTAAAAAGCTGGGGGACTGGAGGCTGGAAGAGTGCACCATGTATGTGACGCTGGAACCATGTCAGATGTGCGCGGGGGCAATCATTCAGGCCAGAATACCAAGGGTTGTTATCGGATGTATGAATCCTAAGGCCGGCTGCTGCGGGTCTATATTAAACCTGCTCGAAATGGAACAATTCAACCATCAGTCGGAAGTGACCAGAGGAGTGCTGGAAGAAGAGTGCAGCGGGCTATTGAAGGAATTCTTCAGGAAGCTGAGGAAGGGAAAGAGCAGCAAATAAGGAAGAATGAAGAAGGAAAAACGTAGTAAGATTATAATAGCTAACTCTTGAAGAAACACTCTTTCTCCCGTTCTTCATTTTTCATTATTCACTCTTCCTTCTTCACTATTCCTTAGATTATTTTAAAATTAATATTCTTGACATACTATAATAAAGCGGTTATACTGTAAACCACGTGTTATTTTGTCATAAAGTTTCCGTGCAGCCGGGGAGATAGCGGTGCCCTGTACCTGCAATCCGCTACAGCAGGGGTGATATTCTGCCGAGGGTCTTTTTTTGTGGGGCCGGCCTTTATAAGTGATGTTGACGTTTGGGTCTTGCGCAACAGGAATTCGTGAACCGTGTCAGGTCAGGAATGGAGCAGCACTAAGCGGAACCTTCTGTGTGCCGTAAGGGTGCCTGAGCCGAGTTAACTGTAAAGGTATCGCCTATGAAAGGGATTCGAAGCAGAATGCACGGAATTTAAATTAAATAGATTTATCATGGAAGTAGATAAGACTCCCACCTCAATAGGTGGTGAGTAAATAACAAATACGTCTTGGTGGGAGCTCAGTCTCCTTCCGAGATAAAGCCTCCGGCGGCTCGCAGCAAGTACGCCGAGGCGTACTTGAAAAAACTCTGCGCATTGATGTGCAGAGTTTTTTCTTTATATAAGATGGCTCTCTCCGTGTGCGGCGCCAGTCGTTTCAGAGAGTTTAGGAGAAAAAAGTTGTCTGATAACTGGTTCTAATCAGAAGGATTAATTGAAAGAATATTCTGAAAACTGATGTAAATAGATAAAATGAATTATTTTAGAAAAATGTGTTGACAAATAAAAAGCACTATACTATAATCAAGATAACAAAGAACAAACACTTAATAACAACAGAGTTGAAGTAAAAGAAAGGTAAGGTGATTCCCTTGGCAACGATAGATGAACATTTAAAAGGTGAATCAATGAAGTCAGAAAGAATGGCCTTCGCAAAGTAAAACATCTCGTATATAACAATATACAAAAGTCGGAGTGACAAGATGGATTTTAAGAAGGACTCATTGATTCATCTAATTAAAAAAAGAGGTTTCATTATTCCGGTAAGAGAGTAGATTTAACATAGACGTTTCCCTATGTTAATGAAGTTAGTGTGAGAGTCGTTGATAAACGATTGATGGCAGAGCCGTTAGTAAGGTCAATGACAGAACATTAAGTGGATAAGGACAAATTCAATTAAGGAGTTTGGACAGAAGATCAGAGATTAGAAACTCATAAGAACACTTTGGAAGTGATGTGAATCAGGACTGAAGAGCAGAAGATGATGTGAAGATTGAAGGATTAAAAGACTCTCATAAAACAGTAAGATATGGAAAAGAGGAATAATAAAATCAGTAAGGAAACAACATTCATAGAATGGCCTTAAAAATAATCCTCCGGCTTATTAAATATAGTACAATTAAATAAACTGAATAAAAAACTAAAAGCCCTCCGTCAAACACACGGAGGGCTTCTTTTCGCTCGTTTACCATCTGCTCAGGCAGCCCCATGCTGTTTGCGATTGGGCAGATGTTCCATGATCCTGTTTCTGAAATGAAACAGCAGAAGAACCCCGATTAATTCCAGAACAGCCAGAACTCCGGCAAGGATAAAATGTCCCTGCAGTAAAAGCCTTCCGCAGAATACAAAAATAAAAATACTAGGGAAACTGCCGCAGGCAACTGCCAGAGTGAACTCCTTTAAAGTGATTTCTGTCTTTGCGGCGATATGAGGGATCATGCCATTGGGAACCATTGGAATCAGACAGGCCAGAAATACGGTATATGCCGGATCTTTTGTATGTAAGAGCATGGTTTCGAACCGGCCGTTGCTCTTGGCCGGAAACATTCCGTCGATAAGGCTGCCCAGTTTGCGGGAAAGTAAAAAGACAAACAAATTAGCAGCTATATGGCTGATCAGACACAGCAGTGTGCCGATTATGACACCGTATAACAGCCCGGCGACTATATGTATCGGAGAACCCGGAAAGACAACGGTTACAATTTGCAGAAATTGCAGCAGCGCCAGAAATATATAGCCAAGATTTCCGGCATTTCTCAGATAATTTTCAATTTCCTGTTCATTACCGTGCTCAAGCAGCGGAATCAGATCCGGAGCAACAATGGACACGAAATAAACGACAGCGGCCATAATCACAATAATAGTCACTGCCAGAAGCAGATAACGGACAAACTCCATCTTTGTTTTTTTCTTCTTCATATAACCCCCTGTTTTCAGTTTGCCATATAACAAACCTGCCGCCATCTGACAGAATACCCCTCCTGACCCTGACGGCAATAAACAGCCCTTGTACCGTAACTCATTCTAATTAAAAATCCCGTACTATTAATTTATGAATATCGGGTTTGTCTTGATTATGTTATAAAATTATAACACGGGAAAATCGGAAAAGGAAGAAAAATATAGCTGCCTCTGCTACTTGTAAAAAGTGGTTTTTTGTGTTTGTCCTTGTTTTTCCGAATGTCCGATGGTACTATATGCTTAATAATGGCTGCCTGATCCTTTTGATTTTCCTGTATTGCTGCAGGATATCCAGATGCGGAGAATAGACATGGGGAGATGGATGGCCCGATAAAATTAAGAAATGTACGACGAACGCCCGGCCGGTCCCAGGGATATATTAAAGTATCAAGGTTTATGTGCACAGAAATCAGCCGGTTTGTCTACATAAGAAGATACAGGGAAAGCTGCCGGTTCTGGATGGGAACTTTGGCAGGCGGCTTTCGGATAGAATAAAGGAAGGAAATAAGATGGAGAAGAAGGTCTGGAAACCGGGCAATATGCTGTATCCGCTGCCTGCTGTTATGGTAAGCTGCGCTGATTTGGAGGGCAGGCCCAATATCATTACAGTGGCGTGGACGGGAACTGTTTGCTCTGATCCGCCGATGGTATCTGTATCGGTGAGGCCGTCCAGATTTTCCTATCATATGATTCAGGAGACACAGGAATTTGTGATAAATCTGACGACGAAGAAGCTGCTGCGGGCCGCGGATTATTGTGGCGTTGCATCGGGCAGAGACGTGGATAAATTCAGTAAGATGGGATTAACCGCCCGGCCGGCTGAGAAAGTGAAGGCTCCGCTTATTGAGGAGAGTCCGGTTAACCTGGAATGCAGGGTAAAGCAGGTGATTCCTCTTGGAAGCCATGATATGTTTCTGGCGGAGATCGTGTGTGTGGATGTGGATGCAGCGTATCTGGATGATAAGGGGAAATTTCATCTGGATGCGGCAGAGCCGGTTGTTTACTCGCACGGAACTTATTATGGATTGGGCAAAGGCCTGGGGACGTTTGGATTTTCCGTTCGCGGCGCACAGAAAATTGTACGAAGAAAGAAAGGCTGAATGAAATTTTCAGCCTGCACCATAAAAGATCGAAGATACGGGGCCGGCAGTTTTGCCGGCAGGAGAAGAAAAGTGGAGAACAATAATATTGTACTGATTGGTATGCCTGCGGCGGGAAAGAGTACGATAGGGGTTATACTCGCCAAGGCGATGGGGTTTCGGTTTGTGGATTCAGATCTGCTGATTCAGGAGACGGAAGGACGTCTGCTGAGTGAAATTATAGTAGAAGAAGGAATTGATTCATTTATTGCAATAGAGAATCGGATCAATGCGGGTATTCTGGCAGAACGCAGCATTATCTCGCCGGGAGGCAGTGTAGTCTATGGAGAAGAAGCCATGGAGCACCTGCGGGAGATTGGGACGGTGGTGTACTTAAGACTGAGCTATACGGTATTGAAAAAGAGAATCGGTAACCCGAAAAAACGGGGAGTCGTATTAAAAGATGGCCAGTCATTGAAGGATCTGTATAAGGAACGGTGTCCTCTTTATGAGAAATATGCACATATTATCGTGGATGCGGACGGACTGAGCGTTGGCCAGCTGATGCAGAAGACGAGGGAAGCAATTGAAACCTTCCGGAATGGGAAGGAAAAACTGGGCGGTACCTGAAGTTTTTAGGGCCGGGAAATGCCGGATACTGCCATGTTTTTGACAAAAAGTGTTTTCATATGCGGGCCTGTGTGCTATAATGGGAAAGCTGTTAAATTTTTGGAACGAAAAAAGAGATTATATTCGAGGTGTGCAATGGACCAATATATTATAAAAGGGGGGAAACCCCTTGCAGGTGAGGTTGTAATCGGCGGCGCGAAGAATGCTGCTCTTGGCATTTTGGCTGCAGCGACAATGACCGATGAAACTGTGACCATTGATAACTTACCAAATATACGAGATATAAATGTTTTGATTCAGGCCATTGAGGGCATTGGCGCTACGGTGGAAAAGACAGAAAAGCATGTAGTGAAAATCAATGCCAGAAATATCCACGCCTGGGATGTAGACAATGAATATATCAGAAAAATCAGAGCTTCCTATTATCTTCTGGGAGCGCTGCTGGGAAAATACAAGAAAGCCAGAGTTGCTCTTCCGGGTGGCTGCAATATCGGCAGCAGGCCGATTGATCAGCATATAAAGGGTTTTAAAGCGCTGGGTGCGGAAGTTACGATTGGGCAGGATATGATCTGTGTGGAAGCGGAACACTTAAAGGGTAATCATATTTATCTGGATGTGGTCAGCGTCGGCGCTACGATTAATATTATGCTGGCTGCCTGTATGGCAGAAGGTAAAACGATACTGGAGAATGTGGCTAAGGAACCTCATGTTGTTGATGTGGCGAACTTTTTAAACAGCATGGGCGCCAATATAAAAGGTGCGGGGACTGATGTCATCCGTATTACAGGCGTGCCGAGCCTGCATGCAACAGAATATTCTATTATTCCGGACCAGATAGAGGCGGGAACCTTTATGTTTGCCGCGGCAGCTACCAAGGGAGATATCCTGATTAAAAATGTTATCCCGAAGCATCTGGAGTCCATAACGGCCAAGTTAATTGAGATTGGCGCTAATGTTGAAGAATTTGATGATGCCGTCAGAGTTGTTGCGACCAAGCGTCTGGGACATACGCAGGTGAAAACACTGCCCTATCCGGGATTTCCCACGGATATGCAGCCTCAGATTACAACACTCCTGGCTATGTCAGGCGGGACCAGCATTGTGACGGAAAGTATTTTTGAAAACCGTTTTATGTATGTGGATGAGCTTTTCAAGATGGGAGCTGATATCAAGGTAGAGGGAAATACGGCCATTGTCAGCGGTGTGAACGGGCTTACCGGAGCAACGGTATGTGCGCCTGATCTGCGCGCGGGTGCGGCACTTGTCATTGCAGGCCTGGCGGCGGACGGTTATACAATGGTTGAACAGATACATTTTATTGAACGGGGCTATGAAACATTCGAGAGAAAGATGCAGATGCTGGGAGCCGATATGGCAAAGGTAAATGTGGAAGACGAGCGGGCAATCCGCAAGTTCAAATTTAAAGTAGGCTAATAAGTATTGGGGTTTGAATAAAAGGGGAGGGAAATGCGTCAAAGAAATTTGCTGTGTTTCCCGGGAAAGCGCCTGCAGGTCATAGAGTGGCCTGCAGGCGCTTTTCTTTATTTAAGGCAGTTTGCCGGCATTTGTTACAATAAGACGGGCTGCGAAATGACCGGCGCGATTGTTTTGCAGGGAATCGGGGCATACTGAGGCATATTGAAAGAAAAAATCAGCGTTGCTATTGACAAAATACGAAATACAGCGTAATATACCTAATAGGGGTATATAGTATATGCCAAAATGATTGAAGAAAGCAGGGGATGAATTTGAAAGAAGAAATTTATATAATCGAAGGTATGACCTGTGCCGCCTGCTCCAGCGGCGTGGAACGGGCCACCAGGAAGATAGACGGAGTAGAGCGCAGCGATGTGAATCTGACAACCGGCAGAATGACCATTGTGTATGATGATTCGAAAGTAGATGAAGAACTGATCAAGGCAAAAGTGGTAAAGGCCGGATTTGGTATTCATAAATATGAGGCGCCGGGGGCTGATGAAAAGAAGCTGACAGCCATGGAGCAAGAAAAAGAGCATAAGAATTTTAAGAGACGGCTGATCACCGCTATAGTATTTTCAGTGGGACTGCTCTATCTTGCTATGGGGCACATGCTGCCCTTTGAGCTGCCGGTACCGGATATTATTCATATGAATACGCACCCGCTGAATTTTGCTTTGCTGCAGCTGGTCTTAACAATCCCGGTTCTCTACTGCGGACGGCAGTTTTATCTGATTGGATTTAAGACACTGTTCCACGGGAATCCCAATATGGATTCTTTGGTAGCAGTGGGAACAAGCAGTGCATTTATTTACAGTCTGGTTCAGACGATTCTGATTCCATCCAATCCAATGAATGCACATCATCTTTATTATGAATCGGCGGCGGTTGTGGTCACACTTGTCATGCTGGGCAAATATTTGGAGAGCAACAGCCAGAGAAAGACATCCGGAGCTATTCAGAAGCTGATGGAGCTCACTCCGGAGACTGCGATTGTGGAAAAAGACGGAAAAGAAGTCACTGTTTCGATCAGTGAGCTGAGAAAAGGCGACATTATTGTCATTAAGCCAGGTTCACGGGTACCCCAGGATGGTATCGTCGTACGAGGCGGGAGCAGCGTGGACGAATCCATGCTGACCGGTGAGAGTATACCTGTGGAAAAGAGCGCGGGAGACGAAGTGATCGGCGGAAGCATGAATTACAATGGGGTTATGTATGTGGAAGTCAGCCGTACCGGTGAAGACACTACCCTTGCAAAGATCATAAAGCTGATTGAGGATGCGCAGGGCAAAAAGGCCCCTATTTCCAAGATTGCAGATAAAGTGGCCGGCTACTTTGTGCCGGCGGTTATGATCATTGCCCTGGCAGCTTCCGTAATATGGCTGCTGCTTGGCTATGATCTGGCCTTTGTGCTGAAAATATTTGTTTCTGTTCTGGTTATCGCCTGCCCCTGTGCCCTGGGGCTTGCCACTCCTACGGCAATTATGGTAGGAACCGGACTTGGCGCCAGCAATGGTATTTTAATTAAGAGCGGAGAAGCACTGGAAACAACACACAAGGTTGATACCGTTGTCCTGGATAAGACCGGTACGATTACGGAGGGTAAACCTCAGGTAGTGGATATTGTAAGCCAGGATATGGAGCCGGATGAACTTCTCCAGCTTGCTGCCGCCGTTGAGGCCGGGTCGGAGCATCCTCTGGCGCAGGCTATTGTAGCAAGAGCCAGAGAAAAACGGGAGGACGGCGTTCTTTATCCTGCGGAAGAGTTTGAAAGCATTACCGGTATGGGCGTACAGGCAAAGGTTCAGGACCATATGGTGCTGGTGGGCAATATAAAGCTGCTGGAGGGCCATAATGGGATTGAAGAGGCCGGTGAATATAAAGAGCAGGCCGCGGTTTTGGCAGGCCGGGGACAGACGCCGATGTTTGTTTCTGTGGATCAGAAGGTTCAGGGTATCATTAGTGTGGCCGATACAGTAAAGGAAACAAGTATCGAGGCGATTGAGAAAATGAAGGGCCTGGGCATTGAAGTATATATGCTGACCGGTGATAACAAGCTGACGGCAGATTACATCGGACGGCAGGTTAAAGTGGACGGCGTTATCTCCGAGGTACTCCCGGGAGACAAGGCGCAGGTAGTTGCGGACTTGCAGGCGAAGGGTAAAAAAGTTATGATGGTGGGAGACGGTATCAATGATGCACCGGCGCTGGTGCAGGCGGATATCGGAACAGCCATTGGAAACGGCAGCGACGTGGCGATAGAGTCCAGTGATATTGTGCTGATGAAATCAGATCTTCGGGATGTCTATAAGTCAATTAAACTGAGTAAGCTGACAATCCGCAATATCAAGCAGAACCTGTTTTGGGCGTTCTTTTATAATACGATCGGTATTCCGGTAGCGGCCGGGCTTCTGTTCCCGATAAACGGAATGCTGCTGAGTCCTATGATCGGCGGATTTGCTATGTCGCTGAGTTCGATCTGCGTTGTGGGCAATGCACTTCGTCTGCGCACAAAGAAGCTGGATTAAGAGAGTAATCAGTAACCAGGAGGAGAAATGTATGTCTGAGGAAAGCGGTAAAAAGAAGCACAGAGACACAGATGAATATACCAGACTGATTCACAGGCTGAACCGGATCGAGGGTCAGGTCAGGGGAGTCAGAAGGATGGTGGAGGAAGAGGTTTATTGTGTGGATATCCTCACCCAGGTATCCGCGATTCAGTCTGCGCTCAACAGCTTCAGTAAAGAATTGCTGGAAGATCACATCCGCACCTGCGTTGTCCGGGATATAAAGGATGACAAGGAAGATGAGGTCATAGATGAATTGATGAAAACATTGAGAAAACTTATGAAATAAGGAGGATAAGAAAATGACAGTATTAAATGTGAAGGAAATGGCGTGTGAGCATTGCGTAAAGAGGATTACAGACGTCTTAACAGCCGCAGGCCTTAAGTTTGAGGTGAATCTGGCCGATAAGACCGTGAGCGTGGACGGGGATGAGGCGGCGGTTAAGCTGGCGATCTCCGAGATGGACGATATTGGTTTTACTGCACAGGCAGCGAACTAGAGAAAAAGGCCGGACGGATTTTGTTTAATCTGTCCGGCCTTTCTTTTATTCTGATATTATTTATCAGCAGCGAGCTTCTTTAGCTCATCCGCCTTGTCAAGTTTTTCCCATGGAAGATCCAGATCAGATCTGCCAAAATGACCGTAGGCCGCGGTCTGCTTATAGATCGGCCTCCTTAAGTCCAGCATCTGTATAATACCAGCCGGACGCAGATCAAAGGCTTCCCGTACGATATCGCTTAATGCTTCATCGCTTATTTTGCCTGTGCCGAATGTATCAACCATGACAGAAGTGGGCTGTGCAACGCCGATGGCATAAGAAAGCTGCACCTCACATTTATCGGCCAGGCCGGCTGCTACTACATTTTTGGCCGCATAGCGGGCGGCGTACGCAGCAGAACGGTCTACCTTGGTACAATCCTTGCCTGAAAAGGCCCCGCCGCCGTGGCGGGCAGCCCCGCCGTAAGTATCAACTATAATCTTCCTGCCGGTAACGCCGCTGTCCCCGTTGGGACCGCCGATAACAAAACGGCCGGTGGGGTTGATGTAGAATTTTGTATCCTCATCGATCATTTCACCGGGAAGAACCGGGTCAAATACATATTTTTTGATATCTTCATGAATCTGTTCCTGTGTCACATCAGATTTATGCTGGGTGGAAAGAACTACCGCATTCAGATGGATCGGTCTGCCCTGTTCATCGTATTCCACTGTTACCTGTGACTTGCCGTCCGGACGCAGATAAGGCAGCGTGCCATCCTTGCGGACCTTGGTAAGCTGTCTGGTGAGCCGGTGTGCAAGGTGAATCGGATATGGCATATATTCTGGTGTTTCATTCGTGGCATAGCCGAACATCATGCCCTGATCCCCGGCGCCGATTGCCTCAATATCTTCATTAGACATTCTGGCTTCCAAAGCCTTGTTGACCCCCATTGCGATATCAGGGGACTGCTCGTCCAGCGCAACGATTACGCCGCAGGTATCTGCATCAAATCCGGCATTGGAAGAGGTATAGCCCACCCCCCGAATCGTGTCCCGGACAATTTTCTGAATATCAACATAACCTCTGGTAGTTACTTCTCCCATTACCAGGACCAGTCCGGTGGTAACAGCTGTTTCACAGGCCACGCGGCTCATGGGGTCCTGCTCCAGCAGAGCATCTAATATGGCATCGGAAATCTGATCACAGATTTTATCGGGATGCCCTTCTGTAACTGACTCAGAAGTAATCAGTCTTTTGTTCATTTGTAAATCTCCTTTCATATCTCTGGTCTCAGGCCCTGTACAGGCCTGAACATATAGCTATAACGATACAACCTTTCCTATATTCAGTCAAGCATTACTGGATCTCCTGTCGAATTTGATTGAAATTATAGGCAATAAGCAGAATCATAAGCAGGTTAATCACACCCAGAATCATGGCGAGAATCTCAATATAAAACAGATTGGCCGTTATAAAGAAGCAGATCTGGAAGATACAATAAAAATTCCGTATCCCCGCCAGTGTGTTGGCCCGCGCGGTAAGCCCGCTCTGCCGGCAAAGAGCGCTGATTCCGGCCAGCAGCATAAACCAGAAGGCCACATTGATAAAATATACAATTGCATGAACCAGATAGATGTTAATAGGAACCACCCACGTAACAGCGCTATAGCAGATCAGTACGATACAGACCGGTTTGAATTTCCTGAAACCGGAGGAAAGCTTTTCAAAATCGCACAGTGCCAGAAAGATCAGGATATACCCGATGAAGTTCGGCAGAATATCCAGTGAGGCGCCTCCCAGACCAATATTAAAATCTAAATGAATCAACAGCATGGCAACGATAAGTTTCATAAATGTTTTCTTGTTCATATCCCCGTAACCCTTCTCTTATGTAAACTATAGTCCGGGATAAATCCCGCAGTAAAGAACAGTATAACATAGTTTGGGGACGTTAAAAACCCTAATAGCTCCGTCAAATAACAGAAAATATAAAATAAGTTTATACTTCATGAAATGTTTATAAAGTTTCCCGACAGCCGGTGGAAATATGGTATAATATTCGAAAGCCAAGCCATGCAAGACCAGGAGCCGGAAGAATCCTATGCTTGCATAAAGGATTCTTCCGGCTCCTGGTCTTATAGGGCGCAGCCCGAAACCGAGCCGACCGGAGGAAGGCGAGGTTGCATGGCTTGCGGATAGCAGACAGGGCGCAGCCCGAAACCGAGCCGACCGGAGGAAGGCGAGGTTGCATGGCTTGCAGCGGCATACTAATTTACTTCGACCTGGAGGTTTTTCATGAAACTGCGGGAACGTCTGATGACGGCTTTTTTAATCACGATGCTATTTCCAATTTTGCTGCTGGCAGTTGCCGGCGGCCTGATTTACGTGCTGCAGAATAATTCGATTGAGAAACATTATGATGTAAATGACGGTGTTACGCAGGTCCTATACAGCCCGATCCGGATTTTTGATAAAGCGACAAAGGAAACCTTTGCACAGGTTCAGAAGACGGCAGCAGAGAACCCTGAGAAGTTTGAAGATATGGAATATCTCACCGGGCTTGATCAGGAGTTAAACACCTGCTCATCCTTCCTGCTGGTGCGAAAGGGAAACGAAATTTTTTATAATGGCGATGCTTCCGCTTACCGCACAATGGAAGCGGAGCTGCCCGACTATTCAGGGCCGGATTCCTATGAAGGAAGCTATTACATGAGCGGGGAGAAGGCGTTTCTGCTCAAGCAGCAGGATTTTTTATTCTCGGATGGATCAGAGGGATCGCTTTTCCTGGTGACGGATGTGAATACGCTCCTGCCCCAGGCTAAATCTTTTATCAGCCAGATACTATTTTCGATTGTTTTGATTCTCTGCATCACGGCATTGATCCTGACCTACTGGATCTATCAGGGAATTTTCCGGCCGCTGAGCGAGCTGTGGAAGGCTACCAATGAAATACAGAAGGGAAACCTGGAGTATTCGATTAAGGCGGAGTCGAACGACGAGATCGGCATGCTGTGCAGAGATTTTGAGAAGATGCGTATCCGCCTGAAAGCGATGATTGACCGCCAGATACAGTATCAGGAGGACTCCAGGGAACTGGTGGGGAATATTTCCCATGATCTGAAGACTCCGCTGACGGCGATAAAGGGATATACAGAAGGCATCATGGATGGTATCGCAGATACTCCCCAGAAGCAGGAGAAGTACCTGAAAACGATTTATGCCAAAGCGAATGACATGACCTATCTGGTGGACGAACTGGCTGATTTTACGAAAATCGAGAGTGATGCCATGGTTTATAATTTCAAGGAATTAAATGTTGCGGAATTTTTCTCGGACTGTATTAATGAACGCAGCCTGGATATGGAGGTAAAAAATATAGAACTCTGCTACTATAACGAGATTCCGCAGGATGTGACGGTTATGGCCGATGGAGAGCAGCTAAAGAGGGTAATTAATAATATTTTCGGGAATTCTCTGAAATATATGGACAAGAAGAAAGGGATTATCAATATACGGATCAAAGACCAGGGTGACTTTGTGGCAATTCAGATAGAGGACAACGGCAAAGGGATTGCCAAGGATGAAGTGGATCATATTTTTGAGAGATTTTACCGGACGGATGCTTCCAGAAATTCGGCAAAAGGTGGAAGCGGACTGGGGCTTTCCATTGCCAAGAAGATTATTGATGATCACGGGGGAAAAATATATGCGAAGAGCGGAGAGGGCATGGGAACTGCGATCTGCTTTACGCTGAAAAAATACGGAGCCAGAGGGGAGAAGGCTGAGGCTGAAATTCCGGTGCCTCCGCCGAAGAAACGAATTATAAGGATTCCTTCCAATCCATTTAAAAATCATGAAAGGATGTGAAAGACGTGGATCGAGTTCTGATTATTGAAGATGAGATTACGATCGCAGAGCTGGAGAAGGACTATCTGGAGCTGAGTGATATTCAGGTGGATATTGAGTGCAACGGGCCCGCCGGACTGGAGGCGGCTCTGGCTGAGAACTATAATCTGATTATACTGGATTTAATGCTGCCGGGACTGGATGGGTTTGAAATTTGCAGGGCTATCCGGGAGAAGAAGAATATTCCGATTATTCTGGTTTCTGCCAAGAAAGAGGATGTAGACAAAATAAGGGGGCTTGGACTGGGAGCGGACGACTATATGACGAAGCCGTTCAGTCCCAGTGAGCTGGTCGCCAGGGTGAAGGCCCATCTGGCGAGGTATCAGCGGCTGATAGGTTCCGGCATAAAGGAAAACGAGATTATTGAGATCAGAGGACTTAAGATTGATAAAACAGCCCGCCGTGTGTATATTCACGGAGAGGAGAAGCAGTTTACCACGAAAGAATTTGATTTGATTACATTTCTGGCACAGAATCCCAACCACGTTTTTACGAAGGAAGAGTTATTTGAAAAGATCTGGGACATGGAGGCGATCGGCAACGATACGGCCACGGTGACGGTTCATATTAAGAAGATTCGGGAAAAGATTGAGGTGGACACTTCAAAGCCTCAGTATATAGAGACGATCTGGGGTGTGGGATACCGGTTCAAAGTGTAGGAAAGATAAGAAAGGGACGGGAGGGCGGGGAGATTACCTCCGGGATTGAAGATGAACTTGAAAATAGTAATGGAAGATACCCATTTTATCGTGTGTGAGAAACCGCCGGGAGTGCCGTCTCAGGGGGACCGGTCCGGAGCTCTGGACATGATCAGCCTTCTTCGCAATTATAGAATGGAGAATGAAAACTCAGACGGCATTCCTGAGATTTATCCGGTACACCGGCTGGACCGCCCGGTGGGAGGAGTAATGGTATATGCCAAGACTCCGTTTGGCGCCAGGGAACTGAGCCGGCAGGCGGCCGGGGAAGGAATGAAAAAGAAGTATCTGGCTGTTGTGGGACAGGATCTGAGCAGCAGGCAGGGAGAAAATCCCGTACTGCTGATTGACTGGCTCGTCAGAGACGGGGCCAGGAATATGTCAAGGGTGGTGTCCGCGGATACTCCGGAAGCAAAAGAGGCAAAGCTCTATTATCAGGTCAGGCAGGTACAGGATGGCTGTTCCCTGCTGGAGGTGACGCTGCTTACCGGCCGGCATCATCAGATAAGGGTACAGCTTGCAAACGCAGGAATTCCCATTTACGGTGATACAAAATATAACTCGTCCTTTCAGGCCTACAGAGGGAAAAATCAGCTTGCCCTGTTTGCATATGAACTGAAATTCAGGCACCCAAAGACCGGAAGAGAATTAAAGTTCAGACAGAAGCCGGAGTACGGAATATTCCGTGATTTTACGGCGGGCGTATGATGGCGGATAGACTATGATGCGGTACAGATGGATTGAAAAATGCATGAGAGAGAAGATCTATCGGGGAGAAAATTAGTAATAATTACTAATTTTCTCCCCGAACTGTTGACGGCCGTGTGCTGTTAAGATATAATAAGCTCGATAGATCTGACCGGACGCCCAGGAGGCTACCGGGAAGAAAGAAAGGAAGAGATAACTATGAAAAGCAACATGAAAAGACTACTGGCACTGATCCTTGTGTGCGCGATGGCAATGGCTATGTTAACCGGCTGCGGCAAGAAGGAGGAAAACCAACCTGAGAACACTCCATCTGAGTCTCAAACAAATCAGGATGACGGTGATCAGACACCGGAACCGAAGGTTGAGGACGAAGAAAAAGAAAAGCTGGATATTAACGTAGCTGCATTAAAAGGGCCGACTATCATGGGTATGGTTAAGCTGATGAAAGACAGTGACGACGGCACAACTGCAAATAACTACAATGTTACGGTTGCAGGAGCAGCGGATGAGGTAACTGCGGGCCTTATGAAAGGTGATATCAGTATTGCCGCGATTCCCAGCAATCTGGCATCGGTTTTGTATAACAAATCCGAGGGAAAAGTTAAGGTTGCGGCGATTAATACCCTGGGAGTTCTCTATATTCTGGAAACAGGAGACTCCATCCAGTCAGTGGAAGATTTAAAGGGCAAGACGATTTATACGACCGGTAAGGGAACGACGCCGGAATATACATTGAATTATCTGCTCACATCCTATGGGCTTGATCCGGAGAAGGATGTGACGATTGAATTTAAGTCAGAGGCAGCAGAGGTTGTATCCCTGCTGGCCGGGACAGAGAATGCAATCGCTATGCTGCCCCAGCCCCAGGTGACCATTGCCATGAGCCAGAATGAGAAGCTCAGAGTCGCGCTGGATGTCACCAAAGAGTGGGAGGCGAAAGCAGAAAACGGCAGTACGATAACGACCGGTGTAATTGCGGTGAATGCTAAATTCCTGGAAGAGCATCCGGAGGCCGTGGAACAGTTTCTGACCGAATATGAAGCTTCTGCTAAATATGCAAATGAGAATATAGATGAAACAGCTGCACTTTTAGAGCAGTATGATATTTTTAAAGCCGGTGTGGCGAAGAAGGCAATACCTATGTGTAATATTACCTTTATCCGCGGTGATGAAATGAAAACAAAACTAAATGGTTACCTGGAAGTTTTATTTGAACAGAATCCTCAGGCCGTTGGCGGGAAATTGCCGGCGGATGATTTCTATCTTAAATAAAGTGAGGACTTAATGAAAAGCTAAAGGACAGGAGTGACCATGAAAAAGTATCATTATAAGATCATTACGGTCTGCTTCTGGCTGGCCGTGTGGCAGATTTTAAGTGTGGTTATTCAGGAGGAGATGCTTTTTGCATCTCCTCTTATCACAATAAAGACATTGTTTCGCCTTCTGGCGCAGTCAGATTTCTGGAAGGTTATTGCCAGCTCATTTCTCCGCATTACAGGAGGCTTTTTTCTCGCGCTTCTGGCGGGGATTTTACTGGCGGCATTTTCTTATTACAGCCGGCTGGTTAGAGAGCTGATGAGCCCGGTTATGAAGGTGATACAGGCTACTCCGGTTGCATCGTTTATTATTCTGGCGTTAATATGGATTAATTCCAAAAATCTGGCGGTGCTGATTTCATTTCTAATTGTGCTTCCTGTAGTGTATTCTAATGTCCTCCGGGGATTTCTGGAAACTGACAGGAAACTTCTGGAGATGGCCAGAGTATTTAACATCCCGTTCTTCTTAAAAATGCGCTATATTTTTCTGCCCTCTGTGCGGCCCTATCTGATCTCCGCGATTTCTGTAGGGTTAGGTTTATGCTGGAAGGCGGGTGTGGCGGCTGAGGTGATCGGCCTGCCTGCGAATTCCATCGGAGCAGAATTATACGATGCTAAGCTGTATCTGCTGACGCCGGAGCTGTTTGCCTGGACGTTTGTGATTATACTGCTGAGTATGGGATTTGAAAAACTGGTGATGTATCTGATCAGACGTATATCCGGGAACAGAGTGAAAAATGTGTAGGTGCATACGGGGCGATATGCAGGGAGAATAAGGGTTGAAAGAGATCTTTCAACTCTGCGTATTAGGGTCTGTTCCCGTTTTGGAAGCAGCTCAAAACGGGAAAGGCAGGGGAAGAGATATGAAACAGAATGAGATTGTTCTTGAACATATAAAGAAAGCATATGGCCAGCTGACCGTTTTTCGGGACCTGAATCTGACTATTCCCGGCGGAAAGATAACTGCTCTGATGGGAGCGTCCGGAATCGGCAAGACGACGCTTCTGCGCATTCTGATGGGTCTGGAAAAGCCGGACAGCGGCCGGATTACCGGGATGGCCGGCCGGCGGATGACGGCAGTATTTCAGGAAGACAGGCTCTGTGAGGAAGAGGATGCCTTTGTGAATGTGAAGCTGGGATGCGGATTTGACCGGTCTGACGAGATGATCCGGAAAGAGTTTGAACGGGTTGACTTGAAGGACTATGAGAAAAAACCGGTCAGCAGCCTGTCCGGAGGAATGAAACGCCGGGTGGCTATTGTGCGGGCAATGCTTGCACCAGGTGATCTGGTGATTCTGGATGAGCCGTTTCAGGGGCTGGATAAGAACTTAAAGGAACTGGTAATGGACTATGTCGCGGCAAAAGTACAGGGGAAAACGGTCATAATGGTAACCCATCAGCGGGAAGAGGCGGAGAAATTGGCGGAGCAGATACTTACCCTGGAATAAGAAAAAGGCTATTGGACACAGAGTGATAAAAACACTCTGTGTCTTTTTCTTTGCTTAGGAAGATTCTAAACTTAACTTAGTAACAAAAAGACCTGGTGGGGATGCGTACTTCTTTTATTGACAGATGCACACGACTGTGGTAGTGTAGAGATAGATAAACTACTGGAGTCGTGTAAAGGAGAATGAGATGGATATTAAGCTGTTTGATTCTGAATTAAAAGTTATGTCTGTGCTCTGGAATGAGGGAGACACTACCGCCAAGCATATTTCTGATGTGCTGAAAGAGGAGACAGGCTGGAATATGAATACGACCTATACACTGATTAAAAGATGCATTAAGAAGGGGGCAATCAGCCGCAGCGAGCCTAATTTCATGTGTCATGCGCTGGTGCCCAAGGAAGCGGTACAGGAGGCGGAGACGAATGAACTGATTAACAAGGTGTATGATGGATCTGCTGATAAATTATTTGCGGCGCTGCTGGGGAGAAAGAAACTCTCACCGGAACAGATTGAGAAACTGAAACAGATTGTTGACGGTCTGGAATAAGAGGACAAGGCTGGTTAAAACGGACAGCGTAAATGCTTCGGAATGGAGGGAAATATGAATCTTCTGCAAATGAGTATTGCCGGCGGGGTGATGATACTGGCGGTTGCCGTGATACGTGCGCTGTTCCTTCATAAGCTGCCAAAGAAGACCTTTGTTATTTTATGGGGTATTGTACTGCTGCGGCTGATGATTCCCGTTTCACTGCCGTCAACTTTCAGTATTTATTCGTTTACCCCGGCGATGGATGCGGTAAAGGATACCCCGGCGGAGAGATACCTGCCGATTTTTCAGGAGGCAGAGACCGTTTCGCAGCCGGAGCAGCCGATCCCGGAGCGGAATCGATTTCCTCTTTGGACATTTATTTGGGCGGCCGGAGCCGTTCTCAGCGCCTTGTTCTTTGTCTTGTCTTATATCCGGTGCCGGCTTGATTTCCGCACTTCTCTTCCGGTCAATCATGAATATGCGGACAGATGGCTGAAAGAGCATTCTCTCCGCAGAATGATTTCCATCCGGCAGTCCGGCTGCGTAGCAGCTCCGCTTACTTACGGGATCATCCATCCGGTTATTCTGATGCCGAAATCAACGGATTGGACAGATACCGGGCAGATGGAATATGTTCTGGCACATGAATATACCCATATCAGGAAAATGGATGGGATAAGGAAACTTGCGCTTACAGCGGCTCTGTGCGTTCATTGGTTCAATCCGGTGGTCTGGCTTATGTATTATCTGGCTAACAGGGATATTGAACTGTGCTGTGATGAGGCCGTGGTCCGGATGTTTGGACAGGGAACCAGATCTGCTTATGCCTTTACACTGATCAGCATGGAAGAAAAGAAAAGCAGTATTCAGCCGCTTTGCAGTAATTTCAGCAGGCCTGCCATTAAAGAAAGGATAACCGCAATTATGAAAATAAAAAAGAAATCATTGTCAGCCGTTTTGGCTGCAGCCGGACTGATCATTGCAGTATCTGCAGTGTTTGCCACGTCCGCTGTCGCTGCAAATGAACCTGTTTTACAGCTGGGGCAGAAGATGAGCCAGCCGCTTTCCCATATCGGCAAATGGAAACCTGGTTCAAAGGCGGAGACGGAATCCGGGCAGATTTTTTCTGTTGACAGCGTAGAACTTCGCAGCTATGAACCTGGATATCCTTATCTTCATCCGGTCTATACCAACAGAACAGATCAAACTGTAACAAAGATTCAATATAGTATGCTGGCCTTTGATAAGGATGGCCAGCCGCTGAAAATCAAATGGTTCCCGATGGATTCATCCTTCCGGATTGCCTATAGCTATATGACAGACGAGGAACTGAACCTAAAGCCGGGCAAGACCTATGATGTGAGGGGAGGCTGGTCTCTGTATCCGAGCGGGGACTGGGCGGAACTGACTAGGGAGGAAAAGAAGGAGGAAGGATCTGCCAGAGTGGTTTACTCTATGTACTGCATCAGTCAGATTACATTTAAGGACGGAAGCAAGTGGGTGAATCCGGACTTTGAGAACTGGAAAGATACTTATACGGGGAAAAAAGCAGAAGTTTCATTTCTGCAAAATTATTACCCCAGGGAATATGCGGTAACACAGTAAAATTAATTGGAGCTTAAAACACACCGGGCGGCTAACAGCCGCCCGGTGTGTTTTATTTATGATACATAGAAGTCTTTCAGGCGATCCAGCCTGCTGTGCATGTTTAAAAACAGCTGGTCCACAAGAGTGACGGCAACCATAGATTCCACCACTACAACAGCACGGGGGACAATAACCGGATCATGACGGCCTTTGATATTAACCGTAATGTTTTCACCCTGTTTATTTACAGTTTCCTGCGTACGGGCAATGGAAGGGGTGGGCTTTATGGCCGCCCGGAGGATAAGAGGGGAACCATCGCTCATTCCGCCCAGAATACCGCCCGCATGGTTTGTACGCTTCTGCAATTTTTCATCCTTATCAAAATAAAAACTGTCGTTGTTTTCAGAGCCGGTTCTCTGTGAGACCTGGAACCCATCTCCGATTTCCACTCCCTTGACTGCACCGATCGACATCACTGCCCTGGCCAGACAGGAATCCAGTTTGTCAAATACCGGCTCTCCTATTCCCGGCGGCATGCCGGTCACAATACATTCAATTACACCGCCGGCGGAATCCATCTCATTCATTTTCTCACGAAGATAGGCATCCGTCCGCTCCGCTGCCAGAGAATCCGGCATGGAGAAGGGATTTCTAGAAATCTCATCCCAGTCAAATTTGCTATAGTCGACAGCCACAGGGCCGATGGAACGGGTATAGGCTCTGACGGTTATATGAAGCTCTTTTAAGATCTCGGCGGCGATTGCGCCGGCTGCGACCCGGGCAATGGTCTCCCGGCCGGAAGAACGGCCGCCTCCCCGATAATCCCGAAATCCATATTTCGCATCGAAGGTATAGTCGGCGTGTCCCGGACGATAGCAGCCTGCTATCTCGGAATAATCCCTGGAACGCTGATCTTCATTCCAAACCGCTATGGAGACAGGCGTGCCGGTAGCACGGCCTTCAAAGACACCGGATAAAATATGAGCCTTATCCCCTTCCTGACGTTTTGTAGTGAACCGGGAAGTTCCGGGCTTTCTTCTATCTAAATAATTCTGAATCATATCTTCATTTAACGCAAGGCCGGCCGGCACCCCGTCCACGACTACGCCGATACCCTGACCGTGGGATTCTCCCCAGCTGGTGATGGTAAATAATCTTCCATATACTGAACCCGACAAAACAGCACCTCATTTCTCTTCCTGATATCAATTTATTCTTTTGTCATTATAGATGAAAAGAAAAAAGAGTACAACCATATTCTTTGGCACCTTGTACTTATTTTTGCATATTATAAAGCAGAAGGACAAAAATCCTTTCGACCAGGAAAACGTAGGAGGTACCATATGGAACTGTGGAAACAGGATGATGATGCGACTCAGCTGGTGGTAGAAGATAACACCATCTATGAAATAGATTTGAACTGTCTGTGGTGCAGAGAGCACCAGAAAGCAAGGGAAGAAGCTATGTGCGGCTGTCCGGCGGCCGATACGGATCGGCATGCGGGGCGTGTCCCGAATTAGAGCAGAAATACGACACCGGCTTACGCCGGTGCCGTAAATTCCAATTTCTTAGCAGAAGCCGTTGCCGCCACAGCAGCAGAGGATAAGTATAATCCAGATGATGGAACCGCAGTCATTGCCGCCACAGCCGGAATTGCCACAACCAAAACCGTTGCCGCCGCAGCAGCACAGAAGGATCAGAATCAGCCAAATACAGCTGTTGCCCCCTTCACATCCACATCCACATCCGCTGCCGCAGTTTGTTGCTGCTAAATCACTCATGTTAAATCCTCCTAATTTTCATTACACTTCATCATATGTACCTTGGCTTGACTAATTTCGCAAAATATCAGAAGAAAATAAAAACTTCTCTGAAATACAGAAAAAGATGCCGGAAAACATGGATTTTCCGGCATCTTTAATAGGAATGATTTAAAATGAACTGCGGATCTCCTTAAACCTGCGACGGCTGGGAGAGCGGTTTGATCATCTGGTGAAAAATACGTTTCAGGAAGAGCAGGCTGAGCAGAAGGGATACCACTTCGGCGATCGGGAAGCACCACCATATCATGTCAAGCCCCAAGGTTTGAGCAAACACCCATGCAACAGGCAGGAGCACAAAAAGCTGTCTGCACAGGGACATGATGAGACTTAAGACGCCGTTGCCCAGAGCCTGAAAGACAGAACTGAGCACAATGGAGACCCCGGCCAGGACAAAATGGACACTGATAATCCTCAGAGCCGTGATCCCGATGGTCATCATTTCTTCGGAAGCCTTGAAAAATCCCAGAAGCACATCGGGCAATAACTGAAACACTGCCAAACCAACGACCATAATAGCAGTAGCACCGATGACACTGTATTTGATCGTGTCGGTAATCCTTTTTTTGTTTTTCGCACCATAATTATAAGCGACAATAGGAACCATACCATTATTTAATCCGAATACCGGCATGAAGATAAAGCTCTGCAGCTTAAAATATACGCCGAATACAGATACGGCAGTTGTGGAAAACATCAAGAGGATACGATTCATTCCATAAGTCATAACCGACCCTATTGACTGCATAATAATAGAAGGAAGTCCCACTGAGTAAATTTGCCGTATCGTACGGCCGTGGGGCCTGAATCCCTTCAGAGACAGGGAGATCTCTTTATTCTTGGTAACATTAAACATCAGGGAAAGTGACATTCCCAGAAGCTGGCCTATGACAGTGGCCAAAGCCGCACCCGCCGCTCCCATGCGGGGAAATCCGAAGAAACCGAATATAAGGATAGGGTCCAGAATAATATTCGTAATCGCTCCGGCTCCCTGGGTCAGCATATTATAAAAAGTTTTACCGGTGGACTGCATCAGACGTTCACTGGTGATCTGCATAAAAATACCAAAGGATGCGATCGTACAGATGGACAGATAGTCGACACCGTGACGTATAATCTCCACATCACTGGTCTGGGACTGAAAATACATCCTGACAAAGAAGATGCCAAATATGGCAAATGCGATATAGCTGAGCACCGCTAAAAAGAGTCCGTTCACAGCCGCCAGGTTTGCCTCTTTCTGCTTTTTCTCTCCCAGGCTTCTGGACAGGAGTGCATTGACGCCCACTGCGGTTCCCACGCCGACAGCTATCATTAAATTTTGTATGGGGAAAGATAAAGATACTGCCGTGAGGGCGTCTTCACTGAAATGTGAGACAAAGACTGAATCCACTACGTTATACATTGCCTGTACCAGCATCGAGATTATCATCGGTGCGGCCATTGTTACCAGCAGCTTTTTAACAGGCATAATGCCCATTTTGTTTTCTTGTTGTACGGTGTTCCCCGCCATTTGTTACCCCTCCATGTCCCAGCAGCCAATTATAAAATCAGCACTTTTCGTATTCTCCCGCACTTTTTGTCGATTAGTAAGGAAATAAGGCTATTTTAAGGGAAAGTAAAGAAGCTGTCAAGGTTCATTGACACAGAAGAGGAGTTAATTGTATAATCAATAATAGTATATTTGTCAGAAATTGAGTCGTTTTGGCGAATTTTGCTAAAAGGAACAGTCCGGCAGCTAACAGCCGCCGTGGCCTATAAATTATTTCAGGAGGAGATACATATGTCAGACATTAAAAATTTATCACTGGTATTCAGCGATGAAAAGGTAGCAATCAACAGAAAGGCAATTGAGCACAGAGCAACCTGGATGGGCCTTACCTATGACGAGGGAATCAAAGCAGGTGTGGATGCGGAAGCGATTGCAAGAAAAGCAATTACCCGTACCGGCCATGTACACGGAGCTAACTTTAAAGCAGCCTGTCAGGATTCCACAGATTGCAGCCAGTTCTGTGCAGCTTTCCTGGACGATCTTGGAAAGACAACCTTCCAGATGGACGTTACAGAGTGCACAAAAGACGACTTAAAGATCGAATTCCATTACTGCCCGCTGGTAAGTGCATGGCAGAAGCTGGGCTTTGACGATGAGACCTGTGCAAAGCTTTGTGATATGGCTATGGACGGCGATAGAGGGATCGCGGCAGAGAACGGCTTAAAGCTGGATCTGACCGATACGATTGCGAAGGGATGTCCAACCTGCAAACTGCATTTCCATAAATAAAAGAACCGAAGTGATAAATTGATCGAAAGCCCTCTGCGTTAAAAACGCAGGGGGCTTCAATTATAGAAAAAACTGTCTCAAATATGGCTTAATTCATTGAATTTTTTCATCCAGCATCAGGAAGGCTTCCATCTTCAGTTCCCGGCTGGAGTATATCCCATTCTGGGACAGGCGGATAACTGCTTTTGCATGTCCGGCAGCCGCGTCCTGGTTCCCCAGTTCTTTCTTTTTCTTCGCAAGTGCCAGGTGGCTGTGGGCCGACAGGGCGCAGGCCTCATCATACAGTGGATCATCATCGGACAGATGGGGCTCCATCAGGGATATCACCTGTTCAAACCGTCCGAAATGATAGTGTTCTTTTGCCCTCAGCAATTCTGCGGCCAGGCCGGAAGGGGAGGGACCGGGTTTGCCCTCATACCATGCCAGATCTTCAGGAGATACCAGCGAAGCAACCGGAACACCGAGCTTCCCTGCGATATATTCCAGAGTATTAATAGATGGAAGAGCAGTACCGCTTTCAATCTGGCTCAACATATTTCTTGTAATAAAATCTCCTACCACTTCACTCTGTGTCATTCTTTTTGAAAGCCGAAGCTCCTTAATCCGTTTCCCCAATTCTCTGGAGTCCATGTTATCACTTCCCAATCTGCAGCCTGTCTGAAACAGGATATTCGTGCGTAAATAATATTTACCTTACAGAAAGTCTAGCAGAATAAAGGAAAAAAAGCAACACCGTTCAACAAATTTACAAAAGATTTACTGGGGATATCTTGACAGAAACAGGGAACCTGTTATAATGAAGGTAAATAAAATTTACTTATAGATGAGACTTATTCATCTGCAATGACCGGGGGAGGTGATTGTATGGCTGCGTGGTGGGATAGTCTGGATATGTTGCTCAGAGTGTTGTATTGTATTGCGATTCCGGCGACTCTGCTGTTGATCATACAGACTGTATTGATTCTGTTTGGACTGGGAGACGGCGGGGAGGGAGTGGAAACCAGTGATACATCCGGCCTGGATCTGGATACGGATGTGGACCTGGATGCAGACTTTGATGTCGATGCAGATCCGGATGCGTTTTCTTCCGAGGGAAGCAATCCGGGGGATTTTGCTACTCTGAAATTGTTTACATTTCAGGGGTTTGTGGCTTTATTCAGTGTGTTCGGCTGGACTTCAATCGCTATGGTAAAAAACGGGATAAACACCGGTATGTCTCTTATTTCCGGTTTGGTCCTCGGATTTTTGTTTATGTATATCATTGCGAAGCTGTTCCAGGTATTTTCAAGACTTACATCCAATGGAACGGTAAATACGAAAAATGCGCTGGGATTAAGCGGTACCGTTTATCTGCGTATTCCGGGAAAAGGCGGCGGCCATGGCAAAGTAAATCTGAATATCCAGGGACAGTTTATGGAGTTTGATGCTATAACGGAGAGCAGTGAACCGATTCCCACGGGAGAAGCGATCCGGGTTACTGATATCCGCGGTGATTGTCTGGTTGTGGAGAGAGATATATAAGAGAGAAGGAGGAGAAGTATGGAACTTGAGGTGTTAATTGCGATATGTGTGGGTGTTGTCGTTTTATTTGTTTGCCTGATCGGCATCCTGTCCAGATATCGGAAGTGTCCGTCCGACAAGGTTCTGGTTATTTATGGTAAGGTGGGAAACGACAAGGATGGGAGCCGGTCGGCAAAATGTATTCACGGCGGGGCGGCATTTATTGTGCCGGTGCTGCAATCCTATCAGTATATGGACCTGACCCCTATATCCATCAATGTGGATTTGAAGAAGGCCCTGTCCAAACAGAATATCCGTGTGGACGTTCCTTCCCGGTTCACGGTAGGTATTTCCACGGAAGACGGAGTCATGCAAAACGCGGCGGAGCGTCTTCTGGGGCTGAAATTGAGTGAGATTCAGGAGCTTGCCAGCGATATTATCCTGGGTCAGCTGCGTCTGGTTATTGCAACCATGGACATTGAGGAGATTAACTCGGACCGTGATAAATTCCTTCTGGCGGTCTCTAACAATGTGGAGATAGAGCTGAAGAAGATTGGTCTGCGTCTGATTAACGTAAACGTGACGGACATTAACGATGAATCCGGCTATATTGAAGCACTTGGAAAAGAAGCGGCCGCAAAGGCGATCAATGATGCCAAGAAGAGCGTGGCTGAGAAGGACAGAGACGGTGAGATCGGTCAGGCGAACGCAAGAAGAGATCAGCGTATTCAGGTATCGGCCGCAAATGCGGATGCGATCCAGGGTGAGAATACTTCTAAGATTGAGATTGCTCAGTCGGATGCCGCCAGACGTGAGAAGGAGGCGGAAGCCCTGCGTATTGCCACTGCTGCAGAGGCAGTACAGGCTGCCAAGGCTAAAGAAGAAGCTTATGAAGCGCAGAAGCAGGCGGAGACAGCCCGTGCCCAGCTGGAACTTGCCACACAGCAGGCTGATATTCTGACTAAGGCCAAGACGGAGAAGGAACGGGTACAGATTGAGGCGGAGGCAGAGGCTGAAGTAATCCGCAGGAAAGCAAAAGGTGAGGCTGACGCGATCTTTGCCAAGATGGAAGCCCAGGCCCGCGGTATTCAGGAGATGCTGTCCAAACAGGCGCTTGGTATGAAAGAACTGGTGGATGCGGCAGGCGGCAGGCCGGATGATGCAGTTAAGCTGATCGTGGCCGATAAGCTGCAGGATCTGATGCAGATTCAGGTGGAAGCCATCAAGAACATTAAGATTGATAAGGTTACAGTTTGGGATTCCATGGGCGGAAAGGATAATTCCCCCACAACTGCCAACTTCCTGTCCGGCATGTTAAAGTCGGTTCCTCCGTTAAACGAACTGTTTAAGCAGGCGGGGATGGAACTTCCGGCTTTTCTGGGCAAAGATCTGGAGACTTTGGCCAGAGAGCAGGAGGCTGAGAAAACGGAAGCCGAGGAAATTCAGGCGGAACGGCCGAAGGATGAAGACGAAGAGAATAAATTCGATTTTTAAAAAGACAGGTATAGAAAAAACCCCGGAGATGTGTTTCTCCGGGGTTTTCATATTATAGAATCTATTAATTCATCTGAGCAATATTGTTATCCTTCACAACTACATCGTGAGCGCCGCCCTCCACAATACTTACAGAGGAAACCAGAGTAAGTCTGGCTTTATCCTGGAATTCCGGTATACTTAACGCACCGCAGTTGCACATGGTGGAACGAATCTTGCTTAAGGTGATATTTAAATTGTCATGGAGACTTCCGGCATAGGGAACATAGGAATCCACGCCTTCTTCAAAGGATAGTTTTTTAGATCTGCCCATATCATAACGCTGCCAGTTTCTGGCTCTGGCGGAACCTTCTCCCCAGTACTCCTTCATATAATTGCCGTTTAACATTACCTTGTTGGTGGGGCTTTCATCAAACCGGGAGAAGTATCTGCCCAGCATGCAGAAGTCAGAGCCCATAGCCAGCGCAAGAGTGATATGATAATCATATACGATACCGCCGTCCGCGCAGATCGGAACATAGATACCGGTTTCTTCAAAATACTCATCTCTGGCTTTGGCCACTTCAATCACTGCTGTGGCCTGGCCGCGGCCGATGCCCTTCGTCTCACGGGTGATACAGATGGAGCCCCCGCCGATACCGACTTTAACAAAATCAGCGCCTGCTTCAGCCAGGAAACGGAATCCGTCCCGGTCAACCACATTGCCGGCGCCCACCTTTACTGTCTCTCCATAGTGTTCCCGAATCCACTGAATGGTAATTCTCTGCCATTCTGTATAGCCTTCGGAAGAATCGATGCACAGCACGTCCGCGCCCGCTTCTACAAGAGCAGGTACCCGTTCTGCGAAATCTCTGGTATTAATACCTGCGCCCACCATATAGCGTTTGGAGGAATCCAGAAGTTCTGTCGGATTATCTTTATGAGAATCATAGTCTTTTCGGAATACAAAGGATACCAGTCTCTGATTATCATCCAGAATCGGCAGCGCGTTCAGCTTGTGATCCCAGATTACATTGTTGGCTTCCTTTAGTGTGATACCTTCTTTTGCGTAGATCATCTTCTCGATCGGGGTCATAAACTCACTGATCAAAGTAGACGGGTCCATACGGCTGACACGGTAATCCCTGCTTGTCACGATACCTACAAGCTTTCCGTTCGGGGTCCCGTCATCTGTTACGGCTACCGTGGAATGTCCGGTTTGTGCTTTTAATTCCAGAATATCGGCCAGTGTCTGATCAGGACGGACATTGGAATCGCTGGAAACAAAGCCTGCCTTATAGCTCTTTACACGGCCTACCATCGCCGCCTGCTGTTCCACGGTCTGGGAACCGTAGATAAAGGAAAGACCGCCCTCTTTTGCAAGAGCAATCGCCATCTTATCATCAGATACGGATTGCATAATTGCAGAAACGAGCGGAATATTGATAGAAATTGCGGGTTCTTCGGTTCCTTTTCTGTACTTTGTAAGAGGGGTTTTCAGTGTAGCATTTGCAGGAATACAATCGGCGGAAGAATAGCCGGGTACCAATAAATACTCACTAAACGTATGGGATGGTTCTTCGTAATAGAATGCCATTTCATCTACTCTCCTTCATATGATTTTAATTTATATCGTAAGACTTTTTTGTCATAAAGGCAAGGTTTATTTCTCTTTCCGGTAAATTTTCATCACATTGTCCCTGGCAGCGCAGCTTATCCTGTGATTTTTCGCACTTCTGACCAAGAATTTTCCTTCTACCCCTATGTTCGGAGTGAAAAGAAAGGACAACTTGTCCGCCGCAGACGGAGAAGAGTGTTCCGCAACCGGGCAGCCGCGAATATGATAATAGAAAAAAGGCGGATGTAATATGACATGAGTTGGTTTCAGGAGGTGGGCCTTGATGAGGTTCACCGAAGGGGCGTTTATGGAGCCGGAGTCGGAGTTGCCGTTCTGGATACGGGGCTCTATCCCCATCCGGATTTTGGGAATCGGATCACGGCTTTTTACGATGCATTGAAGAAAAAAGACAGCCCCTATGATGATGCATCCCACGGAACACATGTGGCGGGACTGATCGGCGGAGACGGTTCAGCCTCCGGCGGCAGATATATCGGAGCGGCTCCGGCCTGCTCCCTGATCGGCGTCAAGGTATTAAATCACCAGGGAAACGGTATGATACCCGACGTATTAATCGGACTCAACTGGATATTGGAAAACAAAACCAAATATAATATCCGGATATTAAATATTTCAGTAGGAACTAAAGGAGATACACTGGCAGACGAAGATTCCGTGCTGGTAAAGGCAGTAGAAGAGGTGTGGAACGCTGGAATTGTAGTGGTGGCCGCAGCGGCTAATAACGGTCCGCTGCCCGGTTCAATCGGCTCTCCGGGCATCAGCCGGAAGATTATAACCGTAGGAGCTTCCAACGACTATGTTCCCATCGAGTCCAGAGGAAGGAAATTGAAAAATTACTCCGGAAGAGGACCCACGGCGTCCTGCATCCGAAAACCGGATATTGTGGCGCCGGGAGCAAAGATGATCTCCTGCAATGTACCCAATTCCGCGAATCGGAATCTCTATGCGGTAAAGAGCGGAACCTCTATGGCCACGCCTGTGGTTTCGGGGGCAATTGCCCTTCTTTTGTCCCGGTATCCGGAGATGACAACCAGAGAAGTGAAAATTCGGCTAAAAGAAAGCGCGGTCGATCTGGGACTTCCAGGAAACCAGCAGGGCTGGGGACAGCTTGACGCAGGACGGCTGGTGTTCGGCTCCTGATTATCTGGTATCTGTGACGGTAACTGCCTGCTCAAAGCCGGCTGAACAGTGAAGCTCATAATCCTCGGTGATAAAAACCGCGTAGATATCAGGCAGAGAGTCGATCAGCGCCATTCCTTTTTCCATTCCGAGAACAAAACAGGCGGTACTGAGCGCATCACCATCCACCGACTTTTCAGAAATTATTGTTACGGATACCAGATTATTATCTGTGGGATAACCTGTGGCCGGATCTAATATATGGTGGTAAAACGTACCATCCTGGGTAAAGCACCGTTCATAAATCCCGGAGGAAACCACAGAACAATCACTTAAATCCATCAGAGCGATTGTCTCGTTTCTATTCTGAAAGGGGGCCTGTATTCCGATCTGGAAGGGCTCCCCTTTTTTGTCTCCGATGCACAGTACATTGCCGCCCAGATTGATTACGGCCGAGGTGATTCCATGTTCAATGAGAAATTCCTTGATCCGATCTGCAATATAACCCTTTGCAATGGCCCCCAGATCCAGTTTCGTGTCCGGGTCGGAGAAGGTAAGCTTTTCGTCTTTTATTGTAAGAGACTGGTAATCAACATGCTTTAAGCCTTCCCGCAGCTGATCCTGGCTGGGCACATGAGGCGATGAGGAAGTAAAGTCCCACAGAGAACTGACGCTTCCAATGGCAGGATTAAACGCTCCGCCGGACAGCCGGGCATAGGCAAGCGCATCGGATAAAAGGGGTTCAAGGTCTGCGCTCAGGCGGACAGAGTCTGACTTGCGGTTATTGACCTGAAACAGTTCGCTGCCCTCCATAGTGCGGGAAAAAATCCTCTCATAATAACGGCACAGATCAAAGCTCTGTTCAATCAGCTGTTCGTCAAGACGGTGGTTTTCCGAGGCATAGAGCGTAATGGAACAGGCTGTATTCAGCACAAAGGCATTGCCGGTTACCGGATCAGGGTATACTATTTTTCGAATTCCCAGATAAAACAGGGAGACGAACAGGAGAAGGATTGCTATATAGAGTGGAAAATTCTTTTTGAACCGTGCTTTCAAATATTTTCCCTCCTGTCTTTTAATGTATGAGCTATATTTTATATGATAGGATCAGTGCTGTAAAGCAGGAGCTTGAAAAGGCCATGTTGTAATCCCGGCCGGTTTGAGATAAAATAAGACAAGAATTCCAGGAAAGGATGACACGGATGGAGAGACAGATACCGAGACCGGGAGAAGTATACAGACATTTTAAAAATAAATTATATCAGATTATGACAATTGCAGAGCACAGCGAGACAGGGGAAACATTGATTATTTATCAGGCCCTTTATCCGCCTTTTTCTGTCTATGCACGGCCTCTTTCCATGTTTATGGAGCCGGTGGATCGGGAGAAATATCCCGGGGTGAAAGCCAGGTATCGTTTCAGCAGGATCGATAAAGATGAACTTAAGCCTTGGGATCAGACTCTGAAAACTGGCCAAAAAGTCGAACCTTCGGGAGAGCCTGCCAGTACGGTTCAGGTGGATACGGAGGAGAGAGAGGACATTGATCCGGTCCTCCTTGCGTTTCTTGAGACCGACGACTTGAAAGAGAAAAGGGAAATTTTGCAGAACAGGATGAAAGAGCCCTACGATGAAAAGATTCTGAACGCTATGGCCGCCTCCCTGGAGGTGGAGATAAGTGATTCTGCGGAGGAAACATTCCGGCAGATCAAGAGAAACCTGGACATCCGAAACCGGTACGAGATCAGGAGAAGAGACAGGGAATAGCATATTAAAAAGAATCGCCCTGATGGATGGTCAGAGCGATTCTTTTTTAATATACCAGTAGGCGTTTAGTGCAATAAGCCAGTAGGCGTTTGCTATTCACCCGGCACATTGCCGGAAAGTATATTTTTGATTCCTTTTCTGGTTATATTGTCCAGGCTGTTCTGAATGTGTTCATGAGCTAACTCCTCGGCGCGGTCCGGATTTCCGGAGCGAAATGCCTCCACGATAGCCGCATGTTCACTGATGCAGTCCCGGGACCTTGTGGTGGATGATAAGGTATGTGTCCGGATGCGGTGTACGTAGCTGTGAAAATCAGTCAGAACCCGCCGGAGCATTTTGCTCCCGGAGGCTTCATAGATAATGTTGTGGAATTTATCATCCAGCTCCACCAGCTGCTCCGTATTTTTCTTATCCGCATGAAATTTGGCCAGATAGATTATTTCATCCAGCTCTGTCAGCTGTTCCGGCGTGATTTTCTCACACGCCCACCGGCAGCACAGCCCTTCCAGATAAGAACGGATCGCATAGATATCATTGATATCCCGCTCTGTAATACCGGTGACATAGGCACCTTTATTGGGAATGATGGTAACGAGACCCTCCAGCTCCAGCTGCCGCAGGGCTTCCCGGACCGGAGTCCGGCTTACTCCCAGTTCTTTCCCGATTGCAGATTCTTTTAATTCTTCATTTTCCTGGTATTTCCCATCCAGAATATCATCCCGTATCCGTGCGAAAACCCTGCCACGGAGGGAATACTTATCGGCGGAATCTCTGCCGTCTTCAACCATCCTGCTGCCTCCTGTATTTTATTGCAGAGTTACTCCAAGTGTTGAGCAGTATTCATCAATAATTGTTGTCAGTTCGGCATCCGTAATAACTGTTATTCTGCCGTCCTCATACTGGCGGTCCACCCATTCTTTTACCTTTGCAATCAAAGGATGCGCCTTATCGAGAGCTTTCTCTCCCGTCAGGCTGTAATAGGAGTTAATCCAGTGAGCGATGCCGGCCAGGCCGGATGTATTGGAAACAGCCACTCTTACAGGACGGTTCAGGAATTTTGCCGTATCAAAAATATTATAAATTTCTTCGTTCTTTAAGAGGCCATCCGCGTGGATACCCGCACGGGTCACATTAAAGTTGCTGCCCACAAACGGAGTTCTGGAAGGCACTCTGTAGTTCAGCTCCTTCTGATAATACTCTGCCAGCTCTGTGATGACTGTAGTGTCCATTCCGTCCAGAGTGCCCTTTAACTGAGCGTACTCAAATACCATTGCCTCCAGAGGGGTATTGCCGGTACGTTCTCCGATGCCGAATAAAGAACAGTTAACGCCGGATGCTCCATAGAGCCATGCGGTAGTAGAGTTGACAACCGCCTTGTAGAAATCGTTGTGTCCATGCCACTCCAACTGAGAGGAAGGAACGCCGGCATGGGTCAAAAGACCATAAATAATACCCTGAACAGAACGGGGGATAACGGCTCCTGATAAGTTGACGCCGTAGCCCATGGTATCGCAGGCACGGATTTTAACCGGAATACCATATTCTTTGCTTAATTTCATCAGTTCCAGACAAAATGGAATGACAAAGCCATAGATGTCGGCCCGGGTAATATCTTCCAGATGACATCTGGCTGAAATGCCGGTCTCCAGACATTCCTTCACTACGCTGAGATAGTGTTCCATCGCCTGTTTTCTGGTCATTTTCATTTTATAGAAAATATGATAGTCGGAACAGCTGACCAGAATACCGGTCTGTTTCATCCCGATCTCTTTGACCAGCTCAAAATCCTTCTTGTTGGCACGAATCCAGGAAGTAACCTCAGGGAACTCATAACCTCGTTCCATACATTTATAAACCGCATCCCGGTCTTTCTTGCTGTAAAGGAAAAATTCACTCTGGCGAATCAGGCCCTTCGGGCCGCCCAGACGGTGCAGGTAATCGAAAATGGTCACGATCTGTTCCGTGGTATAAGGGGTTCTGGACTGCTGCCCGTCCCGGAATGTAGTATCGGTGATCCAGATATCCTCCGGCATATTATGGGGAACAATTCTGTCATTGAAAGCAATTTTCGGAATCTCATCATAAGGGAACAGGTTCCTGAAAACGTTTGGCAGTTCAACATCTACCAGTGGATAAATATGTTCTTCCAGCGTAAGGAGATGTGTATTGGGATTTAATGTTACTTTTCTGTCTTGCATCATAATTCCTCCCTTTTGAATACAGCGGTTTCAATAAATGCCGCCGGGATTATCCAGTCAGTTTATTTCAAATAATGATTTTGTATTATTGTATACAATTATACGTTTTCTGTCAATAACAGAACCGGCGTTTTTTGGAAAATTCTGTAGTTTCGTTTATTTCACTAACTCTTTCTTTTGCATACCCATGAAGTATGTTAAAATAGACAAAACTATTTAAGAGTTGCATGTATCATATCATGGTAAGATATATAGGAAAAGCAGATATCTTTCATATATATTATAGGTTAATTAAATATTCCGGATGCGTGACGGCAGACAGGATAGAAGGAGGAAGTGTTATGAACAGGGGAAGAAAAATTGTAGTGGCATTGGGACGGGGAGCATTTGGCACGATATTTCCAGATCAGAAAAAGGCGGTAAAGCATGCGGCGGCAGCTATAGCCGACCTGGTGGAGGAAGGTTTCCGGGTTGTCGTCACTCACAGCAATGGCCCCCAGGTAGGCATGATTCATACTGCGATGACAGAGTTTCATCGTTTGGACACCTCCTATCCGGTGGCGCCCATGTCCGTCTGCGCTGCTATGAGCCAGGGCTATATCGGCTACGATCTTCAGAATGCCATTCGGACTGAGTTGATTGACAGAGGGCTGTTCTGTCCGGTTTCCACCGTGATTACCCAGGTTAAGGTGGATGCGTTTGACAAGGCTTTTGCCAATCCGACCAAGCTGATAGGAAGGCTGATGTCGGCGGAAGAAGCAAAGGAAGAGGAGAAGAAGGGCAATTACGTTACGAATGTGGGAGAAGGGCAGTACCGCCGGTTGGTTGCAGCGCCGGAGCCGCTGGAAATATATGAAATAGACGCGATTAAAGCTTTGACGGATGCCGGACAGGTGGTAATTGCTGCCGGCGGAGGGGGCATTCCTGTGCTGGAACAGGGTTCCAGGTTAAAGGGTGCCAGCGCGGTGATTGAAAAAGATCTTACCGGAGGAAAGCTGGCGGAGGACCTGGACGCGGATGTCCTGCTGTTCTTAACTGGAGTGGAACGGGTTTCACTGAACTTTGGGTCGGCAGCGCAGGAGCCGCTGGAGCGGATGACTGCGGCGCAGGCAGAAGAATATAAGGCGCAGAACCAGTTCATGCCGGGAGCGATGCTGCCGAAGATAGAGGCAGGTATCCGGTTCGTAAAGGAACATCCGGACAGAAAGGCAATTGTTGCCCATCTTGACCAGGCGCTGGAAGCCCTTAAGGGCAGAACGGGTACAGTAATTACGGAGGCATAAAAAAGGGGATGCTGCGGCAGGGCAGCATCCCCTTTTTTTATCCTTCCAGTTCTTCCCACTCTGAGAAAAGCGTCTCCAGCGTGGAAGTGATTTCTTCTTTCCGGTTATTTAGTTCGATTAGCCTGGCAGGATTCGTATAATTTTCTTCCAGTGACAGCGCCGCGTCCAGCTTTTCGTTTTCCTCTTCCAGAGCCTGAATTTCCTCTTCAATTTTTTTCAGCCGGTTTTCGATTCTCCGTCTTGCGGCCTGCTCTTCCTTTTTCTGCTGCCAGGTCAGCTTTCCGTCCGGCTCCCTGGCATCTGTCCTGCACGAGGCTTCCTGATTAAGCAGTCTTGCCTCCAGCTCCTCTTTCTTTTCCAGATAGTAGTCATAGTTACCCAGATAATTAATCAGCTGCGTCTGTGTCAGATCCAGGATGCGGGTGGCCGTTTTATTGATAAAATACCTGTCGTGGGATACATAGAGAACCGTACCGGTATAGTGATTCAGCGCATTCTCCAGTATTTCCTTTGACGTGATATCCAGATGGTTGGTCGGCTCATCCAGAATGAGCAGGTTTGCCTCGGAAAGCATCAGCTTGGCCAGAGATACGCGCCCTCTCTCCCCGCCGCTTAAATCTCCGATCCGCTTGAATACATCGTCGCCGGTAAAGAGAAATGAGGCCAGCAGATTGCGGATCTTTGTATTATCAAGCCAGGGATACTCGTCCTGAATTTCATCAAAGACAGTCTTATCCATATTGAGAACGTGATGCTCCTGATCGTAATAACCGATTTTAACCTTGGAACCCAGGCGGATATCCCCTGCATCCGCGGGCAGCAGACCATTTATTATTTTTAATATTGTGGTTTTGCCGGTGCCGTTTTTACCGATGATCGCTACCTTTTCCTCGCGTTTAATGGAGAATGATAAGTCCCAGAACAAGGTCTGACTGCCGAAAGCTTTTGCCAGCCCTTCCACATCCAGAACATCGGTTCCGCTGACGATGGATGGAGTCAGCTCTATGGATATCTGCGCTTCCTCGGTAACGGGCTTATCCAGCACGTCCATTTTGTTCAGCAGCTTTTCGCGGCTTTCCGCCCGCCGGATGGATTTTTCCCGGTTGAAGGAGCGCAGCTTTGCTATCACTTCCTCCTGATGGCGGATTTCCCTCTGCTGATTCAGGTATTGTTTAATCTGAGCGTCCCGAAGCATCGCTTTCTTTTTGGCGTAGTCGGTGTAATTTCCTATATAACAGGAAGCACTGCACCGCTCAATTTCCACAACCTTGCCAACTACCTTATCCAGAAAATACCGGTCATGAGATACAATGACAACCGTACCTTTATAATTCAGAAGATAATTTTCCAGCCAGGCGATGGACACGAGATCCAGATGGTTGGTCGGCTCGTCCAGAAGGATGATATCCGGCCTGGAAAGGAGAAGCTTACCCAGGAAAACCCTGGTTTTCTGACCGCCGGAAAGAGTAGAAACAGATTTGGTAAATTCCTCTTCCTCAAACCCCAGTCCTTTAAGAACCCCGGTTACTTCACTTTTATACGCATAACCGTTCTGCTGTTCAAATTCATGGTTCAATCTGGCGTACCGATCCAGCGCATCCTTAAGTTCCGGCCCGGAGAGGGAGGCCATCTCGTTTTCCAATGTGCGGATACGGTCATTCAATGCAATAACGTCCGCCTTAACGGAAAGAAGTTCCTCATAGATGGACCGTTCTGATGTCAGATCCTGATGCTGGGCCAGATAACCGATGGTGGTATCCTTGGCTAAAATCACTTCCCCTGCATCCGCAGCCAGTTCGCCCATGATGATTTTAAGAAGAGTCGATTTGCCGGCCCCGTTCATTCCGATAACGGCGGCCTTTTCCCGTTCATTTATATGAAAAGATATATTCTCTAAAATTTTGTCTGTTCCAAACGATTTACATATCCCCTGGCATGCAAGTATCATATCGTCACCTGTTATTCTTAATTTACGCGCGGCCGGCCCGGATGCAGGTTTCCTCCGTCCGAAACAGCCGCTGTTCTGTGCATTCGTACTTGATTATACTGGCAAAAATACAGGCTGTCAAATTGACAACAGTATTCCTTTCTTATATAATGAAACATAGTATTCAGGGGCAATAGAGGCTGGCCTGTGATCTGTACGGTGTAAGAAGAGAAGAAAGCCGGAGCGTTTGTACGGGAGGGAAACATGAGCAGTAAATATATTTCTTTGGCAGTGATTCGGAGACTGCCCACCTATTATAGGTATCTGGGCAGATTAATGGAGAATAATGTGGAACGGATTTCCTCCAAGGAACTGAGCGAGGAACTGCAGATGACTGCTTCCCAGATCCGTCAGGATCTGAATAATTTTGGCGGGTTTGGCCAGCAGGGATATGGTTATAATGTAGAAAATTTATATAACGAGATTGGAAAAATCCTGGGCGTGGATCAGCCGCACAATATGATCATTATTGGAGCCGGAAACCTGGGCCAGGCGCTTGCAAATTATACAACTTTTGAGAAAAGGAACTTTAAAATAATCGGTATTTTTGATGTGAATCCTAAATTTATCGGAATGACGATAAGAGGGGTTGAGATCAGAGACGTGGACGAGCTGGAGGAATTTATCAAGAGCAATGAGGTCCATATGGCGGCTCTTACGATTCCGAAGAATCATGCGCCGAAGGTGGCTTCTGACATTGTGAAATGGGGCGTTAAGTCAATCTGGAATTTTGCGCCCGTGGATTTGAAACTGCCGTCAGATGTACTGGTAGAGAATGTCCATCTGCTGGACAGTCTGATGCGTTTGTCCTACAGTCTGAAGGCACTGGAGGAAGAGAAGAGAGTATAAGCCCGGGAATAGCCGGATTTGGAGAAATTATGATTCTGGGACTTGGAACAGATTTGATTGAGAACGGCAGAATTGAAAAGGCTTGTGAAAAAGAACGGTTTCTTGCGAAGTATTACACGGAACAGGAAATGGTTCTTCTTCAATATAGGAGGGCAAGTGCCGCGGGAAACTTTGCCGTGAAGGAAGCGGCGGCGAAGGCTCTGGGGACGGGATTCCGCACATTTTCACCCATTCATGTGGAGGTGCTCAGGGATGAGCTTGGCAAACCCTTCGTCACATTCCGCGGCGAAGCGGCTAAGATTGCTGAAAGGATGGGAGTCCGGAAGATACATGTTTCGATTTCTGATACCGCGCTCTATGCGGTGGCGGTGGTGATACTTGAAGATTAGGGAAATGCAGGCATGCATTTCCCTCTGACATAGAAGCAGGGATTATGGAAATGAACATTTTAGTCGATGAAAAAGAAATGAAAGATATTGATTCCTACTCCATCCATACGGCGGGTATTCCCTCGCTGGAGCTGATGGAGCGGGCGGCGGCAGCAGTTGCCGACTGTGTTGAACAGAGCATTCATGTACAGGACCGGATACTTGCTGTCTGCGGGTCGGGAAACAACGGCGGAGACGGCGTTGCGGCGGCCAGAATTTTAAAGAACCGGGGTTATCAGGCGGATGTACTTTATTGCGGCAGCAGAGAGCATGCCAGCGCGGAGAACAGAGAACAGATCCGAAGGGCAGAACTTTCAGGGGTTGCCATCTATGACAATATTGCTCTGGAAGAATATACTGTAATTGTGGATGCTGTTTTTGGCATCGGGCTCTCAAGACCGCTGGAAGGAAAATACCGGGAGTTGGCAGAGCAGATTAATGGCTCGGGACTGCCGGTTTTTGCTGTGGATATCCCTTCCGGTATTCACGGAGGAAGCGGTTTAACGCTTGGCACAGCGATCAGGGCAACGGAGACCATAACATTTGGTTACGAGAAGACCGGACTGGTTCTATATCCGGGGAGAGAGTACGCTGGAAAAGTGACCGTTGCGGATATTGGATTCTCGCCGGAAGGAGAGAAGCGGGTAAATCCTGCCTGTTTTACTTATGGCAGGGAAGATATCAGCAGACTGCCGGCCCGTCCGGCCTATTCAAACAAAGGGACATTCGGGCGGGTGCTGGTCATTGCCGGAAGCAAAACTATATCCGGCGCCGCCTATTTATCTGCTGCCGGCGCTTACCGGATGGGAGCGGGACTGGTACGGGTGCTGACCAGACCGGAAAACAGAACAATTCTGGGCACGCTGCTGCCGGAAGCTTTGCTGGACACCTATGAAAATCCCGTGCTGGAGGAGCAAAAGATCCTGGATGCACTGTCCTGGGCAAGTGCGGTTGTAATCGGGCCTGGCATAGGCAGGGATCAGACAGCGGAGGATCTGGTGGAGCTTGTCATAAGCCGGGTTTTAGTACCGATCGTGATTGATGCGGACGCCCTTTATTTTCTGAACGGGCCGATCCCTGATCAGGCAATCCTGACTCCCCACCTGAAAGAGATGGCTGCACTGGCAGGCACAAGCGTGCAGGATATCGCGGGAGACTTAAGAGGAACAGCCTGGAGATTCACAAAAAATAATGGGGGAATTCTGGTTCTGAAAGACGCGGCCACACTGGTTGCCAACGGCCAACGGATGTATATCAATAAGTCCGGGTGCAGCGGCATGGCGACGGGAGGCTCGGGAGACGTTCTGACCGGGATTCTGGCCGGACTTCTGGCCCAGGGAATGGAACCTTTTGACGCGGCCTGCCTGGGAGTATATCTGCATGGCAGTGCAGGAGAGGCGGCAGCCGGGCAAAAGACGGAATACTGTATGATGGCAAGTGATATCATCGAATTATTGCCGAGGATAATAAAGGAGAGCATAAACCAATGAAAGAATATTACCGGGTATGTGCCGACATCGATCTGGATGCCATTTATGACAATATAGAAGAGACAAGAAAACGACTGAATCCACAAACACAGATAATGGCGGTGATCAAGGCGGATGCCTATGGGCACGGGGCGGTTCCTGTGGCCGGGATGCTGGAGCGGATTACGGACAGTTTTGGCGTGGCTATTGCGGAGGAAGCGCTGGAACTGCGCAGCGCAGGCATACGCAAACCGGTATTGATCTTGGGATATACGCCGGCGCCTTTTTATGAAGAGCTGGCAGAGCAGGATATTTCCCAGACTGTATTTCAGTATGAAATGGCCTGTAAATTATCTGAGGCGGCTATAAAAGTAGGAAAGCCGATTAAGATACACATTAAGGTGGATACCGGGATGAGCCGGATCGGATTTATGCCGGCGGAAGAAAGCCTCAGGATAATCGGGCAGATTCAGAAGCTGCCGGGACTGATTCTGGAAGGAATATTTACGCATTTTGCAAGTTCAGACTCTGCAGACAAGACACAGGCCAGAGAGCAGCTCAGAAAATTTCTGGATTTTACGGCAGATCTTGAGAACAAGGGAATCAGGATTCCTGTCCGGCATGCGGCCAACAGTGCGGCGATTATGGAGATGCCTGAGTCACAGCTGGAGATGGTGCGCAGCGGTATCTCCACTTATGGTATGTATCCGTCCGATGAAGTGGATCAAGGCAGACTTAAATTGTGTCCGGCCATGTCGGTGCACGCGTATGTATCTTATGTTAAGACGCTGCCGGAAGGAGTGGGAGTCAGCTACGGGAGTACCTTTATCACCGGCCGGGATACGGTGGTGGCAACGATTCCGGTGGGGTATGCGGACGGCTATTCCAGACAGCTGTCCAATCAGGGCCGTGTACTGATTCATGGGAAATCCGCTCCCATTATCGGAAGGGTATGTATGGATCAGTTTATGGTGGATGTGACCGATATTCCTGATGTGAAGGAGGGGGATACGGCTACTCTGATGGGGCGGGACCAAGATGAAATAATTACTGCCGAAGAAATAGGTTCCATGACACATTCCTTTAATTATGAGGTTGTATGTGATGTGGGAAAGAGGGTCCCGAGAGCTTACTACAGGCATGGAGAGAAGGTGGCGACGTACGATCACTATGAATACAGCCCCTTGTCGTACTCCAAGTAGAAAAGAAAACCGGCATTTTATAGAATACGTGAGAAAAAACAGGGAATACTGTTACTAGCAAAATGCTAGATCGTAGCTATAAAATGGAGTGTGAAAAAAGTGGTCATTCGACGAGGTGATATATTTTATGCAGATCTGCGTCCGGTAATCGGTTCGGAGCAGGGAGGGGTAAGGCCGGTTCTGATTGTTCAGAATGATACCGGCAACAAACACAGCCCCACTGTAATCTGTGCGGCGATTACATCCAGGATGAATAAGGCAAAACTGCCGACTCATGTGGAGATCAGCGCAGAAAAGTATGGTATCGTAAAAGATTCTGTTATATTATTAGAACAAGTACGTACAATTGATAAATCAAGGCTGAAGGAAAAGGTGTGCCATCTGGACGATCAAATCCTGAAAAAGATCGACAGGGCGCTGATGATTAGTTTTTCCCTTGATACATAAGAGAAAGGAAGTTGAACATGGAAGACCCGTTGCTATACGGCGTATTAATTATAGTGATTCTTATTTTGACGGCGGTATTAAACAGCGCCCGGGAGGGCTGCGAGGAAACCAGTGAGAGCCGGTACATAGGTATTATAACCGGCTGGCTGATTTCACTGAATGTTGCACTGGGAGTCTGCATTGTGCTGCTGGCGCAGCAGTTTGAGCTGGCGGCAGGTATTGGAATCGGCCTCCTTGTTTTGTTTGTTGCACTATTTTTCTGTAATGCGCTGCCTCAGAAACTGGCACTGCGTGATCCTGGGAGAATAGTGGAGCGAACCCGCGGGTTGGTTAAACTGTTAAATGTACTGGCCTCTCCGTTTCATTTCATAGGCAAAAAGCTGCTCAGGCTGATTTATCTGATTGCCAGGATTAATCCGGAAGAATTGGAAGACAACGTGACAGAAGAAGAGATTATCTCCATGGTGAATGAGGGATACGAGCAGGGTGTGCTGGAAGACAGCGAAGCGGAAATGATCTCCAATATAATGGAGTTGGACGATAAAGAAGTAAAAGATATCATGACTCACCGCAAGAAGATTATCGGAATCGACGCGGATATGAGTATTGAAGAGGCATTAAAATTTATACTGGGCAAAAGCTATTCCCGCTATCCGCTTTATGAGGAAGATATAGACAATATCGTGGGAATCCTGCATCTGAAGGACCTGACAAAATGGTATGTCATGGGGCAGGATACGAAACGGTCACTCAGAGATATAGCCCGGAAACCATTTTTTGTACCAGATACACAGGATATCAACGATCTGTTTCATCAGATGCAGATGAAGAAGATACATATGGCAATCGCAATTGACGAATACGGACAGACGGCCGGACTGGTTGCCATGGAAGATATTCTGGAGGAAATCGTCGGGAATATTCTGGATGAATACGATGTAGATGAGAAATTTATAATAGATCTGGGTGATGGCCGGTATATCATGAGAGGCCTGGCAAATCTGGAAGATGTAGAAGAAACGCTGGATATCTCGGTAGAGGAAGAAGAGTACGATACCTTAAACGGCCTTCTGGTATCACTTCTGGGCCGCATACCTGCGGAGGGAGAAAAAGCCGTAATAGACTATCAGGGTTACCGTTTTCAGATCATGGATGTGAGAGATAAGACGATCCGGTTCGTCAGAGTGACAAAGGAAGGACTGGACGACGAAGAATAAAGAATAGCTAAGCAGAGCGAAGCTATTCGCTACTTCTCAAAAAGCGAAGCGTTTGAGAAGGGGCCCGATCTTTTTATGAAGTGAGGAACGAACGTAATAAAGAATAGCTAAGCAGAGTGAAGCTATTCGCTACTTCTCAAAAAGCGAAGCGTTTGAGAAGGGCCCCGTTTTTTTTTATGAAGTGAGGAACGAACGTAATAAAAAAGCCAGAAAAAAAGCAGCGGTAGGGGCCGCTGCTTTTTTCCTGGTAACTAAATACCAAAGTGTATAATAGGGTGGGAGTAGAAAGTGTTTATCCACTATCTAAACTTAAATATAGCCCCCAAATGTGTTCTCCCTGTGACTAAAATATGAACATTTTCTAAACTGAGCCCCGCATAATCGGAAGCGGAAGATGGTCGGAAAGCTAGCTTTCCAGACATCTTTCGCTTTTGATTATATGTGGCGAAGCCACGAAGCGAGCATCCCGTCAGGGATGCGTAGCTTAGCGAGGCGGAAAGCCCGCAAAACAGAGGCGAAGCCCGTTTAACATTGGCGAAGCCACGAAGCGAGCATCCCGTCAGGGATGCGTAGCTTAGCGGGGCGGTAAGCCTTGCTATGGCGACTTACAGCACTGTCCTATTGAAAATTCACTACAATGGAGACCGTCTCTTCACCAAAGAAATGTTTTGATACCCTATATGTCCCGGGTACCAACCTGGCGTATTCCGCCAGGTTCAGATAAAATGTCTGCCTTTTATTCCCTTCCAAAGGATAGAGAATAAAAGTTTTTGAAGTCTCATACTCCACGTTGGCAAACCGCCTGGGAACCCGGTACCAGCTGCCATCGTTCCGATAATCCAGAATGATTTCTCTGCTGTAATTATATGTATTGCTGGTTTGGTTCTTCAGGTACAAGATTATTTCTTTATCCTCAATGGAATACACTTGTTTATCTGTCTGACAGGAAATATTCGGATTGCCTGCCGCATCTGCCGGGATATCGGAGATCTCCAGGTGAAGATCCGGATCGGCAATACTGGAAGCGATACCTGGTATGCCCAGACATTCATAGGAAAAATCTTTGCCTGGATTACATATCGTTTCACTCAGCCAACGCTCCATTTCCTCATTCATATAACAAACAGCTAAGGTACAGTGGTCAGGAGCATCATTGATATAAGCCGAAATTTCATCCACCCCGTCAAGACCAAATGTCTGGATACGTACCGGTCCATTCCAGGCGAGGGAGACAGCGCCGGGATGTTCCGATTCGTAACGGCGCAGTCCTTCGTAAAGAGACATAAGGGCCGGAGAAGGCGGATTCTGTCTTACGTACAATGGATACTGTATCCCGGACTCCGGGATCTGTCTTATCTGAAAATCTGAATGTGAGAAAACGGCGTCCGAAAGTATAGTTTCTTTTATCCACTGTTCACGTTCTTTATTCAGAGAGAACACCGGCAGAATATAGAGTCCGGATGCTTCCTCGTACTGAATGGGGAGCATGGCAATGTTCTGACTCAGGATTCCATAGGCTTCTTCTGAAAAGGAACCCGAGAGGGGATACCGATACCTGCTTTCTTCCTTAACAGGGTATGACACATCCAGTGGATGGGATTTGTCATAGGATTGAAGCGCCATGTCAAACGTCTGCTGCAGCCGGCCCAGCAAGTCTGGATCTGGCTCCGGTAAAGAGGCTTCCCCTGGCTGGTTATAAGACACAGAACATGAGGAGATAAATACCATGAATAAGATAAACACGGATATAACTTTTGTTTTCTTCATAAATTGCAGCCTCCCGCTAATTCAATATTGATAATCAGGAATCTTTTAACTCAGGTACGAAGGCCTTTTCTTTTATAATACAGCAGAAAAAACAGCAAATAAAGTTCTAAATATCCTCCTGTTCCCCTCCTTTTCCTCCGCCACATTATCTTGCAAAAACCACCACCCTTGTCTATAATGAACAGTAGCAATGAAATAGAGGGAAAAATCCCGAAAAATGTGATCAATCAAAGGAGAAAACAGGATGAGAGTTTCAGAAAAAGCAGACCGCAGCAGGCTGATTGCGGCAGCGATGCAGAAAATTCCATGTGATTTAACCGTTGAAAACGTCAAGCTGGTTAACGTGATTACCGGAGAGATTTATCCGGCCAGTGTGGATGTACTGGATGGAACCATTGTAAGAGTCAGAGAAGAGGGAGAGACTACTGAAGTCCCTTCCAGGACTGTTTATGATGGTAAGGGCGCTTATTTAATGCCCGGATTTATTGACGCTCATATGCATGTGGAAAGCACAATGATGATACCGGAGAATTTCGCAAGGGTAGCGGTTCCCTGGGGCACAACTACGGTGTGTACAGATCCTCATGAAATCGGCAATGTCATGGGAATTCCGGGTGTGAAATTTATGCTGGAGAGCGGCCGTCAGGCGGCGCTTCGTCATCTGGTTCTGGCTCCTTCCTGTGTGCCTGCTGTTCCGGGGCTTGAGAGCACCGGTGCCGATTTCTTTGCAAAAGAAGTGGGTGAACTGCTGGATATGGACGACGTGGTTGGTATCGCGGAAATTATGGATTATGTTGGTGTATATAATGATACGGACCGTATGCATACCATTATCGACGAAGGAATAAAGAGAAATCTTCTGCTTCAGGGACATGCTCCCAGCGTGACAGGCAAAGAGCTGGCAGCGTACCGGATCGGCGGACCTGTAACGGATCACGAGAGCAACACGGCAGAGGAAATCAATGAGAAGCTGCGCATGGGTATTCATGTTAACCTGCGTGCAAGTTCGATTGTGGATAATCTGGGAACTCTTCTGGGCGGCCTGAAAAACCACAAATTCTATGATTTCGTATCGGTCTGCACCGATGATGTCCATGCGAAGGATATCCTGGAGAAGGGGCATCTTAACAGTGTGATCGGCAAGGCAATCAAGAAAGGTATTGAACCTCTGGATATTATCAAGATGGCAACGCTGAACGCGGCAAGAGAGTATGGTTTTGATGATCTGGGAGCAATTGCGCCTGGCTATCTTGCGGATATGCAGCTGGTGGATGAGCTGGACGGCCGCCGTCCGAACGCGGTATTTATCAAAGGACAGCTGGTTGCTGAGAACGGAAACTACATAGCAAAAGATCCTGCTGAGAAAAAATATGATTTCCCGAATACGGTCAATATGGAGCAGCTTCAGACAGCGGATGATTTCCGCCTGAAAGCACCGGAAGGCTGCGGGGATAAAGTAAAGACCCTGATTATGGAGCCGGTGACAAAGGGTATTGTAATGAAGGGTTCCATGGAAGAACTGCCTGTTGTCAATGGCTATGTTACTCTGGGAGATCATGATGACCTGCAGTTTGTGTGCATAGCAAATCGTTATGGTACCGGAACCAAGAGTATAGTTGTAATGAGAAATTATGGGCTGAAAGAAGGGGCGGTTGCTTCTACCGTATCCCATGACAGCCATAACTTTACGGTTATATATAAGGACGCTGAGGATGCCCTTGCGGCGGCTCAGGAACTGAAACGTACCGGCGGCGGTATGTGCGCAGTAAAGGAAGGCAAGATCTTATATACCCTTCCTCTGCCGGTAGCGGGGCTTATGTCCACCCTTCCCTGTGAGCCTCTGGCAAAGGAGATTGAGACGATGGAGAAGGCAATGCTGTCTCTGTGTCCGGACGAGTCCTCTATTCTGATGATTGCCTGCCTTGCCCTGCCGGTAAGACCAGGCCTGATTATGACGGATATAGGCATTGTTGACGGTCTGACCCAGGAATTTGTCAGCCAGTTTTAAAATAGAACAGGCATCGGACTTATGAGCCGGTGCCTGTATTTATTTAAAAATACAAAGGAGGAGGGGACTGCGCTATGAGAGTAATTGAAAATAGAGACCGAAGCCGTCTGATTGCGGCGGCTATGCAGAAAATACCCTGTGATCTGACCATTGAAAACGTAAAGTTTGTGAATGTGATTACGGGTGAAATTTATCCCGCCAGCGTGGATATCCTGGACGGCATTGTCATCCGGGTGCGCACAGAAGGGGAAATGACGAAGAAGCCCAGTAACGAGATTTATGACGGCAAAGGAAATTATCTGGTGCCGGGATTTATTGATATTCATATGCATATTGAGAGTACAATGATGATACCGGAAAACTTTGGCCGGGCTGCAATTCTGTGCGGAACGACAAGTGTGTTTGTTGATCCGCACGAGATTGGCAATGTAATGGGTATTCCCGGTGTAAGATTTATGGTGGAGAATGCAAGGAAATCTCCGGTCCGCCAGTTCAATTTGGCTCCATCCTGTGTGCCTTCTGTTCCCGGAGTAGAAGGGGCGGGGGCCGAATTTAATGCGGGAGAGATCGCTGATTTGCTGGGTATGGATGGAGTTTACGGCATTGCGGAGGTAATGGATTTTGTCAATGTGGTGCAGGATGCGCCTAGAATGCATGATATCGTGGAAGAAGGGCTTAAGAGAGACTGTCTGATCCAGGGCCACGCGCCGGGCGTGCTGGGCAAAGAACTGGCGGCTTATATACTGGCCGGGCCTACCGATAACCACAGTCTGAGCACGGCGGAGGAAGCCTGCCAGGATCTGCGGGCGGGGCTCTACGCCAACTTCCAGGAAAGCTCCCTCTCTGCCAGAAGAATGCCGGAACTTTTAAAGGGGATCAAAAACCACAGATGGCACGATCATGTAACGCTCTGTACGGATGATGTCCATGCCAAGGACCTTATGGAGACAGGTCATGTCAACAGACTGATCAAGTCTGTACTTATGGAGGGAATTGATCCTGTAGAAGCAATCCGCTGGGCTACCTATAATTCGGGCCGGGATTCCGGCTTTAGGGATCTGGGAGCAATTGCGCCAGGGTATGTCGCGGATATCCAGCTGCTAGGGGAGCTGGACGGAAGAAATCCGGAGGCAGTCTTTGTGGCAGGAAAACTGGCTGCCGAGCATGGAGTACTTGTCGGCGAATACAAAGAAGACGAAGGTTCCGCGTTCCAGCCGGAAAATACGGTGCATATAGACTACATTACAGGGCCTGACATGTTCCGCCTGAAAGCGCCGGTAGAAAATGGCACCGTACGGGCAGCTGTGATGGACTATGATTATAACGGCACCGGGAAAACAGAAGTTGTGTATGAGGAAGTGCCTGTCCGGGACGGATATGTAGATATCAGCGGCAAAGATGAACTGCACTATATGAGTGTATGGAACCGCCATAAAAGTACGGATCACACCATTACTCTCTGCAGGAACTTCGGACTTTTAAAGGGAGCTATGGGCAGCACAATAGCCCATGACTGCCATAATCTGGTCTTGGCTTACCGGGACAGGGAGGATGCGCATCTGGCCGCCAGAGCTCTGGCCGAATGTGGAGGAGGTATCTGCGCGGTACATCAGGGTGAGGTGAAGGGTCTGCTGAAGCTTCCGGTAGCCGGCCTGATGAGTACGCTTCCATGCGAGAAACTGGTTCCGGAGATCGGGGCGGCGGAGGCAGCGGTAGATCAGCTGTGCGACCGAAAGGGAAAATTGATGAAGGCGGCCATTCTTTCCCTGGCCTGTATCCCGATGGCGGTTATTACAGACAGGGGATTAGTCGATGGTCGGACCCAGAAATTCTATGAGTTGTTTCAATAAAACATAGAATTCGACAATATTCGGAATAATGAATGAAGCTGACAGGTTCCCGGAGACAGACACTGTGCTTTGCGGGAACCTGTTTTTATTACATAGAAAGTTCTCCAAACTTTCCTATGTTGCCCGCTTTGTTACGGGAAAAAAGGATTCTGCCGCGGATACGGCAGAATCCTTTTCCAAATTAATGTATTAAAATGGGGAGAAGAAATAAAAAACAAAAAATCATCTTATCTAACAAGCTAGTTATATTGTAAACAACAAATATGAGGAAAATATGACTTCATTGAATACAATTTGTGAACAATTGAGTTCATAAATTGTACTATAGACGCAATAGGAATAGGGTGGAAAAACAGAGCTTTGCACTGGGAGCATACCATATGTTGATATGTGAGCGAGATTATATATCAACATATGGTATAGAGCGTAGCGCCGCAGGCGCTTTTGCCGCCCTGTTCCTATTGGAAAATGCCTCTTTCCTGGTTCATTCTTGCAGACAGAACCAGTTTAGGGTATGATAATTCAAAAGACAGACAAGAGAAAGAACCGGAGGACGGCGCCAGATGAAAATTACCATATTGTGTGTGGGGAAGATAAAAGAAGCTTACTTTACAGGAGGAATCCGGGAATATGAAAAGAGGCTGAGCCGTTACTGCAAACTGGATATTATCGAGGTAGCAGATGAGAAAACTCCGGATGGAGCGAGTGAGGCCCAGGAGACTGCGATCAGAAGAAAAGAGGGAGAACGCCTGTTAAAGCAGCTTAAGGATGAGAACGCCTATGTGATAGCGCTTGCTATCGAGGGGAAACAGAGGGATTCTCTGGAGTTTGCAAGGCTTATAGATGAGCTGGGAATCAGAGGTGTCAGCCATCTGGTGTTTATCATAGGAGGTTCGCTGGGGCTTGACGAGGCGGTGCTTGCACGGGCGGACGAGAAATTAAGTTTTTCCAATATGACATTTCCCCATCAGCTGATGCGGGTGATTCTGCTGGAACAGATCTATCGGGGCTATCGGATTATAAAAGGGGAGCCCTACCATAAATAGACAGATTGAGGAGGAAAATCGTGGAGCATAAGTTCAGAACATTACTGTTGGATGTGGATGGAACACTGCTGGATTTTAAAGCCTGTGAAAAGGCGGCGCTGGAGCAGGTTTTTAAAAAATACGGCATTGCCCTTACTGAGGAAGTCAGGAAGACCTATCATGAAATAAATAATGAACTCTGGGGCAGATATGAAAAGGGAGAGATTGACCGTGATACGGTGATTTATACCCGGTTTGGCCGGCTTTTTGAACTGACCGGCGTGGACGGAGACGGTATTGCTTTTGAGGATGATTATCAGGAGCTGCTGGGCGAAAGCCACGTCCTGATGGACGGAGCGCTGGAGGTCGTGGATTATCTCTCAAAGCGTTATGATTTATATGTGGTAACAAACGGCGTTACACAGACCCAGATACAGAGACTTTCTGACTCCGGCCTTATGCCCTATATGAAGGAGGTGTTTGTTTCTTCCGATACCGGTTATCAAAAGCCGCAGAAAGAGTATTTCGATTATTGTTTTGTGCGTATTCCGGACTTTGACGGCTCCAGGGCCCTGATCGTGGGAGACTCGCTCTCTTCCGATATTCTGGGAGGAAACCGGGCGGGGATTTCAACCTGCTGGATGAATCCGGAGGGGCAGCCAATCGAAGATGGAATAAAGGCCGATTTTGAAATAAAGAATCTGAGAGAGTTGATGGAATTCCTGTAGCCGCGGGTATATAAACCGGGCTGCCTGTGAAACGGTCAGGAAAGAGACGGAAGGGATGGGTATAAAGATGGCAAGAAAAGAAGAATTGATCCGGGAAATGATAATGTATTACAACCGTGATCCGAAGAGAATCCAGCATTTTATGAAGGTGTATTCCTTTGCCCGAACCATCGGCATACTGGAAAATATTCCGGAGGAAGAACAGGAGATTCTGGAGACAGCAGCGATCGTTCATGACATTGGAATCCGGATCAGTGAAAAGAAATATCACTGCAGTACGGGCAGCTATCAGGAGCTGGAAGGTCCGCCTGCCGCACGGCCTATGCTGGAAAGGCTGGGTTATGGAGATGAGATCATTGGCAGAGTATGTTATCTGATCGGGCACCATCACACTTACTCCAATATCAAAGGAATGGACTATCAGATTTTGGTAGAAGCGGACTTCCTGGTAAATATTTATGAGGATGAAATGCCTGAAACGACGATACGAAATGTAAGAAGCAACATTTTCCGTACGCAGGCCGGGATTTTTCTGCTGGATGAAATGTACCTGAAACCTCGTACAAATTGAGGGGAGACTTTTGATGGAATTGTTTGACCTGCTGGATGAGCGTGGCGCTAAGACAGGATATAAAAAGGAGCGGGAAGCGGTGCACCGGGACGGAGACCGGCATGGTACGGTACATATCTGGTTAACCCGGAGAAATCAGGATACAGGAAGGCATGAACTTCTGCTGCAGAAACGAAGCAGTGAGAAAGATGCATTCCCAGGATGTTATGATATTTCATCTGCCGGTCATATCCAGGCGGGAGACGAACCGCTGCCGTCAGCCCTGAGAGAGCTTGAGGAAGAGCTGGGAATTGTAGCTTCGCCGGAAGAACTGCGGCTGGTATTCGTATATGAGGACTATATCAATACTTTTTTTCATGGAAAGCCGTTCGTAAATCTGGAATGGTCCTACGTTTATCTGTTGGAACTGGATGTGAATCCAGCGGAATTAAAGCTTCAGGAAGAAGAGGTTTCCGCAGTGAAATGGATGGCCTGCACCGAACTGGAGCGGGAGATTAAGACGGGAAATCCGGACTATTGTGTTTCTGAAGAAGAATTTTTCCGCCTGATGGAATATTTGAAATAACTATATGCTTATAGCTGGAACCTTTACGGAGCGTGATGCTCGGAAGGTTCTTTTTTTTATTTATGCAAACGTTAAAAAAGTGAGCCTTTTTGAAGATAAGTGACGTCTTAATTTATAAAGAGAGAATTGTAAATGGTTATATGACGGATTGCGTCGTTCTTCTAAGAGGAGGAATTGCTGTGAGAAAATTTATGAAAGGATTATCCCTGTTTCTTGTCCTGTTTCTGGTCAGCGGGGCCGTGTTGCCGCCGGTTTCTGCGAAGGCAGATGAACTGGAGCCGGAACCTGGTCCTGAGGTTACCTATACGGTTACCTATAAGCAGGGGACTGCGGCAGATGGAGAGGCGCCTGTTGATGAAACCCTGTATACAGAGGGCGAATCGGCAGTGATACAGGATAATATAGGAGGCCTGGTCCACAATAAGGGGAATGATAAGTTTTCGTTTGCCGGCTGGACCGCATCACCTGGCAGTCAGGATGTGGAATACGTTCCGGGGGAATCGTATGAAATGTACGGGAATCTGACATTATACCCGGTATTTATAAAAGACAATGACGAAGGCGGGACGGACCCTGTTTATTATACGGTCCGGTTTGCGGCAGGTGCGGGCGGATCGGTGGAAGAATTATCCTATCAGGCAGAGCCGGGCTCTGTGCTGAGTGAAGCGGTGACTTCAGTGCCGGTGCCCAGCCCTGATGAGTTTTTTGGATTTTCCGGCTGGTATCTGGAAGGCAGCAGGATCGCAGGCAGCAATGATGAGCTTCTGGCAGTACTTCGTGAAATGACGGCTGACCAGGACTATACCTTCACGGCTGTATTTGAGATTATCAGCAATAAGCCTACCCATCAGCTGACCATACGATATGAATTCTGCCCGGAATGCAGAGGGGATGAAACTCTCCTTCCAATCGAACATATTTCCTATGAAAAAGAAGGTTCGAGGTATTTTGTGTCAGTTCAGTCCATTGACGGATATATCAGTGATCCGGAAAATATGGTCATTGGAGAGATGGGAACGGAAGATGTAGTCAGAACGGTGGTTTATCATAAGGATGCCGACGGCAACAATGAGGCGGACTGTAAAAAAGAAGAGGCTTATTATACTGTCGAATACATTCTGGACCCGGAGCTGGCGGATGAGTATGTCCTGACCAAGGGCAGTGAAGGTACCAGATATGCGGAGCAGAAAAAGGTCGGAGACAGAATGACGGCTTTTGGAGTCTGGCTTTTTGACAAAGAGACGAAAAAGATCCCGACCTACGCCGTCTCTATGACTCTGTTGGAAACGGTAAGCGGGACGAAGAGCGGCAGCCCGATTACGTTTGACGCGGGCCAGGTACTGTCCGTAAATGCATCAAATGCCCAGGAGGACGCCATGGTCGATTATACTACCGGCTTTGGCCACACTCTGTTTGAAGAGGGAACTACCGTCCGAATCATGGTAACCGCGCTTCATACAAATGCTTATAAGGTGGAATATGTGCTGGATGAAGAGCTGAGGGACCGCTATGTTCTCTCTGCCGGAACAGATGGAATAACCTGCACACAGAAAAAGAAAACCTCTGATAGAATCACTTCATTCAATGTATTTCTGAGGGATAAGGAAACAGATAAGAATTTCTTTGCCGTATCCATGGAGCTGCAAAATGATGTGGCAGGAACGAAGGACGGGAAAGAGTATCACTATGAAAAAGGCACGATTGTATCGGTTAACGCAGATAACGAACGCGGTGATGCAAAAGTAAACTATGATATTAATTTTGGCCATGTATATTTTAAAGAGGGAACTGTAATTCAGATATTGGTCAAAGCAGTTTCCCATACGGTGAAGTTTTATGACGGAGAGACGGTTCTGAAGTCTCAGAATGTACTCCACGGCGGTACTGCTGCTGCACCGGATGCACCGGAGAAAGAGGGAAAGAAATTTAAAGACTGGGATTCCAGAGATTATGAAAAGGTCTTAAAGGACACGGATATTCATGCGGTTTATGAAGATAAGGAAGACGATTCCGGTTCCGCAGGCCCGGTTCCTGTCGTCCCCGGACCAGATACGTCGAATACGCCGGACACACCAAATACACCAAACATCCCGAATGTGCCGGATACACCGGACACAAGTCCAACAGATCCGCAACAGCCAGGGCAGGAGCCATCCGGCGGAGAGCCGTCTGATACACCGTCAAACGAGGAGAATCCAGTCAGTATTGATACTCCTGCAACCGATATAATCGAAGGCGCGGATCAGCCTGTTAATCAGCCGGCAGTGACTCGTCCCGTTGGTGTGGCAGGTGTGACGGTTACCAATCAGACACCGGCTTTGCCGGAAACAGTGACAATTCCGGATAACGAAGTGCCCCTTGGCAATTCTCCGGCAGCCGATGAACTTCAGGTCGCCGGCCAGTCCAATAACACTGGCTATGATCTGAATGTAAATAATCTGGAGAAACTGGAGGATGGACCGATACCGCTCGGAGCGGGCCCGGAGGGAATGGAAGAGAGCCAACCTGCCTGCATCCTGCATTTTATACTGATTCTGGCCGCTTTTCTGGTGCTTGGTGCAAATTCATTGAATCTGCACATCAGGGAAAAAAAGATAAAGAAGCTGGAAGAACTGCTGAAAGCAATGGAATATAACAGATAGGAGGATGGACATATGTTGAATATAGTATCACTTGGTTTTTGTATGTGGGATATTCCGGCTCTCGTTGTTTTATTGCTGGCAATCACCGTATTTATCGTATACAATCGCCAGATGAAAAAGAAAGAACAGGAACTCAGCGAATTACTCGCGCAAAACATGGCGGATCAGGCGGTGGATGAAAGCTATAAGTAGATATATTTAAGCTGCAGTTAAAAACCTGATAGAAAATAAGCGAAAGGCCGGGGACAGATTACGGATTACTGCCCCGGCCTTTTTGTTTTAGATAAAGATCTGCGGATTAACTTGTCAACTAATGGTAAAATATTATAAGATAGAGCTATGGTTGGCTGCATAAATGGAAAAACTACAGGAATTCCTTAGCAGCGGGAGGATAAGCGGAAGTAGTATAAAAAATAAAACGGATCGAAAGAACGTTGCAGAGAAAGGAATGTAGGAAATGATTAAAATTTTATTGGATGCGGATACTGGAGTGGACGATTCGATTGCATTATTGTATGCGCTGAAAAATCCTGACGTTCAGCTGGTGGGAGTGACAACCGTACTGGGCAATACCGACCCGGTGCAGGCTGCGAAAAACAGTCTGGCGCTGATAGCTCTTGCGAAGCCGGATTATGAGGTGCCGGTGGCAATCGGCGCAGGGCAGACGCTAAAAGGTGTTGTAACAAAGTCAGATACCCACGTACACGGCAAAAATGGCATCGGAGATGCGGAGCTGCCCCCGGCTGAGCAGAAACCGATTGAGCGGGGTGGTGTGGACTTCATGATCGAACAGGCCAGAAAGTATGCCGGAGAGCTGGTGATTGTCGCAACAGGCCGCCTTACTAATCTGGCACTGGCGATTCAGAAGGATGCGTCCTTTGTTAAAAATGTGAAGAAAGCAGTGATTATGGGAGGAACTGTATTTGCTCCGGGTAATGTAAGCCCGGTAGCGGAAGCCAATATATACGGTGATCCGGAAGCTGCTGATCTGGTTCTCACATCCGGTATGGATGTGACAATCGTGGGATTAGATGTCACGAAGAAGACAATACTTACTTATGATGATGTACTTAAACTGGAGAGGCACTGCCGGGAAGAAAATCAGCCCATTGTCCGGTATTTAAAAGACTGCCTGGGTTTTTATATGAGTTTTTATACAGATACTGTAAATACCCTGGAGAGCTGCCCCATGCATGACCCGCTGGCTATGCTGGTTGCGGTGAACCCTGCGCTTGTGACGACACGGAAGTGGAAGGCAAGAGTGGAGTGTACGGACGGCCTGTGCAGAGGCATGATTGTCACTGACCGGAGGGAGCATACCTTTAAGGCGGAGTTTGTGGAATTCTGCATAGAAGTGGATGGGGATAAAGCAGTGGCCGAACTGCTGGCCGCATTTCTTTAATACCGGAATACAAGCCGGGAGTGGCAGAATCGAACTGCCCGTACAATGATGGAGAAAGGATCAAAGATATGAACATATATCTGGTGCGGCATGGCAGACAGTCATCGACATTATGCAATGTGGATGTTTCTCTTTCCGCTGAGGGAAGGGAGCAGGCCAAACTGGCTGGGAGAAGGCTGGCCGCTTACGATATCGACTGCATTTATACAAGCGATATGCTGCGGGCCGTGGAGACTGCCGAGCTGATAAAAGGAGAACTGGAGGCCGTTTACGGCAGGAACCTTCCTTTTGAAATTCGTCATGATATAAGAGAATACTACTGCGGCGATATGGAAGGGCTGACGATCGAAGAACAGCAGGAGAAGTACGGCGGCTTTCTGGAAGAGAGAGAACTGTTCCGGGATGTCCCCTATCCGGGAGGCGAAAGCGGACAGGATGTATTTGACCGTTTCTATCCGGTGCTGCTGGAGATCGCCCGAAGCGGCTTTCAAAATGTAGCTGTGGCTACCCATGGCGGTGCTATCCGGGCGGTATTGGCCGGGATTTTTTTCGGAGACGAAGACCGCAAGCTGTTATTCTGCAGGAATATGGAGAATACTGGAATTACAGAACTGCGCTACAATGAAGAGAATCAGGTATTTTATCTGGAACGGCTGAACGACTATGCACATCTGGAACGCAGGCCGGAGCTGCTTCGAAGAAGCTGGAGAAAGGATCTGAAAGAGACCTGAGCAAATGGAGATTACTATGAGACGGATTATACTGGCGTCAGCTTCCCCCAGAAGAAGAGAGATCTTGGAGCGGATGGGGATTGCATTTGAGATAATGCCCAGCACGCGGGAGGAAGTAATAACAGAAAAAGAGCCCTGCGAGGCAGTGAGACGGCTGGCTTTGCAGAAGGCGGAAGATATTGCAGAGAAAACATCCGGGGATGTGATTGTGCTGGGAGCCGATACGGTCGTGGCTCTGGACGGAAAAATACTTGGAAAACCGGTGGATCAGGAAGATGCAGTCAGGATGTTAGAAAGTCTGCAGGGAAGGGAACACCAGGTCTACACCGGAGTTGCCGTCGTACTGCGAAGAGCAGGCGAGGAACAGATTATAAGCTTCTATGAGGCATCCAGGGTGAAGGTCGGGCCGGTGAGTGAGAGTCAGATCAGAGCGTATGTGGAAACAGGGGAGCCTATGGATAAGGCAGGGGCGTATGCCATTCAGGGCCGTTTCGGCATATTCGTGGACGAGATAGAGGGGGACTATTACAATGTGGTAGGGCTTCCGGTTTCAAAAATATATCGGAAACTTTTGGAATATGATGTGGATTTACTGAAATAATAAGAAGGGAGTCAATGCATAATGAAAATTTTAAATCTGGGATCTGTCAACTTTGATAATGTATATTCTGTTGACCATATGGTACAGCCGGGGGAGACACTTTCCTCCCTGCAGGTGGAAGTATTTCCTGGCGGCAAGGGACTGAACCAGTCGATTTCACTGGCCAGGGCCGGAGCGGAGGTTTATCATGCCTGCATTATGGGCGAGGACGGCGGTCCGCTGTTAAGCGTATTTACGGAAAATGGCGTGGATACCAGCCTGATTCAGACGGCAGCGGTTCGGCAGGGACATTCTGTTATTCAGGTGGATAAAAACGGGCAGAACTGTATTATACTGTTCGGCGGCAGCAATACAAGCCTGACCAAAGACTATATTGACCAGGTGATTGGACGGTTTGAGGAGGGAGACCTGATTCTTCTGCAGAATGAGGTGAACCTGATGGATTACATTATTGACAGGGCCTATGAAAAAGGACTTGTGATTGCCTTAAATCCTTCGCCCTATAACAGTGCTATGGAGGCCTGTGATCTGTCTAAGGTGACCTATTTCCTTATGAATGAGATCGAAGGCGGACAGATAACCGGCAAAACAGAGCCGGCGGAAATTCTGGATGCAGTTCTGGCGATGTACCCGGCGGCACGCATTGTGTTAACACTGGGCAAGGACGGCGTGGTTTATAAGGATAAAGACGGATATTATGAACAGAGCAGTTTCCTCGTTAAGGCAGTGGATACCACCGCGGCAGGCGATACCTTTACCGGTTATTTTCTGGGAGCCGTCTTAAAGGGTGAGGATGTGCCTACCGCTCTGAGAAGAAGCTGTAAGGCCTCCGCAATCGCAGTTACCAGGGAAGGGGCGGCAAGTTCGATTCCCACCTTTGAAGAGGTTGAGAAGGCCGAGTTTTAAATATTCGTCCTGATATAGGAAACGGCATTCCCTATATCATAAAGATGCTTCGCCGGATGTACCCTTTGTATGCAGAAGGCACAAGGCGGTATTTTACCGGGGAAATACCTTGAAATTTTTCCCAAACTATAATATAATCAATGGACTGGATAGCTCAAAATGGCGGACTTTGTCTGAAATATGCCGGTATATTGGAAAACTGCCGGATAAAGTACTGTGATACCGATAAAGATATATTGAAGGAGAGTATAGGGCAGACATGAACAGAAGGAAAGGAGAAACTACTATGTCAGGTAGTGATATTGGAATTGATTTGGGGACAGCCAACATCCTGGTGTATGTAAGGGGCAAAGGTGTAATTTTAAAAGAGCCCTCTGTCGTTGCAATTGACAGAGATACGAATAAAATTAAGGAAATAGGAGAAGAGGCCAGGCTGATGCTGGGCAGGACTCCGGGCAATATTGTGGCAGTCCGTCCGCTGAGACAGGGCGTTATTTCCGATTACACCGTTACAGAGAAGATGTTGAAATATTTTATACAGAAGGCTGTTGGAAAGAAAACATTCCGGAAACCCCGAGTTGCTGTTTGTGTCCCCAGCGGAGTAACTGAGGTAGAGAAAAAAGCAGTTGAGGATGCGACTTATCAGGCAGGCGCCAGAGAGGTTGCTATTATAGAGGAGCCCATTGCTGCGGCGATCGGAGCGGGTATTGATATTTCCAGACCCTGCGGCAATATGATCGTAGACATCGGAGGCGGTACTTCTGATATTGCCGTAATCTCTCTGGGAGGGACGGTTGTCAGCACTTCCGTTAAGGTCGCAGGAGATGATTTTGACGAGGCGATCGTACGCTATATGCGGAAGAAACACAGTCTTTTAATCGGCGAGAGAACCGCGGAAGAGATTAAAATCAAGATAGGCAGTGCTTATGCGAGACCGGAAGTCGGCACGATTGACGTCCGCGGGCGTAACCTGGTAACAGGACTTCCCAAGACGGTAACGGTTACATCGGATGAGACGCTGGAAGCGTTAAAGGAAACTACCTCGCAGATTGTGGAAGCGGTTCACGCAGTACTGGAAAAAACACCGCCTGAACTGGCTGCGGATATTGCGGACAGAGGGATTGTTCTGACCGGCGGCGGAGCTCTCCTGTACGGCCTGGACAGTCTGATTGAGGAAAAGACGGGAATTACTACAATGACTGCAGAAGATCCGATGACTGCCGTAGCGATCGGCACAGGCAAATTTGTGGAATTTCTGGGCGGAAGAAAAGACTGACCTATAAAGATGCGAATACCGGAAGAATGGATAATTTGGGGTAATGTCCAGATTGTTCATTCTTCGTTGTTTGATCAGGTAATTTTCGTTTTACCGTTTTATCATGGAAGTAGATAAGACTGCCACCTCAATAGGTGATGAGTAAATAATAAATTCGTCATGGTGGGAGCCCAGTCTCCTTCCAAGATAAAGCCTCCGGCGGATTGCAGCAAGTACGCCGAGGCGTACTTGAATTTTATACGGTACGGGAGCGGTTATGGCAGATAAATGGGAAGGGTACGTAGAAAAAATAGTATATCGGAACAGCGAGAACGGCTATACGGTGCTCAGTCTTTCCACAGAGGAAGATGAGATTACCTGTGTAGGCGTTTTTCCAGTGATGGAGGAAGGAACTTATCTGGAAGTAGAGGGAACCACTTCCCTGCATCCTCTGTATGGGGAACAGATCAAGGTGGAACAGCACCAGATCAAGGAGCCGGAGGATATGGCGGCAATGGAGCGTTATCTGGGCTCCGGTGCGATTAAGGGAATCGGGGCGGCGCTCTCCTCACGGATTATCAGAAAATTCAAGGATGATACATTCCGTGTGATAGAAGAGGAGCCGGAGAGACTTGCAGAAGTCAAGGGCATCAGCGAGCGTATGGCCAGAGAGATCGGCCTGCAGTTTGAAGAAAAGCGGGAGATGCGCAACGCCATGCTGTTTTTGCAGGAGTACGGGATATCCAACCGGCTTGCGGTGAAGATATATGAGAAATACAAAGAGAAAATGTATGAGGTGATTCGGGAAAATCCCTATCGGCTTGCGGAGGATATCACTGGCGTGGGCTTTAAGATCGCCGATGAAATTGCCGCAAGGGTGGGGATTGGCCAGGATGCCGCCTTTCGCATCCAGGCAGGGCTTCTGTATACTCTCACTCAGGAAAATTCCAACGGCAATGTGTATCTGCCGGAGGAAGAGCTGGTCGGCAAGACGGCTCTTATGCTGGGGCTGACTGGGGAACCGATCGAAAAGCAGATCATGGATATGGCGGTTGACCGGCGTATTGTAATAAAGGAACTAGATGGAAAGAAAATAATTTATTCCAGTCATTTTTATTATATGGAATTAAATGTGGCCAGAATGCTGCTGGATTTAAGTATTCACTATGAGGTAACAGATAATCAGATTGAGCGGCGGCTGAAACAGGTGGAGGATGCGGCCAGTCTGGTGCTGGATGAAATGCAGCGTGAGGCCGTGAGAGAGGCGGTAAGAAACGGCCTTTTGGTAGTAACCGGCGGCCCGGGTACAGGAAAGACAACTTTGATCAATACTCTCATCCGGTTCTTTGAACGGGAGGGAATGGATATTTTACTGGCGGCTCCTACCGGAAGAGCGGCTAAGCGTATGTCGGAAACCACCGGCTGTGAAGCCCAGACCATACACCGCCTTCTGGAACTGAATGGCGCGGTGATGGAGGAAGAAAGCAAACTTCATTTCGAGAGAAATGAAGAAAATCCACTGGAGGCCGACGTTATTATTGTAGATGAGATGTCCATGGTAGATATTGTCCTGATGCATTCCATGCTGCGGGCCGTGAGCGTGGGAACCCGGCTGATCCTGGTGGGTGATGTGAATCAGCTGCCCTCTGTGGGGCCGGGCAGTGTGCTGGGGGATATTATTTCTTCTGAGGCATTTCCGGTGGTTAAGCTGAATAAAATATTCCGCCAGTCTGCACAGAGTGATATTATCGTCAATGCGCATAAGATTAATCGGGGGGAAGAGATTTCTCTGGATAATCAAAGCAGGGATTTCTTCCTGCTGCAAAGAGATAATGTGCGCAATATACTGGGTGTGATTGTGACGCTGGTGACGAAAAAGATGCCCAAATATGTGGATGCGAACCAGAAGGATATTCAGGTTCTCACCCCTATGCGTAAGGGAGAACTGGGCGTAGAATCCTTAAATAAAGTACTGCAGTACTACCTGAATCCTCCGTCAACGGATAAAAAGGAAGCCCTGTTCGGGGAAATGATTCTCCGGGAGGGGGATAAGGTAATGCAGACCAAGAATAATTATCAGCTGGAATGGGAAGTCAGAAGTACATTCGGCATACCGGTGGACACCGGAACCGGTATTTTCAACGGAGATATGGGAATTGTAAAGGAGATCAATACATTTGCTGAAAGCATCACGGTAGAATTTGATGATGGAAAGCTGGTAGATTATCCTTATGCCGGCGCAGACGAACTGGAGCTGGCCTACGCTATCACCATACACAAGGCGCAGGGCAGCGAGTATCCCGCGGTGGTGATTCCTATCCTGACCGGTCCGCGCATGCTGTTTTACAGGAATCTGCTGTATACAGCGGTGACCCGGGCAAAGAAATGTGTGACGATTGTGGGAAGCCGGCAGAAAGTGCTGGATATGATTCACAACGCAGGAGACCAGAGCCGCTATTCCGGGCTGGATGTTAGAATTCGGGAACTGAAAAAGGAAAACTTTTAGCAGGAAAGGAAAACAGGATGATGAAGACAACATTAGTGATTATGGCAGCGGGATTGGGAAGCCGTTTCGGCGGTATCAAGCAGTTGACGCCGGTGGGACCGGGCGGAGAAATCATTATGGACTATTCGGTATATGATGCTGTCCGCGCCGGTTTTGATAAAGTGGTATTTATAATAAGAAAAGACCTGGAAAAAGACTTCAGGGAAATTGTAGGGGACAGACTTTCCCAGTACGCAGATGTGGAGTATGTATTCCAGGAGCTTGACGATCTGCCGGCAGGATACCGGTGCCCGGATGGGAGAACGAAACCCTGGGGAACCGGTCAGGCGGTACTTAGCTGCCGGGGGGCGGTTAATACCCCGTTTCTGGTTATCAATGCTGATGATTATTACGGGAGGGAAGCATTTGAGACGGCGCATGAGTTTCTGATGCGCGCAGAACCCGGAGATAAAAAATATAATTTCTGCATGGTGGGATTTGAACTGGGGAATACTCTGAGCGAAAATGGTACTGTGACAAGAGGTGTCTGTGAAGTAAATGATCAGAATGAACTTATCGACGTGGTGGAGACATTTGAATTAAAAGAGGAAAACGGCCAGGTGACGGGAACGAGGGACGGAGGCGTATCCCGGATCACGCTGCCCCTTAACCAGCCTGTATCCATGAATATGTGGGGCTTTACCCCTGATTTTTTCGATGAGCTGGATCGGGAATTCAAGATATTCCTGATGGGTCCGGAGGGCAGGGCTATGAAGTCTGAATATCTGCTCCCGACTTTGATTGATAAATTAATTAAAGCCGGAACTGCCAGAGTAGAGGTACTCCGGTCGAAGGATCAGTGGTTTGGCGTAACGTATCGTGAGGATAAAGACTATGTGGCGCAGGAGTTCCTGCGGCTTTCACAGGAAGGGATTTATCCGGTGCCGCTGTTTAAACAGCCTTAACAGGGAGGTGCAGACGTTCAATATAAGACAAAATAATGAAGTATTACGGATTCCGGGGGATTCCATAAAGATTTCTTTGGTTGACAGGCTTCGGAATTTAAGTATAATAAATTGGATCTATCCGAGAATCTGCCCGGTATGCGGTGAAATTGTTCCGGTTATGGAGGGCAGGATACATACGGAATGTCAGGGACGGCTTATTCCCGTAGGCGAACCCAGCTGTTGCAAATGCGGCAAGCCGCTGGAAAGACAGGAGCAGGAATACTGCTATGACTGTCTGAGAAAAGGACACTCTTATGAGCGGGGATTTGCACTTTGGCGCTATGACTGTACTGCGAGAGAGGCAATCGCTGCATTCAAATACAGGGGGAAGCAGGAATTTGCGGAGTTCTTTGCCGATGAGCTGGTAAGACAGTTTGGACCGCAGCTTCGAAAGACCGGCGCACAGGCCTTTATTCCGGTGCCGGTTCATACGTCCAGACTTAAGAGCCGCGGATATAATCAGGCCGGATTACTGGCCGACGCCCTGGGGAAGCGATTAGATATTCCTGTGGTCAGTGACTATCTGTACAGGCAGAAGAAGACAGAACCCCAGAAGGGGCTTAATGACAGGGAAAGGCTGAGGAACCTGCTGCAGGCTTTTGCTGTGGATGGAGATAAACAAAAGAGATTTAAGGATCTGAAACGGGTGATACTGGTGGATGATATCTATACGACAGGCAGTACAATCGAAGCCTGTACCAGAGTACTCCGGCAGGCCGGAGTTGCTCATGTCTATTATGTCAGTTTATGTATCGGCAGCGGAATATGATGGAGAGGGAATGGTTATGGCAAAGAAAAGAGCAATCACAGTTATGGCACACAGAGGGTATTCGGCAAAATATCCGGAGAACACGATGCTTGCGTTCGAAAAGGCACTGGAGGCCGGAGCGGACGGGATCGAGCTGGACGTCCATGTGACCAAGGACGGAGAACTGGTTATCATTCATGACGAATCCCTGGACCGGACAACAGACGGAACAGGTACCATTAACACCCACACTCTGGCAGAGCTGAAAGATTTGAACGCAGCGGCAAACTTTACCGGTGTGGATTATGCGGGTATTCCCACACTGAGCGAATATCTGATGTGGGCGAAAGATAAAAATATTTATACCAATATAGAATTAAAAAATAACAAAACCTACTATGGCGGCCTGGAGGAACTGGCTGCCGGTATGGTGAAACGGTTTGGATTGACGAAAAAGGTTATCTTCTCTTCCTTTAATCACGTCTCCCTGTCCCGGCTCAAGAAACTGCTGCCGGAGGTGCCGATGGGAATTCTGTGTAAGAAACCGCTGGTGAATGTGGGGGAATATGTAAAAGCCTGCGGAGTGGATTATCTTCATCCGGAGAGTACCTATATGGTGGAGCGGGTTATAAAGAACTGCAGAAAGCATGAAGTGCCCATCAATGTGTGGGAGGTAAATAATGAGGAAGCCATGATGAGGATGCTGGAGCTGGGTGTGGACGGTCTGATCACGGATGAACCGGAGCTTGCGAAAAAGACGGTTATGAAGTATCTGGCTCCTGCCGACATGATCGGCGGACCGGAACTGTAGGTAAGTCAGCCTATGAGAATACTGGTGGATGCGGATGGATGCCCGGTGGTGCGGATTGCGGTGAGAGCGGCCAAAGAAAAAAGTATCAAGATTGTAATATTCTGTGATACCAGCCATGAAATTCAGACCGACTATGGCGAGGTGATCACAGTGGAGCGGGGGAGAGACTCCGTTGATTTTGCTCTGCTTCAAAACGCCGCGGCGGGTGATATTGTGATTACACAGGACTATGGGCTTGCGGCAATGGCCCTTGGCAAGAAATGCTCTGCGGTTCATCAGAATGGTATGATATACACAGATGGGACGATAGACCAGCTGCTGCTGGAACGTCATCTCTCGGGCAAGGCCAGACGAAGCGGAAAAAATCGGGGCAGAGGACCGGCGAAACGGACCGAAGAGGATGACCGAAGATTTGAGCGGGCGCTGCGGGCTCTGCTGGAGAAGTCCGTAACAGAATAATATAGAGATCTGACCGCGCTGCGGGCGGTGCAAAAAAGCAGCTGCCATTCTGACAGCTGCTTTTCCTGTTATTTTTTACATTCAAAGTGGGTATCATCCAGGAGAATCCGTCCCTCTTTCATCAGATGACCGAGCGCACGCTTGAAGGCATTTTTGCTCAGGTGGAAATAGTCTTTGATTTCTCCGGCATCCGATTTATCGTGAAATGGAAGGGAGCCGCCGGCCTCAACCAGTTTTTGATAGACCAGCTCTGCATCGGTATCCAGCTGAAGGTAGGCCTTCTCCCGGAGACTTAAGTTCAAACGGCCGTCCTCCAGCACCTTTGTGACTCTGGCCTGAATCTTTGTGCCCGGTATCAGCCTGGTGAATAATTCTTTCTTCGGGATCAGGGCGGAATAGCGATTGTCCACCGCAACATAGGCGCCGAATGCGTCGATCACTGCGTAGACCAGCCCCGTAACCTGATCGCCGGTCTGATAGGGAGCATCGGTTCTGAGCGCCTCATATACATTCATTGTGGCGCAGAGCCGGCTGCTTTTATCAATATAGAGGCTTACCAGCACCTCATCGCCTGCCGATACCCGGTAGGATTGTTCTTTAAAAGGCAGAAACAGATCCTTTGCCAGACCCCAGTCCAGAAAAGCCCCGATCTTAGTCACATCCGTAACCTTCAGCAGCGCGGTCTGTCCAAGTTCCAGAGGGGGGACCGCTGTGGTGGCAATCAGCCTGTCCTCAGAATCTTTATAAAGAAAGACGGAGATCAGATCTCCTGCCTTACAGTCCTGCGGCAGTTGCTTTGCCGGCAGCAGAACCCGTTCCTCCGAAGCGGTTTCGGATTCTTTTAAGTAGGCTCCCTGGGGAGTAAACTTATCTACAGCCAGTGTCTGTGTGATTCCTAATTCAAACATTTTATTCTCCATTTCCGTTTCGTGTAAATTCCACTACAGTAAAAGGTTTGCCCTGTTCATTGGCCAGCGATACATAAAACGCTTTGTCAGTTTCATAAGTATAGGGTACGATAATATCATTCAGCACCGCACTCATTTTATATTCTGCCCGCATCTGGCGCAGAGAAAAGTCTTTTGGAAGATAACCTTCCGCCATTTTAATATACTGCCCGTTGTTTACATGATGATTCGTATCAATATTGGCATGGGAAACCGGGAAAGAAGACTGAATCACAGGCTCTGTATCCGGCAGGGTGATTTTTCTGGAGGCATAGTCCATATCCAGACGGGGTTCCGGCTGATAAAGCGCCTCAATCTCGGCTGGGATACGAACCGGCCGCAGTTTCTCCATATCCATGTAAATCCAGTAGGAATTCGCATAGGCACATACATTGCCATCCTTGTCCTTCAGCATAAAGTTTCTGGTCCCATACAGACTTTTAAAATCGTTGGCCCAGGTGGAAACAGTGATCTCTTCTCCCAATCCGGGGAAACGGTTTACGACGATCTGCCAGGAACTTAACAGCCAGGCCAGATGTCTGGAGGACAGCCAGTTCAAGCCAATCCCCAGATCCTCGGACTGAAAGGTGGAACAGTCCTGAAAATAATTAATAACAGATCCCAGATCCAGGCGTTTATTTTCATCAATCTCACTATAACGTACACGACAATTTATACTATACATTTCTACTCAATCCTTTTTCCTGATTTTTCTATTAGCAGTATACCTGTTTTGGGGAAAAACTACAAGGGATTTCAGCCTGACGCAGCAAGCTGCCTGCGGGAGGCGTCCGAAGAAACACTTACCCCTTTTCAGATGGGAAGGAATGGTATATAATATTTACAAATTGTATTTCATGGCATGGGACTGTTTTGTTTATTGCTATAGACATAGGAGGAAAATATGAAAAAAATTGTAAGTACACCAAAGGCACCAGCTGCAATTGGACCTTATTCACAGGCAACTATCGTAAACGGGATGCTTTATACATCAGGTATGATCCCGGTAGATCCGGCAAACGGCCAGATCCCTGAGGGAGGGGTAACGGTTCAGGCAGAGCAGGCTCTCAGCAATTTGAAGATTTTGATTGAAGAAGCAGGCTCTAAACTGGAGAATGTTGTTAAGACCACAGTATTTATTAAAGACATGAATGATTTTGCCAAGATCAATGAGGTATATGCCAAATATTTTACGGATAACTATCCTTCCAGATCCTGCGTGGAGGTAGCCAGACTGCCCAAGGACGTATTAATTGAGATTGAAGCGGTTGCGGTGATGGAATGAGCAGAATCAAACAGGTAAATTTCGTCTATTTGTTTACCGTACTGGCCTCTTTTGGGGCCAGTTTTGTTATACGGGCAGTGGAGAAATACCTTCATGTGACAAATGAGGCGGTGCTGCTGTCGGTTAACCAGGCAGTTTTACTGCTTCCTTCCTGTATTTATTTGGCAAAACAGAACCTCCCTGTGAAGCAGGTGATGCGTCTGAACAAGATCAGTTTTTCCAATATTATGCTGATCATTGGATTTACCATATTAATTTCGCCCATCATGACGTTTGTAAATATGGTTTCCCTGCTGTTTACAAAAAATGTGATCGGCGGGACGGTTACAGATATTGTAGGAGGTAATTCCGCAATTATCAGTGTGCTTGTGATTGCACTGATTCCGGCTATCGTGGAGGAAGTTATTTTCAGAGGGGTCCTTTATAATGGAGGATACCGCCATGCGGGGATTTTAAAGGGAGCGCTGATGAGCGGTCTGGTGTTTGGACTGCTGCATCTGAATCTGAACCAGTTTTCTTATGCCTTCCTGCTGGGATTTGTTTTCTGCATATTAATTGAAGCAACAGGCTCCCTCTTTTCTTCGATGATTGCCCATTTTCTTATTAATGGTTCATCTGTTATGCTGAGCATTTTGCTGGTGAAGCTTAGTAGTTTTATAAATGAGATGGGGATGGATACTTCTGCGGCAGATGCTGCTTATGGGACGGAAGATATGCTCCCGCTGATTGGCTACTATGGAGTGGTTGCGCTGGTATGCGGCTTCCTGGCGGTGAAGGTGCTGAAAGTAATCGCGAGGAATGCGGGGAGAAGCGCACAGCTTGACTCTATATTCCACCCGCAGCAGGAACCGGCGACGACCTGGGAGGCAGATGGCCTGACGCAGTATGGTACTGCAAACGGGGATGATATGTTTGCTTCTTATTATAATAGAGAGAATTCTAATGCCCTACGCCGTGTGAAGGAGCAGGAAGATAAGAAGCTGATCTCTGCGCCGCTGGCCCTGGGTATCATCATCTGTACGGTTTGGATTATTCTCTCCCAGATAGGGCTATACTTATAAAAAGATGCGTTTGCGTTTCGGAATGGAGGAAATTATGTTATATGATTTGATTATTGTAGGGTCCGGACCGGCCGGACTGACCGCGGGAATCTATGCGGCCAGAGCTGAGATAAATACGGTCATAGTGGAAAAAAATCCTTTCAGCGGCGGTCAGATTATCAATACGTATGAAGTGGATAATTATCCTGGAATTCCCGGAATCGGAGGTTTCGACCTGGCAATGAAGTTCCGGGAACACTGCGATAAGCTGGGAACAAAGTTTGTGGAGGGTGATGTCTCCAGTTTTTCCGTAGAGAAGGATGGAACGAAGAAGATCGTTCTGAACAATGGAGAAGTCTATGAGAGCAAAGCGGTTATCATTGCCACAGGGGCAAAGAACCGGAAACTGGGAGTCAAGGGCGAAGAGGAACTGTCCGGCAAGGGTGTGTCCTACTGTGCAACCTGTGACGGCGCTTTCTTTAAAGGTAAAACGACGGCTGTGGTCGGCGGCGGAGATGTAGCGGTGGAGGATGCCATATTTCTGTCCAGATTATGCGAGAAGGTCTATGTGATTCACCGGAGAGATGAATTCCGCGCTGCGAAGAGCCTCAGCTCCAAGCTCGTGAAGCAGGAGAATGTGGAAATTCTCTGGGATACGGTCGTGGAGGAGATAACGGGCGACGAAGCAGTTACGGGCTTAGTTGTGAAAAACATAAAAACCGGTGAACAGAGAGAGCTTGCGGCAGCCGGAGTCTTTATTGCGGTGGGAACAGCCCCCAGTTCCGATTTGTATAAGGAGTGGGTGAAAACAGATCAATCCGGGTATATTATCGCGGATGAAAGCTGTGAAACCAGTACAAAAGGCATTTTTGTGGCGGGAGATATCCGTACGAAGCCGTTAAAGCAGATTGTAACCGCTGCTGCGGATGGAGCAAATGCAATTACAGCTGTAGAACATTTTTTGAATGAATTAGAATAGGAAAAATCCTTTAAAACCGCTGATTTACAAGGAAAATCGGCGGTTTTATTATTTCTGGTATATTTTTCTCCTATTGACATAGAGTGGATAAGTTGTTATACTTATGAAGTAATCGTTAATACATTTGTAACATTTACATAGATGGAGGCGTTCTATGAATACCAAAATGACGAAGACTTTCCTGCATGTGGCGGTTTCTGCTGTCCTGGTGGGAGCGGTATGTGCACCTTCCGTATCTTCTGCAACTCTATGTGGGGAAACTTCTCTTGCCGGGTTATCCGTATCCCTGGAGAGGTTCGCTGAGAATGACACACACACGACAGACATTTTACAGGAGATGGGAATCTCCGCGGCGGCTTCCGGACCAAGAAGCGTAAGCGGTGTTTCCGTAGCGGGTCTGTCCCTGAATGATAATATAGAACCAGTTGATGAAGGAACTGAGCCGGATTCCGGCACCACGGACGGAGCAGATCCCGCGGCAAAGCAGGCGGGGGATGAACCAGCAGCCGGCGAACCTGCACCGGAAGAGCCGGAGGCAGATGCTCCGGAAGAAGAGCCGGCCAAGGAACCGGTTTCTGAATATGAGAATATCGGTATCTCCACAGCATCCAGTTACGTTAACATCCGTAAAAAACCGGATACAGATTCTAAGATTTTAGGAAAACTGTATAAGGGCTGTGCGGCTGAAATACTGGAGTGGAAGGACGAATGGGTTAAGATTAAATCCGGTTCTGTAACGGGTTACATTAATTCTGAGTACCTGGCGATTGGTTTCGATGCCGAAGAGCTGGTAGATAAATATGGTACGAAGATTGCAACCGTCAATACTACAACATTGAAGGTAAGGGAGAAGAAGAGTACAGACTCCACGATACTTACCCTGATCCCTCTGGATGAAGAGTATGAGGTTGTAAAGGAATATAAAGATTGGGTTAAGATCAAAGTTGACGAAACGACCGAAGGATATGTTTCCAAAGAATATGTGGATATTGACGTAGAATTTGAGGAAGCAATTTCAATTGAGGAGGAGCAGAAGAAGCTTCAGCAGGAAAAGGAAGCGGAAGAGGCCCTCAGAAAACAGCAGGAAGAAGAAAAGAAGAGGAAAGAAGAAGAGGCCAGACAGAAACAGCAGTCCAGCCAGAAGACAACATCCACTTCCTCCAAGAAGCCATCTTCCAGCGGAAATTCAGCTAAGAATAATTCTGGCAGCAGCGATACTACACCGACGAAACCAGCTTCTAACTCCGGCAATACCTCCAGCAATGGATCAGCGCTTGGTGCGAAGATAGCAGCTTTTGCCCAGAAGTTTGTCGGGAATGCTTATGTGTACGGCGGGACAAGCCTTACAAATGGCGCGGACTGCTCCGGTTTTGTACAGTCTGTATTCAGTAATTTTGGAATTGGCCTTCCGAGAACATCTGGTTCTCAGTCGCAGTCGGGCAGCAGTGTCAGCCTGAACAGCCTGGCGCCTGGAGATCTGGTATTCTACTCCAGCAATGGAAGGATCAATCATGTGGCAATCTATATCGGAGGCGGACAGGTAGTACATGCAAGTTCTCCGCGAAGCGGTATTAAGATTTCCAATATGTACTACAGAACCCCTGCATGGGCAAGAAGAGTAATATAGAATAGTTAAGGATGTACGGCACGGTGTGCTGTACATCCTTTTTGGCTTCAAAGGGTAAAGATAAAGCTGTAATAAGAAATGATAACATTTTTCAGAATATTTAAGAAGGTGTTAATCTTTAGTAAAATTGGCAAAAACAGTTGACAAAAATTTGCTTGTATATTTTACACAAAATCGACATAAAAAGTAGAATTGGTAACCATTCTTAGTTTAAAGGATGAAAAGTTATCCACATTTTCAAAGACTGATTTTATAGCGAAAATGAGTTATGCACGGAGTTGTCCACATTATCCACAAAAAATAAAGTCGAAACAGGGCGAATAAAATCGACCAAAGCGAATGTTCGTTTTGTAATAAATGATAGAATTTCCTGTGTTTCTGTTGAAATTTAACTTTAAAATGGATTCTTAAGTTGTCAAATAATATTGAGTTATATCAGATAATATGGGTGAATTATCTTGGAAAACAGCAAAATAGGGAATGGACAGGAAATAGTATAAAAAAACAAGTGCTGTTATTGAATAATAACAAATGTATGGTATACTATTTTATATAAGCAGGAGACACCGGACAGGATGGATTTGGCCCGGTGACAACCGTGTTCCATATCCTGCTTGCTGCGGGCGGCTTGTGCTGCGGACGCAGAATAACCCGTAAAGGAGTTGACGAGTATGCGTTTTATTATCAGTGGTAAGAATCTGGAGATTACAGAAGGCCTGAAGGACGCGATACAGAACAAGCTGGGTAAGCTGGAGAAGTACTTTACAGCTGAAACGGAGTGTATCGTTACCATGTCTGTTGAGAAGGGAAGACAGAAGGTTGAAGTAACGATTCCCATGAAGGGGAACATTGTCAGGGCCGAGCAGGCCAGCGATGATATGTATGTTACAATTGATTTGGTAGAAGAAATAATTGAACGTCAGATTAAGAAATATAAGAATAAACTGGTGGAGAGGAAGCGTTCTGCCCTGAGCTTCAGTCAGGCATTTGTGGATGAAGAGTATGATGCAGATGATGAGATTCGGATTACCAGAACCAAACGATTCGCGGTAAAACCCATGGACCCGGAGGAAGCCTGTGTGCAGATGGACATGCTGGGACACAGTTTCTACGTGTTCAGAAATGCGGAGACGGATGAGGTCAGTGTGGTTTATAAGAGGAAAGACGGAACGTTCGGTTTGATTGAATCGGAGTTCTAGAGAGTATAGGAAAGAGTGCCGATGGCGATCTGAGAGGAAGAAAAGCCGGTCGGCAGTATATAACAGGGGGCACGGCTGCTTTGCAGGCGTGCCTCTTTTTTCGTACTGTAAAACATAAAATCGGGCAAATGGGAGAAGCTTGTATTGCAGGTACCAAAGCCTGCGGCGGGCTGTAAGCGGCAAAAAAACGTTGCTTACTCATATGAGAAATGATACAATAAGTCCTGTGAACCTACGCAAAAAAACCAGTTAGGAGAAATATAGGAGAAAAATCATGGGTTTTTTTAGTAAAATATTTGGCACGCACAGCGAGAGAGAATTAAAGCTGATTATGCCTCTTGTGGATAAAATTGAGGCACTGGAGCCGGAATATGAGAAATTATCCGATGAAGAACTGCGCGGCAAAACGATTGAGTTTAAAAATAGACTGAAGAATGGAGAAACATTAGACGATCTGCTTGTAGAAGCCTTTGCAACCGTGAGGGAAGCATCCAAGCGTACACTGGGCATGCGCCATTACCGTGTGCAGCTGCTGGGCGGAATTATCCTGCACCAGGGCAGAATTACAGAGATGCGGACCGGTGAAGGAAAGACCCTGGTGGCAACCCTGCCGACCTACTTAAATGCGCTGGAAGGGAAGGGAGTCCATATTGTAACGGTAAATGATTATCTGGCAAAGCGTGATGCGGAATGGATGGGACAGATTCATGAGTTTCTGGGCATGAAGGTAGGCGTTATCTTAAATGCCATGAACAATGACGAGAGAAGAGAGGCATATGCCTGTGACGTTACGTATGCAACCAACAACGAGCTGGGATTTGATTACCTGAGAGATAACATGGTAATTTATAAGGAACAGCTGGTTATGCGGGATCTTCACTATGCGATTATTGATGAGGTCGACTCTATTTTAATTGATGAGGCCAGAACGCCTCTGATTATATCCGGTCAGAGCGGAAAGTCCACCAAGTTGTATGAGGCCTGTGATATTCTGGCCAGACAGCTGGTGCGCGGTACTGAGAAGGAACTTTCCAAGATGGATATTATCATGAAGGAAGATTCTCAGGAAACGGGCGATTTCGTTGTGAATGAGAAAGACAAAAATGTGAACCTGACGGCAGACGGCGTCCGGAAGGTAGAGCAGTTCTTTCGTATTGAGAATCTGGCGGACCCGGAGAATCTGGAAATCCAGCACAATATCATTCTGGCGCTTCGCGCACACAACCTGATGTTCCGGGATAAAGATTATGTGGTAAAAGATGATCAGGTTCTGATCGTAGATGAATTTACCGGCCGTATTATGCCTGGCCGCCGCTATTCCGACGGACTCCATCAGGCAATCGAGGCCAAAGAACACGTTAAGGTAAAGAGAGAGAGCAAGACTCTGGCGACGATCACGTTCCAGAACTTCTTTAATAAGTACGATAAGAAATGCGGTATGACCGGTACGGCCCTCACTGAGGAAAAGGAGTTCAGAGAGATCTACGGCATGGACGTAATCGAGGTACCTACCAATGTACCGGTTGTCCGTGTGGATCATGAAGACTCTGTCTTTAAGACAAAGAAAGAAAAGCTAAGCGCCATTGTAGACGCGGTTATGGAAGCGCACAAGAAAGGCCAGCCGGTACTGGTTGGTACGATTACCATCGAGGCTTCCGAGGAACTGAGCGATATGCTCCGGAAGAAGGGAATCCCTCATAAAGTGCTCAATGCCAAATTCCATGAACTGGAGGCGGAGATTGTAGCAGACGCCGGTCAGATGGGTTCGGTTACGATTGCAACCAACATGGCAGGCCGTGGTACGGATATTAAGCTTGGCGAAGGCGTCGCTGAGGTGGGAGGCCTGCGCATTATTGGTTCTGAACGCCATGAGGCCAGACGTATTGATAACCAGCTGCGCGGACGTTCCGGCCGTCAGGGAGATCCTGGTGAATCCAAGTTCTATATTTCCCTGGAGGATGATCTGATGCGCCTGTTTGGCTCGGATCGTCTTATGTCCATGTTTAATTCTATGGGTATTCCTGAGGGAGAAGAGCTGCATCACAATATGCTGACTTCTGCCATTGAGAAGGCTCAGGTAAGAATAGAGGGCAATAACTTCGGTGTCCGTAAAAACCTGCTGGAGTATGACCGGGTAAATAATGAACAGAGAGAAATCATATATGCAGAGAGAAGAAGAGTCTTAAACGGCGACAATATGAGAGACTCTGTCATTAAAATGATCACCGATACGGTGGAAGAAATGGCTAACCGCTGTATTGGAGACGACACGCCTGTGGAAGAGTGGGATCTGGATGAATTGAACCAGACCATCCTCAATGTCATTCCGATTAAGCCGGTGGAGCTGACAGAAGAAGAAAAGAAACACGGAAAAAAGAATCAGCTGATCCAGCGTCTGAAAGAGGAGGCCGTGAAGCTGTATGAGACCAAAGAAGCAGAGTTTCCGGAAGCGGAGCATCTGCGTGAGGTTGAGCGGGTTATTCTGCTTCGGACGATTGACCGGAAGTGGATGGATCATATCGATGATATGGACCAGCTTCGCCAGGGAATCGGTCTGCAGGCATACGGCAACCGAGATCCGCTTACCGAATATAAATTCCTTGCATTTGATATGTTTAACGAGATGACTCAGGCGATTGCCGAAGATACGGTAAACGCGCTGATGCATGTTAAGATTGAACAGAATGTAGAGAGAGAGCAGGTTGCCAAAGTGACGGGAACCAACAAAGACGGAACCGATGTGCGCGGCCCGGTCCGCAGAGAAGGGAAGAAAATTATGCCCAACGATCCCTGTCCCTGCGGAAGCGGTAAAAAATATAAATTTTGCTGTGGAAGGAAGTGACAATAAGTGGTCGAATTAGATCAGTACAAGTATACCTTGAGTACCTATGCAAAACCCTTAGTCGAAGTGGGGGATTCACTTTGACCTGGCTAATAAAAGGTTAAAGATTGAAGAATTGTCAAATATAATGGAGGCGCCGGATTTCTGGGATGATCCGGTACGCTCCCAGGACTATATGAAGGAACTGAAGAATTTAAAAGATGTGGTGGAAAAGTATGAGCAGCTTACTTCTGCTTATGAAGATGTGGAGACGCTTCTGGAGCTGGGGTATGAAGAAAATGACGCCTCTGTTATTCCTGAGGTGGAGTCTGCCCTCACCGCATTTATCGAGGAGCTTGAAACCCTTAAGCTCGCAACTCTGTTAAACGGCCCATATGATAAAGACGGAGCTATTCTCACCCTGCATGCAGGGGCGGGCGGAACAGAGAGCTGTGACTGGTGCGGCATGCTGTTTCGGATGTATCAGCGGTGGGCTGAGAAAAGAGGCTATACCACTGAGATTCTGGATTCGCTGGATGGTGAGGAAGCGGGGATTAAGTCCGTTACGCTCCAGGTGAATGGGGAAAATGCCTACGGTTATCTGAAATCCGAACACGGAGTACACCGTCTTGTCAGGATTTCTCCTTTTAATGCCCAGGGAAAACGGCAGACTTCTTTCGTATCCTGCGATGTAATGCCAGATATCGAGGAAGATCTGGATATTGAGGTTAAGGATGACGATATCAGGATTGATACCTATCGTTCCAGTGGAGCCGGCGGTCAGCATATCAATAAGACCTCCTCGGCGATTCGTATTACCCATTATCCGACTGGCATTGTGGTGCAGTGTCAGAATGAGCGGTCCCAGCATATGAACAAAGACAAGGCGATGCAGATGTTAAAAGCCAAGCTGTATCTTTTGAAACAGCAGGAGAACCTGAATAAAGAAGCAGGAATCCGCGGCGAGGTGAAGGAGATCGGCTGGGGCAACCAGATCCGTTCTTATGTCATGCAGCCCTATACTCTGGTGAAGGATCATCGGACGAATGAAGAAATAGGGAATGCAAATGCTGTTCTGGATGGGAATTTAGATCCTTTTATCAATGCCTACTTAAAATGGATCAACTCCGGACAGACTAATTCAGCACAAAATGAATAACATTTCATACGGCCTGCCGGGATCAGAACTCCTGGCAGGCCTTTTTCCTTCCATAGGAAGGTACGCCCGATGCAGCTGGCTAATGCATATTTATCAGTGGGATCTTATGTCGAAATATGGTATGATATTACCCAAAGAAATCTATGAAGAGAATGGGGGTATTTCTATGGGGAATCCGGAAAAAATCTCGGAAGAATCTCTGCGTATTATCAGAAGGATGCAGCAAAATGAGGTGACAGAAGCCGCTACATACCGGGCGATTGCGTCCAGAGTCAAAGACGGGGAAAACAAGGCAGTCCTGCTGCGGCTTGCACAGGAGGAAGAGCGGCATGCGAAAATATGGGAGAAGTACACCGGGGAAGTAAAAAAACCGCAGAGAGGAAAAGTGCTCAGGAGAAAAATTATGGCAGCTTTACTGGGGTTTACCTTTGTGATAAAGCTGATGGAAAATGGCGAGGAAGGGGCACAGGACGTCTACGGCAGACTGGAACAGGAGATACCGGAAAGCACAGCTATCCGGGAGCAGGAAAATGCGCATGAAGATGCGCTGATGAGCATGCTGGATGAAGAGAGGCTCCAATATGTGGGTTCCATGGTACTGGGAATGAATGACGCGCTGGTAGAACTAACCGGAACACTTGCCGGGCTGTCCCTGGCTCTGCAGAATACCCGTATAATTGCGCTTTCCGGCCTGATTACCGGAATATCTGCAACGCTTTCTATGGCGTCATCTGAGTTTCTATCCGCCAAAAGCGATGGGGAGGAAAATGCATTTAAATCCTGCATCTATACAGGAATAGCCTATCTGGTTACTGTAACTCTGCTGGTTCTGCCCTATCTGATCTTTTCACCGGAGCAGTGGATGTTTGCGCTGGGAACAATGCTTGTCACGGTTGTGGTTATTATAGCGGCTTTTAACTATTATATTGCGGTGGCAAAGGGTCTGCCGTTTAAACGCAGGTTTGCAGAGATGGCCTGCATCAGCCTGGGCGTGGCGGCGCTGTCCTTTGTGGTAGGCCTGCTGGTGAAGAAGTTCTTGGGAGTGGACATATAGAATGAAGAGGGAATAATGAAGAAGGAAGAAGGAATCGTGAAAGCTGCAGCTCAGTGAAGGTGTCCCTGCGGAACAGTGAAAGAGCTGCGAGTGAAAATGTTCCTTCGTTACGTGGTGAAGTATGGCAGTGTTTTTTCTGCCATACTTCGCTGTTTTTTCTTGCATTCTGAGTTTTTGTGTGGTAATATCTTTCAAGGAAAAACAAATGTATTTCCGGAACATACAAAAATGAATAGCGCTGCTTGAGGATGGCCGGCTTACCGGCCCTTTTATCTTGGAAGTAGATAAGACTCCCACCTCCATAGGTGGTGAGTAAATAACAGTAAATAACAAATTCGTCTTATGGGAGCCCAGTCTCCTTCCAAGATAAAGCCTCCGGCGGAATGCAGAGCCGCACAGATGTATGATGTCATGCAAAGCATGACGTGCGGCTCGCAGCAAGTACGCCGAGGCGTACTTGAAATCAGATAGATTGTTGGAGTGCGTTTGACAAATAGTGGAGTATGAAATATGAGCAAAGAAGAGAAGTATTATCTCGTTAAGAAAAAGGCAGTTCCAGAAGTTCTTCTGAAAGTGGTGGAGGCCAAGCGGCTGCTGGATGCGGAGAAGGTTTTGACCGTTCAGGAGGCGACCGATTTGGTTGGCATCAGCAGAAGTTCTTTCTATAAATATAAAAATGATATCTTTCCATTTCATGATGATTCAAGAGGCAAGACAATTACGATTATGCTGCAGCTGGATGATGAGCCGGGCCTGCTCTCCCGGATACTGCATCAGGTGGCGGAGCACAGTGCAAATATTCTGACGATACATCAGAGTATACCGGTTGGAGGGATTGCTTCTCTCACCGTTAGTTTGCAGACGGATTCTACCAGAGCTCAGGTGACTGACATGATCGAGGATATCGAGGCGCTGGAAGGAATTCATTCATTAAAGATACTGGCAAGAGAATAGAGTGCTAATGGGCTGTGAAAAGGAAGGCCGAGATGAAACGATACCTGAATTTTCCAGACTTTAGAATAGACTTAGACATTTCATCTGCTGTGCAGATGTGACGAATATGGGGGGTAGTATGAAAAATAAGTTTGATTAATTTATTTTTCATACGGCTATTTGTGCCGGAGCATCACAAATAGCTTTTATGGCAGAAGAGAAATCGCCTTCGCGAATTTCTCTTCGCCCCGTCGCAATGCTCCGGAATGGAGGAATAAAATGATTAATGTTGCAATATTAGGTTACGGCACAATCGGTTCCGGTGTTATGGAAGTTTTGAAACTCAATCACGACAGCATCGCCAGACGGGTTGGACAGCCGGTTGAGGTAAAGAAGGTATTAGATTTGAGGGAATTTCCGGGAGACCCGGTTATGGATATTCTGGTGCATGATGCCGACGAAGTTTTGCAGGACCCGGATGTCCAGATTATTGTTGAGACGATGGGCGGGGTAAATCCGGCGTATCAGTTTGTCCGGAAGGCCCTGGAAAATGGAAAGAGCGTATGTACTTCCAATAAAGAGCTGGTCGCGAAGCATGGAGCAGAGCTGCTTGGCCTGGCAAGAGAAAAGAAACTGAATTTCTTCTTTGAGGCCAGTGTAGGAGGCGGTATCCCCATTATCCGGCCGTTAAATCAGTCTCTGACCGCAGATGAGATTGAAGAAATTACAGGTATATTAAATGGAACGACAAACTACATCCTGACTAAAATGACCAGGGAGGGCCTGAGCTTTGAGACAGTATTAAAGGAGGCTCAGGATCTGGGCTATGCGGAGCGTCATCCGGAAGCGGATGTGGAAGGATACGATGCCTGCAGAAAGATTGCGATATTAACATCCCTTGCCTATGGAATGCAGGTGGATTATGAAGATATATATACAGAAGGTATTACTAAGATAACAGACGAAGATATTGAGTACGCCAAAGCTCTGGACGCTTCGATTAAGCTGCTGGCCTCCAGCAAGAAGGTAGGGGACCAGGTATATGCCATGGTTGCGCCGATGATGATCCGGGAGGAGCATCCGCTCTCCAGCGTACATGACGTGTTCAATGGTATCTTTGTGCGCGGCAATGTTCTGGGCGACGCAATGTTTTACGGCAGGGGAGCAGGAAAGCTTCCGACGGCCAGCGCGGTTGTGGCTGATGTGATTGACGCCGCAAAGCATATGGGCGTTAATGTGCCGATCATATGGAACTGCAAGAAACTGGAACTTGCGGATATCAGGACCTCCATGCAGAAATTCTTTGTACGCCTTGCCGGCGGCAAAGCGGAAAACGCGGCCAGAGTACAGGAATTATTTGGAGCTGTCTGTGAGGTTTCAATCGGAAATGAACAGGAATATGCGTTTGTGACGGAGCCGGTCTCCGAGGCTGACTATGCGAAGAGGGCTGAAAAGCTCGGCAATGTGATCAGCCGGATTAGGGTGGATTTTGAATAGCCGGATACAATATGCAGGAAGAAAGGCATGGAAATGACGATGAAATATATGATTGTTCTGGGAGATGGGATGGCGGATGAGCCTCTTGATGAGCTGAACGGCAATACCCCTCTTTCTTATAGTAAAACGCCGGCGATGGATCATCTGGCCAGATTGGGAGAGATCGGGCTGGCAAAGACGATTCCGGAGGGAATGAGCCCTGGAAGTGATACGGCGAACCTGGCGGTGCTGGGCTATAATCCAAGACAATATTATACAGGCCGCTCTCCGCTGGAAGCACTGAGTATCGGTGTGGATATGAAGGAAACGGATATTGCACTGAGGTGTAATATTGTAACTGTCTCTGATGACAGTCTGCCCTACGAACAGAAAACGATTCTGGATCACAGTTCCAGTGAAATTTCCACAGAGGATGCGGCCGTTTTGCTGGACGCAGTCCGGAAGGAACTGGAAAATGAAATCTACCGTTTTTATGTTGGAACCAGTTACCGGCATCTTCTGATCTGGGATAACGGCCAGGTCGTGCCGCTGACTCCGCCCCATGATATTCTGACAAGAGTGATCGGGGATTATCTTCCTGAGGACGCTGTCCTGCGGGATATGATGAAGAAAAGCTATGAGATCTTAAATAATCACCCTCTTAATGTTGAGAGAGCAAAAAAAGGTCTTAACAAAGCCAATTCCCTTTGGTTCTGGGGAGCCGGTACAAGGCCTGCCCTGGATTCTTTTGAAGAGAAATATAAGAAGAAAGGCGCGATGATCTCTGCGGTGGACCTGCTGAAGGGGATCGCAGTGGGCGCCGGAATGACAAATATTATTGTGGAAGGTGCAAACGGCACCCTTCATACGAACTATGAAGGAAAGGCAAAGGCCGCTGTAAAAGCGCTGACCGAGGATGGCTTCGATTTCGTTTACGTACATGTGGAGGCTCCGGATGAGATGGGGCATCAGGGCAGTGTAACGAACAAGATCCAGGCAATCGAATCTATCGACGATCAGGTAGTCCGGGTGATTGAGCGGGAGATGGCAGAGAAAAACGTGGAATACCGTATGCTGATTCTGCCGGATCATCCTACGCCGATCCGGTGCCGGACCCATACCAGCGATCCGATTCCCTACCTGCTCTTTGACAGCAGGCATCAGGCAAAGGAGAAGGATCAGGTCTACAATGAATTTACTGCAGGGGAAAGCGGTAATTTCATTGAAGATGGTTATACATTAATCGATAAGTTGTTTTCAGAATAAGAAAGAAGCGGGAGGATGCTATGTTAATCGTTAAGAAGTTCGGCGGCACATCGGTCGCTGATAAAGAGAGAATTTATAATGTGGCAAAAAGGTGTATTGAAGATTACAAGAAGGGACATCAGGTAGTTGTGGTGCTCTCGGCCATGGGAAAAACCACTGACGTACTGCTGGAACAGGCCAGGGAAATCAATCCCAATGCCACCAAAAGGGAACTGGATATGCTGATGGTCACCGGAGAACAGGTATCAGTTGCCATGATGGCGCTTGCAATGGATGCTCTGGGAGTGCCGGCTGTGTCGCTGAATGCGTTTCAGATCGCCATGCACACCACAAGGGTTTACGGCAATGCCAGATTGAAAAGAATTGATACAGAACGAATCCGCAGCGAGCTGGATAACCGGAAAATAGTGCTGGTTACCGGTTTTCAGGGAATCAACCGGTTTGACGATTATACCACGCTTGGCCGGGGGGGCTCGGATACGACGGCAGTTGCGCTTGCAGCAGCGCTTCATGCAGATGCATGTGAGATTTATACCGATGTAGACGGTGTTTATACCGCAGATCCAAGAATTGTGCCGACAGCCAGGAAGCTGGACGCAATTACTTATGACGAGATGCTGGATCTGGCTACTCTTGGTGCGGGAGTACTGCACAACCGTTCAGTAGAAATGGCTAAAAAATATGGCGTACAGCTGATTGTAAGGTCCAGCTTAAATACATCCGAAGGAACCATTGTGAAGGGAGAAATTGAAATGGAAGAAATGCTTGTAAGCGGCGTAGCAGTCGATAAAAATGTAGCTCGTATCTCAGTAATCGGTCTGGATGATTATCCGGGCATTGCTTTTAAACTGTTCCATCATCTGGCAAGATATAATGTAAATGTGGATATTATTTTACAGTCTGTGGGCCGTGACGGGAAAAAGGATATCAGCTTTACCGTTTCTGAGGATGACTTAAAAGAAGCGCTGGCTGTGATTGACAGACACCGCAAGAGCAGCATCCGCTGTGAGAATGTGTCTGTGGAAGAAGACGTAGCAAAGGTTTCTATCGTGGGCGCAGGTATGATGAACAATCCGGGCGTTGCTGCGAAGATGTTTGAGGCTCTGTTCGAGCAGAACATCAACATCAAGATGATCTCCACTTCTGAGATCCGCGTAACTGTACTGATTGAGGAAGAGATGGCAGAGAGAGCCGCGAATGCAATCCATGATAAATTTGGTCTGGGTGATCTGTAATCAGACGTTAGGGCTCTTTATTTAGAAGGTATTATGCAGATCCGGTTGAAACAGAATAAAAGCGGGAAGAGATGTAATAGCTTCCCGCCGGATATAAAATACAGGAGCCGGTAACTCCTGTATTTTTCTTTCCTGACCGGAATAGAAATTTCCATGAACAGAAAGGCAGGTAGAGACTGATGAATATAGCAAAACAGCTGGCAGAAGAGTTAAATATAGGACTCTGGCAGGTGGAGGCGGTAATCCGTCTGATTGACGAGGGGAATACGATTCCCTTTATAGCCAGATATCGGAAGGAGCAGCATGGAGCGTTAAATGATGAGGTCCTTCGGAACCTGAGCGAGCGGCTGACCTATCTTCGGAATCTGGAAGAGAAAAAAGCACAGGTGATCGGCAGCATCGAGGAGCAGGGAGCTCTGACGGAAGAACTGAGAAGTCAAATCCTGGCTGCAAAAACGCAGGTAGAAGTAGATGATCTGTATCGCCCATATCGTCCGAAGAGGCGGACAAGGGCCACGATTGCCAAGGAAAAAGGGCTTGAAGGACTGGCAAACCTGCTGCTGCTTCAGATGTTAAATGAGCCGCTTGAAAAGGCTGCGTTAGAGTATCTGTCTGAAGAGAAAGAAGTTACTACGGTCCAGGAAGCCATTGCGGGAGCAGCCGACATCGTGGCGGAGGGAATTTCTGATAATGCTTCTTACAGGGATGCGATACGTAAACTGACCTGGAACGAAGGATTGATCGTATCGAAGGCCAAGGAAGAGGAAACGGATTCTCCCTATGAAATGTACTATGATTTTCAGGAGAAGGTATCGAGTATCGCCGGATACCGGATTCTGGCCATCAATCGAGGAGAGAAGGAAAAGATATTAACGGTACGGATTGAGGTGCCTGAGGATAAGATAATCAGCTATCTGTGCCGGCAGATCATAACCAGAGAAAACCCAAATACAGAACCGGTGCTGCGGGCAGCGGCGGAGGACAGCTATCACAGGTTAATTCAGCCTGCTATAGAACGTGAGATCAGAAACGAGCTGACAGAGAGGGCGGAGACCGGTGCGATTCAGGTATTCGGGAAAAATCTGGAGCAGCTGTTTATGCAGCCTCCGATTTCGGGCAGGACCGTGCTGGGCTGGGACCCGGCTTTTCGGACCGGCTGCAAACTGGCTGTCGTGGACCCTACCGGCAAGGTGCTGGATACAGTTGTGATCTATCCCACAGCTCCTCAGAAAAAGGTGGAGGAAGCGAAACGGATTGTAAAGAGTATGGTGAAAAAATATGACATCTCTCTCATTTCTGTGGGCAATGGAACTGCATCCAGGGAGTCGGAACAGGTCATCGTGGATCTTTTGAAGGAACTGGACCGGCCGGTGGAATATCTGATTATAAATGAGGCGGGGGCATCCGTCTATTCTGCCAGCAAGCTGGCGACAGAAGAATTTCCGAATTTTGACGTGGGACAAAGAAGTGCGGTTTCCATTGCGAGAAGGGTACAGGACCCTCTTGCCGAACTGGTTAAAATAGATCCCAAATCCATCGGCGTTGGACAATACCAGCATGATATGAACCAGAAACGTCTGGGAGAAGTGCTGGGAGGGGTTGTGGAGGAATGTGTAAATAAAGTAGGCGTGGATTTAAATACTGCTTCCGCCTCGCTTCTGGAATATATATCCGGTATATCTAAAACCGTTGCGAAAAACATCGTGTCTTACAGAGAGGACTCGGGGCGGTTTGGCAACAGACGGGAATTGTTAAAAGTTCCGAAGCTTGGACCGAAGGCATATGAGCAGTGTGCCGGTTTCTTAAGAATTACCGGCGGGAAAAATCCGCTGGATGGCACCAGCGTGCATCCGGAATCCTATCAGGCGGCGAAGGAGCTTCTTACACGCTGCGGCTATAAGCCCGAAGATATAAAGGGAGGAATTCCGGGACTCGGAAAAAAGATAGCCAATATTCAGAAGCTGAGTGAGGAACTGGGCGTCGGGGAACTGACGTTAAAGGATATTATAAAAGAACTGGAGAAGCCGGGCAGAGACCCCAGAGAGGAAATGCCAAAGCCTATTCTAAGGACTGATGTGCTGGAGATGAAGGATCTGAAAGAGGGTATGATATTAAAGGGAACTGTCCGCAATGTAATTGATTTCGGCGCGTTTGTAGATATCGGCGTGCATCAGGACGGCCTGGTCCATATTTCCCAGCTGGCAGATAAATTTGTAAAGCATCCTCTGGAAGTAGTGAGCGTGGGGGATATCGTGGAAGTGAAGGTACTCCGTGTTGATCTGGATAAAAAACGGATTCAGCTGACCATGAAACTGTAGGGTTTCGGCTCTAATTCTCTTTGTTCTATATTGTCTGGTTTTAAAATCGGTGCTATAATCAAACATACGTGAGAAAAAACAGAACGGATCTGAATCAGCCGGTAAAGCCGGAGAATTGTAAAGAGAGGAAGCCAAACGTGGAGAAAGAATTTAAGTTTTCAGTCAATATAAACGGTAATGATATGACCAGATTTATGTTCCGTCATGCATATACTTCTTTTGCCGGAAGGCTGGGTCTGCTGCTCAGCACGCTGGCACTTGTCATGCTTATCGTGAACTTTTCCGGATATGATACGATGATGCGGGTTCTGATGGCATTTATAGCCGCAATGTTTCTAGTCATCCAGCCTGTCTCCCTGTTCAGTAAGGCCCACAAGCAGGTTCTCTTAAATCCTATGTTTAAAAAGCCGCTGAATTATACGTTCAATGGAGACGGAATTCTGGTAGAGCAGGAGGGGGAACAGCTTGCCCTTGCGTGGAATCAGCTGAGAAGGGTCATTAAGACGAAGAAGGGGCTTATTCTTTATCTGGACAAGATACGGGCCTACATTCTGCCGGATCGGGAATTGGGCGGAAAAAAAGATGAATTATATGAATATATTCAGCAGCAGAGAAGAGATTATAGAGAACCGGCCGCGGTGCAGGAGGAATGTGCAGATAACGGCCCGGAGGAAGAACAGAAAGACCAGAATGTATGATGAGAGAAGTAATATATGAATCATTTGAACCCTCTATGACCTATGAGCTGGGCAGGAAACTGGCCGAAGAAGCGGCAGGCCCGGGAGTATACTGTCTGAACGGGGACCTGGGAGTGGGAAAGACAGTATTTACCCAGGGATTCGCGGGGGGGCTTGGGATAGAAGAGCCCGTAAACAGCCCGACCTTTACCATCCTTCAGGAGTACCAGGGGGGCAGAATGCCTTTCTATCACTTTGACGTTTACCGCATCGGGGATGTGGAAGAGATGGAAGAGATCGGCTATGAGGACTGCTTTTACGGCTCCGGTATCTGCCTGATTGAATGGGCGGAACTGATTGAGGATATACTGCCGGAGCACTATACAGATATTTTGATTGAAAAGGATCTGGACCGGGGGTTTGACTACCGGCGGATCATTATTACAAAGAGGTAGAACGTTTGAAACAAAAGTTGTTTCAAACTACTTATTGACAATAAGATGATTTGCGAAGCAAATCATCATTTGTTGTGTAGTATCGCAGGTTAACCTGCGATATGCAGGGGGGATAACTATGAAGATATTAGCGCTTGACAGTTCCGGACTGGTGGCGTCGGTTGCCCTGACAGAGGAGGACAACCTGATCGCGGAGTATACGGTGAATTATAAGAAAACTCATTCTCAGACCCTTCTTCCGATGATCAATGAAATTGTAAAAATGGTTGAACAGCCATTGGAAGAGATCGACGCCATTGCTGTGGCCTGCGGACCAGGGTCCTTCACAGGGCTTCGGATTGGTTCGGCTACGGCAAAGGGGCTGGGGCTGGCTTTAAAAAAGCCTCTGATCAGTATTCCCACGGTAGATGCGTTAGCTTATAATCTGTTCGGCGTAAGTGACCTGATCTGTCCGCTGATGGATGCCAGGCGAAATCAGGTATATACCGGGATATATACCTTTAGCGGAGATCAATTTCAGATCCTTGAGGAAGAACGGGCGGTCTCTTTGGATGAGATTGCGGAGGATTTGAATAAATTAGGACGCCCTGTGATCTTTCTGGGGGACGGCGTGCCTGTTTATAAGGAACAGCTGGCGGAGAAGGTTCAGGTGCCTTACCGTTTCGCACCGGCACATCAGGCAAAACAGAGAGCCGGAGCTGTGGGCATGCTGGCCTGGGAGTATTATAAAGCAGGCAGAGTGGAATCTGCGGCGGAACACCGTCCGGTTTATCTGAGGCTTTCTCAGGCGGAGCGGGAGCGGAAAGAACAGGAAGCAAAAGGATGATTGTGCGCAGGATGGAACCGGGGGATGCAGGTGCGGCGGCCGAACTGGAAGCTGAGCTTTTTGCACTGCCCTGGAGTGAACAGGGGTTTCTTGATGCACTGGACCGTCCGGATACGCTTTATCTGGCTGCAATTCAGGAAGAGAAGCTGGCGGGTTACTGCGGCATGTGGTGTGTATTGGACGAGGCAGAGATTACAAATGTGGCGGTCAGACCTTCATTTAGACGCCGGGGAATCGGAAGAGAGATGCTTACGGAGCTGATCCGCAGGGGCAGAAAGAGGCAGATATCTACTTTTTTCCTGGAAGTGAGGGAGAGCAATGAGGCGGCGATCAGGCTCTATGAAAGCCTGGGGTTTGCGGTGAATGGTCTTCGGAAAAACTTCTATGACAGGCCCCGGGAGAATGCTGTTTTGATGATTCTTAAGGCAGATGGGCAGCCAAATTGAAGGAATTACCACTGGTATGACCTCCCCTCCGGCTGTATAATGGAGACGGGAGGAATACACTATGGATGAGATAAAGAAAATACGATGCAACTGCTGCGGCAGAGAATTGAAAATGGAGAACGGCCTTTTGGCGGAGGACCTGTTTGAGGGCAGAAAAGACTGGGGGTATTTTTCCCGGAAGGACCTTGAGGTCCATCATTTTTATTTATGTGAAGAGTGTTATGATGCCATTACAGGACAGTTTGTAATTCCTGTAGAAAAAATGGATAAGAAAGAAATATTGTAGGCTGCTTTTGCCCGTCCGGGTCCTGGCAGACTTACAATGCTGCGATATGCGGGGGTATATTATGCTGGATGTATGTTTGTTGGGAACGGGCGGAATGATGCCGCTGCCGGGACGGTGGCTGACGGCCCTGATGACCCGGTGCAACGGCAGCGGTCTGCTGATTGACTGCGGCGAAGGGACACAGATTGCGATCCGGGAGCACGGATGGAGTTTTCATGATATTGATGTGATTTGTTTTACACATTTCCATGCAGATCATGTGAGCGGACTTCCGGGGCTTCTTTTGTCTATGGGAAATGCGGCCAGAACACAGCCTGTAACCGTGATCGGCCCGAAGGGACTGGAACGGATGGTGGGCGCGCTGCGGGTAATTGCCCCGGAGCTTCCTTTTGAACTTAAATTTATTGAACTGACAGGCCCTGAACAGACGATCTGCATCAATGACTATCAGATCGAGGCATTTCGGGTTCAGCACAATGTTACCTGTTACGGCTATTCCGTGGTTATACCGCGCGCCGGAAGGTTTTCGGTGGAAAAAGCGGACGAGAATCAGGTGCCGAAGCGCTGCTGGAGCAAACTGCAGAAGGGCGAGATTATCGAGCTGGACGGCAGGACCTTTACGCCCGATATGGTGTTGGGGCCGCCGAGAAAGGGGTTAAAACTGACCTATTGTACCGATTCCAGACCGGTCAGAACGATTGCGGAGCATGCAGAAGGCGCAGATCTTTTTATCTGCGAAGGCATGTACGGAGAGAAGGAGGCCGCGCAAAAGGCCATGGAACGCCGGCATATGACTTTTCTGGAGGCTGCCGATCTGGCGAAGACGGCAGGGGTATCCCAGATGTGGCTGACTCATTACAGTCCGTCCCTGGTGTGGCCGGGCAACTTTATAGAGGAGACCAGAAAAGTATTTCCGGATACCCGCCTTGGAAAAGACGGCATGACGACCGTGTTGGAGTTTGAAAAGGATCAATAGGAGGAAACTTTAAGTTGGAAGAAAAAGATATTTATATATTGGCGATTGAGTCGTCCTGTGATGAGACGGCGGCAGCTGTGGTAAAGAATGGGCGCAGTGTCTTGTCCAATATCATTTCTTCACAGATTGATATTCACAAGCTCTATGGAGGTGTGGTTCCTGAGATTGCCTCCAGAAAGCATATTGAGAGGATCAATCAGGTGATCGGGGAGGCTCTCCTGACAGCGGAGATGAAACTGGAAGATATGGATGCGATAGCGGTGACCTATGGACCGGGCCTTGTGGGCGCGCTGCTGGTAGGCGTGGCGGAGGCAAAGGCGGTCAGTTTTGCCGCACAGAAAGATCTGGTGGGAGTTCATCATATAGAGGGGCATATATCTGCCAATTATATCGAACATCCCGATCTGGAGCCTCCGTTTTTGTGCCTGGTGGTGTCCGGAGGACATACCCATCTGGTGAAAGTGAAAGAGTACGGTGAGTACGAAGTCCTGGGAAGAACCAGAGATGATGCGGCAGGGGAGGCTTTTGATAAAGTAGCCCGGGCGATCGGCCTGGGGTATCCGGGAGGACCTAAGATTGATAAGCTTGCCGGAGAGGGAAATAAAAAAGCAATTGCGTTTCCGAGAGCGGTAGTGGAAGGAGCCCCTTTTGACTTTAGTTTCAGCGGGTTAAAGTCGGCCGTCCTAAATTACATGAATGGCTGTCAGATGCGGGGTGAGACGGTAAATAAAGCGGATGTGGCAGCTTCATTCCAGGAGGCTGTTGTGGACGTGCTTGTAAAAAGGACGCTGGAGGCGGCACAGGCATTCGGAATCGAAAAGGTGGCTATGGCCGGCGGAGTGGCCGCGAATTCTGCCCTTCGGGCAGGGATGGAGGAGGCTTGCCGGACACGCGGCGTGAAGCTATATTATCCATCCCCCATATTTTGTACAGACAATGCTGCAATGATTGGGGCTGCCGCCTACTATGAATATCAGAAGGGCGTGCGCCACGGACTGGATCTGAATGCTGTTCCTAATCTGAAACTGGGGGAGCGTTAAGATCCGGGCGGACATTCAACATATACGCTCAGGAAAGGAAAACCAGAGATGAAGGTATCTGCTATATTACTGGCGGCGGGCCTTGGAACCAGAATGAGGTCTCCTGTGGCAAAGCAGTATATGCAGCTGGGAGGTTATCCGGTTCTCTACTATTCGCTGAAAGCGCTGGAAGAAAGCTTTGTTGATGAAATAATCCTGGTGACAGGAAAAGAAGAGATGGATTACTGCCGGACTGAAATTGTGGAGAAATATGGATTTCAGAAGGTGAGCCGGTTTGTGGAGGGCGGAGAGGAACGGTATCTTTCCGTGTATAATGGCCTTGCGGCCATACAGGAAGAGGGATATGTCTTTATCCACGACGGGGCCAGACCATTTCTGACACAGGATATACTGGTGCGGGCGTACCAGGCCGTTCAGGAGAAGAAGGCCTGTGTGGTGGGTGTGCCGGTAAAGGATACGATTAAAATTGCGGGAGCGGATCAAAGTGTTCTGGCTACACCGGAACGGAGCAGGCTCTGGCAGGTGCAGACGCCGCAGGTATTTGAAACTTCTCTGATTCAGCACGCGTACATAAAATTCGTGGAGGATGGCAATACTTATGCAACAGATGATGCTATGATTCTGGAGCAGATGGAGAGCTGTCCCGTTTATCTGGTGGAGGGCAGTTATCGGAATATTAAAATTACAACGCCGGAGGATATGCTGATAGCAGAGGCTTTTCTGGCTTCCGGACAGAACTAGGCAGGTGGAAAAATTTTCAGGTATGAGTCTTGACAAGCCTGTTTTCAGATGATATACTAATCAAGCGTCATTTGGAGAGGTGTCCGAGTGGTTTAAGGAGCTGGTCTTGAAAACCAGTGACTCCGTAAGGGGCCGTGGGTTCGAATCCCACCTTCTCCGTCAGGATACTTTATCCTATATAGTTTATAGTTTGATTTAGCCATGGAGAAATACCCAAGCGGCTGAAGGGGCTCCCCTGGAAAGGGAGTAGGTCGTTAATAGCGGCGCGAGGGTTCAAATCCCTCTTTCTCCGTCCAAAAATAAGACCTGTAGATTACTCATCTGCAGGTCTTATTTTTTTGCCCGGATATCGTAAGAGGCCGCGGTTTTGTAATTTCAGTCGGGGAGATTTTTTGTATTTCCTTATAAAGCCCTTATAAATGCCTGTTATCATGAGAATACAATCAGATGCGGCTTATCATAACACCGCACAGCAAGGAGTGTTTCTTATGAGCGATAAAACTATTTTGATGGCCGGAGTACAGCCGGCCGTTAACCAGCGTGGTATCACCGGGACGGGGCTGAAGGTAATTGCCCTTGTGTCCATGCTGATGGATCACATTTATTACTTCTTCGGATACACCGGCCTTATTCCCTGGTGGTTCGGACTGGCAGGCCGCCTGGCCGCCCCGCTGTTTCTCTTCTGTCTGGTGGAGGGCTTTCTGCACACCAGAAGCCGGAGAAAATATCTGTTCAAAATGCTTTGTATCTCAGTTCCCATGGGCCTGCTGCTGTTCTTCATGAGATTCGGCGGCTTTCTGGTTCGGCCGGATGGGTTTTATCCGCAAAATGCCATGATGTCATCCTTTGTCCTGCTGATCGTTTGTTTCCAGGCTTTTGACTGGATTGCCAGCCGGAAGATAAAAAAGGCAGCGGCGGGCTGCGGGGTGCTCCTCCTGCTTCTGGCATGGCCGTTCCTGGCTGCGGCGATAAGCGGCACAGGCCCGGTCGGCGCTACGGCAGCCGGCATCCTCGGCTATACTTTGCTCCCCATGCTCAATATTTCCGGCGATGTGACACTGCCTATCCTGCTGACGGGCATTGTCCTGTATTTGACCCATAAGCACCGCGGGCTCCAGATAGCTGCCATGATCATCGTCAATTTTGCGTGGCATTTTGTATTCGTCTACCTCCAGGTGAGGACCTGGCCCGGTTTTGAGCTGTCCCAGATGTTTACCATGTATTATGAATGGATGGGCGCTGTTTTTGCGGCGCCGCTGCTCTTATGCTATAATGGCAAGCGCGGAGCCGGCTATGGAAAGCTCTTCTATGCTTTCTATCCTGCCCATATCTATATCTTATATGGGTTGTCCTGGCTGCTCATGGCGGCACTGGGATAACAAGGAGGTACTGTATGGCAAATATTTTAGCAATAGATGATGATGCGGATATGCGTGGACTGTTAGAAAAAGCCCTGGAGCGTGACGGGCATGCAGTCAAGGTGCTGGCGGCAGGCAGCGATGTGACAGCGGATCACTGCAGGTGGGCCGACTGCATTTTACTGGATGTGATGATGCCGGGTGAAGATGGCTTTGCCACCTGTCAGCGTATCCGTTCCATAGCAGACTGTCCCATCCTGTTTCTTACCGCCAGGACAGAGGAGGAGGCTATTATCCGGGGGCTTGGCCTGGGCGGAGATGACTACCTGATGAAGCCCTTTCGGGTCACGGAGCTCCGGGCCAGAGTAAGCGCCCATATGCGGCGGGAGGGGCGCACTCCCCGCAGCCGGATCAGATGGGGCGGGCTGGAATTCGATTTGGGCGGGAAAGCCGTCTATTGCGCCGGTTCTCCCGTGAAGCTCACCCGAAGCGAGTATGCCATCTGTGAGCACCTTGCCGCTCATGCCGGGCAGATCTTCTCCAAGGAACAGATCTATGAGGCGGTGTTTGGCTTTGACGGCACGGCGGATGACTCTGCTATTACGGAACACATTAAAAATATCCGGGCGAAACTGAGGGCCACAGGGAATGAGCCCATTGAAACGGTATGGGGGGTAGGATACAAATGGAAAAGCGAGCAGCAGTAAAGCGCCTTCCCAGAGGTATGGGGCTAAACGGACTCTTTTGGCGTTATCTGATAACCACCGGCATCTTCATGGTGATGCTTTGCGCGGCATGGATGTTTCTGTTCACTCTCCTCGTTAATATGGGGTTTGTGATGTCGGCCTATACAGCGGCCCGGGGACTGCCTGAAACGGAGCAAATGCTTAAGGAGCAGAAGGAATTCTCTCCGGATGAAATCCCGTTTTACTATGAGTGGGCTTTGCTGGAAGACGGCGAGATCATAGAGAGCAGCATGAACAAAAAGCAGCTGGAATATGCCCGCGGCGAGCTGGACGGAAATTCGGCCTCCCACGGATGGTTCTACTCTCAATATTTCCATCTCGTTCCCCTTCAAAATGGGCAGACGGTGATGCTGGAATACGATTACTCCGTTTGCTATGCCAACCCGGACTTACAGGCGGCGCTGCCCGACTTCCAGACACTCTATATCGGACTGCTGCTGGCGCTGCTTCTGCTGCTGGCTGCCATGCGCACAAAACATTACACCAGGCTCCTTCGGCGGGATACCCAGGTCATTACAGCGGCCTGTGAGATGGTACGCCGGCAGCAGTTAGACGAACCTATGCAGGGACAGGCACGGGTGCGGGAGCTCCAGGCGGCCCTTGCCACCATCGACATGCTGCGCCAGGAATTGTCCCGCTCCCTCAAGGAACAGTGGGCTGCCGAGCAGCAGAAAAATGAAGCCCTTGCCGCCCTGGCCCATGATCTGAAAACACCGCTTACCATTATTGGCGGAAATGCGGAGCTGTTAGCGGAAGATAATCTGGCGCAGCCGCAGAAAGAGCTTGTCGAAGCTATCCTGCGAGGTGCCTGCCATGCCGGAGACTATGTGCAAAAGCTGCGTGAAGTCGCCGCAGAGAATGTCCTTGCTAAGAATAAGGAGCTAGTCCTGCTTAATACACTGCTTGACGATTTCTGCCAGCGTGGACGGGACCTGACTGCCGCAAAGGGGCAAAAGCTCGTTTTATCCCCGTCTGCGAAAGATCTGACCGCTGAGACAATAGAGATTGAGAAGAGCGAAGTGCTGCGGGCGGTTGAAAATCTGATCAACAATGCGGTGCGCTTCACACCCGCCGGCGGCACCGTGACGTTAGGCATGAAGTTGCAGGACGGTCAGGTATGCCTCTGGGTGCAGGATGGCGGACCCGGTTTCTCCTATGAAGCGCTGGCAAAGGCGGGCAAGACCTTTTATACAGGGGACAGCAGCCGTCCGCAGGATGGACACATGGGCATGGGACTTTATTTTGCCTCCCAGGTAGCAAAGCAGCATGGCGGCCATCTGGAATTAGAGAATACATCCCAGGGAGGACGAGCCTGCCTTTGGCTGGAAAGCAGAGGGTAGTTTGGAAAAAACGGTTTCCCGCGGAAAATATCTATCATAAACGAGAAAAAAGCAAAAGAGTGAGCTGATCAAACGACAGCTCCTTTTTTGTACTTACATAGGAAAGTTCTCCAAACTTTCCTATGTAAGTACAAAACCCTCCGGGGGATCACACTGCGGCGGAAAGGAATCGTGTTGCCAGAGCAACCTGCCGCAGGCGGAGAATCCCGCTTACGGGATTATTTGTTTAAAAATAAATATTAAAATTGACTAATATTCAGATATGAAATAAAATTAGGTATAAGTAGATAGATAATACGGGCGTAATGATAGAAAGGAGGAAAGTATAGATGAAAAAGTTTATAAATGATCCTTTTAAAGTGACGGATGAACTGGTGGAAGGCTTTGTACTGGCCAATCAGGAGTATTACTACAAGCTGGATGACATGAACGTGGTTTTGAGAAAGCGTTTGGAAGATGAGAAAAAGGTGGCTCTTGTCATCGGCGGCGGCAGCGGGCATGAACCGCTGTTCCTGGAATTTATCGGAAAGGGAATGGGAGACTGTGCGGTGCATGGCAATATTTTTGCATCGCCCTCGGCCGATATTATTTACGAAGGGATTAAAGAAGCCGATCAGGGGGAGGGTGTTATCCTGATCTATGGAAACTATCAGGGTGATATTATAAACTTCGATATGGCGCAGGAGATGGCACGAATGGATGATATTCGTGTGGAGACTGTACGGATATGGGATGATATTGCTTCAGCGGGGCCAGAGAATAAAGAGGAGAGAAGAGGTACATCGGGAGATATCTTTGTTATAAAAATTGCAGGTGCGGCTAAGGAATTAGGCTGGAGTTTTGATGAAGTGCTGCGGGTCGCTCTGAAAGCACGGGATAGCTGCAGGTCTCTTGGAATTGCCCTATCTTCCTGTACACTTCCGGCGGTAGGAAAACCGATTTTTGAAATAGCGGATGATGAGATGTGTATCGGTATGGGCGTTCATGGTGAGCCGGGGCTGCGCTGGGAGAAATTAATGACGGCAGACGACACGGCTAAGATGATTCTGGATGAGATTCAAAAGGACGATTTGAATCTGCAGTCCGGGGATGAGATCAGCCTGATTGTGAACAGTTATGGCGCCACAACCAGGATGGAGCTGCTGATCATGATCCGGAGATTTTATCAGCTCTTTGAAGAGCTTGGAATTAAAATTCACGCGGTGGAGTACGGTGACCTGTGTACTTCTCAGGAGATGGCGGGGGTATCGGTTACTATAATGAAGCTGGATGAAGAACTGAGGATGCTCTATGATGAGGATGCTGTTTCCCCTGGATTTACCAGAGTTACTCAGAAAGAAAGGTCGTGAGCACGTGAATATAGAGCAGAGTCAAAAGTTCTTCAGGATCTGTGACAATAAGTTTAAGGAAAATATGGGACTTCTTTCCGATCTGGACGCCGCTTTGGGAGATGGGGACCACGGGGCGAGTATGTGCCGGGGATTTGAATTGATCCGGCAGAAAACAGATCAGACGTCCTATGCAGATATAGGCGCCATGTGGATGGATGCGGCCAAGATATTGATGAAGGAAATAGGGGGAACCTGCGGGCCTCTGTTTGCTACTATTTTAATGAAGGGAGCCTTCCTGGCAAAGGGCGCGGCGGAAGCGGATACTGCACTGATGGCCAGAATGATCCGGGCAGGAAGCGATGGAGTACAGGCGCTGGGGAAAGCAGCGCCCGGCGAGAAGACTATGGTAGATGCTCTGGTTCCGGCAGCGGATGCGATGGAGAAGGCATCTGCCGAGGGTAAGGATTTAAAGGAGGCACTTTCTTTGACTGCCTGTGCTGCCAGGCGGGGGGCCGAAGGTACGAAGGATATGCTGGCTTCGAAGGGCAGGGGCCGGTATCAGGCGGAAAATGCACTGGGACATATTGACGCCGGAGCAGTAAGCGTAGCACTGATTTTTGAAGCCCTTTATGAGGCTGTTACCTAATAAACTAAATATAGGCTAGAACTGTCAAGATAAGAGGCTGGTACTTTTTGTTCCAGTCTCTTTTTTCATTACACAGGACAATTCTCCGAATGCGTCTATGGTGAAGACATTTTATGCACCGTGCTGTAAACGGGGCATAAGATATGTTGTTTGACATTTGAGCGGCATGATATTAAAATAGAAGAAAACATTTGTCCGCCTGTGACGTATAAACAGTCCTGAATATATACAAAAAGATGTATGAATTTTTGAAAAAATTTATACATCTTATATAAGACCTAAAATGAACACGTTCATTTTAGGTGACGTATTATGAGAAAAAGAAAGAAAACTTTTCTTTTAAGTATGTGCATATTGTTGAAAAGGAATGTATACAAATAGGGTCAGACTGGTTTTTATTTCATAAAGCGGTCTGCTTGCATATTTAAAACAAGAGGTATATGATTATCTCTCTAGTAAGAGGACATTTGATTTTGTCAGATTAACAAAAAGAGCTGCAGCCGCAGCTCCGGACAATCCTGACACAGCAGGGAAACAGGAGGCGATCATTTGGATGATGTCATAAAAGTTCTGATTGGGATGGATGAGAAAGCCCGTCAGGCAGTTGCTGAGAAGAAAGAGTATCGAAATGAAGAGCGGGCGCAGATCATGGCGGATAATACCAAACTGTATGATTCCTATGTGGAGCGGGCTCAGGATCATATTAAGAAGATGAAGGAAGATACTAAGAACATAGTGGATCAGGAGATGAGTACGGCGAAGCAGGATTATGAAGAGTCTCTGCGCCTCATGGAGGATTATTACAATACGCACCGGGAGGAATGGCTGGAGGCGATTGTGGAACGCTGTACGTCATCGGGAAAGAGGGAATCGAGATGATGTCTTCTTTTGCTGACAGAGCGATTATGACAAAGGCAATGTCCATGTATGGCAGGCGTATTACAACCGAACAATACATGGAGCTGATGCACAAAAAGTCGGTGGGAGATATTGCCGCTTTTTTGCGGGATACACCCGGATACCGGAATGCTCTGGAAGGGATTCAGCCCAGTACAATACACAGAGGACAGCTGGAAATGATGCTGCGCAAAGAGCGGTTTGCAAGATATTTAAGGCTTCTGCACTATGATTCTTCCCCGCCCGGCGACAGTTATTACGGTTATCTGACCAAGCAGTTTGAAATCGATCAGATTCTTCAGATGATTCAGCTGCTGAATGCGGGGAACCCGGAACAGTTCATTTCCCGCTTCCCGGCCTTCTTTGAAAAATATTCTGTGCTGGATATGCTGCGGCTTGCCCAGGTTAGAAATTTTGATGAGCTGGTGCAGGCGCTGCGGGGCACGGATTATGAAAAGCTGCTTATGCAGTGCCGGCCGGCGGCAGGCGATGAAAAGATTGATTACACCAATTGTGAAATTACGCTGATGTCCTACTATTATGAACACGTGGAGGAGATCATAGACCGGAAGTTTCATGGCAAAACAAAGAAGCAGCTGCATGAACTCTTTCAGATTAATGTTGAGCTGTTTAATGTAATTACCGTTTACCGGCTGAAAAAGTATTTCCCGGAAACACCTCCGGAATTTGTGCGTAAATGTATCCTTCCTATCTGGAAGCGGATTCCACAGAAGCAGCTGGAGCGGATGGTTCACGCGCCTACTGCGGATGCATTTATTGATGAAATCGTTCATTCTCCGTTCAATAAACTGATCGGAAGCGATGATTTTACTTACCTGGAATACAAGACGGGAGAAATCGTTTACCGGGCGGGCAAGCGCTTCCTGCGGTTTGCCACAGACGCCCCCACGTCTTTTACCGCCTATATGTACCTATGCAATATTGAACTGACGAATATTACTACAATCATTGAAGGCGTGCGCTACGGCGTCTCGCCCAGTGAAATTAAAAGGATGTTAATTTTATAAGAAAGGTGGTGTGACTGCATGGCAATAGAAAAGATGACGCTGATTCAGATGACCGGCGATATCAGCTGTCTGGACGAGGTGCTGGTACGGTGTTCCCGGAATGGACATTTTCATCCGGAGCTGCCGCCGGCAAGTGAAACCAGGGGCGGATTCCAGCAGATGAATGAAGAAAATCCCTACCGGGCCAGACTGAACCGTGTTGTAGATATTGCTGTAAACGCGGGGATCGAGCTTCACTACGAAGCCGGTGCCGGCAGGCAGATTGCACAGGATGCGATTGATCATTTTGTAGAAGTGTTCCAGAAGAAACTGGCGGCCATGATTGAACGCAGGCGAGAACTGGAAACTTTGATTGAGCAGAATCAGACTGCGCTGGTCCAGTTAAAACACCTGGATACGCTGGATGTAAGTCTGGATGAGCTCTTTGCATGCGAATACTTAAAAGTGCGTTTCGGGCGTCTGCCCATTGACAGCTATAAGAAACTGGAATACTACAAGGACCGCTTATTTTTCTTTCTCTCACTTTCCGAGGGAAACACGTATCACTGGGGCGTTTATCTGACAACGCCGGAACATGAGGCGGAGGTGGATGATATTTTCTCATCTCTGTATTTTGAACGTATTTTTATTCCTGACTATGTACATGGAACTCCGGGAGCCGCCAAGAAAAAAATTGAGGAAGATCTGGCGGCGGATACGGCAGAGCTGAAAAAGATTCAAACAGAGATCACAGCTCTGGTTCAGGATAAACAGGAGGAATTTTTAGGCGTCTATTCTTACCTGAGATTTTTGGATGAGACATTTGAGCTTCGCAAATATGCCATGGCTTATAAGCACCAGTTTCACCTGATGGGGTTTCTGCCGAAAAGGGAAGAAAAACAATTTTCTAAGAGCCTTGAAGATATTGAGGGGATAACGGTGGAGTTTAAGCCGGAGGACAGCGATAAGCGTCTTAAAATTCCCACGAAGCTGCATAACTGCCGCCTGTTTGCCCCATTTGAGATGTTTGTGGATATGTATGGGACGCCGTCTTATAACGAGATCGATCCCACGCCGTTTGTGGCGATTACTTACATGCTGCTGTTTGGTATTATGTTCGGCGATCTGGGGCAGGGAATCGCGATTGCAGTGATCGGAGCTCTTCTATGGAAATTTAAGAAGATGAATCTGGGAAGGATTATGGAACGGATCGGTGTAACATCGGCGCTGTTTGGCCTGCTCTATGGGTCTGTGTTCGGAATGGAACATGTACTGGACCCGCTTTACACAAAAGTTCTGGGTCTGCCTGGTAAACCGGTGGAGATTATGGAGCCGGCCACAATCAACCAGCTGCTGATTCTGGCGGTGGCCCTGGGTGTGGTACTGATCCTTGTTTCCATGCTGGTAAATGTGGTGATCGGACTGAAAAATAAAGATTTTGAGCAGGCATTTTTCTCTAATAATGGTGTTGCAGGAATGGTATTTTATATCGCCATCCTGGCCGGTCTGGTCTTAAAATTGACCGGCGGCCCAAATCTCTTTACGTTGCCTTATATTCTCTGTTTTATCGTCCTTCCTATCCTGATTATCTTTTTGAAAGGGCCTCTGGGACAGATGACAAGGGGCAGGAGAAAGGTAAAACTGGAAGAGGGTGTGGGAAGCTTCATCCTGGAAGGTTTCTTCGAGCTGTTTGAAGTGGTTTTAAGCTTCATCACAAATACGATGTCATTCCTTCGTGTCGGCGGATTTATCATCAGCCATGCCGGAATGATGGCCGTTGTTTTGACACTGACCGAGATGATGAATGGCGCCGGCAGCATCGCTGCTTTGGTTATAGGTAATCTCTTTGTCATGTGCCTGGAGGGCTTTATCGTGGGAATTCAGTCGCTTCGTCTGGAATTTTACGAGATGTTCAGCCGGTACTTTGACGGTCAGGGAAGTGAGTTTAATCCAATTACCTCTTCCGTGGTGGACGCTGCAGCCGGTCAGAATGCTTAACATATAAAAATTGATGAATTCATAATTAGGAGGACACTAATATGCCAATGAATATTTTTACTTTTATAATTCCTGCAGTCATCGTACTTTTAATCGCGTCTCCGCTTATCTCTGTAGCAAAGGGTGTAAAGAACGGAAAACAGGCGAAACATCGTATCATCGCTAATCTCTGTATGTTTTTTGGCTTCTGTCTTTTGGCAGTTATCGTGCCTATTGCGGGAGCAAGCGCAGCAGAAGCAGGTGCGGCAGCTACAATTGTGGGTACAGGTGCGCAGGGCATGGGCTTTTTATCAGCGGCACTTGTAACTGGTCTTGCAGCTATCGGCGCAGGTATCGCGGTTGCGGCGGCAGCTCCTGCGGCCATCGGCGCGGTTTCGGAAGAGCCGAAGTCATTCGGTAAAGCGATCATCTTCGTTGTATTAGGTGAAGGTATTGCCATCTATGGTCTGCTGATCTCTATTCTTATCATCAATAAGCTTTAATTCTGTGAACAAAAGGAAAGGAAGGCATGCCATATGAGGTTTTATTTAATCAGCGATAACGTGGATACCCATATGGGGATGCGTCTGGCGGGTATCGAAGGGGAAATCGTTCATGAGAAAGATGAATTCTTAAAGAGCGTGGACCGGGCGATGGCCGATCCGGAGATTGGAATTTTGCTGATCACGGAAAAACTGGTGGAATTGTGCCCGGAAGAGATAGACAGCTACAAGCTGCGCAGGAAGCATCCGCTGATTGTAGAGGTGCCGGACCGTCATGGCGGTAACCGGGCGATCAGTACATTGGAACGCTATGTAAATGAATCCATCGGTATCAAGGTTTGATAGTTGGAGGTAACCATGGAAAATTTTGATAAAGAGACAGAACGAAAACTTGCGCTGTTTGAACAGGAAATTATGAATGCGGTGCAGGAGCAGACCGATCAGATAGATCAGGAACTGGAAACCTATAAAACCTATGAAACCCGGAAACGGGAGGAGGATGCTTTGAATGAAGCTTACCATCTTCTGCAGACACAGCTGCAGGAGGAGAAAGCGACAAGTGAGAGAGAGGTTTCCAGAGAAAAAGCAGCCCTCAGAAAACAACTGTATGAACGCAGAGATACCCTGATTACAGAGTTGTTTCAGGATGCTGCCCTTCGGCTCAAGGATTTTACAAAAGAGGAAGCTTATCAGGCCTATCTGATGGAGAAAGTGGAAAAACTGAAAAAAGAGACCGGCGGCAGACGGGGAACACTGCAGCTGCGGCCGGAGGATCTTGAACTTAAAGATGCGATTCTGAAAGCATGGGATCTGGTTTCCATAGAGGCTAATCCGGAGATTGAAATCGGAGGCATGATTTATAAAGGGGAAAACGGGCATTATCTGGCAAACGAAACGCTGGATGAAGCACTGAGAGACCAGAAAGCCTGGCTCGCACAAAATTCCGGTTTTGTTGTTACTATGGGTACGGAGAAATAAGCACGGTTCTCCGGTATAAATGGATTGAATTGCAGGGGTGAAAAATTTGAGTGAAAATGTAATCTATTCCATTAACGGCCCGGTTGTCACGGTGAAAAATACCAGGGACTTCCAGATGCAGGAGATGGTTTTCGTAGGTGAAAAACGGCTGGTAGGCGAGGTGATATCCATCAGTCAGGACGCCAGCACGATTCAGGTCTATGAAACTACTACCGGCCTGTGCCCTGGGATGCCTGTATTTGCAACGGGTTCACCGCTGTGCGCAACTCTGGGACCGGGAATATTGAGTAATATATTTGATGGTATTGAACGTCCTCTGCGGGACATTAAGGAGCGTTCCGGAGCTTTTATTACGGAAGGCATGGATATGTCTTCCCTGGATGAAGACCGTCTCTGGGATGTAACATTAAAAGTCAAAGAGGGCGACGAACTAGAGGCAGGAGAGATTTATGCAGTCTGTCCGGAGACTCCTGTGATCGAGCACAGGTGTATGCTGGAACCGGGAGTGAGCGGAACGGTTATTTATGCAGCCCCGGACGGCCAATATAAGATAAATGACAGAGTTGTTACTATTAAAACACCGGAGGGGGCAACGAAGGATCTGACTCTGTGCCAGAAATGGCCGATCCGTACGCCCAGACCGGTTGATGAAAGACTTCCCATCAAGATGCCGTTAATCACCGGGCAGAGAGTCATTGACACGATGTTTCCCATCGCCAAGGGCGGTACAGCAGCAATTCCGGGAGGATTCGGCGCCGGAAAAACGATGACTCAGCACCAGCTGGCAAAGTGGTGTGATGCCGATATTATTGTCTATGTAGGCTGCGGGGAGCGGGGCAACGAGATGACGGAGGTTCTGGATGAATTTTCCAAGCTTACCGACCCGAAATCCGGTGAGAAGATGACGGCCAGGACTGTTTTAATCGCTAATACATCGAATATGCCTGTGGCCGCCAGAGAGGCATCTATTTACACAGGAATCACCCTGGCGGAATATTACCGTGATATGGGATATCATGTGGCCATAATGGCTGACTCCACGTCCCGCTGGGCGGAAGCCCTGCGTGAGATTTCAGGACGTCTGGAAGAAATGCCCGCAGAGGAAGGGTTTCCTGCTTATCTGCCCTCCAGAATATCACAATTTTATGAGAGGGCAGGCTATATCAGGACTTTGGGCGGTGCGGACGGCTCCGTCTCCATTATCGGTGCAGTATCTCCCCAGGGAGCGGATTTCTCCGAACCTGTCACCCAGAATACCAAGCGTTTTGTCCGCTGCTTCTGGGCTCTGGATAAATCCCTGGCTTATACCAGACACTATCCGGCCATTAACTGGATTATCAGCTACAGCGAATACATTGATGATCTGGAAAAATGGTATTCTGATCACGTGGACCGGACATTTATGAGCAAACGTCAGCAGTTTGGCGCAATCCTGCAGGAAGAAAACCATTTGATGGAAATTGTGAAACTGATCGGTTCCGATGTACTCCCGGACGACCAGAAGCTGGTCATTGAGATTGCGAAAATCATCCGTGTGGGATTTCTCCAGCAGAATGCATTTCATCAGGAGGACACCTATGTACCTTTGAAGAAACAGCTTAAGATGATGGAGGTCATTCTTTATCTGTATGACAAAGCAAAGGCCCTGATTGCCACGGGAAAACCCCTTTCGGGCATGATGGAGACCGGGGTGTTCGCTGATCTGATTAAGATGAAATACGAAGTCCCGAACAACAAGCTGGATAAATTTGATGACTACATCAAAGAAATCGACCGCGCTCTGGACGGACTGGATTGATTGTGAACGGATGTTTTAATATAGAAAGGACTAGATGATATGAGCCTTCAATATGTGGGATTAAGTGAGATAAACGGTCCGCTGGTTGTACTGGATGATGTGGAAAACGCAGCTTTTGATGAGATGGTGGAGCTGCAGATGGAAGATGGAATAAGACGCCTTGGCCGTGTTGTCCAGATTGAAGGAAAGCGGTGTGTGGTTCAGGTATTTGAGGGAACCAACGGTATTTCACTTACTAATACAACAACCCGGTTTCTGGGGCACCCGATGGAACTGCCGCTTTCTCTGGAAATGCTGGGCAGAACGTTCAGCGGTGTGGGTAAGCCGATTGACGGGCTGGGTGAGCTGTTTGCGGAAAAAAGCGAGGATATAAACGGACGTCCTTTAAATCCGGTTGCCAGAACCTATCCCCAGAATTACATCAACACAGGCGTTTCGGCCATTGATTGCCTGATGACGCTGATCCGGGGGCAGAAGCTGCCTATTTTCTCCGGCTCCGGTATGCAGCACAATAAGCTGGCGGCCCAGATTGCAAGACAGGCAAATATTTCAGATACTTCCGGAAAAAATAATTTTGGTATTGTATTTGCCGCGATGGGCGTAACAAACGACGTGGCAAACTATTTCCGAAGGTCTTTCGAAGAATCAGGCGTTATGGACCGGGTTGTCATGTTTTTAAACCTTTCTAACGACCCGATTATAGAGCGTATTATAACACCGCGGTGTGCCCTGACTGCAGCGGAATATCTGGCGTATGAAAAAGGAATGCATATCCTTGTCATCATGACGGATATCACTTCCTACTGTGAGGCTCTGCGTGAATTCAGTTCCTCCAAAGGAGAGATCCCCGGACGAAAGGGATATCCCGGATACCTGTATTCCGACCTGGCATCCTTATATGAACGGGCCGGCATCGTGGAGGGAGCACAAGGTTCTGTAACCCAGCTTCCGATTTTAACCATGCCCAATGATGATATCACCCATCCGATCCCGGATTTGACCGGCTATATTACGGAAGGACAGATCGTACTGGACCGTTCCCTGGAACAGATGGGCGTCTACCCTCCCATCTCCGTGCTTCCGTCCCTGTCCCGTTTGATGAAAGACGGAATTGGAGAAGGATTCACAAGAGCCGATCATTCTGCGGTATCGAACCAGCTGTTTGCATCCTACGCAAAAGTACAGGATGCGAAGGCCCTGGCTTCTGTAATCGGTGAGGAAGAACTCTCGGATACAGATAAATTGTACATGAAATTCGGCAATGCGTTCGAGAGAAGGTTTATCTCCCAGGGCGCCCAGGAAAACCGCACCATTGAGCAGACACTGGATCTTGGATGGCAGCTCTTATCAATGCTTCCGAAAGAAGAACTGGACCGTGTGGACAACGACATGCTGGAGCAATACTATAAACCGGAAAAAGCAGAGGAGATCTCGAACGCTTAAATAGGAAGGTGATGAATATGGCAGGGCAGGTAATTCCAACAAAGGGAAATCTGATCAGTACGAAAAAAACACTTTCTTTGTCCAACATGGGATATGATCTGCTGGATCACAAACGGAACATTCTAGTCAGAGAAATGATGGGGCTTGTAGATAAATCAAAAGAACTGCGCCGGGAGATCGAAGGCACCTATGAACAGGCTTATCAGTCCCTGCAGAAGGCCAACATGACCCTGGGCGTGATCGAAAATATAGCAGGTTCCGTACCTTTGGACGACGGAATAAAAATTCACTTCCGCAACGTTATGGGTGTGGATATCCCCATCGTAAAATATGAAGATATCCCGCCAAAGCTGAGTTATGGCCTGACCAATACAAATGCACAGCTGGATTATGCGTTCTGCTGTTTTCATCGTGTTAAAGTGATCACAGCGCTGCTGGCGGAAATAGAAAGCAGTGTTTATCGTTTGGGGGATGCTATCATCAAAACCCAGCGCAGAGCAAATGCCCTGAAAAATGTTGTAATTCCAGGCCTGGAGTCCAATGTAAAATTCATATCCGATTCGCTGGAAGAAAAAGAGAGAGAAGAATTCAGCCGGATGAAAGTGATCAAGGCAACAAAAAAAGATGCGGCCGGATAGGATAAATAAGTTGAAAAAATCCTCCGATTAACCTATAATGGAGCAAGTTTTAGGTTAATCGGGGGATTTTATTATGCAGTCTTTAGAACTTACAGAAGGTAAAATCGGCAGGACGCTGCTGCGGTTTGCCATACCCTTTTTATTGGCCAGTGTTCTGCAGGCGCTCTATGGCGCCGCGGACCTGTTCGTTGTGGGAAGATTCGCGGACTCCGCTGCGGTTTCGGCCGTCTCTGTAGGAAGCCAGGTAATGCAGACGGTGACCGGAATCATCTTGGGTATATCTATGGGCGGAACGGTGCTGATCGGCCAGTATTATGGGGCGAGGGATCAAAAGAGCGCAGCCGGGGCAATCGGGTCCATGGTTATTGCATTCAGTGCATTGGCTGCCATATTGACCCCTGTTATGCTTGCCATGTCATCAAACATTGTAACTATGATGCATACGCCGGCAGAAGCGTGCGCCTATGCGGTACAGTACCTCCTTATATGCTCCTGCGGGATTCCTTTTATTGTAGGATATAATGGTGTCAGCGGTATCTTCCGGGGACTGGGGGATTCGAAGACACCCCTTATTTTTGTCACGATTGCCTGTATCATTAACATAGGCCTTGATCTGCTCTTAGTAGGCGTCTTCCATATGGGAGCAGCCGGGGCCGCGGCTGCAACCTCAGCCGCGCAGGCGATCAGTTTTCTGTCAGCTTTATTTTATATGAAGAAACGGGGGTTCCCGTTTGAATTTAATCGTACCTATATAAAGATTGATTATAAGTTGGGAAAAATATTAAAAATCGGGTCGCCTCTGGCCCTCCAGGATGCCCTGATTAATATTTCATTCCTGATCATCACAATGATTATCAACTCCATGGGGTTGATTGCGTCTGCCTCGGTAGGGGTGGTGGAAAAGCTGATAGTCTTTTCCATGCTGCCGCCTTCCGCTATGGCTTCCGCGGTAGCTACCATGACCGCACAGAACATTGGGGCGGGAAAACCGGAGAGAGCCAGAAAATGTCTGTGGAGCGGGGTTTGCTTCTCGCTGGTATTTGGAGCGGCGTTCTGTGCCTACTGCCAGGTGCTGCCTGAAACTTTAACGGCTATATTCTCAGCGGACCGTCAGGTTGTGGAAATGGCTGCGCTTTATTTGAAATCGTATAGTCTGGATTGCATTATTGTATGTTTTGTATTCTGCATGAATTCATATTTTAATGGCTGCGGACAATCTGTTTTTCCTATGATTCACAGCATGTTTGCTACATTCTTCGTGCGTATTCCGCTTGTCTATGCGGTTAGCAGGATAGAAGGGGTGACCTTGTATGAAATTGGATTTGTGGCACCTTTTGCTACCTTGATTTCCTTTTTTATCTGTTTGTTTTTTCTCTACTATCAGAAAAAGAAATACGTCCCTACGACAAGCGGCATGCAGAAAAGCCAGAACCATGTATAAAAGGAAGCATTCTTTTCGCTGCGCGTGCCTGCCTTTCTTTACACAATCTGATTTATCCGATAGAATAAGATTATGAAAAAGAGAAGGGGGAAGTACGATGTATACCTGTGGAAACTGTACTGTACATGCATGTCTTACTGAAACCAAAGAAAATCTTCCTAAAAACTGCCCGATCCGCAATGAAGAATTAATGGGAGGCGCCCTGAAGGAGTATGAGGCGCCGGACGTTCATCAATTCTATGTGGAATCCTCGAAAATTGAGTCGGCCGGATATTGCCAGTGGCCAAGAATGAAGGAGATCGTGGAATTTTCGAAGCGAATGGGCTATCATAAACTCGGTGTAGCATTCTGCGGCGGTCTGAGAAAAGAGGGGAAGATCGTCTGTGACATACTGCGGAAAAATGGCTTTGAGGTTGTTTCTGCTATATGCAAGGCGGGCGGATATCCGAAAGAAACCGTAGGGATGCTGGACGAAGATAAAGTAAGGCCGGGCCGCTATGAGCCTATGTGCAATCCAATCGCGCAGGCCATGCTCCTGAACGAACAGAAAACAGAGTTTAATATTACAGTGGGCCTGTGTCTTGGACACGACTCTCTCTTTTATAAATACTCGGAAGCTTACGTTACTACATTGATCGCAAAGGACCGGGTATTGGCGCATAATCCGGCAGGGGCGCTGTACTGTGCGGAATCGTATTTCAGAGATCGGATTTAATAACAGATAGTTTGGCAGATGCTATAGACGGGGTGTATGACACGCGGCTGCAGGATCAGAATGTAAAATGAGGACAGGATAATTCCTGTCCTTTTTTTGTATAATAGGAAAGTTCTCCAAACTTTCCTATTATACAAAAACCCTCCGGGGGATCGCACTGCGGCGGAAAGGAATTGTGTTGCCAAAGCAACCCGCCGCAGGCGGAGAATCCCGCTTGCGGGATTCTTTGTTCTTATTCAGATAAATTCTGCGAACGTATCTGACTTGAGGTGAGCTTGCCCGCTTTGTTCTTGCGGGAAGCAGAGAGGCAAAATGTGAATGAGCCATAGAAAAATATGTATGTTTTGTTAATATTTTATAAACTGGGGAGGTTTTCTTGCTATATAATTATTTATAATGTATAATAAATTTACAATAACAATCAAAAGAAGGTATGATAGTAACGAAAAGACGAAAAAAGACAGATTTAAACGGCGAAATATAGCAGAAATTAACAATAAATATACAAAAATGTAAATCTAATGTAATAAAAGCATTCGTTTTAATCTATATCCGGCAGTCTGTTGCTGGATTCTTAATGGCGGCCGGCTGATTTGGGGCGTGCCATGTCTTTGTTGTTATCATTACGATTCGGTATACCGGCATATAAGGGGAGTGATGATCATGAGTAAGAAATTAGTTATCGGTGCATCAATTGGGAATTGTGTTCATGTGGCCGGCGCAGTCCATTTTTTAAATATGGCAGCAGATGAAGGATACGATACACTGTTTCTGGGACCAGCGGTCAGTATTGATGAGGTTATCCGCAATGTTAAGATTTTAAAACCATACATGGTGACGCTGGGCTATCGGCTGACACCGGAAAATGTGGTGCCCCTGATCCGCGAACTGAAAGAAAAGGCTCAGGAGCTTACCTCACAGCCCAGATGGGTGTTTGGCGGAACCAGGCCTGTTGCAGAGCTGGTTCGAAAAGAAAATTTCTTTGAGATGATTTTTGACGGAACAGACGATATAGACGAAAGTATCGCTTTTTTGAGAAATGTCAGCAGAGGCCAGGCAGCGGAAAGCTATGAAGATAACCTGGTTTCCAGGATAAATCAGAAGAAGCCGTACCCGCTGCTGCGTCATCATTTTGGAAGACCGAGCTATGATGATACATTAAAGGGAATTGAACAGATAGCCGAATCAAAGGTCCTGGACGTGATTTCATTAGGGCCGGATCAGAACACCCAGCAGTATTTTTTCCGTCCTCAGGAAAGAGATCCGAAGATGGACGGAGCCGGTGGGGTACCGATTCATACGGAACAGCAGTTTCGGGATTTGAAAGAAGCATCCAGGACAGGAAATTATCCGTTGATCCGCTGCTACAGCGGAACAGCAGATGTAATCCAGTTTGCAGGATTGCTGGAGGATACAATTCACAATGCATGGTGTGCGGTGCCGCTGTCCTGGTATAACGAGATGGATGGAAGGGGAACCCGGCCTGTGGAAGTATCCATGAGAGAAGCGCTGGACCTGATGCGCTGGCATGGAGAGAGAAATATTCCGGTTGAAGTAAATGAACCTCATCACTGGGGACTCCGGGATGCCCACGACATCATCTCGGTTGTTATGGCTTATCTCTCCGCGTACAATGCGAAGAAAAGCGGCGTAAAAGATTACATCGCCCAATATATGTTCAACGTTCCCAACTCCATGAGCTTTTCCATGGATCTGGCTAAAATTCTTGCGGCAATCGAGATGGTGGAGAGCCTGAAAGACGATTCGTTCCGGATATACAGAGAGGTACGCGCGGGACTGCCCCTTCTGAGCGGAGATTTTAATATTGCCAAGGGTCAGCTGGCGGCTTCGACACAGATATCTATGGCCGTAAACCCGGACATTATCCATGTGGTGGGTTACAGTGAAGCGGAGCACGCGGCTACTCCGGAGGTGGTAATTGAGAGCTGTAAGATCGTCAGAGGTGTTATCCGGTGTGTGCTTTATGGAAATGCTGACAGCACACAGGACGCAGGAGTTCAGGAGCGTAAAGCGGAAATTATGAGGGAAGCAGGCCTGCTGCTTAATTTTATTCACGATCAGTACAGCCATTACTCCAAAGATCCATTTGGTGATCCGATGGTTTTATCCGACTGTATCAAGAGAGGAATTATTGACGCCCCCCATATTGTCAAAAATGACAGATTTATCGGTATTCTGGAAACCAGAGTATTAAACGGGAAGTGTGTTGCCTATGACTCCAAATCCCAGAAGACGCTGACGGAAGAAGAGCGGCTGGCTATGCTGAAACAGCGTGGAAATCTGGAGAATATAGGCGTGTTCGGAAATAAATTAGCAAAAATCGGTTGATCTGTGCCGGTATAGACAAGGAGGGGTTCTATGATCAATAACCAGAAAGTGGCGATTATCAGTACGGGAAACGGCGGGCAGTCTATGGCTGCATACTTTGCCTATAAGGGATATGACACGGCGCTTTATGCCAGGGAGCAGGAACGTGTTGATATGTTTCCGTCATGGGATTTTACAATCAGCGGCGAGATTAATGCGAATGTACATGTGAATCTGATCTCCAGCAGTATGAAAGATGTGGTGGAGAATGCGCATCTTATTATGGTAACAACTCCATCTCAATATCACAGCACCGTAGCCAGAGAGATGGCACCGTTTCTGGAGAGAGGCCAGATTATCGTACTGAATCCGGGAAGAACGTTCGGTACATATGAATTTGACCGGGTTCTTCAGGAGCAGAAGGTAAGTGACGGTATTATTATCGCGGAGGCAGAAACATTTATTTTTACATGCCGCTGCCTGGAAGTAGGTTGTCCGGCAATTTATAAAATAAAACATCATGTCGGTATCGCCGCCCACCGGGATGAGGATACGGAACATGTAGTCAATGTGATGTCGCGGGCATTTCCTTCTCTATATGCTGCAAAAAGTGTTTTACATACAGGCTTTGGGAACATCGGCATGATTTTTCATCCGGTTCCGATCTTAATGAATATCACCCGTGTGGAGGCGAAAGAGCATTTTAAATACTATCACAATGCTATTTCACCATTTGTAGCACAGGTTCTGGAGCGGCTTGATAAAGAGAGAAGAAGCATTGCGGACGCAGTGATAGGAGAATCTTTTTCTGTAAATGAATGGCTCAAAGACAAATATGATGCAGAGGGAGACACTCTCTACGAATGTCTGCAGAATGCGAAGGCTTACTCGGAGGTATATGCTCCGTCAGATATATACAGCAGATATGTGTTTGAGGATATACCAACCGGTTTTGTGCCGATGTATTGCATGGGACGGCATCTTGGCATTGAGATGCCTGTTACCGAAGCGGTTATAAAATGGGCCTCCGTTTTATACGATTATGACTTTATGGGTAGAGGAAGAAACGAAAAGAAGCTGAATCTGGATGAGATTATCGAACAGGGGAAGAAGTACAAAAAGTAATTCTATGACCGTGCAGATGGGAGCTGTTTTTTCCTATTAAATAAATATGGGAAAAAACAGCTCCCTTTTTTGTATAATTTATGAGAATATGGAAAATATTAATTGCCAGATGCTGGTATGATTGAGAAATGCTGTAGTATGTCCCTGCAACCAATATATTCCAATTATAGATCAATATCATTTATTAGATATTTTAAAAAAATCTATAAGAGAGGGGTTGACATCATATTCCAATTATGCTAGAATAACCATTGCTCACTTCGAGAAATACTGCGAAAGAAGAGCAAGCGAACCTTGATAACAGAACAGTAAAACAACCTTGAAAATTCCAGGAAAGAGAAGAGATTCTCGATCCAAAGATTTCAGAAAAAAGAACGCGTAACTTCGAGAGAAGATTACAACCTAGA
>NZ_JAWDIX010000005.1:0-186933 GCF_032380675.1 Anaerolentibacter hominis
CCTGACAAAAGTCAGTAAGACCCCTTAAAGAGTATGAGGTAGATAGGACTCAAGTGGAAGTGTGGCAACATATGGAGCGGAGAGTTACTAATCGGTCGAGGGCTTGACCAAAAGGGAAAGAGGTTTAGGAAGAAAGAATTCATGTGCAGTTTTGAAGGCAGGGGGAACTGCTTTCAGGGAAAGATAATCCTCGATAGCTCAATGGTAGAGCATTCGGCTGTTAACCGAAGGGTTGTAGGTTCGAGCCCTACTCGGGGAGGTAAGGCGGGAGAGGCCTGAGAGAAGAAGAAGAGAGAAACGGCTCCGTGGTCAAGCGGTTAAGACATCGCCCTTTCACGGCGGTAACACGGGTTCGATTCCCGTCGGAGTCACTTAAGAGTGCAGACTGGTCATCCGGGCTGCATTATTAAAAAATAGGCTGATTATTCAGTACAGTCGACATTGACAGAGCTGTTAAGTTACTAACAGAGTTCGGGTCTGTATGTCGGTTTTTTGGACCTTTAGCTCAGTTGGTTAGAGCATCCGGCTCATAACCGGACGGTCTAGGGTTCGAGTCCCTGAAGGTCCATTACCCAAAGGGAAAAACTTATGTTTTGGCCCAATGGCTCAGTTGGTTAGAGCGCCGCCCTGTCACGGCGGAGGTCGCGGGTTCGAGTCCCGCTTGGGTCGTTTTGATGTGATTTCATGGGATCTTAGCTCAGCTGGGAGAGCATCTGCCTTACAAGCAGAGGGTCACAGGTTCGAGCCCTGTAGGTCCCACTTGGAGCAATCCATCAAAATGCCGGCGTGGCGGAACTGGCAGACGCACAGGACTTAAAATCCTGCGGGACTAATCTCTCGTACCGGTTCGATTCCGGTCGCCGGCATAGAACTAAATATGTGTGCATAGCTCAGCTGGATAGAGCGTCTGACTACGGATCAGAAGGCCGGGGGTTCGAATCCTCTTGCACACGCTTTCGGAAACCCGCTATTTTAGCGGGTTTTTTGCTGTTTCAGGTGTGTCTGAATATTCTGAAAAAAGCCAACTGACTAAACTTTGACTAAACGAGCTTCGAAAAACTTCGCTAAAGTTTTATCGCAGGCTCTATTTTTTATTCAAATTTATGATCGGGTTTATTAATATTTTTATCAATAAGAAAAAGTTACTTGCTTTTTTCATAGAATAGAATATAATAAACATATAAACACATGATTAAATGTTTGAAACAAGCTGACTGGGTATGGAATATTGAAGGGAGAGAATAAATTATGAAAAAAAGATATAAACTGGAAGATTTAGACTGCGCTAACTGTGCTGCGAAAATGGAAGCTGCTATTAATAAACTGGATGGGGTGAACGAGGCTACGGTAAGCTTTATGTCCCAGAAATTAATGATTGATGCGGAAGATGATAATTTTGACAAGATTATGAATGAAGTCGTAAAGGTTTGCCGGAAAGTAGAGCCGGACTGCCGCATTGTAATGTAAATGATCTTGTTATGCTGGCGGGAATAATGGGTAGACATAGGTTTCCGAATTGTTAAAAACCTTCTGTAGTGATATGGGAGGTTTTTAATTTTTATTGCAAAAAGAGACTAGACGGCAAAAGTGGGTTTGAGTATACAAATCAGCAAAATAGAATGATATGTTAATATTTGTACAGGAGCTCCGGCTCCTTATTTTTTGTGACGAAAGTTAGGCAAAACTAACAGCAGATATAAAGGGAGGAATACATATTGGTGGTAAAAAACGTATTTCCTCTTTAAGTATGGATACTGTATATCGCATGTGCTGGAAGAGATTGGAGTTATGGATAGGAAAAACTGGTACAAGATAGCTGTAGAGCATGATGATGAATGGAAAGAAGGCTGTACGGTTATATTAAAGAACAGTAAATATACTGATTTAAATCATGAAGATATGACGGAAGCACTGAAAATAAGGCTTAGTTTGCCCACTTTGTTTAAGAAGAATAGAATTAAATGTAAGAAGGTATGTAATAAGAAATAGAGTAATTAATTGGTATGTGACTTCCAGCTCATAGTAGTATAAACGAAAGTTAGAAAAAACTAACTATACAAAGGATGGTGATTACAGGAAATGATGCCGGTAAATAGTTTAGGAGCGGAATCAATAGCATTGTTACGGCTGGCATGGCAATGTGCGCCGCTTTTCAGCGGCATTAAGGCCTCAAACCTGATTGTCCTGGACCCTGCATCTGCTGCATTTGCCGGACATGCGCTGGATGGAACAGACATATCAAAATATTGTCTGTTTCAGGACAATTTTAGAATTTACCTCTTTTTATATGATGATATACGCATGAAAACCTATTTGTCTGATCGGGAAAACAGCTTGTTTTTAAGGAGAATGGGATACTTTTCTATAGAGCCGACAGCTCTGCTTAAGGAACTAAGAGATAGATTTTCCAAATATAAAGACGGGTATCGCGTTTTTCCTCATGAGATGGGACTGATGCTGAATTATCCCCTGCAGGATGTACTGGGATTTATGAGGCATGAGGGGGAAAACTGTCTCTATACCGGATACTGGAAGGTTTATCATGATCTTCCGGGAGCGATGTCGACTTTTAACGCCTATGAGAGGGCGAAATCAGAAGTTTTGGAAGCCGTTCTGAATGGTATGGGGATAGCAGAAATAATCGCTGCATACCGAAAACAAAATCATGAAGCAACTATGGTAAAGGAGTACTGAAATGGATAAAAATACTGTAAAGATTATATATTGGACTGGTACCGGAAATACGCAAATGATGGCAGACCTGATTGCAGAAGGATTAAAAGCCTGCGGTAAAAAACCGGAGATTATAGCAGTGTCTGATATAACGGCGGATGCTTTAAAAGACGAGGAAGTCTTTGCTCTGGGCTGTCCCGCTATGGGGGATGAGGTTTTAGAGGAAATGGAGATGGAACCTTTCGTTATGGAGGTAGAAGGCTTTGCCTCAGGAAAAAAGATCGGATTATTCGGCGCCTATGGATGGGGCGACGGAGAGTGGATGCGCCAGTGGGAAGAGCGAATGAAACAGGCTGGTGCTGTACTGGTCGGTGATGAGGGCGTGATAGCCAGAGATACTCCGGACGAAGAAGCTCAGGAGGGGTGCAGGAAGTTAGGGGAATTGCTGGCGAAGGCGTAAGCGATTCAATGATTATTAGCACTGATGGAAAAAGGAATCTACGGATCAGAGAGAAAACCTGATGTAAAAATTGGGTTTTCTTTTTGTATACATGGCATTTGCAGGTATATTGTGAAGCGACTGTGCAGAAACTTATGATAGTACACTGCAGTTGAAAATACTGCGGTATTTCTGCGGAGAGAGATTTGTCACCGCAGGGAGAATAGAATAAGAAAAGGCGGAATACGGGATGGCGACAAAGAAAAAAATCGGTCTTACCACATATATATTTATTGGGCTGGCTGCGGGGGTTGTACTGGGCCTTTTGCTGAAATTACTGCCGGAAGGCTGGTTTCGGGATAACTTTATTGTCAGCGGGATATTGAAATTGCTGGGAAGCGGTTTCATCAATCTGATTAAGATGGTTGTTGTGCCATTGGTTTTCGCATCGCTTGCCAGTGCAATCGCATCCATGACAGAGCTTAAAAAACTAAAACGTATCAGTTTAAAAACATTGTTGTTTTATCTGGGTACAACGGCGGTAGCGGTTACGATCGCAATTCTGCTGGGACTGCTGTTCCGTCCGGGTGCCGGTATTAATCTGGCCAGCCTGGAACACAGCTCCTATACAGTCCCTGAGTCTGCTTCGTTTGTGGATACCCTGTTAAATATGATTCCTCAGAATCCCATTGAATCGATGGCAAGCGGCAATCTGCTCCAAATTATTGTTTTCGCTATCTTCCTGGGACTTGCAGCCAGTCTGATCGGGGAAAAGGGAAGAACGATCACGCACGTTCTTGTGGATTTAAATGATTGTATCTTAAAAATTGTTGACATGATTATGAGAACCGCTCCTTTTGGTGTCGGTGCACTGATTGCGACGACTGTATTCCAGACCGGCGGAGAATCTCTGCTGGGAGTTATAAAAATGATTGGAGTGACGGCACTGGCTATGGTCCTGCATGCGGTGCTGGTATATGGAACCCTGTTCAAAGGGTTTACTCGACTTCCATTCGGACGTTTTCTTAAGGCCTATCTTCCTGTTGCAGGGGTGACCTTTTCTACTTCTTCCAGCAATGCAGCTCTTCCCTTAAGTATGGAGACTATGGAGGATATCGGTGTGGGGAAAAGCGTTTATTCTTTTACCCTGCCGTTAGGCGCAACGATTAACATGGATGGCACTGCTATCATGCAGGGAGTTGCTGCAGTATTTGTGGCGGAATTATATGGGATACCGCCCACGGTATCTATGCTGGTTTCCGTGATACTTACTGCAGTGCTGGCATCCATTGGAACAGCCGGTGCTCCGGGCGTGGGGATGATCATGCTTGCTATGGTGCTGGAGTCGGCAGGTCTTCCGCTGGAGGGTATTGCGTTGATCATCGGTTTTGACCGGATTTTGGACATGATGCGGACCACATTGAATGTAATGGGAGACTGTGTCTGTTCTGTGATTGTGGCCAGCACGGAAAATGAACTGGACAGAGATGTTTATCATGGAAGTAGATAAGACTCCCACCTCAATAGGTGGTGAGCAAATAACAGCGGATTCGCCCCGCCTTGATTGACATGGATTTTGTTAACAGGTATAATAACCGCTGATAGCATGGTGTACAAAGGGTACACGGTCGGATAAAGAACGAAAGATACATGGCGGGGAGTTTTTGAAATGGAAAAGGCAAGTACGCAAAATAGTTTTACCGCCGGATTAAAGGGCGGAATTCCCATTGGACTGGGATATGTATCGGTAGGATTTGCTTTTGGTATGATGGCGGTTCTGGAGGGCCTCACGCCTGTCCAGGCGCTGATTATATCATTGGCGAACGTTACTTCTGCCGGGCAGTTTGCCGGGCTGAACCTTATCGCTGCACAGGCCGGGCTGATGGAGATGGCGCTGACTCAGTTCGTGATCAATATGCGCTATGCATTAATGAGCATTTCTCTCTCTCAGAAGGTGGATAAAACGGTTCATGTGCTGGACCGTTTTCTTATTTCGTTTGTAAATACGGACGAGGTTTTCGCAGTTGCGGCAAGCCAGAAGGGCGAGGTGGGAAAATGGTATTTGTACGGTTTGATTACCTGTCCCTATTTCGGCTGGGCGCTGGGAACGCTATTGGGAGCAGCAGCCGGTGATTTTCTGCCTGCAGTGATCACTTCGGCGTTGGGTATTGCAATTTACGGGATGTTTTTGGCTATTATTATTCCTCCTGCAAGGCACAATGGAGCGGTTCTTAAGGTGTTGATTATCTCGGTTTTATTAAGCTGTATGTTCCGGTATCTGCCAGGCTTAAATAAGGTTTCGGGAGGCTTTGCCATCATAATCTGTACCCTGGTATCTGCCGCGGCAGGTGCATTACTGTACCCGGTTAAGGAGGGAGAATAAATGGATATGAAAACGTTTCTTCTGTATGTCCTGGTTATGGGCGGGGTTACATATCTGCTTCGTATGGTGCCTTTTGTGGCTGTGAGGCGCAAGTTAAATAATCAATTTGTCCGATCCTTCCTTTTTTATGTACCCTATGCAGTGCTGGGGGCAATGACAATTCCGGACATCTTTTACTCTACAGCCAGCATCTGGTCTGCTCTTGCCGGGCTTGCTATGGCGGTTATTCTATCTCTGAAGGAGAAGGATCTGCTAACTGTAGCACTCAGTGCTTGTGCCGCTGTTTTTGTATCGGAGCAGGTGCTTCATGTGCTTAGAATCATTTAGAATATATGATAGACAGAATGAATAAAGAGTAAAAGGGGGGAGAGCCGGTGAAATTAAATGAAGTTCTGCCGTTTTGGAGCGGCCTGACAAAACAGCAGCAGGATTTACTTGCGCAGACTGTAACAATTCAAAGGGTATCTGAGGGAACTTTGGTCCATAACGGCACAGAGGATTGTGTCGGCCTGCTGATCGTTCTGCGCGGACGTCTGAGAGCGTATATCCTTTCTGAGGAAGGCCGGGAGATCACTCTGTACCGCCTGCTGGAACGTGATTTGTGCCTGTTTTCCGCCTCCTGTATGATGAAAAGTATACAATTTGACATATCGGTGGAAGCGGAGACGGACACGGAGTTTTATCATATTCCGGTTGATGTATACCAAACCCTCATGAAGCAGTCAGCACAGGTTGCTAATTATACCAATGAGGTAATGGCAGCCCGCTTCTCTGACGTGATGTGGCTGTTAGATCAGATCCTCTATAAGCGGATTGATGCCCGGCTAGCGGCATTTTTGCTGGAAGAAGAAAGTTTAAGCCAGAAGGATGAGATAAAGATTACCCATGAGGCAATTGCCAGAAATCTGGGAAGTGCAAGAGAAGTGATAACCCGCATCTTAAAATATCTGCAAAATGACGGCTTGGTGACGGTCTCCCGAGGAAGTATTAAAATATTGGATGAGCAGGGCCTGAGGAGATTGGCGGGAGACAGCATAAGATAGTTATATCCGTTTGCAGAATAAAAAAAGTGCCGCTTTATGCGGCACTTTTTTTATCTATATGAAGATACGCTTGGCAGATCGTATCGGCTGCCTTATTCCAGATTTAATTTTCTGGAAAGAACAAAATGTGTAATAAAGTAGAGCACTACGTTCATGATTGCCACCATGACAATTCCCATCAGCAGAACCAGATGGACGGCTGCTGTGTTGGACAGATTGTCAATATTCATGGACGGCAGGAACATGAACAGCAGAGAAATAATCTGTGCGGCGGTGGAAATAATCAGATAACCGACAAAACCACCCAGGACTTTATGATTTTTCATAATCAACTGGCCGATTGCGGCAGATGCATAGATCAGAAGCGGTCCGAATACCACGCCAGTCAGCATGAAAATTACAAATTCAATTATGATTAATATGCCATTGCTGGTAGAAAACTCAAGCCAGAACTGGGACGACAAAAAGGAGATGCCATCCGTTATATTATTCCAGCCATTGGATGTCATAAGCAGGATAACCAGCGACACGATTACAACGATAACGCTTAAAATACTCCACAGTGATGAAACAAGCATCTTTGCATTGAGGTTTGCACTGGTTTTTACAGGCAGAGTAAACATCAGATAACCTTCATCACCGAGAAAGTTTTTATAAAAACGGATGATGATTAATATAAAGGTCGCGATGGATACCGCAATAATCATAAAGATATAAATGACAGTTGTGATCGCACTGATTCTACTGCCTACCGTGCTTCCGCTTAAAAATTCCAGGAAAATACGATTGATGCCGCTGATCACCAGCAGTCCGATGTAAAGAGGCAGCAGAATACGGCCCATAGCCTTGGATTCATATTTCATTAATTTACCTAACATCTGAACACCTCCCTAAACAAAGCGTCAATAGAACACTGATGCTCAGACCGGAGATCTTCAACAGATCCGGTCAGGAAAATCTCACCGTTTTTCAGGAAAATTACTTCATCCAGTACCTTTTCCACATCAGAGATAAGATGGGTAGAGATAAGCACCGTGGCATTCTCACTGTAATTGCTGATAATCGTATTCAGTATAAAGTCCCTGGATGCGGGATCTACACCGCCGATCGGTTCATCCAGACAGTAAAGTTCTGCATTCCGGCTCATGACCAGAATCAGCTGTACTTTTTCCTTAGTTCCTTTGGACATGGTCTTTAAGGGGTCCTCCGGATTAATCTGGAGACGTTTCAGCATCTCGTATGCCTTATTTTTATCGAAATCTTCGTAAAAATCACAGAAGAAGTTTATAATGTCCTTTGTTTTCATCCAATCGTTTAAATAAGTGCGCTCGGGGAGATAGGAGATGATTTTTTTGGTTTCGATACCGGGTACATTGCCCGCAATCTTCAACTCGCCCTCCGATGGGACCAACAGACCGTTGATCAATTTAATTAATGTTGTCTTCCCACTTCCGTTCGGACCCAGAAGTCCGACGATGCGGCCGCGTTCCAGCGTAAGATTGATGCCTGCCAATGCATTCTTACTGCCGTAGCTTTTTCTCAGGCCGCTGCATTCAAGTATTGTACTCATTTTTCCTCCATTCTGCCGGACTGAATATTCATTCAGAGGGGAACATTCACGATATCAGAATGTCTGCCGGCATAAATTTGATAAGCTCATAATAGGCGCATGGCACTTTATGAAACTTCCCTCTCCTTTATTGTTTCTAAGATCAGATCAGCCGCTTCTTTGGCCGTCAGGCCAAGCTGCTGCATCTTAGATAAGAAAGAACGAATCTGCTCCTTTGCCAGCGTATTCTTTCGCTCATTGACCAGGGCCGCATCATCGGTAATATACCGGCCGCTGGTACGCTGTGCATAGAGTAAGCCACCGGACTCCAGTTCTGCCAGTGCTTTCTGCATGGTGTTGGGATTGACAGCGGCTTCCGCGGCCAGATCCCTGACGGATGGTAATTTGTCTCCAGGTTTGTAAATCCCGGAAATAATATCAGTTTCTATATGCTCTACAAGCTGAATGTAAATCGGCCTGTCAGAGGATAAATTCCATGCCATATGATCACCTCATTTTCTGATTGAGAATTGTACTATTGTGTTAATGTATTAACTACTTAGTACAATAACACAGATGGAGTAAGATTGCAATACCATTTTTAAAAATAATCCAGTTTTTTCTGTGTACTTAAATGAAAACAATTAGTAGGACAACTTTACAGAAACTGAAAAAGGTGTTAAAATTTTAACCATAGTATGTACAGGTTAGTATGATCGGCTCGTATGCCGTTTATAATGTTGCACCAGTGCGTGAGACAGAAAATAGATATATTAACCTATATAAAAGATACTTTAAGGAGGAATATAAAATGGCAAGAAAAATGAAAACCATGGATGGTAATACCGCTGCGGCTCATGTCTCCTATGCGTTTACCGATGTTGCAGCCATCTATCCGATTACACCTTCATCACCGATGGCAGATTATACTGACATCTGGGCCACACAGGGAAGAAAAAATATCTTCGGTCACGAAGTAGCTCTTTCTGAGATGCAGTCCGAGGGTGGTGCAGCAGGTGCTGTTCACGGTTCTCTGGAAGCAGGTGCACTGACAACTACATACACCGCTTCTCAGGGTTTGTTATTAATGATCCCGAACATGTATAAAATTGCCGGTGAATTACTTCCGGGTGTTATCCATGTAAGTGCCCGTGCGGTAGCTAGCCACGCTCTTTCAATCTTTGGCGATCATTCTGACGTATATGCATGCCGCCAGACCGGTTTTGCTATGCTTTGTGCAGGCAGCGTACAGGAAGTAATGGACCTGGGTGCTGTTGCCCATCTGACAGCAATTGAAGGCCGTGTACCTTTCCTTCATTTCTTTGACGGTTTCAGAACATCTCATGAGATCCAGAAGATCGAGACCTGGGATTATGATGATTTAAAAGATATGGTAGATATGGACGCAGTTGAAGCATTCCGTGCACGTGCCCTGAATCCGGAGCATCCGGTAACCCGCGGTACTGCTCAGAACCCGGATATCTTCTTCCAGGCAAGAGAAGCTTCTAATAAATATTATAATGCAGTTCCGGATCTCTGCCAGAAATATATGGATAAAGTAAATGCAAAGATCGGAACAGACTATAAGCTGTTCAACTACTATGGTGCTCCGGATGCAGACAGAGTTATTATTGCTATGGGTTCTGCATGTGATACCATCGAAGAGACCATCGATTATATGAATGCAAACGGCCAGAAAGTTGGTCTGGTTAAAGTCAGACTGTACAGACCGTTCAGTGCAAAACATCTGATCGATACCATTCCGGATACCGTTAAGGTTATCAATGTTCTGGACAGAACAAAAGAGCCGGGCGCTCTTGCTGAGCCTCTGTACCTGGATGTTGTAACTGCTCTGAAGAATACCAAATTCGACGGTGTTAAGATTCTGGGCGGACGTTATGGCCTTGGTTCCAAGGATACAACTCCTGCAGATATCATTGCAGTATACAATAATACAGATAAAGATGGATTTACTATCGGTATCGTGGATGATGTAACGGATCTGTCTCTTCCGAGAACAGAGAACCCGAATACAACTCCGGCCAGCACAATCAGCTGTAAATTCTGGGGTCTGGGCGCAGACGGTACTGTAGGTGCAAATAAGAACTCCATCAAGATCATTGGTGATCATACTGACATGTATGCACAGGCATATTTTGATTATGATTCCAAGAAATCCGGCGGTGTTACAATTTCTCACCTTCGTTTCGGCCATGATCCGATTAAGGCTACTTATCTGATCAACAAGGCTGACTTTGTTGCCTGTCATATGCCTGCTTATATCAGAAAATATAACATGGTTCAGGATCTGAAAGACGGCGGAACCTTCCTGCTTAACACAGGCTGGACACCGGAAGAGATCGAAGAGCATTTCCCTGGACAGGTTAAGAAATATATCTATGACCACAAGATCAAATTCTATACCATCGACGGATTCAAGATCGGTAAAGAAGTTGGACTTGGCGGCCGTATCAATACAATCCTGCAGTCTGCATTCTTCAAACTGGCCAATATTATTCCGGCTGATGATGCAATCAAATATATGAAGGATGCTGCTACAGCTAGTTACTCCAAGAAGGGTGACGACATCGTAAGAATGAACCACGAAGCAATCGACCGCGGTGCAGAGAGCGTTGTTGAGTTTAAGGTTCCGGAATCCTGGGCAAATGCAGATGCAGAAAGCCTGCAGAATAACGTATCCGGTGACAGAGAAGATCTGGTTAAGTATGTAAATACTGTTCAGAACGCTATCAATGCACAGGATGGTAATAATCTTCCTGTATCCGCACTGGTTGACTATGCAGACGGTACAATGCCGAACGGTTCTTCTTCCTATGAGAAACGTGGTGTTGCAATCGACGTTCCAAACTGGAAACCGGAAAACTGTATCCAGTGTAACTTCTGTTCTTATGTCTGCCCGCACGCGGTTATCCGTCCGGTAGCCATGACAGAAGAGATGGCGGCAAAGGCTCCTACCGATAAAGTATTAGACATGACCGGCATGCCGGGTATGAAATTTGCAATCAGCATTTCCGCTCTGGATTGTACCGGCTGCGGTTCTTGTGTAAACGTATGTCCTGGCAAGAAGGGTGAGAAAGCACTGGCTATGCAGCCGTTCGATTCTCAGCTGGAAGAGCAGAAGATGTTCGATTATGGTGTGACTCTGGATACTCCTACCGCAGTTCTTGAGAAATTCAAAGAGACTACTGTTAAGGGAAGCCAGTTTAAACAGCCGCTGCTTGAGTTCTCAGGAGCTTGTGCAGGCTGCGGTGAGACACCTTATGCTAAATTAATGACACAGTTGTTCGGCGACAGAGCTTATATTGCCAATGCGACAGGTTGTTCTTCAATCTGGGGCGGTTCTTCACCGGCATCACCATATACAGTAAATAAAGAGGGCAAAGGTCCGGCTTGGGCAAACTCCTTATTCGAGGATAATGCAGAGTACGGCTATGGTATGCAGCTGGCAGCTTCTACCCTGAGAGATCATGTGATCGCAGCGGCAGAATCTCTTGCAGCTAAGACTGATAATGCAGACCTGAAAGCAGCAATTGATGCATATCTGGAGACAAAAGATTCCAGCGCAGCAAATGCAGCACCTGCAAAGGCTATGCTGGAAGCAGTAGCGGCATGCAATTGTGACTGTGAAGAAAAAGCAGAGATTCTGAAAGGCAAAGATTTTGCAGCTAAGAAATCTCAGTGGATCTTCGGCGGTGACGGCTGGGCTTATGATATCGGCTTCGGCGGCGTTGATCACGTACTGGCAAGCGGCCGTGACGTAAATATCCTGGTATTTGATACCGAGGTTTATTCCAATACAGGCGGTCAGTCCTCCAAAGCAACACCTACCGGCGCAATTGCTCAGTTCGCAGCAGCTGGTAAGGATGTAAAGAAGAAAGACCTTGCTGCTATCGCAATGAGCTATGGTTATATCTATGTAGCACAGATTGCTCAGGGTGCAGACTACAACCAGATGGTGAAAGCATTTGTAGAAGCTGAAAGCTATCCGGGTCCGTCACTGATTATCGCTTATGCACCATGTATCAATCATGGTATCAAGGGTGGTATGAAGAATGCACAGACAGAAGAGAAACGTGCCGTACAGGCTGGTTACTGGCATCTGTTCCGTTTCGATCCTCGCCGTGATCTGGAAGGCAAGAATCCATTCCAGCTGGATTCCAAGGCTCCTTCACTGGATTACAAGGAATTCATTCTCAGCGAAGTTCGTTACAACAGACTGAGCCGTTCCAATCCGGAAAGAGCAGAGGCACTGTTCGACAGAGCAGCAGAAGATGCGAAGAAGAAATACGAAGCTCTGGTGAAAAGAGCAGAAGATTAATTCTGGCGTAGAACGAGAATCATAATTAATAATATAGAAGCAAAGGGATCTGGAAAGCCAGGTCTCTTTGTTTTTCTATTCCGGGCCGTTCTGTTTTCCGGACAAATAACAGGCTGTAATTGAAACAGATTTTTCCGGTTCGTTTTATATTCAAAACGGCGCATAAAATCAGTGTACCTACGATATACTCATAGGGTAGACTGGCCCGGAAACAGGCAAGTTGACAAGAGAATGTTCATACGATATAATACTTAGAATGTAAACTGTCGGGAGGTAGAAAACAGGATGGCGGAGAAAAAGAATATACTGACATATGAGGGCCTGAAACAGCTGGAAGAAGAGATTCAGGACTTGAAAGTCAATAAAAGGAAGGAAGTTGCAGCTAAGATCAAAGAGGCCAGAGAGCAGGGCGACTTATCCGAGAACGCGGAGTACGATGCGGCGAAGGACGAGCAGAGAGATATTGAAGCTCGTATTGAAGAGATAGACAAAATTCTAAGAAACGCGGAAGTTGTCGTGGAAGATGATGTTGATCTGACCAAGATAAATATTGGCTGTAAAGTGCGTATTCTGGATCTGGAATTTGATGAAGAACTGGTGTATAAAATTGTTGGTTCCACGGAAGCGAACAGTCTGAAAGGCAAGATTTCCAATGAGTCGCCGGTAGGAAGCAAATTGATTGGTGCGAGCGTGGGAGATGTCATCGAAGTCGAAACCCAGGCTGGCGTTATGGAATACAAGATACTTGAAATAGAACGGTCCAACTAGTGCGTTAAGCCAGTGGGCTACATAAAGGGGAGAACGGATTTTGGCAGGAGAAAATAATAATCAACAACAGGATTTAAATGCACTGCTTCAAATAAGAAGAGACAAGTTAAAGGAACTGCAGGATAATGGCAGAGATCCATTTCAGATTACCAAATATGATGTGACACATCACAGTTTGGAGATCAAGGATCACTTTGATACGCTGGAAGGGCAGACGGTATCAATAGCCGGCCGTATGATGTTTAAGCGTGTCATGGGCAAGGCTTCGTTCTGTAATATCCAGGATCTTCAGGGTAATATTCAGGCCTATGTGGCCAGGGATAATATCGGGGAAGAATCCTATAAAGCTTTTAAGAAATTTGATATTGGTGATATTCTGGGAATCAAAGGTGAAGTATTTAAGACAAAAACCGGTGAGATTTCCATCCATGCCACTGAGGTTACTCTCCTGACTAAGAGCCTTCAGATTTTACCGGAGAAATTTCACGGACTGACGGATACCGATATGAGATATCGTCAGAGATATGTGGATCTGATCATGAATCCCGAGGTTAAGGATACCTTTATCAAGAGGTCCCAGATCATCAAAGAGATCCGCAGCTTTCTGGATAACAGAGGCTTTATGGAAGTAGAGACTCCCATGCTTGTATCCAATGCGGGCGGTGCGGCCGCAAGACCCTTTGAAACGCATTTTAACGCCCTGGATGAGGACGTGAAGCTTCGTATTTCCCTGGAACTCTATCTGAAGCGCCTGATTGTGGGCGGTCTGGAGAGAGTGTACGAGATCGGAAGGGTTTTCCGGAATGAGGGTGTGGATACCCGCCATAACCCGGAGTTCACCCTGATGGAATTATATCAGGCTTATACTGATTATGAAGGTATGATGGAGCTGACCGAGAGCATGTTCCGCTATCTGGCAGAGAAAGTGTGCGGAAGCGCTGTGATCAGCTACAATGGTACCGTTATTGATATGTCCAAACCATTTGAGCGCATTACCATGATTGATGCGATCAAGAAATATGCGGGTGTTGATTTTTCTGAGGTAAAGACCGAAGAAGAAGCCAAGAGACTGGCGGATGAACACCATGTTGAGTATGAAGCACGCCATAAAACAGGTGATATTATTAATCTGTTCTTTGAGGCGTTCTGTGAGGAGAAGATGATCCAGCCTACCTTTGTTATGGATCATCCGCTGGCAATTTCTCCTTTGACGAAGAAAAAACCGGAGAATCCGGAGCTGGTGGAGCGTTTCGAGCTGTTTATCTACGGCAGAGAGATGTGTAACGCTTACTCGGAGTTAAATGATCCGATCGACCAGAGAGAGCGTTTCCAGGCCCAGGAGGAAGCCTTTGCAGCAGGCGATGAGGAAGCAAACCATACGGATGAAGACTTCTTAAACGCACTGAGTATCGGTATGCCCCCTACGGGCGGTATCGGTTACGGCATCGACCGTCTGGTTATGCTGCTGACAGATTCCCAGGCCATCAGGGACGTACTGCTGTTCCCGACGATGAAATCTCTGGACGGAAATAGTGGTTCCAGGAAGGCAGAAAAAGCAGTTGAAGCTGTACCGGCTGCGGAAGAAAAAATCGACTTTTCTAAGGTGAAAATCGAGCCGCTGTTTGAGGAATCCGTTGATTTTGATACCTTCAGCAAGTCTGATTTCAGAGCGGTAAAGGTGAAAGATTGCGTAGCTGTACCGAAGAGCAAAAAGCTCTTACAGTTCACTCTGGACGATGGAACAGGCGAAGAACGTACAATTTTAAGCGGAATTCATGAGTTTTACGAACCGGAAGAGCTGATCGGAAAGACTTGTATCGCAATCACAAACCTTCCTCCGAGAAAGATGATGGGGATTGATTCCTGCGGTATGCTTCTGTCAGCGATTCACACGGAAGAAGGAGAGGAAAAACTTCATCTTCTGATGGTGGATGATCATATTCCGGCCGGAGCAAAACTGTATTAATTATTGAGAGAAAATATGAAAAGCTGACCTGCGGTAGTGAAAACGCTGCGGTCAGCTTTTTTCATACGATAAGACGTCTCGCGAAGCGTGCCGTCATTTGTTTTGTGCGTTAAATTCGTTTACAGTATTCTTTTTCCGACTCTATAACACATTCTGCGATGAATTTGGATAAGCGGTCCATATCTCCTTGTTTGATAGCGGCGGAAAGGCAGTTCAGGTACTCCTCCTGGCGCTCCGGCGGAATAGAGACCATACCGTATCCGGCATTTACAAGAATGAGATTCATCAGGAGACGTGCGGTCCTGCCATTTCCATCAGAAAAGGGATAGATACTGATGAGGCGCTGCTGCGCCATGGCCGCCAGCTCGATAGGATGGAGCGTGGTCCTGGAAGAACGGATCTGATTGGCCAGGTGGTCCATAAGCCGGGGAATATCCTCCGGCGCCGCAGGTGTATAGTTTATTTCAGAAATGAGAGCCGCATAAGTGCGGTACCGGTCTGCATCCGGCTTCTCATAGAGCAGACTGTGCAGCCTTTTTATGGTTTCTTCTGTAATATCCATATGATCCTGACGGGCGGCAGCCAGCATGAAGTCATAGGCGGCCTGGCCGTCACGAAAGTGACGATCCGAGGAGACCGCCGCCTCTTTATCCGGCGGCAGTGCGGTGATCATTTTTTCTCTGTAGGAATCTGCTGTTTCCAGCAGTGATTTCAGTGTTGCCATATTATCATATAACCTCCTGTGATTATTCCTTCTGACTATGGATACCGAACAGTTCCACAGTCACCTCACTTTTTTATCATAACATAAAACGAGCAGTATTACGGCAGGGGAAATGAGGAAGATAGTTCATTTAAACAGAATTCGTTCCGGTGTACGGTAAGAATTCCGTCCCGCTGCATTTTGCTCAGTTCATTTGAAAGGGCGCTGCGCTCCACACTGAGATAATCCGCCAGCTGCTGGCGGTTAAAGGGAATGATAAATGTCCTGCTGCCATGATATGCCGCCTGGAAGGAGAGGTAGGAAAGCAGGCGGCCCCGTATGGTTTTGGATGAGGTGTGAAAAATCCGTCTGGATAGATTCAGGTTTTTCTGGGATGAAATCGTCAGCAGATTGCGAATCAGCCTGCTGTGATGGGGGCATGACCTGGAACAGGGAGTTAACAGGCGCTCCATATTTAAAAACACGATTTTGCTGGCTTCTGCGGCAACCACATTTACCAGCAGAGGCTCATCGGGTATACAGGCATAGGTTTCCGCAAAGACCTCCCCGGGTACTGCATTGCCCAACACACTGGTATTACCCCAGATATCGTTATTTTCGACACGGACGCTGCCTGAAAGTACAAGTCCCATGGAGGTTACCGGTATGCCGGCAGCCAGAATCGTTTCACCCTTTGCATACTGCCGGTATTTTGCCTGCAGACAGTCCAGCATAGAATGGATCTCCTGGGGAGAGGTACCCCGGAATAAAATAGTATCCGCTAAATATTTTTCGTCCATATATTTCTCCAATTCTCTTGAAATGTTGTTATAACAACATACAGATTACATTTATCATATTAAAATAAATTCAGATAGTCAAGTTAAGAAGGAGGTTACCATGATTCGAAAGATAATCCAGATAAATGAAGAAAAATGTAATGGCTGCGGTTTGTGTGCCAGGGCCTGTCACGAAGGCGCCATCGGCATGGCGGAGGGAAAGGCGAAATTGCTGCGTGATGATTACTGCGACGGATTAGGTGACTGCCTGCCGGCCTGTCCGATGGACGCGATTACTTTTGTTGAGAGGGAGGCGGCAGCCTATGATCACGATGCCGTAATGGAGAATAAACAGAAGAAGATACAGGAGGAAGAGATGAACCTGCCGTGCGGATGTCCGGGAAGTCAGTCCCGAACAATTGAGAGGGAGGAGGATTCTCCGGTCAACAAGACTGTTTATCATTCGGAATCTCAATTGAAGCAGTGGCCGGTTCAGATTAAGCTGGCTCCGGTGAACGCACCCTATTTTAGTGGGGCAAATCTTTTGATTGCCGCTGATTGTACCGCATACGCCTATGGTAATTTTCATCAGGACTTGATGCGGGGGAGAATTACACTGATCGGATGCCCGAAGCTGGATGAAGGCGATTATACAGAGAAGCTGACGGAGATTATCAGCAGGAATGAAATCAAGAGCCTGACCATAGTCCGCATGGAGGTGCCGTGCTGCGGGGGAATTGAACATGCAGCGGTCAATGCGTTGAAAAAGAGCGGTAAGTTTATTCCGTGGCAGGTTGTTACCATTTCTACAGACGGGTGTATATTAGAATAAGGGAAATAGACAAGGGAAGGAAATCCTGTATGGATTGCCTTCCCTTTTTACAGTAAGCTGAGCAGTAAACACTAATATGACCTGCGCTTTAGTGTTTGCCGCAGCCTGCTCTGAATGGCTTTGTCAGACAGGCCTGCTATGTAGTGTTGTATTTATGATAAGCGAGCGGGACGCTTATTTTGATACGGTCAGATCGTCTTTCTCGACTTTGGCCTTATTCAGAGTTTCTGCTATGGTCTCCATCAGCAGGGTCTGGGTGTAGCGGCTGTCCTCGGAGAGCACTACCTTTTCCAGAGACACCCCGTTGCTCAGCTGGAGGGAGATTGACTCCAGCGCAGGTTCGATCAGCGGATACATCGTAGTCACATCACTGTCGATGTTGACCAGGCTGACTGAGTTGATGTGATCTTCATCAACGACAACCTCCAGATTCATCACTGTATTATTTAGTTTAAATTCTGTCGTGTACACACCTGGTGTATATTGAATTTCTGATATTTCATCACCCACTGCCGGTGTCCCCATGGTAGGTTCCGATTTATCAGAGGGGAGGAACATAAATATGAGAAGCAGGATGAGGAGAATCCCCAGTGCGACGAACAGAGCTGTATATATGATTTCTTTGACACGCAAAACTACTATTTTTGTATTCTTCATAATCCCCTCCGCAGTATTTCTTTCTCTATATTTTATGCATCAAAACCAGCAGGCAGAACCAAAGATTTTGAGAGTCTGTGCATTGCCTGCAGGCAGAGCGCAAAAACGAGAAAAGGAGCAGCCATTTATTGCTTTTAATTCATTCTATCGCCTCCCAAGCTAATTTATGCTATACTGATTGCAAAAGTTGCTTCTGTTTTTTATTCGTTTTCCAAACTTACCCAAGTAATAAAAAGCCATCCTGGCGGGATCACACTTTGTTCAGGAACAAAAGAGGAAAAAGTATGTCGCTACAGTTTATTTTGGGCAGCAGCGGGGCGGGAAAGTCCTATTGTCTGCATAAAGAGATTATAGATAAATCCATGGAGAATCCGGATACTACTTATCTGATTGTTGTACCGGAACAGTTTACCCTTCAGACACAGAAGGATCTGGTCAGCCTGCATCCGAACCATGGCATCATGAATATCGATATTTTAAGCTTTGTGAGGCTGGCTTACCGGGTATTTGATGAGGCCGGGCTGTGCGGACGCCCGGTTCTTGATGATACAGGAAAAAGTATGATTCTGCGCCGTGTGGTGTCGGAGAAGGCGGGAGAACTTAAGATATTTAAGAACATAAACAAGGCCGGATTTATTGATGAACTGCAGTCGATGATTTCGGAATTTTATCAATACAGTATCAGTGACGGGGAACTTGAACAGGTCAGAGATCAGTTGGTGAATAAGCCGATGCTTAAGGGAAAACTGGATGATATTCTGGTTATCTACCGTGCGTTTCAGGATATGATGCGGGAGCGCTTTATTACCGCGGAGGAGATTCTGGACATTTTGAGTGATCTGCTGGATACCTCCGGTATGTTTAGGGACTGTGTCATTTGTCTTGACGGCTTTACTGGTTTTACTCCGTCCCAGTATAAGGTTATTGGAAAGCTGCTGCGACTCTGCAAAAAGGTTCTGGTGACGGTAACGATTGATCCCAGGGAGGATTTAAGCCGAAGTGAAGAGGAATTCCAGCTCTTTTATCTGAGCCGGAAAACGATACACAAACTGGAGAATCTGGCTGAGGAAGTGGGGGTAGCTGTGGAACCTCCGGTCTATCCGGTGAGGAGCGGTACGCCGTTTCGTTTTCGGGGGAGCAGAGCGCTGGCAGCCCTTGAGAAGAACTTGTTCCGCTTTCCGTGGCAGCGGTTTGAGGAAGAGCAGAGAGATGTTGTTATCCATATCTCCCGGACTCCTGAGGAGGAAGTGTGCTTTGCCGCACAGGAGATTACCCGTCTGGTTCGGGGAGGATACTGCAGGTACCGGGACATAGCGGTTGTAACCGGAGATCTGGAGCAGTACGGACGATTTGTAAAGAAAATATTTCCCAGGGAACAGGTTCCATTCTTTCTGGATCAGAAGGAGGGTATTCTCTCAAGCCCCCAGGTAGAGATGATTTTAGGCCTGATTGAAATACTGAAAAAAGACTTCGCCTACGAAGGTGTATTCCGATATTTAAAAACCGGGCTGGCAGGATTCAGTAGAGATGAGACAGACCGGCTGGAGAATTATGTTCTGAAATATGGGGTGAGAGGGTACCGAAGATGGAACAGATCCTGGCTTGTGACCAAAGAGGGGACACAGATTGAGGAAATCCGCAGCCGGTTTATGGAGCAGATACGCCCGTTAAGAGAAAAAATGCGCAAGAAAGGCGCTACGGTATCGGAGATGGCGGATGCGCTGCGGGAGTTTCTGGAGTTATCAGATACGATGGAGACGCTGAATCAGCACCGGGCTGATTTTGAGGAGACGGAAGAACCTCTTTCTTCCAGGGAATACGAGGCGGTCTATGAGGGGATCACGACTTTGCTTGATCAGGTGAGCGTCCTGCTTGGGGAGGACGTGATCTCTCTGGAAGACTTCGGCGGGATTTTGGAAACTGGATTTGGAGAGATTAAAATAGGGCTGATCCCATCGGTACTGGATCAGGTTGTTGTGGGAGATATCGAGAGAACAAGGCTGAAAAGTATAAAGGTCCTGATTTTTGCAGGGGTAAACGACGGTATAATACCGAAAGCATCGGGGCGAGGCGGTATTATCTCGGACATGGACAGGGAAATACTGGCAGAATACCAGCTGGAAATGGCGCCGACCAGAAGACAGGCCGCTTATACGGAACAGTTCTATTTATACCTGAATATGACCAAGCCTTCGGAAAAGCTGTATCTTACGTTCAGCCAGGTGGGAAGCGACGGAAAGTCTCTGCGCCCATCTTATTTAATTCACAAGCTGGAACAGGTTTTTACGAGGCTTACGGCCGGAGAAAGCATGGAAAAATCCGGGACGGAGGCGGCACTTGCCAGAGAGAGAGGCTTTTCTTATCTGGTAAATGGATTGAAAGAATATTCGGGAGCTGTCCCGGAGGACGATTTATGGCGGGAACTTTACGCCTGGTATATCAGAAGCGGCCGGCAGGAAGACCTGCGGCGGATGATACAGGGAGTTTTCTATAGAAATGAGGTAAAACCCCTCTCCCCAGAAGCGGTTGACCTGCTGTACGGCAACTGCCTGGAGGGCAGCGTGACAAGGCTTGAGAAATACGCGGGCTGCCCGTTTGCCCACTTTATGGCGTACGGGCTGAAATTGAATGAAAGACCGGAATATGTAGTGGAGGCGGTGGATTTTGGAAATATCCTCCATGAGTCCATTGAGCAGTTCGGCAGAAGGATAGAGGCCGAAGGCCTGAGATGGAGCGGACTTACTGATGAAGAGAGAGACAGGCTGGCGGTTGAAAGCGTCAGGGAGGTAACCGGCAGATATGAAAATCAGATTTTCTTTCAGAATCACCGGACCGCCTATCTGGCGGGGCGTATGGAACAGACAATGAAACGAACTGCCTGGGCCCTGTGTGAGCATGTTAAAAGGGGCGAATTTGCCCCGGCGGAATATGAACTGGTTTTCCGGGGAGAGGATGGGGCGCAGTATGAGCTGGAAGAAGGAAAACAGATGCGGCTGCAGGGGAAGATTGACAGGGTTGATGTGAAGGAGAGCGCGGACTCCATCCATGTGAAGATTATAGATTATAAGACCGGCAGGACTGCCTTTGATTTGTCCTCTCTTTTTCATGGGCTGCAGCTGCAGCTCGTGGTCTATATGAAACAGGCGATGGCCTATGAGAAGAAAAAACATCCGGATAAGGAAGTTGTACCGGCTGGTATCTTTTATTACCATGTGGATGACCCGATTGTGGAGACAAATGGAGAAGCGCCGGGGGAGGACGCGCTGCTTAAGGAAGTCAGGATGAGCGGGCTGGCAAACGGCAGCGAGGAGGTGATCCTCGAGATGGACCGCACGCTGGCAGCGGAGGATGGAACCGGTGTAAAGGCATCGGCAAAGTCACTGCTGTTTCCGGTGGAAACTGACCGAAGCGGTAAGATCGGGAAGCGGTCTCATGTGGCAGATTCGGAGACTTTTCAAGATATCGTGCGATTTGCTGACCGTAAGGTAAAGGAACTGGGAGAATCCATCATGGAGGGAAAAGCAGATATCTCTCCATACCAGTATAATGGAAGAACAGCCTGTGATTACTGTCCTTACCGGAGTGTCTGCGGCTTTGACAGAAAGAGCGGAAAGAATCGGTACCGGACGCTTAAGAAGGCAGATATGGAAGAAATGAAGAAAAAAATGGAGGAGGCAAAGGGATGGGAGAAATCCAATGGACCAGAGAACAGCGTCAGGTAATTGATCTGAGAAACCGGAATATACTGGTTTCTGCAGCTGCCGGTTCCGGCAAAACCGCCGTGCTGGTGGAGCGGATTATTGCCATGATTATGGATGAAGCGCACCCTGTTGATATTGACCGCCTCCTGGTAGTAACGTTTACGAATGCCGCGGCAGCACAGATGAAGGAGAGAATCGGAGCGGCTCTGGAAAAAAAGATCGCCGAAGATCCGGAAAATGTACATTTGCAGAAGCAGCTGACTCTCTTAAACAGTGCAATGATCACCACGATACACAGCTTCTGCCTGGATGTGATACGGAATCATTTCAACGAGATTGATCTGGAACCAGGATTTCGGGTGGCACAGGAGAGTGAGCTGACCCTGCTCAAATCGGATGTGCTGGGAGAACTGCTGGAAGAGTGGTATGAGGAAGAAAGGGAAGATTTTAAAAAACTGACGGACTGTTATTCCACCGCCCGGAGCGATATGGGAATCGAAAATATGATTTTGAATCTGCATCACTTTTCCCTCAGTTATCCCTGGCCGCAGGAGTGGCTTGAGGAAAACCGGAATATATTCGGGATGTCAAAAAAAGAGCAGGTTCTTAAGTCTCCCTGGATGAAGGCACTGATGCAGTATCTGAATGTTCAGATCATGGATCTGCTGCAGATGAACGAAGAGGCCCTTGCAGTCTGCCGGGAGGATGGAGGACCGTATATGTATGAGCCAGCCCTGCTGGCGGATGGACTCTTTCTGGACAGGCTGAATTGCTGTACATCCTATCCGGAGTATGCAGAGTGCTTTCAGGGACATTCCGGGTGGGACCGGCTTTCTTCCAAGAGGGATGGAACCGTTCTGGCAGATAAAAAGGAAACAGTAAAGCTGATAAGGGATGACATAAAGAAAACATTGTCGGGGATGCTGAAGGATTTCTTTTTCAGGGACTTTGACGGGATGTGTGAGGATCTGGCCAAATTGTCGGAACCCATGGCAGCGCTGATTGATATTACAGAAGAACTGCACCTGAGATACCGTCAGGCCAAGGCGGAGCGGAATCTGGTAGACTTTAACGATCTGGAGCATTTTGCTCTGGATGTTTTAATAAAACATGACGGAGAGAATCAGATTACACCGGCTGCACAAGAGTACCGGGAACGATTTGAAGAAATTCTGATTGATGAGTACCAGGACAGCAACTTTGTCCAGGATATCATTCTGCACGCTATCTCCAGAGAAATGGCGGGAACCCCGAATGAATTCATGGTGGGTGATGTGAAGCAGAGCATTTATAAATTCCGTCTTGCCCGTCCGGAATTATTTATGGATAAATACAGTTCCTATTCTGCAGATGACAGTCTGTACCAGAGAATTGACCTGCACCATAATTTTCGAAGCAGAAAGGATGCGGTTCTGGAACCGGTAAATTTTATGTTCCGGCAGATTATGACGAAAGAGCTGGGAGGAATCATCTATGATGATGCCAATGCCCTTTATCAGGGCGGAAGCTTTCCAGAAACCGATCTGATTCATTCGGAAAATATGGAGCTTATCCTGGTAAACGCCGGGGAAGAGGAGTCAGAAGAAGCGGAAGAGAGTTCTGCAAGAGAGCGGGAGGCCAGGGCGATTGCCGCCCGTATCCGGGAACTTACCGACCCTGAAACCGGCATGCGGATTCTGGATGGCGATACAGGAGAATATCGTCCGGCAGTGCCGGGTGACATTGTGATTTTGCTCCGGACCATGTCAGGCTGGAGCGATATCTTCAGCGAGACGCTGACGGCAGAGGGAATCGGGGCCTTTGCAGATACACAGACCGGGTATTTTTCCGCATCGGAAGTACAGACGGCTCTGGCCCTGCTGAAAGTAATTGATAACCCCAGACAGGATATTCCGCTGGCGGCGGTGCTGCGCTCCTTTATCGGCGGATTTTCTGCGGAAGAACTGGCAAGGATACGAAGCCTCGGAGGGATGCAGAAAGATTTCTATGAAGCGCTTTTAAGTTATGGAAAGAGCGGCAAGGATTTACTGGCGGAAAAAGCCCTTGGATTTCTGGAAACTCTGGAAAACCTTCGCTGTCAGGCAGCCTATTTAAGTGTGTATGACCTGCTGGTGCTGGCGCTGGAGAAAACAGGATATCAGAGATATGTGCTGGCCCTTCCGGGGGGAGAAAAGAGGAAAGAAAATCTTAACATGCTCCTGAGCCAGGCGGTGGATTTTGAAAATACCGGGTACAGAGGCCTGTTTTCTTTTAACCGGTATATGGAAAAGATACAAAAATACGAGATTGATTACGGGGAAGCCAATTTAACAGGGGAGAATCCGGACACGGTAAGGATCATGAGTATCCATAAGAGCAAGGGCCTGGAATTTCCGATTGTTTTTCTGGCGGGTATCTCGAAGAAATTTAATCAGAGTGATGCGGCCGGAAGCCTGGTGATTCATCCGGACCTGGGCCTGGGCCCGGATTATGTTGATCCGGAAAAACGTTTAAAGGTTCCCACGCTTGCGAAGAGAATCATGCAGAAGAAAATCGTTCTGGATAATCTGGGTGAGGAACTGAGGGTTCTGTATGTAGCCATGACCAGGGCCAAGGAAAAATTGATATTAACCGGAGCCGCAGAAGTGCCGGCACTGGAGGCAAAGTTAAAGAAATGGGCTTTCCTGAGGGGGAGAAATCAGGTACAGATTTCATTTCATAGTCTGACCGGCTGCAGCTCCTATCTGGACTACATTCTGGCCGCACTTATGAGGCATAAAAGCATGGACACCCTGTTCGAACTATGCGGTATGCCGGCAGATGGAGGTTATCTTCCGGAGGCAGAGCAATGTCCGGTTGTGGTCCGGTTTATGGAGTGCGGGGAACTGGCAGGCCAGGAAGCAGGAGAGTGGGTCCGGCAGCAGATGAAGAAAGAAGAACTGCTAAACTTCGATTCTGACCGTGTGTACGACAGCAGGCTGCGCAAAGAGATAGAGACCTATTTCTCCTGGCAGTACCGGTTTGAGAGAGAAGCGAAACTCCCGGTCAAATTAAGCGTGTCGGAACTGAAAAAGGCGGGGATGTTTACGGATGAGGAAGAAAGTCTTATCCTGTTTCCTCCAAAGAAAGAGAATCAGATGGACCGGAATCCGCAAGAACCCGGAGGCGCTGCCCTTGGCACGGTTTATCATAAGATTATGGAGTGCCTGGATTTTGAACGTACAGATACAGCGGATCAGATCAGAGGGCAGATTGAGGAACTGGTGAAGGCAGGAAAACTGAATCCGGAAGATCTGGCCGATGTGAAAATAGACCGTCTGGAACATTTCTTTGGCACCTCTCTGGGAAAAAGAATGCGGTTTGCGGCATCCCCGGAGATTGGCGGTCTTTACCGGGAGCAGCCTTTTGTTATCGGCATACCGGCGGAAGCGGTATATCCGGAAGTGGAAAGCACGGAAGAGATTCTGATTCAGGGAATTATAGATGCGTTTTTCAGAGAAGAGGATGAACTTGTACTGGTGGATTATAAAACCGACCGGGTTTATGAAAGGGAAAGCCTGGTGAAACGGTATCATATCCAGCTGGATTATTATGCACAGGCGATCAGCCGTCTGACCGGAAAAAAAGTGAAAGAAAAATGGATTTATTCTTTCACTTTAGGAGAAGAGATATTACTTGACTGAGAGGTGGGAAATAGCTTCCTCTTTGCTTTTTTTCAGTGCCTCGGCTGCTTCTTTTGCCAGGGCTTTTTTGCGGGCGGCCAGTATTCCGCCTACGCGTCCGCTCTCTTTCGCAGACAGGCTTTTCCAGCCTGTAGCCAGTACTTTGTCCAGCAGGCCCAGTTCTGTGGCAATCTCATATTTTAACTGTTCCTCTGGTTTGATTTCCGAAAGTTTAATAGGTTTATCTTTCTTTTTTGACATGGGAACAACGACCTTTCCTCATAATTTATGTAAAGTATTTCCAACGGAATTGCAAACTATACATGCCCGTGGTAAAATGCAGATAACGGCCTGATGTCATTTGACCAGGTTTACGGCTGACAGGAGGGACAGTTTAACTATGAACGAATATACAAGTTTTGCGGAAGTTTACGATCTGTTCATGGACAATGTCCCCTATCAGGAGTGGGGAAAATATCTGGCCGGCCTGCTGCGTCAGTATGGAGTAAGGGACGGCCTGGTGGCGGAGCTTGGCTGCGGAACCGGGAGTATGACAATGGAGCTTGCGGCAGCCGGGTTTGATATGATCGGTATAGACAACTCGGAAGAGATGCTGGCGATAGCCAGAGGCAAGATGGGAGAAGGGGATTCCATTTTATATCTTTTGCAGGATATGAGGTCCTTTGAACTCTACGGCACGGTGAACGCTTTTGTCAGTGTCTGTGACAGCCTGAATTATATTATAGATGAAAGTGATCTTCTGTCTGTGTTCCGTCTGGTCAATAATTATCTGGAACGGGACGGGATTTTTATTTTTGATTTGAATACTCCTTATAAATATGAGGAAATGCTGGGAGAGAAAACCTTTGCCGAAAACCGGGAGGATTCCAGCTTTATCTGGGAAAATTATTATGACAGGGAAGATAAGATTAATGAATATGATCTGACCCTGTTTATCCGGGAGGGAGAGCTGTTCCGTAAATACGAGGAAGTGCACTGCCAGAGGGCCTGGGAGCTTGACGAGGTCAGAGACCTTCTCGGCCGGGCGGGTATGCATTTTGTCCGCGCATATGATGCGTTTACCTCGGAAGAGCCCAATGACAGCTCAGAGCGGATCTATGTGGTGGCCAGGGAAGGCCGGCAGGCAGGAAAGACGTACAATGACCAAAACCTGGATGGTAACTGATGTATTTATCATGCAAAGCATGACGTGCGGCTCGCAGCAAGTACGCCGAGGCGTACTTAAATTTAATCGGCAAATTAAGTTGGAGCCGGAGACTTTTTGATACGATATGGGGGTAAAGATGAGTGATTATATAGTGAGGGCCAGTGCTGCGAATGCACAGATCAGGGCCTTTGCAGCGACAACCAGGGACCTGGTGGAAGATGCCAGGATGGCACATAATACCAGCCCGGTAGCCACGGCTGCCCTGGGACGGCTTCTGACGGCAGGGGCGATGATGGGAAGCATGATGAAGGGGGAAAAAGACCTTCTGACACTCCAGATTCAATGCAGCGGGCCGATCGGTGGGCTGATGGTAACAGCAGATTCTAAGGCCAATGTGAAAGGCTATGTGCATAATCCCCAGGTTATGCTTCCGCCCAATGCCAAGGGGAAGCTGGATGTGGGAGGCGCGCTGGATCTGGGTGTGCTGAGTGTAATAAAGGATATGGGTTTAAAGGAACCTTATGTGGGACAGACACAGCTGGTATCCGGGGAAATTGCGGAGGATCTGACTTATTATTTTGCCACTTCCGAGCAGGTGCCTTCGTCCGTGGCTCTGGGGGTCCTGATGAATAAGGATAATACGGTCCGCAGAGCAGGCGGATTTATCATACAGCTGCTGCCTTTTGCAGACGAAGAGGTAATCAGCGGGCTGGAAGCCGGTATCGGCAGGCTTGATTCTATTACCGGGCTGCTGGACCGGGAAATGACGCCGGAAGAGATACTTAAAGAGCTTCTGGGAGAATTCGGGCTGGAGATTACAGACCGGGTTCCGGCACAGTTTTCCTGTAACTGCAGTAAACAGAGAGTATCTAAGGCGATTGCCAGCATAGCTAAAAAAGATCTTACAGAAATGATTCGGGATGGGAAGCCGATTGAGGTGAACTGTCATTTCTGCAATAAAAATTATACATTTGAAGTGGACGAACTGAAAGAATTTCTGAGAAAATAAAAGTACGCAAGCGCTTAAAAGAGCACGCAAGCTCTTAAAAGAGTGCGCAGGCGCTTCAGAATGGAGGAAACGATGATTTATACGGTTACCTTTAATCCGTCACTGGATTATAATGTGGGGGTCAAAGATTTTCAGCTGGGGGAACTGCACCGTACCACCTTTGAGCAGATGCTTCTGGGAGGAAAAGGAATCAATGTATCGGTAGTACTGAAAAATCTGGGTATTGACAGTGTGATGCTGGGATTCCTGGCCGGTTTTACCGGGGAGGAGATTGAGCGGAGAGCAAAGTCATATGGCTGCGGGACCGATTTTATCCATTTAAAGGAAGGACTTTCCCGGATCAATGTGAAAATCAAGACAGAGACAGAGTCGGAGATCAACGGACAGGGTCCGGATATTCCGGAGCAGCAAGTGGAGGAGATGTTTGAGAAGCTGGATAAGCTTACAGTGGGGGATACTCTGATCTTATCAGGCAGCATACCAAATACACTGCCGTCAGATGTTTACGAGAAGATACTGGAACGGCTCTCCGGACGCGGTATCCGGTTTGTGGTGGACGCCACTAAGGATCTGCTGTGCAATGTACTCAAGTATAAACCATTTTTAATCAAGCCTAATAATCACGAGCTGGCAGAGATTTTCCATGCTGAAATTAAGGACAAAGAGGATGTCGTGATTTACGGCAGAAAAATGCAGGAGATGGGGGCACAGAATGTGCTTGTATCCATGGCCGGGGACGGTGCTGTGCTGATATCAGCATCTGGTAACGTCTATAAGAGCGAAGCGCCGAAAGGCAAGCTGGTCAATTCGGTTGGAGCAGGTGATTCTATGGTCGCAGGCTTTATCGCAGGCTATGAGCAGAGCGGAGGGAATGAGGAGGCAGCATTTAAGATGGGCCTTTCGGCGGGCAGCGCCAGCGCGTTCTCACCAAACCTGGCTACCCAAGAGCAAGTTATGGCTATTTATGAGAAGCTATAAGCCTGCCTGTAATATATTTGTATAGCTACTTAAAGCTTGAACTTTAATAAGATCATGTTATAATTAATATAAAATAACCTAGGAGGTCAACAGCCATGTATTCTTATGATGAGATCGTAAAAGCAGATCCTGAGGTGGCAGCAGCGATTCAGGATGAGATTAACAGACAGGAAAGCCATATTGAGCTGATTGCATCTGAAAACTTTGTCAGCGAGGCAGTTATGGCAGCAATGGGAAGTCCGCTGACCAACAAATATGCGGAAGGTTATCCGGCCAAGAGATATTACGGCGGCTGTGAGTGTGTGGATGTAGTCGAGAATATGGCTATTGAGCGTGCAAAGAAACTGTTCGGCTGTACGTATGCCAATGTTCAGCCCCATTCAGGCGCCCAGGCCAACATGGCTGTGGAATTTGCACTGGTAAAGCCTGGTGAGACGATTCTTGGCATGAATCTGGCCCACGGAGGCCATCTGACACACGGAAGCCCGGTCAATTTCTCCGGAACCTATTTTAACATTGTGCCTTATGGAGTAAATGATGAGGGATATATCGACTATGATGAGGTGCACCGTCTGGCTGTGGAGAATAAACCTAAATTAATTATCGCTGGTGCCAGCGCTTATGCTAGAACCATTGACTTCAAGAGATTCCGTGAAATTGCAGATGAGGTTGGAGCTTATCTGATGGCGGATATGGCCCATATTGCCGGTCTGGTAGCAGTAGGACTTCATCCAAGCCCGATCCCATATGCACATGTAACCACAACGACAACCCACAAGACACTGCGCGGCCCAAGAGGCGGTATGATCCTGTCCAGCGCTGAGTTTGCGGAGGAACATAAATTAAATAAATCTATCTTCCCGGGAACACAGGGCGGTCCTCTGATGCATGTGATTGCAGCGAAAGCGGTCTCATTCAAAGAGGCTCTGGAGCCTGGATTTAAGGATTATCAGCAGAGAATCCTGGATAATGCGGATGCTTTGGCTAAAGGACTTTTAAGTCATGGATTTAATCTGGTTTCCGGAGGAACGGATAACCATCTGATTCTGGTTGATCTGCAGAACAAAGGCGTAACCGGTAAGGATGCGGAGAAGCTTCTGGATGCGGCTAATATTACCTGCAATAAAAATGCGGTTCCCAATGATCCGGCATCTCCGTTTGTAACAAGCGGTATCCGCTTAGGTACACCGGCTGTTACGACTCGCGGTATGAATACGGATGATATGGCGGTTATCGCGGACGCTATCGCCATGCTGATTGAGGATGTGGACGCCAATAAGGCGAAAGCGATGGAGCTGGTGAAGAGCCTGACTGATAAATATCCGCTGCATAAATAGAAACAAGACGTTGAGATAAATACGTTTCATAATCGAGCAGGAGGGAGTGGTTAACTCCCTCCTGCTCGATTTTAGATGTTTGAATCTTCCCGAAGCATATTCTGCAGTTCCCTGGCAGCCACGCCAAATCCCCGCTTGGTATCATAGACCATGCAGATGGAGCGTTCCGGTATGGATTCATTTAATGGAATCTGAAATACCTGCTTTTCTTCTATCGCCCTTCTGGCAAAGTCCAGAGGCAGAAAGCCAATGCCAAGATTATTCAGAATCATAGGCAGGACCAGGTCTGCGGTTGCCACCTCTATATCAGGCTCCAGGGCCAGACCATGCTCCAGATAAAACCGTTCATAAAATTCCCGGGTGGTGGTATTTTTATCCAGGCAGATCAGAGAGTGGGAGGATAATTCTTTCAGTGCGTGTTTTGCTTTGGAATATTCCTGATACCGGGCGCCGCCCGCCAGAATGTTCTGAAACGATTTTAAATGGATACTCTGAAAGGGGGCGGAAACAGGAGCCGGCGTGGCCACCACTGCGAAATCAACCTGGCCCTTTCTGAGGGCAGTTATAGCCTGGGGCGTATTATAATTGTATACTTTCAGTCTGACATTGGGATAATTTTCATGAAACAGACGGAGCTTGTCAAGCAGATAAAGATGCAGAGCGGTTTCACTGGCTCCGATGGAAACAGTCCCGCTTTTAAGACTGATGGAGCCGGAGAGTTCTTCCTCACCTGTCTGGAGCTGTTCAAAGGCTATTGCAACATGAGAGTAAAGCTGTTCCCCCTCTGCAGTCAGGGAAACTCCTTTATTAGAGCGGATAAAAAGCTGACAGCCGAGCTCATGCTCCATATTTTTTATAACACGGGTTACGTTGGGCTGATTGCTGAGAAGGGCGGAGGCAGCCTGTGTTAAATTCCGGTATTTTGCAACGTAGTAAAAGATTCTGTAGTATTCAAAATTGATAGCCAATTCCTGGTTTCTCCTATCATATCAAAATTGTATTTCAACTATATTAACTATATATTTTTCATATCCTATAAGGCAGAGTATAATACACAAGGATTCAAAATTCAAGGAGAGCGGGAGAGAGATAAGGATATGAATAAAGATTTGACTGTTGGAGAACCTCAGAAGGTACTGTGGAAGTTTTGTCTTCCTCTGTTTGGAAGCATCATTTTCCAGCAGCTTTATAACATTGCGGACAGCCTTGTTGCCGGCAAATTTGTCGGGGAAAATGCTCTGGCAGCGGTAGGAAACAGTTACGAAATCACGCTGATTTTTATTGCTTTTGCGTTCGGCTGCAATATCGGATGTTCTGTTGTTGTATCCCGGCTGTTCGGAGCCAGGGATTTTAAGGATATGAAGACAGCCGTATATACCACCTTGATTTCCAGCGCAGTCCTGTGTGCATTCTTAATGTTGATGGGAATGGTATTCTGCAGGAATCTGCTGCATCTGATTAATACACCCGGGGAAGTTATGGCGGATTCTCTTCTCTATCTGAAAATTTATATTCTGGGCCTGCCCTTTTTGTTCTTTTACAATGTGGCGACGGGAATATTCTCCGCACTGGGAGACTCCAGGACTCCATTCCTTTTTCTTGCAGCCTCTTCTTTAACCAATATAGCAGTGGATATCTGGTTTGTCACCGCGTTTAAGATGGGTGTGGCCGGTGTGGCATGGGCAACCTTCATCTGCCAGGGGATAAGCTGCGTACTGGCAATATGGATTGTACTGCGCCGCATCAGAAGGGTGGAGACAGCCGGCCGCATAAAGAAGTTTTCCTGGCGGATCTTAAGCAAAATAGCGGTAATAGCAGTCCCGAGTATCATTCAGCAAAGCTTTATCTCCGTCGGCAACATCATCATTCAGGGTGTCATCAACAGCTTTGGCACCAGCGTGATGGCAGGTTATTCTGCAGCAGTAAAATTAAATAATCTGGTTATCACCTCCCTCACCACACTGGGCAACGGTATGTCCAATTTTACAGCACAAAATATTGGCGCGGGTAAGCTTACACGTGTGAAGGAAGGATTTCGTGCCGGGCTGAAACTGGTCTGGCTGATCTGCCTGCCGCTGGTTCTTTTATATTTCTTTGCGGGGCGGTACCTGCTCTATCTGTTCATGGACGATGTCAGCAGTGCGGCGATCCATACCGGGATTCAGTTCCTGAGAATATTATCTCCGTTCTATTTTGTGGTATCAGCTAAACTGGTGGCGGACGGCATACTGAGGGGAGCTGGACTGATGAAAAAATTTATGATGGCTACGTTTGTTGACCTTGGCCTGAGAGTGGGGCTTGCCATTGTTCTGTCCGGCGTATGGGGTCCGGCAGGAATCTGGTCCGCATGGCCTATTGGCTGGGCGGTGGCTATGGTGATGTCTGTGATGTTCTACCGGAGCGGACCGTGGAAGCACGCAAAAAAGGAAACAGCAGCGGTCACGGTCAGCAGTGCGTCATAACGGTTTTTCAGACGGGCAGAGGCACTTATCAGAGCAGGAAGTGTATAGAAATATCCGGGAATCTCCATACTGATAAGGAAGATTGATCAGAAAGGAGAAACCTATGAAGCCTGTATTTTTATATTGCAAAGAATGTGACACAATGGTCGAAGTGATCTATGGCACACATATTCATAGAATATGTGACTGCGGAAAACCACTGGAAGAAATGGTTCCCAATACAACAGAGGGAGCTGCCGAAAAGCATCTTCCTGTTGTGGAGCACAATGGAAACGAGATCAAAGTAAATGTGGGCAGCGTCCTGCACCCCATGTCGGAAGAGCACAGCATCAGCTGGGTTTATCTGGAGACAGAGCTGGGATGCCAGCGATATCATTTTACACCGGATGCAGAACCGATTGCCGTGTTCTCTGTCGTACCGGGAGATAAACCGGTTGCCGTCTATGCCTACTGCAATCTGCATGGGCTCTGGATGACAGAAGTAAACTAACGAAGCAGCACGCCGTATATTCGTACAGAACGAATATACGGCGTTTTTGCTCACCAGTTTTCAATAAAAGGAAGGAAGCCAGCTGCCAGGAGTATTGGATTTACCGCATTTCCTTTTTTCCAAATCCGACAGCTGATAATATAAGGGCAATACCAAAAATCAAAATCGCGCAGGGAAGAAACGGGAAAAAACGAAATATACTGTCTGTACCGCCGGATGTGAATTCATGCAGGGAACAGGATACAAGATATCCGCTGTAACAGTAAGGATATAAAAACCAGTAAGGGGTGGCTCCGGCCAGAAGACCAGGAATGACAAGCAGCAGGTTCAGGCCAACGGAAATGAGCGGCTTCTCAAACAGTACTGTAAGTCCCCACATGACAGCGGTGCAGGGAAGCATAGTAAGGAACAGTCCGGCACACCATTTTAACAGATAGAACAGAGGCAATGCCTCTGTAATGCCGGAGGTAAAGACTGCTGCCTGGCCGGCTATAGCGAAGACGATAAAAAAGACAGCTAATTCAATGAACAGATAACATATCAGTACGCAGAACTTGGCCAGAGCCAGTGCCTGACGGCTGACGGGCAGGGCCAGCATTTTCATGATCCCGTTATTCTGAGTTTCTCTGCCTGCTATCATCACGCAGACTACAATCATGCTGAATGGAAGAAGGTAATAGGCAAAGAGCAGCGCGCTCTGAATAAACATGGCGGGCCATGCATTTGTGTACTCCGGTGTAAAGTATTGACTTAAATTTGCAATTCCTGAGATTACAACCAGCAATGGCCCGGCTATAATCAGAGGAAGGATTTTAGAGCGTCGTACTTTTATAAACTCTATTTTCATTAATTCTGGAAAACACACGATAATCCCTCCCTATTCATAATGCAGTTTATGGGTCAGCCAAAGACCCAGACCGAGAAACAGAAATGTCTCAAATAACGAAAGAACGCTGATGGTTAAATCCGGCTGAGCACTCATTGCAACGGCGGGTTTTAACATTAATACAAATGGGCTGACCAGGAAGAATCCTGATTTTGCGGTGGACAGAACCATCCCGCTCAGGAAGCCGGCAACGCCTATGCCGAGAGAAACCCACATGTTTTTGTACCGGGAAGAAACCAACAGCATAAATGACAGCACCGGCATGGCAGTCAGGAACGAATAAAAAGCAAATTGAAAGAGGGTTCCGGCTTCAAATGTACCTGGAGGAAGCTCGGTAATGCCGATCTGGATCAGAGCCAGATTTTGAAGGGTAACTGCGATGAAAAGCGAGATTGTTAACAGGATAAATTTGCATAGATACACGCCAGACACACTGACAGGGAGCATGTATATTTTTTTAATGGCGTTTTCTTTAAATTCCATGTTATAACTCATGCAGGAAGCTATTATGATTCCGAACATATTTAAGATCATAATCACGCCATAGAGCTGGGTCAGTAATACATCCATTGGAGCCAGCGGTAAATGGAGTAATGTATCCTTGCGGACAAGAAAGTTAGCAAAGGCATATGCGGCACCTATAATTCCTGGAATGAGAAGAGTGGGAATTACACCCGTCCGTTTTACTTTTTTAATTTCTATGGCTAAAGTATTCATAACTGTGCCCTCTGTTTTCTGGCTTTATTATCGTTCTCCACCATAGCAAGAAACATATCTTCCAAGTTGTCGGCGGAAAATCCGGCCTTCAGGGCATTTTGACGAAGCTCGTTCCTGCTTCCCTCAAACAGCAGACGTCCGTGGTTCAGGATACCGATATCATCGGCCATCTGTTCAATTTCTGACAGCATATGGGATGAAATCAGTACCGTACAATCATATAAAACGGGCAGTGATTTTATTAATTTACGAATCTCGTGAATACCGGAAGGGTCTAAGCCATTGGTGGGCTCATCTAAAATAAGAATAGAAGGCCTGCCGATCAGAGCGCCTGCAAGACCAAGGCGCTGTTTCATGCCCAGCGAATATTTTTTTGCAGGACGGCCGCTGAACTCGGAAAGCCCAACCAGATCCAGAGCATCCTCCACTGAACTTTTCGGCAGACCTAGAATACGGCGGATTATGTCAAGATTCTCATAGCCGGTAAGATTAGAATAAAAGGAAGGTGATTCAATAAATGAACCGATGTCCTTCAAAATAGTAAGCCTATCCTGGGGAAAGTGCCTGCCGTCGATTGAAAATTCCCCGCTTGTGGGTGAGGTCAGTCCCAGCAGTATTTTCATAGCAGTGGACTTGCCTGCGCCATTGGGGCCTAGAAATCCATAAATACTTCCTCGTCGGATATGGATAGATACACCATTCACGGCGGTAAAGCTCTTGTATTTTTTAGTCAGCTGGTGGGTTGTAATAATGTAATCCATAGAAGCATCTCCTTTCACTGCTTCTATACTACAGCATTAACCTGACATCTCCCTTCCGGCAACCTTACGTTTACCTTACTTTTGTCTGAGAACAGACGCCGCGCAGATGCTCTGTGCTATAATAGTTCAGGGGGGCGATATATTGGAACACTCATTTTTAAATGATAAGAAAATAATGCTTGTTGATGATGAACCTGATTTGTTAAAGATGGTATCCGAAATCCTGCATGATAATGGATTCCATAATATTATTACGGCTGGTACAGTTAGAGATGGAATTGAGATTTGTAAGAAAGAAAAACCTGATCTGGCGATCCTTGATGTCATGCTGCCGGATGGAGATGGTTTCTCCCTCATGCGGGGAATGCGGAAATATACGGATGTGCCGATTGTTTATTTAACGGCTAAGGATGAAGCCTCTGATAAACTGGCCGGTCTTGGCCTTGGCGCAGACGATTATATCGCAAAGCCGTTCATGCCACAGGAACTGATTCTTCGTGTCCGGGCTGTCCTGCGCCGTTGTTATAAGGAAGAGAGCGGTATTGTGAAACTGGAGGGGTGCACGATAGATTTCAGCCGGGCCGAAGTAAATAAGGATGGCCAATTGACAGCTTTGACCGCGAAGGAATACGCTCTGCTGGAAACGCTGGCGCGGAATGAGGGGAAAATCGTTACGGTTGACACTCTGTGTGAAGCATTATGGGGAGATAATCCCTTTGGATACGAAAACAGCCTGAATGTCCATGTAAGGCGTATACGGGAGAAGATAGAAAACGATCCATCAAAACCGGTCTCTCTAATAACCATCAAGGGGCTTGGCTATAAACTGAACACAAGGATGTGATGCCATGAAATCATTTGCAAAATACATGACAAAGTATTTTAAGTCCTTTTCTATTTTCATTTTCTTATTGGCCATTTTGAATGTTATTATATTTGTGGGTACATTTTACGGCGCGGTGACAAATGATTATGGTGATACCTCCCCTCGCAGGATGCTGGAGAAAACAGCGGCGGACAGTTCAATCAGCGGTATTTCAAATGAAACGCAGGAGCTTCTTCACCGCAATGGAATATGGGCCATGTATTTAAATCAGTACGGAAATTGCGTATGGTCGGTAGATTTGCCATCTGAAATTCCTGTTAACTACACCGTTCAGGATGTAGCTGTTTTTTCAAGAGGTTATCTTAAAAATTACCCGGTTTTTGTTCAGAATGATGGAGAGGGCTTATTAGTGCTGGGGTATCCGGAAGGGACCTATACGAAATTAATCAGTAATTATTATTCCTCGGATATGGTGAAAGCGATGCCGGTTTATTTTGCAGGTATCCTTGTTGTGGATATTCTGTTGTTATTCGCAGCTTACTACATCTCGAAACTAAAAATGATAAAAGATATCCAGCCGCTTATTTCTTCAATAGAAATGCTTTCTAATGGTAAACCGGTATCACTTGCCATGAAAGGCGAATTGTCAGATGTCGCCGACAGTGTTAGCAAAGCGTCACACATATTAAGCAGACAGAATGAGGCAAGGGCAAATTGGATCAGCGGTGTATCCCATGATATTCGTACGCCGCTCTCCATGATAATGGGATATGCCGGTCAGATTGCAGACGATGAGAGTGCCGGATGCGTTATTAGGGATAAGGCTAAAATAGTTCAGAGGCAGAGCGTTAAAATAAAAGAACTGGTACAGGATTTAAACCTGGTATCGAAACTGGAATATGATATGCAGCCGCTGCACAAAGAAACGATACGTGTATCCAGGCTGCTGCGCGCCTACGCAGCTGAACTCCTGAACACGGGTTTCCCTGAACACGATTCACTTGATGTTGAAATAAGACCGGCAGCTGAATCAGCACGAATGGACTGTGACTCCCGGTTAATCACGCGAGCAATAAATAATCTAGTTCAGAACAGTATCAGGCATAACCCACAGGGCTGTAAAATTCAGATTAGTCTTGACTGCTCCGATACATCTGTTACTTTGAGTGTTTCAGATAACGGTGTGGGCTTAATGCCAGATAAACAAAAAGAACTGGAAGAAAAACCGCATTATATGGAAAGTACGGATGAACGGCTGGATCTGCGCCACGGGTTGGGGCTTATACTGGTCCGGCAGATTACCGAGGTACACGGCGGATCATTGAAGATCGAAAGCAAGCCGCATCAGGGATATCGAACAATCCTGACCTTCCCCAAACAAAATAGAGAAACGGCATAGCCGTTTCTCTATTATTAAAGTTTAAAGTGCCAGACGGTAGATAGCTTCCACGTCTGCAGGACCCAGCTTCACGAAGCCGCCGATCTTACTTTCGTCGGTAACCCCCATAATTTTAACCATCTTCGGGATATCCTCTTCTTTTGCCCCCAATTCTTTAAAGTTGGACGGCATACCAAGGGATATCAGGAAGTTCTGGAACCGGGTTATTCCCTCCAGAGCGGTGATCTCAGGGTTTGCAAAGTTCATGTCGCAATCCCATACACGTACCGCAAATTGGGCAAAACGATTGATATCGTGATGCATGACATATTTCATCCAGGCCGGCATGATAACAGCCAAACCGGCGCCGTGTGCCACATCATAGAGAGCGGACAGTTCATGCTCGATCTTATGGCTGGCCCAGTCCTGGGAACGGCCTACGCCCACGATGTTATTGTGGGCGACCATTCCGCTCCACATCACATTGGCCCTGGCCTGATAGTTGTTCAGATCGGCGAGGACTTTTGGCGATTCTTCAATCATTGCCTTCAGGACGCCTTCGCAGAGACGATCCGTAATCTCCACATCTTTTGTGTTGGTAAAATACCGTTCGCATACATGAACCATAATGTCTGTTATACCACAGGCTGTCTGATAGGCAGGCAGCGTACAATAAAACAGAGGATTTAGAACAGAAAATCTGGGCCGCAGCGCTTCGCCGGAAGCCCCTCTCTTTAACATGCCGTCCTCATGGGTGATGACCGTATCCGGGGAACCTTCGCTGCCTGCCGCGGCAATAGTAAGGACCGTGCCGACAGGAAGAGCCTTGCCTACCGGCATACTGTTTTTATAGAAATCCCAGAAATCCCCATCATAAACCGCACCCAGCGCAATTGCCTTGGCAGAATCGATGACGCTGCCGCCTCCGACTGCCAGAACAAAATCCACATTTTCCCTCCGGCACAATTCTATACCCTCATAAACTAAACCGCTCCGGGGATTAGGCATAACGCCGCCCAGTTCTACAAAAGGAATGGACGTCTGATTAAGGGCGGCCACCACCTTATCATATACACCGTTGCGTTTTACGGAACCGCCTCCATAGTGAAGAAGTACCTTAGAACCGCCGAACCTCTCAACAAGCTCCCCGATATTTGTTTCGCTGTCGTCGCCGAAGCAAAAATAGGTAGGAGCATAAAATCTAAAATTTTCCATATTCAGTCACTCTCCTTTGCTGTATTTTCTTTACTATAAAACTTCAAGTAAACTTTAAGTCAAGAAAAATCGAAGGATAATTTACTGGCTGAAAAGAGAAGCGAAGGACTATTTCTGTACAGAATGACAAAGCACACATGTTATGGTATATTTAACATAACGATAATTCAATGGCGCAAAGGGCTTCGGGCCTGTTACAATATTGAGACGAAATGATCAGGAAAGGATTTGATGCGAAGTGGAAATGGTTAGATTAGGAAAAACAGAATTAATGGTGACAAAAACATCATTCGGAGCGCTTCCGATTCAGCGGGTACCCATGGATGAAGCTGTCCGGCTTCTGCGAAAGGCTTATGACGGCGGGATAAACTACTATGACACGGCTAACGCTTACACAGACAGTGAGGAAAAGCTGGGGCGGGCGTTTAAGGATGTGCGCCATCATATCGTTATCTCCACAAAAAGCCAGGGAACCGATAAGAAGACGGCGATGGAACATATTGAAAAGAGCCTGCGCATGCTTCAGACGGATTACATTGATTTGTTTCAATTTCATAACCCGGCGGTACTCCCGGATGTGAATGACCCGGACAGCGCTTTTGCAGCGGCTCTGGAAATGAAGGAAAAGGGATACATACGGCATATCGGTATAACCAATCACCGGCTGAATGTAGCGCTGGAGGCAATCAATACCGGCCTGTATGAGACGATGCAGTTCCCCTTCAGCTATCTCTCAACGGAAAAGGATCTGGAAATTGTTAATAAATGCAAGGAAAAAGATATGGGCTTTATCGCTATGAAGGGCCTGTCGGGCGGACTGTTGAATAATTCCGCTGCCTGCTATGCTTATATGCAGCAGTTTGAAAATGTTGTTCCGATCTGGGGCATCCAGAAGGAGTCCGAGTTGGATGAATGGCTGGCCTTAAGCAAAACGGACGGGGCAATGACAAATGAACTTGAGGCCGTTATCGAGAAGGATCGTCAGGAGCTTTTGGGCAACTTCTGCCGGGGCTGCGGTTATTGTATGCCCTGTCCGGCAGATATTCCGATTTATATTGCTGCCAGAATGTCCTTTATGCTGCAGCGTTCCCCGCTGGACCGGTGGCTTAACGAGGAATGGTATGAAAAAATGCACCGGATTGAGAACTGCATTGGATGCGGGCATTGCAAAGGTAAATGTCCGTATGGTCTGGATACACCGGAACTGTTAAAAGAGATGCTGAAAGATTTTGATGAAAAATATGCGGCCTATCATGGGAAAAATTAGGATAGACGGTTTCTACAGGGGGAGTCGGAAATGACAAAGAAGCTATTGTGTCCATCGATGATGTGTGCGGATTTTGAACGCCTGGGAGAAGAGGTCAGGCTGCTGGATGAGGCGGGAGCGGATCTGTTTCATGTGGATGTGATGGATGGGAATTTCGTACCCAATTACGCGATGGGTCTGGAAGATTTTAAATGTGTCCGCAAGAATACCAGGAAGCCGGTGGACGTGCATTTGATGGTGAAGGAACCGGAAACAGCGGTCAGGATATTTGGACAGGCCGGCGCGGATATTATTTATGTCCATGGGGAGACAGGATCGCATCCGGCCAGGATACTGGAAGAAATAAAGCATCTGGGGGCGAAAGCGGGACTGGCCCTGAACCCGGGGACTTCCATCGGGACGGTGGAGGAACTGCTGCCGCTGGCAGACTATGTTCTGGCAATGACCGTGAATCCGGGATTTGCCGGGCAGGCCTATCTGGAATTTGTGACGGATAAGCTGATACGCTTGTCGGCGCTGAAAGAAAAGTATGCGTTTCGGCTGGTGACGGATGGAGCCATGTCGCCGGAACGGATTCAGGAACTGCGGAAACTAGGTGTGGATGGCTTCGTGCTGGGAACATCGGCTTTATTCGGGAAACCCGAGGACTATAGAACAATACTGTCCCGTCTGCGGGACGGAAAGGAAGGCTGAAAATGAAAATAGGAATTGGAAATGACCATGTTGCTGTCGATATGAAAAACGAGATCAAGAGTTATCTGGAGGCAAAGGGGTATGAGGTCGCGGATTACGGCACGTATACCACGGAACGCTGCGACTATCCGGTATATGGAGAAAAGGTAGCCAGAGCCGTGGCGGCCGGAGAGGTAGACTGCGGTATCCTGATCTGCGGAACCGGTGTGGGTATTTCTCTCTCTGCCAATAAGGTGAAAGGAATCCGGGCTGTTGTCTGCAGCGAACCTTATACGGCAAAACTTTCGAAAGAGCATAATAACACGAATATCCTTGCATTTGGAGCCAGAGTGATCGGCGTGGAACTGGCTAAAATGATTGTGGATGAGTGGCTGGGAGCAGAGTTCTTAGGCGGACGCCATGGAGAACGGGTTCAGATGATGATGGAGATCGAAGAACGGGCATAGCTGTCTTGTGAAAAGAAACAGGTAAAAGAAGATAAGCGGCGGTCAGCTGGAAATGCTGGACCGCCGCTTTTGTATAATTAGCCGGCCGCTTTTTGAAACTTAGGTGCCAATTTCTGCAACTTAGGAAAGAACGCTTGAAGTGAGAAGAAAGGACCCATATAGTATAGGGCAGGGGGTGAGACCGTGAAACTGCATATTCAGGAGGAAGGCGATCTTCAGGAAACCGAAATAACGATCCGCTGCCGGCGGCTGGATAAAAATGTGGAGAAGATTGTCGCTATGCTTCGGATCATGGAACAGAAGCTGACCGGAGAGAAGGAAGGCCAGACCTATATTCTGGACGCATCGGAGGTCCTTTACATTGACACCGCGGATAAAAAGACATTTTTATATACAGGCAAGGAGGTCTATGAGACTTCTTTTAAATTATATGAACTGGAAGAGCAGCTGGCGGACAGCGACTTCTTCCGGGCAGGAAAGTCCTGCATTATTAACTTCAATCAGATACGGTCCATCCGGCCGGATCTGGATGGTAAACTCATGGTAACTATGAACAACGACGAGCGGCTGGCTGTGTCTCGGCAGTACGCCGGTACCATTAAGAAAAAACTGGGGGTGAGATAAATGAAGGAACATTGGCTTTCCAAATATCATTTTCTGGGGCAGATAATGATAACCTTCTCCGTTACCGTTCTGCTGCTGACTTTAATCGGATTGTTTACGGGTGAAGAAGTTAAAGAGATATCCAGCCTGTTTCAGATGGGAGGGAAGGGCATTGCGTTTTCAACGATTTTTCAGATTCTGGGTTCCTCTGTTGTAATCGCCTCCCTAAAGGTATTCTTTTTTTCCAGCCGTTTCTTTCAAAATAAGATGCTGCTGTGGAAATGTACCTGGATGGTGATCTGTTCGATTGCGGTTATTGTGGTATTTATTATCCTGTTTGATTGGTTTCCAATTCATTTCTGGCAGGCATGGGTTGGGTTTTTCCTGTCATTTTTTATCTGTTTTGGTGTCAGCACGGTTATTGTGATGACAAAAAACCGGTTAGAGGGCAAGCGGTATGACCGTCTGCTTCAGGAGTATAAAGAGAAAAAGGAGGGGACGGTCAAATGAATTGTATTGAAATAACTTCTGTTCAGAAAAGTTTCGGAAGTAAAAATGTCTTGAATGACATCAGCCTGACGGTACCGAACGGGGAAATCTTTGGCCTTCTGGGTCCATCCGGAGCAGGAAAAACTACGCTGATTAAAATACTGACCGGGCAGATACCGGCTTCAGCAGGGGCAGCCCGTATCTTTGGTAAAGAGGCCGGCAGCCTGGGACGGGAAGACTATGGCAGGATCGGTATGGTGTTGGATAACAGCGGCCTGTATGAACGTTTAAATGTGATGGACAATATGGTGCTGTTTGCAAAGATAGAGGGTGTTAAAAAAGAGAGGATCAATGAACTGCTGGAGAAGGTGAAGCTTACCGGGGCAAGCAGGACGGCTGCCGGAAAGCTCTCCAAGGGAATGCGCCAGAGGCTGATACTGGCGAGAGCTATCTTAAACAGCCCCGGACTGCTCTTTCTGGATGAGCCTACAAGTGGTTTGGACCCGGCTGCGGCGGAGAAAATACATGAGCTGCTCTTTGAACTGAGGGAGCAGGGTATAACGATCTTTCTGACCACCCACAATATGGAGGAGGCGGAGAAACTCTGCGCTCATATTGCTCTGCTTCATGAAGGAACAATCGTGGAATACGGGGTGCCGGAAGAAATCTGCCGGAAATATAACAAAACAAATCAAATCACGATCTTGAAGAAAGACGGCAGCCAGGAGGTTCTGGATAATATGCCGGAAAATGCCGCCCAAATTGCAGAATTATTCCAGGCTGATCAGGTGGAGGCAATCCATTCCTCCGAGCCAAATCTGGAAAACGTGTTCATGACACTGACAGGAAGGAGATTAGGAGAATGATACAGATGCGTACAATTACCGCGATCTTTTGGAAGCAGCTGAAGGATTCGGTTAAAAATATCCCGGTTTTGGTCCTGTTTGTGGTTTATCCTATCATTGCTATTATTATGGGCAGTGCGATAGCGGGGGAGATGGGGGAAGCAGAGCTATTCATCTCTCTGTTTGGAACGATGCATGCGGTATTTACACCAATCGTAACCACGGCATCCATCTTGTCGGAAGAAAAAGAAAAGAACACCCTTCGTGTTTTGATTTTTGCCAATGTGAACCCGGTGGAATACATGCTCAGCATAGGAAGCTTTGTGCTTTTATGCACGTTTTGCACCAGTGCCTTATTTTTTGTCGGCGGTCAGTTCACTATGGCGATGGCCGCCCGTTTTCTGCTTGCACAGTTCATTGGTTCGATGGTATCGGTTTTGCTGGGACTGACCCTTGGTGCGTATGCAAAAAATATGGCCGGAGCCAATGGACTGGCGGTGCCGGCGGGTATGGTTTTTGCTTTTCTGCCTATGCTTTCTGCCTTTAACGAAACGATAGGTTCTGTGTCCAGATTTACTTACGGGCAGCAGATCAGCAACATTATGATGGGGACGGCGAAAACCGGTGATGCTATAACGGTAATCGCTATCAATTTCCTTCTGTTTCTTGTGGCCTTTTATCTGATCTACCGCCGGAACAGGCTGGATTTGTAACCAGAGAGTATGGAAAAACAGAGACTTCCCAATTTTTTTATTTCTGGGAAGTCTCTGTTTTTCTATTATATTCTATTTTGCAAGCAACAGCATCATTTCATTGCTTCTGGCAATAAATTTGCTCATCTGTTCGGATGTCAGCGGCTGATGGCCAAGCAGAGCCAGGTCATAAAGCTGCTCACAGATCATGTTGGCGTGTTCGGAATCCTTATGATCTGTCAAATACTGGACCAGTGTATTATTGGCATTTAGAACCAGCGTATTGGAATCGCCGAAAGCGCTCGGATCGGTCATGCCGTACATCTTCATCATATCCTGCATTCTCCGGTTTTCCTCGGAAAGGGTCATCATAGAGGAAATAGCCTTATTTTTCAGCTTCTCCACCTTTAATTCCAGATGATCTTTACCCAGAGCCTTTTTGAACAGTTCGGTGAGAGCTTCCGTGGTTTCCTTTAACTCTTCTTCTGATACTTCTTCTTTGAGGCTGTCGGTCAGATCTGCGTCGATTCTCTGGAATTTCAGATTCTCATCCTTGCCCTCCAGCAGAGAAATAAACGGCGTATCAATGTTGTGGGGCAGGATAACCGCATCCATATTGTTCTCACGGAACATATTGATATACTGGCCCTGCTGAACCTCGTCCGTTACATAATAGATAACGACGGGATCTTTTTCCTTCTTATCTTCAGCAGAAGCATCCTCTGTTTCGGCATCCGCTGCCTCAACCGTCTGCTCCTCTGCCTTCTCATTCTCATCTTCCGGCTTGTTCGCGGCAATACAGTCTGCCAGAGTAAGATATTTGTGGTCCAGATTCTTAAACAGCAGACAGTCCTTCATACGGTCATAGAACTTCTCGTCCTTCAGACAGCCAAACTTGATAAACGGGCAGATATCATCCCAGTATTTCTCATAGGATTCCCGCTCCGTCTTGCACAGGCCAGTGAGCTTGTCCGCCACCTTCTTCGTAATATAATCCGATATTTTCTTTACAAAACCGTCGTTCTGCAATGCACTTCTGGATACATTTAAAGGCAGATCGGGACAGTCAATGACACCTTTTAATAAAAGCAGGAACTCAGGAATAACTTCTTTGATATTGTCGGCGATAAACACCTGGTTGTTGTACAGTTTGATGGTTCCTTCAATGGATTCGTATTCGATATTAATCTTTGGAAAATATAAAATACCTTTCAAATTGAAGGGATAATCCATATTCAGATGAATCCAGAATAAGGGCTCTTTATAGTCGTGGAACACCTTGCGGTAAAATTCCTTATAATCGTCCTCTGTACAGTCATTGGGATGCTTGGTCCAGAGCGGATTCGTATCATTTAAGGAAACAGGACGCTTATTGATTTTCGCTTTGTCCTTTGCCGGTGAGATTTCTACAACTTCTTTTTCTCCGTTTTCATTTTCCTTTTCTTCTGTCTTTGCCTCTTCGGTGAAACGCTCCACTACCACATCATCGTCCCGTATGTCGGAGGCGTCAATTGTCTCAAATTCCTGTTCCGCGTTTGCCTTGGACAGGTAGATCGGAACCGGCATAAATGAACAGTATTTTTCAATTACTTCACGAACCCGGTATTCGTTAGAATACTCCAGACAGTCCTCGGACAGATGAAGAGTGATTGTGGTACCGATGGTATCTTTGCTGCCCTCCGACATGGAGAAATCGGTGCCGCCGTCACATTCCCAGTGTACCGGAACGGAACCTTCCGCAAAGGACAGGGTGTCAATAGTAACCAGATCCGCCACCATGAAGGCGGAGTAGAAGCCCAGACCGAAATGGCCGATAATCTGGTCCTCATTTGTTTTGTCCTTATATTTGGACAGAAAATCTGCCGCGCCGGAAAATGCGATCTGATTGATGTACTCGTCCACCTCTTCAAAGGTCATACCAATCCCGTTATCCGTAAAGGAAATCGTCTTAGCTTCCGGATCTACAACAACCTGGATTTCACTCTTATAATCGTCCGGGAAGCTATATTCCCCCATGATTTCCAGTTTCTTTAATTTGGTGATAGCATCGCAGCCGTTGGATACCAATTCTCTTACAAAGATATCCTGATCGGAATAAAGCCATTTCTTAATGATGGGGAAAATATTTTCGCTGTTAATGGATAGACTGCCGTGTTTGTCTGCCATTTATTGTCACACTCCTTTAAATAATTTGATATCGAAATCGTCTGTCTTTATCTACTATTGAGATATTAATACGGTCTATGGGAAAAGTCAAGAGAAAAATAGCACTCGATTAAAATGAGTGCTAACAAGAAGGGGGATACGACAGAGAATGAATGCTGGCACTGCTTCTATGAAGATGATATAATAAAAAATAGCTGAGCGGCAGCGAAGCTATTTGCTACTTCTCAAAAAGCAAAGCGTTTGAGAAACGGACAGATTTAAGGGAAACCATAATATGCGAGGGCGGCCGGCTCTGCTATCCTATGCGTAGGATTTAAAAAGATGTAAAACGAGAAAGAGAAGTGTTCTTATATGGATAAAATAGATATATCGTTTGATTTTACAACAGATACATCTGATTATTGGCTAGGATTTTGGGATAGAAATAATGGACTGGGAGCAGGTGGCAATGATCCTGATGCATTTAGTAAAACACTACAAAAATATCATCAAATCTTGTGGAGTAAGAAATTACCTAATGGTGAATATATGGATTTGTCTATGGGGACAGGTTCAAGATATCTAACTTGGAAAGATTTTAGATTTGGCAGTGATTCGATTACAGCAAGTTTCAGATATAATAAATATAGAGAAATGATGGAGCAAGTTAAACAAGCGCGCCCTGATTATAAAAGTTATATGGAGAATTACTTACATCGTTCATATACTATCGGCGGAGCCATCATCTTTCCAAAAAGAATAGGCGGAATAAATCAAAGCAGAGGTTGTAATCCATTTATCATGGATAGGTGGGATTTATCTTTGGAGTGCATTCGCAGATATTATTTAGGAGAAGTAAGTCCTTTGTATGATGTTTTACAAAAGGATAAAGGTTTCTTCGATTTGTTTATGGATTTTAAAGGCTATGTGGATTTTTTTTATTTGCAAGATTGCGTGAGTTCTGATTATAGCGAAGTAAAGTTATGGTTAGGAGAGCCAGCATTCACTTATTCTCCACTTCCTAAAACTGTCGATTCGTATTTCTCTTGGATAGAAAGCAATTTGAATTTTGTAGAGAAAAGAAATAAACGTATCCAATCAGCTTGTCAAAGCAAGGATTAAACACGTTAATGCTATATCATTGAAGTTACAATTTGTTTATAAAAATATAAACACCGTTTGGTTCCATTTTATGAATGGAGGTGCCGCGATGAACAGTAAGTTTTTGTGTACGCCCTGGAAGCAAAAGAAAAGGACGGAGGATATCAAGGAAATTAGCCGGATATTTCTATGGTTTGTTCTGGTCATTCTGCTTTCTCTTATACCGACGGGGAAAAAGAGCGGATTTGACAGCAGCGAAGCAGTTCTGAAACATTATTTTCCCTATAATCAGAGAATAACAGAAAAGAAAATTTTTCAGTATACCATATATATGATGGAAGGAAAAATTGACGGTCAGCCTAAATTCGTTGTTGTTGAGCAGACAAATACAGATAATTTTATCATGAAAGACTGCGGTGACAGCGAGGTGATTGGCCTGAACAATACGATTCCCCCTACCTGTCCATTTGAGCTGGGTGCAGCTATGGATTATAAATCCGGACGTATCAGCTTCCGGCTTCTGCCGGACTATAGCTTTCTGATCTGGATGGGATTATTTACGGTTGCAGTGGGGCTTGAAAGAGCGAACAGAGAAGTAGAAGAAGAACAGCTTATTGCGCTTCGGGCAGGACTTAAAGAGAGACATTAAAAATAGCCGGGAAGTTCTGCATACAGCAGACGTTCCCGGCTATTATTATACGTAATAATAGTTATCAGTCTTTTTCTCTTAACATCTTGATATAGGTGTTGACACCGAATATGATCCCTACGATACAGACAGCGCATACACAGCAGTATTTTACGATTTTGGTTACATCCACGGTTACGTCAACACGGTAATCCTCTTTGGTTCCGGGGGTAAAACTTTGTAATTCCCTTTTTTTCCTCATAACATTTCTCCTTTTCTGCCGTTCGGGCCAAGATGTTAATATCCCAGTTCTTCTCCTACCAGAATGACCTTGATTCTCCCTGGAGTCATAGACTTTCTGGTAATTACAGTGTTCGCGCAGATACAGTCATCCACCAGACAGTTGGCGCACTGGCCGGAAGAGGCGCAGGGCGTGTCCAGCTCAAGACGGTTGCAGTTTGGCGGCGCAGCCATATTTCTCACCCGGTCCATGCCGGCCTGTACATTGGGCACCAGTTTATTCATGCCCGCGATTACAATGACATTTTTAGGGCCATAAATCAGACAGGCAACCCGGTTGCCGCCGCCGTCTACATTAATGAGCTGTCCATCCAGGGTGATAGCATTGGAGCTCATAAAGTAGTAATCACAACCTACGATCTTTTGGTACATCGCCGCCCTTTCTTCTGCCGGAACACTAAACCGGTCATAGACGATACAGTCGCTGGAATATAGATCATCGATCAGACCAATCTCATTCAGTGTCATGGAACCGCCCCAGCTCACGGTACACTCTGGGGTGAGGAACCGTTTGGCGGTAGCCAGCGCCTCGTCCTTCGTCGCACAATAATACCCTTCGATGCCCCGCAGGTTAAATTTCTTGATCACGGTATCGGCGATGTTCTCATAATAGTGTTGTTTTGGAGTCATAGTTTTATTCATTCATGCCTGGTATTACATTGAAAGAAGCGGTGCGGCATGACCTCCTTTGCGTATGTATTTTCCTTCAATGTGTGTTTTCGTTTTCGTTCATACTCACTTTATAAAAATTGAGAAAATATTTCACTTTGATTATACCATGAAATAACCGGTCGGGTACAGTGGTTTCAATGGTTATCTGCATCTCTTTGAACCGGTTTCTCATAATAATAAAATTCCCCCTGTTTCAGCTCTGAGTAGAGAGAGCCGGCCAGTGAAAACCCGGTTCTCTGAAACAGCGAATTCATCCCGGGATTTTTGCAGAAGGTGTCAGTGCGCAGGGTTGCGATGCCGGAAGCCGCGGCCTGCCTTTCTGCAAAGTTAAGAAGAGCCGTCCCAATCCCGCAGCGGCGGACCGCAGGGCTTACAGCCATCCGGTGGATGATCAGGGCGGGAGCGGGCAGCTTCCAGGAAATCCTGTCATATTTTTGTGAAGCAGCCTGATTGATGCAGACCACACCGGCCAGGATTTCTGCTGTTTCATAGACCCAGAGGCTTCCGGAGAGGATGTCTTCCCGAAAGTCACTTTCAAGGGGATACGCCGGCCCCCACTGGGTATTTCCTTCTTTTTCCATGATGGTTACGGTCTCCTCAATCAATTTCATAATTGCGGGAAGATCATTCATTTCTGCTCTTCGTATCATACGGGCCTCCTGTACAGGCATTTGTCATTGGAACTCTTTTTTTATTTTACCGCAGACCGGCACAATATGGAATACGATACTGCAAGTCACTAATTTGATTTTGTCTGTACTTTGTCCGCTTCGGTTGCAATAGAATGAAGAAAAAGCTATACTTATACTTAGAATATGTGTTGGGAAAATACAGTAAGGATGTGTGTATGAAGGATTTGTACATCGCCGAGAAACCCAGTGTGGCGCAGGAATTTGCGCGGGTTTTAAAGCTTAAGACGAACAGAAAAGATGGATTTCTGGAGGGAGAAGAAGCCATTGTGACCTGGTGTGTGGGTCATCTGGTAACGATGAGTTATCCGGAGAGCTATGACCCTGCATTAAAGAAATGGTCGCTTGTGACCCTGCCTTTTTTGCCGAAGGATTTTAAATACGAGGTAATACCATCTGTTAAAAAGCAGTTTGACACAGTGAAAAACCTTCTGAACCGGGAGGATGTGCAGCGGATTTATGTATGTACCGACTCGGGGCGGGAAGGAGAATATATTTATCGTCTGGTGGATCAGATGGCTCAGGTTTCAGCCTCCAAGGATAAGCGGAGAGTCTGGATTGATTCTCAGACGGAGGAAGAGATACTCAGAGGAATCAAGGAAGCAAAACCGCTGTCGGAGTATGATCATCTGGCGGATGCAGCCTATCTGCGGGCGAAGGAAGATTATCTGATGGGAATTAATTTCTCCAGGGTGCTGACGCTGCAGTACGGAAGTACGGTGATGAACTACCGGAACACTGGAAAATGGTCGGCTATCTCGGTCGGACGTGTAATGACCTGTGTGCTGGGAATGGTTGTAAGAAGAGAGCGGGAGATCCGTTCCTTTGTTAAAACGCCGTTTTACCGGGTTGTTGCGACGATACCGGAAGAAGAAACCACGATTGAAGCAGAGTGGAAGGCAGTAGAAGGTACGAAGTATTTTCAGTCGCCTCTTCTGTATAAAGACAACGGATTCAAGGCGGAGAAAGACGCCAGGGAATTAATTTCATATCTGGAAGAGGAACAGCCGGTAAGGGGTACCATTGTCAAGGTAGAAAAGAAGCAGGAGAAGAAAGCACCGCCCCTTCTCTATAACCTGGCGGAGCTTCAAAATGAGTGCTCCAGACTGTTTAAGATCAGCCCGGATCAGACGCTGCAGATTGTACAGGAGTTATATGAGAAGAAGCTTGTCACCTATCCGAGAACAGACGCCAGAGTGATTTCCACGGCTGTGAGCAAGGAGATTACGAAAAATCTGAAAGGTTTGAAGGGCTATGGCCCATGCGGTGATTTTGCGGGCCAGGTATTAGAGCAGGGAAGCTATAAGGGACTGGCTAAGACTAAGTATGTAAATGACAAGCAGATTACGGACCACTATGCCATCATTCCCACAGGCCAGGGGCTGGGAGCGTTAAACAGCGTCAGCCAGACGGCGGCATCGGTTTACGATGTGGTTGTCCGCCGGTTCCTGAGCATCTTTTTTCCTGCGGCTGTCTATCAGAAAATCAATGCGGATATTGAAATCCGCGGGGAGCACTTCTTTACCAATATCCGGATACTGGTAGATCCAGGTTATCTCATCGTAGCCGGAGGCCAGCCGGTCAAGGAGGAAGAACGCAGACTCTACCGTGCTCTTTCCAAGCTGAAAAAGGGGATGGAGGTTACGGTTTCCGCCCTCGATGTAAAGGAAGGGGAGACGACGCCTCCGAAGAGATACAATTCCGGAAGCCTGATTCTGGCCATGGAGAATGCGGGGCAGTTTATCGAGGATGAGGAACTGCGGGCCCAGATCAAGGGCAGCGGAATCGGTACCAGCGCCACCAGGGCGGAAATCCTCGGGAAGCTGGTTAAAATTAACTATTTGAATCTGAATAAGAAAACCCAGGTGGTGACCCCCAATCAGCTGGGTGAGATGGTATTTGATGTGGTCAATAATTCCATCCGCTCCATGCTTAATCCGGACTTGACGGCCAGCTGGGAGAAGGGGCTTAACCTGGTGGCGGACGGAGAGATCACCCCGGATGAATATATGGCAAAGCTGGAAGGCTTTGTCACACGTATGACCGAGGGGGTAAAGGGACTGCGCAACCAGCGTGTGCTGCAGAGCTGTTTTGATGCTGCGGCTGTCTATTATAAAAAGAAAGGAAAATAGTCAGAATGGATTTTTTCGATCAATGCAGAGTGGAACAGTTGTATGATTTAACCCAGACTATCGCTTCCGATGTATTTACCGGGGCTGTCTATCCCTGGGAGGCTCTTCCGAAGATCGGGGCGTTCATCGTGGAGATGGGCAACGTTCTGCCGAAGGAGCTGTATGAGAAACGGGGAGACAGGATATGGATTGCAAAAGACGCGAAGGTGGCGCCTACGGCCTGTATCAACGGTCCGGTGATTATTGGCAGAGGGGCCGAGATCCGTCACTGTGCTTTTATCAGGGGAAATGCCATCGTCGGGGAAGGATCTGTGGTGGGCAATTCTACGGAGCTTAAGAACGTGATTCTATTTAATAAGGTGCAGGTGCCCCATTACAATTATGTAGGGGATTCCATCCTGGGGTATAAGGCTCATATGGGCGCGGGTGCAATTACCTCCAATGTAAAATCCGATAAAAGTATGGTTGTGATCCATGGAGAAACGGAGGGTTTGGATACCGGCATCAAAAAAGTAGGGGCTATGGTAGGAGACCGGGTGGAGGTGGGCTGCAACAGCGTCCTGAATCCTGGCACTGTGATCGGCAAGGGTACCACTGTTTATCCTTTGTCCATGGTCCGGGGGATTGTCCCGGCAAAAAGTATCTATAAAAATATGGGCGAGATCGTGGCGAAGGAGGATCTGTAAAAAAGGATGGACATTTTGGCGAATTTATGCGAAAATGTCCTTGATTATTAATGCAAATCGAAAGGAGTCTTATCATGATTTATTCACATGAAGTTGAAAAGATGTGTACAGTTGCACAGGGTGTTAACCACGGTGCAGCTCCAATCCCGGAAGAAGCTAAATGGGTTCAGTCTAAAAATGTTTCCGATATATCCGGTCTGACACATGGTGTAGGCTGGTGTGCGCCTCAGCAGGGTGCCTGCAAATTAACTCTGAATGTAAAGGAAGGTATTATCCAGGAAGCTCTGGTTGAGACAATCGGCTGCTCCGGTATGACACATTCCGCTGCTATGGCTTCCGAAATCCTGCCCGGCAGAACCGTGCTGGAAGCTCTGAATACCGACCTGGTATGTGACGCTATCAATACCGCTATGAGAGAACTGTTCCTGCAGATCGCATACGGCAGAACACAGTCCGCATTTTCTGAGGATGGTCTTCCGATCGGCGCAGGCCTGGAAGATTTAGGAAAGGGCTTAAGATCTCAGGTTGGTACTATGTACGGTACATTGAAAAAAGGTCCGCGTTACCTGGAGATGGCTGAAGGTTATGTAACCGGCATCGCTCTTGACGCAGAAGATCAGATTATCGGTTATCAGTTTGTAAGTCTTGGTAAAATGACAGACTTCATCAAAAAAGGTGACGATCCGAACACTGCCTGGGAGAAATCTAAAGGCCAGTACGGCAGAGTTGCAGATGCTGTTAAAATCATTGACCCAAGAGAAGAATAATCCAGGAGGTAAGGAAGAATGGCTTTATTTGAATCATATGAAAGAAGAATTGACAAAATCAATGCTGTGCTGAACAGCTACGGCATTGCGTCTATAGAAGAAGCTGAGAAAATTACAAAGGACGCCGGTCTGGATGTATATGACCAGGTGAAGAAGATTCAGCCGATCTGTTTTGAAAATGCATGCTGGGCTTACATAGTAGGAGCCGCAATCGCAATTAAGAAAGACTGCAGAAGAGCAGCTGATGCGGCAGCAGCAATCGGTGAGGGCCTTCAGGCTTTCTGTATCCCCGGTTCTGTAGCAGACCAGCGTAAAGTAGGTCTGGGCCATGGAAACCTTGGCAAGATGCTTCTGGAAGAAGATACCGAGTGTTTCTGCTTCCTGGCTGGACATGAGTCCTTTGCAGCAGCAGAGGGCGCTATCGGTATCGCCGAGAAAGCGAACAAAGTTCGTAAGAACCCGCTGCGTGTTATCTTAAATGGTCTTGGAAAAGATGCCGCTCAGGTTATCTCCAGAATCAACGGCTTTACCTTTGTAGAGACCGAGATGGATTATTACACCGGCGAAGTAAAAGAGCTTTGGAGAAAATCTTTCTCTGAGGGGCTCCGTGCCAAAGTTAACTGCTATGGCGCTAACGATGTAACAGAAGGCGTTGCTATCATGCACAGAGAAGGCGTGGACGTATCCATTACCGGTAACTCCACCAACCCGACCCGTTTCCAGCACCCGGTAGCAGGTACTTATAAGAAAGAATGTTTGGAGCAGGGTAAGAAATACTTCTCCGTTGCTTCCGGCGGCGGTACAGGCCGTACTCTTCATCCGGACAACATGGCAGCAGGTCCCGCTTCCTACGGTATGACAGATACTATGGGACGTATGCATTCCGATGCACAGTTCGCAGGATCTTCCTCCGTACCGGCTCACGTTGAGATGATGGGTCTGATCGGTATGGGCAACAACCCGATGGTCGGCGCTACCGTAGCTGTAGCCGTTGGCATTGAGGAAGCTGCAAAAGAGGGTAAATTCTAAAAAATCGTCATAGTAAGAAAGAAATTTACAGACCGCACCGGCCTTTATGGCTGGTGCGGTTTTTTGTGATTAAAATAGCTTAGGATATGCCGTGTATGCTCAGATACAGTATTTCCAGCCGAACTTTACTCACAGCCTTATGTAAATAAAAGACAAAAGACTATGAACGAAAAGTAAAATCAGACCGCTATTCCAAAGCATCTCATATAAGTATTGTTGGCGTTATCCCAGTTTATGACATGGAACCAGTCATCAATGTAGTCTGCGCGTACGTTGTAATGTTTCAGGTAGTAGGCATGCTCCCAGACGTCAATGTTGAGAACCGGGCACATTCCCAATGGAAAGGGGGTGTCCTGGTTGGCGGTTGTTATGATTTGAATATCACCTGTGGCATCGACGACAAGCCAGGCATAGCCAGAACCGAACACGGAGGAGGCAGCCTGTTTAAACTGATCTTTAAAAGCTGGAAAACTCCCGTATTTTCCGCGGATCGCATCGCCAAGCATTCCGTCCGGCTCCTGGGGAGCTGGATTTAACAGATTGGAAAAGTAGAACTGATGATTGAATACGCCTCCCGCATTGTTCTTGACTGCTGTCTGAATATCTTCCGGGAGACTCGGTACGTTTACGATTAGCTGCTGCAGTGTCCAGCCCTGCAGCTGAGGATATTTGCTGAGCGCTTTGTTCAGATTGTCGATGTATGTCTGCAAGTGTTTGTCATGGTGCAGGCGCATTGTTTTTTCGTCGATGTATGGCTCCATGGCGTCATAAGCGTAGGGCAGCGGTGTGTTGATAAATTCATAGTGTTCGTTCATAAAATCCCCTTTCCGGAGCATTGCGACGGGGCGAAGAGAAATTCGCGAAGGCGATTTCTCTTCTGCCATAAAAGCTATTTGTGATGCTCCAGCACAAATAGTCGTATGAACAATAAGTTATCGAACTTATTGTTCATACTATCCTCCATACTGATGTGTTTTTGTGTAAGACACACGATGTTAATACTATATGCTTTTATTCATTGATAGTGCAGGAAAAGCGGTTTGTATTATGATCTTGCAGCTCCCTCGTGACAGGAGCAGCCCCTGATGATACTATAGATATATACAAACACTGATTCCGGTTAAAGGGAACAATGGCAAGGGGGGATGTCTGTGTTAAACAACATTTACGTGCGTTATGTAATTGGACAGGTTGTAATGTTGCTGGGAGGAGTGATTGCCGTAGCAACGGGAGCCGGGGGCTGGCCATTCCCGCCGGGCTTCTATGTGGGCGTCCTGATTGCGGCTGCTGGGATTATTTTTTCGATCGTTACCGTTCGCTGCCCTCATTGCGGGCACAGCCTTAAGTTCAGGGGAAAGTGGCCGCAGTTTTGTCCTCACTGCGGGAAGGAGCTCTGATAAGGGCAGGCATAACAGTATAAATTGGCAGTTTGAAGCTAAGATGTGGAGGTTAAAATGCAGTGTGAGATAGATAAGGAACCGGTGTTCCGGTATGCCGCAGAAGATGATGTTTTACTTATTCTGAGCTTTATCAGGGATCTGGCTGAATATGAGGGCATGCTGGATCAGGTGACGGTAACAGAAGAACTTTTGAGAAAATGGCTGTTTGAAGAGAAAAAAGCCGAGGTGATCTTTGCGGAGGCAGACGGGGCAGCTATTGGATTTGCCCTGTATTTTACGAATTTTTCCACCTTTCTAGGCAAGCCGGGGCTGTATCTGGAAGATCTGTATGTAAAGCCGGAATACAGGAGCCGCGGATACGGCAAGGCCATTCTGAAACGTCTGGCCGAAATCGCTGCAGAGAGAGGTTACGGGCGTATGGAGTGGTGGTGCCTGGACTGGAATAAGCCTAGTATTGATTTCTATCTGTCGCTGGGAGCGGAGGCTATGGACGAATGGACGGTTTACCGGGTTGCGGGAGATAGGCTGGCCGGACTGGCGAAATAAATCTGTTTCTTCCCTTCAAAAGCGAAACAGCTTATGCTATGATATTGCTATAAGAATCGGGGCGGCTCTTGGGGGCCGCCCTATGTGACAGGGAGGAAGTTATTATGGGTACGGTAAATGAGACATATGTAAAGCATCTTCAGGGGATGGTAAGAATACCTACGATTTCCAATGTGGACCCGGCGAAAATGGATTTTACCAGGTTTCAGGAATTTCAGGATTACCTGCAGGAAATCTATCCTCTGATTCATAAGACAATGGAGAAGAAAGTGCTCGGACAGGCCAATCTGCTGTTTAAATGGACAGGAAAGAAGTCGGATAAGCTGCCGGTATTATTGATGGCCCATCAGGATGTGGTGCCGGAGGGAGACCACAGCAAATGGATTCATCCGCCTTATTCCGGTGAAGTTGCGGACGGCTGCATCTGGGGAAGAGGCAGCGGGGATTGTAAATGCGTGATCCTGGCAGAGATGGAAGCAGTGGAAGAGCTGATCGGAAAAGGCTTTGAACCTGATTTTGACATTTATCTGGCCTATGCCCAGAATGAAGAAGTTCAGGCGGAGGAAAAGGGAGCGCGGATGATCGTGGATTATCTGAAGGATCAGGGCGTTCGTCTCGGCTGCGTCTTTGATGAGGGAAGCGGTGTGACCAGCGGGGAATCCATGGGTTATGACGGATATGTATGCCGTGTGGAGCTGGGTGAAAAAGCATTTCATGATTATGAAATATATAAAGAGTGCGCGGGCGGGCATTCCATGGAACCCGGGCAGGGAACTGCCCTGGGTTCGATTGCAAAAGCGATTGTGGTCATAGAGGCAAATCCGTTCCCGTACCGTCTGACTGACCTGGTAGAGAACCAGCTGAAGGCGCTGGGCAAATGTATGACAGGCCGGATGGCGGAGATTTACGGAGATCCGAGGAACCACTGGGAAGAACTGACGGAGCTTGCCAAGGAAGACAAGAAGCTGGATTCTCTGCTGCACACAACCTGTGCGGTAACGATGGCTTCCGGCAGCGCACAGTCCAACATTCTGCCGGAACGGGCTAGTGCCATAATGAACTGCCGGGTGCTGGAAGGAGATACGGCGGAATCGCTGCTGGCACATTTCCGTGCGCTTATTCCGGAGGACGTTCAGATTCGCCTGGTGTTTGGCGAAGATCCGGCGCCGGCATCCTCTGTAGAAGGACGGCCGTACCGTCTGATTGAGGAGATTGCGAAGGATACGTATGGAGATAATCTGCTGATGGTTCCCGGCTTGCTGGCAGGGGGGACGGATTCCAGATTTTATGGGGCTGTCTGCGATAATGTGTTCCGGCACAGCGGCTACTTCAGGGATGAACGCTGGGGGCGGGCGCACCAGGTGAATGAGAAGGTTCCCTGTGACGCCCTTGAAAGCGGCGTAAAATTTTACCGGGAATTGCTTCTTAGATATTGATAAAAACAGATTGTACCGGGAGGTGCTGATGCGTGGCGACATCAAAATGTGACTGCTGTATCAATTACAGTTATGACGAGGAATATGGGTGTTTTGTGTGCGAGGTTGATCTGGACGAGGATGAGATGGCCGGATTTATCACCGGTAACTGCGATCAATGTGTCTATTTCCAGTATAATGACGAATACCGGATTGTGAAAAAGCAGATGTAGGGACAGGGATGAAGGGAGAGAAGGGGTTGAAGAGAAATTCAATGATAGGTTATCTTGCCGTACAGGCAGGTGTATTCTATTTGGTTCCGCTGTTAATACGGGACACAGGATCTGCAGTCTTTTTCATGCTGCTGGTTTTACCGTTGATTACCTTTATGACCGCGTACTTCTACGGAATGAAAGCAGGATTCCGGTGGTACTATGGACTGATCGCAGCTGTCATGTTTATACCCGCTATCCCGATACATTTTAATAGCTCTGCCTGGGTTTACATCTTGGGATATGGGGTGTTAGCCTTTGCTGGAAACGGGCTGGGCGGATGGTTTCACAGCAGGCGCTGAGCATGATATAAATTAATAGTTTGTTGGCAGGTTCATGAAACGATACTGCTGACTGATGAACAACGCCGTCTGCGGTAATTGCAGGCGGCGTTGCTGATTTGCCCACTTTGTTTCAAAAAGAAAAACCGTTTATTTCCAGTAAAAACGGCTTGACATAATTTACTCAATATGCAACAATTGTTACATAACATAAGTAACATTATTTTTGGATTGAGATGGAAAGGCAATGGTATGGCGCCAAAAGCAAAGATTACAAACGAAATGATATTAAATGCGGTCCTGGATATTACAAGGGAAATGGGATTTGAGACTGTAAATGCCAGAAGTATTGCAAATAAGCTGCAATGTTCTACCCGGCCGATATTTACCTGTTTTGAAAATATGGATGAATTGAAAAAGGAGTTCCTTGCCTTTGCCTACCGTTACTATGAGAAGTATGTCGAAGAGTTCCGCGGCTCTGCGGCTGTCAGTTCCTGCCTGGTTCTTCCTGTTTCGTATATCGAATTTGCCCAGGAAGAAACGCATTTATTTAAGCTGCTGTTTATAAACGATATGGATCTGACTATGACAGAGGCGAAGGATTTTTATAACGAAGCCGATAATCAGAAAAGGGCAGAGCAATTTGCAGAAACAATCGGAGTCGGACTGGAGCCGGCCAAACTAATATTTCTGGATTTGTTTCTCTATGCCCACGGCATCGCTGTCTTAACTGCGACGAAGAAATTGCGGTTCGGCAGAACTGATGCAGCGGGGATGGTACAAAATGTACTGACTGCTTTCATAAGACAACAAAAACCGGATTGGAATGCATCTATTTAATATATGATCATTCATACTGATACAGAGAGGCGAGCGATATGAAACCAAACCAGTACTTAACAGATTTCTACAATAATTATGATGAAGACAGCCGGTTGGCGCTAAAGCATGGATCGGTAGAGTTCCTTACTACCATGCGCTATATTGAAAAGTATATCAAGCCGGGTGATCGTGTTCTCGAGGTGGGAGCCGGGACAGGCCGGTATTCCCATGCTTTGGCCCGCCAGGGTTATACCGTTGACGCTGTAGAGCTGATAGAGCATAATATCCGGGTTTTTCAGGAGAATACCCGGCCGGGGGAAACGGTAACCATCACCCGGGGTAATGCCATGGACTTATCCGCTTTTTCGGATAATACGTATGATATTACGCTGTTGCTGGGACCGCTGTATCACCTTTACCGCACAGAAGATAAGCGGCAGGCTCTGAGGGAGGCCATACGTGTAACAAAACCGGGTGGTGTGATTTTTGCCGCCTATGTCATATCGGACGGCTGTCTCCTGGACGAGGGCTTCAAACGGGGCAGTATCAGCGTCGCTGAATATATTGACCGGGGATTGCTTGACGGGGAAACATTTGCCGCAAAATCCGGGCCGGAAGATCTGTTTGAACTTGTCCGCCGGGAAGACATTGACGAATTGATGTCGGTATTCCCTGTAACCCATCTCCATTATGTGGCTTCGGATGGCTGTGCGTTGCTGCTGAGGGAAGCGGTGGACGCCATGGACGATGAGGTGTTTGACCTGTATTTAAACTATCACTTCGCCACATGTGAACGTGAGGATTTGGCGGGCATTACAAGCCATTCCATTGACATATTCCGGAAATAAGGTTAATAAACAGTCCCGGCTGCGTAAATAAATATTTGACATGTTGTCTCTTTCGTAGAGCGGCGGTTTGAAAAAAGATTTCAGACCGCCGCTCTTTTTTCAATATGATCATTCGACGAAAATGGGAATAAAGGTATGATGAATTTGCCTGAATAACCCGGAATTACAGCAGAAACAAAACGATATGAAAACATTTCAAAAGAAAAGAGAACAGAAGATAAGAGGGTATTGGACACTATATTTGTGAATTGCCGCCGTAAATAGCAGATACATCATATGTATTTGGCTCAGTTAAAACAAATAATATAGGCAAAATGCACAAATAAATCAAATTATATTAGATATAGTACATAAATTATCTAAATATATATTTACAATCATCAGATGATATGATATATATGAGCTATGGAAAGGGAAAGCGAGAAAATAGAAATGTTAGAGGACAGAATTCAATCACAGCCGCTTCCCACTCAGGCGGCGGCTGCCATTAAATCTATGATTGTTGAAAATCATATGCAGCCGGGGGATCAGATTCCGACCGAAAACGAATTGATGGAACTTCTGCATCTGAGCAGGTCCACAATCAGGGAAGCCATGAAGCTTCTCAAGGCGGAAAATGTGGTGGTAATCCGGCAGGGAAAGGGGACCTTTGTCAGTGAAGAGCTGGGAATAGGGGAAGACCCTCTGGGACTGCAGTTTTTGCCCCAGAATATGATAGTCCGGGATCTCTATGAGGCGAGAATCGTGATTGAGCAGCAGATGACCAGACTGGCAGCAGAAAGAGCGACCCAGGAAGATATTGAAATACTGGAGCAGATTGTAGAACAGATGAAAGCGCGAAAAGCAAATGATCTGGTTGCAATGGAGTTAAATATCCAGTTTCATCAGAAAATTGCGGACTGCTGCAAGAATGGAGTGCTGAAACGTATTGTCCCGATCATCAGCCAGGCCATCCGCAAGAGCCATGCGCTCACCAGGAATATGGATGAATCCTATCTGGAATCAATCCGGGATCACGAAAATATCTGTAACGCCATCAAGAACCGGGATACCTCCGCTGCAAGATTTTTTGCAGAACAGCATATCCGCAACGCCGTGGAATCGATCCAGCACTCGGAGAAAGATGAGAAGATGGATGTGGATATCTGAAACTACTATAAAAGAAAGGAATGGGCTAAGAAATGAAAAAGAAACGGAATGAGAGAAACTACAAATGGATCGGGATACTGTTGATTCTGACGCTGTGTATCTCTGTGCTTACCGGCTGCGGGGCAAAGGAAGAAGAGGGCGGCGCAACAGAGCCTGTTCAGGGAACAGCGGATGGAGATACCCAAAAACAGGATGTCCAAAAAGAAAATAATGCGGATTCCTCCGACCCTGTAAAGGTGGCATTTATAGCCTCTGTCACCGGTACGAACGCGGCAATTGGGGAAGAGATTGTTTATGGCGCCCAGCTGGCCTGCAAGGAGATCAACGCGGCCGGTGGGATTGGAGGCAGAGAATTGGTGCTGGAAGTGATCGACGATCAGCTGACTGCATCGGAAGCGCTGAATGCGGCGAAGAAGGGAATTGATGAGATGGGAAGCCAGGTTCTGCTGGGACCGGACCCATCCAGCAATGCACTTGCAGTTCTGCCCTACGCGGGAGAAAAAGGAGTGCCGGTTCTGGTAACCGGAACCAATTATAAGGTAACTTCCTCCGGATACAAAAATGTATTCCGGTTCCGGGCGAATGATACAGCCACCGCGGAAGTGGTAGCAGAATTCATGGTGAAAAATGAGTTTAAGAATATCGGCCTTTTCTATACCAATGAAGATTACGGACTGGGCGCCTACAAGGCGGTAGAGGACAGTCTGGGCAAATCCAATATTAAATTGTCCGCTGCTGAAACCTGCAACATCGGTGACACAGACTTTACCTCCCAGATTATGAATCTGAAAAATGCCGATCTGGACGCCCTGATTATTTTCGCAAAAGAAACCGAAGGGGCAAAATTCCTGGCACAGGCTTATCAGCTTGGCCTCAACTGTGAGAAATACGGCGGTTCCTCCCTGGCCAGCAACTTTGTTATGGAACTGTGCGGTGAGGAGGCGGTGGAAGGTGTCCATGCCATTGTTCCCTATGTGGCCAGCAACCCGGATGCAGCGGTCCAGGAATTTGTGAAGAAATATAATGCGGAGTATGGAATCGCGGTGCCGATCAACCACGCCGCCTGCTATTACGATGTGGTACATATGCTTGGCATTGTACTGAATGAATATGGAACCACAAGCGAGGAGATTATAGAAGGTTTTAGAAATATTGATTACACCGGTGTTCAGAGCCATTATAAAGCGGACGAAAACGGAGATATGTGTACAAAGCAGAGTATATCCACCTGCAAGAGCGGCGTCTGGGAATTTGACGGTTATGTAGGAGATTAAAGGCTTGTGCCTGACGGGGGCGGCGCCAGATATGGCGCCGGCCTACGGGTTTTGCCGCATTGATAAAAATATCCGTTAACGTTTCAGCCACAGACCGGGAGAAAATACGAGGGACAAGGAGGCCATGCATACTTTTGTTTCTTCCGGCTGACAGGGAATTTTCCTGATTCCCTCTATGCATGGATTGTGCTTATGCAGTTTAATACATTTCTGCAGCTCCTGATCGGAGGCATCTCGATCGGTGTTTTGTATGCTCTTCCGGCCCTGGGCATAACGCTGATCTGGAATGCGGCCGGGATATTTAACTTTGCCAACGGGGATTACGTTATGATAGCCGCCTATCTGACCTACGCACTGATGGTTACCGGCAGGCTCCCCTTCTATATTACACTGCCGCTGGTCATTATTATTATGTTCTTTTTCGGCATCTGTATGGAATGGCTTGTAGTGGAGAATCTGCGGCGGAAGAAGAAGCTTCACAATACGATGGTAAGTTTTATTGCCCTTTCCATCACGCTGCGGTATGCGGCGAGATTTATCTGGGGGACCAAACCTCTGACTTATAAAAATCCCTTTGGAGTCAGCCCGGTGCAGGTGGGCAGCCTGTTTATCATGCCTCATGTGTTCTGGATTATCGGAATCTGTTTGGTATTAATGCTGCTGCTTACTTTTCTTTACAAGAAGACCAGGCTGGGCATCGCAATGAGGGCTACAACACAGAATAGAACGTCTGCCGCGCTTATGGGAGTAAAGACAAGGAAAATCACAAATCTGGTATTCGGCCTCTCCGCTTCCATTGCGGGTGTAGCCGGCGCTCTGTCAGGCTGCCTGTTTTACGCATCAATGGAAATGGGGCTGTCGTTTGGCACCAAGGCATTTGCCGGGCTTATTGTAGGAGGCTTCGGCAATCCGGTAGGGGCCGTGATAGGAGGGCTCATTGTGGGAGTGGTGGAAACCTTTGGCGCCGCTCTGGTATCTTCTTCCATGAAAGACATCATTACATACGTACTTCTTTTATGTTTCCTGCTGTTCCGACCCAAGGGGCTGTTTAAACAGGAAATCGTTGAGAAAGTGTAGGTGGCGGGATGAATGGGAAAAAAATAAAAGGCTTTTTGAAACAACATTCACTTTTCATATTCTTTCTGCTGTTTCTGGCGCTGCCTGCCCTGCTGCCCAACAACTATACGGTTTACGTGGCAAACAGAGGGCTGACCAACGCGATTGCCGTGTTGGGCCTGGCGGTCCTGTATGGTATGACAGGACAGATCACTCTGGCCACCATGTCCTACTTTGCAATCGGGGCGTATACAGCGGCCGTGCTCCAGATGACATTCCATGTAAATTCCGTGGCGGCAATGCTGTTCGGAATTCTGATGACGACCCTCTGGGGCATCATTTTAAGCATACCTTCATTTAAGCTATCCGGGCCTTTCCTAACTATATCCACGGTGGCATTCGGTGAGATTGTCAAAACGGCACTGATCAATATGGTACCTCTGACCAACGGGCCCTCGGGCTTAAGTGATATTCCGCCGGTCTCGGTATTTGGAATGAAAATAGCTACGGACAAAGTGTGGTACTACATTATCCTGTGTATTCTTCTGCTCATGGGAATTGCGGTAATACGCCTGAAACGGTCCAATTACGGCAGGGCTTTTTATTCGGTGAAGGACGATGAACTGGCGGCCTCGCTCATGGGAGTCAGGGTAAAAAAGATGAAAACAATTGCATTTTCCACCGCAGCCTTTCTGGCCGGGACTGCCGGTGTCATGTACGCCCATTTTGCAGGCTTTCTGGCACCAGGAGACTTTGCACAGCAGTTTTCCGCCAACGTATTTTCCATGGTGGTGCTGGGTGGGGGAGACGCGGTTCTGGGAGGAATCTGTTCGGCTCTGGGTGTAACCGCACTGCCGGAAATACTGCGTTTCATGCAGGAATACTACATTATGGTATTTAACATGGTCATCCTGGTTTACCTGCTGACGCCGTGGAATAAGATCGGGGACTGGCTGCGGGAGAAAACAGGAAGAAAATCCGCCGCTGGAAGCAGATAGGGACAGGAGGAACACAAATAAATGGAAAAAATACTGGAAATTCAGAATATCAGCAAAAACTTCGGCGGCATCCTGGCCCTTCAAAATGTAAATGCGGAAATTTACAAGGGTGAGATTGTGGCAATTATCGGCCCCAACGGTTCGGGAAAAACCACGCTGCTAAATGTAATTACCGGCGTCTATGTGCCGGATAACGGTCATGTTTTGCTTGAGGGGGTCCCTGTAGAAGGACTGGCAAAGGAGAAAATCTGCCGGGCGGGAATCGCAAGAACCTTTCAGAATATCCGCCTTTTTAAGTCCAGAACGGTGTTGGATAACGTGCTGATCGGCAGCAACCAGCTGTTTGAAAGCGGGCTGGCAGACATTATATTCAACACGGCGAAATCGCGGAGAGAAGAAGGGATTTACAGAGAGAAGGCACTGGAATGGCTGGACTTTGTGGGTTTAAAGGAAAAGGAGTCGATGCGCAGCGAGAATCTTCCGTATGCCCATCAGAGATTCCTGGAAATCGCCCGGGCGATGGCCACAGACCCGAAGGTGATCCTGCTTGATGAACCGGCAGCGGGGATGAGTGCGGTGGAGATTGAGCATCTGGATGCCCTGCTGCGCCGGATTCAGAAGCTGGGCATTACGGTGGTTATGATCGAACATATTATGGATCTGGTCAGAGGTGTCTCGGACAGAGTCTACGTGCTCAACAATGGAAAAAACATTGCAGAAGGTACCTTTGCGCAAATAGAGAATGATCCGGTAGTGAAAGAAGCCTATCTGGGGACGGGAGGGAAGAAAGATTGAATAAATTGCTGACAGTCAGTCATCTGGATTCCTATTACGGGCATGCCCAGGTGCTCAGAGACGTAACGCTCTCCATAGAGGAAGGGCGGGTGGCGGCTCTTCTGGGTCCGAACGGAGCTGGAAAGAGCACGGCGATGATGAGCATTTCCGGTATGGTTAGGCTCTCGGATTCCAGCCGCATTACGTTTCAGGGAGAAGAAATTCAGAAGCAGAGTTCTGACCGTATTGTCTCCAAAGGAATCGTGCAGGTTCCTCAGGGCAGAGGTGTTTTCCCCGGCCTGACGGTGAAGGAGAACCTGCTCATGGGAGCGTATATGAGAAAAGATAAAAAAGAGACGGAGGATGAGATTCCGGCAGTCCTGGATATGTTTCCCAAGTTAAAGGAGAGGCTGAAACAGCCTGCGGGCACACTTTCCGGCGGCGAACAGCAGATGTTAGCCATCATGCGGGGACTGATGGCCCATCCGAAGCTTTTGATGCTGGATGAACCGTCCATGGGGCTTGCTCCGGTCATTGTGGATCAGATATACGAACAGATCGCGGCGATCAACCGGACCGGTATGACTATTTTTCTAGTGGAACAGAACTCCTCCATTGCCCTTGATGTGGCAGACTATGCCTATGTTCTGTCATCAGGGAAAATTGTCCGTGAAGGGCCGTCAAAGGTACTTGCAGGGGAAAATCTGCTGGATGCTTATTTTAAGGCTTAGAAAAGGGGGAAATCGGATGAATGTTATACAGACCGGGGGAGAGCCGGTTACAGGCTATAGCGGTACGGTGCTGGCTGCTGCGGCAGCAGGCGGTCATGGACTGAAGGAGAGCATACAGGATTACATGAGGGAAAGCCACGTGATGTGTGAGGATAAAGGGATACAGGACGGATGGGCGGGAGCGGCCGCAGCCTTTTGCGGCAGTTTGCGAGAGAATGTAACAGCGGTCTGGATTACAGATAACGGAAGTGAGGACTGCGCATGCTTCAATAAATTGCGCGGAATCCGTGCGGTTCTGGGGGATAAGCCGGTGAGAGTCATGCTTGGCAGGCAGGAAAATGACTGCAATGTCCTGGTGCTGGATTATGCGGAGAACGGCTTTGGTGTAAATATGGAATCTGTACTTAAGATGCTGACGACTGATTTCTGTACAGATTACAGCCGGATTCTGGAACAGTTGAAATAACCCCGGATGAACAGGGACATTGGAAAGGAAGGAGCAGCATGAGGATAGCAATCGCCAGTGACCGGATCGGTTACGTGATGAAAGAAACAATAAAGAACCATCTGGACGAGAAGAATATTGATTATTATGATTTCGGCTGTTATGAATTGGAACGGTGCGGCTATACAGAAAAAACAGTAAAAGTATGCGAGGCAATTGAAGCAGGAGAGTTTGACCGTGGGATTCTGATTGATTCCAACGGCGTGGGCGTCTGCATCGCGGCAAACCGTTATGCGCAGATTTATGCGGCAACGGTGGGAGAAATCTATTCCGCCCGGATGACCAGAAGACACAATAACGCCAATGTGCTCTGCTTTGGAGCGCGGATCACCGGTCCGGCCGTTGTGCTGGAGGCGGTGGATACCTGGCTGGATACGCCCTTTGACGGCGGAAGTCACGTACTTCTGCAACAGCAGATTGAGAAGGTCAGACAAGAGTTCTTATCTGCCGGAGGCAGAGAGGAAGGTGAGACGGAATGATACCGATCGGAGGGGACCAGGCTTCCTATGTCTTAAAACAGGCTGTGATGAAACACCTGGACATACGGAAGATTCCGTATGTGGATCTGGGCTGTTATGATATGGAAATGACAAATTATAATATATTTGCAGACCGGGTCTGCCGGCTGATGCTGAAAGAAAATCTGGAGCGGGGGATCGTGCTGTGCGGAAGCGGTCTGGGAATCGGGATGGCGGCAAACCGGTATCCGGGAATCCGGTGCGGGCGCTGTGACAGCAGTATTCAGGTTAAGATGGCCAGAAGGGAAAACGACATGAATGTTCTGTCTATGGGCGGCCGCATCGTGGGGCCGGAGACGGCGGCGGATATGGTGGACGCTTTCCTGGATACGGAATTTGATGAGGCTTACCGGAATAATGTGATGCAGTGTGAAGAACTGGACCGCCGGCTTTACAGGCAGGAATTTTTGAACAGAATCGGTTCCGGAGCCAATTAGAAGGGAAGTTACGGCATGTTTACAGAGATATTAAAAGAAGTAAAAAATTGTTATATGAATAGTTCAGACGGGCAGATTGACCGGACTCTCAGGGAAATAAAACGAGCAAAGCGGATTGTAATACATGGAAAAGGGCGTATGGGGCTGATTCTGAAAGCATTTGGCATGCATTTGTCCGGCTATGGGTATGACGTGAGGACGGTCGGCGATGTGACCGCCCCGGCCATTGGTCCGGGGGACTTCTTTCTGGCAGCCTCCGCTTCCGGCTATCCCTCGGCATCCACCCGTTTTTTTGAGATCGCCCGCGAAAAAGGAGCGTTAAGCTGTGCCATAACTGCGTACCGAAGCGGGCCTGTGGGGATGCTGGCAGACTGTTTTCTGGAAATCCATGCCCGTACCATGAACCTGGATCAGAATGATGTGCCATCCCTGCAGCCCATGTGTTCCACCCTGGAGCAGACGGAGCTCTTTATACTGGATTACATTGCCTGGCTGGCCGGAAACAAGCTGGAAAATACAAGGGAAAATAAAGAATGGTATATAGACCGCGTTATATACAATGCGGGGCAGACGGACCGGAAGGAGTGTACGCGGCTGGGTGCATGGATTCATGGAAGAAAGCGGCTGTTCTTTTATGCAGGCAGGAGGGAGCTGATGATTTTATCGGCCTTTGCCATGCGGATATATCATATGGGATTTCTGACATATGTCATGAATGAGGTGACGGTGCCTGAGATACAGAGCGGAGATGGAATCGTAACAGCCTGCCGCAATGAGGATCAGAAGACACTGCTGCAGATGGAAGAGGCGGGCAGGAAGGGGCTGGTGCTGGCCCTGACCGGGAATATAACAGAGCGCATTAAAAATAAAGCTCAGGCTGTGATAAAGCTTCCGGAATGTGAAGATGATGTGGCCTATACACAGACAATGCTGCTGTTTTTGGATTACACTGTGGCGGAAATGATGAAGAGATACCATATGGAGGAGGCGGATCTGGCTGTCCGTCATACAAATATGGAGTAGGGAGGGAGCAACATGAAGTTCGGATTACATAAAATGACCTGGGGAAAATACTTTGATACCGGGCGGCTGGATCTGATGTTTGCCCAGACAAGGGCGGCAGGAGGGGAAGCCCTGGAGCTTCGCCCGCCGGATGAAGTGTTAAACGGCGACATGGACCGGGCACAGAGGGTCAGGAAGATGGCGGATTCAGAGGGAATCGAGCTTAAATTCTGCTTCGGATACCCCAGGGGGCTGGACATGAGGCTGGAGGACAGTTTTACAAGAAAATATGCGCTGATGCATCTGAACAGTGCGATCCGGGCCGCAGCGGCACTGGGCGGAACCGAGATCGGAGGAGTGCTCTATTCTACCTGGCCCAGCCGATATGATCACGACATGCTGACCAGGGAGATCAGACAGGAGCGGGTTAAAAGGAGCATTGAATGTATTCGGGCCGCCATGCCGGCAGCTGAAGAATATGGAGTCCGTCTGAATATGGAAATCCTGAACCGGTATGAAAACTATATCATCAATACGGTGGATGAGGGCATACGGTTCTGCGAAGCCGTGGACAGCAAGTGCTGCGGGCTGCTTCTGGATATTTACCATATGAATATAGAAGAAGCAGATATCACGGCCGCGATCCGCAGAGCTTCCCCTTACCTGGGTAAATTCCATGTATCTGAACCTGACCGCAATATTCCGTACCATGATACCCGTATCAACTGGAAAGAAATCGGGGAAGCATTGAAAGAAACAGGGTTTGACGGCGCAGTGATTATGGAAGCTGTTGTTGGATTTGACGGGCCTGCCTCATACAGCATGCGTTTGTGGAGGGATGGACTGAAGGAAGACAGCCTGGATGCCAGGCTGGAGGCGATGAAAAGGGGACTTTCGTATATCCGGAGTCAGTTCGGCCAGTAAAGATCTTCTTAATCCTTATAGGGGAGGAGCGGCCTGTTGCGGCGCTCCTCCCCTGTTTTTTATTACGTTCGGCCCTCGCTTCATAAAGAAAAGAGGCCCTTCTCAAACGCTTTGCTTTTGTGAAGCAGCAAATAGCTCACGCAGCTGTTATTTACAGCTGCAGATCGCTGGATGAGATGATATGCATCGGAGTCTGGCTGCGCCGTATACTCTCGATTGCATCACGTACATGCTTTTCACTTAAGAAACGGGCCTTGGAGGTATCATGTCTGCGGATGGCATCCAGGATATCAACATGATCTTTCAGCGAACTTTCGTAGGAATCTGTCATATCTTTCGTCAGCAAATGGCTCTTCTCGATGGCCTGTACAATGATTGGCATGATACGCTGCAGCACCTGATTCTTACAGCATCTAGCCACACAATTATGAAATTCTATATCCATATTCATTGCAGAGAGATCATTTACGGCTGCTTTCACCATTCTGGATACAATTTGTTCCAGTTCCTCAATATCTTCCGTCGTGGCGCGCTCTGCCGCGAGCCGGGTGATCTGCTGTTCCAGGACAATTCTGGTCTCGTACAGATCTTCGATCAGAGAGTCCTGGGGCAGAAAGCTTAAACCGAGAGGGTCATCCACCATACCGGTATAGTCGCTGACAAACGTTCCCTTCCCCTGTGTAATAGTAATTACATTTTCAGCTCTCAGATACTTCATCGCTTCCCGAATGGTTGAACGGCCGAGTCCCAGCTGCTTTGAAAATTCCACTTCCGTAGGCAGACGGTCGCCGGGCTTCATCCCATTTTTGACTATCATTTCCTTTATCCTCTGCGCTGCCTGCAGTGGTAAAGGCTGCGGTTTGGAAATCACGTCCATAAGATTAAGTACCTCCCTAAAATCATTTCAATATTTATTCAAGTCATATTTTCCAGTCTTATATTGAATTAACTATAGCATAAAGCGGTTCAGGAAGCAAAACATTGGCATACGGCGGCCGCAACGTTTTATGCTTTATTTTTCGCAGGTACTATGTTATATTTAACCTGTACAAAAAAGGGAGGTATATGCAAATGGATAAGATTAAAATGACGACACCGCTTGTGGAGATGGATGGGGATGAGATGACCCGCGTCCTCTGGAAGATGATTAAGGATGAACTGCTTAGCCCTTTTGTGGATTTAAATACAGAATATTATGATCTGGGACTGGAACATAGAAATGAGACCGATGACAAGGTGACAGTGGAATCTGCCGAGGCAACAAAGAAATATGGAGTTGCGGTAAAGTGCGCCACCATTACACCCAATGGCGCGAGGATGAAAGAATATAGTTTAAAGGAAATGTGGAAGAGCCCCAACGGCACCATCAGGGCTATTCTGGATGGAACCGTATTCCGTAAACCGATTATTGTAAAAGGAATCGAACCCAATGTAAAGACATGGAAGAAACCGATTACGATTGCAAGGCATGCATACGGGGATGTGTATAAGGGCGTGGAGATCAAGGTTCCCGGACCGGGAAAATGTGAGCTGGTCTATACGGCGGAAGACGGAACGGTGATAAAGGAACTGATTCATGACTTCAAGGGATCTGGTATCGTACAGGGCACCCATAACATTGACGCCTCCATCGAGAGTTTTGCCAGAAGCTGTTTTAACTATGCTCTGGATCAGAAAGAGGATCTGTGGTTTGCTACGAAGGATACGATCTCCAAAAAATACGATCATAACTTCAAGGATATTTTCCAGGATATCTATGACAAGGAATACAAAGAGAAATTTGAGGAAGCGGGAATTACATATTTCTATACCCTGATTGACGATGCGGTTGCCCGTGTGATGAAGTCGGAAGGGGGTTATATCTGGGCCTGCAAAAACTATGACGGCGATGTAATGAGTGATATGATTTCGTCTGCATTCGGTTCACTGGCTATGATGACCTCCGTGCTGGTATCGCCGGACGGGTACTATGAGTATGAGGCGGCCCACGGTACGGTCCAGAGACATTATTATAAGCATCTGGCGGGCGAAGAGACTTCCACAAACTCGGTGGCCACTATCTTTGCATGGAGCGGTGCATTGAGAAAACGGGGTGAGCTGGACGGCAGCAAGGACCTGATGTGGTTTGCGGATAAATTGGAACATGCCACACTCAGTACCATTGAGTCCGGGAAGATGACCAAGGATCTGGCGCAGATTACTACCAATCCGGAGGTCGTTGTCTTAAACAGCGAAGGCTTTATCAAAGAGATCCGGAAGAATCTGGAGCAGATGCTCTAAAATAGAAGAAATCTACAACGGGGCGGAACTATCCGCTCCGTTTGTGTAAACAGGAAAGGGAACGACAGATGACGAAAGAACAATTCAAAGCACTATGTCAGGAAGGAATTTTGGTGCTGGACGGGGCGACCGGTTCCAACTTGCAGAAACGCGGCATGCCGGCCGGCGTTTGTCCCGAACTGTGGATACTGGAACATGCAGATATTATGAAGGGGCTTCAGCGGGAGTATATCCAGGCGGGGGCCAGAATCTTATACACCCCTACTTTTTCAGGAAACAGGATTAAGCTGAAAGAGTATGGCCTGGAAGCATATGTGCGGGAGATGAACCGGGAGCTGGTGAAACTGACCAGAGAGGTTGCGGCCCAGAGCAATCAGAATATCTATGTGGCCGCTGATATGACCATGACGGGCGAGCAGCTCTACCCTATAGGCACGCTTACCTTTGAGGAACTGGTAGACGTCTACAAGGAGCAGGTAAGCTGCATGCTGGAAGAGGGCGTGGATCTGTTCGTGGTGGAGACCATGATGAGCTTAAATGAATGCCGGGCGGCCCTGCTGGCTATTAAGGAGACCTGCGACCTGCCGGTTATGGTAACCCTTACCTTTAAAGAGGATGGGACAACCTTCTACGGAACCTACCCGGAGACGGCTGTGATTGTGCTGCAGTCTATGGGAGCCGACGCGGTGGGAGTCAATTGTTCCACGGGCCCGGACAAGATGTATTCGATTGTTAAGCGGATGAAGGAATACGCGGCCGTCCCGATTATTGCCAAGCCAAATGCAGGTATTCCTGCCCTGATTGACGGGGAGACGGTTTATAATATGGGGCCGGAAGAATTTGCGGAAGAGACGGCAAAGCTGGTGGAAGCGGGCGCTTCTGTGCTGGGCGGCTGCTGCGGCACTACGCCTCTTCACATTGCTCTGCTATATATGAAGGTTAAAGAGATGAAGAGTCCTGAAATCAGGACAGAGCAGCCCCGGGTGCTGACCACAGAACGGAAATTTGTGCCGATCGAACTGGACGGACGGTTTAAGATTGTGGGAGAGAGGATTAATCCCACCGGGAAGAAGGCCTTACAGGCCGAACTCCGGGAGGGCTCTCTGGAGCTGGTACGCCAGATGGCGGAGGATCAGGCAGAGCAGGGAGCACAGATCTTGGATATTAACATGGGTATGAATGGCATCGACGAGAAGGAAATGATGCTTAAAACCATTTACGAGCTGATAAATCTTGTCGATACGCCGTTAAGCATTGACTCCAGCTATGTGGATATTATTGAGGCGGCCCTGCGGATTTATCCCGGACGGGCACTTATTAATTCCATTTCCATGGAAACGGAGAAAATGGAAAAGCTTCTGCCCATCGCCAAAAAGTACGGTGCCATGTTCATTCTTCTGCCTTTATCAGATAAGGGCCTTCCTGCTGATCTGGAGGAGAAGAAAGACATTATCCGGGGTGTTGTGAAACGAGCAGAGGAGCTGGGATTAACAAAGAATGATATTATCGTGGACGGACTGGTTCAGACGGTAGGAGCGAATAAAGCGGCGGCTTTGGAAACCATAGATACTATACGTTACTGCAAGGAAGAACTGGGCCTGGCCACCATCTGCGGCCTCTCCAATATTTCCTTCGGACTTCCGGAGCGTCAGTTTGTAAACAGCACTTTCCTGACTCTGGCAATCGGTGCGGGGCTTACTATGGCAATCTCCAATCCATCCCAGGAGCTGCTGGTGAGGACGGCCTTTGCCGCCGATCTGCTGATGGCGAAGGAGGATGCGGACTTAAGATATATGGATCGGGTGAGCAATAATCCCATGACCATGGGAACCTCTTCCGGTACAGGGGCGGTTGCCGGTGCGGGGACAAAAAAACAGGATGGTCTTTCGGAGAAACCGGTGATCTTTCAGATGGTAGTGAAGGGAAACAGAAAGCAGATTCTGGAAGGAGTAAAGGCAGAACTTTCCAGGGGAACGGCTCCTTCCGATATTCTTGATAATATGCTTATCCCCGCCATCAATGAAGTGGGACGGCTCTTTGATAAACAGATTTATTTCCTCCCTCAGCTGATCTCCGGTGCAGAGACCATGCGGATGGCGGTAGATTATCTGGAACCTTTGCTGGTTCAGAGCGGGACAGATAAGAAGCAGGGTAAAATCGTCCTGGCCAGCGTGGCGGGAGATATTCATGATATCGGCAAGAATCTGGTTGGACTGATGCTGAAAAACTATGGGTTTGAGGTAATCGACCTGGGCAAAGATGTGCCGGCGGAACGGATCGTGGACACGGCGCTGCGGGAAGACGCTGATATTATCGGTCTTTCTGCGCTGATGACCACCACCATGATGGAAATGAAGAATGTGATTGAGCTTGCGAAAGAGAAGCAGGCCCGCGCCAAGGTTATCATAGGCGGAGCCGTGATCACAGAGAGCTTTGCCAGGGAGATCGGGGCGGACGGATATTCCCCGGATGCGTCAGAGGCTGTGGTTTTGGCAAGGAAGCTCTTAAATCTGGGCAATACTAATGAATAATATCAGGAAAGGAAACGGGACGGGGAAATGGCACAGACTAGTTCGGTGGATTTGATTGTTCCCAGCTACAAGCCGGATGAGAAGCTCAAACACCTGCTGGAAATGATGGGAAAACAAACCGTAAAGCCAGACAGGATATTTCTGATCAACACGGAAGAGGAATTTCTGCGGAAGGAATATTATTCTTTCTGTGAGAATCTTACGCTGATTCATATAAAAAAGGAAGAATTTGATCATGGAGGCACGAGAAACTATGGAGTGTCTCTCTCAGACGCGGATTTTGTGCTGCTGATGACCCAGGATGCTGTGCCGACCGATGAGTTCCTGATCGAGAAGCTTCTTGCACCCATGGAGTCGGAGCAGGTGGCGGCAAGCTATGCCAGACAGTTAGACGACGGCAAAGCGGGGGTGGTGGAGAACTTCACAAGACAATTTAACTATCCGGATCAATCGTATACCAAGTCGGCGGCGGATATTCCCCGGCTGGGCATTAAGACGTATTTCTGTTCCAATGCCTGCGCCATGTACCGGAGATCGGTATATATGTCTTTGGGAGGATTTGTGACAAAGGCAATCTTTAATGAGGATATGATTATGGCATCCAGGATGGTTGACGCAGGATTCTCCATTGCCTACTGTGCGGATGCGAAGGTGGTTCACTCCCATAAATATACGTATCGGCAGCAGTTTACCAGGAATTTTGATCTGGGTGTTTCTCAGACGATGTACCGGGAGATTTTTGACCGGGTGAAGTCGGAATCGGAAGGCGTAAAGCTTGTGAAAACCACAATGAAATATTTATTAAAATCAGGAAAGGCCTGGCTGATTCCCGATTTGATTCTGGCAAGCGGTTTTAAATTTCTGGGTTATAAGCTGGGACGAAACTATGAAAAACTGCCCCGCAGCCTGGTAGTAAAGTTCAGTATGAACAAGAGTTTCTGGAAGAAGGAGCGAAACATTGGATGATTTGGTATCGATTGTCATGACCTCCTATAATGGAGAAAATTATATCGCGGATCAGATCCGGTCTATTCTGGATCAGACATGGGGGAACTTCGAACTGACTATCTGGGATGACGGGTCCACAGACCGCACCGCGGAGATTGTGTCTGAGTTTTGCAGCCGTTTTCCGGATAAGATTTCCTTTCATAAAAATGTACAAAACAAAGGCGTGGTGAAGAACTTTCTGGAAGGAGCGCAGGCCGCCAGGGGGGACTATGTGATGTTTGCCGACCAGGATGACTGGTGGCTTGAGGATAAGATTGCCCGTACTCTTAATAAAATGAAGCAGCTGGAAGGACAGTGCGGGAAAGAGACTCCGCTTGCAGTGTTTACCGATGTGAAGGTGACGGACGGAGAGCTTTTCGTGACGGCTGAGTCCTTTCATAAATCCGACAGGCTGGATGTAACGAAGACGGACCTGGCCCATCTATTGATGGAGAATAAACTGATCGGCTGTACCGTGATGTTTAACAGGGCTCTTGGGGGAAAGCTTGACTATATGCCCCAAAAGGCCAGATACCACGACTGGTGGGTGGGCTTGATCGCGGCGTCTTTCGGGCAGATCGGCTATGTAAAGCAGCCCACCATGCTTTACCGCCAGCACGGCGGGAATCAGGTGGGAGACCAGAGCTTTAAAGGATATGTAGCCGGCAGAGTCTCCGATTCGTCCGGGCAGAGGAAGGCAATCGCGGATACGATCAGCCAGGGACGGGAGCTTCTGGAACATTTTGGCGCGGAGCTTCCGGAGGAAAAGACTCATATTCTGAGGGAGTTTGTCCGGCTCGCGGATGCAGGATTTCTGAAAAAAAGATATCTGCTGCTGAAATATGGATTTTTAAAGTCGGGGCTGGTGCGGAACCTGGGACTGATGGTATTGATATAAAATTCACAATATCTGTATGAAAATAACCTGAAACTTGATCTTTTTTAACCTAATCCGGTTAAACCGCGCAGTTGACAAAGCCGGGGCGACTTGATACAATGGTTACCAAATTGAAAAAATATGCACATTATACACATAAATGCAGGATTACACAGTAAAAGAGGATGCTTATGAGCAAAGTAGTTTTTTCCATTCTTGTAGATAATACGCCGGGTGTTCTGAACCGGGTTTCCAACCTGTTCAGCCGCCGGGGATACAATATTGACAGTCTTACTGTTGGGGAGACCCATGATCCGGAGGTATCCAGGATCACAGTAGCCGTCAGCGGTGACCATATCATTCTGGAGCAGATTGAGAAACAGCTTGCCAAGCTGGAAAATGTAAGAGGAATTGTAAAGCTGAAAGATGGAGAAAGCGTCTGCAGGGAGCTGATCCTTGTGAAGGTTGCAGCTACCGCTAAGGAGAGACAGGCTATCATTGCGGTCGCCGATATATTCCGTGCCAAGATTGTGGATGTGGCTACAGATTCGCTGATGGTGGAGCTGACCGGCAATCAGGCCAAGATTGATGCTTTTATCAATCTTCTGGCTGGATATGAAATTATTGAATTGGTTAGGACAGGTATTACCGGCCTGGTTAGGGGCTCTGGCGATATTGCTGACTACATAGATTAACTATTTAAATTATATCAGGAGGTAGTTTTAAAATGGCAAAGATTTACTATCAGGAAGATTGTAACTTATCCTTATTAGAGGGTAAAACCGTTGCTGTCATCGGATACGGCAGCCAGGGCCATGCACATGCGCTGAATCTGAAAGAGTCCGGTATTCATGTTGTAATCGGTCTGTATGAAGGAAGCAGATCCTGGGCAAAAGCGGAAGCAGCAGGATTTGAAGTTTATACCGCAGCTGAAGCTGCAAAGAAAGCCGACATCATCATGATCTTAATCAATGATGAGAAGCAGGCGAAGATGTATCAGGAATCCATCGCTCCCAATCTGGAAGCAGGGAATACCGTTATGTTCGCTCATGGTTTTGCAATTCATTTCGGCCAGATTATTCCTCCGAAGGATGTCAATGTAATCATGATCGCTCCTAAGGGACCGGGCCATACCGTAAGAAGCCAGTATCAGGAAGGCCAGGGCGTTCCATGTCTGATCGCTGTACATCAGGATGCAACAGGCAACGCTCATGATATCGGACTTGCTTATGCTCTGGGTATCGGCGGTGCCAGAGCCGGCGTTCTGGAGACTACATTCAGAGAAGAAACAGAGACCGACCTGTTCGGCGAGCAGGCTGTTCTTTGCGGCGGTGTCTGCGCTCTGATGAAAACAGGATTTGAAGTATTAGTAGAAGCTGGCTATGAGCCGGAGAGTGCTTATTTTGAGTGTATCCATGAGATGAAGCTGATCGTTGACCTGATCAATGAAAGCGGATTTGCAGGCATGAGATATTCTATTTCCAATACCGCTGAATACGGTGATTATATTACAGGACCGAAGATCATCACGGAAGATACCAAGAACGCGATGCGTCAGGTTCTGAAAGATATCCAGGAAGGCGTATTTGCCCGCAACTGGCTGCTGGAGAACCAGATCGGCTGCACAAACTTCCTTGCAAAGAGAAGAATGGAAGCAGATCATCAGCTGGAGAAAGTCGGAGCAGAGCTTCGTAATATGATGAGCTGGACCAAGAAAGCAAAATTACTGGATAACTAATAATTGCAGCTGTTATAAAGGTAAGAGGGGTATGGAGCGATCCATACCCTTTTTTGGACTTGTCGTATTATGACAGACAATCAGGCTTGCCGGAAGGAATTATTTGGGAGGTAACTATGGACTATGATTTTTCTGCAATCGTGGAAGATTTACTGTACTGGTACGATAATAACGCCGGAATTTTAAGGTGGCGCCAGGAACCGAAGCCATATTATATCTGGATCTCGGAAATAATGCTGCAGCAGACAAGGGTGGAGGCGGTAAAAGACTACTTTGACCGGTTTGTAGAAGCGCTGCCCGATATCCGGAGTTTGGCGGAAGCGGAGGAAGAGCGGCTCTTGAAGCTATGGGAGGGCCTTGGCTATTATAACCGGGTCAGAAACCTGAAACGTGCGGCAGAGAAAATTATGGCAGAATACGGCGGCCGTATGCCGTCTTCTTTTGAAGAACTGCAAAAACTCCCCGGCATCGGTTCCTATACGGCAGGCGCTATCGCATCGGCTGCGTTCGGTGAAAAGGTACCGGCGGTGGATGGAAATGTGCTGCGGGTGGCGATGAGACTGTCAGCCGACTACAGTGAAATCACGAAGCAGTCTGTAAAGAAAGGGCTGGAAGAGACATTAAAGAAGATCATGCCGGAGCGGCCGGGCGACTTTAACCAGTCGCTGATGGAGCTGGGAGCGGTGGTCTGTCTGCCCAATGGAAAACCGCTGTGTGACAAATGCCCTGTGATGCATCTGTGCAGAGCATTTAAACAGGATATCCAGATGGAGCTTCCGGTGAAGGCGGCGAAAAGGCCCAGGAGAATTGAGGAACGATCCGTCTTTATCCTGGAATACGACGGGAAGTACGCTCTGTTTAAAAGGCCGGCCAGGGGTCTGCTGGCTGGCCTCTGGGAACTTCCGAACAGGGAAGGATGGCTGACGGCGGCGGAGGCCGGACACTGGCTGTCGGACAGGGGACTTGTGATTGCGGAATTAAATCCCCTTGCCGATGCGAAGCATATTTTTAGTCATGTGGAGTGGCATATGCTGGGATACTTTATCCGATTGAACGAAATGCCGGAATTCATTGATGAGGGGAGACGCCCCGTGTGGGTAACCGGGGCTGAGATTAAGGAGCGGTTCGCGCTGCCCTCCGCTTTTGAGGCTTATACGCCGCTGCTTGTGTAGGATGTGAGAAAGTATTTGGCCGCATCGGATAAGACCGCATTTTTATTGTGAACAAAGCCCAGTTCTCTGGGCGGAATCGGTTCGGACAGGGGGATTTCAATTAATTCCCCTGTTTTTAATTCCTCTTCTACAAAATTGCCGATCACACAGGCTATGCCCAGACCTATCTTTGCAAATTCAATCAGCAGATCCATATTGCTGATCTCCAGCACCTCGTTGACTTCCAGCTGTCTGGCACGAAGATAGTTGTCGATGTAGATCCTGGTTATATTTTCCCGATCCAGCATCATCAGGTTGCCGCAGCGAAAGAGCGCCTCGCTGTCTGCTGTCTCATATTCCGACAGAAGCCCGCGGGTACACAGCGTATCCAGGCAGGTCTGGCTTACGACAAAGATATCGCGTATCGTTTCCAGATGATAAAAATCCATGTTTCCGAGCTTCTCCGGACGTCCCACCAGGCCGATGTCCAGTTCATTCTTTTCAATCAGCTTTAATGTATGGAAAGTAGACTGACAGTGAATCGTGATCTTAATGTGGGGATTCTCCCGGATAAATCGGGAGAGAAACGGAAGCAGCATATATTTGCACAGAGTAGTGCTGACGCCGATCCGGATCTGTCCGAGTTCCAGATTCTGTATCTGATTCATCGCCTCCTCCGCCTTGGAAAGAGCGGAAAAAGCAGTCGTCGTATAATCATATAAAATCTTTCCCGCAGGAGTCAGGCTGACCCCTCTTGCACCCCGGTTAAACAAGGCCACATGAAAGCTCTCCTCCAGTTTGGAAATAGCCTTGCTGACAGCCGGCTGGCTCACAAAAAGCTCCTTCGCCGCGTGGGAAATATTACCGGTCCGGGCCACCGCGTGAAAAGCCCGGTACAGCGATAAATTGTGTTCCATACAAAAACCCCCTTTTATTCGTTAATTTACTACGTTCTTCGTTATTCATTCTTGATTTCATTTTTCCTTTCTCTTCTCATAATTTCAGGTTATACTTTCCATTCCAAATATTTATTTTTATTATACCAGATAATATGCTAGAATAATAGGCAGTAAATTCTAAGGAGGATGTTGTTATGGGAATGACAATGACACAAAAAATCCTGGCAGCCCATGCAGGGCTTGATAAAGTGGAAGCAGGACAGCTGATCGAGGCTTCCCTGGACCTGGTTCTGGGCAATGATATCACTTCCCCTGTCGCGATTCATGAGATGGAAAAGATGTCGAAACAGGAAGTGTTTGATAAGGATAAAATCGCGCTTGTACTGGACCATTTTGTTCCGAACAAGGATATTAAGTCCGCAGAGCACTGTAAATGTGTGCGTGAGTTTTCAAAGAAATATGATATTACAAATTTCTTTGATGTAGGTGAGATGGGAATCGAACATGCCCTTCTTCCGGAAAAAGGCCTGGTCGTTGCCGGTGACGCAGTTATCGGCGCGGATTCCCATACTTGTACCTATGGCGCGCTGGGAGCTTTCTCCACAGGCGTGGGAAGTACGGATATGGCAGCCGGTATGGCGACAGGCAAGGCCTGGTTTAAGGTGCCGAGCGCAATTAAGTTTGAACTGACCGGCAGACCGTCCAGATGGGTGAGCGGCAAGGACGTGATCCTGCATATCATTGGCATGGTCGGCGTGGACGGCGTTCTGTATAAATCCATGGAATTTGTGGGGGATGGAATTGCCAATCTCTCTATGGACGACCGGTTCACAATTGCCAATATGGCGATAGAGGCCGGCGCGAAGAACGGCATCTTCCCTGTAGATGAGGCAGCGGAAGACTATATGAAGGAACACTCCAAAAAACCGTATAAGATTTATGAGGCAGATGCAGATGCGGTTTATGATGAGACTTATGTGATCAATTTATCAGAATTGAAGCCTACCATTGCATTCCCTCACCTTCCGGAGAATACAAAGACGATAGATGAGTGCGGCGATGTGGCTATTGATCAGGCGGTTATCGGCTCCTGTACCAATGGCCGGCTGGAGGATCTGAGAATAGCGGCAGAGGTATTGAAGGGAAGAAAGGTGGCAAAGGGCATCCGTGCTATTGTAATCCCGGCCACCCAGAAGATTTATCTGGATGCCATGAAGGAAGGACTTCTTGAGATATTTATCAAGGCCGGCTGTGTGGTAAGCACTCCGACCTGCGGTCCCTGCCTTGGAGGTTATATGGGTATCCTGGCTGAGGGGGAGAGATGCATCTCTACCACAAACCGGAACTTTGTAGGACGTATGGGACATGTGAAATCTGAAGTATATCTGGCGAGCCCGGCAGTGGCGGCGGCCAGTGCGGTAACCGGTAAAATTTCCAGTCCGGAAGAACTGGGACTGTAGGGAGGTAGAAGAAAGATGAAGGCATCAGGAACAGTATTTAAATATGGTGATAATGTGGATACGGATGTAATTATACCAGCCAGATATCTGAATTCATCCGACCCTGCCGAACTGGCTACCCACTGTATGGAGGATATTGATAAAGATTTTGTAAGGAAGGTTAAAAAGGGGGATCTTGTGGTGGCGAATAAGAATTTCGGCTGCGGCTCCTCGAGAGAACATGCTCCGATCGCGCTGAAAGCGGCTGGGGTCAGCTGCGTGATTGCAGAGACATTCGCCAGGATCTTCTACCGGAATTCCATTAACATTGGTCTGCCTATAATTGAATGTCCGGAGGCAGCAAAGGGAATTGAAGCAGGGGACCAGGTGGATGTGGATTTTGACAGCGGAATGATCTATAACCGGACAAAAGGAACAGAATTCAAGGGTCAGGCTTTCCCGCCGTTCATGCAGAAGATTATCGCCGCAGAGGGTTTAATTAACTACATTAATCAGCAAAACTAATTGAATAGGGCTCTTTTGGCTGGCATACACTTGACACAGTTTGCCGATTCACATAAACTTTTATCTATACAGGAGCAGCCGCATATGGAATATGCAGCTGCTCGAAAAATACGAGGGGGATAAAACGATGTTTTGTGTGGTCGACTCGATCAAGACGGTCAACGATGCGGTCAACAATTTCGTGTGGGGACCGGTTATGCTGGCAATCTTTCTGCTGGTTGGGCTGATGCTCACACTGAGGACCGGGATATTTCAGGTAACAAAGATCAAGCTGTGGTTTCAATCTACCATACTGGCCTGTATACGTAAGAAGAGTGTGAGGAAGACAGAAGATGAGCATGCTATTTCCCAGTTTCAGTCTCTCTGCACGGCTCTGGCGGCAACCATTGGGACAGGAAATATAGCTGGAGTAGCGACTGCCATCGTAACGGGCGGTCCGGGCGCTGTGTTCTGGATGTGGCTTTCTGCTTTTCTGGGTATGATGACCAGTTTTGCGGAAAACACCCTGGGTATCCGCTACCGCTATAAAGACAAGAACGGCCATTGGGTCGGCGGCGCGATGATTTATATGGAGCGGGGGCTTGGATGGAAATGGCTGGCTGTTATTTTCTCCGTATTCTGTGCTCTGGCATCCTTTGGGATCGGCAATATGACCCAGGCTAATTCCATTGCGGACGGACTTGACAATTCCTTTGGAATTCCGCCCTACATAACCGGTATCGTACTTATGATTTTTATTTCCCTGGTGGTTGTAGGGGGGATCAAACGGATCGCGTCGGTGACAGAAAAGCTGGTGCCTTTTATGGCTATCACATATCTGATCGGCGCGCTGGTGATCATCGGCATGAATATCAGCCATGTACCGGAGGCATTTGCCACAATCTTTCGCGAGGCATTTCAGCTGAAAGCCGCAGGCGGCGGAGTATTAGGGTACGGAATTGCACTGGCCATGAAACAGGGAATCGCCCGAGGCGTATTTTCCAATGAGGCGGGTCTGGGATCTTCGGTTATGGTTAACTCCGCATCCGATGTAAAGGAACCGGTGGTACAGGGCATGTGGGGAATTTTTGCGGTATTTACCGATACTATTGTTGTCTGTACGATCACGGCGCTGACGATTCTTACCACGAATATCTATAATCAGGAGACCTATTTAAAGGCAATCGAAGCCGGACAGGATGTGGTGAGCGGAGCTGCTCTTACCAGCCAGTCTTTTGCCAGCACGATTCCGTTTGGAGATAAATTTGTGGCGATTGCCATCGTGCTGTTTGCTTTCTCCACGATTCTTGGATGGTCGTACTATGGGGAACGTGCCATCGCCTATCTGTTTGGCGGGAAGGCGATTCTGATTTATAAGATTGCCTTTATCGGTATGATTTTTGTGGGCTGTATCTCGTCGCTGGATCTGGTCTGGAAGATTTCCGATACGTTTAACGGCCTGATGGCTGTGCCCAATCTTCTGGCCGTTGCACTGCTCTCAGGAGAGGTGGTTAAGCTGACCAGAGATTACCTGAAACGGCGCAGGGAAGGCAGCCTGGAAGAATAGGACAGGTCGGGCAGCGTACTTGACAGTGTATAATTATTCGTTTATAATTGTCGATAATTCGTGTAGTATTTTATGAGCCCTGAGTAGTACGTACTACTTGGGGCTTTGCTGGTATATAGAAAGATTTTAAGGGCTCCCCGGAATGAGCCGGGGACTATCAGATAAAGGAGGATAAGGATTATGGAATTTCAGATAGCGGTGATTCCGGGAGACGGAATCGGACCGGAGATTGTCAGAGAAGCACAGAAAGTGCTGAATAAAGTAGGAGATAGATACGGACATACCTTTCATTATACGGAAGTGCTGTTAGGCGGTGCATCCATTGATGTGCACGGTGTACCGCTCACCGATGAGGCAATTGAGACAGCGAAGAAAAGTGATTCTGTTCTCATGGGTTCCATCGGAGGGAATACGACTACTTCTCCCTGGTATAAACTTCCGCCGGAGAAAAGACCGGAGGCTGGGCTTTTAAAAATCCGCAAGGCTTTGAACCTCTTTGCCAATTTAAGACCTGCGGTTCTATATGATGAGTTAAAGGGGGCCTGCCCGTTAAAGGATGAGATTATCGGGGACGGCTTCGATATGCTGATTATGCGGGAACTGACCGGAGGCCTGTATTTCGGGGAACGAAAGACCGTGGAGGAAAATGGTGTGATGAAGGCGTATGACACACTGACCTATGATGAAAACGAAATCCGCAGGATCGCGAAGCGGGGCTTTGATATTGCTATGAAGAGACGGAAAAATGTAATCAGTGTGGATAAGGCCAATGTGCTGGACTCCTCCAGGCTCTGGAGAAAGGTTGTGGAGGAAGTGGCAGCGGATTATCCGGAAGTAACGCTGACCCATATGCTGGTGGACAACTGCGCGATGCAGCTGGTAAAAGATCCGGGGCAGTTCGATGTTATATTGACGGAGAATATGTTTGGTGATATTTTATCAGATGAGGCCAGTATGGTGACCGGTTCTATCGGGATGCTGGCAAGCGCCAGTTTAAATGATACGAAATTCGGCCTGTACGAGCCGAGCCACGGCTCCGCTCCGGACATTGCGGGCCAGGATATTGCAAACCCGATCGCAACCATACTCTCAGCTGCCATGATGCTTCGCTATTCTCTGGATCTGGACAAAGAAGCGGATGCGGTGGAGGATGCGGTGAAGAAAGCGTTAAAGGACGGATACCGTACCATTGATATCATGTCGGAGGGCAAGGTTCAGGTGGGAACCAGCCGTATGGGCGATATTATTGTCGGCAGCATTTAAGCGGAATTTATTTAGACTCCCGGAGTTTGGGAGGATATCTAATAGATATTATAGAAACAAATACACTGCGGATAACGTTATGGGATTGATGGAAAGAAGGAATAAGGATGAGAAGTGATTCAGTTAAAAAAGGGATGCAGCAGGCGCCGCACCGGTCACTGTTCAATGCATTGGGAATGACACAGGAAGAACTGGACAGACCGCTTGTAGGTATTGTAAGTTCTTATAATGAGATTGTGCCGGGACATATGAACCTGGATAAAATCGTGGAAGCGGTAAAAATGGGAGTTGCCATGGCAGGTGGAACTCCGATTGTGTTCCCGGCGATTGCGGTATGTGACGGAATCGCTATGGGCCATATCGGTATGAAATATTCTCTGGTTACCAGGGATCTGATTGCAGATTCCACAGAAGCTATGGCTATGGCCCATGCCTTCGATGCCCTGGTTATGGTGCCGAACTGCGACAAGAATGTGCCCGGCCTTCTGATGGCGGCGGCCCGCATCAATGTACCCACAATATTTGTCAGCGGCGGCCCTATGTTAGCCGGACGTGTACACGGACAGAAGAGAAGTCTTTCCAGCATGTTTGAGGCGGTTGGCTCTTATGCTGCGGGCACGATGACGGAGGAAGATGTAACCGAATTCGAGCAGAAGGTATGTCCGACCTGCGGGTCCTGTTCCGGCATGTATACCGCAAACAGCATGAACTGCCTGACGGAAGTGCTGGGTATGGGACTTCCTGGAAACGGCACAATCCCGGCAGTTTACTCTGAGAGAATTAAACTTGCCAAGCATGCGGGCATGCAGGTGATGGAGCTGCTGAAAAAGGATATCAGACCAAGAGATATCATGACCGAGAAAGCGTTCTTCAACGCCCTGACCGTGGATATGGCGCTGGGCTGCTCCACCAACTCTATGCTTCATCTCCCCGCTATTGCCCATGAGGCAGGGGTGGACCTGAACGTGGAGATTGCCAATGAGATGAGCGCAAGGACGCCGAATCTGTGTCATCTGGCGCCGGCCGGTCCTACGTATATGGAAGATTTGAATGAAGCAGGCGGCGTTTACGCCGTTATGAATGAGCTGACGAAAAAAGATCTGCTCTATACAGATCTGATCACGGTGACCGGCAGGACGGTGAAGGAAAATATAAGCGGCTGTGAGAATAAGAATCCGGAAGTGATCCGTCCGATAGACAATCCGTACAGTGTAACCGGCGGAATCGCCGTATTAAAGGGCAATCTGGCTCCGGATTCCTGCGTGGTGAAACGGTCTGCGGTAGCGCCGGAGATGATGAAGCACGAGGGCCCGGCCCGGGTGTTTGACTGTGAGGAAGACGCCATTGACGCCATCAAGGGCGGTAAGATTGTGGAAGGCGATGTTGTCGTGATCCGGTATGAAGGCCCGAAAGGCGGCCCTGGTATGAGAGAAATGTTAAATCCTACCTCCGCGATTATGGGAATGGGCCTTGGATCTACCGTGGCACTGATTACGGACGGACGTTTTTCCGGCGCAAGCCGCGGAGCGGCCATCGGACATGTCTCACCGGAAGCGGCGGTGGGCGGACCGATTGCACTGGTTGAAGAAGGGGATATCATTCAGATCGACATCCCGTCCAATGGGATCAACGTGCTGGTTTCTGATGAAGAACTTGCGGCCAGAAAGGCAAAATGGCAGCCGAGAGAACCGAAGATAACCACCGGTTATCTGGCGCGTTATGCATCTATGGTTACCTCCGGGAACAGAGGAGCTATTCTGGAGATTAAAAAGTAACAGCAGATCGGAAGAACGTTTTTACAAGCTGAAGAGAGAGGTGCACAATGCAGTTAACAGGTTCTGAAATTGTAGTTGAATGTTTAAAAGAGCAGGGCGTGGATACCGTTTTCGGCTATCCGGGCGGCTCTATTCTGAATATATATGATGCATTGTATAAACATCAGAATGAAATCAGACATATTCTAACTTCCCACGAGCAGGGCGCAGCCCATGCGGCGGACGGATACGCCAGGGCGACCGGCAAAGTGGGAGTCTGCCTTGCAACCAGCGGACCGGGAGCCACTAATCTGGTAACCGGTATTGCAACGGCCTATATGGACTCTGTTCCGCTGATTGCGATTACGGCTAATGTGGCGGTACCGCTTCTGGGAAAAGACACGTTCCAGGAAATTGATATTGCGGGAGTGACTCTTCCGATTACTAAGCACAATTTTATTGTCAAGAATGTGGATGAGCTGGCAGGAGTGATCCGGAGAGCATTTCAGATCGCAAAGACCGGACGTCCGGGGCCTGTCCTGGTGGATATCACCAAGGATGTTACCGCGGCGGTAGGCGAATATACACCGGTGCTCCCCCAGCCGGTGCAGCGTATGACCAAGAAGATTACTGCGGAGGATATTGATACTGCGGTGGAGATGATCCGCAACAGCAAGAGGCCTTACATATTTGTGGGCGGCGGTGCGGTCATTTCCGGTGCGGACAAAGAGCTGAAAACCTTTGTAAAGAAGGTGGATGCGCCGGTTGCGGATTCCCTGATGGGAAAAGGAGCCTTTGACGGTACGGACCCGGCCTATACCGGGATGCTGGGAATGCATGGAACCAAGACTTCTAATCTGGGTGTGACGGATGCGGATCTGCTGATTACGATCGGGGCCAGATTCAGTGACCGGGTAACCGGCAATACGAAGAAGTTTGCTTACAAAGCCAAGGTACTCCAGATTGATGTGGACCCGGCGGAGATTAATAAGAATATCATCACCAGCGCCAGCGTGATCGGAGATGTAAGAAGCGTGCTGGAGCTGATGAATACCAGGCTGGAACAGCAGAGCCATCCGCAGTGGATGGAGAAGATTCAGATGCTGAAAGAAAAGTATCCTCTCCATTATAAAAAGACGAAATTATGCGGACCGGAGATTATAGAGAAAATTTATGAGTTGACAAAAGGCGACGCAATTATTACAACTGAAGTAGGACAGCATCAAATGTGGGCTGCTCAGTTCTACCGGTATAAGAAACCAAGGACATTCCTCACCTCCGGCGGCCTGGGGACAATGGGCTTCGGCCTGGGTGCGGCGATCGGCGCCAAGATCGGCCGCCCGGACAAGCTGGTGGTCAATATCGCAGGCGACGGCTGCCTGCGTATGAACCTGAACGAGCTTGCCACCGTATCCCGCAGTGAAGTCCCGGTCATCGAGGTGGTCGTGAATAATCATGTGCTGGGAATGGTGCGCCAGTGGCAGACCTTGTTCTATGGAAAGAGATATTCCAATACAATTTTGAATGACAAGGTTGATTTTGTGAAGGTTGCACAGGCTATGGGCGTGGATGCCGTGAGGGTGACCACGATTGAGGAATTCGAAACTGCATTTGAGAAAGCCGCGGAGTCGGGAAAGGCCATGCTGATCGACTGTCAGATTGACGAAGATGAGAAGGTCTGGCCGATGGTGGCGCCGGGTGGAGCTATTTCAGATGTATTTTCAGAGGAAGACTTAGAAGAGGATTAAAGTGTCGGAGGCAGATGCAGAGCATCCCGATGACAGTTGAATCAGAGATAAGAAAAATAGGAGGATGGTAAGAATGGGAAGAGTGTACAATTTTTCAGCAGGTCCGGCAGTCCTTCCGGAAGAGGTACTGAAGGAAGCAGCAGAAGAGATGCTGGATTACAAGGGAACAGGCATGTCAGTTATGGAGATGAGCCACCGTTCCAAAGCGTATCAGGCAATTATTGACGAGGCGGAGAAGGACATCAGGGATCTGATGAATATTCCGGACAATTACAAGGTGCTGTTCTTACAGGGCGGGGCTTCTACCCAGTTTGCGATGATTCCGATGAATCTGATGAAGAACGGTGTTGCGGATTATATTATTACCGGCCAGTGGGCTAAAAAGGCTTATCAGGAGGCTTCCAAGTTCGGCAAAGCGAATGCGGTTGCATCTTCTGCCGACAAGACCTTTTCGTATATTCCGGACTGTTCCGATCTGCCGATCTCAGAGGATGCAGACTATGTATACATCTGTGAGAACAATACGATCTATGGTACGAAATACAAAAAACTGCCGAACACAAAGGGTAAAATCCTGGTTGCAGATGTTTCTTCCTGTTTCTTATCCGAGCCGGTTGACGTAACAAAATACGGAGTGATCTACGGCGGCGTACAGAAAAATATCGGCCCTGCGGGTACGGTAATTGTGATCATCCGTGAGGATCTGATCCGTGAGGATGTTCTTCCCGGTACTCCTACTATGTTGACTTATAAAACTCATTTGGATGCAGGCTCCATGTACAATACGCCTCCGACCTACGGCATCTATATCTGCGGCAAGGTATTCAAGTGGATTAAAGCCATGGGCGGCCTGGAAGAGATGAAGAAGAGAAATGAAGAGAAAGCTGCTGTTCTCTATGATTTCCTGGATTCCAGCGAACTGTTTAAGGGTACTGTTGTAAAAGAAGACCGTTCTATCATGAATGTTCCATTTGTGACCGGCGATGCCGATATGGACGCTAAGTTTGTAAAGGAGGCCGCTGCTGCCGGCTTTGTAAATCTGAAGGGACACAGAACGGTAGGCGGTATGAGAGCAAGTATCTACAACGCTATGCCGAAGGAAGGCGTTGAGAAGCTGGTTGCATTCATGAAGAAATTTGAGGATGAGAATAAATAGGAGCTCAGAGGATCTGTGACGCTTCGGAATGGAGTAGGAAATGGCAAAAATAAATTGTTTAAATAAGATCAGTAATGTAGGACTGGATTTATTAGATAAGAACTATGAAATGACAGATAACTTTAGCGAGGCGGATGCCGCGCTGGTCAGAAGCGCCAATATGCACGAGATGGATCTTCCGGAATCTCTTCTGGCAATCGGAAGAGCCGGCGCTGGCGTCAATAATATTCCGCTGGATAAATGTGCGGAGAAGGGTATCGTTGTATTTAATACCCCCGGCGCGAATGCAAACGGCGTAAAGGAACTGGTGCTTGCCAGCCTGATGCTGGCTTCCCGTGACATCATCGGCGGCGTGGAATGGTTGGAAAGCGTGAAAGACGATCCGGATGTTGCCAAATTGGTTGAGAAAAATAAATCCAAATTTGCCGGCAAAGAAGTGTCTGGCAAGAAGATGGGTGTTATCGGTCTGGGCGCTATCGGCGTTATCGTAGCCAATGTGGCTACTCATCTGGGTATGGAAGTATACGGATGCGATCCTTATATTTCGATTGATCACGCGTGGAGACTTTCCAGAAGCGTGAACCAGGCAAAAACCAGAGAGGAAATCTTTAAAGAGTGCGATTATATCACGATGCATGTACCGCTGTTAGATGATACCAGAGAGATGATCAATAAAGACACCATTGCCATGATGAAGGACGGCGCGGTTATCTTAAACTTCTCCAGAGATCTGCTGGTAAACGACGACGACATGAAGGAAGCGCTGGAATCCGGCAAGATTGGAAAATATATCACCGATTTCCCGAATCCGAAGACGGTAAATATGAAAAACTGTATTGCAATCCCCCATCTGGGAGCTTCCACGGAAGAATCAGAGGATAACTGTGCAGTGATGGCGGTAAAACAGATCCGCACCTATCTGGAGCACGGTAATATTGTGAACTCCGTCAATTTCCCCAACTGTGACGCCGGTGTCTGTGAGACCGACGGAAGGATCGCGGTTCTTCACAGAAATATTCCTCATATGCTCAACCAGTTTACCAATGTATTCTCTTCTATGAACATTAACATTGAGCACATGGTAAATAAGAGCAAAGGCGATTATGCATACACGGTGATGGATTATTTCCTGAAGGATGGCTGCAAGGATATCTCTACAAAGGAAATTCTGGATAAATTCCAGACCATTGACGGCGTATTGAGAGTAAGAGTAATCAAATAAAGAAAAAGTAAGGAGGCCACGCAGCCCATGGTTAAGTTAAATGAGAATTACCGGAATTTAAAAGAAAGTTATCTGTTCTCTGAAATTGCCCATAGAGTTGCCGCCTATACGGAAAAGCATCCGGATAAAAAGGTGATCCGCCTTGGCATCGGCGATGTGACGCTGCCTCTCTGTGAGAAGGTTATTGATAACCTTCACGAGGCGGTGGACGAGATGGGTAAGGCAGAGACATTTAAGGGATATGGACCGGAGCAGGGCTATGATTTTCTGAGAGAGGCGATTTTGGACTATTATGCCCGCAATGGCGTAACCATTGAGAAGGATGAGATATTTGTAAGCGATGGAGCCAAGAGCGATACCGGCAATATCACAGACCTTTTTGCTGTGGATAATGTGATTCTGATTCCCGACCCGGTCTATCCGGTCTATGTTGATACCAATACGATGAACGGCAGAAAGATCGTTTACTGTGATGCGAATAAAGAAAACGACTTCCTGCCCATGCCGGACAAAAATGTCCATGCAGATATTATCTATATCTGCTCCCCGAACAATCCCACCGGCGCCGCTTACAATGCGGCTCAGCTGAAGGAGTGGGTGGATTATGCACTGGAGAATCAGGCGGTTATCCTGTATGATTCCGCCTATGAGTGTTTCATTGACGATCCTGTTCTCCCCAGAAGCATCTTTGCTATTGAGGGAGCGAAGAAATGTGCGGTAGAGTTCTGCTCACTGTCAAAGACAGCCGGCTTTACGGGAACACGCTGCGGCTATACCATCGTGCCGAAGGAGCTGTCCTTTCCGTGTGCTGACGGAACGGTGATGTCCATGAATAAGATGTGGAACCGTCGCCAGACAACGAAATTTAATGGTGTTTCTTATATTGTTCAGAAGGGCGCTGCTGCCGTTTTCTCCGAGGAAGGCATGGCTCAGGCTAAGAAGAACATCGAGTTTTATAAGGGCAATGCGAAAGTAATTGCGGATACTCTTACGAAGAAAAATATTCCGTTTTACGGCGGAGTGAACTCGCCCTATATCTGGTTTGAGTGCCCCGGCGGAATGGACTCCTGGACGTTTTTCGATTATCTGCTGGAGAACGCTCAGATTGTCGGTACGCCAGGCGCTGGCTTTGGTACAAACGGTACCAACTACTTCCGGCTGACTTCATTCGGAAGCCGGGAGAATACAATAGAAGCAATGGAGCGGTTTGACCGCTTGTTCTAAATCAATGTATCAGACGGGAATCGGAAGACAGATCAAGCAAACCGGATGACGGCCTGCTTGCCGTATAGTAGCCGGTTCCCGTTTTCTGATTGTATCATGGAAGTAGATAAGACTCCCACCTCAATAGGTGGTGAGTAAATAACAAATTCGTCTTGGGGGGAGCCCAGTCTCCTTCCAGGATAAAGCCTCCGGCGGCTCGCAGCAAGTACGCCGAGGCGTACTTGAATATGAAAACAAAGGAGGATGGAAAATGGCGGTAATCAGACCATTTCCCTGTGTCCGGCCCGCAAAAGAGCTTGCATCCAGAGTCGCTGCCCTGCCCTATGATGTATACAGCAGGGCAGAGGCAAAGGCTGAGGCAGGGAAGGAACCATTGTCTTTTTTAAATATTGACCGTCCGGAGACTCAGTTTGAGGAGACGGTGGATATGTACAGCGAACGGGTATACCAAAAGGCCCGGGAACTGTTTGAACAGCAGGTGGGAGAAGGCGTCTACATAGAGGATAACGTTCCCTGCTATTATTTGTACGAACTGGTCATGGACGGGAGAAGCCAGGATGGGATCGTGGCCTGTGCTTCGATTGATGACTATCAGAGCGGCGTTATTAAAAAGCATGAGAATACCAGAGAGGAAAAGGAACAGGACCGGATTCGCCATGTAACTGTCATGGATGCTCAGACAGGCCCTATTTTTCTTACTTACCGCTCAGAGCCTGTGATAAATGAAATTATGAGCCGCACGAAAATGCAGGAGGCGGAGTACGATTTTACGTCGGAGGACGGGATTACCCACAGAGTGTGGGCGATAGATGCTTTGGATGACAGTAGAGCGCTGGAAGAAGCGTTTCGGAAGATCAACCAGATCTACATAGCGGACGGACACCATAGGGCGGCCTCCGCAGTTAAGGTGGGATTGAATAAGAGAGAGCAGCAGCCCGGCTATACAGGCGAAGAAGAATTCAATTATTTCCTGTCGGTGCTGTTTCCTCATGACCAGCTGAAAATTCTTCCTTATAACCGGGTTGTAGCTGACTTGAACGGACTTAGCATTCCGGAATTTCTGAATCGGTGTGCAGAGAATTTTGAAGTGAAACCCTGGAAAGACGGAGTATGTGAGCCGGATGCAAAGGGCATTATCGGCATGTATCTGGACGGCAGATGGTACCGGCTCAGAATAAAGGATGCACTGCGTACCAGTGATCCAGTGGAGGGGCTGGATGTATCTTTGCTTCAGGATCATCTGCTGGCGCCGGTACTTGGAATTGAAGATCCCAGGACTGACAAGCGGATTGACTTTGTAGGGGGTATCCGGGGAAGCGAAGAACTGGAACGCCGGGTCTGCGATGGGATGGCGGCAGCATTTGCCATGTATCCTACTTCCATTGAAGAACTTCTGGCTGTTGCGGATGCGGGAAGGCTGATGCCGCCCAAATCCACATGGTTTGAGCCCAAACTGCGCAGCGGCCTGTTTATCCACAGGCTCTCCTGAATGCCTGGCAGTTTTATTTTATGAGTGATAGAAGGAGTTAGCAATGCCGGAAAATTTGCGGGATTTATCTTATTATGTTGATTTATTTGCTCCGAAGGTGATCAGTTTTCTGCTGGAATTAATACTGGCTCTGGTGGTATTCTGGATCGGCAAAAAAATAATCCGTGGCGTATTAAAGCTGTTTAACCGTATTTTTACCAGAGCTGGAATGGAGCTGAGTGTCTCCGGTTTTTTGAACGCGGTGATCCGTACCGGGCTTTATATTCTTCTGATTATGGCGATCACGGAGGTAATCGGAATTGGTGCCAGCGCGATTATTGCACTGGTGGGCTCGGCGGGGCTGACTCTGGGACTCGCATTTCAGGGAAGCCTGTCCAATTTTGCGGGCGGTGTTTTAATTATACTGATGAAACCCTTTAAGGTGGGGGATTTCATTATTGCGGGAAATGATTCGGGAACGGTCAGTTCCATCGATATTTTCTATACGCGCATTATCACGCCGGATAACCGGATGACGGTGATTCCCAACGGCACCCTGACCAATATGAGCCTGATCAATGTGACAAGTGAACCGGTCCGCAGGCTGGATCTGGTGGTTTCTGTGGACTATTCGGAAAATATCCAGAAGGTGAAACATCTGCTCGCAGAGCTTGCCATGGAGGAAGAACGGATTTTAAAGGACAGAGATATTGATATATTTGTAAATAACTTTGATCCCAGCGCAATCTCCATCGGCTTTCGCATCTGGACATTAAGCGAGAATTACTGGCCTCTGAAATGGCATCTGCTGGAGAGAATCAAAGAGAAATTTGATGAAAATAATATCACGATTCCGTTCGATCAGCTGGATGTAAACCTGGTGGGTCAGATGAGTGAGAAGCCGCAGTAATGGCAATGTTGCACGAAAAACATAATAATTTGATTTCAAAACCCATGAAATCTGCCAAAATTGAAATTGTCCTCAAAAAAAGACTTTTCAACCAGGATAAAAAGTGTTATGTTATTTGTGAACTTAAGATATGTTAAGTCGGAACAAGGGTGTTCTCAATGTGTTGAGGACACCTTTTTCTTACTTTAGATAAATTGAAAGGCTGTCCGGCACAGAACCCGGGTTTTAAAAGTTTGCCGAGTGACATAAAGATTGAAATGGAAGGATGGAGTTAAGATGACGAATGTAACAGAAATTTTCGGTAAGAATGTTTTTAACGATGCAGTCATGAGAGACCGTTTACCTAAGAAAACGTATGCGGCTCTGAAAAAAACCATCGACGAAGGGGCCGACCTGGACCCTGAGGTTGCGGAAGTCGTGGCAAATGCCATGAAGGACTGGGCAATTGAGAAGGGTGCAACCCATTATACCCACTGGTTCCAGCCTATGACAGGTGTTACTGCTGAGAAACATGATTCTTTCATCAGTCCCATCGGCGGCGGGCAGGTCATTATGGACTTCTCCGGCAAAGAGCTGATCAAAGGTGAACCGGATGCGTCATCTTTTCCGTCCGGGGGATTAAGAGCCACATTTGAAGCCAGGGGCTATACAGCGTGGGATTGTACTTCACCGGCATTTTTGAAGGAAGATGCAACCGGCATTACGCTCTGTATCCCAACCGCGTTCTGTGCCTATACCGGGGAGGCTCTGGATAAGAAAACTCCGCTTCTGAGGTCTATGGAGGCGATAAGCAAACAAGCAGTGCGGATTTTGAAGCTGTTCGGTTTTCCGGGAGTGGAAAGTGTATCCTGTTCCGTGGGACCGGAGCAGGAGTACTTCCTGATTGATAAAAACAATTATATGAAACGGGAAGACCTGATTTTTACAGGCCGTACCCTGTTCGGTGCTATGCCGCCCAAGGGCCAGGAACTGGATGATCATTATTTCGGCACGATCAGGGAGCGGATCGGCTCCTTTATGCAGGAACTGAATGTGGAATTGTGGAAGCTGGGAATTACCGCGAAAACACAGCATAATGAGGTGGCGCCTGCCCAGCATGAGCTGGCTCCTATTTATAATAGTGCCAACGTGGCTACCGACCACAATCAGCTGATCATGGAGATCATGAAAAAGGTGGCAAACCGCCATGGACTCAGCTGCCTGCTCCATGAAAAACCGTTTGCAGGGGTAAATGGCTCAGGCAAGCATGATAACTGGTCTCTGGTGAGCAATACCGGGATCAACCTGTTATATCCCGGCAAAAAGCCTCATGAAAATAGACTGTTTCTCTTAGTATTGTCTGCAATTCTGAAAGGGGTGGATACCCACGCAGATTTGCTCAGGCTCTCTGCCTCCAATACGGGTAATGATCACAGGCTGGGGGCAAACGAAGCTCCGCCGGCTATTATCTCTGTATTCCTGGGCGACCAGCTGGAGGATGTCCTGGTACAGATTATAGAGAATGGTTCCGCCACTTCAAGTATAAGGGGTTCCAAGCTGAACATCGGTGTACATACCCTGCCCGAATTATCCAAGGATACCACGGACCGGAACCGTACGTCCCCATTTGCGTTTACAGGCAATAAATTCGAGTTCAGAATGGTTGGATCTTCCATGTCAATCGCAGGCCCGAATACCACGCTAAATGCCATTGTGGCGGAAGAGTTTGAGGAGATCGCCGATGAGCTGGAGAAGGCTGCCGATTTTGACAGCGCGGTGTGTGAGATCATCCGGAGAAATGTAACAGAGCATCAGAGAATCGTCTTTAACGGCAACGGCTATTCCGACGCATGGGTGGAGGAAGCGGAAAGAAGGGGACTTCCCAATCTGAAATCTTTTGTGGATTCAATTCCTGCGCTGACCACGGAGAAGGCGATCAGGCTGTTCGAGAAGCAGAAGGTGTACACGGAATCCGAGCTGAGAGCCCGTTCTGAAATTCAGTATGAGGCATATTCAAAAGCCATCAACATTGAAGCCAGAACAATGATAGACATGGCATCCAAGCTGTATATTCCGGCGATTATTAAATATACTACGGTGCTGGCCGAGAATATCAATATGATAACTTCCGCTGTCCCCGCTGCCGACGTAAGCGTGCAGACAGATCTTCTGGTGAAGACTTCGAATCTTCTGGCCGGGGCGAAAAACGCACTTTCCAGGCTGGAGGCTGTTACGGCGGAGGCTGCAGGGATGGAAGAGGGTGCAAAAAAGGCGAATTTCTTCCACGATGTGGTATTTGAAGTGATGACTGAGCTGAGAACCCCGATTGATGAACTGGAGATGATCGTGGATAAAGAGTTCTGGCCGGTTCCTCAGTATGGCGATATGCTGTTTGAAGTTTAAATTTCCACGTTGAAGTAAGCCATCAGGTAAAAAATAAGCACAGCTATAAAACCAGGAAGCCGGAGAAAGATTATCTTCTTTCTCCGGCTTCTTGATTTTGCAATGGAAGAAGTTTCCTGCTATGATAGAGGAGAGCCAAAAAGAGAGGATGAACCAAATGGACTTTTATAGAAGGGTCAAACTGGTCTGCGAACATATTCCCAGGGGAAAAGTAGCCACCTACGGACAGATTGCCCTGCTCTGCGGCATGCCCCGGTATTCCAGGGCCGTGGGCTATGCCTTGAAGAAAGGTCTGGCTGGAGAGGGGTACGCGCACCGGGTGGTAAACCATCAGGGCTTTTTAAGCGGTGCCGCTAATTTTGAAAAACCGGATACACAGAAAAAGCTGCTGCGCAGTGAAATGGTGAAGGTGAGCCGGGACAACAGAGTGGACTTAAAAAAGTATGGATGGGATAATTCACTGGATGAAGCATTGCTGCTTCGGAATATGTTTGAAGAGGCAGGAATATAGGTGAAACTGAATGAAAACAATCGGTCACAGAAAGTAAATTGACGCGGACGGTATTGTAAAAATCAGTAAAAAGGGGTATTAATAAAGTTAGCGTCGATGTACAAAGGGACACACGGTCGGATAAAGGCGAATTTTAGTACCTGCTGCGTTACTTTCATTCCACGTACGTCTCTGTACGTGTCATTCAAGTGCCTTACAGGGACTAAAATTCGTTCTTTCCCGACTCCCTGACCTCAGCCATGAAGATTTTACGGTTTTTCAAGGCAGACGATTGAGGCGTGCTGGATGCACGCTGATTGAGGATAACGCAGAAAACCCGTAAAATACCTTGGCTGAGGCGTGTATTCCTTTGTAAATCGACGCTACCATGCCTTATGGGCAAATAAAATTCGGGAGGTGCGGTATTTGTCACCACACAGTGAACCATTGGAACAGATTCTGTCAGAATTGAAAACGAATGAAGCAAGAGGACTTACTGCGGCGCAGGTGCAGGAATACATTCAGAAGTTCGGAGAAAATAGACTGAAGGAGAAGAAAAAGAAGTCAAATCTGAGACGCTTTCTGGAACAGTTTAAGGATGTGATGATTTTAATCCTGATCGCTGCGGCTGTGGTATCCTTTGTGATCGCGTGCTATGAAGGGGAGCCGAAGGAATTCTTTGAGCCGGTGCTGATTCTGCTCATTGTGGTCATGAATGCAGTGATGGGGATGATGCAGGAGAGCAAGGCAGAGAAGGCATTAGACGCCCTTAAAAGTTTGTCTGCGCCCCATGCGAGGGTAATCCGTGATGGAAAGGAACAGGTAATTGATGCCGTTCATCTGGTGCCGGGAGATATTATTAAACTGGAGGCAGGAGACTTTATACCTGCGGACGCCAGACTGATTCATTCTGTCAGTCTGAAAGCGGAAGAATCCGCGCTGACCGGAGAGTCGGTTCCTTCGGAAAAATCAGCGGATACAGCGGTTGCCGGAAATGCGCCTCTGGGAGACCGGAGCAATATGGTCTTTTCCGGATGCAGCGTTACTTACGGAACGGCAGTGGCCGTCGTCACCGCCACTGGCATGAATACGGAGATGGGCAGAATAGCTAATCTGCTGGAGGGGGAGGAAGAAACACAGACCCCCCTGCAGAAAAAGCTGGCTAATCTGGGGAAATATCTGGGAATCATGGCTCTTGCGGCCTGCGGTATTATATTTGTCATTGGCCTGATGAATGGCATCCCGGTGATGGAGATATTCATGACCGCGGTCTCTCTGGCAGTTTCTGCGATACCGGAAGGGCTTCCTGCTATTGTCACGATTGTACTGTCCATCGGCGTACAGCGGATGGTGAAAAAGAATGCTATTATACGACGGCTTCCCGCGGTAGAAACCCTGGGCAGCGCGTCTATCATTTGTTCTGATAAAACCGGTACACTGACCCAGAACCGGATGACTCTGGTGAAGGGTTATGTGGATGGGGAGAAAGAGATGGAGGAGATCGGCAGCAGCAATACGGAGCAGATCCGCAGACTGCTGATGTATGCCACTCTGTGTTCCGACGGCTCGGTTGTTGTGGAGGACGGGAAGGAAAAACACATTGGGGACCCGACGGAAACCTCTATTGTGCTGGCGGCACTTCGAAACGGCATGGAGAAAGAGGAATTAAACCGTTCCTGTCCCAGGCTGGCGGAACTGCCCTTTGATTCTGACAGAAAGCTGATGACTTCTGTGAATCGTATTGACGGGGAGCTGATTGTCATTGTAAAGGGAGCCTTTGACGTGATGTCCTCCCGCTGTGTGGGCGGAAATATTGACCGGGCAAGGGAGCTTACGGAAGAGATGAGCCGCGAGGCTCTGAGAGTGCTGGCGGTAGGCTATAAGAAAATTGACGCTCTGCCTTCGGAACCTACATCGGAGGATCTGGAAAATGGACTGACCCTGATGGGGCTGGTGGGAATGATAGATCCGCCGAGACCGGAGGTTAGGGATGCTGTTGCGGTCTGCCGCAGGGCAGGGATCAAACCGGTTATGATTACCGGGGATCATGTAGTGACGGCATCGGCAATTGCAAAGGATCTGGGTATTTTTGAGGAGGGCGATGAGGCGGTTACCGGCGCTGAACTGGACGCTATGTCAGACGGAGAACTCAATGAGCGTGTCCGCCGCATCAGCGTCTACGCCAGAGTATCTCCTGAAAATAAGATCCGTATCGTAAAAGCGTGGCAGACCCAGGGCGAGGTGGTGTCCATGACCGGGGACGGAGTGAATGACGCACCCGCACTAAAGGCCGCTGATATCGGCTGCGCTATGGGTATCACAGGCACCGATGTGGCGAAAGGCGCGGCGGATATGACGCTGACCGACGATAATTTCACCACTATTGTAGATGCCGTGAGAGAGGGCAGAGGCATCTATGCCAATATCAAGAAGGTGGTAGGCTTCCTGCTGGGCACTAATATCGGCGAGGTGGTCACCGTATTTGCAGCAATGCTTCTGTGGCATAAGAGCCCTCTTTTATCCATGCAGCTGCTCTGGATCAACTTGGTGACAGACAGTCTTCCTGCCGTGGCCCTGGGAATGGAAGCGGTGGAGTCCGATGTCATGGACTATCCGCCCAAATCCAGGAATGAGGGTATCTTTGCCAATGGTTTTGGGATAAGGACTGCACTTCAGGGACTGATGTTTGGAGCATTGTCTCTGTTTGCATTCCGATATGCCTGGAATACAACAGGAAGTGTGGAGGGCGGACGTACCCTGGCCTTTATGGTGCTGTCTCTATCGCAGATTGTGCAGGCATTTAATATGCGGTCGAACCATTCCCTGTTCAAAACCGGGTTTTTCGGCAACCGGAAGCTGAATATGGCAGCGCTGCTTTCTTTCGTTCTGGTGCTGCTAGTTCTGTTTACCCCGCTGTCTGTGGCATTTGGTCTGATACGGCTGGATGCGAGTCTGTACCTGGCGGGATTGGGACTGTGCCTGGTGCCTCTGGTCGTTATGGAGCTCTCGAAAGCATTTGGCCTGATTAAACATGAAGGAGGAAAGTAGAACATGTTAGAATATAAGTATGATACACAGCTTTTGATTGAAGGAGAAAACCTTTCTGAGGATGATATTACGGAATATATTACAGAACACATCCAGGGCGACTGCCTGCTGGCTGTAGGAGATGAAGAATTGATCAAAATTCATTTCCATACGAACACACCCTGGAAGGTGCTGGAATATGCGGCTTCTCTGGGCGAGGTTTATGATGTGGTGATAGAAAACATGCAGAGACAGTCGGACGGTCTGCAGGGTTAAAATGTAAAACTTCATTGACAGCTCAGCATGTAAGTGATATATTTATCACATAATAAGACAAATACATCACTTTCGGAGGGCTATATGAAAAAGAAGAGATTCCATCTGTTAATCGTCCTTATTGTTTTAGAACTTGCGGCATGTGCCTATGACGTTATTTATAATGAATCCAGAATTGTAAAACCACTGGACCTGGCATCGTATCAGTTCCGGGCCGGTGACCTGCCCTTAATGGTAATGACCGTACTTCTGGTTTTGTATGTTATAATCCAGGCGATCCGCTATTTTGCAGAAAACCTGAAGAAGGGAAAGGTGCAGGAGGCCAACAGAACCCGAACGGTAAGCCCGCGCTTTGGCTGGTTCGGATTCTTCGGTCTGATCGGATTTTTGGGTATACCCGCGTATATCACACAGCAGCAGGTCTGGCCATTCTTTTTCTTTATTTTCTTCGGCTTTTTTGGTTTCTTCTATGAGGGTAAATTGAGCAGTACGCTGATCGACGAGCGGTTTAAAGAAGAACAGATGCGGGCACAGCTGACGTCCTACAGACTGGGGTTCACCCTTTTATGGATTGTAACCTGGTTTACCGGCGTTATGGGAGATCGGCTGCGCACAGATTATGTGGCGCTGATCTTTACGGTCGCATCCTCATTGATCATTGCACTTGTTTTATTCTTAAACAACTACCTGCTTTATAAGTATGACACAGGGGAAGAATAAGATGGGGACGGAGAATTTTACCTGTAATCTGAAGAAATACCGGCAGCAGAAGGAAATGACCCAGGAGCAGCTGGCTAATCTGGTGGGAGTCAGGAGAGAGACGATTATGAGGCTTGAGAAAGCGCAGTACAATCCTTCTTTAAAACTGGCCATTGATATATCCAGGGCGGTAGACGTGCCGATCGAAGAGCTGTTTATATTTGATTAATTAAGACAATAAAAAAGAAGTGTCTGTGGAATCATTCCTCAGGTACTTCTTTTTTATAAACTTATTTATAACTTTACTGCAGCCGTTATTTTTCTGTTTGCAGCACATTCTTTTTTTCTTTTCTGTTCCGCACAAATTCTGACGTCAGCTGATAGATGATTGCCATAACCGGCACTCCGAGAAGCATGCCCAGCACACCGCCCAGACCGCCGCCGATCATGACGCCGGCGAAAACCCAGAGGGCCGGCAGACCCATTTTGCTGCCGACAACCCTTGGATAGATCAGATCCCCTTCTACCTGCTGCAGGATGATGATAAATACGATAAACCAGAACGCTTTCACCGGATTGATCATAAGCAGGATAAAGACGGCCGGTACACAGCCGATAATAGCACCCAGAATCGGAATGAGGCTGGTAACGCCGATAATCACACTGATAAGCAGGGCATAGTCAAATCGGAAAATGACCATACCGATAAAACAAAGGGAGCCTAAAACAAGAGCTTCCGTCACCTGCCCTTTGATAAAAAGAGTAAAGGTACGGCCAGAGACCCTGCCTACATGCAGGACTTTATTTAAGACCTTTTCCGGCAGACAGGCGGCAAGCAGATCGTTGGCCTGTCTGAGCAGATGCTCCTTATCGGACAGTACATACACCGACACGATAAAAGACATCACCAGATTGACCACGCCCCGGACCGTGCCTGTGGCAAATCCCACCAGGTGGGGGAAGAGAGTCTGAACCACGCTCACCCCGCCGTTGAAGAAGGACTTGATGTAGCTGTTGATCATATCTGCGTCTATCTGAGTAAAATCAATCTTGCTGAAATCAATTTTACTGACCAGATCCCTGACAAAAGAATCCAGCTGGGCCAGATAATTATCCAGATTCATATAGAGCCGGTTGACGCTCTCACCCAGCTGCGGTATGAGAAACAGAATAACAGCAGCCACAAAGCCAAACAGCAGCAGATAAGATAAAGCCAGAGAAATATATTTACCGGCCTTGCCCCTGCCAAAACGGAAATGGGAAAATAGTTTCCGGATAAAGCTGTACAGAATATTTACAACAAAGGCGATGGCCAGTCCTACCAGAAGAGGGGAGATCACCTGCAGAATCAGGCCCAGAAACGAACCGATACGGTTAAAGTTTACCAGAACGCCTACAAATAGGACCAGCACAAACAGGATAAATATAATATCTTTTTTAAGTCGTTTATTCATCAGATTCCCAGATACTCCTTATTTTTTTCCAGTACATCGAGCATGGCCTGCCTGCCCGGCGCACCAATGGTATTTCTGGTATTGACGCAGGTTTCCAGGCTGATTGCTTCATAGATATCTTTCTGGAAAACAGGACATAAAGCCTGATACTCTTCCAGCGGAAGATCATCCAGAGAAATATCCTTCTTAAGACAGAGCAGCACCAGTTCACCTACAATACCGTGAGCGTCACGGAACGCAATCCCGTGTTTCACCAGATAGTCGGCCACATCAGTAGCATTGGTAAAGCCTTTCTTAGCGCTGCCTTCCATCTGATCCCTGCGAAAGGTAATGGTGGAGAGCATACCGGTAAACAGACCTACACAGCCCTTTACCGTATCAATCGCGTCAAAGGCCAGTTCTTTATCTTCCTGCATATCTTTATTATAGGCCAGAGGGATACCTTTCATAGTCGTAAGCAGAGAGATCAGAGCGCCGTATACCCTGCCCGTCTTGCCCCGGACTAACTCGGCAATATCGGGATTTTTCTTCTGCGGCATAATGCTGCTTCCCGTGCTGTAGGAGTCATCCAGTTCCACAAACCGGTATTCATTGGAATTCCAGAGTATAATCTCTTCACTGAACCGGCTTAAATGCATCATGACGACAGACAGCGCACTTAAGAATTCTATTAGATAATCCCTGTCTGATACGGAATCCATACTGTTTAAGGTGGGGCCGTCAAACCCCAGATACTCGGCGGTGAAATCCCGGTCCAGCGGATAGGTGGTTCCGGCCAGTGCACCGGCGCCCAGCGGACACAGATTCATCCTGTTGTAGATATCATCCAGACGGGAGCGGTCCCGCTTAAACATTTCAAAATAAGCCCCCATATGATGGGAGAGGGTAATCGGCTGCGCTTTCTGCAGATGGGTGAATCCAGGCATATAAGTATCCAGATTCTCTGTCATCAGTTTATAGAGAACGATCATCAGTTCCTTCAGAAGGCCGTCGATCTCTTCCAGCTCGTCCCGGATATAAAGCTTCATATCCAGGGCAACCTGATCATTGCGGCTCCGGCCGGTATGCAGCTTCTTGCCGGTCTCGCCGATCCGTTCAATCAGATGTTCTTCCACAAAGCTGTGGATATCCTCGGCAGAGGTATCGAATTCCAGGGCGCCGGTTTCAATATCATGTTTGATTTCCACAAGTCCGGCGATGATATCATCCCTTTCCTCATCTGTAAGTATTCCCTGTTTTGCCAGCATTGTTACGTGGGCGATACTGCCCTCGATATCCTGCCTGTAAAATTTCTGGTCAAAAGAAATGGAAGCATTAAAATTATGTACCAGTTGATTTGTTTCTTTCGTGAAGCGTCCGCCCCATAATTTCATAAGAAAAATCCCTCATTTCGTAATAAACAATAGTCATTGGCAACAAGACGTTCCGGCTAGTCCGGCCTGCCTGTTATGAGTTGTAAGTCCTGCCGGAGCAGGTGTTTCTTTATCTTAACCTGTTTTATCAAAGATTGCAACTATCCCCGGGTTTTACGGGGAATCCGGCATTAAAATTTAAAATGCGGGAATAAGCAAATGAAAAAAAGAAGATGATAGAAATCAGAGAGAAATTGAAGAAAGGCCGTTCTGCAGATGTATCTGCAGAAATGGGAATGGTAGAGTATTATGAATACGTATTATGAACGTTTACAGCCTTTTTTAGACCGCAGACTGGTGCTGTTTACGGCGCAGGTGCTGTCCGACTGGGATAACCAGACGCTTGCTCCAAAAGAAAGCGTGGAGTACACAGCAAAGGTTCTGGGGCTGATGGCAAAAGAATATTATCTGTGTCTGACGGACCCGGAGTTAACGCAGATTCTGGATAAACTCAAGACACCGAAGATCAGGGAACAGCTTACCGATAAGGAGAGGGCCATTTCTGATTATCTGAAAAAAGAACAGGATCAGTTAAAGCCCATTCCTCTGAATGAATACCAGAAGAGCCAGGAACTGGTTGTTTCAGCGGGAGCTGCCTGGCAGAAAGCAAGAGAAAAGGATGATTTTTCCGAGTTTGCTCCATTTCTGGAGCAGATTGTTGATCTGAAGAGGCAGTTCGTTAAATACAGAAAAAAAGGAAAGAAATCCGGATATGATATCTTATTGGAAGATTTTGAACCTGGATTTACTATGGAGAAGCTGGATCTTTTATTTAGCCGGATCAAGAAAGAACTCATACCCTTCATGAAGGAAATCTGCAAAAAGGCGGAAGCGGTGCCAAAGACCTATGAACAAAAAAAATTCGATCCGGAAAAACAGAAAAGCTACTCCAAATTTTTAAGCCTTTATCTGGGGATGAACGAAAACAGGAGCGTATTTGGAGAAAGTGCCCATCCCTTTACAATTGCGCTCCATAATCATGATGTCAGGCTGACCAATGCATTTCCGGAGAAAGGGTTTGAACAGCCCCTATTTTCCATTATACATGAGACGGGACATGGCTTATATGAGCTGGGTATTGCCGATGAGCTGACCCAGACTCCCGTCGGAGAAGGGGCCTCTATGGGAATGCATGAATCCCAGTCCCGCTTTTTTGAAAATATGCTGGGCAAGACAGAGGCATTCTGGGAACCCTTATTTCCTAAACTAAAAGAAATGTATCCGGAACAGCTGAAGGACCTGTCGCTGAACGATTTTATACTGGGGATAAACAAACCGATCCAGGGTCCGGTCAGAATCAACGCCGATGAGCTGACCTATCCGGTGCACATCATGATCCGCTATGAACTGGAAAAGGATTTGATTTCCGGAAAATTAAAGGTGAAAGATCTTCCGAAAGCCTGGAACAAAAAATATAAAGAATATCTGGATGTGACCGTGTCTTCCGATAAGGACGGCGTTCTTTCCGATGTCCACTGGTCAGGCGGTATGTTTGGCTATTTTCCCTCCTACGTGCTGGGAAGTGCGGCAGCAGCTCAGATCTATGACCATATCAGTACGGTTATGCCGGTAGAACAATATTTAAAAGATGGTAATATTCTCCCGATCCGGGAATATTTAAGGGAGCATATCCACCAGTTCGGAGCGATGAGAAGTACCAACGAACTGCTGCTTGATATGACAGGAGAAGAGTTTAACCCAGACTATTACATCCAGTATTTGAAAGAAAAATTCCGGAGCCTTTATGAATGAGAATCTGGTTTTATTCCATACTGTAGAATAGTGGCAAAAGAGAAAAAATACAGAAAAGTTATGATAGAAAGGAAAAATATATGAAAGAGTGTTTTCGCATAAAAGAGGTCAGAGGCCGTGAAATTCTGGACTCCAGAGGTAATCCGACCGTTGAGGCCGAGGTGGTTTTGGCAAACGGCAGCATGGGGAGAGCGGCAGTTCCGTCCGGCGCTTCTACCGGCGCCTATGAGGCGGTAGAGCTGAGAGATAACAAAGTCAGATATAACGGAAATGGTGTGCGCACTGCAGTGGGACATATTAACACCACAATCCGTTCCGAACTGCTGGGTATGTACGCGGGCAGTCAGCGAGAGATTGACCGGGCTTTGCTGGAGTCCGACGGGACAGACAATAAATCAGGACTGGGCGCCAACGCGATTCTGGGTGTGTCTCTGGCAAATGCCAAGGCGATGGCGACAGCGCTGTCGATTCCATTCTATCAGTATGTGGGGGGCGTGAACGGCATTACCCTTCCGGTACCGATGATGAATGTGATTAACGGCGGAAAACATGCGGATTCCAGCCTGAATATCCAGGAATTTATGATTATGCCGGTGGGAGCCGATTCCTTCGGAGAATGTCTGGAATGGGGCACGGCAGTTTTCATGAAATTGAAAAGTCTGCTGAAAAAGCAGGGATATGTAACGGCTGTAGGAGATGAGGGCGGTTTTGCACCAAAATTTGAAAATGATGAGGTGGCCCTGGAATTCCTGACAAATGCCATAAAAGAGTGCGGCTTTGTACCCAGAAAAGATTTTTATATTGCTATGGATGTGGCCGCAACCGAATTATATGACGCGGCGAAGGAAAAAGGTGAAGAAGGGAAGTACTATTTCTGGAAGTCTGATATCATGAAGACCAGACAGGAAATGATCGAATATTTATCCGGACTGTGTATGAAGTACCCTATTAAATCTATTGAGGACCCTCTGGGAGAGGAAGACTGGGAAGGCTTCCGGATACTGACAAAGGAAATCGGAGACCGTGTTCAGATCGTGGGAGATGATCTCTTTGTGACTAATACGAAAAAGATTCAGAAGGGCATCGAAGAGCAGGCGGCCAATGCAGTGCTCATTAAGCCGAACCAGATTGGTACTCTGTCAGAGACCATTGATGCGGTGGAGATGACAAAGAACATCGGATGGAAAGCAATTCTGTCCCACCGTTCCGGTGAAACAGAAGACACCACCATCGCAGATCTGGCGGTAGCCTTAAACTGCAGACAGATTAAGACTGGCGCGCCCTCCAGAACCGACCGGGTAGCGAAATATAATCAGCTTCTGCGGATTGAGGAAAGCCTGGGTGAGAGTGCCAGATTTCCGGGCGTTCACTGCATGAGAGTATAGTCAGTTAATTTAGAACAGATGCCGGCAGGGTTCATAAGCCGGTTGAGAAAGGACAGCACGTCTTTATGGCGTCTGTTCTTTCTTCTTTTCATAGAATATGTTATACTGAATTTTATAATTGCAACAGGAATGTTCTTACATAATTCAGAGGCGCCCCTTACATGGGCCGGATATAGGTGCATATGGGAAAAAGAAAAGAAATTAAACTGAAATGGAGACGGCTGGACAATACGGCGAATATTTACCCGGTGGTTTCCAGCCGGAAGCTGAGCAATGTCTACCGGGTATCCATTGTGTTAAAAGAACCGGTGGTCAGAGAGCTGCTGCAGCAGGCGCTGGAGACAATTATTCCCTGGTTTGACCTGTTCAATGTCAGACTGCGCCGGGGGGTATTCTGGTATTACTTTGAGACGAATAAAAAGACGCCTCTGGTGGAAGAAGAGGTGGTTTACCCCTGCCGTTTTATGGACCCTTACGGAAATGGGCAATACCTGTTCCGGGTGAGTTTTTACGACAGAAGAATTAATCTGGAGGTATTTCATGCGCTTACCGACGGCGCCGGAGCAATGAATTTTCTGAAAGAGCTGGCCTACCAGTATATCAGGCTGGCACATCCGCAAGCATTTTCCGGGACGCCGGACGGCCCGACACGGGAGTGCATTTTTGATATGGAGGACAGTTATCTTAAATATTATAAAAAGACCGGGGCAAAGGGCTATCGCCGGGAGAAGGCGTACCAGCTTAAGGGCAATATGCTTGCAAGTCCCTGCATCGGTATCCTGCACGGCTATATGGATGTGGGGCAGGTAAAGGAGGCGGGAAGGAAATACCAGGCCTCTATCACCCAGTATTTTACGGCGGTGATCATCTGGTCAATTTATACAGAGTGTCTGAATATGCAGAAATCCAGACGGCCGATTGTTATTAATATACCGGTTAATTTAAGACAGTTTTTTCCCTCTACCACTACCATGAACTTCTTCGGGATCGTACTGGTGCGGTTTGACATGAAGAAAAACGGCTACACCTTTCAGGAGATTCTGGACGTGGTGGCGGATGCTATGAAAGAGCAGTTAAATATCCCCCACATGGAGGATCTGATTTCCTACAACGTCTCGAATGAAAAAAACGGGCTGATCCGCCGTATCCCGCTGTTTATAAAAAATATGGGGATCAAATGGATCTACAGCCGCTCCTCCAAGTCATTCACAACGACGGTATCAAATGTGGGTATTGTGAAAACCCTGCCGGAATATGAACCATATATTGACCGGTGCCATGTCACAATGGGAGTCTCCAAAAAACAGCCTTTTAAATGCGGTGTGGTTTCCTATCAGGGCAGGATTGCATTTACGATCAGTTCGGTGCTGGCCGATACGAGGGTGCAACGGTCCTTTTTCCGAAAACTGGCGGAGGACGGGATTCATGTAGAGCTGGAAAGTAACGGGGTGTATGATGAAACGCTGTAATCACTGTCATGTATTAATTCTGGATAATACAAATGTGTGCCCACTCTGCCGCAATGCTCTGGAAGGTATGGAGGGAAAAGAAGGATACCGGAGTTATCCTGTGATCCAGGAAAATCCGCACCAGTATCCCTTTGTGATACGAATATTCTTGTTTTTGTCCATAGTCCAGGCCTGTGTGCTGGTAGGGGTCAATTATCTGACCTATTCTGCGGTCTGGTGGTCGCTGATCCCGGTAGGAGCCACACTTTATTTCTGGATTACTCTATACTATTCGATACAAAACAACACGAACTCAGCTGCCAAAATACTGGTGCAGACCCTCTGTGCCCAGCTGCTTGCCCTGCTGATCGATTTTTCCCTGGGCTATACGGGGTGGTCGGTCAATTACGCCATACCATCCATTTTTATTGTGGCAAATCTGGCCATGCTGGTTTTAATGATTGTGAATTTTATGAACTGGCAGAGTTACATTCTGTTTCAGATCGAGTATGTGGTATTTTCCCTGATTCCAATTGTCCTGCACCTGGTTGGCATCATTACGAAACCGCTCCTGTCTTTTATCGGCGCGGGAATGTCGGTCCTGATCCTGCTGGGAACGATTGTGTTCGGAGACAGGAAGGCAAAAGAAGAATTAAAGCGGCGTTTTCACGTCTGAGCACAGATAAAAAGGAGGTTGAATGAAGAAGGAAGAGAAGCTGAGAAAAAGCAGAAAAGAGCGCAGGGAAAGTGTAAGAGGCAGGCTTGTGCGGGAGCTGTATGCAAATATTACGGCGGCCGGTGTGATCGGAAAGAAAATACGCACGGGAGAATATCGGAGAAACCCGGTTGAACCGAAGTGGCACTGTCCTTCCGGGTACAGCCTTACCACAGTAGATATGGAACGGTTTACAATGGAATGGCTGGAACCAAAACAGCTTCATTCCAATTGTGCAGTCCTGCAGCTGCACGGCGGAGGCTACATTGGACCCATGAAAAATATATACCGCTCCTTTGCGGTGCGGTACAGCGAGGCGCTGGGCGGCGGGAATGTTCTGACAATCGATTACCGAGTGGCGCCTGCCAATCCCTATCCGGCGGCCCTGGAAGATGCCTGCACGGCTTATGAGTGGCTTCTTAATCGTTACCCGGAGAAGCAGATCATCCTGGCGGGGGATTCGGCAGGAGGAGGCCTTGCCCTGGCTCTTTGTATGTGGCTGAGGGATCAGGGCAGATCCCTGCCGAGAGGTATTATTACCATGTCGGCCTGGACGGACCTGACCTGTTCCGGGGATTCCTACGCTGAGAATTATGAGCTGGACCCGCTGTTTGGGAATGCTCCCGACAGTATGCTCTACAACGGGGATTATGTGGGAGAGAGTGATCCCACCGATCCTTACATCTCTCCATTGTATGGTGAATATAATGGCTTCCCTCCCATGCTGATGCAGGTGGGAACCTACGAGATGCTTTTGGATGATACCTTGAACGTTGCAAGAAAGGCAGAGGAACAGAATGTTAAAGTAAAACTCAGTGTTTACGAAGGGATGTTTCATGTGTTTCAGATGGCAGGCTCCCTGATTCCGGAATCAGATAAAGCATGGAAAGAGGTTGGGCGGTTTCTGGCTAAATTGTGTAAAACGGGAAAAGAGGAGCGCAGACAGAGCGAGATTTAATCTGTACTTTTTTTTTCAGAGGGTTTGCTGTATAATGAAGTTTAACTGCTGATCGTTCAGTAAAACCGAAAGAAAATTTCGATTCAGAGGGATCGGCCTGAAATTACAATAAAAGCCATATCAGGAGGTATCGCAAATGAAAGACTTATCAGGAAAGACACTGGGAATTATTCATGCTTCCCATATAACCATCAATGCCATGCAGCCTTACATAAAGGAATTTGTTCCGGAAGTAACCATCATGCATTTGTGCGATGATACCATTCAGAGAGATAATATTGCGGCAGGAGTAGGCGTAATTCCGAAAGTGAATTACTATAAATTTGCCCAGTATGCCCACAATCTGGAAGAGGCAAATGTGGACTTGATTTTGCTGGCATGTTCTACGTTTAATTATGCTGCTGAACTGGGAAGACCACTGGTAAATACGCCGATCGCCCAGATTGACCGGCCGATGATGGAACTGGCTGTGAGGACAGGTAAAAAAATCGGCCTGCTGGCAACGCTGGAAACTACGGTACCTTCCTCTGAACGGCTGCTTCAGATCGCCGCAAGAGAGGCCGGCAAAGAGATTGAATGTAAGACTGTTCTGAAAGCGGAAGCATTTGAAGAATATACCAAAGGAAATATTGATAAACATAATGAGATCTTATTTGATACAATCGAATCCCTGTCAAAGGAAGTGGATTGTATCGTGATGGCACAGCTTTCCATGTCAGCTCTGGCACCGCATCTGAAAGATACGAAAGTTCCGGTATACAACAGCGGAACAACCGGATTCCAGAGAGTCAGGGAGATGCTGGAGGCAGAGTAGGAGAGAAAATTTGCAGCACAAGTAGTTTCAAATTATTTATTAGCGCAGTATCGCAGGCAGGCCTGCGATATGCAGGGGGATAACTATGAAGATTGGGCTCTGTACAAATATGCTGGCAGATTCGTCAGATCCTGTGGGGATGGCATTTCTGCCGTTGTTAAAAAGAATCGGCTGCGACTATGCGGAGCTTCCTCTCAGGGGAGTTGCAGGACTGTCGGAAGCAGACTATGGTACATTGAAGGCCAAGCTGAACGAATTGGACCTTCCGGTTTTATGCTGTAATGATTTCCTTCCCATTACGTTAAGAGTGATCGGGGAAGAATACCAGGAGAAGCAGTTAAGAGATTACCTGGCTCTGGCTCTCACACGGGCCCGGGAGCTGGGCGTGGGGAAGGTCATCTTCGGAAGCGCCAAATCCAGAAACAGGGCGTCGGGATATCCGATGGAAAAGGCTCTGGCGGAAGTGAAAAAGAGCCTGCAGATTATGTGTGAGCAGGCTGCTCTGCGAAATATCGTGATTTCGATTGAGCATTTAAACCGCCTGGAGAGCAACCTGATCAACTCGTTTGAGGAAAGTGCCGCTATGGTGGATGAACTGGGGATAGCCAATCTGAGGACTATTCTGGACTACTACCATTTCGCTCTGGGAAATGAGGATGACGATCTGATTACCAGATATGGGGACAGAATCGGCCATATTCACTTTGCCTGTACACTGGCCAGGCATACCCCGGATCTGAATGATCTGGAAGAGCTGAAACCGGCCTTTGAACGGATCAAATCCACAGGTTACGATGACACGTTCAGCCTGGAGGGATACGCGCCGGATCTGCGGGAGAAGGAAGAGAAGTATGCAGCGGTAATCAGCCGTATAAAAGAATTGACAGCCTGAGTCGATGATTATGAGAATAAAACCAAGAAGCGCCGTTTTGCGGCGCTTCTTTTGTTATGATAAGGTGATACGATTGCTGCAATAAGATGGTGCGTTTTCACGTCCCATCGTTTGTTATTTACCTTTCAGCCTCTTCACAGTCTCCACGATAAATATCGGCATGGCAGAGAAGATCCAGACGAGGCCCCACTGGTGCAAAGTAAGCGGGATGACCTGGAATACAGCTGCCAGCACAGGTATGGATATGACACTTACCTGAAGCAGCGTACAGACGAAGAAGGAAAGGACCAGTTTGGGGTTGGTGAAAAGGCCTGCCTTGAAGATGGACTTTCGGCTTCTCATATTAAACGAATGGAAAAGCTGGGACAGACTCAGCACTGCAAAACACATGGTACGGCCAAGGGGCAGGGATTCTTTGCAGCCCAGATAAAATGACCCTAATGCCAGAGCGCCGATCATGATGCCCTCCAATACAATTTTGTAATACAGCCCGCCGGAGAAAAAGCTCTGTCCCGGAGCGACCGGAGGACGCTTCATAATATCTTTATCCGGGGGGTCCACACCCAGGGCGACGGCCGGAAGGGAATCTGTGACCAGATTCACCCAGAGCAGCTGGACGGCCACCAGAGGAGAGGGGAGGCCCATCAGTATCGCGGTAAAAATAGTTATGATTTCGCCTATATTACTGGAGAGAAGAAAATGAACTGCTTTCTGTATATTATCATAGATTCCCCGGCCTTCCTTCACGGCTGCCACGATAGTAGAGAAATTATCGTCCAGAAGAACCATATCCGCGGCATTCTTTGCTACATCCGTTCCATTTTTGCCCATAGCGCAGCCGATATCCGCACCGCGGAGCGCCGGGGCGTCGTTGATGCCGTCCCCGGTCATGGCCACAATTTCGCCCCGCTGCTGCAGGGCTTTGACAATCTGAACTTTATTTTCCGGTGATACCCGAGCAAATACCCGATAATTTTTTATTGTTTCTCTCAGTTGTTCCGGTGCCATTGCAGAGAGCTCTTTTCCGGTGATTGCCTGTTCTTTATTATGTAAGATTCCTAATTCCCTGGCTATGGCCACCGCGGTATCCTTATGATCCCCTGTAATCATAACAGGGACGATACCGGCCTGTTTGCACAGCTGTATGGACTGAAAAACTTCCGGTCTGGGCGGATCAATGATGCCGATAAGCCCGGCAAATTGCAGCCCTTTTTCCAGGGAGGCAAGATCAGAGGGAAGCGGCCCCTCAAAATCCCGGAATCCCACCGCCAGTACACGGAGCGCGTCGCCTGCCATCGACTGGTTCTGACGCAGAATCTCCCTCTTCTCGAATGAAGAGAGACTGCACAGATCCATCAGGAAATCCACCGCTCCTTTGGTAATAATACGATACCGGCCCGGCCCGATCGAATGAACAGTACTCATCCGCTTTCTGACGGAATCAAACGGCAGTTCGGCCTTCCTCGGATATTTCTTTTCCAGGTCGGCGCGGTTTAAGCCTGCCTTGCGGGCAGCTGTAAGCAGTGCAGTCTCTGTGGGGGAACCGGTGACTGTTTTGCCGTCTATTGCGGCATTATTGCAAAGGCAGCACAGTGTGAGCAGAAGCTTTCTGCTGGTTTCTGGTTCAATGCGTGTCACCGTCATCTGGTTGGCAGTGAGTGTGCCGGTCTTATCGGAACAGATAAAAGTGGCGCTTCCCAGAGTTTCCACAACGGGAAGCCGCCGGACCACCGCATTCTTTTTCGCCATCCTCTGGACGCCCAGTGAGAGCATAATGGTGACAGTGGCGGGAAGACCTTCCGGAATCGCGGCTACAGCCAGGCTGACGGAGGTCATAAACATATCGAAGATGGGGCTTCCGCCCGCAACTCCCACCAGAAAGATAATGACGCAGATTGCCAGTGCGCCGATCCCCAGAAGCTGTCCGGTTTTTGCCAGACGCTTTTGAAGAGGAGTCATGGGTATCTCATCCTGCATCATCAGAGAAGCAATCTTACCTACTTCGGTGTCCATGCCGGTAGCAGTTACCACTGCCTTTCCATGTCCCGCGACAACAAGCGTGGACGAAAAGACCATATTTTTCTGATCGGCCAGAGGCGTCTGTGCCGGCAGATGCAGACCGGCATTTTTATTCACCGGATGAGATTCGCCTGTCAGGGAGGATTCATCGGCCTGGAGCAGGGTGGTTTCAATCAGTCTGGCATCAGCAGGAACAAAACACCCGGTTTCTAATAAAATAATATCACCGGGAACCAGGGCCTTTGCCTCGATGACAGAAGTTTTGCCTGCCCGGATCACAGTAGCCATGGGGGCCACCATATCCCGAAGTGCCTCCAGAGCATGTTCAGCTTTGGATTCCTGCACCAATCCGAGGATGGCATTCAGCAGAACGATTCCCAGAATAATACAGGGTTCAACAAAGTCTACTTCGTGCTTGCAGTAAGAGGCCAGCAGAGAAATTACTGCCGCGGCCAGCAGCGTCAGAATCATAAAATCTTTCAGCTGGGCCAGAAACCGCAGAATAAAAGGTGTTTTTTTCTGGGTGGCCAGCACATTCCAGCCAAATATTCGTCTTCTTTTGGTAATTTCATTTGCGGAGAGTCCTTCTTTAGTATCTGTTTCCTGGGAAAGTACGGTTTCCTGAGCCGTTAATGCATGCCAATCCATGCCAGACCTCCAATCCATGATTACTTCATTTATATGTGGCTTTCTAAAAATTAACCCAATAAGACAACTTGCATAGGATAAAAGAAAAGGATTTTTTATCATGTTATTATTGCAGATGGTACTTTTTTCCTTTTCTGTCAGCATTGATGCTTTTGGAATCGGTATGTCCTACGGCGTTCGGGGAATCCGGGTTCCTCTGCCGGAGAAGCTGGCAATCGGACTGGTGTCCTGGGGTGTTATGTGGGCCGCACTGAAAACTGGCCTTTTTCTCACTGGAACCCTGTCCGGCCAGATCGTCAAAGGACTGGGCAGCCTGGTTCTCGTCGGTATGGGAATTTATTATATATGCAGTGGAATCTGGAATAAAGGCAAGGAATGTGACCTGGATAACTCCATGGTTATTGACCTGAAGGAGGCCTGCCTGATGGGGGCGCTTCTCTCCCTGGACAGCGGCAGCCTGGGTGTGGCGGCAGCGGCAATCGGAGTCTATCACTGGATTCTGCCTGTTATGGTAGGTGTATTTCAGACACTGGTTTTTTCACTGGGAACGGTGATGGCGGGACACCGGCTTCTGAAAAAAAAGAAAATAAACAGCGGAGGTATCCTGTCCGGCGTTCTGCTCATATCCATCGCTTTGTTCCGGTTCTTCGCATCTTGACGTACCGGCAAAAGTAAGTGATAATGAAAACAGCCGTTTTGGCGGCGAAAGAATACAGGGAGTAGAAAAACTGCTGATGAGAAATATTAAACTGACGATAGAATACGATGGCTCCAGATACGATGGATGGCAGAAACAGGCCGGACGGACGAACCGGCTGACCATTCAGGAGAAGATTGAAACTGTGCTGTCTAAAATGGAGAATGAATCCATCCAGCTTGTGGGCGCGGTGCGCACGGAATCAGGCGTGCATGCATACGCCCAGACAGCCAATTTCAAGACGAAATCCAAGATGAAGCCGTATGAAATAAAACATTATCTGAACCGGTATCTGCCGAGGGATATTGCGGTCGTGGAGGCGGAGGATGTCCCTCTGCGTTTTCACAGTACCTTCTCCGTGGAATCGGCGGTGTACCAGTATAAGATTGTGATGGGAGAAGTAGCATCCGTTTTTGAACGGAAATACAGCTATTACAGTTTTCGCCCTCTGGATATAGATGCGATGAGGCAGGGAGCGAAAATTCTGATCGGAAAGCATGACCTGAAGGCATTTTCCGACAATCCCAGGATGAAGAAGTCCACGGTCAGAGAAATATATAACATTGACATTTACGGGGACAAGGAAGAGATACTGATTACGATTCATGCAGATGATTTTTGGCCCGGCCTGGCGCGTATCCTCGTGGGAACTCTTCTGGAGATCGGACAGGGGAACAGGCGGCCGGAGGATCTTACGACGGTCATTGCATCGGGCGACCGAAGGAAGGCCGGAGAAGCCGCTGAGCCGCAGGGGCTGTTTTTGCAGGAGATACGGTATAAGCAGACAGAAGAGTAAGGGAAGCAACAGCACATCGGACTGACATGGATGCAGGGAATGTGCGTCAGAAAGAGGAGGAGAGCTTTGAAGACAAGAATATGTCCGGTCTGTGATCAGCCGGTAAAGGGAAGGTATTGCCGTAACTGCCATAAGTTTGTAGATCCTGTGGAACTGGACGCTCATATTCATCTGAATGAACAGTGTACGCCGGATAATTATTTTGAGATACAGTTAGAAAATGATAAAATCAGGCAGGAGGAACGGCAGAAAAGCCTGAGTCAGAAGGCACAGGCCGCCGGACCTCAGACAGGGAACCATAATCCTGACCCTGTTTACACCTATCAGCCGGGGCCTTCGGGTCATCCCTATGCCAATTCCCCCCAGAGGAATACGGTTTATACAGGAGGGATGCCTGGAACACCGAAGAAAAAGAAGACGAATCCGATTGTCGTTATCATAGTCATACTGGTGCTGATTCAATTTCTGATTCCGATTATTATCGGAATTACCTCCAGTATAAAAAAGGAGTCTATGGAAATTAATGCTCCCGTCACCGGTTTAGATGAAACGGAGGAAAAGCTCTGGGGAGATGAGGCAGAAGAAGATCCATGGAGTGATGATGCGTCAGAGTGGGATTATGTGGATCTGGACTATGACGAGATTCTGGAGCTGGGAGAGGCGGGAACCGGAACGGGCCATATCCGTGCAGATGGAGCCGGACTGGCTGCAAAGATGGATAAAGCCCTTGGGAAAATGGATTTCACATGTGAAATGAGCACGGAGATGGATAATTATAAATCTGTGAAAAAAACCGGGGAAGAGGGATTTACATTTTTCTATAATTATGCGGACTGGTGGATCAGCGATACGGAATATGTAACGGTGGCCAGAGATTCCGTTACGGATGAGCTGATCTACGTCATGATCAGTCTGGAAGATAAAGAGCAGGCGGATGAACTGCTGAAAATGGTGCTGGCGTATACGGAGGATGTATCGGAACAGAAAGCAGGGAACCTGATCGAGTACGATTATGATTACGAAGCCGCGGGTCCGGACGGTGAATATATTGAGCTTGAGAACAGTTATCTGAGCCGTTATTATATGGACGGTGTACATCGCTATTACATCGGCCCGAATTAGGAATGATATTGTATTAACTGGAAAAAGCGCCGTTTCGGCGCTTTTTCTTTTTATGATAGGGCAGACTTTTTATTCCCTGTGAGCTTCCAGGAACCGGTCTATGTCTTCCCTGTCCGGCATGGATGGAGTTGTCCCTAATTTCTGTACGGATAAAGCGGCCAGAGCGTTGGCAAAACGAGCTGCTTCCCACAGATCCATCCCTTCGGCAAGGCCGGCAACAAGACCGCCGTTAAAAGCGTCTCCGGCGCCTGTGGTATCAATGGCATTCACACGAAAGGCAGGAAGAATCCCCCGGCGTTTTCCGTCATTTAGATAGACACCCCGGCTTCCAAGCGTAATCACTACTTCTTTTACACCCCGTGACATAAACCAGTCTGCCGCCTCATCGGCTTTTTCTTCATTTTCAATAGGTATGCCTGTCAAGATTTCGGCTTCCACCTCGTTGGGAGTAATCAGGTCGATTTTCGACAGCAGTTCATCGGATACCGGCTGCACCGGCGCAGTATTTAAGATGACGGTCACACCCTTTTCATGGGCCATACGGATGATACGCTCCGTAGCGGAGACATTGGTTTCCAGCTGTGTGAGAAGATATCCCGTATCGTCAAGAAGCGGAGCGAGAGAGTCTACTTCCCTGTCCGTGATGGTGCTGCAGGCGCCGGGGAGTACGACGATTTCGTTCTGACTGGTAGTTTCATCCACCATGATAAGTGCGGCTCCTGTTTCCGAGTCCGGTGTGCTCAGGATATGGGTGGTATCCATATGTAATTCGTTCATGGCGTCCAGGGCTACACCGGCGAACGTATCCTGCCCCAGTTTTGTCACCATGGTTACCAGGCCGCCTGCCTTATGGGCCGCCACGCCCTGATTGAACCCTTTTCCGCCCGGGCCCATTTTAAACATGCTTCCCTTTACGGTTTCTCCAGGAACGGGAAGATGAGGGGCACGTCCCATCAGATCCACGACAAAACTTCCAAAAACCATAATATTTTTCTTCACTTTTTAAATCCTCCTTATACCGCATTGATAAACAGTCTGGCAGCAATGCTTTCTGTTTATGGTATCCCGGCTGCTTATGGGGAGAACAGCCGGAATGATCCGTGCGTAACCATTTCTTTAGTTCTATGTTAACATTTCCTGGTCATACCGTAAACATTTTTCATATGTATGCAGCTACTCGTTTTTATGCCTGTGTATCAGGCTTTCTGTCTGGATTTTTTTAACGCTGTATACAGAAAAAATAGCAGGAGAAATAACAGCAGGACAAGAAGAAAAATATGGCTGTATTTTTCATAGTAGCTCTGCACAATCTTCCAGTTGGCTTTCAGATAATAGCCAAGCCCCATAAGGATGGTGTTCCAGACCGTAATGCCAATGAAGGAAGAAAAGAGAAAAACCGGATAGGGCTGCTTTAATGCTCCGGCCACAAAGGCTATGTAAGTACGGCATATCGGAATGACACGGCCGAAACAGACAGCCTTGGAACCATGTTTTTCAAATTTCGCGAAGGAAGATTCGATCCCTTTCCTGGAAGCGGGAAACTTTTCCTGGAGTTTATTCAGGAGTTTCTGACCTCCGAAACGGCCGATTGCAAAACAGATGGTTGTACCCAGAAGACCGGCGACCACGCTGACCGGAAGTATAAGAAAGAAGGAGAGGTTGCGCGTCGCGGCTACTGCTCCGGCTAACGGCAGGACAATCTCGCTGGATACCGGGAAACAGGCATATTCCAGGAGTATTAAGAGAAAAATGGCAGTCAGGCCGTACTGAAAGAAAAAAGTCGTGAAAAAGCTCATAGACGATTTACCCCACACTGATTTTATGTTCCATTTTATGAATAATCCGGGAAGTTATGTATATACATAGCCCAGGGACGTGCTATTTTACAGACTTGACATAGAATTAACATATTGATACTGTATAAAAGTACATAAAAATAGAAACAAGCGTATGCCCATCTGCGGGAGAGACTTTCCTGCAGGCGGAGGCCCTGAAATGGACCGGCAGTTTTTGACCGGAGGATATTGCAGGGAATTGGAAATTAGGAGATCACAATGACTAAGACAAAGAGACCAGTTACGAAAGCAATTTTAATCGCGGCGTTTCTTCTCACGCTCGGCTTTTTATTCGGCCGTCCTGCGGTAAGTGAGGCAGCAGAGAAACCGTATATGATTAAAGTAAATAAGCAAAAGAATTGTGTCACAGTCTACGAAAAAGATGAAAAAGGGAAATATACGGTACCGGTGAAGGCCATGATCTGTTCCGGGGGCAGCGACACTCCGGTGGGGACATTCAACACACTGAATAAATACAGATGGCAGCTGATGGTGGAGGACGTGTGGTCACAGTATGCCACCAGAATTACGGGAAGTATTCTGTTTCATTCTGTCTGGTATTATTACAGAGACCCTTCCACGCTGTCAGCCAGGCAGTACAATAATCTGGGGAAAACGGTTTCACACGGGTGTATCCGGCTGACCTGCGAGGATGCCAAGTGGATTTATGACAACTGTCCGCTGGGAACTAAAGTCATAATCTATAATTCCAGCATCGACGGCCCTCTGGGAAGACCTGAGGCGATCAAGCTGCCGCTGTCGACCGGCTGGGACCCAACCGATACGACAAATAAGAGTAATCCTTGGAATGATAAGAAGCCCACGATTTCAGGCGCGAAAAATACGACAGTGAAGTACGGAGCCAAAGTTGACCTGAAAAAGGGAGTGACAGCCAAATCCACGACTGGGTTTGGCATCACTTCAGACATCAAGGTTAAAGGTAAAGTAGATACCAAGTCGCCGGGAAAATATAAGATTACCTATTCAGTGACCGATTTGCTGGGCCGGACGGCGAAGAAAACCGTAACCTGGACGGTAGAGGACAACCGGTATATCCCGGTAATCAGCGGGGTTGGGGCTAAGGCCTATATTGACGGAGATACAGAGCTGACGAAGGATGTGGCGCTGGAGGGCGTTACCGCAACGATTGACGGCAAGAAGGTGGCCGCATCCAAGATTAAGGTGACCATTAAAGAGAAGAAGGAAGATATATATACGGTCACTTATTCTGTGACGGGGCCCAAAGGCCAGGTGACAAAGAAAACATCCACGTTCTACATTGACCGGGAGGCGCCGGAGCTCTTTGGAGTTATGGATCTGTACATGGGCTCCAAGGAACTGAAGCAGTATCTGAAGGACGGAAATCTGGAAGAGTTCATGATGGAGGGTATCACTGCCGAAGATAACCTCTCCAAGATGTCTCCTGCAAGGATTTTCCCGGAATGGTCCTACGAAGCAGATGACATTATTCTGTGTACCTATACTGTTTCCGATGATGCCGGGAATACTACGGAGGCAACCTGCCGGATTTATCTGGACGGGGCGGAGGAACGGGCGGACGCAGATAAGTCTCCCGAAGAACAGCCGGGCGGAAAAGAAAAGCAGCCGGAGTCATAGAAACGGCTCAGGGGTCTTGACAAAAACAAGATCTATGATAGAATAAACATCAGCAAAAACGGCGCCCATGTGCCTTCGGCATATGGGCGTTACTATTCCAAAAGAAAAAGGTAACGAGAAGGAAGAGTAAGAGACAGGCACTTTCAGAGAGCTGCCGGACGGTGTGAGGCAGCAGATCGTTTGACTCCCAACTGGCCTTCGAACCTCCGGACTGAACGTGACAGTATGTTTTATCAGTGATTAAAGCTGGTATGCAGGGTTATTAAGTCTGGACGTATCCCGCGTTAAGGGCGTGAGCGTACAGTACAGGTGCTTTTGTGCGGCATGTACTGTGAAGTAGAGTGGTACCGCGAAGTAAAACCTTCGTCTCTATCGGATAGAGATGGGGGATTTTTTTGTTTTCATACGTTGAAATGGAGGAAAAAATGGCTAAGACATACAACCACAAAGAGGTAGAGAAAAAGTGGCGGGAAAAATGGGAAAATGACCCGATTAATGTGAACGATGGAAAGAAACCGAAGTATTACTGCCTGGATATGTTTCCGTATCCGTCCGGCAGCGGCCTGCATGTAGGACACTGGAGAGGATATGTCATCAGCGATGTGTGGAGCCGTTACAAATTGTTAAACGGCTATTATATCATTCATCCAATGGGCTGGGACGCATTCGGTCTTCCGGCGGAAAACTATGCGATCAAGATGGGTGTACATCCGGCCAAATCCACGGCAGACAATATTGCCAATATCAAGAGACAGATTCAGGAAATCGCGGCAATCTATGACTGGGATATGGAAGTGAATACGACAGACCCCGATTTCTATAAATGGACACAGTGGATCTTTGTAAAGATGTTCAAAGCCGGCCTCGCTTATGAGAAAGAGATGCCGATCAACTGGTGTCCGTCCTGTAAGACAGGACTTGCCAATGAGGAAGTTGTGAACGGCTGCTGTGAGCGCTGCGGTGCTCCGGTTACCAAAAAGAATTTAAGACAGTGGATGTTAAAGATTACAGCCTATGCAGACCGTCTGCTGGCAGATCTGGACAAGCTGGACTGGCCGGAGAAGGTTAAGAAAATGCAGACCGACTGGATCGGCAAGAGCCACGGCGCGGAAATTGACTTTGAAGTGAAGGGCCGTGAGGAGAAGATCCGCGTTTACACCACCAGACCGGATACCTTGTACGGCGCAACCTTTATGGTTCTGGCTCCGGAGCATGCCATGGCCAAAGGCCTGGCAACGGATGACAACAGAGCGGCTGTGGAAGATTATATTTATAAGGCTTCCATGAAGTCCAGCGTGGACCGTCTTCAGGATAAAGAAAAGACCGGTGTGTTCACCGGAAGCTATGCGGTTAACCCGATGAACAATGAGCTGATCCCGATCTGGCTTTCCGACTATGTACTGGCTGATTATGGTACCGGTGCGATCATGTGCGTTCCGGCACACGACGACCGTGACTTTGAATTTGCCACGAAATTTAATATTCCGATTATCCAGGTAATTGCCGAAGAGGGAAAAGAGAACGAAACGCTGACGGAAGCTTATACCGGTGCGGGTGTGATGGTGAATTCAGGTGACTGGACCGGAAGAAACTCGGAGGAACTGAAAAAAGAGGCTCCTTTCATCATGGAAGAGAGGGGAATCGGCAAGGCGACCACAAACTACAAACTGCGTGACTGGGTCTTCTCCAGACAGCGCTACTGGGGCGAGCCGATCCCGATTATTCATTGTCCTCACTGCGGTGCTGTGCCTGTACCGGAGGAAGAACTGCCGTTACTTCTTCCTGAGGTGGATTCCTACCAGCCTACAGGAACAGGGGAATCGCCGTTAGCAGATATTGAAGACTGGGTAAATACCACCTGTCCTGTCTGCGGCGCACCTGCAAAACGGGAGACAAATACCATGCCTCAGTGGGCGGGTTCCTCCTGGTATTTCCTGCGCTATGTGGACAGTAAAAATAAGGAGGAGCTGGTTTCCAGAGAAAAAGCAGACAAGCTGCTTCCGGTAGATATGTATATCGGCGGTGTGGAACATGCCGTACTCCATCTGCTTTATTCCCGGTTCTATACCAAGTTCCTGTGCGATATCGGCGCCATTGATTTTGACGAGCCATTTGTCAAACTGTTCAATCAGGGTATGATCACCGGCAAAAACGGTATCAAGATGAGCAAGTCCAAGGGAAATGTTGTGTCCCCGGATGATCTGGTAAGGGATTATGGCTGTGACTCACTGCGTATGTATGAACTGTTTGTAGGTCCGCCGGAACTGGATTCCGAGTGGGATGAACGGGGAATCGAGGGTGTGAACCGTTTCCTGAACCGGTTCTGGAATCTGGTTAATGACAACCTGGGCAAGAATATTCCTGCTTCCAAGGAAATGTTAAAGGTACGCCACAGAATGATTAACGATATCACGAGCCGTCTGGATAACTTCAGCCTGAACACGGTAGTCAGCGGTTTTATGGAGTACAATAACAAGATGATTGATCTGGCCAAGAAAGAGGGCGGGATTGATCAGGAGACACTGGAAACCGCGGTGATCCTTCTGGCTCCATTTGCCCCTCACGTGAGTGAGGAACTCTGGGAGAGACTGGGCCACAGCACAAGTGTATTTACACAGCGCTGGCCGGAGCACGATGAAGAGATGATGAAGGACGATGAGATTGAAATCGCTGTTCAGATCAACGGAAAGACCAAGGGCGTTATCTCCGTGGCTGCGGATGCTGCCAAGGATGCTGTTCTGGCTGCTGCAAAAGAGGCAATCGCGGATAAGCTTACCGGTAATGTGGTGAAAGAAATCTATGTGCCGGGCAGAATTGTGAATATTGTAATGAAGTAATAGGATTAGGGCGTCAAAAGCACTATAATCGTAATAGAGGAAATAAACAAACCCAGCGTGGGCGTTTTTCATTGCCCCACGCTGGGTTTTGACTGTCATACAATGTAGTTTTGGCTTATTAATTAAGCTCTGCATTACACAGCTCTGCAAGAGGAGTTGCCTGTCCCTTCATATTCAACCGTGGTGTGCCCATGTGTATCGGCGCGAGACTAAAGTGAGGTGATATTTATGTCCCAGTCAAGAAGAGAATTGATAAATCAAAGCATTGATTATATTCTCCAAAATATAACGGAAAACTTAACGGTAAAAAATGTAGCGGACCATTTCCACTATTCAGAATACTATTTTGGGAGAATTTTTAAAGACGAAACTGGAGAGACCGTGTATGCTTTTATGAAACGGCTTAAAATGGATCAGAGCGCCATAGATATGAAATTAAAATACGATGAGAGCATTACAAATATCGGTTTGTACTATGGATATTCCCCTTCCAATTACAGTTCTGCGTTTAAAAAACATCACGCTGCTTCCCCGGCGCAGTTTCGTAAATCCGCCAATGTGGGGAGTGTTGTTAACCCCTTTTGTCCTGCGAGGGTTGATGTCTTTGAAGCTTTTGGATTCTATAACGATAAAATAAGAATAGATGAAATGGAGCAGATACGTGTACTCTATCGAAGACTGATCGGGAATTATTCTGATATAAAGGATGCGTGGATCAAGATGCTGGATGACTATAAAAGCTATATTCATGCCAGCACATGGATGCTTGAGAAGTTTTACGATGATCCATCCATTGCATCCAACAGCGGCTGTATCTGCGATCTATGCCTGTCGGCAGACGAGGATTGTGAACTGGAGAATGTGGCGGTAATAAAAGGAGGAAAATTTGCCATATACCGTTTTGAGGGGAACATATCGGATATATTTCGTGCGGTACAAGGAGTTTTCAGTATCTGGCTGCCCAGGAGCGGCTATGAGATGAGCGAAAGATATGGGTTAAATATCTACAGAAAAACAGATTTCGAGCATAATTTAGTTGTCATGGATTTGTGTATCCCTATCCGATAGAGCAGGAATTCAGAAGTATTAGCCGGAAGGTTTCGCTATAATAAAAGCTGAAATGAATAACTGGTCAATTGGAGAGTACTAAGTCAGAGGGAGGACAAATATGTTTGACATAAGAAAAATTCAGGCAACTGTTATTTACGAGGCTGTCAAGGCGGAAAGTGATGCGGATACTGCGAAAGAGGTTGTATACGGAGAGTGTAAACAGGCCCTGGAAGAAGATGACGCCGCCTGGGTGAATTCAACAATGCACCGATTAGAAAGCAAGTTTGATCCCGAAGCAGTAAGACGTATCCGCATGAACTGCCAGTGTGGATATGGAATGGATGAAAAGCTGGCGCTCCTGAAAGAATTAATGGAATCTGCCGGAAGCCTGGAAGACATGGTAAATTCAGATAAGGCAAAAGCTGCCGGCCTATTCTGCCGGGACGGTGAACTGTATCTTCAGTTTTTGTTCTGTCCCTGTCCTATGATAGCAGAGGTAGAAAGGCTTGAGACAAATACATGGTGCCAGTGTACAGCCGGCTATAGCAAGGTGCTCTTTGAGAAGGCCTTTGGCTGTGAGGTGGATGTGGAATTGCTGAAAAGTATAAAAACCGGGGATGATATTTGCCTGATGAGGATTATTCCCCGCAATCTGATCTGGAAAAAACAGTAAATCGGGTAATTAAAAAGGAATGCAGCTTTTTGCCAGCATTCCTTTTTCTCTCGTTACAATAAGGCGGTTCGCGTAGCGTACCGGTGTTTGTTGCAATAAGGCGGTTCGCGAAGCGTGATGGCGTTTGTTTATATATCTTCTGCCATCTGTTCCAGGTATTCTTCCAGGCAGATATCCTGCTCATAGATTTCCTGAGCTGCTTCTTTTCCTACGTAACGGTAGTGCCAGGGCTCATAGATGATGCCGGTAATATCGCTTTTGTTATTGGGGTAGCGGAGGATAAAGCCATATTTCCAGCTGTTTTTCATTAGCCATTTCTGAACTTCGGTTTTTTCCTGCCTGGTATCCAGATGCTGATAGGACTTGTCCACAATATCGACGGCCAGGCCAAGCTGATGCTCGCTGGTGCCTGGAAGAGCGACAGATTTCGCCGCTTCCGTTTCTGCTTTCTTTCTGCTGTAACCCTGAGAGATCAGCTTGTTTACTTTATTTTGATAAAGGCGTTCCTGTTTCTCTATGGAGCGGTAGGAAGAACAGATGAGGGGATTTAACCCTGCCGCCCTGCAGTCGTCCATCATGTCCTGAAGATCGGGATAGCAGCGTTCGTCCACAGCTTGTCCATTTCTTAACTGTGTTAGTGTGATGGAAAGATCTTCCGGGACATAGTTCCAGGGATTAACCAGGAGCAGTTTCCAGTCATCCTCTGAGTTGGACAGCTGTCCCAGCTGTACGGCGTCCTTTTTTTCCTTGACAGTAACTTCACTGGCCGAAGATTTCTGAGGAAATCCATTTTGATTCTGAAGCAGACGGTTTCCTATGATAAACGTACAGGTTATTAAAACCATGATCATCAGCAGAAGATGTATGATGATATTCAGATGAGGGTGTTCTCTTCTGAACTGTTTTGCAATAGACGTTTTTCCTTTCTTATACATATAAACCCCTTCCTTATTTTTGATAAAGAACAGGGTGTGAAAATAGTGCTGTTAACACCCTGTTCCGATAAATCAATCATAAGAAGGGATTTGATCATTTTAGCAACGAATGTGTATCAAAGTAGCATCATCTTGAATTTAATTTTTTTGTTCTTTCCGGCTGCCCGAAATTCTTATACAGGGAAATGGCGCAAAAGAGACCAATGCCAAACCAGAGACAGCTAAACAGGCAGAAAAGCGTAAAATTTGCCCCTTCCATCAGGTAAAAAGCAGGGCTCAGAGCAGGAAGAATACTCAGGTAATAGAAAACATCCAGCCCCAGTTCCGTCAGAAATACAGGAACAGCTAAAAGCAAAATGCTGATAAGGGGAGCAAGGATGCCGTCCCGAATCCGGTTCGAGAGAAAGCAGACAACCAGGGAGGCGGAGGCGATTGATATAAACTGACAGAAAAACGTTACGACAAACAGTATTGCAATCGGCAGACCGGCCGGCGCGTCCCCATAAAAGCGCAGGCTGTTGAGCGGATAAAACAGGCCGTGGAGGCCATAACTGCGGCAGACCTGGACGATTACCGGGAGAGATCCGGCCAATGTAATGAGAAAGGCCATAAGGAGGGCCAAAAACAGTTTTACCTCTGCTGTCTTTCTTCGGCCTGCGGCAGTGGAGGCCAGCAGGTGCATGGCATTGTTCTTATATTCCGGGAGAAAGAGCGACGTAAGACATAATATACATGCTGTAATCATCAGCAGGCCGTCCAGACTGCCGCCCTGTTCTTCAAAGAGCTTCCTGTAGCCTGTGTCATACAGTATTTTAGCTCCGCGGGTATGGTTGACATAAGAAATCTGTTCACATGCCCGGTCGAATACAGGCTGCTGATAGAGTATATTATGAAACCTGGCACTTTCCTGGTCTGCCTGTGCTTTTGTAATTATTCCGTCCTGTTCCAGAGCATCAATAGCCTTCAGCTGATCAGCAGCCTCCTGGAAACTTTCCTGCTGTTTTATCAGCTGACTGTATTTGTCCTGGGTGTAGTCTCCCTGATAAGCTATCATATATTGCCGGTAAAGCATTTCTTCGTAGGATAAATAATCGGTCTGCTGCATACAGCGCAGTCCGAAGATCAGCAGAAAACCGGCAAGAACGGGGAGAACTTTTCTTGCTGTCAGCAGCTTGTAACATTCCTGGGTAAAGAGTGACCCGGGCCCGGGAATTCTGCTTCGTTTCATCCCCGGAAGGGATATCCCGGCAGAGCTCCGATACTCCCTCTTTCTGGAAAAGCAGATGATCAAAGTAAGTATTAATAGTATACCGACTGCTGCCAAAAAGCAGGCCAGAAGGACAAGCAGATTGACCGGACAGCCAAAGAAATTAAAGTTCCGGTACTGACGGTACAGCTCATTTGTCTTAAGCAGCGCAAAAAAATTCAGGTATTTCAAAGGACTAAATACAGAAGAAAATGGAATGAGGCGGTGAAGCAGGAATCCTCCGCCATAAAGCAGGGCCGAGCCTGCAAGGGAAACCGCGGGCCTGGAGAAAAGCAGAGAGAGCAGCAGTATAACCAGACCTGTGAACATGGCAGACAGCCACTTTGTCAGCAGATATAAAAAAAGATAAGAGCCTGCTGACAGGGGGAGGGTGCTTCCGATAAAGGGCCCGACAGACTGGATTGACCGGGTCAGGTCTCCCAGGCCGTAAATCGCAGCAGAAGCAGCCAGGACGGACCCATAGAGAAGCAGGACGATCAGGCCGCCGCTGAGAAAGAGCGCCAGGATTTTTGCCAGCATAAGCGGGCTTCTGCCTCTGCCTGTCTGCCGGATCAGGGAAAACAGGTTTTTCTGTTTCTCTTCATAGACCAGAACGCAGGAAATGGCAAAGAGCAGGGCAAGAAGCACCAGATCGGACAGGAAAAATCCGGTGGCATGCATGAACCCTTTATTGACATCAATTGTAATAACCCGATTCTCCATTCCGGCATAATCCCGTACGGTTTTTTCGATATTTCTGGCTGAGTAGGACGAATTGCCATTTTCCGCAGAGAACAGGCCAATGGAGGACAGGACGCCCGCTTTTTCCCTGATTCGTTCCAGATAACCGGAATAATCGGCGGCCATACCGGCCTCCTGCCAGATTTCGGTAAGAAAGGCGGCCTCCTCGCGAAGGTTGGGGGTATACCGGCAGGAGTAGCCCTTTCTGTAGTCGTCTGCGTATTTTTCATAGAGACCGGGATGTTCCTCCTTGAGCATATCGATCTGCGTCTGGGTGTAGGGTCCGGCCTGCTGACTTATCGCGGCAATCTGCTCAATCAGATAGTAGGCGGAGGAGCGTTCCCAGCTCTCAAAAAGGAAGTCTGCCTTTTCTTCTTCTGTCTTTCCTTTCAGATCTGCTGCCAGCAGCCTATAGGCGGAGGCGGAGAAGCCGCTTGTCTGCTCCCGGCTTTCATACCAGAAAAAGAACAGATTGAGAAAGAGAAGAATACCCAGAAGAAGTAAAAACGCCTTTTTATGCCAGATTTTGTGTAATTCACAACCAGTCAAATTTCTCATAGGATCTCCTTGTCTCCGAACAGTTTCAGATACACATCCTCCAGCGTGCTATCCGGAGCAAATTCCCGGATCAGCTCTGCGGGCGGCCCCTGGGCCAGCAAATGACCATCTTTTAGAAGCAGGATCGAATCGGCGATGGTCTCGATGTCAGACACGACATGGGTTGCGATGAGTACAGTCCGTTCCTTTGCAAGACCGGCCAGAAGATTGCGGATTCGGATACGCTCCAGAGGGTCAAGTCCTGCGGTGGGTTCGTCAAAAACCAAAAGGCAGGGACTGCCAAGGACTGCCTGTGCAATCAGAATCCGCTGTTTCATTCCGCCGGAATACGCTGCGATACGTTTGTCAAGGTGGGAAGTCATGTTTACTAGACCAGCACACCGAAGTACCTCCTCCCGGACCTCTGAGCCGGGGATTTCCTTCAGGAGCGCCATATAGGTGAGAAAGCGCAGACCGGTAAATTCATCATAGAGTCCCTGCTGCTGGGGCGTAAATCCCAGCAGTTTACGATACTTTTTACCCATCTGCCGGACTGGCTGCCCGTCCCAGCTGATGGAGCCTGCATCTGGAAGGAGATTGTCGGTAATAAGCTTCATCAAGGTCGATTTGCCGGCGCCGTTGGGCCCCAGAAGACCATAGACACCCTTTTCCAGGGTGAGACTGACGGAGTTCAGCGCAGTTTTATCCCTGTACTTTTTTGTCAGATTTTCTATTTCCAGCATAGATTCCTCCATTCTGAAACATTCATAATTTCATTATCATTTCCCGTGTTCCCCGCCGTCCGGGTAAAGGGTAATCAAGGGAGTATAGTTTGCCTTCGAGCTAAAATAGTCTTCTTTCGAAATGAGAGAATATTCATAGCCTGTCAGACTGGACTGGGTTACATTTGCCCAGGCAATGAATTCTTCCTTTTCTATAAAATCTGAAATGATGAAATAGGAGTCGTTATAACTTCCCAGCACGGGAGCCGGAGTATCATATTGTCCGATCAGAAGGGTAAATGGCTTGCTTTTTCCGCTTGATAAGTCGGCCAGATAAGTGCCGGCTGACTGATAGGTTTCATTTTTACCGGTATAATAATTGATAAGGAGCTTACCATCCGTTATATGGCTGAACGTGTGGCTTCCTTTCGGCAGCTTTTTAACACAGGTCTTAACTGTGCCGGACGAAAGGTCCAGGCAGTTGATCTCGGTATCTGTTAATCCGGAATAGTACACACAGCTCCCGTCTACAGCATAGTTTTCAACCTCAGCGTATTGAAAGCTCTTATGCACCTTTTCTTTTGCGGTACCAGGAGAAAACGTCAGTATTTCCATTGTAGAATTTTTCAGATTGTCAAAATAACCGGCATCGTTGTCTACAAAGCTATTGGGATCTTTTGGATAAACCATGCGGGTGAATATCAGTTTATCTTCATATACCCCTTCCAGCGTAGTGTTTTCCAGTGAACACAAGGTACGCCATGTCCCCTGCGTCAGGTCCAGTTCGACCAGCTCCTGTTTCACATCTGCAGTAACAGAGAAGCCATCCGCCTCATTCTCCTGTACTTCGGTGGTAACGGCAGCAGCATACAGCAGGCCATTTCCCAGCGCATAAGAACCGGTCAGAAACATGCTGCTATTGAGTTCAACTATTTTTCTCTTTTCAGAGCCGTCCAGATTCATGCGATAGACGGCAGGCGCCTGTGGAGTTTCGGCAAAGCTGTCCGGCTGAGCGTAGATCAGATACAGATAAGGCTCCTGACAGATTAATTGAAAGCTGCCAGGCATCGTGGCCTCCAGATAAGAGGTGCAGGATTCATTGTCATGGCTGCACTCCGGTTTATTGCACAGATAGATTTCCTGCTTTGTCTCATAGTCAATGTAGAGGATATTATCATACTGGTGTTGGCCCTCCTCGCCATTCAGGTTAACAAGCGTATGATAAAATCCGCTGGAAGAAGGAGCTCCGTAATTGATATTCATAGCATGAATAAGACGAAGCCCCTGATCCGCAGCCGTGTTTTCCATATCCGACCCGGAAGAACTGCCGTCAGAAGAATCGGAAGCGCTGTGATCCGGCGCGGGGGCCGTAGCCGCCTTGGAACAGCCGGTTAATATTAAAATAAGTGACAGAATAAGAAGATAAGATACTTTTTTCATGCTGACCTCCAAATATGTTTATTCAGGGCTTTCCATTGCAGCAACCGCCATGCTTATTGCAGCAAACACTACGCATATTGCAGCAAAAAACCCTGTGCCTTCTCAAGAAGAGTAGCACAGGGTTGTATCTGAACTGTCAACGTCACTGATAAGTATAGGTTTCGAACTGCTCAAACTGGATTGGCGAACTATCCTCATCACCCAGAAAATCCAGAGGAACCACATAGAGCTGAAGGGCCTCTTCATCCCTCAGGGAAACAATCTGAAGCTTTGCTTTTCGGGATACCAGCCCCAGGCCATTTTCTGTCCAGTCATCCAGTACGTCAAAACCAAGATACTGCAGATAGGCTTCTGCCATTTCCCGATCCGTTACAGGCTTTCGGTCTGCGGTAAAGTAAGGCGTAAGACTGCTGCGCGGAAGTATGGACAGATATATCAGCCTGTCTGTCTGAGAATCCGGATAGAAGTTGACGATAAGGGAGGAATCTGTGGGTTCGGAGTCTTCTGCTATCAATTCCTCCGGAACGCCAGGATAGAGGGTGTACTGATTCAGGCGGAGCCTTGGCTTTCTCTCATCCTGTTTCATATAGACAATCTGATGTGTACCGAAATAGTGAGCATCTGTAATCATTTTTATAACAAGATCCTGGATAAAGGGAATACCGGAGAGGTGTTGCGCCTGTTCGGCCAGAAGAGCAGACAGATCAGCCTGAACTACGGTGCTTTCCAGATTGGATAGTTTCGTTTCAGAGGAAAAATACCGGTTGACAGCTGTCACCAGGTAGATTTCTTCTACCTCGGGAGAAAGGCTCACTTTATAAGGTTCTCTTGTAAAGGTACCGGACAGGAGGTGCGCATCCCGGGTCTGAAAATAGAGAAATGGCAGCGTCCAGAGAGCTGCAGCGGCAGCTGCAAAATACAAAAGAAACCATAGTTTTGTCAAAATTCCCCGCTTAAGCCCGGGCTGCTTCATCTGCTGTCACCTCCAATGAAAATGAAACTGTGGTGCCTTCCCCCGGCCGGCTGGCAAAGGAGAGCTCTGTGTCATGGAGCCCGGCTATTTTTTGACTGAGAAAGAGTCCAAGGCCGGAGCCGCCTGCGGCTCTTGCACGAGATTTATCCACCATATAAAAAGGCTCTGTGATGCGGGCAAGATCTTCTTTGGATATCCCGCAGCCTGTATCAATAACTTGAATGACATAGCGGGAACGAAAGTGTTCCCCGGATATGGACACTGTACCATCCTTTGGACCTGCTTTAGACGCATTTGTAATAAGATTTGTGATCAGACACTCCAGCAGGGCCGGATCGCCGGTTACCATTGCCGGTTCAGCTGTTATATTAAGTGTAACAGGCCGGATCAGCTCTGCGGCCCGGTGGGACATGCGCTCCAGAAAACGGGGCATGTCAATGCCCGTAAATACAACCTGTTCGTCGGACAGTTCCATCAGATCCAGCAGCTTGCGGGAGAGAATGTTCAGCCGCTTGCTTTCCCGGAATATTTTGTCTGCATACTGATATTGCTTATTCGGATCGGAGACGGCAGTACGGAGTATATCGGAATATCCCAGGATAGCTGTCATAGGAGTCTTTAATTCATGGGAGAAGGATGAGACAAAGTCATCTCTCTGCTGCAGAGATTCCCGCAGCAGCAGAATCTGCTGCTCTATCGCATCCGCCATCTGGTCAAAATTTCTGCCAAGCTGGCCGATCTCGTCTCTGCCTGTAAAGCCGGTGCGCTCCTGATATGCTCCGCCGGCAATCTGCATGCTGATTCCGGTCAATTTTTCAATGGGCTTGGTAAGCAGCCTGGAGAGGATTCCAACTGCAACTGCAGATATAAGGATGATAAGGGAATCCAGAAGCAGAAATTCCTTTAACTGCCTGTCCCGCTCTTCAAAAACAGAAGTAATATCGTGAGCGGTGATGAAGTAAAACTGATTTGTCCCTATTTTCAGGGGCGATGACAGCAGCATATAGTAGGATGCCGATACTTGCCGGATCAGATAATTTTCACCTGCCTCATTCTGCAGCAAAGCGAGATCGGCTTCAGAAATTTCCGGCAGCGTGTTATAAATATAATCTGCGGAAACAGAGCAGAGTGCAGCCGTCTGTCCCCGTTCGCTGCTGTAGCCGGAGAGGTCTTCCATATACTGGACAAGACGCTCAGTGGTAAATTCATTGCCAACCATAAGATATCCCAGCATATTGGACTCAAGAGCATAGCTTTGCAGCATATGCTGGGAGGAAGACTGATTTAATGCATTATCCCTGGCATGACTGAAATTGCGGCTGATCAGCAGCATACCTCCACAGGTAAAAACCACAGAGATCAGCAGGGTCATGCAGAGGGTAAGTTTTGTAGAAAATTTCATAGTAATCCTTTCTCCGTGCAGGCCTAAGTCTCGAGCATATAGCCGATCCGGTGGATCGTCTTAATCTTGTCATACCAGTCCAGTTTTTTCCGCAGACGCTGAATGTGCAGATCCAGCGTACGGGAAGACTCCGGAAGTTCTTCCTGCCATACCCGCTCAAACAGGGAATCCCGGTACAGCGCCACATTCTTGTTTTGAATCAGGAAAAGCAGCAGCTCGTATTCCTTTGGCGTCAGCGAAATCACGGTTCCATTCTGAACAATCCGGTGCGCTTTTAAATCAATTTGTATATCCAGAACCTGCAGACTGGACTGATTTTTATGATAGCGCCGCAGAACGGACGCAATCCGGGCCAGCAGCTCGTCCATCTCAAAAGGCTTGACGATATAGTCGTCCGCACCCATTGTAAGTCCCCGGATCTTATCCTTAAGAGAGCCCTTAGCGGTAATAAAGATAACCGGAATTCCCAGAGGCTCAATGTATTCCATTAACTCATATCCATCAAATTCCGGCAGCATGATATCCAGCAGGACCAGGTCATAATCGGTTTCTTCCAGCTTATCCGCTGCGACTTTGCCATCCGGGGCATAATCCCAGCCATACTCAGCTTTCTGAAGGGCAATCTGTATCAATTCTGCTATATTCGGCTCATCCTCTACAATTAGTATTTGAATCATTCTGTGCCCCCTCATTCCTATATTACTTAACTGTATATTCAAGTACACCTCGGCGTACTTGTTGCGAGCCGCACGTCATGCTTTGCATGACATAATACATCTGTGCGGCTCTGCAATCCGCCGGAGGCTTTATCTTGGAAGGAGACTGGGCTTCCACCAAGACGAATTTGTTATTTACTCACCACCTATAGAGGGGGGAGTCTTATCTACTTCCATGATAAAATTGGAATGTATCCGAAATGTATCCGGAATAAAGCAGCCTGTCTTTGGTCAGAGTGGAGAACTTTCCGATGTAATAAAAAAAGGACACCATCAGACAGACACTCTGTTCAGAAACAGTATCTGTCTGCGGCATCCTTATATTTTTTCGTTACAGCACATCTGTAAAAAACCCCGCCGGCAGTCAGGAGTAATCAAGAATAATCCTGTGTTTGAGCTTGAACTCTGACTAGACCTCTGAACGTACAGAGGCCCTTCCTCCCGGAAACCAACGGGTTAGAAATATTGTAGTCCTGTTTCAGATGGAATGCAAGAAGGGAGCGTGAATCGGACTGTTGTTTAGCTCCAGCCCATCATATTTTTCACCATCTGAAATCTGGCTTTGTCCTTTGGCGGAAGATCCTCGGATAAAATATCCATCATCATCTGGGACTCTTCTCTGGTAAAAGCTATGTTTTCCCGTTTCAGCTGATCCATAGTCTGCATGATAAGAGGAACCATCTGTTCAGTAGACTTTCCTTTCCCCGCGGCAGCTAAATTGTTCAGCAGCTCCATTTTTCTGGGGTCCATATTCCGAAATGCGGGATTGTCCGACCAGTTCATCGGCATAAAAGCCTCCTTTCTGTTTTCATCGCGAATTTCTGCGGTCTGCAGGTTGTAGGCAGGCGTTCACAACATAGACTGCATCGCATCAAAGTTTTGTCTCTGTTCCGGTGACATCTGCTGCATAAGCATGTCGAACAGAGGGTTACCGGCTCCAAGTCCCGGTCTCTTGCCGGAAAAACTGGAATAGGTGGAGTACATCTTGCGGACTTTGACAAAGTTTAACATCATATCCACCATTTCCAGCTCTCTCCCCATACAGAGGGGGCGTACAGAAGAAAGCAGACCCTCCATATCAAGTGGCTGTTCATTCCCTATGGAAGCTGCCGAAAGATCCGGTGTCTGACCCGCATTATGTATCGAGTCGGATAATTCAGCTACTTTTAAGATAAGGCTCAGCCGTTCCCCGGTGGCCGGATCAACATAGGGCAGAGCTGCTTTTAAAAATTCGGAACCACGTCCAAAAATACCTGGCATATTTATTGATATCCTCGTTTTTTTATTAGCTTATGTGGAAAGAAAAATGAAAATACCAAGTGGACGTAAAATAGCGGTGAAAAGGTTGAAGCAAGCTTGTCAAATGCTAATATTTGGTGTATCATAATTTATGCATGGTGTTGTATGACAAGTTGGTTTTGCCATTTGGCCATATGATATGGACATGCAGTCCCTGATCCCGGTATCGGACAGCGGATAGCTGTGCCCATGACCGCAGTATCACAACGCAAGTTTGCGGATGCGCGGTGCATGGCTCCGGATGAGGGTGGGGTTCAGGGCAGAGATGCCGGTTTTAGACCGGCCTGTAGGGAGAGTACAGAACGAAACAAATAACTGCAGCCAAACTGTAGTTAGCACGGAAGGTTAAGATTGAAAAATTCCACAGTTGTGATGATTTTTCGATCGGCTGTTTGAGCCGGAGCCTCAAACAGCTTTGACGCTGCATGGGATATCGCCTGCGCGGTTTCCCATGTGCGTGTCTTCACTAAAATCAGCTCAGACATGGAGGTAATTATGAAAGGGTTAACAGATGTGTACACAATGTATAACGGTGTGACTATTCCCTGTGTGGGATATGGTACTTGGCAGACTCCGGACGGGGATGTGGCGCGTGAGTCAACGAAAGAAGCAATTATTGCCGGATACCGTCATATTGATACGGCGCAGGCTTATCACAACGAGCAGAGCGTAGGCGATGGTATCAAGGAAGGTCTTGCAGCGGCTGGACTGAAGAGAGAAGATATTTTCATTACGACAAAATTATGGTGTGACAGAAAAGACTATGAAGATACAAAAGCAGCTGTCCGTGAATCCATTGAAAAACTGGGTTGTGAATATCTGGATTTACTGTTAATCCACTGGCCGATTTCCACCCCTCATAAAGACTGCTGGCAGGAGAAGAACAGGGACGCATGGAGAGCCATGGAAGATTTATATAAAGAAGGCGTTCTGCGTGCGATCGGACTGAGCAACTTCTACGTTCATCATATTGATGCATTGAATTATACGGTAAAACCGATGGTGAATCAGATTGAAATCCATCCTGGATATATTCAGAAAGAACTGGTAGAATACTGCAAGGCAAATGACATTGTAGTGGAGGCATGGAGTCCGCTTGGCAGCGGCGCAGTCCTGAACAATGAATTCTTAAAAGGCATTGCACAGAAATACAACAAATCCGTTGCACAGCTGTGTATCCGGTTCTGTCTTCAGTACGGCGTACTGCCGATGCCGAAATCTGTTCATAAAGATAGAATTATTCAGAATACGGAAGTATTTGACTTTGAAATTTCAAACGAAGATATGGAAGCAATTATGAACATGGAGCAGACAGGTTGGTCAGGTCTGCAGCCGGATGGCAAACTGCCGTTCTAATTAGATGGCAGATTCACGAAGCAGAAAAGCGGCTGTCCGAATCTGCCTGTGCAGCTTAAATGTACAGACCCCCTTGACAGATCGTACGGATTCGCATACTATAGTGAATAACCAAGAGCCGAAAGGCAATCAAATAGCATAAATGTAGTGAAGGAGAGGAGTAAGCGGATAACCTTTTCAGAGAGAATCTTTCGCTGGCTGAAAGAAGGTTCAAAGAAGTATCTGCCGAAGGTAGCTCCGGAACAGTATTTCCGAACAGAGTAAGAAATAACGGGTCGTTCCGTTAATGACGGCTGAGATATTGTATGTTACAGGTGCAGAAACCTGTTTGCAGTATGAATAAAGGTGGTACCACGGTTTTCGTCCTTTCGAAACGCGGTACCACCTTTCTTGTTACCCTGAGCCGGACATAAGCAAGCGAGTCCGGCGCAGGAAGAGTAAATCAAGCGAGCCATACCTATTCTAAAATCTTACATCAGAACCGGCCATCCCATACTAGCAGGCTGTGCTGTGGGATTTTAAACCAAAAAAGTTATTTACGCTAAGGAAGGAGAAACAGGATGAAAAATCTTGAAAAGACGTACAATCCACAGGCGATTGAAGACCGCCTCTATGAAAAGTGGATGAATAAAAAATATTTTCACGCTGAAGTAGACAGAAGTAAAAAACCATTTACGATTGTGATTCCGCCTCCAAATATTACCGGGCAGCTCCATATGGGCCATGCACTGGACAACACCATGCAGGATATTCTGATTCGTTTTAAACGGATGCAGGGCTATAATGCACTCTGGCAGCCGGGCACGGATCACGCCAGCATAGCGACCGAGGTCAAGATTATCCAACAGCTGAAAGAAGAAGGAATCGAGAAAGAGGATCTGGGCCGTGATGGCTTTCTTGAGCGCGCCTGGGAGTGGAAGGAAGAGTACGGCGGACGTATCATCAGCCAGCTGAAAAAACTGGGCTCATCCTGTGACTGGGACAGGGAACGTTTTACCATGGATGAAGGATGTTCCAGGGCTGTTACGGAAGTATTCGTTAATCTGTATAACAAAGGCTATATCTATAAAGGCTCCCGGATTATCAACTGGTGTCCGATATGCCAGACTTCTATCTCGGATGCGGAGGTAGAGCACGAGGAGCAGAGCGGGCATTTCTGGCATATTCAATATCCGATTGTAGGCAGCGATGAATTTGTGGAAATAGCCACAACCCGTCCGGAAACGATGCTGGGTGATACGGCTCTGGCGGTTAATCCGGAGGATGAGCGCTACACCCATCTGGTTGGAAAGAGCGTAATGCTGCCCCTGATGAACCGTGAGATCCCGATTGTGGCCGATTCCTATGTAGACCGTGAGTTTGGAACGGGTGTCGTAAAGATTACGCCGGCTCATGACCCCAATGACTTTGAGGTAGGGAAGCGTCATAATCTGCCGGAGATCAATATTTTAAACGACGATGGAACCATCAACGGCAATGGCGGCAAATTCAAGGGAATGGACCGCTATGAGGCCCGCAGGGCCATTGTAAAAGAACTGGAAGAATTGGGCCTGCTGGTTCGTGTAGAAGAACACGTTCACAATGTCGGTACCCATGACCGCTGCAAGACGACCATTGAACCTATGGTAAAACAGCAGTGGTTTGTTAAAATGGAAGAATTGGCAAAACCGGCGATTGAAGCTCTGAAAAATCAGGATTTGAAATTTGTGCCGGAGCGGTTTGACAAGATCTATCTTCACTGGCTGGAAAATATCCGCGACTGGTGTATTTCCAGACAGCTGTGGTGGGGACACCGGATTCCTGCATACTATTGTGACGAATGTGGGGAGATCGTAGTAGCAAAAGAAGCGCCCGCTGTATGTCCGAAGTGCGGTTCCGTTCATTTGACGCAGGATGAGGACACACTAGATACCTGGTTCAGCTCGGCGCTGTGGCCATTTTCCACATTGGGCTGGCCGGATAAAACAGAGGATCTGGATTATTTCTACCCCACGGACGTACTGGTAACAGGCTATGATATCATTTTCTTCTGGGTTATCCGTATGGTATTTTCCGGGCTGGAGCATATGGGAACAACGCCGTTCCATACAGTGCTGATCCACGGCCTTGTGAGAGATTCCCAGGGGCGTAAGATGAGCAAATCGCTGGGCAACGGAATTGACCCTCTTGAAGTGATTGATAAATACGGCGCGGATGCCCTGCGTCTTACCCTGATTACCGGAAATGCTCCTGGAAATGATATGCGCTTTTATTGGGAGAGAGTGGAAGCCAGCCGGAACTTCGCCAATAAGGTATGGAATGCTTCACGGTTTATTATAATGAATATGGAGCAGGCGGGCGAAGCGCTGTGCGGGCAGGATGTGAAGCTTTCTGAGCTTACCCAGGCGGACAAATGGATATTGTCCAAGTGCAATGACCTGGTACGGGATGTTACCGATAATATGGAAAGCTATGAGCTTGGCATTGCGGTACAGAAGATCTATGATTTTATCTGGGAAGAATTCTGCGACTGGTATATTGAGATGGTAAAACCCCGTTTCTACGGGGAAGAAGATACGACAAAGGCGGCGGCTATCTGGACGCTTCGCACCGTTTTAACTACCTCATTAAAGCTGCTTCATCCCTATATGCCGTTTGTAACGGAGGAAATCTTCTGTACGATACAGCAGGAGGAAGAATCTATTATGATTTCTTCCTGGCCGGAGTATCAAGAAGAGTATCACTTCGCCGCAGATGAAGAGGCGGTGGAGACGATTAAGGCAGCCGTAAAGGGCATCCGTACCGTGCGCAGTGATATGAATGTACCGCCAAGCAAAAAAGCGCAGGTTATTGTTGTTTCCGAGGAAGAAAAACTCCGCGGTATTTTCGAGACCAGCAAGATTTTCTTTGCAACACTTGGCTATGCAAGTGAAGTGAAGGTTCAGTCGGATAAAAATGGCATTCCGGAGGATGCGGTTTCCACTGTAATTCCAGGTGCTACAATCTATATACCGTTTGCTGAACTGGTGGATATTGAGAAGGAAATAGAGAGGCTTGAGAAAGAAAGAGCCAGACTGGACGGCGAGTTGAAGCGAGTTACCGGCATGCTTTCCAACGAACGTTTTATCAGCAAGGCTCCGGAAGCCAAGATTGCGGAGGAGAAGGAAAAGCTGGAAAAATATACAAATATGATGGAACAGGTAAAAGAGCGGCTGTCCCAGCTGAAAAAATAAGAGGATACAGAGAGAAATACGCAGGGAAGGGCAGAAGTTTGAAACAAAAATAGTTTCAAACCATTTATGAAAGCAGTATCGCGGGCGGACCTGCGATATGCACCGGTAAATTTGAAACAAAGACAGTTTCAAACGATTTATTAAGGCAATATCACAGGTGAACCTGGGATATGCACGGGTATAATATGTCATTTCCTGCGATATTTCGCTCTTGCAAAAGCTTTTGGGCTCATACTATAATGGAAGAATAAAGTCGAGAAACTGCCGGTTTACGATGTAACGGAAGCGTTACAGCGAATGATTGCGGAAGGATGAGTGCCATATGATTGATTTTGAGGAAGAATTAAAGAAATATCAGCTTATTCCCGGTGTGGACAAGATAGAAGAAGTAATATATGAGAACGATAAGACAGATATGACCGACCTGATTAAACAGATGATGAAAGAATATAAGACGAATGAAGTTCAGTAACACTCGTGCGGTCTGATGAGCAGACTGTGCCGGTTTATAGCAGGAGAGATGTCATGAATTGTCCAAGATGTAGCAGTCCTCTGGCAGCAGGCCAGAACCGATGCGTGCACTGCGGAATGGATGTGTCTATTTACCGCAGAATTATCAATAATTCTATCGCTTTTTATAATGATGGTGTTGCCAGAGCCAGAGTCAGGGATCTGTCCGGGGCGGTGATTGCCCTGAAGCGGAGCCTGGAATTTGATAAAAATAATATTATGGCCAGAAACCTCCTGGGTCTGATCTACTTTGAGATGGATGAGATTGCACAGGCATTAAGCCAGTGGATAATCAGCAAAAATATCCAGGAAGAGGACAATCTGGCCGATGAGTACATCAGGGAGATTCAGGCCAGCCCGGCATATTTAAACGAAGTAAACCAGTATTGTAAAAAGTATAATACAGCATTAAATTATGCCAGGTCCGGCAGTGATGATCTGGCGATCATCCAGCTGCGTAAAATACATGCCAGCAACCCGAAATTTATCAGATCCGGTCAACTGCTGGCTCTGCTGTTTATTAAAACGGGAGAGCTGGAAAAGGCGAAAAAGGTTCTGAAAAAACTGCTCAAGGTGGATGTAAATAATACTACCGTTCTGTATTATATTTCCCAGATCCGGGAGATGGAGCAGCTGGACACGGACAGGAAGAATCAAAAAGACCCCACAGAAAATATGGACAATGTTCAGTCTGTGGGCAGATACCGGGAAGACCGTAAGCCAAGCGTATTCCTGTATCTGAATCTGTTAATCGGAATTGCGATCGGACTGGCTGTATGCTGGATACTGGTCGTACCAACGATAAAAAAGGCGGCTACCAAGGAGTCCAACAGTACCATCACAACTCTGGGCGAAGAGATTGCCCTGCTGAATGCAGAGGCTCAGAATTTTGAAAACGAAAAGCAGGAGCTGCAGGACGATATTACCAAGCTGGAAGAAGAATTGGAAGCCTATAAAAAGGATGAGAAAGAAACAGCATCTGCCGCTGAGAGCATGGAAGCTATGCTGGAAGCCGTACAGATGTATATGGAAGGCAAGTCCAAAACCGATGTGGTAAAGAAACTGGCTGAGACGGATGCGGACAAGATAACCAATGAGACGGCGAAGAACCTATACAATTATATGAAGGACAACCTGCTGGAACAGGCGGTAGCAGAACTGTTCGCCTATGGCAGGGACAGGCAGTATAATATGGGTAATTTCTCTGCGGCGTCCGAAACCTTTTCCCAGATTCTGGATTTGCAGCCGGATCATGTGGATGCCATGTTCTATCTGGCGAGATCCTATCAGCGTATGGGGGAAAACGAGAAAGCAAAGAATTACTTTGAGAAGATCATAGCCGACTATCCGGAATCAACAAGGGTGGCGGAAGCACAGCGGTGGCTGAATCAGATACCGCAATGATAAAAACGGAATAATAAAACACACAAAAGAGACGAAAACCAGAAAAAGGGGACGTCTCTCTTTTGTTTTCTGAGTCAGGCATTTGCAAGATAGAAAGCAGATCGGGAAGCTTGCTTCCAAGACTGTTTTCTATCTTGTAAATATGGGGCGAAGCCCCAAGCGAGCGGCTCCGAAGGAAAAGCGAGCTTGCGTGGTTCAGGAGGTAACGATCGAGAAGTGAGCTTGCGTGGTTCAGGAAGTAACGATTGGGAAGCGAGCTTGCCTGGCTCAAGAAGTAAACCATACAAAAGCTTGCTTTTCGAAAAGGTTTTTGTATTGCTTATATGGGGCGAAGTTTTACAAAATTAGCTTTTTAACTCTTTATCAAAGGGGAGTTTACAAATAGAAGGAGGAACTAACATGGGAGCAGGATTCGAAATTGTTGGAAAATGCCTGGTTATACGGCTGCTGGAGGATCTGGACCATCATAACGCAGTTACCATTCGTCAGGAGGCGGACCGGCTGATCGAAAATAAAAACCTCAAAAATCTTATTTTTGATTTCTCGCAGGTTGATTTTATGGACAGTTCAGGTATAGGGGTGATTATGGGACGGTACAAACAAGTTATTTTTACAGGCGGTAAAACGGCTGTAACGGGTATACGTCCGCAGGTTGACCGAATCTTTAAATTGTCGGGTCTTTACAAAATACTGGATAAATATGACACCATTGAAGATGCCTTAGAAAATCTGGAGGAATAAACAATGGCAGCAGATGCAGGAAATATGGGAGAAAAGAATAAACGGGAGGAAACAGGAATGAAAGAAAATAACGAAATAATTTTGGAGTTTGGCAGCCAGTCGGAAAACGAAAGTTTGGCCAGAGTGGTGGTTTCTGCTTATATGACTCGATTAGATCCCACGATAGAGGAACTGGCAGATGTGAAAACAGCTGTTTCGGAAGCAGTGACGAACTGTGTGATCCATGGTTATCCGGATGCGCCGGGAAACATCCAGATGAAATGTAAATTGGATGATAACGTACTTTACATAGAGGTAACAGATCATGGAGTGGGGATATCGGACATCGAAAAGGCGATGGAACCACTTTATACAACCCGGCCGGAAATGGAGCGGTCAGGCATGGGATTTGCCTTTATGGAGGCCTTTATGGATGAACTGGAGGTTATCTCGGTTCCAGGTGAAGGAACCACGGTAAAAATGAATAAAAAAATAGGGTCTCATTAAGTTCTGATGAATGGAGGAAAGTATGGATACAATAGAACTTATTCGCCGTTCCAAACAGGGAGATAAAGAGGCCAGAAATCAGGTTATCACAGAAAATGTAGGATTGGTCTGGAGTACGGTCAGAAGATTTACAGGCCGTGGTTATGATCCGGAAGACTTATTTCAAATTGGTGTAATCGGGCTGATCAAAGCAATTGATAAATTCGATCTGAGCTTTGATGTTCGCTTTTCGACCTACGCAATTCCTATGATAACAGGGGAGATCAAACGATTTCTCAGAGATGATGGTATGATTAAAGTAAGCCGTACTCTTAAGGAGACGGCAACCAGGGTGCGGATTATGCAGGAAACATTGGAACGCAAGTTAGGCAGAGAACCGACTCTGGATGAGATAAGCGAAGAAATGCAGGAACCACAGGAAAATATAGTGCTGGCCCTAGAAGCCGGCGCGGAAGTAGAATCTTTGAACAAAACGGTTTATCAGGGAGATGGCAATCCAATTTATTTAATGGATAAAATAAGAGAAACAAAAGATGAAAATGAGAGAGTGTTAAATCATCTGGCGTTAAAAGAAATGTTGGAAAAAATGGGAGAGAAAGAACAGAGACTTATAAAAATGAGATATTTTATGAACAAAACCCAGACAGATATTGCCAGAGAGATGGGAATCTCGCAGGTTCAGGTATCGCGGCTGGAGAAAAAAATACTGGAAACCATGCGGCAAAGTATGATTTAGGAAATAAGTGCAAATACTAGGAAGGCATAAAACAATGCCTTCCTTTATTGTTACCCTGAACCACGCATAAGTCAGTAAGAAAACAGATTCGAAAAGTTTACTTTTCGAGATGCTTTCTTATTGACTTATATGAGGCGAAGCCTCAAGCGAGCTGACTGAAGGGAAGCGAGCTTGCGTGGTTCAGGAAGTAAAACATTCAAAAGCTTGCTTTTCGAAAAGGTTTTTGTATTGGTTATATGGGGCGAAGCCCCAAGCGAGCTTACCTGGCTCAGAAAAGGGATCAAACATTTATTCAATATAAGGAAACAAGGGAGGTCAGACCTGTCGAATTCTAAATAAGAAAGGAGCGGGGAACCATCATGAAAGACGATCTCGTTTATATAAAAATAGAACAAAATATCGAAGTCACCAACAAAAAGGTATTTTTGCAGGACATTGCCACACTGTATAGCGCGAATACCAAAATGGTAAACGATTTGAATAAGCTTGTAGTCGCCGTTATCAAGTCCCAGGAAGACGTAAAACATATGTATTCCGTGATGAAGATAGTGGAGATGATTACGAAAGCTTATCCCAATGCTGAAGTTATCAATATGGGAGAAACAGACTTTGTTTTAAGCTACAAGGTACCGGGTAAACATAAAAAATGGAAAGAATACTTAAAAACAACGTTCGTTTGCCTGACGGTATTCTTCGGAGCCGCATTTACAATCATGACATTTAATGCTGATGTCAGTGTGGCGGACGTATTTCAGAAATTTTATGAACTCGTTACCGGCACTGCGGGCAGCGACTACTATATTATGGAAATTACCTACAGTATCGGCCTTGCACTGGGAATCATTGTTTTCTTTAACCACTTTTCCAAAATCAGGCTGCACAACGATCCTACGCCGATACAGATTGAAATGTGCAATTATGAAGAGGATACCAATAAAGCCCTGATCAACCGCGCGGAAAGAGAGGGGAAAAAGATTGATGTTTAAAAATCTTTTGCTGGGAGTTGTGGGCCTGGCCGCCGGGACAGCGGTTTCCGCGGGAGTATTTTCCTTTATTACCATGATCGGAATAATTCCGCGTCTGGCGGCAAAAACGAAGACAGCGAACCGGGGGATGCTTTACGAGGATATGATTATTCTCGGCGGAACAATCGGCAATATTGTAAGCATCTTTCAATTTAAAGTGCCGATTGGAATTCCGGGACTGATTTGTTACGGATTTTTTTCCGGAGTTTTTGTGGGATGCCTGGCTGTTGCGCTGGCAGAGGTGCTGAGAGTGATACCGGTATTGATTACCCGGGTGAAGCTGCGGTACGGGCTGCCTATGGTATTGATCAGTATAGCGATAGGTAAAATGCTGGGTTCCATCTATCAATTAATTATAAATCCATAGAAGAAAGGTAAGACGATAAGATGACAGATATCAAAGAAGTTTTAAATGAGCAGGATGAGCTGGAAAGGGACAAAAAATATAACCAATATGTCAAAGAAAAAACTCCTACTCACAACTGGTTTCTAAATGCCTGCAAAGCATTCCTGATCGGAGGAATTATTTGTACAATCGGACAATTTATTATCAATCGTTTTATGGCAATGGGAGCGGACAAAGATCTGGCGGCTGCCTATAACATGCTGGTATTGATCTTTTTGAGTGTGACGCTGACCGGATTTAACATTTATCCGAAGCTGGCTAAATTCGGCGGGGCGGGTACGGTTGTGCCAATTACCGGATTTGCCAATTCCGTGGTAGCGCCTGCGATTGAATATCAGAAAGAGGGCCAGGTTTTTGGTATTGGCTGTAAAATCTTTACCATAGCCGGACCAGTTATTTTATATGGTATTTTTTCTTCCTGGCTTTATGGAATCATTTATATGATTTTAAAAAGTTTTGGTATTTTATAAGAATATAGAAAGAAAGGATTCATGCAGGCGCTGTGAATGTGATAAACCGCAGCGATGCATAGGTAGACATCTATGGTACAGTCGAAACGAAAAGGGCAGCAAAGTATCGCATTCCAGAAACCGCCGTATTTAATAGGCTGGTCCTCTGTCGCAGGAAAAAAAGAGGGAGAGGGACCTCTGGGGAAATACTTTGATTATATTGATAATGATCCAACTGTAGGGACAGACAGCTGGGAGGCAGCGGAAAGCAATATGCAGCGTCTGGCTGCCGAGATGGCAATAGACCGGGCAGGGCTTAAACCGGAAGATATGAATTATATTATAGCCGGCGACCTGCTGGGACAGCTGATTGCGACTTCTTTTGGAATAATGAGTCTGGATATTCCCATGTTCGGCGTTTATGGCGCCTGCTCCACCATGGGCGAATCAATGGCGTTAGGAGCCATGCTGGTGGAAGGCGGTTATGCCGATAAACTCGTGGCCCTGACATCCAGTCATTTTGCCAGTGCCGAGAAACAGTTCCGTTTTCCGCTGGGATACGGAAACCAGCGTCCGCTTTCCTCTACATGGACGGTTACCGGAAGCGGCGCTGTCGTAATCGGCCGGGAAAAGGGAAAATTTAATATTAGAATAACTGGTATAACCACCGGCAAGATTCGGGATTATGGAGTAAAGGATTCCATGAATATGGGAGCCTGTATGGCTCCGGCGGCAGCGGATGTAATCTATCAGAATCTGGAAGATTTCGGTGTGGAAGCGGATTATTATGACCGTATCATTACGGGTGATCTGGGATATATCGGCAAAGATATTCTGGGCGATATGATGGAAGCAAAGGGACATGATATCCGTGCAGTGCATATGGACTGCGGGGTGGAGATCTACGATAAAGAAAACCAGGATACGCACGCCGGCGGCAGCGGCTGTGCGTGCAGTGCGATTACTCTGACCGGCCTGGTAACAAAGAAAATGCAGGCTGGCGAATGGAAGAGAGTTCTCTTTGTACCCACAGGAGCATTGCTGTCTCCTACCAGCTTTAATGAAGGAAATTCGGTACCTGGCATCGCCCATGGTGTCATGCTGGAAGTTATAGATTGATTTGCCGGGTCAGGTAAAAAATTGTAAGCCTGTGATGGGTATAAAAAGTGAAAGGATGGTATATCATATGGAATATCTCAATGCGTTCTGGGTGGGCGGATTAATCTGTTTTCTGGTCCAGATCCTTATGGATAATACAAAGCTGATGCCCGGAAGGATCATGGTGATTCTGGTGTGTCTCGGCGGACTGCTTGGATTGATTGGAGTCTATCAGCCGCTTGTGGACTTTGCCGGAGCCGGAGCCAGTGTACCGCTGCTGGGATTTGGCAATACCTTATTTAAAGGGGTAAAAGAAGCAATTGATAAAGAAGGCTTTATCGGATTGTTTAAGGGCGGATTCACCGCATCGGCTGTGGGCATATCGGCAGCCCTGATCTTTGGCTATCTGGCCTCTGTTATTTTTCAGCCTAAGACAAAAGAATAAATTCTATATTTCAAGCAAGTGTTCTATCCAGAACCCTGCTTTTAATATAAAAGGGGGATTCCATCTTGGTATACCGGGATGGAATCTTTTTGCGTTTACATGTAAAATTTATGCTATACTTAATTTAAAAATACGACGAAGTGAGTAAAAAGGGATGTATAGAAAAGCCGAACATGAGACCGGAAAGAAATGATAGAAGCTGGAACTTAAACGGCTTCTGTGAAATAAAAGGGAGGTAATGCACATGATATCAGTAACTGACGCAATTTATGGCAGAAGAAGTATCCGTAAATATACGGAACAGAAGGTTGACAGGGAAACTCTGACTGAATTGATCAAACTTGCCACAGCAGCGCCGTCTGCAAGAAATGCCAGACCCTGGGAATTCGTGGTGGTAACGGACGAGGCGGTTATTGATCAGTTCCGTAAAAATCTGCAGTATGCAAAGATGAATGCTCCGGCGGCGATCATTGTCTGCGGTAACAAAAAGGCATTTGCGGAGGGTGAGACATACTGGATTCAGGACTGCAGCGCAGCCATGGAAAATATCCTGCTGGGAGCTCTGGCTTATGATCTGGGCACTGTGTGGATTGGTGTTCACGCGGACCAGGAAAAAATTGAAGTGATACGAAATGCCGTACACCTTCCGGAGGACGTGGTGCCGGTAGGAATGTGCTATGTGGGCTATCCGGCAGAAGAGAAAGAACCGAGAACCCAGTATGAAGAGGATTTACTGCACTGGGATAAATATTAAGACAATACTGTATCAGAGCTGCTGCATGCTTGCAGCAGCTCTTAGTATGCCGTCAGGAGAGGAAGTTCATAATGGAAGTTCCATTGCAGCAGCAAAGCCGAAAAGCTGGCCTTCTAAATCGGTGCAGTACCGGCGCCGGGAATCTACTTTACTTGCCTTCTTTTCTGTGATAAACTACGAGAAGATCAGGATATGACAGAAAAGCCGGGCGGCAGGCCTGGTTAAGAAAGGTTTGGGATTTGGAATGTTAAACGGAGAAAAAATGCTGTTCAGCGGAATGCAGGCGACCGGAAATCTGACTCTTGGAAATTATCTGGGGGCGCTGAAAAACTGGGTGGGCCTGAATGAAGAATATAACTGCTTATTTTGTGTTGTAGATGAACACTCCATCACGGTCAGACAGGACCCTGCAACACTGCGCAAGAGAGCGAGAGCTCTGCTGGGACTTTATATTGCCGCGGGTCTGGACCCAGAGAAAAATATAATTTATTATCAGTCGCACGTTCCTGCCCATGCGGAACTGAGCTGGATTTTAAGCTGCTTCACCTATATGGGCGAGCTGAGCCGTATGACACAGTTTAAAGATAAGTCTGCAAAGCATGCTGACAATATCAATGCCGGGCTTTTTACCTATCCGGTTTTAATGGCGGCGGACATCCTGCTCTATCAGGCCGATGTGGTGCCGGTGGGTGTGGACCAGAAGCAGCATCTGGAGCTGACCAGAGATATTGCGGCTCGTTTTAACGGAATTTATGGGGATGTGTTTACCATACCGGAGCCATATATCGGCAAGGTAGGAGCGAAAATTATGAGTCTCCAGGAGCCTGAGAAGAAAATGTCCAAATCAGATGAGAATCCGAACGGAAGTATTTATCTGATGGATGATCCGGATACGGTGATCCGGAAATTCAAACGTGCCGTTACCGATTCCGGCAGCGAAGTGATTTATTCCGATGACAAGCCGGGCATTCAGAATCTGATGAATATTTTCGGCGCTGTAACCGGCAAGGATTCTGCTTCAATTGAACGGGAATTTGACGGAAAAGGCTATGGAGAGTTTAAGCTGGCGGTTGGAGAGGCAGTTGTAAGTGTTCTTAAGCCATTGCAGGAGCGCTGTGCACAGATCGCAGCGGATAAGGCATATCTTGACGGTATCATTAAAAATAATGCTGAGAGAGCAAACTATCTGGCCAATAAGACACTGCGCAAGGTGCAGAAGAAAATTGGTTTTCCAGAGAGAATACGCTGATTACCTATAATAGAATGAGAAGAAACAGGATCATCATAACGCTGTAAAGAGCGGAAAGATATCCTGTTTTTTTTATGTCAGATTTTTTATCCATACGCTGATACAGCCAGAAGAAAGAATAATGATCTCATAACAAATATTTATTCTGACAATTTGAAAAGATATGGCAATATTAACAATTTAGTACTATAATAATATCCAAAGGGTTATGGCAAGATGGCCATTTGTCTGGCAACTTGCACAAAGTTTAACCGGCATGGGGATAAATGCCGGACTATTTGGAGGGAGATGAACATTATGATTGCATTGCTGATCGTAGCAATAATTCTGGCTCTGTCGTTTGCCTGCTTTAATTATTTTGCCGTCAAAAAGAGAAAAGAAGGTACGGAAAAGATGGCGGAAGTGGCGGGAATCATTCACGAGGGGGCTCAAACCTTTGTGAGGAATGAGTACAGGATTATCGCTTTTGCCGTTGCAGGTATTACAGCTTTGCTGATGATACTGATCAGCTGGTATGCGGGTTGTGCATTCCTGATCGGGACCATCATGAGTGCACTTGCGGGCTATATTGGGATGAAGATCGCAACGATAGCCAATGTACGCGTTTCTAACGAGGCCAGGGAGACGAAGAAAATAGGGAGAACACTGAAGGTGGCATTTCAGGGCGGCAGCGTTATGGGCCTGTGCGTCGCCGGTTTTGCCCTTCTGGGGCTGCTGCTGGTGTATCTTATCTTCGGAATGGGACTGAATCAGCTGAGCCCGGAGATGCTTATGTTAAACAAGACGAACTGGCTGGGCATCAGTTTTATTCCATTTGCCATGAGCGTTACATCCTATGCCCTGGGCTGTTCCATTGTGGCTATGTTCAATCGTGTGGGCGGCGGTATTTATACCAAGGCTGCCGACATGGGGGCTGATCTGGTGGGAAAAACGGAAGTAGGTATCCCGGAGGATGATTACCGGAATCCGGCAACCATTGCAGATAATGTGGGCGACAATGTAGGCGACGTTGCCGGTCTGGGAAGTGATCTGCTGGAAAGCTTTGTAGGTGCTATTGTTTCCGGCGTTGTTTTCTGCGTTTATACGTTTATGTTTACCAGAAGCGGAGAGGCTGCGGGAGCCGCCCCTATCTCTGATGCGATGATATCAAAACTGGTTATCTATCCAGTTTACTTTGCGGCGGCCGGCCTGGTGGCATGTGTGCTGGGTATTGCATACGTAATCTTTAAAAAGCAGAGTGAAAATCCCCATAAGGAGTTAAATACGTCGCTGTTCATCAGCGCGTTTCTTACCATTGCCGGAGGCGGCATTATAACCTGGCTGGTGTTCAGGCAGATGTCTGCGGGCGATCTTAGTTCGATAGGCTTTCAATGCGGTTTTCTGTCACCCTGGTTCAGTGCGGTGGTAGGTATCGTGGCCGGAATTGTTATCGGACTTCTGGCGGAGTACTATACCAGCTATGACTATAAGTCCACAAGAGAGGTGGCCAATACGGCGAAAGAAGGGACTGCGCTGGTTGTTACCTCCGGTCTTGCCTTGGGCATGAAATCTGCTTTCTTCCCGGTACTGGTTCTGGCGGCGACTACGATTGCTGCAAATGCCCTGGCCGGACTGTACGGTGTGGCTATGGCGGCAGTAGGCATGCTTTCCTTTGTAGCGGCTACCGTTTCCGTGGATACCTATGGGCCGATTGCAGATAATGCGGGCGGAATCAGTGAGATGTGCGAACTGGATGAAGATGTCAGACACATTACGGACCAGCTGGATTCTGTAGGCAATACTACGGCTGCGGTAGGCAAGGGATTTGCTATTGGCTCTGCAGCCCTGGCGGCATTGTCGCTGCTGGCATCCTTTATTCATACCCAGGGAGCCGGGACGAACGCGCTCCAGCCGGAACTGAATATCGTCAACAGCCTGACTCTGGCGGGTGCCTTCGTGGGTGCGGTTTTGCCTTATCTGTTCTCCGGCATGCTGATCAAGGCTGTGGCAAAGAGTGCAGGCCATATGGTAGATGAAGTCAGAAGACAGTTTAAAGAGAAACCTGGAATTATGAAGGGAACGGTAAAACCGGACTATAACCGTTGTATCGAGATATCCAGCAAGGGAGCTCTTGCGGAAATGAAAATGCCGGTTGTAGTTTCAATTGCGACTCCCCTGGTCAGTGGATTCCTATTTGGAGCCGACTTTGTGGGCGGCGTCCTGATTGGTGCGACAATCTCAGCAATTATGCTGGCGCTCTTTACCGCAAATGCAGGCGGCGCCTGGGATAATGCGAAGAAATTCATTGAGTCTGGAAGCCTGAAAGGGGAAAAGAAGGGTGGGGAAGCCCACAGCGCAGCCGTTGTAGGTGATACCATTGGTGATCCGTTAAAAGATACGGTTGGTCCGTCCCTGGATATCCTGATTAAAATTATGGCAACAGTTTCTCTGATTGCGGTGTGTATTTTTGGAAAATATAATTTGTTATCCTGGCTGTTTAAGTAATCATAACAATAGTGGCTTGACATTAAAAACAGTAACCGCTATCATTATAATAGATATTCGGAAGGAAGATGCGCCGTTAGGCGCATTTTCCTTCTGTTAGTGAGTTCTATTTTTTATCTGCAGAAAAAATCAGAATCAGGAGAGAAAAGGGCAATGAGAGAAGAAGAACTGGTATTAAATGCTGCGAAACCCCAGGGAGAATGGGGCAAGAAAATGATTGATGCCATGAACCAGGATCACAATGAGGTGACGGAATGGGGCCTTACAAAGGTGGAATTCCGGCCGAATGATACTGTGCTGGATGTGGGGTGCGGCGGCGGAAATACGATTTCTAAGCTTGCAGCGATTGTCAGCGAAGGAACCATATATGGTGTGGATTATTCGGAATTATCGGTAGAAGAATCGAAGAAATTTAATGCCCGTTCTGTAGAAGAAGGCCGGGTGAAAATACAGTGGGGCAGCGTCTCGGAACTGCCGTTCCCGGATGATATGTTTGATGTGGTGACCGCTGTGGAAACCTATTATTTCTGGCCCGATCAGATCAATGACCTGGCTGAGATACGCAGAACCTTAAAACCGGGCGGGAAAATTCTTCTGATCTTTAATTCAATCAAAGATGAGGACAACTCAGAAGAATGGGAAACTTATGAGCGGATCGCCGGGTTTACCGTTCCAACAGACGAGTCCATGAAACGGGATCTGCTGGCCGCCGGTTACAGTAAGGCGGAGGCCATTATAAGCGATAAGAAGCAGATGTGTGTGATTGGGGAAAAATGAGAGTAATGAAGAAGGAAGAGTGAATAATGAAGAATGAATAACGGAAAGAGATCGTTAAGATGAAGGAAGAGTGAAGAGGGAATAATGAAGAGTGAATAAGGAAGGATGAATAACGGAAAGAGATCGTTAAGATGAAGGAAGAGTGAACAGGGAAGAATGAAGAGTGAATAATGAAGAATGAATAACGGAAAGAGATCGTTAAGATGAAGGAATAATGAATAAGGAATAGTGAAAAGAAGGCGGAGAAAGATGTATTCTTTCTCCGCTTTCAAAATTTGAAGAATTCCGTTCTTCATTCTTCTCTCTTCCCTTTTCATTATTTCAGTGCTCCCAGCACTACATCCAGCAGCTCGTCGTTCTTCTCCGGACTCATAAAGCAGAACCGGAAGTAATGACTGTCCAGAAACGGGAAGGTAGAACAGTCGCGGATCATCAGCCCTTTCCGGATAGCTGCTTCGAATAAGTCCATCGCTGTTATGTCGTCTCTGAGTATTCTCACCAGCACGAAGTTGGCTGATGGGGGATAGCATTTTATATTCGGGCAGGAATGAAGCCTTTCCAGGATACGGCAGCGCTCCTTGTGAATGAGTTCTTTGGTCTGGCGGATATAATCCTGATCGAAGAACATAATTTCCCCTGCCACAACGGCCAGACTGTTGATGGTCCAGGGATTTTTCCGGCGGTTGATTTCCCGGATCAGATCTTCGTTGCCGCAGATGGCATAACCGAGCCGGAGGCCGGGCGCTGCGAAGAATTTGGACACGCCTCTCAGAATCAAAATGTTATTATAGTAATTTGTCAGAGGTACAGAGGTGATTTCTGCCATATCTTCCGCAAATTCCACATATGTTTCATCCACCATGACAAAGATACCTTTGACTTTACAGATGTCCAGAACCTTACGCATCGTCGAGCGGGTGATACGCGAGGAGGTGGGATTATTGGGATTGCATATGATGAGCAGATCTACATCCGATGTTAATTCCTGCTTAAGGGCATCCAGATTCAATTCAAAGTTATCTTTTTCGTCCAGCGGGAAATAGTGGGAACGTCCGCCTTCCAGCGAGACCTCCCTTTCATATTCCGAATAGGTGGGGCCGATAATCAATGCCTTTTTCGGAGCGTTAATCTGAATGAAGAGGGAGATCAGTTCTGTAGAACCGTTTCCCACGATAACGCGTCCCGGGACTGTCCCGGCATAGCCCGCGATACAGTTTCGCAGGGAGGTATATTCCCTGTCCGGATATCCGGTAATCACGTCAATCCGTTCCGCCAGCGTTTTGCGGAGCGCGAAGGAAACACCCAGGGGATTCACATTTGCAGAAAAGCTGGTAATGTCCTCCTTTGGGATTCCATAGGTTTTCTCGATTAATTCTAAATCACTTCCATGAAAATGGTCTTTGTGTTCCATGATACTTAAACCTTCTTTCCGCTGCCGCCGGCAGACAAAGAGCTGACTATTATTTGTGTGCACGAGTCCTGGCACAGGTCTGCCAGATCCAATTTTTGTAAATAGACGGAGCATTCCTGTATTTATGACTTGCAGTTCGACCAATTGCCCGGCAAATCGACAGGAAATGTTGAAATACAGGCCGATTCAGTGCTATAATTATTATAAAGTTTTTTCTTGAAATTGCAAGCAGCACAAAGGAGCAGCCATGGAGAAAAAGATCAGGGGATACCGCAGAGGGATATTTGAATATGACCGGCCGAAGATACTGGTAAAACAAAACGGTGAACTGGTAGACTCGCTGAGCTTCCGTGTGCAGGCCGGACAGAAGTATAAAAGCAATTTCATTATCTATAATCAGGACGGAATAGAGATGAAGGGACTCCTGGAGCAGGAATCGGAGGATGCGCTCCTGTCCTTTCCCTATGACGGATTTCAGGGAATCAGCAATGTGATTTCCTTTTCTTTCGCCGCAGATCTGGACAGCCAGGTCGGAGAAAAAAAGGGTGTGATCCGGATTGTATCCAATTGTGGTATATTGAGCCTTCCGGTTTGCATCATGGTATGCAAGCCTTTTCTAAACTGGGAGGGCAGTGAAATCAGGACCCTTGAAGAATTTGCCGTGCTGGCGGAGGAAAATAACGCAAAGGCGGTTTCCATTTTTACATCTGATGAATTTGCCAGAGTCTTTTTTTACGATCATCCGGAGTACCGTCCCCTTTATGACGGCCTGATGAAGAATAAGATGAAGGGAAGGGCGATGGAGGAATTCCTGACCGCCCTGCATTTGAAGGAACCGCTTAAATTTGAAATAGAGAATAAGATTCTGCAGTACACAGATGTCCGGGACCCTTTTGAGGAGAGTATTACAATCAGCAGGAATACCTGGGGACTGGGGAGCCTGAGGGTTGAAGCGGAGGGGGATTTCCTCCGGTTAACACAGAATAAGATCAGGACGGAACATTTTTTCAGCAGCGAATATACCTTTAAATTCGTGATTGATCCTTGCAGGCTTTCGCCGGGGAGCCATACCGGCTGCCTCCGTTTTATTACAGCGGAAAAAATGATACGTGTGCCTGTGAATGTGCATATTACGGCTGATCAGGAAAAGATGCCGGAGAGAAGGATGCACCGGTATTTTGTTACCCTGGAGAAATTGTACTTGAGTTTCAGGATGGGCAGAATTGACCGGGAGGCCTATGTGGAGGGTCTCCGGTCCGTGATTTCTGAGATGAGTCGCTATCAGGAAGACGAGACGGTTGACCTGCTGGAGATCCATATGAACCAGGTGGCTGGAAGAACAACCTATGTTGAAAAGATGTTCTCCATCCTTGGTAAAAATGATGAAGTGCTGCAAAAGTACAAACCGCTGCACTATTGTGCCTACTTATATCTGAAAGCGGTATTTCTGCAGGATGAGGCGAATTCCGCGGAGGCCGCGGAGATTATCGACGGCTATTATCATTTTCAGCTGCCCCACCCTCTGCTTCTGTGGTTTTTGTTTCAGCTGGACTCCAAGTATACGGAGAAGCCGGAACTGAAGCTGCACGAGGTGCAGAAGATTTTCAAAGACGGATGTACCAGCCCGATGTTATACTGTGAAGCTGCCGAAACGCTGAATGAGAACCCATATTTGCTGATGAAACCGGATCGTTTTGAGCTGCAGGTAATAAACTGGGCTATGAAATATGAGTTTCTATCCAGGGATACGGCTATGCAGTATTGTTATATTGCCAGCCGTACCAAGACATTTAATAAGCGTCTTCTCTCTAACCTGATGAAACTTTATGAGAGATATGAGGAACCGGATATCCTGACTTCTATCTGTACGATGCTGATCTGGGGCAATCGGGCAGAAGGAAAATATTTTCGCTGGTTTGACCTGGCGGTAGAACAGGGACTGAAAATCAACGGACTGTACGAATTCTATATGAATACGGTGAGCGAAGACCGGAAAATTCCCTATGACGCGTCCGTGTATTCTTATTTTGCCTATGACTGCCGGCTGTCAGACCGGAAGAAGGCCTGCCTGTATGACAATATTATTCAGAACCGGGCGCTGCTGCCGGCTACTTATGACGATTATAAAAAGCAGATTACGGTCTTTACGAAGACACAGTTTGATAAAAAAGTGATGCATGAGAAGATGCCTCTGCTCTATGAACTGCTGTATGAGGAAAATATGGGAAACCGGCGGATTGTCAATCAGCTGGCTCAGATGCAGCGCAGGGTAGAAATAACCTGTAAAAGCAGAAAGTTCAGGGACGTCATAACGGTTTCTCCGGCTTCCGAAAATGCGGTATCGCTGATTAAGGGAGAGGCCTGGATACAAAATGAAAAAGATACTTACATTTTGCTGGAAAATGAAAATGGCGAGCGGTTTGCAGACCCGTCTCTGTATCAGCTTCAACAGGTACTGAACATTAAGAAGCTGGCTGTAGAAACAGAGGAAGAAGGGGAGCAGTTCACCTTGAATCTGCCCCGAAGAGCGGCGGCGGTTAAAAAGGAACTGACAGCGGAGGACAGAATCGTCCGGGCACTGTTTACCGAGGAAGGAATCGATGAAATAGTCCCTCTCTTTCTGCGGTATCACAGCGGCAAGCCAGATCCGAAGCTGGTAAAATCATTCCTTTGCTATTACAGCTTCCGGTATCTCTACTACGACCGGGGAGAAAGCAAGGAACTGTTCGAAATGATCAAGGATACCCTGCTTTACGAAGAAAATGAGATCGGTAAGCTGGCGGTGATTAAGTGGTTCGGCAGACAGAACATACTCCCGATTGAGGATGCCAGGACCGTGGGTAAATGGATTGAAGAGTTTGTTGATCAGGGAATCATTTTTCCGTTTTTCAAGGATTTAAAGGGCAGGGTGGAAATTCCTGCGTCGATCTGTCAGAAATATTATGTGGAGTACCATGCGAACCCCAGAAAACATGTGATGATTTATTACAGGATCGGGGATCAGGAGGAATTTACAGAAGAAGAAATTCCTCATATGTATAAAGGTATCTTCATTAAAGAGTTTGTGCTGTTTCAGGATGAAGTTCTTTCCTATTATATTCTGGAGGAGGGGCGGGAGCCTGAGGACAGGGAAGTATGGCAGCTGATTCCCGACAGTTACGAGGAAGACGCGGAACTGAGCCTGTACCATGCATTAAATCGCCTTACATGGGCAAGAGAACATACCGGAGAAGGGCAGGTGCGGGTACTTATGAAGGAATACAGCGCTATGTGCCGGCTGCTCCGGGAGAAATTCAAATTGCTGTAGCGGATGGAAACAGAACTGCCGAGGGTTAAAACCCGGCGGCGGGTGTGAAAGAAGTGAAAGAGAAAGGAAATCGGCGCTGCCCTTTCTTTCCACCTGGAGAATGGGGCGGTATCGCGGGGAGACCTGCGTTTCGTTGGGTATGGATATGAGCGAATTGAGAACTCTTCTGGTGGGACTGGATCTGGATTATCACTGCTCCCAGCTTTGTTATTACAATCGAAAAACAAATGAGCCGGAATCAATCGGGCCGGATGATGAGCTGCTTATACCTACCGCAGTAGGAGTGAAGGAGCAGACAAAAGAGTGGCTTTACGGCCAGGCAGCGCTTACCTGCCAGGAGGAAGAAGAGGGGATCGCTGTCACCGATATGCTAAAAAAGGCGCTGTCGGAGGAAGATACCCTGATCTATGACGTGGCATTTAAGCCGGAAGAACTGATGGAGAAATACCTGCGCCGCCTGCTTCTGCTGTTAAAGCAGCGTTTTCCGGAAGAGTATATTGAGAAGCTTGTTGTCACGATTCCGGAATTAAAGCTTCCTCTTGTACGGTGTGTGACCAGAGCGCTGGCTAAGATGGGACTGCTCAAAGACAGGGTTACAATCAGCAGCCACGGGCAGAGCTTTCAGTATTATGCCCTTCATCAGAAACGAGAATTATGGTCCGGTAACGTGGCCATGTTTGAATATAAGGAAGAAGGACTGCTTTATTATCAGACCAGTATAAACCGAAAGAGGAGGCCGATTCTGGCTGCTCTGGAGACAGCCGACTATTCCAGGCAGATTCCCTTCAGCCTGCGGCTTGAGAAAAATAAAATTTCTTATGCGTTCCCCAATCTTGCGGAGCAGGCTATGTACCGGCAGATGATCAGCACGGTATACGCGGTGGGCAGCGGATTTGAGGGAGAGTGGGCAGCGGATTGTCTGACGAAGCTCTGCGTGGGCAGAAGAGTATTTCTGGGGCAGAATTTATTTGCGGCCGGGGCCTGTTACTATGCCCTGGATCTGGAAAATGGAACCGGTTCGGATGATATCCTGTATCTGACAGAGGATATGACCGTGAATGAAATCCTGTGTTCTGTATTCTATAAAGGGAAAAATGAAGAAGTCATTCTCTGCGACGCAGGCGTGAACTGGTTTGAGGTGGAGAAAGAGTACTGTGTGATTCTGGATGACGTGGAGTCTGTAGAATTTATCCTGAATAACATACTCACCGGAGAGCGCAGAACAGTCGCAATACCCCTTCCCGGACTGGAAAAAAGGCCCCGGAAAATGACAAGGGTACAGATCAAACTTACTTACTCGGAAAAAGATGAACTTGCGATTCTGATTGAAGACCAGGGCTTCGGGGAATTTTACCCGGCAACCGAGCAGATGTGGACAGAGGTAATACGGATCAGAGGAAAGGAGGGAGCCTGATGGGCAAAGTAATTCTGTGCAGCGGTCCAATCGCAAAGCAGCCATATTTTTTCAAGCCGATCAACCGGAATGTCTATACGCTGGAAGAGCTTTGCTACGGTATTTATCAGAATATTTATGTGATGGAGGCAGACTCCTTCGACGAGACCTTGTTTTCCTGGCTGGAACGGGAATTGAAGGAAGATAAGCTGGCAGCCAGGCTGCGTCACCAGAAGGATCAGAAGGAAAAAGAAAACCTTCTGGAGGAACTGGTCGGTACAATTCTCGGCGCCTGTGATTATTACACGGAAAATGAAGTGAAGAATACGGTCTATCTCATGCAGAAGATGGAAGACTATACCCCCATGGAAAAACGGAAAATGAAAGGGGATAACTATCTGTCGCATGGAAAATATACGCTGGCGGCCATGGAATATGAAAATATATTAAAAGGTGAGGAGGCTGCCTCCCTGCGTCTGAAAGAATATGGAAACCTGAAACACAATCTGGCGGTGGCTCATCTCTATACCGGCAGCTTTCATCAGGCTGCGAAAGAATTCCAGGAAGCCTATCAGAACAACGAAGATCCGGTCTCCCTGGGCGCTTATCAGGAAGCGGTAAAACTTGCGGATAACGTGCTCCCGGACTATATTAAAAACCAGGAGCCCTCCTATGAGAATATCGACGAGACAATCGCAAAGTGGAAAGAAGAATATAGGAAGGCAGCGGGAAGGTAGAGAGATAAGGAAGAATGAATAATGAAGAGTGAAGAACGGAAGGGCAGCGATTAGGGAAGAATGAAGAACGGAAGGGCAAGGAAAAGTGAATAGTGAATAGTGAAGAACGGAAAGGAAGAATTTAAATTGTAATGTTCTCTATAAATGGAGGTGATTGAGAGGGCTGGAAGAGATTACCTTAGTGAAAAATCACTTGCTTTTGCGGAGCAGGTGATTGATTTATACAGGTTTTTGATTGATAAGAAGGAATTTGTTTTATCGAAACAGTTTCTTAGAAGTGGTACGAGTATTGGTGCTAATATTTATGAAGCCAAGTACGCCATAAGCAGAGCAGATTTTATTAGTAAGATGCATATTGCTTTAAAGGAAGCATCTGAGACAGAATACTGGCTTATTTTATTAGAAAAAGCAGAAATATCTGAAAGAATACGATCAGTATCATCAACTCAAGAATTCATGTCTGGAACTTAAAAGGCTGTTAATTGCATCTATCAAAACAGCAAAATCCAATAAAGAAGAAAAGAGTAACATTAATATATAAGTAATAGCCCTGATTCGTTCTTCATTCTTCGCTCTTCATTATTCCTTTGTCTTATTTCTTGCAATTCCCAGCACTTTATAATAAAATCAAAACGGTGCCCTTTTTTCATGATATAGGCAGCTGTGCTTCCTATATCATTGAAACGCTCCGCGGGATGCGCACTCGCGTGATATGAGAATGTCAGCTAAGCTGACCACGCTCGGCGCGCAAAGTGTGCAAACTTCTCATGAGTGAAATGCGGAGTTGTTGAGGGTTTGCCCACTTTGTTGCTAAAAAAGGGAAATACTTGAATATAGAAGAAAAACACTCGCGAAGCGACTTTCACTCTGCGCAGCAGATTTTCACTCGTCGCAGACGATTTTTGACTCATATCTAGGAGGACTTATTTTGGGGAATTTAAAGGAAGAAATAAAGAGAAGACGGACATTTGCAATTATCTCTCATCCGGATGCAGGTAAGACGACTCTGACCGAGAAGTTTTTGCTTTACGGCGGCGCTATTAATCTGGCCGGTTCGGTGAAAGGCAGGAAGGCCGCCAGACATGCGGTTTCGGACTGGATGGAGATAGAGAAGGAGAGGGGGATTTCGGTTACTTCTTCTGTTTTGCAGTTTAACTATAAAGATTATTGTATTAATATCCTGGATACGCCGGGGCATCAGGATTTCTCCGAGGATACGTACCGTACCCTGATGGCGGCAGACTCCGCTGTGATGGTGATCGACGGATCGAAGGGCGTTGAGGCGCAGACGATTAAGCTGTTTAAAGTCTGTGTGATGCGGCACATTCCGATTTTTACGTTTATTAATAAGATGGATCGGGAAGCGAACGACCCATTTGAGCTGGTGGATGAGATCGAAGAGATTTTAGGCATTAAGACATGCCCGATTAACTGGCCGATCGGTTCCGGCAAGAGCTTTAAGGGTGTTTATGACCGGCAGACAAAGAAGATTACCCGTTTTCTGGCCGCCAATAACGGACAGAAGGAAATTGAGGCGATTGAGGCGGAGCTGGGTGATCCGGGACTTGATGAGCTGATTACGGGAGAGCTGCATGCGAAGCTGGCGGAGGAAATTGAATTGCTGGATGGAGCCAGTGAGGAGTTTGATCTGGAACAGGTGCAGCGGGGAAAGCTGTCTCCGGTATTTTTTGGATCGGCTCTGACCAATTTCGGCGTGGAGACATTTTTAAATCATTTTCTGGATATGACGACGACTCCTCTGCCCAGATTGTCAAAGGAAGGCCTGGTAGATCCGTTCCAGGAGGATTTTACCGCGTTTGTATTTAAGATTCAGGCGAATATGAATAAAGCCCACCGGGACAGGATTACGTTTATGAGAATTTGTTCCGGCAAGTTTGAGGCGGGCATGGAAGTGCAGCATGTGCAGGGAGGCAAAAAGATCCGTCTGTCCCAGCCCCAGCAGATGATGGCCCAGGAGCGCAAGCACGTGGAAGAGGCTTATGCGGGGGATATTATCGGAGTGTTTGATCCAGGTATTTTCTCTATCGGGGATACGATCTGTACCGGAAAGACCATAGAGTTTGAAGGGATTCCTACGTTCGCGCCGGAGCATTTTGCAAGGGTGCGTCAGATGGATACCATGAAGCGGAAGCAGTTTATCAAGGGAATTAACCAGATTGCCCAGGAAGGTGCGATTCAGATTTTCCAGGAGTTTAATACTGGGATGGAAGAGATCATCGTGGGAGTTGTGGGTGTCCTGCAATTTGATGTGCTCAAATACCGGCTGGAATCCGAATATAATGTGGAGATCCGACTGGACCCGCTGCCCTATGAGCATATCCGCTGGATTGAGAATAAAGAAATTGACGTGGACAGTCTGAGTGTGACGACGGATACGAAGAAGATAAGAGATCTGAAAGGAAATCCGCTGTTGATATTTGTGCATCCCTGGAGTATCAGGACGGTGCTGGAGCGGAACGAGGGGCTTGAGCTTTCCGAGTTCGGCCGCAATTAGGCGGTTTTTCGGTACCGATGCTGCATCAGCGCACAAAAGAGTATAGCAGAAGTTAAGCGTTCACAAATTTTTCGCAAATATGCTTTATTATGTTGCTAGTATAGAATTGGTTCAGGTGCCGGTACGATGCGGAGCGGGTATCTGACAGCGAATAAAGAAATGAAGGATTTGTGCCGAAGCGTCACAAATTCCTTGCCAGAAAGACGGTGCGCAGAGCGTGCCGGTGTTTGTAAGCGGCGTAAACGCTTCGGAATGGAGGATAACAATGATTCAAGTTGAGAATTTGGTGAAGCAGTACGGAGATCATTATGCAGTGGACCATCTGAGCTTTACCGTAGAGAAGGGACAGATTCTCGGCTTTCTGGGACCGAACGGAGCCGGTAAATCCACGACAATGAATATTATTACCGGCTATATATCGGCGACAGAAGGAACGGTTACGATAGATGGGCACAATATTCTGGACGAGCCGGAGGAAGCAAAGAAAAATATCGGGTATCTGCCGGAAATACCGCCTCTTTATGTGGATATGACGGTGAAGGAATACCTGTTGTTTGTGGCGGACTTAAAGCGCGTGCCGAAGGCCGAGAAAAACAGAAGCGTGGCGGAGGCGATGGAGCTGACCAAGATTACCAGCTACCAGAACCGTCTGATCAAGCATCTGTCCAAGGGGTACCGGCAGCGTACGGGGATAGCCGGAGCCATGATAGGCAATCCGGAGATCATTATTTTGGATGAGCCCACGGTTGGCCTTGACCCAAATCAGATTATTGAAGTCAGGGATCTGATTAAAAACTTAAGTAAAAACCATACAGTTATATTGAGCTCTCATATTATGCAGGAAATAAGCGCGGTGTGCGACATGGTTATGATTATTAATCAGGGCAAGTTAATCGCCAGGGATACACCGAAGAATCTGGCGAGACATTTGTCCGGGACGAACAGCCTGGATGTTTCCGTGAAAGCGGATGAGGAGACGGTAAGAAACATTCTGGCTTCCATCGCGGAGATTGTCAGCGTGGAGACGGAGCCCGATGAGGAAGAGGGCCTGCTGTATGTCCATATTTACGCCCAGGAAGATACGGATGTGAGGGAAAAGGTATTTTATGCCTTTGCCGGCGCGAATGTTCCGATTTACGGGATGAATCTTCGGGAAATGTCTCTGGAGGATGTCTTCATTAAGCTGACCACTTCCATGGATGGAGCAGAAGCAAAAAATCTGAAAGATCCGGAAGAGTCCGGAAATGAACCGGAAAAGGAGGAAGCATAAATGTGGGCGGTCTATAAAAAGGAACTTCGGTCTTATTTTACTTCTATGATCGGCGTAGTATTTATTGCACTCTTTCTGATCGTTGTGGGTATTTACTTTGTGTCCTACAACCTGAGGGCCGGCTATGCCAATTTCGACTATGTTCTGCAGTCGGTGGCATTTCTGTTTATTATATTAATTCCTACTGTTACGATGCGTATGATTGCGGAAGAAACCAGATCCAAGACAGATCAGCTGTTATATACTTCTCCTATTACCATCGAGAAGATTATCACCGGTAAATTTTTCGCCGTTTATACTCTGTACTTAATTGTTATCGGTGTGATTTGCCTGTATCCGATTATACTGAGCCAGTTCGGCAATGTGGACTTCCCGCTGGCCTATGCGAATATTTTTGGTTTTGCTTTGCTTGGCGGCGCCTATCTGGCAATCGGAATGTTTATTTCGTCCACAACGGAAAGCCAGGTGATTGCGGCGGTTGTTTCGTTCCTGGTTTTTCTTGTAACTTATCTGATCCAGTTTATTATCGGCATGATCCCGGCAGGCAATTTTGCCGGATGGCTGATTATGAGCGGTCTTCTGATCCTGATAGCGATTATCAGTTATCTGCTGATGAAGAACATCAATGTGTCTATTATTATCGCCGGTGTGGGCGAGGTGATTCTGACCGCTTTGTATTTATTTAAACCAAGCTTTTATGACGGCCTGGTTGTAAAGCTCTTAAACTGGTTTTCTCTGCTGGAGCGCTACAGTGAGTTTGGTCTTGGAATTTTGAATCTGGCATCTGTCGTTTACTATATTAGTCTTATGTTCGTCTTCTGGTTCCTGACGGTTCAGACCATCAAGAAGAGAAGATGGAATTAGGAGGGAGGAGAGAGTATGGCGTTATCTGAGAAAAAAGGCTCCGGGAACCAGAAGGACCGGGAGCAGATTGAAGCACCAAATACCAAAGCAACTTCTTCCGGACAGTATAATGTAAAGAGCCGGAATTTCCGTTCCGGTGCCTACAGTACCATTATGATGGCTGCGGTGATCGTTATTGTACTCATTGTAAATCTGGCGGTGGGCAAACTGGATTTGAAGCTGGATGTCAGTGCCAATTCCATCTTTACTCTGACCGATGCCACAAAAGAGGTGGCGAAGGGAATTACAGACGATATCACGATCTATTATATCGCCCAGGAGGGAATGGAAGCGGATACAATTAAGAAGATCGTGGACAAGTACAATTCCCTGTCCAGTAAAATCAAAGTAGTACAGAAAGACCCGGTTCTGTATCCTAATTTCGCGTCAGATTACACCGACGCAGAAGTAAAATCCGACAGTGTTATCGTGGTTAATGAAAACACGGGAGCATATAAATATGTGGACTATGATGATATGCTGACCTACAAAAATACCACCGTGGATGTTGAAGTAAACGGTGTGGATGTAGAAGGACAGATCACGGCGGCGCTGCAGAGGGTTACGGCGACCAATGTTCCTAAAATGTACTATGTGGGAGGCCATGGAGAGACAGCTCTGGGCGAGTCCATCAAGGCAACATTATCCAAACAGAATATTGAACTGGCAAACCTGAATATGTTTGTGGATTCCACGATACCGGAGGACTGCGACATTCTGCTCTTTAATGGTATCTCCTATGATATATCCAAGGATGAGGCGGACCGGATCAAAGAGTATATGGAAAATGGCGGAAATGTGATTTTCCTGCTTCAGTATACAACAGAGGAAACGCCGAATCTGGACAGCCTGTTAGAATATTATGGCATGCGAATTGAACCGGGCGTCATTATTGAGGACCCGGAATACTATCAGGGCTCCTATCCGACTTATCTGCTACCGAAGGTAGGGTTCCATGAGTCGATTGCCAAGGTGTTTTCCGACGGACAGACGATGATCGTTCCGTTCTCGGAAGGACTGCAGGAGCTTGATACGGTGCGCTCTTCTGTATCCTTAAAGACATTGCTTTACACGTCGGACAAAGCATATTTAAAGAAGAATACAAAATCTGAGACGACTGCCAAAGAAGAGGGCGATGTGGACGGCCCGTTCAAGCTGTCCTTTATCGCGGAAGAAACCGTGGATGGGAAGACAGGGAAAATGTGGGTGATGTCCACCAGCTATTTCCTCTCTGATACCATTCTGGCAGGCGGGCAGTATGGCAATGCAGAATTTACAACCAGTATCATTTCCTATATGACGGGAGGCAGCGCAGGTCTTTCTATCCCGGTCAGAACTCTGGAACAGCAGTATGTTGTCACAACCGGCAACCAGGTAACGGCCTGGGCAATTATTGTGGTAGGTGTGATTCCGCTGATCTTTATTGCTTCTGGTCTGGTGATCTGGATTAAAAGGAGGAGAAGATAATGGCAACCTTAAAGCAAAAGAGAAAGAGAAATCTGGTTCTTCTGCTGGTTGTTCTGGTAGCGGTGGTTGGCATCTATATCGGAGCTTCTGTGTTTAAAGCAAAGAAAGAGGAGTCCGCGAAAGGAATTATTTTAGCCCGGATTGCTCCGGAAGATATAGAGCAGATAACTTACCGGCGGACCGGGGAAGATCCGGTTGAGCTCAAGAAAGAGCAGGATGTGTGGGTGAATAAGAATACCCCGGACGCTGTTCTGGAGCAAAAGAAGGTTACAGAGATTTTAAATGGACTAACGGAGGTCATTGCCAAGAAGAAGGTGGAGGATGCCGACATCAGCCAGTTCGGGCTGGCAGATCCGAGACTGGTTCTGGAGGTGACATTAAAGAAGGGCAAGACGGTCCGGATCAATTATGGGGATGAGAATCCCGCGGATCTGGGCTGCTATGGGACGTTCGGCGACGATGATACACTTTATCTGATGGACAAAGGCTTGTATGAGAGTGTCAACCGCTCCCCGGGACAGCTGACCACAGTGGAAACACTGCCTCAGTTTGACGAGGATAATGTGACTGCCCTGTCCTGGCACCAGAAGGGGGACATTGTCCTGGAACTGGAAAAGAATGATTCCGCGGATCAGCTTTTTAATATGTGGAGTATCGAGGCGCCTTACGCCGGTACTGTCTATGCGGATACGCTGAAACTAGGACTGTTTTTCGGACGGCTCAACAAAATTGTCTTTTCCGAGTGCGTCGCCTACGACTGCAAGGATTTTTCCAAGTACGGATTTGACGATCCGGAACTGGTTTTGACGCTGGATTATATGGAGAACGGAGAAAAGAAATCCTTTACGATAGAATTCGGTGGGGAGGATGAGAACCACTATTATTATGTGAAGACCAGTCTTTCCAACAATGTGAATACCTTTAACGATACCGATGCCAGCGCCTTTTTGAAGATGGACCCGTATACTTATGTAAGCAAGGCGCTCTACGGGGGAAATCTGGCAGGTGTATCCGGCTACAGACTGGATTACAATGGAAAAACCTATGACCTGAAAGCTGAGATTAAGGACGATGACGAGGCAGACTACTATTTAAACGGTAAGAAAATTTCTCTGGAGAAGTTTGATTCTGTCCGCAATCAGGTACTGAATCTGAAAATTGACAGCGAAATGAAAAAGAAGGTTGAGGACGAAGATCCTATTTTGCATATTACGATTGTCCTCGATGGGGGCGCACAGATGAACTGGAGTTTTCTTCCTTATGATGATCACAGCTTCTATACCCTTGAGATAGACGGTAACCGGAGTTTTGTAGTTACAAAGAAGAGTATCGACAGTATTATAAAAGCGCTGCAGGAACTGTAAGTAAACATAACAGAATATGACGTATTTAAAAAGCAGAAGCACCGGGAAACAACAGTTTTCCGGTGCTTCTGCTTTTTATTCTGCTTTTCGGTTAATCATATAACGGGTAGGATTTAACAGCACATTGTGAATAGCTGTTGTAGCGGCTCCCAATAGTACAAGATCATATTGCGGGTCCAAAAGCACTATCTCTGGTTTCTGAAAGAAAATAGACAGCCGTTCGTTAATAACGCTGTGGATGCTGTCTAATAGCAGATTTCCTCCCGCCGCCATGATATCGCTGATGACAATAATGTCAGGACAAAATTCTGTTATGAAGCTGCACAAGCCATACCCCAGATATCTGCCCATATCAGTGATCAGGCCGGAAGCCAGAGGGTCATGGCCGTGAACCGCCTGAAAAAACTGGTCCGGCGTAACTTCGTTGTACTGGGCGAGGACGCTGCCGGGGAAGCGGCATAGCTGCTCTTTGATCTGGCGCTGTATTGCCTCGAAACAGCAGTACTCCGACAGGCAGCCGCGATTGCCGCAGGGACAGAGCCGTCCGTTATAATCTACAGAGATATGCCCGAATTCCGTTTTTCTTGATCCGAAATTTGTGAGAGTATGACCATTGGAAATGATGCCGCCTCCAAGACCCTCGCTGGCCAATATATGCAGAAGTACCTTCTGGGGATCGCAGCCCAGATGAAACCACCAATATGCCATTGCCCCGGCGTTCGCGTCATGTTCAAAAAAGACGGGCAGTTCCAGACGCTCCATGATGCGTTCACAGATGGGTATGGTGATTATTTCATGGCTTCCCGGAGTCCTGTTGTTGAGGATCACCCCGTCCCGGGGGTCAAAAGGACCGGGGAGGGAGAAGCCTGCGGCCAGTATGGTCGGATATTTTTTCAGCAGCGCGTGTACATGCTGGTCGATCAGATCCACTACATAATCCATCAGATGCAGATGGAAGCGTTCCTCTAAGGGAAACGACAGCGTTTCCTCCGCAGCATTTCCCAAAAAATCATAAACACATATCTTCAGACAGCTCCAGGATAACTTTACACCGATAACATGATATCTGGAATAAGAGAGAGAGAGGCCGATGGAACGCCTGCCTTTTTGTCCCGCGGAAAATCCAGTCTCCTTTACAACTCCATTTTCGATTAAGGTTTTGATTATTTTTGTAATGGAAGCCTGTTTCAGGCCGGTATACTTAGCCAGCTCCGCCCGGGAACACCCTTCATTCTGCAGCAGGTAGCGGAGAATAAGGGCACGGTTAAGATCCAGCATATCACCCATATTCTTTCCCGAACTTTGTTCTTGTGACGTAACATTCATATTAATCTCCATTTCTGGTAAAAAATTCTATCATTCTGGTCAATTCATTAACTGCGTTAATTATATTCTAATGTAAACACATATATCTGTCAAGAAACACTTCGGTCCCCTGATAATTGTCTATAAATTATGCAATATGTACAGAAATTTATAAAATAATTGTTAATCATAACAAAAAAATAAATTAATATTGACGAATATAAAAAATGATGAAATAATAGGATTAATCAATTAATCAGGTTAATAGATGAAGACGATTAACAAATGCACAAAATGGCTGGCGGCCGCAGCCTTTTTCGTGAGAGTGAGAAGAAATAAGGAGGTTGTACATGAAAAAGAAGTTATTTGCCCTGTTTATGGCAGTATGTATGGTTTTGACAGCTGTGGGCTGCAGTTCTCAGGATACGGAACCGGTTCAGACAGATAATCCAGGAGGACAGAACGATGAAAATGCACAGAACGAGGGAGAGGATAAAGCGGATTACAGAATTGTTTTCGTGCCAAAGGGAGTCGCTGATTTCTGGACTATTGTATCTGGAGGGTTTGAGCAGGCTGCAAAGGAAGCGGACATTAATTATGAAGTGATATATCCCTCTCAGGAGGAAGCTTCGGTTCAGGTTGATACTCTTTATGACGTAATTAACTCAAAACCGGACGCAATCGTACTTTCGCCGATTGATCAGGATGCATTGATTGCTCCGTGCCAGGAAGCGAAGGCCCAGGGGATACCGGTTATTCTGGTGGATACTCTGATTTCCTCCGAGGATTACGTAACCGCCTTTGCGACAGATAATGAAGTGGCGGGAGCAAAGACAGCCGATACACTGGCTGAATTGATCGGTAAGAAAGGCAAAGTACATATCTTTGCGGGCGGTCCGTCCAGTACCAGCAACACGGCCAGGGCAAAGGGATTTACAGAGCGGATGGAGGAAGCCTATCCGGATGTTGAGGTTCTTGGAATTCTCTATTCTGAGTCAGATATGTCTTTATGTACTTCTCAGGTGATTGATATCGTCCAGTCCAACCCGGATTTAAAAGGCATCTTTGCCATAGACGAGGTACGCAGTGCCGGATGCGCCAATGCTTTGGTTCAGCTGGATCGAAGTGATATCAAGCTGTGCGGATTCGACGCGAACAATGATACTGTTGCCCTGATGGAAGATGGGATCATCCAGTCACTTACCGTTCAGCAGCCCTATCAGATGGGCTATCTGGGATTTGGAGCGGCGTTGAAAGCAATACAGGGAGAGGAATTGGAGCGGACGACAAATGATACCGGTTCCACGGTAGTGCTTAGAGAAAAGATGCAGGAAGAAGAAATGCAGAAGCTGCTCTTCCCCCTGGACTATATTGAATAGCCGGTTTAACAGGATAGTATATCCGGAAATGCCGGATTGGAGGCATTTCCGGATTTGAGAAAAGGGGGAACCATATGGCGGAATTATTGGAGATGAGAAATATTACCAAGCGGTTTCCAGGAGTGGTAGCATTAAAGAACCTGTCCTTTGATCTGCGAAGAGGTGAGGTGCATGCCCTGGTAGGGGAAAACGGAGCCGGAAAATCGACGCTGATCAAAACATTATACGGCGTTTATCAGCCAGATGAGGGGAGTATTCTGCTGGACGGGAAGGAAGTTAAAATCACAGGAGCGCTGGATGCGATCGGGCACAAGATCGGCGTAGTGTTCCAGGAATTGAACGTGTGCCCCCACCTGGATGTGGCTAATAATATTTTTCTGGGACGGATTCGGAACAAAAAAGGGATTATAGATGATAAATGGACGGTAAAGGAGGCGGAGAAAGTCCTCAGGGACGTTATTAAGATGGACATCGCGCCCACCACACTAGTTAAAAATCTGTCCATCGCAGAACGGCAGATGATTGAAATTGCCAAGGTGGTATCTTCCGGGTGCGAGATTATTGTCTTTGATGAACCTACTTCCTCCCTGACCGACAATGAGATTGAACATCTTTTCGAAATTATCAGGGATTTGAAAGAGCGGGGAGCAGGAATTATTTACATCTCCCACCGGCTGGAAGAACTGAAGCAGATTGCAGACCGGGTTACTGTGCTCCGGGACGGAGGACATATTAAAACCATGGACTATAAAGATACCAGCAATGACGAGATCATCAAGCTCATGGTTGGCCGGGACATGGCAAATATTTGTCCGGTGTACAGCCGGAAGATAGGGGATGTAATATTCGAGGCAAACCAGGTCAGATATAAGTCCAAACTGAATGTGGAGCATATTGAGCTGAGGGCGGGAGAGATTCTCGGGATTTCCGGACTTGTGGGAGCCGGGCGCTCGGAGGCCATGAAGGCAATATTTGGAGCTTATCCCGTAGATCACAAAGAGATTTTCATGAATGGAAAAGAGGTACTTTTCCGGACGCCTGCGGAGGCAATCAAAAATGGATTTGTCTATATGACCGAAGACCGGAAAAAGGATGGCCTGGCATTGGGCCTGTCGGTGGAGGACAACATCAGCCTGGCATCCCTTAAAGAACTCTCCAGGTACGGCATCATGAAAGACAGGGCAGTCAGAAAAAAAGCGGAGGAATTCTGCGGGAAGCTGGCTGTAAAAACACCCGGCATGAAGCAGAAGGTGCAGTATTTAAGCGGCGGGAACCAGCAGAAAGTAATTCTTGCCAAATGGCTTCTGCGGGGAGCGAAAGTTCTTGTTTTCGACGAACCTACCCGGGGAATTGATGTGGGAGCGAAATATGAGATTTATAAGCTGATGAATCAGCTCTCCGATGAAGGGATCGGCATTATTATGATTTCCTCTGAGCTTCCGGAGATCCTTGGTATGAGCGACCGGGTGCTGGTGTTTCGGGACGGCAGGGTTGCTGCTGAACTGAACAAAACGGAAATCAGTTCAGAGCGGATTATGGCTTATGCAACGGGAAGCGAAGATATGGATTAATAGAAAAGGGCTGGAAATTGTAAAAGAAGGAGATTGCGTACTGCCCATCTTCAGCCTTTTAACTGGGCGGTTGTCATCTGCCAAGGGGAACCTGTAAGCGGCCCGGCCGCAGATGGCATGCATTGGATATGAAATGAAGGAATTCTATCTAAAAATCAAAAACAGCAGTGCCTGGTCAAATTTAGGACCCATTGGCATATTTGCGGCGATATTTATACTCCTTTCCCTGTTTACGCCATCCTTTCGGAGTGCAGCTAATTTTACACAGATTCTGCTGTCGGCGGCGGTTTATATGATGCTGGCTATGGGCATGACATTTGTAATTATCGCGGGAGGCATAGATCTTTCGGTGGGCTCCATCGTAGGGTTAAGCGGAGGAGTCGTATTTATATTATTAACCACCTTTAAGATGAATCTGTGGCTGGCACTGCTGATCGGCGTGCTCTGCAGCGCCCTGTGCGGCCTCCTGAACGGTGCCGCTGTGACAAAGCTGGGCCTGATTCCCTTTATTGCCACGCTGGGCGGGCAGTGGGTATACAGGGGAATATTAAAGCTGTTAAATAACGGCGGGACGATTTCTATCCGGAATATTGCTCCGGAGGAGGCTGTGAGCAAGGTGTCATTTTTGGGAAGCGGGCGGCTTCTGGGGATACCAGTGCCGGTCTATGTTGTGGCATTCTTTGCCGTACTGCTGACTTTCCTGCTTAAGAGAACTACATACGGAAGAAGTGTTTATGCGATTGGGAGCAACAAAGAGGCCGCGGCCATGTCAGGAATCAATGTAAAACTGGTCACCCTCAAAACCTTTATTCTGGCAGGCATTATGGCAGGAATTGCCGGAATACTGCTGGCATCCAGAATGGTATCGGTACAGTCCTCTGCGGGGACTGGATATGAATTTGAAGGTATCTTTTCTGCTGTTGTGGGAGGAGTCAGCATGGCAGGCGGTGAGGGCAGCGTCCTGGGAGCAATTGTCGGGGCACTGATTGTAGCTACTCTGCGCAATGGCTTAAACCTGAACGGGATTAATTCGTTCTGGCAGCAGGTAATACTTGGAATTCTGATTATTGTTGTTGTATACGTGGATTCTCTGAAAACCAAAAAAAGAGCAAGTGTATAGAGGAAGGGGAGTAAGTTAAGATGAAATTACAGCTGGCATTGGACGATATTACCATGGAACAGGGGCTTAAAGTCGCGGAAGAGGTCAAAGACCTGATTGATATACTGGAGCTTGGAACGCCATTCTGCTACGCCAATCCCATCGGGGCAATCCGTATCTTTAAGGAAGCCCTGCAGGGAGTTAAGATTCTGGCGGACTATAAAATAATGGACGGCGGGTATGGGATCGCGAAAATGGCTTATGAAGCCGGAGCTGATCTTACCACCGTATCGGGCAGGACCTGGGATGATACGATCCGGCAGGCAATTTCAGCCGCCAGAGATTACGGAAAAGAAATCCTGGTGGACATGATGGGGGTACCAGATGATAAGATTGCGCAGAGGGGGGCGGAGCTGGATGAGATGGGCGCCGATTATATCTGCATACATCGGGCGGTATCGGTGGCTTCCAGCACCAGTCCGGAGGAACCGCTTAGAATACTGAGGGAAACGGTTTCCAGGACCAAAGTGGCAGTGGCGGGTGGCCTGAACTGTGAGACACTAAAAAAGGCCGTTTTGCATCGGCCGGATCTTGTGATTGTTGGATCATCTATAGCGAAGGCAGAAGATCCCAGAGCGGTGGTACTTGAAATGAAACAGATCATGCAGGGATAGGAAGGGACTTCACGAGAGCCTTGTTTTCCAATGCTGGGAATGGAGGGATAATATGAATGCAAGAGATGCCGCACTGGCAGAGTGGAACGCAATTTGTGAGATGATCGGGGGGATTGACCCGAATGAGACGGATAGCCTGGCACAGGAGATAAAAAAGGCCGGAAGGATTTTTATCGGAGGGGCGGGCCGCAGCCTGCTGTCCATGAAAGGCTTTGCCATGAGATTGATGCAGACCGGCCATGAGACTTATCTGGTCGGGGAAGTCTGTACGCCCAGTATTCAGCCTGGGGATCTGCTGATTGTGGGGTCCGGTTCTGGAAATACCCAGGTGACTTTGGACGTGGTACATAAAGCAAAACAGCATGGGGCCAGAACCGCGGTGCTTACCATGCATCCGGAGGCCAGAATTCCCCGGGCCTGCGATTGTGTTGTCGCGATCCCGCCGATTCCGGAGGTGAATAATCCAGAAGACCGGGCGGAGGTATTTATGAAGGGGAACTTGCAGGGCAATTTTTCAGAAGCCGCTTTAACACTGATTCTGGACGGTGTGGTTGCCTGCCGGATGGAGATGGATGGCCTCACCGGCGGGCTCATTCGGAAAAACCATGCCAATCTGGAATAATAATAGGAAAGGGAGTAGCAGATGACGGATGATAAATATTTGGATTTAGTTTCCATCGGCGACCTGATGCTGGACTTTACCTGTATCGGAGAGACCAAGCCGGGCATTCTGGCTTATGAAAGAAATCCGGGGGGAGCTCCGTCCAATGTGGCGTCGCAGCTGGCCAGACTAGGGGGGAAGGCCGGGCTGATCGCCACGGTTGGACCGGATGAACATGGGGAATATCTTTACAGGCTCGCCAAGGAAGAACTAAAGTTTGATGTAACCAATCTGGTGTTTTCACAGAACGTGGGTACGAAAATAGCGTTTGTCTATTTTAAGGAAGGAAACGACCGGTACTTTACCAATTATCTAAGTGCCAGGGCAGATCTGGATATTCGGGCAGATCGTCTGAACCTGGATCAGCTCAGGCACTGTAAGGTATTAAATTATACGCCTCTTTCCCATGAGAGGGGATATCCGATTTTTGAAACGGTAAAGCTTGTGGTGAAAGCGGCCAGGGAGGCCGGGGCTTTGATTGCCTATGATCCGAATTTCCGTTTTCCGTATGAAGATCCAGCCCGCAAGCAGCTGGTTGTGGACGCGATTGAGGAAGCTAATATCCTGAAGCTGACTTTGGAGGAACTGGATTATTTTCTGGGGGAAAGGGATCTGATGGCAGCTACGGATAAGCTGCTGGCGGGAAATGCCCGTATTATTGCGGTTACTATGGGGGCAGGCGGCTGTTTCCTGAGAAATAAGAGGGCTTTTACCTACCAGCCAACCTATGATGTAGACGTGATGGATACCACGGGAGCAGGGGATTCCTACATGGGCTCTCTAATTTATGCCATTACAAGAGAGGGTGTTGATATTGACAGCATTGGGGAGGAAGAACTGATCCGGATCGCCCGGTTCTGCAATGCGTGTTCCTCCGCCTCAACAATGAACAGAGGATCGCTTCTGGTTATGCCGGACAGGGAGAAGGTAAGCAAAATTATGGGTGGAGTACCACTCATGACGACAACACTGCAGAGCGTGCTGGAATGCTATGACGGGAAATAGAAGGGAAGGACATGATATGAATTCAATATTAATTGTGGGCGCTGGAAAAGAAGGAAAGGGATTTCTGGGTGAAACCTATACATTGTATGGCTGGAAGGTGAGCTTTCTGGATAAGGACCCCAGGGTGGTGGATGCCTTGAAGGGCGGAAGCTACCAGGTTACGGTCTATCAGGAGGATGGAACCTTTGTCCGGACAGTAACCGGGTATGACGCCTATCTGACCGATGAAAAATATGAATGTATGGACGCTGTCGTCAACGCGGATGTCATTGCCCTGGCGCTATACCCGGAGGATATTCCGGAAGCCGCGGCCTATCTGGGAAAGGGGCTTACAAAGCGCGCCGAACAAAATGGAAAAAAGGTCACAATTATTTCCTGCACGAACAAGAATCATATTATTTCTGATATCGGGGAATGGTTTGAAAATGGCCTGGAGCAGGAAGATGCGAAGGTGTGGTTCCGTGAAAATGCCGCTGTGCGGGATGCGATCGTAAGGCGGAGTACAAACGCCGAGAATCCGTGGTCCCTTGAACTGGTAACACAGGCGGTTGCCACACTGCTGATTCAGCAGCCTGTGTACGCCGACTTAAGCGGCCTGCGCTGGATGGAATTGAGGGATAGCCTGGAACAGCTGAAAGATATCAAAATATACACATACAATGCGCCCCACGCCACCTGTGCATATGCCGGATACCAGAAGGGATATACTCATATCAACGAATCAGCAGCTGATCCGGACATTGCTGAGCTGATGCATCAGGTACTGACAGAGGCAATTAAGGGATTGAGCCGGGAATTCGGAGTGCCGGAGGCTGAAATCTGGGATTTTTGTACGCTGCCGCAGACGAAAGAAGCCATGGACGATTCCATCTTCCGGGTTGCGAAAGATCCGGTGAGAAAGCTTGGCCGGAATGACCGGCTGACCGGCAACGCCCTGTTCTGCCTCAAACACGGGATTGATCCCCAGGCGCTGATTCTGTCCATTGCAAACGGGATGGCCTATGACGAACCGAAAGATGAAAAAGCGATGGAAATTCAGGACTGCATCCGGGAACTGGGAATTGAGGCAGCCGTGGCCAAAGTATGCGGCCTGCCGAACGATCATGAAATTGTCCGGCGTGTAGCAAGACGTTACAATGAAATGATGGAAAAATCATAAGAAGTGCCGCAGTAAAAGATTCCGCCTGGCAGAGCGTGCAAATGTTATAAATCCTGCTCTGTCAGGCATCTCCTCTTATTTTCTTACAGTCTGTATCTGGCTTCCTTCATAGAAGAAGCCCAGAATTTCATCATAAGTTTTACCCTGGGAGGCCATGGTTTTGGCTCCGGTCTGGCTCATACCCACACCGTGGCCATAGCCGCCTCCCTCTATTTTTACTCCCTTTTTCTCATTCTCAATGGTGATAAAAGCGCTGGGAAGCAGCGTGAGTGTAGATACCTTGCTCTTATCCTTCCGGATGATGGGTTCCGACCCCGGCGCAAGGAAGGTGCGGATATTATATTCGCTGGCTACACGAATGGTTTCCTTTGAACCCGTAATCTCAATCATTGTCACGATGCCGCTGTCCTGCCGTTTGACCACTTCGACCTTTTTAACCGTTCCGATCGAAGAAACCGGTTTGCTTTCATATTTACCTCTGGATGTCTGCACCTGTATCAAAGAGGGGCTTGCCTTATAGCGGGAGGCGAGAGAATTCTCCAGATTTTTCTGAATATCCTTATAGGAAACCTCTGCCTGCCAGCGGTACCATGGAAACTCGCTGTCGTAAGTCTCCAATGTGTCATCAGAGAGAAACTCAGCGAATTTCTTATCATCCGATAGAATCTCACAGGAAGTATCTTCATCTTCACACAGCAGCCGTCCGGTCAGATAGTCATTATTACCATTAAACCAGACTTCGTCGCAGGAAGCACCATGGCCGCAGGAGGTGGCATAGTAGTAGGCGGGCACGACAGAGCCATCGTAAGTCAGAACCTGCCCGGCTGTTTCATTCACAGCCTGGATAGCCAGTTTATCGGAGCCCTGGTTGTTGTATACCTGGTAAGATGTGCTGTCGTCCACGTGGGCGCCGTAGGCGGCCAGATCGGTGCCGCCAAGATGCATAAGGGCATAGCTTCTGGCACAGACGGCCTGGGCTTTTAATGCTTCCAGACCATAGGAAGAGGGCATCTCGCTGGGCAGGACTGCAGCCAGATAATCTTCCAGGGATAGTTCATTAATCAGATACAGCCCTTTTTCATCATCGGTCAAGGCAATTTCCAAAGTTCCCTGATAGGCGGGGATACCGTTCCGGTCATGGGAAAGGACAGAAATCGTACCGCTGCCCTCCGGCACGAGGGACAGCCTGCCATCGGAAAGGTATTTGCTGCCCGGCTTGATCGTGATGGTTTTTCCTTTTTTATATGATTTCTTTTTGTCATCACCATAATTCAGTGTGACGGGGCAATTTGCTTTAACTTTGATTTCTTTATGTACAATTCCAGTAAAACCTGTGGTTTTTAACAGAACCCGGATCGTTTCCGGTATATACTTTTCACGAAGCAGGGCTGCCTGCAGTTCATTGTTTCCGGCCACAAATTCCGTTTCTGAGCCAATTGGGATCTGTATCGGATTTAATTTACCCACCGTATCATCCGTCAGATCGTAGACGGCAAAATTACTGTCCAGTTTTAATTTGCCATAGTGTTCCAGTTCAATATAAGAATCGGTAATGGTGAGGACTTTGTCCTTGATGGTATCCGGTTTTAAGACTATTTTATGTATTGTGTCCTGTTCTGCGGTAAGATCTGCCAGGATACCACCTTCCGGAATTTCAAAGGTATTATAAATAGAAAAGGTCTTAAATTCCGCCCCGCCGTCGATGGGGCAGAGCGCTGTGAGCGTAAGATCTTCCTCGGAAAGACCGGTAATCCATACATTATGATAACTTCCATCTTCCTGCCTTGGAATCTCGTCCGTATTTTGTTCCTCGGAAGGGGGAGACGGCGTATCCGTATTCAGTTGTTTGATCACACGAAAGGAGAGCAGCCCCAGAAAGAGAACCAGAGCACATAGAAGCAATACCAGCTTGTATTTTATTTTCATAAAGAAATCCTCCCTGCTGTTCCGGCTGATCTTCCGGCCGGCAAAATGGACCAGAGACCTGATATAAGAGCTGCAACACAAACTATGTGTATAAGCCAAGCCTTATGCCTCTTATAACCTATGAACAGAGGAGGATATTTAGACGTTCGTTTTCAGTTTATCCGCATTGGCAGTAAGCCAGGCATTAAATTCTGCGCCTACAAACAAAATATAAATACAGATGTAAAGCCAGAGCATCAGCAGCACGACGGAGGTCAGGCTCCCGTACGCGGTAGGGGAGCTGAGCTTTTCAATATAGAAGGAATACAGATAGGAAAAACCAAACCATCCCACAGAGGCCAGCAGCGCGCCGGGAATCTCTCTGCGAATCTTGGTCTTGCGGCTGGGAATGACCACGTAAATTGCGATAAAGAAGAGAAACATAAGCAAAAAGGAACCGCCCACCCGGAGCAGCACCGTAGGAAGTACATAGGATGAAAGCCAGGGCAGATTTGACACCAGCCAGGCGTAGAGCGTATTTCCAAACAGCAGCAATACGGAAAGAATAACCATAAGCAGCGCCAGAATCAGCGCATAGCAGGCGCTTAAGATTCGGAGCAGGAAATAATTTCTGGTTTCACGCTTGCCGTATACCGTATTGAGCCCCCTGATTATGGCCAGAAAACCGGTAGAACCGGATACCAGAGTGGTGATAACGGTGATTGACAATATGGTAGAATTGGAAGTAATGGCAGAGCGGTAAACTTCCTGAATTATTTGTGTTACCTGTGTATCCACGTTTGCAGGAAGTATATTAGCTGCCATCTCCAGCAATTGCATCTCTGTGACCGGAAGATAGCGGAACAGCGTCATCAGAAACATAGCAAAAGGGAAAAAGGAAATGATAATAAAAAGGGTAGTCTGTGCCGAATAAGCGGACACACTGTCATCCCTCATTTTTAAGCAAAAGCTTCGAATCAGCTTGTAGAGCCATTTTACGATCTTCATAATTTCCAGTTCCCTTCCAATAGTTTAATCTATAGTATATGCAATATGACGTCTGGAAGCAAGCATTACGGCCTAAAATCTCCGGTTTTGCGCGCATGACTTGACAAGACGGCAAAATGTGTTAGAATGAAAAACAGTTTATAGTAAAAAGCTGTGAAGGTATTATCCGCCCAGGCGGATGTTAAGCTGTTACTTTCTTACAGAGAGAGAAGCCCATCGGCTGCAAGGCTTCTTAAGTTCCTGTAACGGCCCAGTTTCATACCGGAGCTGCATTTCTGAATGGCTGAAACAGTTCTCTTTCATATTATGAGTGAGACAAAATGTTTTATGCAGGTAGGATTTGACGGGTGATGTACGTTATGACATTAAGAGTGTCTGTGTTCTTTGCAGGAATCAGGGTGGTACCGCGGAAAACTTCCGTCCCTTGGTCCGGATGGGGGTGCAGACAGAAATGTGATTATGACTCCATACCAGCGTATGGAGTTTTTTTATTACATAGGAAAGTTCTCCAAACTTTCCTATGTAATAAAAAATATTCTATGCGCAATCGCGTAAGAGGAGAACGTCAGCGAAGCTGACTACGCTCGGCGCGCAAAGCGTGCAAGCCCCTCAAGATTGAGGGGTTAGGGGAGCTTAAGTGGGCTTGCCCACTTTGGTGTTCATTGAAATCGAACAGGATGAAAGAAAGGAAAACGTCATGAAGGAAAAATTACAGGGAATCATGGATGAGGCGTTAAAGCAGATCAGTGCCTCAGAACATTTGGAAAAGCTGAATGAGATCAGAGTGGCCTTCTTGGGAAAGAAAGGTGAGCTGACCTCAGTATTGAAGTCCATGAAGGAGGTGCCGCCGGAAGAACGCCCTGCTGTTGGACAGATGGTAAACGATGCCAGAACGGCGATCGAGGCGAAATTAGAAGAAAAGAAAGCGGCATTTGCCAAAGCTCTCAGGGAAGAACAGATTAAAAATGAAACCATAGATGTGACTCTGCCGGCGAAAAAACCGATGGTGGGCCACCGCCATCCTAACACGATCGCTCTGGAGGAAGTGGAGCGGATCTTCGTTGGTATGGGTTATGAAGTAGTTGAGGGGCCGGAAGTGGAGTACGATTATTATAACTTCGAGGCACTGAACATTCCTGCCAACCATCCGGCGAAGGATGAGCAGGATACCTTCTATATTAATGACAAGATTGTACTCCGGACCCAGACCTCACCGGTGCAGGTGCGTATGATGGAAAAAGGCAGATTGCCGATTCGTATGATTGCACCCGGACGGGTATTCCGTTCGGATGAAGTGGATGCGACACACTCCCCGTCCTTCCATCAGATCGAAGGACTTGTGGTTGATAAGAAGATCACATTTGCCGATCTGAAGGGTACACTGGCTGAATTTGCGCGCGAGCTGTTCGGAGAGGATACAAAGGTGAAATTCAGACCCCATCATTTCCCGTTCACAGAGCCCAGTGCGGAGATGGATGTAACCTGCTTCAAATGCGGCGGGAAGGGCTGCCGTTTCTGTAAGGGTTCCGGCTGGATTGAGATTTTGGGCTGCGGTATGGTGCACCCGAGAGTGCTTAAGATGAGCGGAATTGATCCCGATGAATATTCCGGTTTCGCTTTCGGCGTGGGACTGGAACGAATTGCATTGTTAAAATATGAAATCGACGACATGAGACTGCTCTATGAGAATGATGTGAGATTCTTAAAACAGTTTTAATGGCACAGCAATGTGGAACGATGTTCTGAAAAGGACAGGAAGATTGGGAACGAATTCAGAAAGGAACGAATATTATGAATACACCATTATCATGGATTAAAGCATATGTACCAGATCTTGACGTCACCGAACAGGAATATACGGATGCGATGACACTGAGCGGGACAAAAGTAGAAGGATACGAAAAGCTGGATGCGGATCTGGATAACATTATTGTTGGAAAAATAGTAAAGATAGAGAAACATCCCGACGCGGATAAACTGATCATCTGCCAGGTGCAGATCAGTGAAGAGGGAGAGAACGTTCAGATCGTCACAGGAGCTCCTAATGTGAGTGAAGGAGATCTGGTACCGGTTGTATTAGACGGCGGCAGAGTGGCTGGAAGCCATCATGACGGCGGCGCCACGCCTGGCGGAATCAAGATTAAAAAGGGTAAACTGCGGGGTGTAGAGTCTTATGGCATGATGTGCTCGATTGATGAGCTGGGCTCCAGCACGGATATGTATCCGGACGCCGCTGCGGACGGTATCTATATTTTGAGCAACAATCCGGAATATAAAAACGCTGAGATTGGTTCTGATGCCGTTGAACTTCTGGGGCTGCATGACGCGGTATTTGAATATGAAGTTACTTCAAACCGTGTAGACTGCTTCGGCGTGCTGGGTATCGCAAGGGAAGCTGCCGCTACTTTTGGAAAGAAATTCGTCCCGCCGGTGGTAACACCAACCGGTAACAGTGAGAATACATCGGACTATATTTCTGTGGAGGTGGAGGATCAGGACCTTTGCCCCAGATATGTGGCAAGAGTTGTGAAAAATATTAAGCTGGCACCCTCTCCGGAGTGGATGCAGAGACGGCTTGCGGCCTGCGGTATCCGTCCGATCAACAATATCGTAGATATCACCAATTATGTAATGGAAGAATACTCTCAGCCAATGCATGCCTATGATCTGGATCAGATTGCCGGGAAAAAGATCATCGTCCGAAGAGCAAAGGATGGAGAGGAATTCCAGACGCTGGACGGTCAGCTGAGAAAAGTCGATTCTTCTATTCTGATGATCTGTGATGGGGAGAAACCGGTGGGAATTGCCGGTATTATGGGCGGCGAGAATTCTAAGATTACCGATGACGTGCACACGATGCTGTTCGAGGCAGCTTGTTTCGACGGCACAAATATCCGTCTCTCCGGCAAAAAGCTGGGTATGAGAACGGATGCAGCGGCTAAATTTGAAAAAGGCCTTGATCCCAACACGGCAAAAGAAGCCATTGACCGGGCCTGCCAGCTGATTACCATGCTTGGCGCCGGCGAAGTGGTGGGAGGCTGCGTGGATATTTATCCGGAAGTCAGACAGCCTAAGAGAATTCCATTTGACGCGGAGCGCATTAACCGGCTGCTGGGCACGGAGATTGATGCGGATACAATGATTGGCTATTTTGAAAAAATAGATCTTTCCTACGATCAGACGGCTAATGAAGTAGTGGTGCCTACCTGGAGACAGGACCTGGAGTGTCTGGCGGATCTGGCGGAGGAAGTAGCCCGCTTCTATGGCTATGATAAGATACCGACTACCCTGCCTACAGGGGAAGCGACGACCGGTAAACTCTCCTTTAAGCTGAGAGTGGAGGGGATTGCCAGAAATGTGGCGGAGCAGTTCGGTTTCAGCGAGGGCTTCAGCTATTCCTTTGAGAGCCCGAAGGTGTTCGATAAGCTGTTCATTCCTGAGGATGATAAATTGCGTCAGACCGTAACGATTTCTAACCCTCTGGGCGAGGATTTCAGTATTATGAGAACACTGCCTTTAAATGGAATGTTAACCAGCCTTTCTACTAATTATAATAGAAGAAACAAAAATGTAAGATTATATGAAATTGGAAATGTTTATTATCCAAAAGCACTTCCTGTCACAGAGCTTCCGGAAGAGAGGATTCAGCTGACCTTCGGTATGTACGGAGAAGGAGATTTCTTTGACATGAAGGGTGTGGTTGAAGAGCTTCTGGAAAAAATCGGTATGTATCAGCTGGTTTCTTATGATCCTGAGGCAGGGAAACCGTTCCTGCATCCGGGACGTCAGGCAAATATGCTCTACGATGGAACAGTAATCGGCTATCTGGGTGAAGTTCATCCGGATGTGCTGGACAATTACAGCATCGGTGAGAAAGCATATGTGGCGGTGTTGGATATGCCGGAGCTGGTAAGCCGTGCAACCTTTGACCGGAAATATGAAGGAATCGCCAAATTCCCGGCGGTAACCCGTGACCTAAGCATGGTTATGAAGAAAGAAATCCTGGTTGGACAGGTGGAACAGATCATCCGTGACTGCGGCGGCGCACTTCTGGAGCATCTGGAGCTGTTCGATGTTTATGAGGGCGCGCAGATTAGGGCAGGTCATAAGTCGGTTGCCTATTCCATCAGCTTCCGGGCAAAAGACCGGACGCTGGAAGAAAAAGAAATCAGCGGCATCATGGCTAACATCCTTTCCGGACTGGAAAAACTGGGCATTGAATTGAGGCAGTAATTGTGGTAGTGACAAAAAAGCAAAAGACTTTTGTGCGAAATGTAATAACGGTAGCCTTTATTCTCTATCTGGCGGGAATGATCTACTTCCTGTTTTTCAGCGAGCGGTACGGAAGGCTGAATCTGGAAGAGGAATACCGGTACAACCTGCATTTATTTAATGAGATTAAACGCTATATTCAATATAAGGAACTGCTGGGACCAGAATATTTCATTATTAATATATTCGGAAATATTCTTGCTTTCGCGCCCTTTGGGTTTATGGTGCCGGTGATCAATGCCAGGTATGGGAAATTTATTGATGTATTTGTCTTGAGCTTCCTGCTTACCCTTACCATTGAGACCATGCAGCTCTTATTGAAGGTAGGCGTATTCGATGTAGACGACCTGTTTATGAATACGCTGGGCGGCCTGCTGGGGTACGGGGTCTACCGGTTCTGTAAATGGATGATGAGAAAGAAATAGAGTATCAAGGATAGAAAGACGGAGCCGCAGGCTCCGTCTTTCTGTTTGTCAGGTCAAAGGGCCTGCTTCATCCTGTCGAGAGGAAAGTCGAACCATGTCACTATTTATATAGAAGAAACTCCGTTTTTTAGCTGGCTGAATTGCACAAACGTACAATTTTATCCCTTCGCGTAATAATTTCGTAAAAACTTGTAAAAAATATTTAATAAAATTGTCTAAAATATGCAGAACAAATGTTCTTAATTTTCCTATATATTGCATAAGGATTTCCTGGTTTCTGTGACTATCTTTGTATATTCTGTGAAATACGGGGAAAAATCAAATAAAAGACCATTGGTGAAAGCACCAAAGTTCGTCTTTTCGCATTGACAAATAGCAGGAAGTTAGTGCTATAATGATGCGACTCACAGACAAGTGGGAGAAAAGTTGCAAAAAATAAGGAAAAGAGGACGTATTATGCAGAAAACACACATGTTTCTTCGCGAAAATGGAGAGCAAAAGAAATTTCCGTTTCGTGCAGTAGCAGCGTGCACCGCATTTGCCATGTTTGCACTTGCGTTTGTGACGGATTCTCCGGTCAGCGGAGCGGTTCATGCACAGGCGGCTGCCTATTATACAGAAGAGACTTTGCTGGATGCACGGATACAGGCCGAAGAGATTTTTGATGAAGTAAAGAAAAATTTTGATCCGACAAAGACAACCCAGATGAAAGCGCAGGAAGAAATAGAGCGGCAGGAAAGAATCAAGAAGAATGAACTGATCGCCGCAAGAACAATGGCATTAAAAGATGCAATGCTTCAGGAGCAGGAAGCTGCCGAGTATGAAGCAAAGGCGCAGAAGATATACGAAGAGCAGATGGAGCTCATCGAAAAGGAAAGAGAAAAAGCAGAAGCAATGGCGGCCGGAAGAGTCTGGCTGGAAAAAGATGAAATCAGGCTCCTGGAACGTCTGGTTCAGGCGGAAGCAGGGGGCGAGAGCTATGAGGGCAAGATGCTGGTGGCCAACGTGGTATTAAACCGGGTGGAGAGCAGCAAATTCCCCAATACAGTAACAAAAGTCATTTATCAAAAATCTCAGTTTACACCGGCCAGCACCGGTAAGATCAACCGTGTGAAAGTCAGCAAGGAAACCAAAGCTGCAGTGGCAGAAGTGTTAAACGGCAAAGATAATTCCGGCGGCGCACTGTATTTTGTAGCCAAACGGTATTGTAATGCATCCTGGTTTGACCGGGCGCTGACCTGGCTGTTCAAAGTAGGAAACCACGATTTTTACAAATAAGATCAGAGTGTTCCAAGCACCGTTCTGACACTCTAATCAAAATAAAAGCATAGAAATGCGGGTCCGTATTCCGAAGGGGATACGGGCCTTTTTCGTTGCAACAAGACAGTTCGCGAAGCACACCGGCGCTTGTTGCGCGGTACATAATGGGAAAATGCTGTAAAATAGCGGTTTTATAGCCATAAGTGAAATCATTCCTGAAATGTGGAAAACATCCGACAGACGGATTTGCAGGGAGAATGTGGATAAATTTATTTTTCCTGTTGTATAAAAATTTATGGCATGCTATACTATCTCCAAGCAGAAAGACATGTTTTCTGCCTGTATTTTACGGAATTTGCGCAGCGGGACAGGGGCTGCACGGGAGGAAATGATCAAAATGAATCTGTTATACCACAGTACAAGGAATAACAACACAACTGTTACCGCCTCACAGGCAATCCTTAAGGGCCTGGCCGATGATGGCGGTTTATTTGTACCCGAAACCATCCCCGCACTGGATGTTTCCCTTGAGAAACTGGCGGAGATGAACTATAAAGAGATCGCCTATGAGGTTATGAAGCTCTATCTGACGGACTTTACGGAAGAAGAGTTAAAGGCCTGTATTGAGAAGGCTTATGACAGCAAGTTTGATACTGCTGAGATTGCGCCGCTGACAGAGGCGGACGGAGCTTACTACCTGGAACTATACCATGGAGCGACGATTGCGTTTAAAGATATGGCGTTATCCATTCTGCCCCATCTTTTAACCGTATCTGCAAGAAAGAATCAGGTTAAGAATGATATTGTAATCCTGACCGCAACTTCAGGTGATACCGGAAAGGCCGCACTAGCAGGCTTTGCAGACGTGGAAGGCACGAAGATCATTGTCTTCTATCCGAAACATGGCGTCAGCCCGGTACAGGAGAAGCAGATGGTAACCCAGAAGGGTGAGAATACCTTCGTGGTCGGTATCACCGGTAACTTCGACGACGCCCAGAGCGGTGTGAAAGCCATGTTCGGTAACAAAGAGCTGGCAGCCCGTATGGAGAGCGCAGGATATCAGTTCTCATCCGCCAACTCCATCAATATCGGCCGCCTGGTGCCTCAGGTTGTTTATTATGTCTATGCCTATGCGCAGATGGTAAAACGGGGAGAGATTAAGGCAGGGGAGGCCATTAACGTGACAGTGCCCACCGGGAATTTCGGAAATATCCTGGCTGCCTACTTTGCAAAGCTTATGGGATTGCCCATTGACAAGCTGATCTGTGCTTCCAACGTAAATAAAGTGCTGTTCGACTTCTTCGAGACCGGCGTGTATGACCGGAACCGGGAGTTTGTCTTAACCAGTTCACCCTCCATGGATATCCTGATATCCAGTAACCTGGAGCGGCTGATCTACATGATCGCGGGAAGAGATGCAGAAAAGAACAGTGAACTGATGAAAGAACTTGGTTCTACAGGTGTCTACCGCATCACCAGCGGCATGAGAGAGGCCCTGAAGGACTTTGTGGGCGGCTATTCCGACGAGGAAGAGACCGCAGCGGCCATCCGGAGAGTATTCGAGGGCTCACACTATGTGATCGATACCCATACGGCAGTAGCATCTGATGTGTACCATCGCTATAAAGAGTCGGCAGGGGATACCCGCAAGACGGTGATCGCCTCCACGGCCAGTCCATATAAATTCGCCAGAAGTGTCATGAAAGCGATTGATCCGGAATATGATTCCATGACTGATTTCCAGCTGATCGACAAACTGTGCGAGATGTCCGGTGTAAAGATTCCGCCGGCAATCGAAGAAATCCGTACCGCACCGGTACTTCATAAGACCGTATGCGAGACGGAGCAGATGCAGAGGGAAGTAGAGCATTTCCTGAAGCTTTCGGACAAATGATGCCTGACCGAAAATTACAGCTTATTGTGTGGTTACAGGCCGGATATCGGGCATAAGCCAGATAAGTGTCTTAAGTTTGTAAAATATTTAAAAAAAAGGCAAAATTTGTTCCTGAAAAAAGCCAATCATGACAAGTGGTTGCCATACTTTTGTCACAAACAAGGTGCATTATAAAGGCAACCAAGATACAGAACGTCATGTGGCTGTTGTGTATCGGCGTTAATATAATCCAAAATAACGGGTGTGAGACAGACGGAAAACCGGACATTCGGAGCAGGAGGGGAACCCCTGAAAGTCCCGTAAATAAAGGCTTTCCGGAATATCTTAAGATTATTTAAATATCCGGTCCAAATGAGGCTAACTACTTGACCTTTTGACTGAATATTGTTATAATCAACTTGTTATTGGGCGATTATATTTCGTATTGGATAGTCCTGCTCCACTTCAGGACTTTCCTTTATGGTAAATATAATACCAAACCATATCTTATAAGGAGGAAGAAAAAAGATGAAGAATTTCTTTAAGAAATTAGCATTCGTCCTTGCACTGGTTATGATCGTAACTGTTGCGGCTCCTGCTGCTGCAAACAAATCCGATGCTGCCGCTGCTCAGAAGCTGAATGCTACATCAAAAACTCTTGATGTCGGAAACAAGAATTCCGGAAAATATGATTTTAACATCAAGAACAAAGTGGCTGGTTCCAAATATTCATGGACTTCCAGCAACAAGAAAGTTGCAACTGTAAACAAGAGTGGTGTTGTTACCGCTGTTGCTCCTGGTAAAGCTACAATCTCTGTAAAGATTACTTTACCGAACAAGACAACTAAGACCTTAAAAGCTACTGTTACTGTTAGACAGGATGCTTCCAAAGTTGCTATCAAAACTTCCAAGTTTGATACTGCTAATATGGTCGTTGGCGGTTCCTACGATTTCGATCGTACCATGACTCCTAAGGTTTCTACTAACAAAACCTACTGGACCGTTACCAAATTAGCCGCTGATGCGAAAGATAACAAAGTTATCGCTAACACTCAGAAGGGTTCTGGCAAAGATATCATGAACTCCAACGGCGTTTTCACTCCTGCTGAAGCTGGTCAGTATGAAATTATGGCTCAGTGTCTCCGTGGTAAAAATGCCGAGTATGTTCGTGCTTCCGCTACTTTAAAGGTTGAGGTTAAAGAAAACTTCGGCGCGAAACAGACTGGTTACAAAACTATCGAAGTTGTTGGTACCAATCTTGATGCTGATAAGATC
>NZ_JAWDIX010000006.1:0-153468 GCF_032380675.1 Anaerolentibacter hominis
AAGACCCCTTAAAGAGTATGAGGTAGATAGGACTCAAGTGGAAGTGTGGCAACATATGGAGCGGAGAGTTACTAATCGGTCGAGGGCTTGACCAAAAGGGAAAGAGGTTTAGGAAGAAAAGAATTCATGTGCAGTTTTGAAGGTAGAAATATATAATGTTGGCCCAATGGCTCAGTTGGTTAGAGCGCCGCCCTGTCACGGCGGAGGTCGCGGGTTCGAGTCCCGCTTGGGTCGTTTATGGGATCTTAGCTCAGCTGGGAGAGCATCTGCCTTACAAGCAGAGGGTCACAGGTTCGAGCCCTGTAGGTCCCATTAAGTAATGAATTTTTGCCGACATGGCTCAATTGGCAGAGCAGCTGATTTGTAATCAGCAGGTTATCGGTTCAAGTCCGATTGTCGGCTTTATGGATGGATTCCCGAGTGGCCAAAGGGGGCAGACTGTAAATCTGTTAGCTACGCTTTCGAAGGTTCGAATCCTTCTCCATCCACTGAAAAAACAGTCATAATCTGAATGTTTTTTCATATACTAATAAAGGAAGAAAATTCCTGCAAATTATATTATCGCGGGGTGGAGCAGTCTGGAAGCTCGTCGGGCTCATAACCCGAAGGTCGTAGGTTCAAATCCTACCCCCGCAACTCACAGATCATTAGAATAAATCTAATGATCTGTTTTTTTGCGTAATTATTGAACTTAGTGAAATAAGAGAAAATCCTGGTATCCGGACCTTCATTGACTTTTTATCGGCGGAACGACTATAATGGATTTAAATAATGACGATTGGGGGTATCGGAACATGGATCTGAATTTATCAGGAAAGGTCGCTGTTATCTGCGGCGGATCAACCGGCATCGGTGAGGCTTGTGCACAGATATTTGCAAGAGAAGGCTGCAAGGTGGCTGTATGCAGCCGTAATAAAGAAAAGCTGAAGGGCTTTCAGGAGAGGTTTGTGGCTCAGGGATATACCGCACTGATCCGCCAGTGCAACTGTACGGACCAGGAACAGGTGGAGGCATTTGCGGCCGAAGTCTATGAACAGTTCGGCAGAATTGATATCTGGATCAATAGTGCCGGGGGAAATCGGCATATGCCGCTGTGTGATGTTACACAGGATGACTATAAATACATATTGGATATGAATTTCAGTTCTACTCTTTATGGAATTAATGCTGCCAGCAAGTATATGAAGCAGACCGGAGGCGGTTCCATTGTGAATATTTCCTCTGCCTCTGCCGAAACACCGGCGGTGTACCGCCTTTTGTACGGAGCTTTTAAAGCCGCGGTCTCAAAGCTGACCCAGGGTGTAGCCGCTGAACTTGCACCATTTCATATCCGTGTTAATGCAGTGGAGCCGGGAATCATCAATACGATTTTATCCAGAGACGCTATTGTCAACCATACGGAATCGACAATGAAGAAGATCGCATTAAAGAGAGCCGGTGAACCTGAGGAAGTTGCTGCCCCGATTGTATTCTTGGCTTCTGATTTGGCCAGCTATATAACTGGTGCGTCTCTGGCTATCAATGGAGGAAAGGGACTGGTAGGAGATCCGGATCTGGCATGGCAGGGTTTTCACCCTACATCAATGCCTCCCCAGTGAGTCAATAAATAAGGAGGGAACGCTTTACGGGCCTCTATGCTATCAGAAAAAGAATCCCGCAAGCGGGATTCTCCGGCAACACGATTCTTTTCCGCCGCAGTGCGATCCCCCGGAGGGTTTATCATATAGGGGACAAAGTTTCCTATATGATAAAAAGGAATCTGCGCAGATAACGGGCAGATTCCTTTTTTTATACTCGATGGCGAAGATTAGCAGTCGGACATGTTTTTGCTTTCACCGCAGAGAAGAAAGAAGTCTGCTTCAAATGCATCAACAGCGGCGGCTACATTTTCATTTTTGACCAGCCCCTCTATAATATCAGGAGCCAGGGTAGCGGCACCAATACCATGACGGCACAGCTCCAGAACCTGGTAGGAGTTTTTAAAACTGGCAGCCAGTACCTGGGTATTCAGGTTATTGCTGCGGAAGATATCATGCATATGTATAGCGGCTGAAACGCCGTCATATCCCAGGTTATCAATACGGTTTACATAGGGCGCGGTGTATACTGCGCCTGCCTCTGCGGCCAGATATGCCTGCATCGGCGTGTAAATGGCGGTTGCGGTTACCTGGATGCCGTTTGCCGACATTCGTTTGATTGCCTTTAATCCTTCCCTGGTTACAGGTACCTTGATATAAGTGTTTTCTCCCAGTTCTTTTCGTATCCGGAAGGCTTCCTCTTCCATAGTTTCTGCTTCCTGGGAAACAACCTGCACATGCAGCTGCCCGTCTGCACCGATTATATCCCTGATCTCTCTGAGTACGTCATAGGGAGCTCTGCCGGAAGCTTTCAGAATGGAGGGGTTGGTAGTAACGCCTTTTGCGGGAAAATAGTCATATAATTCTCTGATTATTTTGGTATCCGCGCTGTCGATAATTAGTTTCATCTGGAGTCCTCCTTTCGGGTTCAGATCATTGCCACGTCCGCCTTTCAATAGTGGCCTTAAGACTATTATAGCATGGAGGAACAATTGTATTATAGTATTTTTCTAATTTATGCTATGATAATTGTTAGCACATAAATGAAAGAAGACAAGATACCTGTTATAGAAAAAACGGAGAGACAGGTAGCTAATGGGACTGTTTTTAATTGCGACCCTTGCGGTTAATTTTCCATTACAAAGGTGAGCTGAAAGAGCTGCGGCCGGATTTGACAGGAATCCGATCATGGTCTAAACTTAAGTAAGTTCCGGCAATTGTTGAGGCCGGGGGTACAGAAGATGAAAGGAAGTGTTCAGGTGTTTAAAGAATTTAAAAAGTTTGCGATTAAGGGGAACATGCTGGATTTGGCTGTCGGCGTGATTATCGGCGGTGCTTTCGGTAGTATCGTCAATTCGCTGGTAAACGATATTATTATGCCGGTGATCAGTCTGTTTACTGGTAAGATTGACTTTAGCAACTGGTTTCTTGCTTTGGATGGAAATAAGTATGCCACGATAGAGGCAGCACAAAAGGCAGGGGCAGCTACGCTAAATTATGGAAATTTTATTTCCGGGATCTTAAATTTCCTGATCATGGCTTTTGTTGTGTTCCTGTTTGTGAGGTTTATGAATTCTCTTCGGAAGGAAGAAAAGCCCGCGGCGCCGACGACGAAGAAGTGCCCTTACTGTCTGTCGGACATTCCGCTTGAGGCAACCAGATGTCCTAATTGTACGTCTGAGCTGGAAGAACAATAGAATTGATAACTATAAAATGAGCGCCCGGTAAGGGCAATAATAGGGGGAAGGAAGTGATTCGGATGATTCACTTCCTTCCCCCTTTGGTTTACAATAAGACGGCTCGCGAAGTCTGCTACTGTCTTTCTATATTATCAAGAGGCAGCCAGTTGTCATATATTGTATCGCATATGCCTTCATAGATGCTGCTGGAATGATAATTTTCCACCTGGAAGGTAAGCCCTCTCGCAAGGGACAGGGAACAGCGTTTTTGCACCTGTTCCATAAATTCAGTTCTGATTAGAGGAAATAAATCCGCAATGTACCCTGTAATTAAGAACATGGAGGGGTCAAAAATATTTACCAGGATACTGGTGAGAGAGCCCACTAAGTAACCTATTTTTTGAAGCAGAGGACGGAAATCATCCGGATGCTGATTAACGTACTCTACAAAACTGCTCCATTGAGAGTCGGCGTTTCTGCCGGCATCATAATGAGGATAGTGCTGAAGAATATGTTCCACCTGCAGTTCCGCCTCTATGCATCCATAGGACCCACAGGAGGGACACCGCAAGGTTTTATCGCCGATGGGCACATGGGCCACTTCCGCACCGTAACCATTTTTACCACGCAGGAGAGCGTCATTGCATATGATTCCCACACCGGTTCCCTGTGAAATGTCCAGGCAGACAATGTTGGACACCTTGCTTGTGGTATGGGCGGAAATTGCCTTAAAGTTGCTGGAATTATCTACATAGATCGGTATATGAAACACTGATTGGAAAACTTGTTTCATATTGACGCCATTGTATTTTTCAATGGAACTGCTGATTAAACAGCTGTCCACCGCGTCAAAAATAGCAGGGACAGAGATGCCTGCTCCGATAAAATGAGAAGGATTCAGCTCGCGTTCCTGAATCTGTTCATCCAGCTGTTCTTTCGCATAGACGGCAATATCCTCAACCTCCTGGATATCCGAAATGTCGTATGTCTTAGAAAATATAATTTCATTGTGAAGATTGATGATTGCCAGTCCCAGCGTGTTGGCAACCTGCAAATCTATCCCTATGACAAAAAAAGCATCATAGTGGAAAGAAATGGAATTGGGTATCCTGCCTACACGGGAGTTCGCAGTTCGCTGTTCTGAAATAATCCCCAATGATTTCAGATCCGAGCATATGGTAGACACGGTAGTAATACTGAGCGCAGACTGCTTGGCAATATCTTTTTTCGTGAGACTGTCGCTGAATCGGATCAGATCCATGACAATCTTTGCATTTTTATTTTTTAAATCAACTACATCATTAATCATTGGGCATCACCACGTTTTCCTTATAGTTTCAAAATCAGTATATACTAATTGTTAAAATATTACAACGCTGGCGTGGGAAAACAAGGGGCTGTCAATCCTCTGTTCCGCGCTTATTCTCCTTATTCTCCCTTTATGTACTGCAGGTATTTATTGCCTAAAGGCCTTTACCTACCAGATCCTGAACATCCACAGGAAGGTCGGTTAAACTGACGAATATATTGCCCTTTTTGAAAAATGCACTCTCCACGCATCCGCCGCAAATATCTTTGTCAGGATGATCGTAAAGGCCCAGATCCAGCATCATGCCAACGTTTTTCCCCTTCCCGTAATAATCTTCTTTCAGTGGATGGGTGGGGATCTTTTCCAGACATTCTGTTAATCCGGTGCCGTGACTGGTGCTGTAAAAATGCAGAGATTTCATGTTGATCCCTTCGATTTCCTGTGTTGCAAAGTAGTCACGGGCAGCCAGGTCAACCCGGTTAATTGGAAGATCTTTTTCAATTACATTTTTAAGTTCCGCCACCGCAAGTTCATAGCCATGGTTCATTTTTTCAAAAAACTCTTTCTGAACCGCATTTCTTTTGCCCGCCACAACTGTTCTGCGGCAGACGCCTTTATATCCCTGAAAACTAGGAACAGAGCTTAACTGGACAATTTCTCCTTCTTCAATAATTTTGTTGGATGCCGGAGCGATGATGTACCGGTTTCGTTCTCCGGAGGCAGCCATGGATTCTGCGCCATAGCTTTCGCCGCCCAGGGCTTTGACCACATAATCTCCGACGGCTGTTACCTGCAGCTCTCTGAGACCGGGCCGGATGACGGCAAGCATGGCGCGGATGGCTGCAGCGGCAATTATATCCGCCTGTTTCATACAATGAAATTCTGCATCTGATTTGTCATAGCGCAGATCTGCCAGAATATCGGCGGCATCCACAAGCTCCGGGGCACCGGGCACATCATTTCTGAAAATATCCAGAACCTTGGCTGTTACAACATCGAGAGAAGTCATAATACCAATTCTTTTAATCTCGTGGCCCACATATTCCTGGATCACCCGGGGCAGGGAAGCGCAGGTAACCCCTTCGTAGTATTCATCCGGAAGACTGAACTCCTCTGTAAATTTACATTCCAGATCAAGGCCGGCTTCTTTGGCCCATTTTCCGGATTCCGGCCCCACCAGCAGCAGCGGTTTTCTGCCGGGGGCGATGACAGCGCAGGCTTTCTCCAGAGTAGGGTTATAACCGGTGAGATAAATTCCGTCACCGGGCATTTCCCTGTACCAGAAGAAGAAGCCGAAATCCAATTCTCTTTCTTCTAATTGCTTCCATACCTTTTTGTACCTTGCATAAAATTCTTCCTTGGCAATCGCCGCGGACAGGTCCAGCTTTGCCGCGTAATGATCCACAACCTGCTGCACTTTTTCATAATCCTTAAGTGTTAAAAACATTGAAATACCTCCTTTAATTAAGTGTGATTGTATAATTCTGAATCGTATATTAACATACCTTTCACAATAATACAATAGATTTAAAAATGATTTTAAAAAATATTTTAAAAAGAATTGACTTAATTCGGACAGATGCTATAATACTTATAAAGTTCAAGGGAAGGAGGTATTAATCCTAACATGAAGGGGTTAGTAAATAGGAAAAACATTTCCAGCAGAGTGATCGTACTGATGATTACAATAGCAGTCTGCATCAGCGCAATGTCTATTTTGAAACCAAGTACCTTTTTGACGGTTTCAAATCTGAGCAGCAGTTTGACGACGGTAACCTTCAACCTCATTCTCGCCTGTGGAATGACGGTGGTCCTGATGTTGGGCTGTGTGGATCTTTCTGTGGGACCCATTGTAGCTTTTTCATCGGTGATCGCTGCACAGCTGATGCAGGGGGGTGCTCCTGTATTTCTGGCAATTCTGGCCGCGCTGGCCGCCGGGATGATCATCGGCGCCATAAATGGCGCGCTGGTGGGATACGGACACCTGGCGCCGTTTGTCGCTACCCTGGGCACCCAGTCTGTTTTGCGGGGTGTTAATTATGTAATGACCAATGGATATACCATCACAGGGCTGCCTTCCGGGTTCGCCAATATTGGCCAGGGAACATTGTTCGGGATTCCAAATCTGATTCTTATTTCGGCGATGGTCGTGATAGTCCTGGCTATTCTTGTCCCAAGGAATTCCTTTTTCAAAAAAGTATATTTAGTGGGAACCTCCAGGCAGGTAGCCTATATGTCCGGAATTAACGCAAACAGGATTCTTATGGGAGGATACGCCCTGAGCGGGCTATGTGCAGCACTGTGCGGCGTACTGATGTGCAGTCGTTACGCGATGGGAAACGCGGCATATGCAAATGGTTATGAGACTCAGGCCATTGCGGCGGCGGTAATTGGCGGAGCGGTTATGTCCGGCGGCGAAGGAAATATTTTCGGTACCGTTTTAGGCGTTATGCTGGTGGCTATTGTAAATAATTCGTTCATACAGTTTGGCGGCAATGCGGAATGGCAGACGGCGATCAGCGGAATCATGCTGGTTCTTACATTGTTCATTGATGTCATGCACAACAAGAGAGCCGAAAGAAGGGGGCTGATTTAATGGAAGAAATAATCAGGCTTGAAAACATCGGAAAAAAATTTGGCGGAAATTATGTGTTGCAGGATATCAGTTTTACGATCAATCGTGGGGATATCCACGCGATCATTGGAGAAAATGGCGCCGGGAAATCCACACTGATGAAAATCATCGGGGGTATTTATCAGCCCAATGAGGGACAGGTTTATAAAAATGGGGAGCAGATTCATCTGCGCAATGCAATTGACGCGTATCAGCATGGGATAGGCATTGTTCATCAGGAACTGAGCGTGGTGGGGAATTTGTCTATTGCGGAAAATATCTTTGCGGGTCGCCAGCCGGTAGACAGAGTTGGATTTGTAAAAGAAAAGAAAATGTGCAGCGAGGCAAAACGGATTCTGGATGATATGGGAATCGACTTAAATCCCCGGGAAAAGGTTGAGAATCTGAGTGTGGCCATGCAGCAAGTTATCGAAATTGTGAAAGTGGTTTCCCACAATATTGACGTACTGATTCTGGATGAACCTACAAGTTCTCTGTCCGCCAATGAAATTGAGCATCTGTTTGGGCTGGTGCGCCGGATGAGGGACGAAAAAGGGATGACCGTCATTTTTATCAGCCATAAATTAGACGAGGTAAAGGCTATCTGTAACCGGGTGTCTGTCCTCAGGAACGGAAAGCTGGTAGGACACCTGCAAAAGGAGGAGATCACCTCCCCGGAAATGATTCGTATGATGGTGGGAGATAATCTGAGTTCCCAGGCATTTTTGGCTCCGGGTTCGGAAAAAGGGGAATTAATCCTCAAGGTGGAAGATTTATGCAATGGAAAGAAATTCAGGAATGTGAGCTTTGAACTTTATAAAAACAGGATTCTGGGTATGTTTGGCCTGATTGGGGCCGGCAGGACAGAGACGGTTATGTCCATCATCGGCGCAGATAAATATGATTCAGGAAAAATCATTTACGATGGAAAAGAGGTAAGATTCCGTTCTCCCAAGGAGTCTATAGGGGAAGGTATCGTGTACCTGACAGAAAACAGACGGGATCTGGGCCTGTTTTTGACAAAACCAATTCAGGATAATATTATCGCGGCCTCCCTGGGAGATTTTGTTACAAAGTACAAGACTATGAACAAGGAAAAAATCAGCAGGATTGCGGATGAGTATATCGACAAGCTGAATATACAGCCTCCGGTAAAAAATAAAGCTGCGGGTACATATTCCGGGGGAAACCAGCAGAAGATTCTCTTTTCTAAGGCACTGCTGGCAAGGCCCAGGGTTCTTATTGTGGATGAGCCTACCAGAGGGGTTGATATCGGGGTAAAAATGACCATTCATCATATGCTGCGGGAATTGGCGGATTCTGGTATTGCAGTTATTGTCATTTCCTCTGAACTTCCTGAAATCCTGAAAGTTTCCGATGACATTGCAGTAATGCACGAAGGCAATTTCAGGGGAATTCTGCCAAACACTGGGTTAACAGAGCAGGAGGTCATGACCTGTGTCTATGAAGCAAAGGGGCAGGGGGTGTAAAACGTGAAAAAAGTGAGAACAGCTGCGAAACAGATGGTACAAAAAATAGATATTCAGGTTGCTTCTGTGGTAATCATGATTATTTTGATTTCATCTGTTATGTCATATGTATACGATGGATTTTTATCGGCATATAACATCAAGGCAATGCTGATGTCCTATGTTCCGGAAGGAATCATCGCGCTGGGACTGACACTTGTTATTATTTCCGGGGGAATCGACCTTTCTGTGGCGGGCGTTATGCCTTTTACCGCAATTATTTACTGCCTGATGATTAAAAACGGCATCAACATCTGGCTTGGGATGCTTTTTGTGCTGATCATCGCCGCAGGTATTGGGGCATGTAACAATTATCTGAGAAATTTGCTGAATGTACACCCTTTTATTGTCACGATGGCGATGCAGCTGATCCTGAAAGGTTTTAATCTGGTTGTGACCGGCTCCGGTTCTATTTCCGGCCTGCCGGAGGAGTTTATGCAAATAGCGGAAATACGTATTCTTGGCATTAAGCTCCCTCTGGTGGTACTGCTGATTCTTGCTATTATTTGGACGGTGCTGCTGGCGAAAAACCGTTTTTTCAGAAAGGTATACTTTGTAGGAGGCAATGCAAAGGCGGCGGATCTGTGCGGTATCAATGTAAACCGTACCATGTATTTTGTGTTTATGCAGTCTGCCGTACTGGCGGCGATTGCGGGACTTATGGCGGTGCTGAATTTCCAGGCGGCAAATTACTCTTACGGTTTAAATCTTGACACGAGAGCCATCACCTGTGTTGTTGTAGGCGGTACAAGTATGACGCGGGGCGGTGTGGGAAGTGTGGGAGGCACGATTATCGGCCTGATTTTTATCGCCCTGGTATATAACGCATTTCTTCTCAGCGGAATTAATACTTATTTCCAGGATGTGGTAACAGGCGTGTTCCTGGTGGGAGCAGTTTTACTCGGTCAGCGGGTAAAAAGAAAATAAAGACAAAAGAAAAAGGAGGAGTATAACATGAAAAAGATGAAAAAGGTGCTGTCCCTGCTTATGGCGGCTGTCATGATGCTTACACTCACGGCATGCGGATCAAAAACAAAAACCACAGATGGACCTGCGGCGGCTGACAGGTCAGATGAAACGTATGTCTACGTTACCTTTGAAAAAGGCTCGGAATACTTCAGCTGGGTGTACGCCGGATTTCTGGACGCGGCAAAAGAATTGGGCGTAAAGGCGGAGCTGCAGGGGCCCGCTGATGCTGACGCCTCCCAGGAGGCAAGAATTCTGGAAACGGTGACAGGGAAACATCCGAATGGAATTCTTGTGGCATGTGCGGATGAGGATACAATGGTATCTTCTATCAACAATGCGCTGGAGGAAGGCATCCCGGTAATCACCTGTGACAGTGACTGCCCTGGCAGCGACCGGCTTTGCTATCTTGGCACGGACAATGCAAGTTTTGGCGCTACTGCCGCCGAGTTTATCGGCGGAAAGATGGGGGGACAGGGGGAAGTCATTATTGTTACTCTATTTGGTTCTGTAGCCCAGGAAGAACGCTGCGCGGGATTTGAGGACTACCTTGCAGAGAATTATCCGGGGATTACAATTGTAGATAAATGCAACGAGGCGGGAGATACAGCCACTGCAGAATCCAATACGACGGCAGCCCTTCAGGCAAATCCTAATGTAAAAGCAGTATTTTCCACAGGCGGGACAGGTTCTGCAGGCGCGGCTGCAGCGGTCCGCACCGTGAGAAAAGATGATATCACAGTAGTGGGAAGCGATTTTGGAACTGCCACATTGGAATGTATGGAGAAAGGGGAGATTGCCGCCACCGTGGTTGACGATCCTTATATGATGGGGTATCAATCGATGTTACAGCTGTTTGCGGCGGCTCACCCCACAGATGTACTTTCATCTACAGCTCCTTACGGGCATATTTCCACAAGTGATATTTTATTCAACTGTTCTCTTTTGAAGGCAGAGGATTATATCGGAAATGAACAGCTCAGAGAAAAGTATACGAGCATCCCGACATTTAATTAAACCTAAGTATGAAAAAGAGTAATATCGTAGTGTGCCTAAGTATATTGCTGTTATTTTTGGGATTTGAGGCCGGAGGATTCCAATGGGCAATCGGACATATGGCACAGGAGTATCAGCTGGATTCCGGTATCGCGGGGATGCTGGTCAGTGAAAAATATGCGGTTATGATTGCCGCGCCTCTTTTATCGGGAGCAATTGCAGATCATATCGGAAAAAAGACAGCCCTTATTACCGGCATGTGTTTCTTTATTGCCGGCTGCCTGATTATGAGAATAGACGGTGTGGTAAATGTAGTATTTGCCAATATCCTGATAGGGGCAGGGTATAGCTTTACGGAATGCAGTGCAACGGCTATTCTGGCAGACCGGCCGGATGGAACCAGTTCTGTCAATTATTCACAGTGTGCATTTTGCATCGGAGCTGTATTAAGCCCTGTTATCATGGAAAACCTTTCCTTCCATTGGTCGCTGTCTTTTTTGATTCCCGGAGCTGCCTTTTTTGCTCTGCTTTATCCGCTGATCAAAACATATCAGCCTGAAAACCGGGCGGTTATAAAGAGCGAAAGAGGTAAAACCGGAAGGCGGATTGGCCTGCTTCCCATTTTTATGCTTGCCATTTTCTTGTATGGAATGATTGAGAACGGCACGGGGTATTACCTTATGAATCTGTTCTCAAAAAATTTGAAGGTTTCTTATGGAGCATACGCGATTTCAGCATTTTGGCTTGCCATGGCAATAGGCAGATTTTTTGCTGCTACAGTAAAACAGAAGAAGGAAAGGCTTCTATTTTACTATGGAATGGTTTTGTTGATACTGGTCTGTCTGGGATTTGGAACACATGGAGGATTGTCCCTGCTCATGGCCTTCTGTCTGGGGCTTTTCTGCGCCCCTTTGTGGCCCGAACTGATGCTTTTGGCGGCGAAAAAAGACCCTGCCCGCGCAGGCTTGAGGATCGGCTGCATGAGTATAGCCGCCTCCGTAGGAGGAACTATTTCACCGGCAATACTAGGATATTCCGAAAAATACCTGGGATATGCCGCGCCATTTAAGGTGCTTGCTGTTACTGCGCTTTTTGGGGTGGCAGCAGCATTGATGATAAACAGATTCACTCGTGAAAGGAAAAGAGAATAACATGAAACCGGGAATTTCTTATGGAGAATATATAAGGCGTGTGGACAAGCTCCAACAGGAGATGGAAAGGCGTAATCTGGATGCGTTTTTCTGCTATGGATCGGAGGGTGTGTACAGAAATATTGTATACCTTGCAAATTACTGGCCTGCTTTTGAGCCGGGCGGGATTTTAATCGGAAGAAAAGGACTGCCTCTGGTATTAAATGCCACAGAATCACTGGAATACGCCCAGACAAATGCCTTTGGCGGTGCACAGGTGCGAACCTGTACAGCTTTTGATCACTCGGCGAACCCTGTTATAAATGAGGGAGTGAAGCTGAGAACCCTGCGGGAATTGCTGAATGAAGCGACAGGAGGAAAACCGATCAAAAGGGTGGGCCTGGGTGATTATGCCACGATTCCTTATCCTTTGTACCTGGAATTAAAAGAAGCGTGCGGGGAAACCGCAGAACTGGTCAATTGTGACAGCGTGATGGAAGAACTGAGAATGGCAAAATCAGGGGAAGAGATCGGAATGATCGAGAGCGCCTGCCTTTTGACAGAACGTGCGTTTAACCATGCTCTTCCTAAACTGTCCCCGGTTATGACCCAGTACGAAATGCAGGGTATCTTTACCGGCGAACTGTTTCAGGACGGCGGGGAGGGACCGGGATTTTCGATGGCCAACTTCTCAGGAAAGATGACAAGATGCAGCATAGGAAGAAATAAACATATGCCGGCGGGGAAAAACCAGCTGATAACAGTGGGGTTTGGATGCCATTACGGCGGCTACTGCGGTTCTTACAGCAGGCCGTTTATCTTCGGGACCATGCCGGAGCTACTAAGGCGGGAAATTGATTTTATGATTTCTGTTCATCTGAAACTGGCGGATGAATGGCTGAAACCCGGCAGAAGCACTGGAGAGATCACGGAACTGTATCAGGAATATTTTCAAAGGAAGGGATATGGAAAACCGCCGGGTGCACCCTGTCACGGACTGGGCATTATGGAAGATGAAGAACCGGTTTTCCAGGCGGGGGCAGAGGAAATTTTAAAGCCGGGTATGTCCATTGCAGTGGACAATTATTTCAGAACGGAGGAATATGGATTTCGTTTTGAAGATGTGGCGTTGATTACCGATACAGGCGCAAGGCTGTTCACCCGTGACAATTTGGGTTATATTGAGTTGTAAAAGGAAAGAGGCCGGCATTTTGCCGGCCCCTTTCTATGAACTATTCTTTCAATCCTAAAATGCCTTTCGATATACTTCACGTACTTCTTCCTTCGTCATGGGATATGGACTGGTGTCGATGATTGCCTTCATGATGGACAGGCAGTTTTCTGTCATCCACTCAATATCTTCCTCTTTTACACCCAGATCGGAAAGAGAGAAATCAATGTCAACATCCTGAATAAGCTTTCTCCACGCGGCTACAAAGTCATCTGCGCCGGTGCCGCCCAGCAGAGGTGATAACACATCGAACTTTTCCTTCGCGCAGGGCACCTGAAGCTCGTAGATATAGGGGGAAACCGCGGCAAGCCCAAGGCCGTGCGTTACGTTGCGCAGTCCGCTTGCAGGATGTTCCAGCGCGTGAGGGGCTCCGCCTCCTGCTGCCTGAAGAGCCATTCCGCCCAGAATACTGGCCAGAACGAGAGCGTCCCAGCCTTCCTCATCCGTTTCATAGTTGTTGTACACACGGACAAAGTATTTGCCGATCAATTCTACCCCCTTCAGGGAATACATTTCTGAGAGCGGGGTTGCCTTCTGTGTCACATAGGACTCTACACAGTGGCAGAGGGCATCGAACACCACGGCAGAAAAGATGGATTTGGGCATGGTCATATATAATTCAGGGTCCAAAATAGAAACCTTTGGAATAAGGTAAGGCCCATTCAGAGATTTCTTGTCATTGGTCTCCGGGTTGGTCAGCACGGCAATACCGTCTCCATCACTGCCGGTTCCGCAGGTGGTAGGTACGGCGATCAGCGGAAGAGCTTTGCTTCCGGTACGTTTTCCCCAGATGTAATCGAAGATATCGCCCTCTCTATTGCAGCAGAGAAACGCGATATTCTTGGCGCAGTCCATAATGCTGCCGCCGCCCACGGCGATAACCACATCACAGCCGTTTGCCGCCGCCAGATCAGCACCTTTATGCGCCGTCGTTGACAGAGGATTTGGTTCTACCTGGTCAAATACGGTGTAAACGATGCCGGCTGCTTCGAGCAGAGCTTCAATACGGTCCAGCAGGCCTGTCTTTTTGGTGCTGTTTCTGCCGGTTACGATAAGTGCTTTTGAGCCGTAGGTTTTTACATGCTCAGGCAGTTCTGTGACACGGCCTCGCCCGAAACGGATGTTTACAGGAACATAGTAGTTAAAATTCATGATGCAGGCTCCTTTCCTGAGTAACATTATACGTATGATAAATTTTTTAGTAACGTCTTCTGTGTCCGCTGCGTCTTTGGTAGCCAGATGAACTATGAAAATGCCGTGCCCTGGACGACAGCCGTCTCCTTCTGGGAAGGATAACAAGCCGGTTGTACAGTAATAGCAGCAGGATAATCACAAATAGAATGCCAACGACCAGCAGGGCAATCCGGACCGGACGTGTAAAGACATCTTTTAATTCCTTTTTAGGCTCTATCACCGGTGTTGCCGGAGCCTCGGAAGATATCAGCTGATAGGTCTGCTGGGGCCGGAATGTGACATCTGCCTGGCCGAGAACCCGTCCGCCAAGAGAATATGTGACTGTCCCCACAATATTTTGTCCGTTTTCCGTCTGTGGTGAGGGGTATACGTTTAGCGTCTCTTCTATCTGATCTGCTGTTGCATTTTTGGGAAGCGTAACCAGTCCGTCCCCGCTTAAATTCAAAAGAGAATCTGTAGAATCGAACAGGGACGTGTATTTGGAAAACAAATTCAGGCTGCTTGACGCCAGGTTCTTCTGAAAGGACGATACCGGCTCCTGGGAGAAGTTTTCAAAACAGTAATCCAGCAGAGATATGGTATCGGTATATTCATTCTTTTTTTCATAGGGCGACTTGGATTTTAAAATGATACAGATTAACTGCATTCCGTCCTTTTTTGCAAATGTGGCCAGAGAGTAACCGGAGGCCTGGGTATAGCCGGTTTTTCCTCCGATGCAGGCATCGTATTTGTACTGAGGAAAATTATTTGGATACAGCATCTGATGATGATTGTTCAGATGCCTTACTTCGTTCGTCATCTCTGTTTCGGGGATGATATAAGTCTGTGTGGATACAATAGTTCGAAACATGCTGTTTTTCAGAGCGGCCTGGGAAATCAGAGCCAGGTCATGGGCGGTCGTATAGTGATTTTCATCATGCAGCCCATGAGGATTGGTAAAATTAGTATTTGTACAGCCAAGTTCGGCGGCCCTGTCATTCATCATCTGAGCAAAAGCCTCGACAGAGCCCGCGATATGTTCCGCAATGGCATAAGCGACGGCATTGGCCGACTCCAGCATCAGACCGTACAGACACTCCTCCATGGTAATGGTCTCACCGATCTTGATCCCGATACTGCTTCCCTCAGTTTTACGTATGGCATCCTCCGAAAAGGTCACCTTCTCTGAAAGGGATGCGTTTTCAAGAGCCAGCAAAGCGGTCATGATCTTGGTAAGGCTGGCGGGATAGAGCACCTTATCCGGATTTTTCTCATACAGAACGGCCCCTGTGGAGGAATCCATTATAATTCCTGACTTGCCCTGAATCTTCGGCCCGGCTTCCCATACATAATCGGAAGAATCTATAGGTACATCCGGACCTGCCGCCCGGACAGTACCGGGTGCGAGGAAAGAAATTAGAAGACAGAACAACAGAAACATAGATATATGGATAAAGTGATTCTTTTTTTTCATTACGAACTCCTTTTGCTGGTTATATTACAGTCAGAGGCGGTCCCGAATCGCAGGTGATTTTCTTATGTATATGTTGTCTCTTGTCAAAAGGCTGAAATTAAAAAGGACAGACTTAATGAGGGAGCCTGTCCGTATCAATTTCGGGGACAGGTTCTCTGACGGGAGCAGGGTTACTGCTCCGTTATCCGCAACTGCTTCTACAATTATAGAAGATTTTTTACATGGTAGCAAGAGGGAGTTGCAAAAGAAACGGTACGAAAGTATTTTCCTGACTGGTTCTGCGTATTTCTTGCAAATATCGATAATATTTGATAATATGATGTCCATATGTGAGGAGGATGATTTATGCGACTGCGCAATATAAAAGGATCTAGGGAAATGATTGCTGCCAGTGAGTTCGTGGTGCACGAACCGGAGAAGTGGAAGGGGAAATGGCAGGAACGGTTTGGGAACCGGAATCCGATCCACATCGAGATCGGGATGGGCAAGGGGAAGTTTATTACGGAATTGGCCAGAATGAATCCTCAGATCAACTATGTGGGAATTGAAAAGTATTCCAGTGTGCTTATTCGTGCTTTTGATAAAAGGGAAGAGCTGGAGAGCGGGAATCTGCTGTTTATCCGTATGGATGCAGAGACGATCACGGATGTATTCGGCAGAAATGAGGTGGAGAGGATCTATCTCAACTTCTCCGATCCCTGGCCGAAGGACAGACATGCAAGAAGAAGACTGACATCAGTGGAATTTCTGGCCCGGTACAATGAGATTCTGGTGCCCGGCGGAGAGATTGAATTCAAGACCGACAATGGGACACTGTTCCAGTTTTCTCTGGAGCAGGTGAAGGCAGCAGGCTGGAGAATCCGTTATTACACGGATGATCTCCATCACAGTGAATATAAAGAAGGCAATGTCATGACCGAATATGAGGAGCGTTTTTCTTCTATGGGAGATCCGATTCACAAGATGGTTATTTATCGTGTTTTGGATAATTCGGGAAAGGTTGCGGCTCCGACGGAATAAGATAAAGAGAAGAAATCTTTGGAGGCGGCGGGAATGGGACGTTCGCTGAAAAATAATATCGCCCGGATGACCGGACAGATGACAGGGCTGGACAAGAAGCTTTTAAAGATCAAGCACTCCTGGGATGACGTAAACAAATTGCTGGAATCAACGGATAAAAGGAAAAAGCCAGGGAAGAAATGAGAGCAGCGGCGGATCAAATGCTGCCGGTACCTCCCGGCAGCAAGCTCTGCCCTGAGTTTTACAAAATTATTTCAATTGTTACAAAAAATACTTGCATTTTAATGTTTCTTATTATATAATAATTTTTGCGTTGGAAAATACGCGGATATTGCGCTTTTAGCTCAGTTGGTAGAGCACCTGACTCTTAATCAGGGTGTCCAGGGTTCGAGCCCCTGAAGGCGCATGCGCACAAAGGTCCTTAAACTGCCCTTCGTTGACGGTTTCTGGGCTTTTTTTATTGCTTTTTGGGGTTTTTAAAATGGAGGAAAATACCCTAAAATAGATCAAAAGATAGGAAAATGTGGTTAGTCAAAAGTTAGTCAAAATCAGAATCCCCGCAGCCCTTGAAATTACTGGGTTTAGCGGGGATTTTTAAAATTGGTTCAATATGATCACTCTATATGAATCACTGCCTTAACTACATTTTGTTTGTCGTTCATCGCAGTTTCAAAGGCCTGTTGGCTCTCGTCAAAGTCATAAATGCGGGTCACGATATCTTTTACCGGGATCGTCCCTTTTGCAATGGAATCAATGGCAGCAGGATATACGTTGCGATAGCGCCAGACGGTTTTTAAATCTGCTTCTTTTAACGTCATATTGCGGAAGTTAAAGGTAATATCGCCGATGATATTACCCACCAGAACGATGGTTCCGCCATTTCGCACCAGAAGGCTGGTCTGATAAGCTGTGTGTTTATTGCCGGCGGATTCAAAGACCACATCTGCTCCGGCCCCTCCGGTCAGTGCAAGGATTTGTTCTACCGGATCTCCTTCAGAGGCATTTACCACATGATCCGCCCCCAGCTCCAGGGCTTTCTTCAACCTGTTTTCATAGAGATCGGAGATTATTATTTTGGAGGCGCCCATCTGGCGGCAGGCTAAGAGCGTGGTGAGGCCGATGCAGCCTGCCCCCAGTATAACAGCTGTCTTTGGGGAGCAGATATTGCCGAGACGCGCCGCATGCATGCCAACGGCAAGTGGTTCAATGAGGGAACCCTCCAGCAGTGACACCTGTTCCGGCAGCTTGTGGGAGAGATGGGCCGGGTGGGTTATATAGCGGGAGAGCACGCCGTCATAGGGGGGCGTGGATAAAAAGACCAGATCCCGGCAGAGATTATACCGGCCCTCCTTACAGTATTCACAGTGTCCGCAGGGAATTCCCGGCTCAATTGCAACCCGGTCTCCTTCCTTTAGGTCATGTACCTGCGAGCCGGCACTGACAACGGTTCCGGCCGCTTCATGCCCCAGTACCATTGGAAAGGTGGCATAGCGTTTGCCGATATAACCATCTTCAAAGAAATGGACATCGGAACCGCATACACCGCAGTATTCCAGCCTGATCAACACTTCATCGGGTTTTGGCTCCGGCATGGGAGCCGGCCTCATTTCTATTTTCTGTACAGCTGTGAGAACAGCAGATTTATTTTCCATTATTCTTCCCTTTCCTTTCTCATTCGTGCTGATGAATCCGGATTCGCTCAACCTCTTGCTGGTTGCATTATAAAATCGGAAATTCTCCGGTGTCAATGGAAGGAAAAGAGGATATAAGGATATTACCTTTTTATATAAATATTCTCCCGGTTAATGCCTGTCCGGCGGGGAGAGATAGTCCATGCTTCCGGCAGAGGGAGCTGTCATGGAGCGGTATTTCAGAGGGCCCATGCCAACCTTCTTCTTGAAAACCTTGGTGAAGTAGCTCTGGCTTGTATAGCCCACCTCTTCCGCGATCTGAGTCACATTCATGGACGAACTGCGCAGCAGTTCCTGGGCTTTGGAGATACGTACACTTTCCAGATAGCTGCCGAAGGAGGTGTCCAGATCCCGCTTAAACAGCTGACTGATATAGGTCTTGTTCAGATAAATGTGATTGGCGATATCTTCGAGCGTGATGTGATTTCTATAGTTGCAGAGAATATAGTCGGTTGCCTTCCGTATGGAAGGACTGATCGCGGAAGTATTGGTCAGATCCCGGATTCCCAGCATATACAGCTCATAGAATTCTTTCAGGCGGGCCAGCATCCGTTCTTTGGTGCCCGCCAGATTAATTCGTTTGCTGATCCGGTGATACCCTGCGGCAAAGGTGGAGCTGTCCTTTAAAATTGCGGTGCTCTCCAGAAATACGGTGATACAGTAGAGGACAGCTACCCTCAGATCGTAGAGATAGATCATCCGGTCATGGCAGTCATCCACAAAGTTCTGAAACAGATCCAGCGCTTCCTGGTAGGAGTGCAGCTCCAGTTTGGAGCGGAGCCTGCGCGTGGCATCGGAAAGCTCCGGTGTGCCAAGGTGACGGAAGACGCCGGGATCTTTCTGTCCATAGTAGAGGCAGGATTCCATTTTCCATAGATGTTCCACAAGTACATCATGAAAGTGGTCCGTGTCGCCGCAGAAAAACCGGTCAGATGCCAGACTGTCCCGATGAAGATAGTTGGAAATATTGCGTTCCAGCAGGAGGGATACCTTCTGCTGGGTTTCCTGGCGGTATTCATATGCTTCGTCCGGCAGGGAATAGAGCACGAGGAAGCAGTCCTGGTAAAAAAACGGACAGCCGGATAGGTTTTCTGTGGAAAGGGTACGGGCGCAGAGATCCATAACCTGTTCCGGGGGGAGGGCTTCTTCTTCCGGTTTTAAAGCAAAGGACTCAACGGCCAGATTCCTGGTTGTCAGGGGGAGCCGGGATAGAAAATCACTGGTGGTAATGGTATCTTCCAGGTAATCATTCAGGTGCTTTCCATATTCGTGAAACGTGGTCTCTTCTGCCTCGGGAGCGTGGCTGCTGTAGTTGGAGAAGATACGTACCTTTTGAAGCAGTGCAGTAATATCTGATAATTTCATTTCAGCCTTTAATATGTAGTCGATTGCGCCCAGGCGCAGCGCCTGACGGATATACTCATAGTTGTCATAGGCACTTAGCACAGCTACCTCCATGTCCGGGTAGGATTCCCGCAGAGCAGCCAGGAGCTCCAGGCCCGACATCTGAGGCATGGTAATATCAGTGATTACCAGATTTACCTCATTCTTATGGCAAAAATCCAGAGCGGCGGGAGCATCATTGACCGCATGGATTTCCAGATCCGGAGAGGTGATCTGCCGGATCAGCATGGTAAGCCAGTTACGGATTAATTTGTCATCGTCAACTACCAGTATCTTCATTGTCATTCACTGCCTTTCTCTTTGGAATAATCAAGCTGACCGTAGTGCCCTCGCCCACCTGACTTCGTATCTCCAGAGTATACCCGGGGCCGTAATGCAGCAGCAGCCGTTTACGGACATTATCGATGCCGATATGGCTGCTGCTTTGTTCGCGGAAGGAAACGCTGGATAGGTCGAAGCCATTGCCGTTGTCGCAGATTGTAAATAAAATATCCCGCGCACCGGTACTCCGGCAGGTGATCGTAAGTTCCGGGGGACGGGTGGATGTTTTCAGGCCGTGGAGAATGGAATTCTCCACAATGGGCTGAAGCAGCAGCTTAATAATTTGATAATCCCCAAGGCCCTCCTCCAGATCTATTGTAACCTTAATTGGAGTATCAAAGCTGTACTGCTGGATGGTGATATAGTTATTGAGCTGAGCCAGCTCCATGTCGATTGTATTAAACGGCGCTGTGTTCGACAGAATATTTTTTAATATCCGGGTCAAAGCCAGTATCATCACATCTGCATCCTGCGGATGATCAGAGTATACGGTATATCGTATGGAGGCCAGCGTGTTGTAGAGAAAATGGGGATTGATCTGGGACTGAAGAGCCAGCATGTCGGATTTGCGCTTCAGCTCCTGTTCCTCCACAACCTTAAGGATCAGTTCCTGAATCCGCTTGAGCATATCATTATAATTTCTTGCCAGTTCCCCTATTTCATCGTTTGAAGTAATCTCCACACGGGAATTTAATTTTCCTGCCTTGACCCGATTCATCTGGTTGACCAGACTCCGGATCGGAATCATAAACCGGGAGGAAAATACATAGGCCAGACCGGTAGAGATAACAATACAGGCCACGATCGCAATGGAATAGAGGATTCCGGTATGAATATATCCCTCCATCATACTGTCCAGGTCCGTGCCAAGGACAAACTGCCACTGGCTTTTGTTCAGGGAACAGCGGTAGAGGATCGTATTATCTTTGCTTATCACAGGGTTTGAACTATCCAGGGCGGCGACAATATCCGATCCGTTCATCCCGGAGAGCAGACCCGTATCGTCGATGCTGGACAGTACCGCACCCTCCTGGCTCAGGACCAAGGCGCACTGGTGTTTCTCCACGGCATTGATATACAGCTTGGCCAGCGAATGGTCCTGGAGGCTCAGGACGACTAACCCCAGATGCTCCCAGGTATCCGGGTCTACAATTGCTTTCACTATATAATAGGAAGAAGGACCGTTTTCTCCGGCTTTGTCCGGAAATTCCGCGTCTGCCAGCCAGACCACATCCAGATTGTATACATTGGTACCGCTCCAGAGGCAGCGGATAAATGATTCGTTTTCCAGTAAACTGCCTACGTAATCGGCGCCGCTGATCACCTGGTTGTCCTTGTTTAATATTGTGACCTTCGGATAAAGAGAACCTGCGGCAAAGGAGTAACGTGATATTGCATCCTGAATCAGGCCGGCAGACTCCGGTGATGGTTGCTGGTTACGATGGCAGAGTTTTAAAATATCCTGGTCTCTCCCGATGAGGATAGCGTATGAATTCAGTACGTTTAACTGTGTCTCAATACTGTAGGCCAGTTGATTGGTTTCTCTCTGTATCGCCTGAACCGCGTTGGTTTGGGCGGTTTTATAATATAGATGAGAAAAAATGAGGGCAATGACGATGACCGGGATAAGAAAGGTCAGAATAAACAGGAAAAAAAGCTTCATATGAGATCTGCGGTAGGGATGAAGTTGAATACGGCTGATAAATCCGAACATGCTGGCCCCCTCTTTCGTAGTTCGTTTCCGGTTTTGCGAGCGGAAACGGACGTTATGTAATATTTACCAATATCTGACAATTAGGTCAAATTATTTTACTCTTTACGTTAATATAGTATCATTGTGTTAATATTTCTTTCAAGAAAAAAGAAAGAAACCTAATATATTTACATTTTATACTAAATTTCTTGCATTTATCTCGTACCGGGAGGGCGTCAATAAACGAAGGATTGTGCTGGTTTTGCAGTGTATTCTCTATGGCCTGCCCGATGGGAATCCGGTATGATGAAACCATCGAAAGGCTCCGTGAATCGTACCGGAATTTTGAAATTATGATATGAGTGGAAAAGGAGAGTACAAAATGAAAAAACAAAAGAGAATACTTGCTGTGTTTTTGGTTCTGATGATGGTGTTTGGCCTGACTGCCTGCGGCAAAAAGCAGGAGGAACCTTCGATACCGGCCGGGGACCAGCAGAAGCCCCAGGATGATCAGAAAGGCCAGGGAGATGGCGGTCCGATATATGTAGGTCTCTACACCAGCCTTACCGGCAACAGTGCAGGCGGCGGCGAGTGTCTGGAACAGGGCATCCGTCTGGCAATGGACAAGGTAAATGAGGAAGGCGGTATTCAGGGCCGTCAGCTGGAACTGATTGTGTATGACGACGGCGGCACCACAGAGGGTGCGGTGAAAGCGGTGACCCGTCTTCTGGAAGTGGATAAAGTGGATTATGTGATCGGAAGCTTTTTAAGCCCCAACGTGCTGGCAACCCATTCCCTGACCGAGGAGGCGAAGGTACTTCAGATCGGATCGGGAACCGGCGCCACCTGGACGAATATCGGCTGTGAATATCTGTACCGGGCCACGGTAAATGGAAATTATATTATACCTACATTTGTATCGGAAATGAGCAAAATGGGAGAGACCAGTACGGCGCTCTTAAGTGTGGAATCGGAATATGGTCAGAGCGGGCATGATACAACCATCAGTGAACTGGAAAATGCAGGGATTGAGGTTGTTGCGGATGTAACGTATCAGCCGACAGATACGGATTTTACCGGTCATATTGCCAAGATAATGGCGGCAAAGCCAGGAAGCATAACCGTCTATGGAAACGGCAATGAGCTAGCCCTGATTTTAAAGCAGCTGCGCCAGCATGGATATGACGGCTATGTGTATACCAGTGAGGGCGGAGCCAACGCGGAGGTATTAAGTGTGGCAGGAGATGCGGCAAACGGCCTGATCTTTGCTGCAGCTTATGTGGTACCGGAAACACCGGAGGACGGAACGACCGAACTGATCCGGGAAGTATTAAATAAATTCTATGAGAAATACAGCGCGATGCCATACTCCGATGTTATTTTCCGCGGGTATGACCAGATGATGCTTTTGTCGGAAGCGCTGAAGAAGGTAGATGATATTACGGACCGGGAGGCTGTCAAAGAGGCATTTAAATCCTTAAGCGGTATCAGTTTATGCGCCGGAAGCTTTGACTTTACAGACGGCTCCGGGGACGGGCTGAAGTCCTGCAATGAGTTTATGATTTATGAAGGAAAGGTACAGTCCTTTGATGTGGATACCATGAAGGCCTGGAGAACAGGAAACTGATGGCTGTCTGAATAGCAAGCGCAGAGGGAATACACTGTGCAATCACGGCAGAATGGCTCTGTCTGAGAAAACCGCAGAGGCTTCTCAGACAGAGCTTTTATAACAGAGGAAATGATTTCCGGCAGGACAGAGAAAAGGGGTGCAGTATGTCAATTATTTTAAAGCTGGTCATCGGGGCCCTGATGATCGGAAGCGTGTATGGAGTGCTGGGCATGGGATACAGCCTGATCTATAAGGCAACCGGCCTGATGAACCTGGCACAGGGCGATTTTATGATGTTTGGCGCGTTTATCGGTCTGACATTTTATAAATACCTGGGACTGCCGATTTTTGCGGCATTTATATTAACCTTTATCGTGATGTTTTTCCTGGGATTTTTTGTACATAGATATTTGATTTCCACATTGCTGAAAAAGGGAGCGGCCTTTGCCTATGTTATTTTGTGTACAGCGGCGGTTTCCATGATTTTGCAGAATACGGCGATGCTGTCGTGGACATCTTCCATTATGCAGTTTCCCAGCATTTTTTCTGCTTCATCCGTGAGCTTTCTGGGGATACAGGTAGCGCCGGAATCTCTTCTGGTACTATCTATTGCAATTGTCTGCACCTTTTTGCTGTATTTCTTCCTGAATAAAACCAAGTTCGGGACGGCAATGCGTGCGTCCGCTCTGGATCAGACGGCGGCAAGCGCACTGGGGATTAATGTATCTCTGACAAAAGGAGTGACCTGGGGCCTGGCGGCCGGACTGGCCGGCATAATAGGCGCGGCTCTGGGACCTGTCTACGGCGTCTATTTTACCATGGGCGCGCTGATCGGGCAGAAGGCGTTTGCGGGAGCTGTGGCAGGCGGCTACGGCAATATCTACGGGGCCCTTGTGGGGGGAATGTTTTTCGGTTTTATGGAGACCTTTATTTCCGCATTTCTCACAACCCGGTATAAGGACGTCATTTCCTTCGGTATTCTGATCCTGGTGATGATGATACTGCCAACAGGCATATTTAAAGAAAAGGTTCTGGAATAGAAGGGGAGGGCGGAAATGATAACAAAACTCAGACAACACAAAGTCACAGTAGCCGTAATCGGGGTACTGTGTGTGATATGCGGGATTTTATCGGGGGAAACGTACAATGCACTGATTATTTCCCTGGCCGGAATCTATGCAATTGCAACCACAGGGCTGGATCTGCTGTTCGGCTATACCGGCCAGATTTCCTTCGGGCATGCCGCTTTTTTTGCAATTGGATCTTACGGAACTACACTGCTGTCCATGAGATTGGGAATCCCCACACTGCTATCTGTTATTCTGGCAAGCGTGATTGCCATGGCTGCGGGTATTGTAATTGCGCTGCCGGCATCCAAGCTGGTAAAACATTTCTTATCTTTGCTTACGATTGCGTTCGGCCAGATCATTTATCTGCTTGTTAATTCCTGGTCCGGACTGACAGGCGGGGCGGGGGGAATCTCCGGTATTCCGGATTTTAATCTCTTCGGTCTTGAACTGAATACGAACCGGAGCTATATGGTGTTTATCTGGATTCTGGCAGCAGTGATTCTGCTGGTGAAACAGAATATCATTCATTCCAGGGTGGGCAGAGGGTTTATAGCCATCCGGGAAAATACCCATGCGGCGCAGGGGATGGGAGTAAATGTACGGTATTATAAGATTATGGCCTTTGCCATCAGCGCGGCGATGGCCGGGCTGGCCGGTGCGATGTATGCCCATCTGGTAGGCTTTATCAGCCCGGAGACATATAATGCCACACAGTCCACGTTGTTTATGACAATGCTTCTGTTCGGCGGAATTGCCACTGCATCCGGACCTTTTGTCGGGGCGGCCATCCTGCTCCTGGTGAAGGAGGTATTTCAGAGCTTTGCCTCCTATCAGGTCCTGATCTATGGGATTTTTATTCTGATCGTCCTGTTCTTCTTCCCCAACGGGACGGTAGGCATCCTGAAAAGTATAAAAGCCCGTATAGCGCGAAGAAAAAATACGGGAGGAAAGACAAAGCAGAAAGGGGAGAAGGCCCATGCTTACAATTGATCATATCACAATCCGTTTCGGCGGGCTTATTGCCAACAATGATGTGTGTACAGAGGTGGAAAAGGGCCAGATTTTCGGCCTGATCGGGCCAAACGGCGCGGGTAAAACCACCTTATTTAATATAATAAGCGGCGTATATGCGCCAACATCGGGAAGGATTATGCTGGATGGTGAAGAAATACAGGGAATGGCGCCCCACAGGATTAACTGCAAGGGGATTGCGAGGACCTATCAGAACATCAATCTGTTTAAGAAAATGACGGTACTGGAAAATGTTATGGTAGGCTGTCACTCCGTGACAAAGGCCGGGCTGCTGGCCGCGATAATGAACACGGGGACGAAGCGGAAGGAAGAGAGGGCGGCAATAGACAAGTGCCGTGACATATTAGAATTTATGGGCCTGGAGGACAAAAAGGACCTGCCCGCCAGCGGCCTTTCCTACGGGGAGCAGAGACGGCTTGAAATAGCCAGGGCTATGGCGAGTGATCCAAAGCTGCTTCTGCTGGACGAGCCGGCAGCAGGAATGAACCTGAGCGAGAAGGATGAGCTGGCATCAACGATTTTAAAGATCCGGGACAAGGGCTATACGATTCTCCTGGTGGAACACAACATGAAACTGGTTATGAACATCTGTGATTTTATCTGTGTCCTGAACTATGGAAAAAAGCTGGCGGAAGGGACTCCTGCATATATTCAGCAGCATCCGGATGTAATCGAGGCATATCTGGGAGGTGGAAAAGCCTGATGGAAAAAATTCTGGAAGTGAATGATCTGCAGTTTCGCTATGGTGAAATAGTGGCATTAAGAGGAATCTCCTTTTATGTGGAGGAAGGGGAGATTGTCACTCTGCTGGGGGGAAACGGTGCGGGCAAAACGACGACCCTGCAGGCTGTCTCCGGCCTGATTCACGGCATATACGGCGGAGAGATTCGGTTCATGGGTGAGAAGATCAATCATCTGGCACCCCATAAAATAGCCGGTATGGGCATTGCCCAATGTATTGAGGGCAGGCATATCTTTTCACAGCTGACCGTGAAGGAAAATCTGATGATGGGAGCCTATCTGCGCAAAGGTGAGCAGATTCGGGCAGACCTTGATTATGTCTATGATTTGTTCCCCAGGTTAAAAGAACGTGAAACCCAGCAGGGAGGGACCCTGTCGGGAGGAGAGCAGCAGATGCTGGCGGTGGGAAGAGCATTGATGCAGAAACCGAAGCTGCTGATGATGGATGAACCTTCTCTGGGACTGGCACCGCTGATTGTGGAAGACATATTCCGGGCGGTGAAAAAGATAAACACGGACGGTATTCCGGTTTTACTTGTGGAACAGAACTGTAATGTGGCTCTGGATGCAGCGGGCAGAGGATATGTAATGGAAACGGGAGAGATTATCTTTCAGGATACAGCGCAGAAGCTGCTGGAAAATGAAGATATCCAGAGAAGCTATATGGGAATAAGCTAGATCGGGATGGGTCAAATCAGTGCGTTGCACTGGCTCTATGCCATAGATTGATATGCAAACGAGTTTACATATCAATCTATGGCATGAGCGTAGCACCAAAGGTGCTTTTGACCCCCTGATCCAATGCTCAGATTAACATATACTCAAACCGCCGTCTATTACCAGATTATGACCATTGATCATCTGTGCGCCGTCGCTGGCCAGAAAGGCTGCGGCTGCCGCGATTTCATCCATCTCACCAAAACGGTGTACCGGCATCCGGACAAGCCGTTTTTCCGCCCGTTCACCCTGCCAGTATTCCCTTGACATAGGAGTCATGACAACTGTGGGAGAGATAGCATTGGCGGTAATCCCGTACTGTCCCCATTCCAGGGCAAGTGTTCTGGTAACGGAAAGAAGTCCCGCCTTGCTGGCAGAGTAGGCCACATGATTTTCAACCGCGCTGATTCCGGCGTCGGAGGCGATATTGATGATTCTGCCGCCGTTACCTGCTTTTATCATGTAATTGCCCACTTCCTGGGTGAGGAAAAAGGCGGAGACCAGATTGACATTCAGTACATTATTAAACTCCTCTTCTCCAATTTCGGAGGCGGGCACTCCGGAACCGATTCCGGCGCTGTTGCACAGAATATCAATGTGACCGTATTCGACAGCGATATCCCCAATCACTTTTTTAACCGCGGCGCGATCCGTAATGTCCAGCTGTTTGCCGGCCACGTTTTCGCCGATCCCGGCAGCGATTTCCTGTACCTTGGGATTTCTGCCCAGGATAATCACTTTTGCACCGCGCCAGGCCATAACCTCGGCAATTGATTTTCCGATTCCGCTGGTTCCGCCGGTGATGACTGCCACTTTGCCGTCCAGTCTTAAATCGTAACTAAATTTTTTATATTCGCTCATATTGGCTCCTTTCCTGCTTAGAGACTGACATAATTTGATATATCAAGCATATCATTTGAATCTTTTAAATTCAATACGGACAGCAAAAACGGCTATATTCCGCGGGAGTTGATTTCAGAAAATGGAAGAAAATGTTGATAAAAGTCGATATTCGTATATTTATAATTTTATTTGGGTTATTCGGGATTATGACAACTGATTTTATAGATTTGGTTGACCAAAATTCTAATATTTATGCGTAAAAATCTATAATTAAACGCACTTGCGCGGACTGGCGGTGTTGCACTTAAATAGAGGATAGAGTATAATATCCAGTCAGTAGCTGATGATTATTAATCTGTGATTTAGATAGGTACAGAATGGGATTATGACAGAGAATAGTATAATAATCAGTTTTCGGCTGCTGGATCATATAAAACAAAAGATCCTACATTACGAAAGAGAGGGTGAGCTATGATAACAGAATCAAAGATTTGTTTAAATGACTGGATTGGAATGTTAGATGAGAACGATAGAGATGATGCTTTAGTTTTGCTGGACTGGATCGCCAGGCAGCCAGATCCGAAGAGATTGCTGGATATTTTATTTTATGGAACAGATGAGGAGTATAATATAGCATTTGCGGACAGAAGCAATGTCTGCATGCAGAACGTTGTTTATAGTTAGATATGTACATCCGCCCGGTCAGGGCGGATGTTTTCGTTAAAGAATCATCAGGTTCCGTAGAACCTTATAAACGAAACACACTAGTTGTTGCAGCCGCAGCCATTGTTGCAGCTATTGCAGCCACTGTTGCAGCCGCAGTCAGATGCTGTGTTGGAAGCGGAAGCGGAAGCACAGCCGGCAGCAAAACCTGCGTTGTAGCCACTTCTGTAGCCTGCTTTATAACCTGCGTTATAGCTTGCATTGTTATTGTTACAACCACAGCCATTATTGTTATTACCACAACCATTACAACCACAATTACAACGGAAACATCCACACATAATAATAACCTCCTTAAATAATTTATCCGGCCTGGCCGATTCGATTTGCTTTTATTTGAAGGGACCGTATGGCCTGACAAATTGTTGATTCATGATAAGCAATTCGACTTGTCGGATTGTCTTATTTAATACTATAGTATGTGGGCCGTCCAAAATGGTGTGGGATTGTCTAAAGGGAAAATAAGGTAAAAATCAGGCTCAAAACGGGGAGAGTCAGGTATAAAAAAAGAAGATGCCGTAAAAAACAGCATCTTCGTAAAACCTGAATTCTTTATGGATTTAGCGGATATGATTTACATAAACGCGCATTTCTTCCCTGGAACGAACATTTCTGGCCCCGTCCGCTACCGCTTTCTGCTGACCTTTATCCAGTTTGGAAAACCGGAGCAGAGCTTCCTGATTCTGTGCCAGTTCCATAGTGAAGCCAATAGGAAGATCATGTCTGCCGATAAAGGACCCATCGGAATAACTTCCGGAAAATTGATCTGCCAAATTTCTATTCCTCCTTCTCCTGATGCATTTGGTAATTGGTACATACAATATGATGTCATTAGTCTTTGTCAAAGGTAGAATATTATACAGAATGCAGTACGAAATATTTGTACAGGTTATTATCTTGAGGGCATCTGAAAGTTCTGCAGGGCACGATTTAAATAGTCGTTAAACGGTTTCATTTTGGCAAAGATATCTGCCGCGTATTCTGCAAAGTCAGGGCCGGTCAGCCGGATGTCGGGGATCGGGCACTCCAGATACCAGCATTTCCATTTCAGATATTCCGCTTGGGGATGAGAAGGGTCGAAGCCTTGAGGTACCTTTTTCAAAGATGTGTTGCCCAGCGTAAACAGTTCGGTAAAGGCGGGAGCCGATATAATCTCTTCCCATTCCCGTCCATGCAGGGAAATGTAATCCCGTACCATAGCGGTTGCATCCTTAAACATGTCCGCAAACAGGCCGCCGCCCAGAAAAGACCGGTTACCGGGTTTCACCATAATATAGTAGCCAACCGGAACAGGCAGTTTTCCACAGGGCCCGATATGTGCCCGAAAAGCAGGATTATAGGGGGATTTATCATGGCTGAAGCGGGTATCCCGCATGAGCTTGAAGGTGAGCTCCTTCGGATCATACGGAGGGATGCTGCTGTCAAATTCCCGTATTTTGAAGATCAGCTGAAGTATAAGCTCTTCAAATTCCTGAGCTGCTGTTTTGCCATCCGCCTTGTTGGCGTGATACCATTCCCGGTTATTATTTTCTTCCAGGGCCGCCAGATAGGCCAGCATGTTATCTTTATTCACAGAGTGCGCCCTCCTTTCCCTGCAACAGTTCTGAAAAATTCTTTGACCGGATGAGATTCTGAATCCATGCCGTGACTCTGTCGGGGGATTCGTATGCACGAAAACCAGCAAAGATCTGGGACAGTCCGTCCAGTTCCTCCATAGTCCTTGTGTTTTCTACAATTGTATCATAGCTGCGCTCCTTCATGGACAGGAATGCGGGGCTTGCCGGATCGATACGGTGGCTGGCGATGGCATAATTGACTCTGCGCTTACAGGAGCAGGAGCCAGTCCCGCTCAGTCCGCAGTATTCACCCAGGAAAGACGCCATTTTCTTTCTGGTACGGGACAGCTTCTGACGGTATGCCTCAGGAGTAAGATTCAGAATATCCGCGGCGATGCGGCTGTCAAGCCGAAACATGGTCCCCAGTATATAAATACACCGGCTCTCCGCGTCCAGGCATTGAAGCATCACATTGGTGCAGGAAAGCTTTAATTCCTGTTCCAGAAGGGCATGATCAACTCCGCCGGTCATATCCGGGACATCCTTTTCCCGGCCGGAGGCAATATCTTCCCCATAGGCTTCAAAGCTGAGCGGATATTTGGAAAACATTCCCTTGCGGTAATTCTTTAAATGATTTACGGCTATCCGGAATACCCAGGTGGACAGCCTGCTCTCTCCGCGGAACGAAGACAGGCGGGTCATTACTTTAATTAAGATTTCCTGTGTCGCATCCTCCGCATCCGGTATCATCCCAAGCATCCGCAGAGACAGATTAAATACCATGTCCTGCACACTGACTAACAGTGTTTCAAGCGCTTCCTGATTGCCGGAGACGGCTTTTTCAATTAATTGTTCCTCGTGGTTTACATTACCCATTTCTTTTTCCTTTCCTGTTAACAGTCATTTTACAGCAGACAGTTCGAAGCGCGAAATCCTGGCTGGTTTTTTGCACACCTGCATTCTCTTTTCAGACTGCCTTTACTTAATTAGACAAGAAAATAATGGCCGTGTGACAGTTTCAGATAAAAAAGACAGATCTTTTTCATTAGAAATACTTTCAATGTATTTACTATACCGTAACCGATCGTATTTTGGCACCCCAAACCTCCTGGAAAACGGTTCTATTATGGCTGCAGACCGGATAACTTTGTTATAGACAGTTACATGTTTTTCTGGTGATCAGGCAATTACTATGCTATAGAATTCACTTTGACGGACTTGTTCCCTTTTTGGAATGGAGGAAATTATGAAAATTGTGGTTGTAGGCGGAGGCTGGGCAGGCTGCGCTGCCGCATATGAAGCGGCTAAGTGCGGTGCCGAGGTAATGCTTCTGGAAAGAACAGATATGCTTTTGGGGACCGGGCTTGTGGGCGGTATTATGAGAAATAACGGCCGGTTTACCGCGGCAGAGGAAATGATTGCAATGGGGGGCGGGGAACTGTTTCGGGTTATAGACTCCAACTGCAGACATAAAAATATTTCTTTTCCGGGACATGAACATGCCTCTCTTTATGACATCGGTAAAATGCCGGCGCTTATCCAGGAACTGCTGCAAAGTATTGGTGTAAAAATCCTCTATCAGGCGAGAGTGGTTAAGGCCGTGATCGAACAGCAGAGAATCGTGCGGGTGGAAACATCCTCCGGGGATTCGGCGGAGGGAGATATTTTTATTGATACAACCGGCAGCGCCGGACCGATTAACAATTGTGCCAGATATGGCAACGGGTGCGCTATGTGTATCCTGCGCTGCCCAAGCTTCGGAGGCAGAGTGAGCCTGACCGGACTGGCGGGTATACCGGAAAAGACCGGGGTGAAAGAAGATGGAACGATCGGGGCCATGAGCGGTTCCTGCAAATTATATAAGGATTCACTTGCGCCCGAACTGGTGGAAGAACTGAATACCAGCGGAGTTGTGATCCGCAGGATACCGGACCATCTGAGAGAGGACCATTTGGATCAGAAGGCATGCCAGCAATATGCCAGAAAGGAATTCGCGGACAATATTATTCTGCTGGATACCGGCCACGCCAAATTAATGACCCCATATTTTCCATTAAGCAAGCTTCAGCAGATTCCCGGGTTTGCGTATGCCAGATACGAAGATCCCTATGCGGGGGGCAAGGGGAACTCCATGCGCTTTATGGCTATGGCCCCCAGAGATGACGGCCTGAAAGTAAAAGGACTGGAAAACCTGTTCTGCGCAGGAGAAAAAGCAGGACTGCTGGTAGGTCACACGGAAGCAATTGTAACCGGGGTACTGGCAGGAAAAAATAGTGTCAGGGACGCGGCCGGTAAAGAGCCCCTTGTGTTATCCAGAAAAACTGCGATAGGAGAGGCAATTGCTTATGTCAGAGAGCAGATGGAGACCGACGAGGGCCTCAGCAGGAAATATACATTCTCGGGCTCTGTATTTTTTGAAAGAATGAAAGAACTGGGCCTGTATGAGACAGATGTAGAAAAAATTGGCGAGACAGTACACCTGGCCGGCCTGACCGGTATTTTTGAGGCAGAGCTGTAACTGCTGCTTATAAAATATCCTGAAGCGCATCAATAATCTGCTGATCCGCCGGAAGCCAGTTCAGGCCGGAAAGCTCATCTTTGCCTGCCCATTTGGCGCTGCAGTGCTCTTTTAAGAGGGGGACACCTTCCCCCAGGGTACAGAGATAGCAGTGTAGGATTAGGTGAAAATCCGGATAATCGTAGTGGACGGTAAGAAAATAACGGTCTATCACAACCTTGATTTCCAGTTCCTCCCACAGCTCCCTGCCGAGTGCTTCTTCGGGTGTTTCACCCGGTTCAAGCTTCCCTCCGGGAAATTCCCACATGTGGATAAATGTACCGTAACCGCGCTGTGCGGCGTAGACACGGCTGCCATCCTTTATTATGGCAGCAGCAACTTCAATGGTTTTCATCCGGTAACTGCTCCTTTCACAATACCGCTGCCTGCCAGGGATATACGACTCCCGGCGGGCGGCGGTAATTACGTTTTAACCGCATTTGCTGTCTATGCTACCATATAAAAAGCAAACTGTAAAATATCGGTTATTCGGGAGGATAAAATCAGGTTTATTTTCTTGACAAACATTGGCATATGTGGTATAAATAATAGGCAGCTAATCAGGGTTGGGGGATTTTTGGCTGTTCAATTTTATATAACGAAGCGTGGCTCAGCTTGGTAGAGCGCTGCGTTCGGGACGCAGAGGTCGCAGGTTCAAATCCTGTCGCTTCGATTCTGGGAATGAAAAGGGAATGGGTATACTGCTATGCAGTATACCTATTTTTTTTCATAGCAGGTGTTCCTGTGAAACAGGACTTCCCTCAGCATAATATGGCATAAGCAGAAACAGGTGAAGTAAGAAATGTATGAAATATTAAACAGCCCGATAGAGATAGGGAACGTGCGGCTGAAAAACAGATTGGTTTTTGCGCCTACAACGATGGGGCTTCGGGAGGAAGAATACTTATGTAAACTTGCGGAGATAGCGGAAGGAGGGGCTGCCCTGATCATTATCGGTGATGTGCCGGTTCTGGGAAAAGGCTATCATTCGCTGCGCAGGAAGAAGGGAATGGATTATTATAAAGGGATAACAAACTGTATCCACTCCCGCGGGGCTCTGGCTGCCGCGCAGCTCTATGTGTCCGACGCCCGGTTATCCTCCATGATAAAATATGTGCCGGGGATGCTTGCCGGAAAGATTACAGAAGATGACCTGCGAAGGAAAATGAATGAATCCATATCCGGATATATTACAGGGATGGATATACAGGATGTGAGAACGATAACGGACAGCTTTGGAGAGGGCGCGGTTTTGGCGGTAGAAGCTGGATTTGACATCATCCAGGTGCATGGCGACCGGATGTGCGGCAGCTTCAGTTCGGACCTTTATAATCTGCGGCAGGACTGCTATGGAGTGACTTCGGAGAACAGGGCCCGATTTGCATGCGATGCGGTCCGGGCGGTGAAACGGGCTGCGCCGGATATCCCCATAGATTTCAAGCTTGTGGTCCGGCAGGAAAATCCGCACTATGGGAATGCGGGTGTGCTGAGGGAAGAGCTGGGGACTTTTATTCCTCTCCTGGAGGAAGCGGGTGCGGATAGTTTTCATATCACTTTGGCGGATCATTCTAAGCTGAGTGACTCAATACCGCCTGTGGGACATCCATATTTTAATCAGGAGGGATGCTTCCTGCCGTTCTGCGAAGAAGCCGGGAAGTTTACTAATCTGCCCTTATGCGGCGTTGGGAAGCTGGCTTCCCCTGGTTTTATTGAGGAAAAGCTGAAAGAGGGGACGATACAGCTGGCAGCGATGAGCCGGCAGCTGATTGCCGATCCAGACTGGCTGAAAAAGGTGAATTCCGGGGCCGAAGATGAAATTGTATCCTGTAACAGATGTAATGTGGGCTGTCTTCTGGGACTGCAGCAGCATAAAGGGGTGCACTGTGTCCGGAGAGCGGCTGATAAGGATAAATAGAAAGGAAGCGTGAACGGTATGAAATACGCGGTGGTATTTAGCAGCAGAACAGGAAATACAAAACAGGTTGCCGAGGCAATCAGGGACAGCAGGCCCGGAAGCTGTGTTTATTTCGGCGGGCCGGAGGGCTTTACTATAGGGGAGGCAGAGATTATTTTTGCCGGGTCATGGATTGACAAAGGTAATTTTACGGATGAAATGGTTTCCTTCCTTAAGGGGCTTCACGGCACGCGCACCGCTGTTTTTGCCACGGCTGGCTTTGGCTGTGATGAGGCATATTTTGACCGCCTGGCTCTGAATATCCGCACAGCGCTGAGTGAGGACAATACTTATCTGGGCAGCTTTATGTGCCAGGGCAGGATGCCGGAGTCAGTTAGATCCAGATATTTACAAATGCAGAAGGAGCATCCGGGGGATAAAAAAGTCGGGATGCTGCTGAATAATTTCGAGATGGCAGGCGCTCATCCGGACCAGGAGGATCTGAAACACGCGGCTGCCTTTGCGGAGGAACGGATCGGCGAGTAGCAAGATGACGGGGAGGAGAATACGTTAATATGGAGATAAGAGATGGACGGGTTGAGGACGCAGCAGAGGCAAGCCGTCTGTATGCCCTGAGCTGGAAGGAAACCTACAGGGGTAAACTGCCGGATACGTACCTGGAGCAGCTGAGAGAGGACTTTTGGCAGGAGACGTTTCAGAAATGGATCGAAACCGGCGAATGGAATATCAGGGTGGCAGCGCAGGGAGGCAGAATCCTGGCAGCGGCAGTCTATGGAAGATCTCAGGAGGAAGGATACTTAAGCTGGGGAGAAATAAAATCTTTGTATGTTCTGCCCGGGGAACTTGGGAAGGGCTACGGCAAAGCTTTATTTACAGATGTGTGCGGCCTGCTGGCAAAGCAGGGCTTTGACTGCTTATATCTCTGGGTGCTGAAGGAAAACGCCCGGGCCAGGAGCTTTTATGAAAGGCAGGGCTTCCGGGCAACGGAGGATGAGCTAAATTGTTATTTTGAGGGTGAACCCTATCCGGACGTCCGGTATATCAGGAAATGTCACATACGGAAGGAAAATTGAAGCCTTATGAAAAAGAATATTTTACTGCGGACCAATCTGTTGGTTTGCGCAATTATCATTGCGGGCTTTCTTATTACGGCAGTGCTGAGCTATCGTGCAAATTACAGTGAATCACTGAAAAATATAGAGCAGGTTTCCAATCTGACTTCGGAAGGCATCTATTATCAGATCAATTCTATATTTACTAAACCTGTGAATGTCTCACTTACAATGGCAAATGACAGCCTATTAAAAAGCCTGCTTCAGGAGGAAGGGGATGACCGGGAAAATCAGAGTTATGAGGAAACAATCCGGGAGTATCTGGACACCTACCGGATAAAATACGAGTATGATTCCGTCTTTCTTGTATCTGCGGCCACCAATCTGTACTACAATTTTAATGGGGCGGACCGGGTTCTGTTAAAAGAGGACCCGGAAAATATCTGGTATTATGATATGCTGGAAAGCGGTACGGAGTATGCCATCAATGTGGACAACGACGAGGTGGAGGGGGCAGATAATGAGATAACCGTCTTCGTAAACTGCAAAATACGGGATGCGAATCAGAAGATAGTCGGTATTGTGGGGGTGGGAGTGCGTATTGACCATCTGCAGAAGCTCCTGCGGGCTTACCAGGACGAGTTTGGTGTAAACGCGTATCTGATCGACGGTGAGGGCTTGATTGAGATTTCCGCGGAATACTCGGGATATGAGCATGTAAGCTTCTTTGAGAAAACTCTGTATGACGATCAGACCAGGCAGGAGGTTCTTGGCTGGAAGGAAGAGGAAACGTCTCATGGCTTCTGGGCGGAGATTCCGGCGGAAAAAGGAAGAATGAATTATCTGGTCACCCGGTATCTGCCTGAACTGGAGTGGTCACTGGCAGTGGAACAGAATACAGGCCTGCTGACGGCAAAGCTTGCAAGGCAGATGGAAGTGACTGTGGCGGTAATCTGCGTTATCCTGCTGGCAGTCCTGTACATTATAACCCGCGTGATCCGGAAGTTTAACCGTCAGATTGTAACCCTGGAACGGGATAAGGAACAGGAGCGGCACAATATATTTGAGAAGGCAACGGAGCAGTTATTCGACAAGATATATGAGATGGATATCACCAATAACCGGCCGTCAAACCGGGCAACGGAGGAATATTTTGAAAGTCTTGGCGCTCCCAGAGGCGTTTCTTTTGATAAGGCCCTGCATATAATCGCGCAAAAACAAATAAAGGAAGAGTTCCGCCGGGGTTATATTGAGACCTTCACGCCAGAGAGTGTTATCCGTGCGTTCCATGAAGGTACAGATACCCTTCGGTATGAATTCATGATCTCTAATGATGGGGAGCACTATTTCTGGATGAGGATCACCGCCCGGCTGATCTGGCAGGAAAGTAACCAAACTCTTCACATGCTGACCTACCGTCAGAATATCGACGCGGAGAAAAGACGGGAAGAGCAGATGGTGAAGCTGGCGCAGACGGATGAAATGACAGGTATGCTAACGAAGTCGGGAACCCAGCACAGGATGGACAGGGAGCTGGCAGCGGATACGGGGAAACTATTTGCTTTTTTGATTTTGGATATTGATAATTTTAAACAGGCAAATGACCTGTTTGGCCATGTTTTCGGGGATGGGGTGATCCATGATTTTACCCAGATCATCCGGGCCCATTTTAACGCGACGGATATTCTGGGACGCGTCGGCGGGGACGAATTTGCCGTGTTCTGTGCTGTGCCCGATGAGGCATGGGCCGAGGAAAAGGTGAAGACGCTCTCGGCAGCCCTGGATCATGATTATGAGGAAGATGGTCATTGCTGGCATGTATCGGCAAGTATCGGCGTGGCGTTCGCAAGGCCGGGGGATAGCCGGGAACTTTTGTATAAATATGCAGATGCGGCACTCTATGAGACGAAGCGAAAAGGAAAGAACGGATATACGGTCTGCCGTCAGAACCAGAAAAAACCACAGATTACTCCATAAGGCATGTAACATAGGAAAGTTTGGAGAATTTTTCTATGCAACAAAAAACTCCATGTGACGATAGCTCATCACATGGAGTTGCGTTATTATTCAAATTATCCGAGGTACTCTTTTGCCAGAGCCGCGAATGCCGGCATGGCATTTTTGATCATATCTGTTCTGACGCAGTAGGAGACGCGGACGTAACCCGGACAGCCGAAATCATCCCCGGGCACCAGAAGCAGCTCATACTTCCTTGCCTTCTCGCTGAACGCGTTGGCATCCGGCTCCAGCGCTTTTACAAAGAGATAAAAAGCACCATCCGGTTTGACACAGTCATAGCCGAGTTCTGTGAGGCCGCCATAGAGCAGATCACGATTTTGTTTGTAGATGGACACGTCTGCTGTCTTATCCACACATTTGCCCACGACCTTCTGCATCAGGCTGGGCGCACATACATAGCCCAGAGCCCGTCCTGCCCCGCAGACTGCGGCATAGACGGCCGGTTCCTCCGCCATCTTATCGGAGACAGCAATATAGCCGATCCGCTCTCCGGGAAGAGAAAGAGACTTACTGTAGGAATAGCATACAAATGTATTGTCATAATAATTCATGAAATAGGGTACATTTACTCCATCGTAAACGATCTCACGGTAAGGCTCATCGGAGATCAGGAAAATCGGATGACCGTATTCCTCCTGTTTCTTCCGGAGCAAATCACACAGTTTGATGACGGTTTCTTCGGAATATACCACACCGGAGGGATTGTTGGGAGAGTTTACAATAATACCCTTTGTATGTTCATTGATCAGCTTCTCAAAAGCCTCAAAATCAATCTGAAAATCATCCATTTTTGGAGGAACAACAACCAGTTTGCTGCCGGTGGATTCTACAAATACCCGGTACTCTGTGAAAAATGGAGCAAAGGTGATAAACTCATCCTCCGGTACAGACAGGGCTTTGCAGCAGATGCTGACGGATGCGGCCGCGCCGACTGTCATATAAATGTGGTTTTCCGTGATACTGGTCCCAAACCGTTTGTTAATCGAATCCGCAATAGCTTTTCTTACAGCAGGATCTCCCTGCGCGGAAGTATAACCGTGAAGAGAAACGGAATCCGGCTCGGAAACCAGTTCCATAATGGCCTCTCTTACACAATCCGGCGCCGGAACGCTTGGATTGCCTATACTAAAATCATATACCTTATCCGCGCCGATCTCAGCGGCTCTTTTTTTGCCGTATTCAAACATTTCCCGAATAACGGAACGCTTGCTGCCCAGTGCATACATTTTTTCTGAAATAGATATCATTCTTATCCCCATACCTTTCATTCCGGGCCATATCATTTGATATGACACCCATCATTCTTCTTCGTAAATTTAAATGGTCCTTTCTTATAATAGAATATCTTCGCAAGAAATCCAATACCCGAAAAAAATTATATAGATAATTCCGCGGGCAATCAGTCCTCCCTTGGTTTAAACAGGAAGTGGAGAAACAAAGCGGTAGAGGCAATCCGATACTTTACATCATCCGGGACGGCACTCTCATCTTTCATAAACAGAGCAATGTCATCCTCGCTTACCTTTGCCAGATGGGCGACGGTGGACGGCAGCAGCTTGTGAATCTGGAATAATACATCCAGAACCGCCCGGTTCCGTTCAAAGATGGAGAATTCGGACATGAAATAGAGGACATGCATCATATTAGTAATTTCCATCCTCTGTTTTACCGGCACCAAATCCCCGCAAACTTCAAGATTCTGTAATAGTCTTGCATCTATCTGGAAAAGCCCTGCCAGAGTTTCCAGGCTGATGTGGTATTCTCCGGTCAGCCGTTCCAGCAATTCTTCATATGTAGGAGTTTTTTCCCATGATTCCATAGATACAGCTCCTTTCATGCTTTCTTTTTATCCTACCATAAGAACGCGCGGCTGAAAAGGAAAATCCGGGAAAGAGGGAGCGGGAGGAACACTTAGGACCTGTGCCAGTAAAATGGCACAAAAATATTTATTATAACAGCACAAAAAAGCTGTGTATGGTCCATCGGCGGCAGAGGGCACCGGCAAACCATACACAGCGGGCAGAAAAGGGCTAACGGGCAAACAGAGAGTACGTCCTGTCCCCTGCTTTATACTGTATGCTCATTGCGTTCATATCAGGGAAATAGAGATAACCATATTCCTTTTTTTCGGCACCGCCGCTCAGGATGACGGCATTGTAGCTGCACTTGCCGGGTTCCATATCCGGGAGGTCAGAAACGAGAACAAAGCTGTTGAAGGGCTCCTGGCCCAGGTATTCCTCAAAGGGGATATAAGCTGTCTTTGCCAGCTGTCCCTTGTCGGTCCGGAAAAGATACATTTCTTCCTTATCCATAGGATGAAGCCAGACCAGGCTTCCATCCGCCGTTACTTTCACATCACAGCTGGATTCCCCCTGTGTAAAATCGCAGCCGATCCCGGCAAGATCCACCTCATACAGCAGCGTTTCCTTCTCCAGATCATAAACAAACAGCCCGAAATAATCATGAAAAATAATCAAGTCTTCTGAAGCGTAGTCCAGGGAGGGCTGATCAGCACCCAGGCCGGTAGTCTCGTCAACCTGCGCCTTTTCGGGGGTGCTCCATTCCAGAAGCGAACCGGGAGCCGATTCAAAGAATGCATTCTGTGTTGTTTTGCGCGAAGAAGTAAATGTGATCAGGACAGCGGCCGCCAGGAAAATAATGACAGCGGCCAGGGTAATGGCCAGCATTTTTGGTTTTTTTGCAATCATTTTTATCCTTTCTTTGATTCCTTTTTCACTATCTGTCATCGTAGTTGCAGTGTTTGCTAAATCAGAGGGCCTTTTCTTTCTGTCAATCAGGCTGATCAGTGTTTTCCCGTAAGAGATCCTCTCCGATTCTCCCAGCCGGGCAATTGCTGCCTCATCGCAGGCCAGCTCACAATCCCGCCTGGAAAGGGAGGCGGCAAGCCAGACAAAGGGGTTTACCCAGTAATAGGCCAGAAGACCACAGCGGATCAGAGCCCAGACATGGTCCCCGTGTTTATAGTGACAGAGCTCATGGGCCAGCACATGGCGCAGCCTTAGCGGGTCACCGGCGATCTCCGGCGTAATGTAGACGGCGGTCTCTCCTTCCATCCAAAAAAGACAGGGGGAAGAGAGCCCCTCCGCCACATAGACCGGCAGGGTGGAATACGCACAGTGAAAAGGTGTCCGTATGGCTTTCAGATGCTTCCCAAACCGCAGATTGATATAAATACTCCACAGGACCATGAAAAGCGCCCCGCTGCTCCAGACAATCCAGATAACCAACTCCCAGTCTATGGCGGCAGCTTTTTCCAGCAGAGTATCCGCCTGGTCATCATAAGTCACAACACCAGTTTTTATGTTGGTTACGAGGGGAGCCAGGTTGGGATTTTCATTTAACCTGTCCTCTATGGCGTCCGCGGCATTCATGACGCTGTAAGAGCTTTCGATTTCACCGCCCGCCAGAAACGGAATGGAAAAAGGAAAGGCAAGCTTCAGGATCACCAAAACCCACAGTGCGTATTGGAGCCGCAGGCTGATCCGGCCCTTCAGAAGGAGACGCAGGGCGCAGATAAGAAGAATCAGGACGGAAGAGGTAATCAGCACTTCACCCATAATCAGGACTTCCTTTCTTCGGCTTTCTTTAAAATATCATAAAGTTCATCAATTTCATCGCTGCTTAATGATTCCTGTTCTACCATGGTATTGACCAGAAGGCTGAGGCTCCCTCCGTAGACTTTGTTCAGGAAACCCTCAGTCTCACGGGCTGACACCGCTTCCTGCTCCACCGCCGGAAAATACTGTTTGGCCCTGACCCCTTCTTTATAGTAAACGGCGCCTTTTTTCTCCATGCGGTTCAGCATTGTGATAACCGTGTGCTTCCCCCAGCCGGTATCCTGTTCCAAAGCCGAGGTCAGCTGCATGATCGTTCTCGGTGCACTTTCCCACAGTAGTTTCATAATTTTCCATTCTCCATCGGACAAACCGATCATAACGACAGTACCTCCAGTTCAAAATGGTATACAATTGACTACCTTTAGTATACACGAATGGTACACAAATGTAAACCTAAAATTGAATAAATTTGGATAATCAAAAAACCACAGTTTTATATGTGGAATTGTGAAAAAGTTAACAGTAAAAACAGTTGACAAGTGTGGAAAATCAACATAATATAAGAATAAATCAACATAAACAGTCACTGATAAAATAGAAACAGGCAAAAATCAACATTCATGCCGCTGCATGGCGATTAAAAGTTGATACGGGCTATTTGTGCCGGAGCATCACAAATGGCTTTTATGGCAGAGGAGAAAGCGCTTTCGTGAATTTCTCTTCCCCCCGCCGCAATGCTCCGAAATGGAGGTTAATATGGGTAAAATAGCAATTCTTCACACAACACCAGCCACAATTGCACCGTTAAATACAATGATTAAGAACCGGTGCCCAGATATCCAGATCTATAATTTTATAGACGACTCGATCCTGCCTATGTTGAAAGAGGACATTGCAACACTGGACTACGCATTTGAAAAACTACTCTGTTATGCACAGTTTGCGCAGCGGCAGGGCGTCCAGCTGATTCTAAGTGCCTGTTCTTCTGTGGGTGATTTTGCGGACTATGCTTCCGGAAAGCTGTCTGTCCCGCTGATCCGCATTGATGATGCGGTCAGTGACACGGCGGTGAAGATGGGAAAGAAGGTGGCTGTGCTGGCAACGCTTCCCACAACCCTTAATCCTTCCAGCAATTTGATACGCAGAAAGGGAAACGGAGAAGCGGAAGTTACCCCGGTTCTGGTAGAAGGAGCCTATGAGGCGCTGCAGGCAGGAGACAAAGCGGAACACGACAGATTGATTGCGGAAGCGGCAGGCAAAGCCGCAAAGGAACAGGATGTGGTATATCTGGCACAGGCATCCATGGCGGACGCGGCAGCTATGCTTCCGGAAGAAATGCAGAAAAAAGTGTTATTCAGTACCGGTCCGGCCGTAGATCAGGTTGTGAACATGTACCGGGAATTAAATCACCAGTAAGGAGAAAGGGGATAACAGGATGAATACCAGACCGGAACAGATTCAGATTGGAGTAGTGGCCGATGATGTAACAGGGGCCAATGATATAGCGGTCATGTATGTAAAGGGAGGCTTGAGCGCAAATGTATTTTCTTTTGACAGCAGGGAGTCCGCGCTGTCCCACGAGGCGGATGTTGTTGTGATAGATACGGATTCCAGGTTTATGCCGGCGCGTACTGCCTATCAGCGTGTCTTTGAGGCCACCAGAACACTGGCGGATGCCGGAATAAAACGGTTTTTTAAAAAGACCTGCTCTGTATTCCGGGGAAATATAGGCGCTGAATTTGACGGGATGCTGGATGCGCTGGGAGAGAAATTTGCCGTTGTGGTGCTGGGATTCCCGGATAACGGAAGAACTACGGTGGACGGTGTCCATTATGTGCGCGGCACTCTCCTGGAAGAATCCGAGTTCAGGAATGATCCGGTGAACCCTATGACAGAATCCAATTTGGCGGATATTCTGCGCAGGCAGACCAGGCGAGGGGTCAAAGCGGTGGGATGGCCTGTGATAGAGGAAGGGCCGGAGGCACTGAGGGCGGAAATTGAGAGGCAGAAAAAAGAGGGAGGCTATCTGATCTTAGATGTGCGGGACAATAAAGATCTGGAAATCATCGCGGAGGCCACAGAACATATCCGTGTGATGTGCGGTGCCTCGGCCATAGCATATCCCCAGGCAAAACGGTGCCAAAGCAGCAGAAAATCACGCCTGATGCCTCCGGCTTTAAAACCGGGGCTGGGGATTATGTCGGTTTCGGGAAGCCTGATGCCCCAGACCAGAGAACAGATTATCTGTGCGGGGGAGCAGGGAACGCTTTCCTGCGCGCTGCCGGTCCGAGAACTGTTTGAAGACCGTGAGACTCTTGTAGAACGATTGTCGTCACTGGCGGCGGAGGGAGTAAGCAGCGGCAGGGATGTCCTGGTATATTCCGATAATGACCGGCAAATCGTGGAGGAAGGAAAACAATTCGCAGCTTCGCTGGGATTTGATGAAAAACAGATGGCGAAATGTATTTCTGAAACGCTGGCCCAAATCTGCCGCAATGTACTGGAGCGTACCGGACAAAACCGGGTACTGGTAGCGGGAGGAGATACCTCGGGAAGTTTTTGCAGTGAAATGAAGATTGACGGAATGGCCGTATATGAGGAAATCGAGAGCGGACTGCCTTCCAGCATCGCCCTGACAGAACCTCCGCTGTTTATTGTTCTGAAATCAGGGAGTTTCGGAGGACGGGAATTCTTCGTGAAGACCTACCGTTATCTAAGAGAAAATTAGATGGACGACCCCTGACAATTCCGGTATAATCAATTCAGATAAAACAGGACGGAAGGCAGGGAATGGAATGATAGCTGCAGAGCGCAGAAACCGGATTAAAGAGATTATTTTTAAGCAGGGCAGTGCAAAGGCGGAAGAGCTGGCCAGGCAGTTTCAGGTATCTGAGGAAACGATCCGGAGAGATTTTACGAAGCTGGCGGGAGAAGGCTATATTGAAAAGAATTATGGCGGAGCGGTAGCCGTCCAGGGCCTTCAGAAGATGATGCAGAATATTTCTCCGGTTCAGCAGCGCAAATTTGCCAATCTGGCGGAAAAGAGCCGCATCGGTGAGGAAGCGGCCCGGCTGATACAGCCCGGCATGCGCATTTTCCTGGATGCGGGTTCTACTACCTGGTCGGTGCTGCGCTTTATTCAGGGGGTAGAGGGGCTGACGGTTATCACCAATAGCCTGGATATTGCACGAGACTGCGCGGAGAAAGAAAACTGGAGAGTGATTGTACTGGGAGGCGAAGTGGTTCACAGCTCTATGGCGTTAGTCGGACCGAATGTGGAGCAGGAGCTGTCCCATATTAATGTCGATATTGCATTCCTGGGGACGAGCGGGATATCCTGCCGGGGCAACTGTACCAGTGCCAACCTGTTTGAGTCCAATGTGAAGCGCAGGGCGGTGGAACAGGCGGGAGAGGTAGTGCTGCTGGCGGACAGCTCCAAGCTGGGGGAGGAAAAGCTGTATACCTTTGCAAAGTTTACTCAGCTGGATTTAGTAATCACCTCAGAACACATTTCTGACGAATTAAAGAATGAGATGGCAAAAGCAGGCGTTGAATTAAAAACGGTATGATGACCAGATGCGGAGTTAAAAAAGCAGGAAGGCGGATCATAGAAAGGATACGGAACGAATGGCGGGAGTAGAGTCAGAAAGCAAAGAAATCAGGGAAATAATAGATGCAGGACGTCAGATAATCAGCAAAAATCTGACCTGGGGAACTTCTGGAAATATCAGTGCCAGGGGGGAAAACGGAGAAATTTATATAACAGCCAGCGGCACGGTACTGGGGGATTTAAGCCGGGAGGATATCCTGACTGTGAAACAGGACGGGACGGTCAGCGGACAGGGAAAGCCGTCCAAGGAGAGCGGGATGCATAGGGCAGTGTATGCAAAACGGCCCGATGTACAGGCTGTCGTTCACGCTTCGCCCTTTTTTACCACGCTGTGTTCCAGTTCCGATATCAAGGTGGAGCCGAATTTGTTCATTGAGGCGATGTACTATTTATCGGCTGTTGCCTATGTGGATTATTACCACGCCGGGTCGGCGGAACTTGCCCGCGCGGTGGCAGATGTCTGCCCGGAGGCAGATGTTATTTTCATGCGCAATCACGGGGTAATTATCTGCGGCTCGTCTATGAAGGAGGCAATGTGCGCGCTTGAGATTGTGGAAAATGTATGCCGGATGAATGTACTTGCCAATGCAGGCAAATTTAAGCTTATGCCTGTGGGAGAGGAAACCGTGACAGATTTCCTGGAGGGAGGCTATTACAGGCCGGTAAAGAAAACTATTTTATCATGGAAGTAGATAAGACTCCCCCCTCAATAGCAAGTACGCCGAGGCGTACTTGAATATAGATAACCGGCGGTTTTGAATAAATCAAAACCGCCGGTTGATGCTTACGTACCTGTATTCGGGGACGTATTTTCGACTATAGTCCATTCGCCGGTTTCTGCATCCTGGATTAAGTAAAAATACTGTTGTGTATCGCCGTCGTCCAGAAACGTTTTGGTGTGGTCGTACTCTACATAATAGTTTGCGCGTACTGCGATAAAGTGTTCCGCAAGGTATTCCTCTGTCCAGCCCCGAGCCCCGGCAAGTTCGCTGCCGGAATACATAGCGGCAGCACGGGCAGTTTCATTTTTATCCACCTTAACTTCATCCACACGCACGCTTATTGTATAATCTTTATCCATTTGATTTTCAATCGCATGCCGGACGACCTCTTCCGGATCAGCAGACGGACTTTGCTGCCATGGATCAAACCATCCTAATTTGTATGCGGTAAATCCGCAGAGGGCCAGTGCAAGAAGAGCCGCGGCAGCCAGAATCAAGGATCGTTTCCATATTCTTTTCCCATAGGGACCTGGTTCGGCTTCTGAAATGAATTTTTCATTTATATTTCCAATGGCATACAGCAGTCTTTCATTTTTCATAGTATAATCCCTTCTTTCTCAAGATGAAGTTTTAAGTCAGCACGTATCCGAAAAAGCATAGATGTAACTTTGCTTTCACTCATGCTGTATTCCTCCGAGATATCTTTGATTGAACTTAAAAACCAATAGCGGCGTACAAAGATCTGACGTTTGATTTTAGGCAGATGAGAGAGAAAGGTATTCAGACTCTCAATCAGAACCATTTCATCTGTGGCTTCATCCACGCCGCCGGCCGCGGGAACACAGTTTTCCAATTCGGACAAAGCCAGCTCCGTTTGTCCCAGACCACGTTTTTGTGCTGTATACTGCTTAAATCTGTTCAGTGAAAGGTTGCGGGTGATTTTTCCGAGAAAGGTTGCCAATTGGCTGGGGCGATGTGGCGGCATCGCATTCCAGGCGCCTAAATAAGTATCATTGACACATTCCTCTGCGTCTGCATTGCTATGCAGAATATTATAGGAAATGCAGTGACAGTATCTTCCGTACTTATCAGCGGTTTCAGATATAGCAGATTCCGAACGTTCCCAATACAATTCAACTATTTGTCTGTCATCCATTACCTTGCTCCTTTCTTTGGTTTAAAGGGCCCTTCACCTATATACACAACAAAAATTGTCTTACATTGCATGTTTGTGTAAAATATATTTTTATTGTAGATAATCCGGTGTTAATAGACAAGTGTAACGGCAGCTGTTGTTTGCGTGCGCAAGAGCGCCGCTGATTTGTTTTTTTCCAATTTGATCAGTTAATAAAGGTAAACTCCCTTCATTATTTTACACCGCTGTGATAAAATAATAAGAAGTTGTCATACAAATTATTGTTGGGTTTTATTGGGAGGATGAAATGCTGATCATTCATATAACATCTATAACCGCCTGCCTGGTTCTTATCGCTTGTTTCCTGACGCTGACCGAGTTTCGCTATTCAGCTAGAACTACATTTATAACGATGGGTTTGGTTATGCTGCTTACGACGGCTGCATATCTGACTCTTGTGAACCGGGGGTGGGCAGAGGGACAGGCGTCTCTGGCCTGTTATTCGATTCCGTCTCTTTTAGTTTGTCTGATACTGTCGCGTTATCGGGACAGCAGATTTATTTTTACGTTTTGTTCTGTGGATCTGTGCGGCATTATACTGATCTATCTGACTCGCATTCCGGTTTTGTATGGCTGCCCTTTTTGGCTGTGCTTTATTATCATGCTGCCGCTTATCTTTTTGATGTACTATGTCGTCAGGAAGATACGTTTAGAATATCTGGAGATTATGAGAACCTTAAAAAATGTATGGCGCCGTCTGGCCATCATAAGTATTGTCTATTATGCGACAGCCTACTTTATCATGCTGTATCCGAAGCCCTTGGCTGAACGGCCGGAGTATTTCGCAATTCTGGGTATCTTTCTGATCAATATGATTCTTACCTATACTATAATTTTTCAGGTGGTGCGGAATCATCTGAAGCTATATGATGAAGAAAAAGAAAGGGAGCTGCTGGAGACACAGGTCACATTGCAGGAAAAAAAGCTGGAACTGCAGGAAATGTATGAGAAGCTGGCATATCTGGACGGATTGACAGGGCTGAAAAACAGAACGGCCTATGAAGAAAAGAAAAAAGACCTCCGGAACCGGAGGGATCGGCTGGACAGTCTCATTTGTATGATAGCGGATGTGAATGGATTGAAAAGAATAAATGATACGTTCGGGCATACTACAGGTGACGTTATCATTAAGGCTGTCGGCGAGCTGCTGCAGAAAGCACTCCGGAACAGAGGAGATGTATTCCGGATCGGAGGAGACGAGTTTCTCGCTTTTCTGGAAAATGAGCCCCGGGAAGTGACCGGACAAGTTTCGGATGACCTTCAGGAAGCAATAAAGAGTTATAATGCGGAACATTCTCCGGAAATAGAACTTGCCGTTGGATTTGCATATGCAAAGAAGAGCGCGCCGATGAATCTGGAAGAATTAATAGCCACGGCGGATAAAAGGATGTATGAAGATAAGGCCCGCAGGAATTCCGCACGGGATAATGGCATATCATAGCAGATAGAATATCCGGGCGACCGGTTTATAAAAAAGGAGAGGCGGACATGATGGATTATAAAGAGAAACTGGATCAATATATGGAAGCACACAAAGATGAGATGGTGGAAGATATCTTTCGTCTGGTGCGGATTCAGTCGGATAAAGGCCCGGCAAAGGAAGGCATGCCCTATGGAGAAGGCCCGGCAGCCTGCCTGAAAGAGGCGCTTAAAATGGGGACCGCGTACGGGTTCGTACCGAAGAACTATGACAATTATGTGGGAGCCCTGGATATGGGGCCGGAGAAGGAGCCGATGCTGGACATTCTCGCCCACCTGGATGTTGTGCCGGCGGGGGATGACTGGACAGTCACAAAGCCGTTTGAGCCGGTTTTTAGGAATGGAAAGATATATGGCAGAGGAACATCGGATGATAAAGGACCTGCGATAGCGGCTTTATATGCCATGAGAGCGGTTAAGGAACTGGGAATTCCTCTCTCCAAACGGTGCAGGCTGCTGCTCGGTACAGATGAAGAGTGCGGCAGCAGTGACATTGATTATTATTACACAATCGAGAAGGAAGCGCCTGTTACCTTTTCGCCGGATGCGGATTTCCCTCTGATTAATGTGGAAAAGGGCGGAATCCATGAGGAGTTTACGTCGCAGTTTGAAGAAGAGAAACAGCTGCCCAGAGTATTAAGCGTGCAGAGCGGATTTAAGTTTAACGTAATTCCGGATACGGCAGCAGCGGTGATCGAGGGGATGGCTGCAGAAGAAGCCGCGGACATCATTAAAGAAGCAGAGATGAAAACGGGAGTGACGTTCTCAGCTGGTATGAAAGATGGCAATCTTGTCATAGAAGCGAAGGGTCTGGCTGCTCATGCCTCAATGCCGGAAAAGGGAAATAACAGCCTTACCGCCCTGCTGGAGGCGGTGGCCAAACTGCCGGTGGCGCCCTCGGAAGGGTATCGGAAACTCTGTGGTCTGAGCGGACTATACCCCCATGGGGACTGGTTCGGGAAGAGCGCGGGGATCGCCATGTCGGACGCGGAGAGCGGTCCGCTTACCATAAGCTTTAATATGCTGTCTTATACACCCTGGGGGCTGACCGGGTGCGCCGACTGCCGGGCGCCGATCTGCGCCAACGATGAAAATGTGATGCAGGTACTGCTGAAACGGTACGCTGCCCTTGGAATCACGATGGAGAAGAATACATTGATGGAGGCTCACTATGTTCCCGCGGATCAGCCATTCATCCGAACGATGCTTGACTGCTATGAAAAATACAGCGGGAAAAAGGGAGCGTGTATTTCCATCGGAGGATTTACTTACGTACACGCGCTTAAGCGGGGGGTTGCTTTTGGCTGCGGAGCCTTAAGTTCCGATGATCATGCCCATGGTGCGGATGAACACAAGGATCTGGACGTTCTGGTGATGAGCGCGAAGATCTTCGCGGAGACGATTATACAGCTGTGCAGCTGAACAAAAGAGAGGAGGGGCCGGATCGGGCCCATGCAATACAGATGGAGAAAAAGAAGGAAAATAACAACCCGGCGCAGATCCTGTATGAGAACCGTTATAAGGTTACGAGGGAACGCTATCTGGACTGGGCAAAGCACCCGGTAATAAAAAGCGGCAGGACGATCCTGGAAATCAGCTGGATCGTTCTGATGGCGGTTTTTCTCATTACTACTGTTATCATGGTGATCGGAGACCGTCTGTGGACAGCGCTTCTGTATGGGGTGCTGGCGGTGTTCAGCTTCTACCGTGCTTTCCTGAGAACGAAGATGCTGGCCTCCAGACAATTTCAGATTCTGGCAGGCGTGCAGGGCGGGCAGGAATGGACACGGGTAATTCGTTTCTATGAGGATTGCATAACCACTGCCGATGGGAATACAACGACGCAGTATCGTTATGATACGATCACGGGGATTGTTGAGAAAAGGGGCTATCTGTCTATTGTATTCGGAAGAGTTTGCATCCGGATGGACCGGAATGGCTTCTGCAGGGGGACGGAGAAAGAAGTAAAAGAATTTCTGGAGCGGAAAATGGCGGAAGCCGGAAATCCGCAGGCAAACTGATGGATCGGGGAAGGCCAGTGAAAAAAGCTGTCCTTCCCATTTTTTTGAAAACAGACCGGGTTAATCCAATATTTTCTTTGGACGATTTCTTAAATATGACACAGGGTGTCAGGTTATATGTGCTAGAATGAAAAAAACATAGAAAAGAGGAAGCAACCATGGAATTTATTACGGTGACAAATGACAATATAGAAAAAGAGCATATATGCTGCAGTATCGTGGAGAAAAAGGGGGAAAACTGTGTCGGGTCCAAGAAAGCGTGGCTTCGGCAGAACTTTGCCGACGGGCTGGTATTTTACAGGGCCAATGTGAGAGGAAAGGTATTTATTGAGTATATTCCCGCCGAACACGCATGGTGTCCCATATCAGCAGACGGCTATATGCATATCAACTGCTTCTGGGTATCGGGCCAGTATAAGGGCCAGGGCTATGCCAATGAACTATTAAATCATTGTATCCAGGATGCGAAAGAAAAGGGGATGAAAGGAGTGACAATCCTTTCTTCCGGAAAAAAACGTCCTTATCTCTCCGATCCGGGATATCTGAAGTATAAAGGCTTTCGGGTCGCGGATCAGGCAGACCCCTATTTTATCCTTTACTATCTTCCCTTTTCAGAGGATGCACCGGTTCCGAAGATGAAAGAATGTGCCAAAACCGGCAGGATAGAGGAACAGGGAATGGTCCTTTACTATACGAACCAGTGTCCCTTCACAGACAAGTATGTTCCTCTTATGCAGGAGGCTGCAAAGCAGCACGGCGTCATGGTCTCTGTTCATAAAATAGAATCGGCCGAACAGGCGCAGAATGCTCCGTCGCCGGTTACGACCTACAGCTTCTTTTACAATGGGGAATATGTGACGAACGAAATATTTAATGAGAAGAAGTTTGATCAATTCCTGCAGCAGCACGGACTCTGAATAAAATAAGGCTGTCAAAACAGCTTTTGACAGCCTGTTCTGAAAAAAAGCACGCCTTTTCGGCGTGCTTTTCTGATGGCTATTTTTTGTAGTAATCCCAGTGCAGCGTCACTTTAAACAGATCTCCGTCCGTATCAATCTTGAGGGTGCCCTTTTGCAGTTCTACAAAAGATTTTGCAATAGCAAGACCAAGGCCGGAACCTTCCGTATTGCGGGAGAGATCGCCTCTGACGAACCGGTCCGTGATTTCCTCGGCGGAAAAATTCAGCTCGGTTGCCGACATGTTCTTCAGCATAATGTCCACGCCGTTTTCCTCGCGGGGGATCACGTCAATGTACACTCTAGACCGGGGCATAGAATATTTCAGGATATTGATAATCAGATTCTCGAATACCCGGTAGGACTTCTGACTGTCCAGAGGAAGGATAATACGATCCTCAGGAAGATTCCAGCGGAAATCCAGATCGGAATCCTCTATCTTATCTGACAGCTCTACTTTCACCTGCTTAATCAGGTGAATCAAATCCACATCAATTATATTCAGCGTAATATTATTACTGGTGGCTTTGCTGATTTCAAATAAGTCTTCAATCAGTGTTTTCAGACGAAGAGATTTTTTCTCGAGCGTATCAATGTAGTTCCGGCGTTCTTCCGGCGTGATATTCTCATTTTTCAGCAGATTAACATAGGTTATGATAGCGGTAAGCGGAGTTTTCAGATCGTGGGAAACATTTGTAATTAATTCCGTCTTCATTTTCTGGCTTTTGACTTCTTCTTCCACCGCGGTTTTAAAGCTGGTCTGGATGGTTGTAAGCTGTTCCTTAAATGGTTCGAAAATACCCAGATCTTCCTCAATCGTCACATCCAGATTACCCTCTGCCATCTGGTTAACACCCTTAAATAACACCTGGTAGTTGTTTTTCTGCTTATCGAAAAACTTTTTAACCAGAAAGAAGACAACAGCGGAATACAGCAGCAGTACAAAGATACCAAAAAACCAGAAGCTGCAGCAGATAGCCAGGATGACAAAGTTGACTCCGATTACCTTGAATACAAACCGGTTTGTTTTATCATTAAAGTCTATCTCGGTCATCGAATGGAACAGCCTGCGGGTTTTGCTGCCGATCCACCGAAAGAACCGGATAATCAGAGAACGCTCTTTTAAGTATTTGAACGGATGGCTCAGAACCGGACGCAGGCTGGCGAAGGACCAGAAGGACAGCCAGGAAGCAAGAGCCAGAACCAGCACGTTAATAGAGAACACAAGTACCGTATTGACGCTGTCATTAAAAATCCAGTTGCCCGATGTGCTGATCAGATCGCCGTTTTTGGTATTTAACAGCAGCTCGCACAGAGGTCCGATCATCAAAAAGGACAGTATAGCTCCAAAGACAGCAAGCTCTGCGGGAAGCCGGAAAATCCGGAGCTCCTGATACCCCAGGCTTTTTATTCCCGGAAGAATCAACGCAAACAGGGCTGCGGCAATCAGTATACCTGCATAGATAACCGGGGCGCCGGAATGCATGATCGACTTGTATTGATAATAATAGATATGTCCAAACTCTTCATCTATATAGTCCGCATTCTCTGCTGTTATGGCAAAAGAAACATCCATATTCCTGGGAGAATCCGCCAGAGTCAGATAATACGTACTCCCTTGGTCATCCACGGTTTGAATATCTGTGGAATACACCTGTTTGCGGAAGTTGCTCTGGAGCTGCTGTAATATATTGTTCAGATTGACCAGATCAGCGCCATAGCAGTCTGCGATGGACATGTCTCCGTCCCCGTCAAAGTGCAGGGTGACATAAAATGCATACCGGTCTTTGGTGAGAGAGGCTGCCAGGTTGTCCCGGTTGTAGGAGCTGAGCTTGGCGCCCTTTTGATTTACTACTGCGGAATAGTCCACAAAGGATGTAACCTCATTCCAGGAAAAATTCCAGTCATTGAAAATGCTCTCCGCAGCAAGGGCATAGATGCCTGCCGAACGGTCAGCCTCCCCGGCGAACTCCGCATACTGAGGAGTAAAAAAATCAGAGGGGCTGTGCTCTGCTTCCGGGTCCTGGGACAGGGCCTCCTGATACAGAATATAAGAGCCCCGGTACAGCCGGACGAGAAAATTCTCTGTTTCGTACCCTCTGTCATAATCGTATTTAATTTTGGACGTTATGGAAGGATAGGCTGCTACCGTTACAATTGCCGGCAGCAGAACAATTAGAAGGATCAGGATAATACCAAGACCCTTACGGCTGTTTTTCAATTTTGTATCCAACACCCCACACCACCTTCAAATATTTCGGTTCTTTTGGATTGATTTCTATTTTTTCACGGATGTTCCGTACATGTACCATGATGGTATCTGTGTTGACCGCCCGTTCGTTCCATACCTTTTCATAGATTTCTTCAGGAGAGAAGACCTGTCCCGGATGCTTCATGAGAAGCAGCAGTATTTTAAATTCGATCGGGGTCATTTTTACCGGATTCCCGTCCACGGTTACTTCTACCGTAGATTCGTTCAGTTCCAGTCCGCCGGTTGTGTAAACGGAAGTACTGGAATTCTGTCCCATCGCGTCCAGATATTTGGAATAGCGGCGAAGGTGGGAATTCACCCGTGCCAGGAGTTCCAGAGGCGTGAACGGCTTGGTTACATAATCATCCGCCCCCATATTGAGCCCCATTATTTTATCTACTTCCTCTGATTTGGCAGACAGCATGATGACGGGAAAGTCATAATTCTCCCGCAGCTTCATCACCATGGTGATGCCGTCCATTCTGGGCATCATCACATCTACGATAGCCAGATGAATATCATGCTGGCTGATCGCCTCCAGCCCTTCTATGCCGTCCGCAGCCTTATAAACTTCATATCCCTGACTTTTCAGATATATTTCAATACCATCCCGGATTTCCTTGTCATCTTCTACAATAAGTATCTGGCGTGGTTCCATTGCTTCCTTCTCCTTTTAACCTGTAATTATTTCCGTATCGGCTGAATAGGCGTAACCGCCCCGCTGATCACTGATGATAGTATAACACGGTTTATACAGCCTTGAAAGGAAATACCGGTTATCCGGTACATACTGTTTCGGAGGAATGAAGCTTTCTGGAACCGGACAGACATTCCGCGACCGTCATCCGGTAATTTTTAAAGTCTTTTAATGTATCCTGTGTGATCATTCCAAAGTCATGGAATGTGATCTCAATAGTAGAAAAAGGAAGAGGTACCGCATAGTTATCCCAGCGCTTTTTCAGATAGATAGCGTGGGAATAGGCAAGATGAAAGCCGACCATTTTGCGTCCGGCCTCTTTAGCCAGATAAAAGCCCAGCTTTTTCGGCTCGTGCAGCGGACCCAGCGGACCGTCCAGCGCACAGGCCAATACCTGATCGGGATTTTTCGCCGCGGCCTCCAGCTGTTTCATATTTTTCTTCATGCCCAGACCATCTTCCAGCCGGACGGTGAAGCCGCCCCGCTTCCGGATCAGATCCTCAATATAGTCTCCCCGCTTGCTTGCTGTCACGGCAATACAGACCGGATAGCCCTTGCGGGAAAAATCTTGCAGTACCAGATTCATTGCACAGCTGTCCCCGTGCCAATAGCCGCCTACAAACCGGGTATCCCGGATGCACTCTTCATTGACCAGCCGTACCCTGGCGGTTTTTTCCACCAGTCTCAAATAAACATTAAATAATTTTTCCAGCATTGATTAACCCCTCATTTCTGCTAGTTCTTCATCATCTGTGCGGCAGCCTTCGTGTCCCTGGAATAGCCGGCATGCTTCCGAAACGCAGATTCAAAGCAATAGTCATAAATCGCATCCTGATAGTGTTTCTCCGCATCCCGTGCGATCCGGATATCCTGATAGGCCCGGGCAGTTTCCACAGCTCCCTGTCTGAGGCGGCTGTGACAGTCAAAATTAAACAGTACATGTTCAACAGCATCAGTAAGGGCAGGTGCTGATTCCTCTGTCATATAGCCATTCACCCCATCCTCAACGACATCTACCACGCCGGAAGCCTTTACCGCGACGACCGGATTGCCTGCAGCCATCGCCTCCAGCAGCACGATTCCCTGGGTTTCTGATTTTGAAGCAAACAGGAAGAGATCACATGCAGCATGATAATTCCGGATTTGTTCGTTTTCTATATTTCCCATGAAAACCACATTTTCAGTTAAGTGAAGGGATGCAGCCAAGGCTTCCAGTTTTTCCTTTTCCGGGCCGTCCCCGATCATGAGGAAACGGAAGGCATCTCCGATTTTTTCCTTCAATACCGCGAGGCTTTGCAGCAGAAAATCCAGATTTTTCTCCTTGGCAAGGCGGGAAACCGTACACATTAAAAAGGTTTTATCTTTCAGATAGCTTCGGCGGATTTCACACGCACTGTTTTCATCCGGAAGGAAGCTGCTTCCGGTAAGACCGGTGGGCAGAACCCGGATCGGACTTACGACACCCTGGTCCAGCAGATTATTTTTAATATAAGCGGTGGGAGCGAAAACCATATTGCAATGATTTGCGAAACCGCGGATGTATGCGGGAATCAGCTTTTCCCGGATACTGACCAGCAATTTTTCCTCCACTGATTTGCTGCTGCGGGATGAACAGCGGCGCTCCAGCCCGGCATAGGGCTTTATGTAGTGAAGGTACTGCTCAAAACGGGTATGGTAAGTAAATACAACGGGTATATGGTAACGGCGGCCCAGAATCTGGGCAGTGTTGCCGGAAAGAATCGGATGATGGACATGAATCACATCTATCTGAAGCTCCTGAAACCATTTGCCGATTCTGCGGTCAAAGCTTTTGGCAAACACCATCCCGTCCGGAACATATTTGTTAGCCGTCTTACCGCAGCTGGACCGGTAGCGGTAAATGGTAATGCCGCTTTCCGTCTTCTCGATCTCTCTGTGATTTTCGTATTCCGGAGCAAAAATGTAAACCTCATGTCCCAGAGCACGCAGCCCCTCGGAGAGACGCTCGATGGAAATCGGTACGCCTCCGATAAAAGGCTTATAATTATTTGTCATCATTGCGATTCTCATAATACTCCTCCATGCAGCAGCGCTTTCCGTATAAAACATATGATAAATACGATGGCACTGCTTTCTCATCCTTATATAAAACAGTAACTTATTTTAATTTCAATAGCCGGAATGCCGCATCTCCAAGGAAATAACCGGCTCCGACAAAGAACAGGTTCCAGACGAAGACTCCAAGGGCCGAACTGATGGAGTACTTCATAAAATTCATCTTCAGTACACCCGCGGGTATGGAAATCAGTGTGCGCAGCATGGGGACCAGCTTGCTCACAAATACGCCCCAGGAACCTTTTTCCTGCAATATGGCCAGATTTTTCCGGATTGCAGGTTCCTGTTTTGGAAATTTGCGAAGAAATTTATCCAGGAACAGCTCGCCGCCGATCCGGCCGACTCCATATAAGATCCAGCTCCCCAGAAGGCCTGCCGCTACCGATAGAAGAATGGTCATCGGAAAACTGATACCCCCCTGGGATGCCCAGATCCCGGCCAGCGGCATGATAATCCCTGCCGGAAATCCCGGAAGGTTCATATATTCCAGCAGAACAATTACAAAAACGGCGATGGCGCCGTATTGGGACATATATCCGCCAAAAGTTTCAATTGCTGCACTCAACGAAAACTACCTCTCTCATCTTCTTACGTATTTCACTCCCGGCCGGAATTTAACGATCCGAACGGAAATCACAACAGCATATTGTTATTATCTGTTATTTATGATAACGAACAAATCTGAATAATGTTTTCATAAAAATCAAAAGATTTTATAAAGAATTCCTTTTATTATTATTGCGGGGCTCCGAAAGAGCCCGGATAATGCTTAGTTTCTTATAAAAATGGGAAATAATACACATACTAACATGGCAGATTTCGCTAACGAAATAAACAGGAGGTACTGAGCATGAACCCATTTAACGAAAACCCCATGGACCTAATGAAATCTTTTGAAAACTGGGAACAGATTTACCCCAAACCCTATAATAAGGATGAGGTAGATCCTTACACAAAGACCCGCATTATTCTTATGAACGGAACTGAATTTGAACAAAACTGGTTTCAGAGACAGTTTGCAAGACATTGTGATGACAATGATCTGAGAAGGGAACTGGCGCTGATCCGCAGAATCGAACAGCAGCAGCAGAGAAAAATCGCGGTACTGAAACCGGCCAACGAATCCATACTGGAACATACCATCAGCTATGAGCAGCTGGCAGTGGATCTGACTGCAATTCTGGCCCAGAGAGAGCCGGACCCGTATGTGAAGATGACCCTGGATTTTGCCCTTCTGGAGGACTTCGACCATCTGTACCGGTACGGGGATCTTCTGGAAATGGAACAGGGAGCCAGAGCAGACAAACTGGTGGGCAAGTATACGGAGGTAATGCCGGGACGCCCAACGATCGCGGAACACAGGTTCCCCATGGACAATGTGAGGGGCCACATCGACAACAGAAAAGCCGATCCGATCACCCGTCTGAATGTGGCGATTATCACAGCCGCCGAGCAGCAGACGATGAACTACTATATGAACGTGGTAAATGCACAGAATTCGGATATCGGCAGAAAGCTGTATCAGGAGATCGGCCTGATTGAGGAACAGCATGTCACCCAGTATGAGTGTCTGATGGACCCCAATCCCAGCTGGTTTGAGCAGCTCTTGTGCCATGAGTATACAGAATGTTATTTATACTACTCCTGCTATATGGAGGAGACAGATAAAGAAATCAAGGAACTGTGGAGACAGAATTTTGATCTGGAACTGGCCCATCTGCACAAAGCCGTGGAGCTGCTTCAGAAATATGAAAAGAAGGACTGGCAGCAGGTAATTCCAAAAGGTGATTTCCCGACGCTGTTAAATCTGCGTTCCAATATTGCGTATGTGCGCGAGATTCTGGCAAATACCGTCCGGCTTACGTCTGAGGGTGAGGACTACGTGGAGGTGGACAACCTTTCAAAGGATTCCAAATTTGCATGGTTCCAGAAGGAAGTTGACGGCAGGGATGACATTGTTCCAAGTCACTGTGTCATCCGAAGCTATATCGAGAAAAATGGGGAAGATTACCGGTATCAGACGGAAGAACACCCGATTCCGGAACTGCAGATCAGAACCGCGGACAATACCACGGTAGGCCGGCCGGAGTCAATTAATTAGGAGGAAATCAGATGGAAGAACTGACTGTAAAGCCTCTGCCGGAGACAAACGACAGAGGATACTATGAGATGCGGCTGGAGAGCATCGGAGGTCTGGGAGCAAACCTGTGCGGTAAGCTGCTGGGAGAATTGGGAGCCACCTATCTGGGCTATAACTCCTCGGCTTTTTCCAGCTATGGTTCTGAAAAAAGAGGATCGCCGGTGAAGGCATTTATCCGCTGGTGTGCGCCGGAAAAGGAGCTGCGGATAAACAGTCCCGTGGAAAACCCTCACATTCTGGGTATTTTTCACGAAGCGGTAATCGGTAAACTTCCGGTGACCGCAGGCGTCCTCCCGAACACCAAAATTGTAATTAATACGGATCAGAGCCCCGAACAGATCCGGGAGTCCATGAAGCTTTACGCGGGCGAACTGTTTTGTGTGGATGCTCTGAAAATTGCCATGGAGAGCAAGTCCAGGATCAACATGGTCATGCTGGGCGCAATTGCCAAGGCAGCAGGATTTTTTGATCTGGACCCGGTGCTTAAGCTGGTGGAGGACACACTTGGAAAGAAATACCCTGCACTGCTCTCCGCCAACCTGGAGGGCGTGAAGAGAGGCTATGAAAATGCAAGCAGTAGGTGTTTTGCGCCGGACGGCCAATATGAGAAAGTATCTTACCAGGAACCCCAGTCGGACTGGGGATATGCTAACGCGCCGATCGGAGGGGTAAATACAAGGTTCGGCAGTATCGTATCCAATGACCTGTCTGCCAGCCGGGAAGGATATTTCCCCATCTTCCTGCCGGAAAAATGTATTAACTGCGGGCTCTGCGACAGTACGTGCCCGGACATGGTATTTCAGTTCAAGCCGGGTGAGTATAAGGGAAAACCAGCTATGGTAAACATGGGGCTGGACTATTATCACTGCAAGGGCTGTCTGCGCTGTGTGGAAGTGTGCCCGACCAATGCTCTGGTGATGGGAAAAGAACGGGAGCACCCGGATAAAACTCATTTTCTGCGCAATCAGGATCTGGTTGTGGATCACCTGGACTATGAAAGAACAGGCGCGAATTCCTGGGTAACCAGCGAATCTTATACAGATGAACGACGGATCGACGGAGGTATTGTATGATCGCAAAACAGAAAACCATGTTTGAGAGCGGCAACGAGATGGCTGCATTTGCCGCCAAACAGATCAACTATCATGTGATGGGATATTATCCTATCACTCCCTCAACACAGATTGCGGAATTTCTGGATCTGATGAAGGCAGAGGGAGAACACGACATTTCCATGATCGCCGCGGAGGGAGAGCACAGTGCGGCCGGAATCTGCTACGGAGCATCGGCAGGCGGCGGAAGGGTATTAAACGCAACCAGTGCAAATGGTCTGCTCTATGCTCTGGAGCAGCTCCCGGTCCAGTCCGGCACCCGGTTCCCCATGGTGATGAATGTGGCCTGCCGGACCGTATCCGGACCTCTCTGTATCAAGGGAGATCACAGCGACATCATGTATACGCTGAATACCGGATGGATTATCCTTTTTGCATCCACGGCCCAGGAAGTATACGACTTTAATATCTGCGCCCTGAAACTGGCGGAGGAAGTAAGGCTTCCGGTTATCGTCGCCTTTGATGGTTTCTTTACCAGTCATCAGAAGACCCGGTGTTTCGTATTTGAGAGGGATGAGGATGTACAGGCCTTTATCGGACAGCCGAAAGCCCCATGCGACCTGCTGGATATGGAAAACCCCATTACCGTCGGGTCCTATATGAACGAACCCGATGTGATGAATAACAAATATCAGCTGCACCAGGCTATGGAGGAGGCGCGCAGGAAGCTGCCGGACATCTTCTCACGGTACAGGGAGCTGACCGGACGGGGCTACAGCTGGGGACAGACATATAAGACCGAAGACGCAGACGTCATTTTATTCCTGCTCGGTTCCAGCTATCACACCGCGAAAGAAGCCGTGGATGAAATGCGGGCGGAGGGAAAGCGTGTGGGGCTTTGCACCGCTAATATCCTTCGTCCGTTTCCTGCCGGGGAGATCGCCAGGGCACTGAGAGGAGCCAGGACTATTGTGGTAGGCGACCGCCAGGACAGCTACGGCGCGGGCGGCGGCAATATGTCGCTGGAGATCAAAGCCGCGCTGCTGGATGATAAATCCCACGCCGCCGTCATCAGCCGAATCTACGGACTGGGCGGCAAAGACTTTTATGTACAGGATGCAATTGAACTTCTGAATGAAGGACTGGAGGAAAATCCGGACCGGTTTGACTATTACGGCGTCTATCCCGGCAGAGAGACAGAACGCATGCGCTATTTTGATCCGATTTCGGAGCAGAAAGCGTCCCCCGGCTATACCACCTGCACACGGAAAGAAGACGGCACGTTGCAGGTGAAGGCGGGCACTCTGGGCGAGTCCACCAAAATGCCCAAACGCCTTGCGCCCGGCCACGGGGCCTGCCCTGGCTGTGGTATCCCGGTAAATGTAAATCTGCTGCTGAAAGGAATCGAGGGAAATGTAGTCCTTCTGTTCCAGACAGGCTGCGGCATGGTAGTCACCACGCCTTATCCGAAAACTGCTTTTAAAGTGCCCTATATTCACAATCTGTTCCAGAACGGAGCAGCTACGCTGGCCGGGCTGGTGGAAATGTACTATCAGAGACAGAAACGGGGAGAGCTGCCTGAGGGTGAGATTACGTTTATCATGGTCAGCGGTGACGGAGGCATGGATATCGGTATGGGCAGCGCCATCGGAACTGCACTGCGCAACAATCATCTGATTTTGCTGGAATATGATAACGGCGGCTATATGAACACCGGTTATCAGCTGTCCTACTCCACGCCTATGGGAGCAAAAAGCTCCACCTCCCATGTGGGAAAGACACAGTACGGGAAAACCTTCTTCCACAAGGATACGCCCCAGATTATGGCGGCAACCGGCATTCCCTATGTTGCTACAGCGGCAGAGTCCAATCCGCTGGATTTTATTCGCAAGGCGGCCAAGGCACAGGCGGTGGCAAGAGAAGATGGTATGGCCTATATCAAGTGTCTCTCCGCCTGCCCCCTCAACTGGGGCGACAAGCCGAATACAGAGCGGTCCGTGATCGGCGCGGCGGTGGATTGCTGCTATTTTCCGCTGTATGAAGTGGAGAGAGGAAATACGCTGCTCTCCTATGATCCGGAGAAAACGAAGAAAAAGATACCGGTGGAAGAGTGGCTGGGCATGATGGGCAGGACAAAACACCTGATAAAAGAGGAGTATCGTTCTGTCGTGGAAGATATTCAGCAGGAAATTGACCGGAGATTCCTGAGGCTGAAAGAGCGAAGCCAGAATCCTTATCTGTAGAAAATTGTCGAAAAGTCTTGCGGAAATTATTCAAAGATGATAGAATAATTCTACAAATGGACCAAAGAAAACAGAAATAAACATGAATATAACCGCTTCAAATCGACAATAGGAGGATAAAATGACTAATTATGTGCAATACAATACATTTTCTGCGAATAATACAGTTTGTCCGCCTATAAGTGCGAATTTCGGAGTGGGGGGGGGTATTTTCAGATAGCTGCAATTTAATCCCCTTTGACAACAGAATAGCTTTGTCCTGGAACAGCGGCAATTTATTATGGGCGTATCACGGAGCCCGTAAATTGCCGCTGTTCTTTTTATGCAGAAAATCTACGGTATTTGCTGCAATAAGCCAACGGGTTTGCTGCAATAAGCTAACAGCATTTGCTGGATAAGTGGATATTTCCTGGTTTTGTCCCAAAAAACTCCCTGTTTTAGTTGAGATAAGCGGAGGAATTGTTACATATATCTGTAAAAATGGGTTTTCATGCTTGAAACGGTCAGATGCTTTGTCCGACAAAGAGAGCCAGGACAGCCGAGGCAAAAACGGACTGTTTTAAAAGCAAATACATAATAAAGGAGCGTAGCAAATGAGAAATGATGGACAGCCGATCCTGCAATTGAAAAATATCAGCAAGTCATTTCCCGGCGTAAAGGCGCTGAATCAGGTATCTCTCAGCGTGCATGCCGGGGAAATACTGGGGCTCGTGGGGGAAAACGGGGCAGGAAAATCGACATTAATGAAGGTATTGACCGGGGCTTACCAGAAGGATGAAGGCGAAATATACCTGGAAGGCCAGCCGATTGATGTTACGTCCACGGCGAGAGGAAGGGAACTGGGCATCAGTATTATATACCAGGAACTTTCGGTTATGCCCCAGTTAAGTGTAACTGAAAATATGTTTTTGGGAAATCTGAGAACAAATAAGCGCGGCATTGTGGACTGGAAGGGCATGGAGCATGAGACGAAAGAAGCCCTGAGCAAGATGGGCCTTGATATTCCAGGGGATACACTCATGCGTGATCTGAACATTGCCCAGAGCCAGATGATTGAAATCTGCCGGGCAACCATCATCAATAAGGCAAAAGTGCTGATCATGGATGAGCCCACAAGCTCCCTGGTGGACAGGGAGATATCCCATATGTTCGAGATCATGAGACAGCTGAAAAAACAGGGAATTGCGATTGTTTACATAACACACCGTCTGGAAGAGCTCTTCGAGATTACCGACCGGATTGAGGTAATGAAGGATGGGGAAAACAGCGCGTCCATGAAGACGGCGGATGTGACAAAAGACGACATTGTGCATGCCATGGTCGGACGTGAGCTGAAAGATTTTTATCCGGCCCACGACGGGAAGCGCGGGGAGGCGCTGCTGGAAGTAAGCCATCTCTCCCAGGGCAAGATGGTAAAGGATATCTCCTTTACGGCATATGCCGGGGAAATCCTTGGCTTTGCCGGCCTGATCGGCGCAGGACGTTCGGAGACAATGATGTCCATATTCGGAGCAATGCCGGATGTCAAAGGTGAAGTGGTATATAAAGGCAGAAAAGTAAAGTTCAAACATCCTGAGGAAGCAATACGGGCCGGGATTGCCCTGGCTCCGGAGGACCGGAAAAAACAGGGACTGATCCAGATATTTTCCATCAATCACAATACGTCCCTGGCCAATATGGAGGGAATCTTTACCCGGTTTAAAACACTGAATCTGAAAAAAGAGCGGGAAATCGCGGATCAGTATGTAAAAGCATTAAATATCCGAACACCTGATGCGGAGAAGAGAGTCGGAGAGCTGTCCGGCGGCAACCAGCAGAAAGTAATTGTCGGAAAGTGGATGTTTACGGATGCAAAGGTAATGATTTTTGATGAGCCTACAAAGGGAATTGATGTAGGGGCCAAGGCGGAGATCTACCGGCTGATGCGTAAACTGGCCAATGAAGGGGCCGCGGTCATCATGATTTCTTCCGAACTGCCGGAAGTGATCGGAGTCAGTGACCGGATCATTGTTATGCACGACGGAAGCTACAGGGGTGAGTTCTCCTGGCAGGAGGCCGATGAGAAAAAAATAATGGAAGCAGCTATCGGAGGTGTGGAAAGTGGAAAATAAGACAGCAAAAGGAAGATTTTCAACATTTACGAAAAAATATGGGATCGTCATTATATTTGTGGTGCTGGTTATCGCCGCATCGATCTTACAGCCTAAATTTCTCCAGCCGAAAAACCTGACAAATGTCCTGCGCCAGGTGGCGGTAAACGGTATCCTGGCAATTGGCATGACGTTTGTTATTATCAGCGGTGCGATTGATTTGTCCGTAGGATCGCTGTTCTGTGTCTGCGGTATGGTCATGATGTATATCATGCCTACCGTGGGATGGGTAGGAGCCATTGCGGTCGGATTGCTGATCGGTGCTGTTGTGGGTATATTCAACGGCTATTTCATCTACCGGGGAATGCCGGCCTTTATCATGACACTGGCCGTTTCCATCATACTCAGGGGCGTGGCCTTTATGACCAGCAACGGAGCGCCGTTAGCCAGCTCGTCCAAAACCTATAACGCCATCGGCCAGGAGTATCTGTTCGGAATCCCGATTCAGGTTTATCTGTACCTGATCATGGCGGGTCTGGCAGCCTTTATTATGGCGAAGACAAAATTTGGCCGTTCCGTCTATGCAATCGGCGGAAACATGGAAGTCGCAAGGCTCTCCGGTATCAGTGTTAAGAAAATACAGATTCTGGTATACATAATCAGCGGTATGCTGGCTGCAGTGGCCGCAGTTATCGGAACGGCAAGGCTGGGCTCCTGTGAACCGGCTCTGGGCGAGGATTACCACTCGGATGCCATAGCGGCTACCGTTATCGGCGGAACACTGATGAGCGGCGGCGAGGGCAGCCAGGTGAAAACCGTAGTAGGCGTTCTGCTTCTGGGTGTTCTCAGTAATATTTTGAACCTGATTGGTGTTAGTCCTTATCTGCAGTATGTGTTTAAGGGCGGGATTATTATCTTTGCCGTAGCGGCGGATGTAATGAGAAGAAAGCAGTAGGATGTGGGAAGAATGAAGAATGAATAATGAAGAACGAAGAACGTGAAGAGATGGTGAAGAATGAATATTGAAGAATGTGAAGAGATGATGTAGAGGGAAGAAGGAAAAATGAATAATGAAGGACGAAGAAGGAAGAGCCGTAAGAGATGATGTAGAGGGAAGAAGCGAAAAAGCGATGTTGAGATTGTTTTGAGGGTGGGAATGATGATGTGAGTTATTTTCCACAAGGGAAAATATAAATGGTTCAGGAAAGGAGGGAGAGGATTTTACCGCATCTGTCTAACAATGTTTTTTAGAAATTGATTCCGGCTTCGGCCGGTACCGATTAAAAATGGAGGTAAGTAAAATGAAGAAGTACATGAAAAAAATGTTGGCACTGCTTTTGGTATTGGCTATGACATTGTCGCTGACGGCCTGCGCAAAGGATGAGAAACCGGCAGACAACGACGGCGGTGCCACTGCGGATACGGATAATCAGGATACCGAGAAAGAGGATTCAGGAAGCGATGAAGCATGGAGCAAGGATACCAAGATGGTGATCGGCTTTTCCCAGAATAAGCTGGCCCATCCGTTCCGTGTGGCAGGCGTGGAGCAGTTAAAGGCTTATGTGCAGGAACAGGGGCTTAACTGGGAGATTATCGTAACGGATGGAAAAAATGACGCGACGACTCAGACCGCTAATATTGAGGATCTGATCAGCCAGGGCGTAGATGCGATCATCTGCTGTCCAGTTACGGCGGACACCATGGCGACGGCTGCCACCGAGGTTATGGACGCGGGTATTCCGCTGATTCTGGTAAACCGTAATGTTTCCAATGATGACTATACCTGTGCGATTACCGGTTCCAACTATATGATCGGGCAGAAGAGCGCGGACGATATGGCAAAGAGGCTGGACGGCAAGGGTAAGGTTGCTATGATCGAAGGTACCCTGGGCGCTTCCGACACAACGGATCGTGCGAAGGGGTTCCTTGAGACAATCGCGAACTATCCCGACATCGAAGTGATTGCGGACGTGAGCGGTGATTTTGCCAAGGATAAAGGTATGGCATGTATGGAAGATATTCTGGTGAAATATCCGGATATTGACGGTGTATTCTGCCACAATGATGAGATGGCACAGGGCGCTTACATGGCGTGTGAGGCAGCCGGCGCGGATGATGTTCTGATCTATGGCAATGACTGTTATAAATCCACACTGGATATGATAAAGGAAGGAAAGATTGCCGGAACTACCGCATACCCGACTTCCGTACAGTCAGCGGTTGACGTGCTGGTAAAGATCTTCGAGAATGGCGGAGTATATGACGGAGAAAAAGAAATTGTGGATGACGTGCCGATTGCTACCAAGGAAAATGCAGATGATTTCTATGGTGTAGCACTGGATGCATAGATAAGAGGCTGAAATGGAATCCATTTAGCCGAGAGAAGCGGGGTGCCGGTTATGGCACCCCATTTAAATAGAAAATAGTACAGATCATATAAATGATTTCAGGTCTGTACAGCACAAAAAGGAGGCAAGCACATGAAATATGGAGTTCACCGCTGGACCTGGGCCGACGATTTTAACCGCATCCCGCTGGAGACATTTCTGGAGCAGGCAAGGTCCACCGGGGCGGAGGCGGCAGAGTTTAAGATACCCGATGCAGCTTTGCAGCAGAACAAAACCAGAGCGCGGGAAATACGGCAGACGGCAGAAAATCTGGGACTTACACTTCTTTGCAATGCAGGGGCGCCGAAGGGACTGGATATGTGTTCCGCCGATCCCTATCTGCAAAAGTATGCAAGAGAACATCTGCTCCGGGTGATACAGGGTGCTGAACTGATCGGGGTGAGGAAGGTGAGCGGAATCCTGCACTCTAACTGGCCTGCCAGGTACGATGATCAGGTTATTACACCGGAAGAAAAAGCGGAGCGTACAAAACGCAGTATAGAGAACATCAGAATGGTTATGCCGGTTGCGGAGGAATGCGGCGTACAGCTTAATTTTGAGATTGTCAACCGGTTCGAGCACTATGTTCTGAATACGGTGGAAGAAGGAATTAGTTTCTGCGAACAGGTGGACAGTAAATGCTGCGGCCTGCTGCTGGATGTATTTCATATGAATATAGAGGAAGACAGCATACCGGAGGCGATACGCAGGGCAAAAGGCCATATCGGACATTTCCATGTCTCTGAATCTAACAGGAAGGTCCCTTACCACACAGATAAAATAAACTGGCCGGAGATTGGAAGGGCGCTGAGAGACGTGGGCTACGATGATACCGTGGTACTGGAGGCGGCGCTGATCTTTGACGGAAGCGACACTTACTGTATGCGCATGTGGAGAAATCTCATTCCGGATACCTCTCTGGAGGCAAGGCTTCAGATGCTGAGAGAGGGAATTGGATATATGAAAGGAATAATGAAGAGTGAAGAGTGAGGAACGGGAAGGGCAGTGAAAGTTGCGGCAATGCCGCAAGAAGTAAATGTTGTTTGAGTTTGGAAAGGCGGGGATGATGTTATGATAGCGTTGGCTTGTGATCATGCGGCGTTGGAGTTAAAGAACAGGATTCGGGAGTTTTTGACGGAGCGGGGAATCGAGTGGAGAGATTATGGTACAGAGTCTGCTGATCCTGTGGATTACCCTGTGTATGGTTATGCTGCCGCGAAGGCGGTTGCGGATGGCGTGTGCGAGAAGGGGATTTTATTCTGCGGCACCGGGATTGGTATTTCCCTTTCGGCTAATAAGGTTAAGGGGATTCGCTGCGCGGTATGCTCCGATTGTTATTCCGCCCGTCTCTCCAGGGAACATAATGATACAAATATGCTGGCTCTGGGAGCACGGGTTGTAGGCACAGAGCTGGCGGTTATGATTGTGGAGAGCTGGCTGGCTGCGGATTTTCAGGGTGGTATTCATGCAAAGAGGCTGGGTATGATTGAGAGAATCGAGAATGGTATGGAGCCTGTGTGAGGAAGGAGGCGGGGCGTATGAAATATGGTGTACACCGGGTTACCTGGGGCGGTTATTATGACCAGGATAATGTAGAAGAGTTTTTTGCGCAGGTGAAATCGACCGGGGCAGAGACGGTGGAGATGAGGCCGACCGACGCAATGCTCATGCACAAAAAGAAACAGATTCAGGAAATTCGTAATTTGGCGGAGGATGCGGGATTGGAGCTGCTGTTTTCCTTCGGATTTCCGGAGGCGCTTGATATGCGTTCACCGGATCTCTATATCCGGCAATACGCGGTTGATCATCTGATTAAAGCGATTGAGAGTATTGCCATGGCGGGAGGTAAGGAATTCGGAGGAGCCGGTATTTATTCCGGATGGCCGACTCATTTTCAACATGATCTGGTTACTCCGGAGGCAAAATACGAGAGGACGATGCGCAGCATTGAATGTATGAGAAAGGCAGCTCCGGTGGCGGAAGAGCTGGGTGTTATGCTCAATTTTGAGATTTTGAACCGGTTCGAAAATTACATATTAAATACGGTGGAGGAAGGGATTTCCTACTGCAGCCAGATTGAGAGTAAGAACTGCGGTTTGCTTTTGGATACGTTCCATATGAGTATGGAGGAGGATGATCTGGAGGGGGCAATTGAAAAAGCCGGTGATTTAATCGGGCAGTTCCATGTGACAGAGCCAAACCGGGGAATTCCATTCCACACAAAGAGAATTAACTGGCCGGAAATTGGCCGGGCACTGAAACGAATCGGCTATGACAAGACCGTTACGATAGAGGCGGCAGTGGCTTTTGAGGGAGAGGCAACCTATAATTTGAGGATGTGGAGAAATCTTTTGCCGGATATCAGTCTGGAAAGCCGGCTGAATGCCTTACGAGAAGGGCTGTGCTATATCCGGGCACAATTTGAAGATTAAGAATTGAATAAATGACGAAAGCGGAAGCTGAGAAATACCCCGGCTTTCGCTTTTTTTGTTTTATAAAGAACTTCTGTGGAATAAAACTAGTTTAAGAGCAGATGGATATAAACAAAAATATAAATATTTATATAGACGTTTATAGGGAGAAAAGCGTTTGATCAACGGATTATATCGAGTAATATCCTGCTTCCTTTTCGAAAAGAATGACTATAAAATGTAAAAAAACACTTGAACATTTTACATAAACGTTTATAATGACAATTAAGAAGTACAAAGAAGGGAGTGAGACGGTGAAAATAAGTATACGTAAGCTAAGTGAACAGACTGGTTATTCACCTGCCACGATTTCCAATGCCCTAAACCGGAAAAAGGGGGTAAATAAGGAGACGGCCGAGAAGATTTTTAAAGCGGCTGCCCAAATGGGGTATGTTAATGAAAAAAGGATTCGGAAAATTAAATTTGTTATTTTCAAGAGGAACGGAAAAATCATTGAAAATACCCCTTTTTTTCCAGCGGTGATGGAAGGTGTGGAGCAGAAGGCACGGTCACTGGGGTTTGAGACAATTTTCTGCCGCCTGGAAAAAGAACAGGAAGATTTTAAAGAACAGCTGAACCAGATTCTGACAGACACCAGCGCCGCGGTTATACTGCTGGGAAGTGAGATGATGGAAGAGGATTTTCAGCTGTTTGCCCATCCCGACTGCCCGCTTATACTGCTGGACGGGTGGAGTGATACCGTTGCCTTTGACAGTGTCCTGATCAATAATACGGATTCAGCCTGCCAAGCGGTAAATTATCTGATCCAGTGCGGGCATGAGAGGATCGGATATCTGAAAGCGGATTTCCGGATCAAAGCATTCAACTACAGGGAGATTGGCCTGGAACGTGCACTGACAGACCATAACCTGCCGATTGTGCCGGAATATAAAGTTACGCTGGGGCCTGCCGTGGAAACCGCATACCTGGGGATGAAGAATTTCTTGCAGCATACCACAAAACAGGAGCTGCCAACGGCATATTTTGCGGATAATGATGTGATCGCGCTGGGAGCGATCAGAGCCCTGCAGGAGGAAGGCATAAGGGTACCGGAGGATGTTTCCGTGATTGGATTTGACAACCTGCCCTTCTGCGAGATTTCTAATCCCAGACTCACAACAATTCATGTATACAAACAGGAAATGGGAGAGATGGCGGTTAAACGGCTGGTTGACCGGCTGGAAAATGGAAGTAAGGTAAAAGCCAAAATTCAGGTTTGTACGGAGTTTGTGGAAAGGGAAAGCGTGAAGGTCATTAAGAAGTAAGAGTGAAAAGTAAAGAATGAAAAATGAAGAACAGGATGAAAAATAATTTTATATTTAAGGGAGGATATTTATATGAAAGCGAATATTAAGCTAGGGTTTGCACCGACGAGAAGGAGCATTTTCAGCGCGCCGGATGCGCTCAAGTACCGGAACCTGACCAGCGACCGCCTGCGTGAGCTGGGGGTTGATTTTGTGGATATTACGGATATCAACGAGGAGGGGCTTCTCTATAGTGATGAGGATATGATGAAGATTGCGGAGAAGTTTAAACGGGAGAAGGTTGACGGCCTGTTTCTGCCCCACTGTAATTTTGGCACGGAGTGTGTGTGCGCCCGTCTGGCGAAGGAACTGAATGTGCCGGTACTGCTCTGGGGACCGCTGGATGAGAGGCCGGAACCGAACGGGGTAAGGCTTCGGGACACCCAGTGCGGATTATTTGCTACGGGCAAGGTGCTGCGCCGTTTTCAGGTACCCTTTACTTATATGACCAACTGCCGGTTGAATGACCCGGTGTTTGAGAGGGGCTTAAGAGATTTTATGGCGGTTTGCAATGTGGTGAGGACGTTTAAGAAAATCCGTATTCTGCAGATTTCTACCCGTCCTTTTGATTTCTGGACGACCATGTGCAATGAGGGTGAGCTGTTGGAGAAGTTCAATATTCAGCTGTCTCCGATTCCTATGCCGGAGCTGACGAAAGAAGTGAAGCGGGTGAAGGAAGAGGCAGAAGAAGCGGCTAAGGTGGTTTCCTACATAAAAGAAAATATGACGATTCAGGTGACGGATGAGGAAGTGGAAAATGTAGCCGCCCTGAAGGTTGCCATGAAGAATCTGGCAGAGAAATATGGATGCAGCGCGATTGCCATCCAGTGCTGGAATGCGCTGCAGGATGAGATCGGCATTATGCCCTGCGCCGCCAATTCTCTGCTGAATGAAGAAGGGATTCCGGTTGTCTGTGAGACGGATATACACGGTGCGGTTACCGCGCTTCTGGTGGAGGCAGCTGGAATGGGAGAGATGCGTTCCTTCTTTGCGGACTGGACGATCCGCCATCCGGATATTGAGAACGGAGAATTGCTGCAGCACTGCGGGCCATGGCCGATTTCTGTAGCGAAGGAAAAACCGATTCTCGGTTATCCGCTGGCATTTGACCATCCGGGCAGCGTTACCGCTGAGGCAAAGCACGGAGACCTGACACTGTGCCGCTTTGACGGGGACAATGGGGAATACTCCATGCTTCTGGGCAATGCCAAAGGTGTGGACGGGCCCAAAGGAATGGGAACTTATCTGTGGATTGAGGTTGAGAATATCAAACGTCTGGAAGACAAGGTTGTCTGCGGGCCTTATATTCATCACTGTGTGGGAATCCACAAGGACGTGGTTCCGGTATTGTATGAGGCGTGTAAATATATTGGTGTGACACCGGATTTTTATGATCCGATTGAGGAAGATGTAAAAGCATATCTGAGAGGAGAATGAAATAATGTCTGATTTGAAAGAAAAAGCCATCCAGATCCGGAAGGATATCGTAACCCTGGTATATAACGGAAAATGCGGGCATATCGGCGGGGATCTGAGCGTGACGGATATTCTGGTAGCACTGTACTATAAACATTTAAACTGCACGCCGGAGAATTTCTCCCATCCGGACAGGGACCGGTTTATCCTGAGCAAGGGACATTCTGTGGAAAGTCTGTACTGCGTTCTGGCCGACCGGGGCTTTTTCCCGAGAGAAGAATTGGATACATTTTCTCAGTTTGGCTCTAACTATATCGGCCATCCCAACCGGAAGGTGAGGGGAATTGAAATGAATTCCGGCTCTCTGGGGCACGGCCTGCCGGTTGCGGTGGGAATGGCCCTGGCGGGGAAAATGGATCATGCGTCCTACCGGGTTTATACCGTAATGGGAGACGGGGAGCTGGCGGAAGGCTCCGTATGGGAAGGTGTGATGGCGGGCAGCCATTATAAGCTGGATAATCTGACTGCAATCGTGGACAGAAACCGGCTTCAGATCTCCGGCGGCACGGAAGAAGTGATGTCCCATGACAGTCAGGAGGAACGCTGGGCGGCGTTCGGCTGGCATGTGATTTCTATACCCGGCAATGATTTGGATGCCATTGACCGCGCCCTGTGCGAGGCAAAAGAGACGAAAGGAAGACCTACCGTAATCATTGCGAACACCACGAAGGGCTGCGGAATCTCCTTCATGGAAAATAAGCCGGAGTGGCACCATAAAGTGCCTACAGAGGAACAGTATCAGGCGGCTCTGAAAGAATTGGATGAAAGGAGTGTGGCATCACATGAATAAGACAGCAAATAAGCAGGTAATCAATGATGTTCTGACAAAAGCGGCCCGGACTGATAAGGATATTGTGGTGCTGTGCAGCGATTCCAGAGGTTCCGCTTCTCTGAGCGGCTATGTGGAGGAACATCCGGATCAATTTGTGGAGGTGGGGATCGCGGAACAGAATCTGGTCTCCATCGCGGCGGGACTGGCAAGCTGCGGGAAGAAGGCATTTGCGGTTTCCCCGGCCTGTTTCCTGGCAACCAGAAGTATGGAGCAGGTCAAGGTGGACGTGGCGTACTCCAATACAAATGTGAAACTGATCGGGATCAGCGGCGGTGTGAGCTATGGGGCGCTGGGGCTGACCCATCATTCTGTAAATGATATTGCCACATTGGGTTCCAATCCCAACATGAGAGTTTATTTCCCCAGCGACCGTTTCCAGACAGAAAAACTGATGGAAGCCCTTCTGGAGGATGAAAAACCGGCCTATGTCCGGGTGGGCAGAAATGCGGTGGAGGATATTTACGCAGAGGGAAACATACCATTTGAGATGGATAAAGCAACGCTGGTTGAAGATGGAACCGATATTACGATGATTGCCTGCGGGGAAATGGTTGCCGCAGCGGTGGAAGCAGCGGCGGTCCTGAAGGAGCAGGGAATTTCTGCGAGAGTTCTGGATATGTACTGTATACGGCCGCTGGATGAGGAGGCAGTGCGAAAGGCGGCAGCGGAGACGAAGGGAATCATTACCATTGAAGAACATGTGGCACAGGGTGGATTGGGTTCTATGGTCTGCCAGCTTACTGCGGCCCACAAGCCGGTGCCGGTTATCAGCCTGACCCTGCCGGACGAACCGGTGATAACCGGAACATCGAAGGAAGTGTTCAACTATTACAAATTAAATGCAGCCGGAATTACAGAAGCTGCACTGGAGTTGATGAATCGTGAAAAATAAATATATTCTGGGTATTGATCAGAGTACCCAGGGGACAAAAGGACTGTTGTTTAACGGTCTGGGAGAACTGGTCTGCCGGACGGATCTGCCCCACCGGCAGATGATAGATGAGAGAGGCTATGTGGAGCACGATCCGGAGGAAATCTATCATAATACTTGTCAGGTAGTGAAAAATCTGCTGAACCAGGCAGATATCCCCCAGACGGATATTGTGGGCATCGGCATCAGTAATCAGCGGGAAACTGCGCTGATGTGGGAGAAAAAGAGCGGGAAACCGGTCTATCCAGCCGTTGTGTGGCAATGTGCAAGGGGAGAAACTATCTGTAACCGGCTTGATGTGGGAGAATTCGCGAATTTGGTCAAGAGCCATACCGGGCTCAACCTGTCGCCCTATTTTTCCGCTGCAAAGCTGGCCTGGATACTGGAAAATGTAGAAGGCGTCAGGGAAAAAGCGGTCAGAGGGGAACTCTGTGCCGGGACCGTGGACAGCTGGCTGATATTTAAGCTGACCGGCGGTACGGTATTTAAAACGGATTATTCCAACGCATCCCGGACACAGCTGTTCGATATTCGGAATCTGTGCTGGGACGAAGAAATCTGCAGGGCCTTTGGAATCCCGGTACAGATATTGCCGGAAGTGTGTGATTCCAACAGCCTCTTCGGGGAGACGGATTTTGAGGGGGCATTTGACAGACCGCTGCCGATTCATGCTGTGCTGGGAGACTCACATGGGGCATTATTCGGCCAGGGCTGTATCCGGCCAGGTATGGTTAAGGCAACCTATGGTACCGGTTCTTCGGTCATGATGAATATCGGGGAGAAACCGGTCTTTGGAAAAAGCGGCGTAGTTACCAGCCTGGCCTGGGGAATGGACGGCGTGGCGGAATATGTACTGGAAGGAAATATCAATTATACTGGCGCGGTAATCAGCTGGTTAAAGGATGATCTGAAAATGATCCGCTCCGCCGGAGAGACGGAAGAGCTGGCGAAGGCGGCAAATCCCAAGGATCAGACTTATCTGGTTCCGGCCTTCACCGGGCTTGGGGCACCCTACTGGGACAGCAAAGCGACCGGCATCATAAAAGGAATAACGAGAACCACCGGTCAGGCAGAGGTGGTTCGTGCCGCCCTGGACTGCATTGCTTATCAGATTACTGATATTCTGCGGGCGATGGAGGAAGACGCGGGAATCTCTATACAGGAACTGCGGGTGGACGGAGGGCCTACCAGGAATTCATATCTGATGCAGTTTCAGAGTGATATGGCGGATATCCCGGTACAGGTTCCGGCAATGGAGGAACTGTCCGGTATCGGGGCGGCCTACACAGCTGGTATTGCTCTGGGTATATATGATAAAGAAGAGATTCTTTCCCAAATGAAGCGCACACGCTATGACAGCCGGATGGAGCCGGAGAGACGGGAACGGCTTTATCGGGGGTGGAAGGAAGCAGTAGGGGAAGTGCTAAGGAAAAATGAAGAGTGAAAAGTGAAGAATGAAGAATGGAGTGAAAGCTGCGGTACAGCCGCAAGTGAAAACATTCCTTCGGAATGGGGAAAGGCGGACTGCAGCCCAAGGCTTTGTCCGGTGAAAATTGCAGCAAAGCTGCAAGTGAAAATGTATGTTAATATGTTATTTGACACAGGCCTGCAGTGGTTATTTGAATTAGAGGATGGATTGGATGAAGAAAAAGAAGAGCTTTTCATTCATAATAATAATGGTTCTATTGTTTTTTATTTGCCTTCTAGTGAATCGTAAGAATAATGCAGATAGCCTTACAGGTTTACAGCTGTCTTTGGAGTCCGCGCTGTTACACTATGAACAGGCCCATCCGTTATATGTTACCTGGCCCTGCGATGAATTGGAAACGGATTATCCGCTGATTCTTCCCTGCAAAGAGGATCGCTATGTTATTCTTCCGGAGGGCATAGAAATATTTCCGGTTGAGTACAATGATGATTTGCAGGAGTACCAGCTTCCGATGGGAATGCCTGATCATGGGAAAATCACCTGGTTTAAAGAAAATGTCTGGGATAATGAACAGGTAACGATTGTACCATCAGAGAAAGGTTCATACTTCGGGAGTCCTTATACAGAAGAGGAGAAAGACAACCTTCTTTATCTTTTGGAGGCCTTATCAAGTTATGCAGGCACGAATAAGGGAATGATTAAAATCCATATGAGCAATGGGCTAATACAGATTGATCAGATAGAAGATGCTCCCTTTGCATCACTCCGAATGGCTTTGGTTTCTCTGAAAGAGGATATTAAAATTAATGTGTTTTATGGAACCGGAGATAAGATTGCATGGCTTCAAAAACACCTGCTAACTGATGACAATGTTCATTATGGTATGTTCCTGAACGGAGAGGATAATAACAGGGCTGATCTGACAGATCGGTCGAAGCTCCAAAAGGCTCCCAGGCATACATGGTCAAAAGCTGACAGTCTTGTGGTAACGGTTGCAGAGCCATGTTCCGTTTCTGATGTCTGTCTTGATGTAACGATAACAAATAACAGTGACACGGAGCAATGGTTAGAGCGTTATTTTGCATTTGAGGTGTTGCTGGAAGGGACCTGGTATTCGGTACCCCGGCGGATGGAGGGGGTTGAGTATACAATTGATAATTTCCCTTATCGGATTTTACCGAAGAGCAGTCAAATAATACGCTTTCATCTGGAGGAGTATGCTTCCCTTCTTCCAGGAAAGTATAGATTGGTGAAACGCTTAAAAGACGGTCCGGCAGTTTATGCTGAGTTTGAAATGAAATAATAATAGAGAAAACCCTTGAAATCAACTCGTTTTCAAGGGTTTTTTCTACGTTGGGAGTTTCTTCGCTATTCTTCTGCCAGCCGGTAGTACGAAATTTGGATGAAAAAGCTGGATTAGATCAAAAGAACAAACGGCGGCACGCTTTGCGAACCGCCTTATTGTAACAAAAAAGGAGCTTACCGTGATAAAGCGGCAGGCTCCTATGTAAATGTGCGGTTGTGCTATTTCTCCGGCAGTTTGCACACATCAACCCAGGACTGGGCATGTGATATGGCAAACAGTTCATCGCAGGTCATCTCTACTGCACTGCTGCTGCTTCCCGCGGCGGGAAAGACCGACGCAAAACGTTTCATCGACTCGTCCAGATAAACGGGCACGTTTTCCGGAACGGCAAACGGACAGACACCCCCTACCGCGTGACCTACCATGGCGGCAACTTCGTCGACCGGCAGCATTTTTGCTTTCAGGCCAAAGGTATCTTTAAATTTCCGGTTGTCCACTTTGGCATCCCCCGCGGCAACCACCAGGATACATCCATCGTCTTTTTTAAAGGAAAGTGTCTTTGCGATCCGTGCCGGAGCAACATTTAAGGCCTGCGCTGCCAGCTCAACGGTTGCGCTGGATACGGTGAATTCCTGAATCCGGTCTTCTACATGGTACTGGCTTAAGTAGTTTCTGACTTTTTCTACTGACATTGGTCATTCATCCTTTCTTGCGTTCTGCCAAGCTCGCTTCGTACTGCAGCTGCGTCAGACAGCGGTGATAATTTCTATTTTGCTTCCTGACATCCTCCTTGGAAAGCCCTCTGTAAAATAGGATATCCCGGCAAATGAAATCCATATCAACCTTCGTGGAGGTGTCCAGGAATACGATATCAATAATATCATTGGTCATTTCCAGATCCACACGGCAGGTTCCGGCGATTTTATGCTTTCGATATACCGGAAATTCAAACCGGCGGATATCCAGATTTAATGCCTGTGAGGGGTAATTCATGGCCTCCTCAAACCTTGCATCCATAGCTTTCGCGTAGGCCTGCAGCAGTTCCTGATCCGGCGTTTGGCCCCTTGGAAGCTCCGGTATCCGGACAGTGAGCAGCTCCGGCATCTCGTTCATGATAATGTCTGATTTTATGACATCCTTTGCGTGATTGCTCAGCGGCACCTGTACCGCGTTCCAGCGCTCTTTTAAATACGGAATCAGATCATAAATCGTCCGATTAGTATAGTTTACATCCTTAAGCAGCTCTTCCGGGGACCTGCCCGCAGGAGCCTGCTGTTTTTTCTTTTTCTTACTCTTCTTTTTCTGGACAATAAATATAGAAGTGGGTCCGTCGCTGCTCTGGATCACAGATGTGGCTGCGGCCGAGTGCCGGCGTCCGGAAAAGATGCCGCGGATAAAGCGGCGTATTTTGTATAGATGCATGGACATTACCTCCTGTGAACATATAAAAGAATAGCATAAACCGGCAAAAAAAGAAAGGAGAAAGGGAAGGATGGCCGGAAGGGGGGTTCTATGCTATACTGGCATTAATTAAGTGGTTATACGGAGGAAATCATGGGGAGAATGGTGAAAGAATTAAATTACAAGCATACGCTGTATGCAAGTTATACCGGGTTTATCACACAGGCGATTGTCAATAATCTGGCGCCGCTGCTGTTTCTGACATTTCAGAATACATTTTCTATTTCTCTGGCGCAGATTGGGCTGTTGGTATCAATTAATTTCTGCGTGCAGATGGTGGTTGATTTTCTGGCGACTCGCTTTGTTGACCGGCTGGGCTACCGGGTATGTATTGTGACGGCTCATATTCTGGCGGCAGCAGGGGTGGCGGGCCTGGGGATATTTCCCTATCTGCTTCCAAGCGCTTATGCTGGGCTGATGCTTTCTGTGATTATTTATGGAATTGGCGGGGGATTGATTGAGGTGCTGATCAGCCCTATCGTGGAAGCATTGCCAGGGGAAGAGAAAGCTTCTGCTATGAGTCTGCTGCATTCTTTCTATTGCTGGGGGCATGTGGGTGTGGTTTTGCTGTCAACCCTTTTCTTTGTCACCGCAGGGATCGGGCACTGGTATATCCTGCCCCTTTTGTGGGCCATTGTACCGCTGTGCAACACATTTGTCTTTGCAAAGGTTCCGCTGTGCAAGCTTGTAGAAGACCAGGAGAAAATGTCAGTGAAAGGCCTGATCGGTCTGAAATTGTTCTGGATGTTTATACTGCTTATGATCTGTTCCGGCGCTGCGGAACAGGCGATGGTACAGTGGGCTTCCCTGTTTGCGGAGTCCGGTCTTGGGGTTTCCAAGACGGTTGGCGATCTGCTTGGCCCGTGTGCATTTGCTGTGTTGATGGGGTTAAGCAGGGTATTTTATGGCAAATTCGGAAGCCGCATTGACTTGAAGCGGTTTATCCGCCTGAGCAGCATCCTCTGCATAGGCAGCTATCTGTTGGCGGCACTTTCACCGTGGCCGCTGCTGTCACTGGCAGGTTGTGCTTTATGTGGATTGTCTGTGGGCATAATGTGGCCGGGTACACTAAGCCTTTCCTCCCGTTTCTGCCCCCAGGGAGGGACGGCGATGTTTGCTCTGTTAGCTCTGGCGGGTGATGTGGGCTGTGCTCTGGGGCCGGGATTGGTTGGGAGAATTTCTACTGCTGTAGAACAAGGAAAAGCGGCATGGAGTCAGGTTTTATTCCCCGGTCAGCCGCTGGCGGAGATCGGGTTAAAGACCGGGCTTACGGTGGCGGTGATATTCCCGCTGGTGATGTTTGCCGTGGTGTGGGGAGTGAGGAAGTGAAAATGTCCCTGGGGGACAGTGAAAATTAATCAGTGATGCTTAAGGGCAGTGCCGTACTGCGGGTACTGCCCTTATACTTTGATCATCAGCCTGCTGTGACCGCTGACATTTCTATTTCTTCGTTGTCTTCACTACCGCGAAGGGAGACAGGCTTGTAAAGCTGCCCCTGACAGTGCTTCCATCTGCCGGGAGGGTATAGGTTTCCAGCACTTTCTTCTTACAGTGCAGGATGGTAAGCATTTCACCTTTATCTGTCTTACTTACCGGGAATTCCACATACAGGATTCCTTTATAAGAACCAGAGCTCAGGCTGATATTATAGAGAGCGGTCAGCTGACCGGCTTTGCGGGATCGGAGGATATCGTCGCAGGCATAGCAGGAGCCTGCTTTGTGCAGGCCTTCTTCCTGCACAGACAGGACGGCATCTTTGGAAAAATAGCCGGACACGGTTATGCCGGAATCCTCATGGGAGAGGGTACGCCAGAGATATTCCGGCCCTTCCCCGGTGTAGCAAAAGCGCGCGGTGACAGTGACCGCTTCCGCAGGCATGATGAAGGAGGTATCAGGGCTGTCAGGGTGGGAAAAGGAGCCGCCGCCGGAAGAAATCCAGCCGTCGAAGGAATAGCCGTTATCCGGTACGGCCAGCAGGGAAATGGAGGTGCCGGGGACAAAGGAGGCGTCAGTTCCCACAGAGATCCTGCCGCCCGTATCCGCCAAAAGAGTGAGGGGATAGGTGATGGGGGCGGGGATAAAGCCGGGACTGCCGCCTGGTTCCTCTTGAAGGGTCCAATCGGGCAAACAGAGGGTATGCTTGTTCCAACTCTCGGTATAACCTGCTGCCCCGGAGGGGTAGAAGATTGTGCCGCGGTAGGAAACACTTAAAAAAGTATTGGGGCCAACGGCAGGGGGGAGGGTACTGCGAAAGGACAGGGAGTTCAGGTTGGAACAATCGAAAAACGCAAAATCCTCAATGGATTCCAGAGCGGCAGGGAAGGTCAGGGCTGTCAGGCTTTTGCAGTCGTAAAATGCAGAATTCCCAATGGATTCCAGAGCGGCAGGAAAGGTCAGGGCTGTCAGGCTTTTGCAGCCGAAAAACGCATAATCTCCAATGGATTCCAGAGCGGCAGGAAAGGTCAGGGCTGCCAGGCTTTTGCAGCCGAAAAACGCAGAATCCGCAATGGAGGTCACGCTTCCCGGTATAAGGAAGGAAACGTCTTTTTTTGTCATCGGATAGAGAAGAAGGGAGGTCATGGCGTAATTATAGAGCACGTTGTCCTGTGCTTTAAAATATAGATTGCCTTGAGCCACAGATACCGCCTTCAGGTTTTCACAGTCGCCAAACGCATGTTTTCCAAGGGCCTTCAGGTTCTTCGGAAGGGTTATATCTGTCAGGCTTTTGCAGCCGTCATACGCAGAATCTCCAATGGATTCCAAACTACTGGGAAGGATCGCACTATCCAGACTGCGGCATAAGAAAAATGCCCTATACCCGATAAACTCCAGTTGACCGGGCAGAACTGCATCCTTTAAATTAATGCAGTCGGAAAACGCAGAATCCCCAATGGTTCTCAGGCCGTCCGGAAAGTGTACAGCTGTAAGTTGGGAAATAGTAACGAATGAAGAAGGATCGTTTTTTATCTGGCGCAGGCTGTCCATAGCAGAGAGATCCAGGGAGAACAATTGAGTCCAGCCGCTGCTATCTGTAAACCGCTCCAGCAGATACTTCCAGTTATAAGCGGTAATCTCCGCCGCCTTGCCGGTGAGTTTGATCCCGGTAACATCCGCTGACTTTTTCCCCGACTCACTTAGGGCAGTATCTATGGCATCTTTCATACTGCTGGCACCCATGCTGGTATTGTTGTCATTGCTGTCAAACGTCACTTCGAGGATGTTCTCAGAAGGATCGGCTGCGGAGAGGGTATAGTCCCCGGATAGTGGTTTCAAGGCTGCATCAGCAGAGCCGGGAGAGCCAGGGGCTCTTTGAACGCTGATTTTTTGTGGGGGGGGGGGGTATAAACCGCTGGACTCATTTTCCGTATGGTTCCGGGCCAGACAGACCGTACCGGAGAGCAGAACGGTGCCAAAGAACAGGGCCAGGCATAACAGAAGTTTTTGGTACATCGTTGGAATGTTTGTCATAGTATGTTCCTCCATATCGTTGTCTAAAATCAACTCTTATTTCATGTTTCCTTTGTGGGTACCGGGTCCAGCAATGCCAGCAGATGTATTGCCACTTCCCGGATGGGACGGGACTGGCCGTCGGTAAGATAACCGGATTTTGCGGCCATCTCGATGATATAATCGGCCTGCCGTATCCATCGGGCAGCACTGCTGCAGTCATTGTCCCGGACAGAGAGACCGGCGCCCACGCCGCAGTCCAGGAGCTTGCCGCATAAGGGAAAATCCCTGGAATCCTCGTTCAAGTAGCGGACAAGTTCAGCCACACGTACAGAAAAATCATAAGCCGCATCATAGATATCCATATCTTCCTCCTCTCAGTTTCCTGATCGTTGATTTATAACGTTGCTTTCAATAAAGCGTAACACAGCAGAGGAAAAAGAAAAATCATACGGTATGAGGTTTTAAAAAATTTATTTTCGGACAGATTTATACGGATAGAAAAAAGTACGAGGTTTTCTAACGAGTAAAAGAGGGGTATAATAATGATGGAATAGTGAAGAACGGAGTGAAAGCTGCGGCAAGGCCGCAGGTGAAAGCGTTCCTTCGGAATGGTTAAGTATGGACGCAGACCTGCGTCCAACGAAAATCGCAGCACAGCTGCGAATGTAAAAGAGATAGGCCACAATGCTTATGGAGGTTAAGATATGGGCGAATTGACGAAACTGCCAAATATAGGAAAGGCTATGGAGGAACAGTTGATTGCGGTCGGTGTGGAATCAGAGGATCAGTTGAAGGAGCTTGGAAGCAGACAGGCCTGGCTGAGGATTAAGGCGATTGATGATTCTGCCTGTTATAACCGGCTTTGTGCTCTGGAGGGAGCGGTTCGGGGTATCCGGTGGCATGATTTGCCTGCGGAGGTGAAGGCGGATCTGAAAGAGTTCTATCATTCTTTTAAGGGTTAAGGGTATGGTCAGGGAGTCATGGAGAAAGGTACGTTATAATGGGCAGGATATTATCTATCTTCTGCAGCGCAAACCGGTGAAGAATGTGAATCTTCGTATCCATCCCGATGGCTGTATTTATGTTTCTGCTGATCCGCGGATAAGAGCAGAGCAGGTGGATGAGATTGTATGCTCAAAGGGAGCATTTATTTTTAAGGCTCTGGCCCGTTTTCAGGAATTGGAGAAGCAGAAGCCTGGGCCGAGGCAGTTTATGACGGGAGAGATTTTTAATATTCTGGGGAAGCCGTTTTCCCTGTTTGTGCAGGGGGGAGAACCAGGAAATGTTACTTTGGATGAAGGAGCAGGGACGATTTATCTGACCGTGAAAGACTGCGCCGATTTTTCAGAGAGGCAGAAGCAGATGACTCTTTTTATAGACAGGCTATGCAGGGAAGTGTTTGCGGAAGTGACTGGAGAGATTTATCCTGCTTTTCAGATGTATAGAGTTCGGATGCCTGTGTTGAAGGTTCGGACGATGAAGTCCCGCTGGGGAAGCTGCATACCGGCGAAAGGGATCGTAACGCTGAATAAACGGCTTCTGGAATTTCCCAGGGAATGTATCGAGTATGTAGTGCTGCACGAATTCAGTCACTTCATACATCCCAATCACTCGAAGGAGTTCTATGCATTTATAGCGGGGTACATGCCGGACTGGAAGGAGAGAAGGGATATGCTTAAGGGTTAGCTGCCGATAGTGCGCAAAGAACGGTGCTTATACTTATAATTTATGCCAAGCAGCAAAAACAATCATTGCCGCAATCGATTATTCCCGTTCTTTTATGGTTATGGTTACAATGTCTCCAGGCTGTTTATTTATCGCTGTCCGGATATCTTTTCGCAGGCCCAGGATATGGCCGGGTGTCTTCATTCGGACCAGGCTGCCATCATAGGGGAAACCGTCAAATGTAGCATGTACTTTTACCCTGCCTTTTCCAAATTCCTGCATGACATCAAAAGGAAATTCAATATAAGCCCCGTCGATATCCGGTACCTTCTGTATAACTGCCTCAAACTGATATTGTTTTTGATTCATGATGTCTCCTTGTACTGGAATAATTGTGGTATATGGTATGGTAATAGGAAAAGGATGGAGATATACAATATCTCCATCCTTATGTGTATATTCTAATGATAATTTGCAATGTTTATATCATTTATATGCATAGTGGGACGAATGATTCAGCATTCAATCATCATAGTCATCATCGTAATCTACGTCATACTCCAGGATCTTGCCGGTATAAGCATCAATCTCCAGATCATATTCATAGCGGCCCTTAATCATTTCGATCTCATAAGTCCAGCGGCCGTCATCTTCATCCAGCTTGCATTTTACGATAGTAGCATTCGGAACTTTGGCACGGGCGATTTCTTTGGCTTTCGCTGTGCTGATCTTTGTCTTAGAGGAGCTGCTGGCCGTTCCTTTGTACACAGATTTCTTAACATCGATATCCCGCTCCAGAACTTCGCCTGTCTTTGGGTCAATATCATAATCGCCGGTAAAGTCATCCGCGGTGAAGGTTACTTTATACTTCCTGTAACCATCGTCTTTTTTCAACTTAGTGGATGTGACATCAATGTTTTTGAGTTCTGACGTAACAGCCTTTTCGGCGGTTGACTTACTGATCTTGACAGTGCGGCTGCCCCTGTCGTCATCTTTCTCACTGTTAAAGCTTTTTAACTTACCTGTTTTAATATAGATGTCAACTTCATAAGATTCCTCATTTTTCTCATGATAATAGGTCATCTCGTAACATCCGTCATCTTTTTCTGTAGAAATATGAATACTGTTTTTGGGAACATAGGACTCTGCAATGTCTTCCGCTTTGGACATGCTTACGGAAGCAGCGTTTGCGCTAACCGCCGGGAATGCCATTGTAATCACTGCCGCCGCAGCCAGAACAGATGCAAATAATTTCTTCTTTTTCATATGCTTCACCTCATATAATAATTTTTTTGACATTATGCCTATTGTAACCGATTTGCGGGTCGGTTTTCTTTTGATGCTATCATCATAACAGAGGAAAATTAAAAAAAGATTAAAGAATGAAAAAAATAATTTCGTTGTGGTATGATAATTTAGCAGGTAATTATCATAATAGGGGATTAAGGAATGAGAGATACAATAAAAAGCAGGTTTTACACCATTTCCAGGCTGCTGATCATTATACTGCTGCCGATGGCTGGTAAATTAAAAATACCGTATATCGTTTTCTTGAGCGTAACTATACTATGCTTTGGTCTTGGATTAATATTTTATACAAGATCCTATGAAGATTATAAAAAGGATCTGGGATTTTGGGAAAAAGTGGTTTTTTCGGTTATTTTCGTGATATTGCTGATTGTTAAGAGAGAAATGGTATGTGTATTTTAAATATAGAAAGAAAACGCCGGGGATAAGTTATATTATCCCCGGCATTTAATTATAGAAAATCCTTACAGAAAACCAAATGATCAAATCATCTTAGTCCAGATCGATCAGCTCGTATTCTCTTGATCCAAGACCCAGAGCAGCAGCGGCTTCCACCGTATGAATACCGTTGCGGCTTTCTATCCGTTCAATCAGAGCGGCCTTCCCGCTGTCAGGTGAGTCATAAACAGCATCCACACTGGCCTGATCCAGGGCTACCGGGTCCAGGGAAGCAAAGATTCCGATGTCCGCCATCTCCGGATCTGCCGGATTTGCGGCGCAGTCACAGTCAACAGAGAGCTTATTTGCCACGTTGATATAGGCTATATTTTTTCTTCCCATATAATCCATAACGGATTTATCCGCATCTGCCATAGACTCCAGGAAGGAATCATGATCGGCGGTAAACATAGCATCGTAATCCTCACTGGTTGCGGAGGTATGAATCAGAAGCTTTCCGCGGGAGGAAGCAATGCCGATAGACATATTTTTTAAGGCTCCGCCCATGCCGCCCATAATATGTCCCTTAAAATGGGAAAGAACCAGCATGGAATCATAGTTTTTCAGGTGCGCGCCTACATAGTTCTGCTCCAGATGCGCGCCGTTCCCGACGGGGAGGGGCATCTCGCCGTCCTCGTCCATAATGTCACAGGGAGCGATAGACATAAATCCATGATCTTTAAAGGTCTGCCAGTGGGCTTCTGTTGTATTTCTTCTGCCTTCATATACAGTGTTACATTCTACAATTGTTCCGTTTAACTTCTGCACCAGAGGTTTAATCAGGTTAAAGTCCAGAAAATTATGACCTCCGGGTTCTCCGGTTGAGATCTTGATTGCTGTTCTGCCGTTCAGTTCGGCGCCCATGGCCTCATAAATTTTAGTCAGAGCTTCCGGTGTAATTTCCTTTGTAAAGTATACCTTAGATTTCATTGTGTGTCTCTCCTCTCATGCAAATGGATTGATGCGAATCGCTTATCGGAAAACGTTTCCGACAAAAAGATCATAGACCTTAAAGTTAACTTTAAGTCAATAGTTAATTCACACTTTAATCTAAAAAGTTAAATAACATTCTTCGGTAGTATTTCTTCATTTTTCCATCTTCATTGCCCCATTCAGAGGAAGCAGTACGGAAAAACGACTCCCCTGTCCCGGTGTACTTGTAACAGAGATACTCCCGGCATGTGCCTGTACGATCCATTTTACCATGGGAAGCCCCAGGCCGCTGCCGCTTTCTCTTGCTGAACGGGAAGGGTCGGCCTGATAAAAGCGATTCCATATTTTATCCAGGTGTTCCGGCGCTATTCCGATCCCGTTGTCTTCCACTTCGAGAAGACAGCAGGCTTCCTGCCTGCGGAGCCGGACGCGGACTTCACCGCCTCTTCTGTTATAGCAGACCGCGTTGTTAATAAGATTGGTCAGCATGCGCAACAGAAAGGTCTGATCTCCTTCTATAATCAGATCTTTTTCCAGGTCCGGATACAATGAAATACCCCGTTCTTCTGCTTTCAGGGAAAGTTCTTCACAGACGATCTCACACAGCTCACTGAAATTGACGGTCTCAATTTCCAGCTGAAATTTACCGTTGTCTGCCCGGGCAAGGGTCAGCAGCTGGGATACCAGCGCGGACATTTTCTTGGCCTGGCGCAGGACAGATTCCAGCACCTCTTTATGTTCCTGCTCTGTCTTGGCCTGCTCCAGACCGTACTCACACTGAGACAGTATAATGGCAATAGGCGTGCGCAGTTCATGAGAGGCGTCCGAGGTAAATTGCTTTTCTGATTCGAAGGAAGCCTGCAGACGGTCAAACATGGAATTAAAGGTAAGTCCCAGCCTTGCCACCTCGTCCCTGGAACTGTTCTGCTCTACCTCAATCCGCAGAGACAGATCTCCGCCGCCGCTGATTGCGTTTGCCGTATCAATGATAGACTGAACCGGACGGAATGCTTTCCTGGTAATGATAAATCCGCCTGCGGCAGTAATAACAAGAAACACCGGGGCCATAACCAGAGCGGTGAACAGCATCAGGCGTATGGTGGATGTGACTTCAGCAATGGGCAGCACGCCCCGAATCCAGATGCCCTGATCTGACACGGACGTATAGAGATCGTAGACAAAGCAGCTGGTGCCGTCTGTCGCCTCCACCGTTTTCACATAATCATCTTCCAGAAGGGCATTTACTTTGATACCCCGGCTTCCGGCCGGCGCCAGCAGACGGCCCTGTTCATCATAGAGAAACAGGGAGACTCCGGCAACGTAAAAATCCAGGGCATCTTCTTCCACCCCGTTCCGGGAAAGCTCGATATCCGGGATCAGTTCGGATACGGTGCTGGTCAGAAGCTCTCTGGACTTCTCCAGCTGAATCCGGTTGGAGAGCGTGAAAATATAGGCCAGTCCTATTCCTACCAGGAGCAGGACAAGCAGAGTGTACCAGAGTGTAACACGGGTTTTTATGGATAAACGTTTTGTCATATTCGGCTCATTTCTGTATGCAGGCAATACGGTCAGGATTCTTCCTTCAGAACATACCCTGCGCCTCTTACCGTGTGAATCAGTTTTTTATCAAAGGGATCATCCAGCTTCTTTCTGAGATAGCGGATATAGACATCCACTACATTGGAACCTCCCTCAAAATCATAGTTCCAGACGTGGTTTTCTATCTTTTCCCTGGACAGGGTAATGCCCTGATTGCGCAGCAGATATTCCAGAATTGCATACTCTTTGCTGGAAAGGGAGATTTCCCTGCCCGAACGGACGACGGTGTGTTTTGCCACATCCATAACCAGTTCACCCAGCGTCAGCTCGTTGGACGCCTCATCTGCCTGCCGGCGCAGCAGTACACGAATTCTTGCCAGCAGTTCCTCAAAGGAGAAGGGCTTGACCAGATAGTCGTCCGCGCCGGCGTCCAGCCCCTTTACACGGTCTTCGATGCTGTCTCTTGCCGTCAGCAGCAGGACCGGGGTTTTAATTTTTTTGCTCCGCAGCTCCCTAAGAAGGGTAAGGCCGTCTACCTTCGGAATCATAATATCCAGGATCACCAGATCGTAATCGGCAGAGTCCAGATAGTACCGGGCCTCTTCTCCATCCCCGCAGCCGTCTGTGCCGTAATTTTCAGCGTTCAGCCGTTTGACCAGCACTTCTCTCAGATCTTTTTCATCTTCTACAACAAGCAATCTCATAGTTTGATTTCCTCTTGCCTAATGGATTAGGGTGTCAAAAGCACCGTAGGTGCAATGCTCATACTATATATGGATATGTGAGCAAGCTAACATATCCATATATAGTACAGAGCCAATGCTTTGCACTGTTTTGACACTCTAATCCTGCCGGCGAATCAGTCTTGTTTCAGTAATAAGTAACTCTTGATCGTGTTATAAGTTTCCTCTTTCAGCTTCTCATAATTTACCGAAGCGTGATTATGAAACGTTTTTTCCGCTGCCAATGCTTCTATTAAAATATAAACGAGGTAGTATTTCTCAGCCAGGTAATCTGTTTTGATATGATGCGCAGCCAAAGCATCCACAACAGCGTCCATAAAGGTGTCTTCAAAATGGCTGAATTTATCCATTATTTCTGTATCTTCCAACTGCATATTAGCCAATTCCGTCAGCGCCGTATAGGAACCCCGGTAGATCTCAGTTAAGACTTCGATACATCTGTCTAAAAACGAATCAATATGAAACGGTTCATCAATATTGCGGAGTGAATCAAGAAGTTCATTAAAATATTCTCCTTCCAGAAATTCTTTAAAAGCCGCTATAAATATATCTTTTTTGTCCTTAAAATAGCTGTACAGAGCGCCGGTTGATATCCCTGCTCTCCGGCAGATCTGTGTTGTAGTGGTAGCATAGTACCCCTGTTCACAAAATAGTTCAAAGCCTGCCTTAAGAATCTTATTCTTTTTCTCAATCGCACGGCTCTGCTGAGGTTTTCTGATATCTGGCATATAGGTTCACCTGCTTTCAGCAATAGTATACTACATCAAAAAACCAGCCGCAAGGGAAAATGCGAACTCTAATTCGTGTTTTCCCTTGACAGCATAGGACTCTCCGCATATAATAAGAATACGAATAATAATTCATATTATAAGGAGATGGCAAATGGAAGAACAAGTAAAAGTAAAATTAGCAGAATCGCTTACCTCGGAAGATTTGGAGATTATACCGTATCTGCCCTATCTGTTACAGGATTTTTGGGAGCTGGGCAGTTCACCTGAGGAAATGATGCTTTTCTTTAAGAAATATATACCAACAGGCGGCGATACAAAAGTGCTGGATCTGGCCTGCGGAAAAGGAGCGGTATCCGTACGGCTTGCAAAAGAACTGGGAATTAAGGTGAAAGGAATTGATATACTGCCGGAGTTTATCTCCTATGCAGAAGGAAAAGCGAGAGAATACGGGGTTTCCCATTTGTGCGAGTTTGCGGTAGAAGACGTCAATCTTTCTATAGATAGGGAACGGGGTTACGACTGTGTAATTTTTGGTGCGGTTGGGGATATTTTGGGTGATTACAGGCAAACCCTGGCAAAATTGCTGCCTGCCATAAAAACCGGTGGTTTTCTTCTGATTGACGATGCCTATGTATCCGATGAGGCGGTAAACAGCAGGCTTCAATTTGAAAAGACGTATCCTTCCTATAATGAATGGTGTAAATATTTTGAAGAGTCAGGACTGCGGCTGGTCGAATGTAAGGATGATATGAATATAAGCTCTGACGTGGCCGATAAGGAAATGAACTGGATCACTTCGCGCGCAAATGAACTTATAAACAAGTATCCCGCACAAAAAGATATGCTTGAACGATATGTAATCAGCCAGCAGGCGGAGTATAATGATTTACGGAGCGACCTTATCGGTGCTGTGTGGCTGCTGCAAAAGAGATAATCGGTTATTGCATACATGCCGGCTCCTTTTTAATGTTTCTTTAATCCTAACAGTGTATCATTGTTTCAGATACAAACGATTGCAGGAATTTTTGAGCAGCTGTACATGCTCAGGATCAGAAAGGATGTTTTATAGTTATGAAACGATATATTCCAATGCTGTTTCTTTTCATAGTCTGCTTCCTGCTGACCGGATGCGCCAGACAGTCTGACCGCCGGACGCAGGCTATTTCCGATCAGGCAGAAAATGATAAGAGCACGCAGCAGACGACTGGAGATAAAGAAGGCGGAGAACTGACAGATGCAGGAGACAGCGCGGAGGGGGATCAGTCCCCGGATATGAATCCTGCAGATGCCGGGGAACTGAACTTAAACGAATTGATGGACCAGTACTATCTTGCGGCCGCCGAAAAGGAAGCAGTAGAAATACAAATAGAAAAGGTAGAGCAGCAATATCGTATGGGGAAACTTTCTCAGGAAGAATTTAATGAACGATACCAGGAACTTGAGATCCGGTATCAGGAATTGGACCAGAGTAAGAAGGATTTAAAAGGAAAGATCAAAGAGCTGGGCTGGGACCATGAAATACCGTTGGAAGCAAAGGACTTACCGGCTCTGCCGGAGTCAAAATCCCAGTTAATACGGCTGATGGAGGAATATGACCGGCAGGAGGATGAACTGGAAGAGGAAATTGACCGTCTGGAAAATGCTTATTATAACGGGGATATAGAGCTGGAAGACTTTAAAGAACAGACCGCAGAACTGGAAAAGCAGGCAGATCTTGCGGATTATTGTAAGGACGAAATCGAAGACAAGCTGGAAGCCCTGGGCTGGGATGATTGAAATACGCAAGTGTAACAAAATGTATGAAAAGAGGCCGGCGCAAATTATGATAATTTGCGCCGGCCTCTTGCTATGCAGAGAGATTTAAGGCTGTAACCCCGTGGGAATAAATAATTTAAAAATAATTTTATAATTTGTGAGCCGTTTTGAAAAGTCCTCCCCTCTTTATTAGTATAAGAGGATAAAAAGGGATAACAAATCCCTGTTGATGGATAAGTAGAGGAGACGGTGAAGATGAAACAGTTTAAGAAGAAAATTAGTGTTGCGCTTGCTTTCCTGTTAGTTATTGCGATGGTACTTGGTAATACCGCACCGGCATTTGCGTCGGAGGGGGCTGAAAGTACGGAAGGCGGTCAGCTCGGTGATGCTGAGAACAACACGATAACGGGCGATGACGAAAATAAAAATGAAACCGGCAATGACGAAAACAAAGACGAAACCGGCGATGAAGAAAATAAGAACGAAACCGGCGATGAAGAAAATATGAACGAAACCGGTGGTGATGAAAATAAGAACGAAACCGGCGATGATGAAAATAAGAACGAAGCCGGTGATGATGAAAACAAAAATGAAACCGGTGATGATGAAAACAAAAATGAAACCGGTGATGATGAAAATAAGAACGAAGCCGACGATGATGAAAATAAAAATGAAACCGGTGATGATAAAAATAAGGATGAAACCGGCGATGATGAAAATAAGGATGAAGCCGACGATGATAAAAAGAATGCGGAGAAAGAATCCCATACAGTAACATTCCGGTACCGCCGTCCGGACGGTCAGTTCGTAGAAACGACTCAGGAAGTAGTGGACGGGGAAGCAGCAGTAGCACCGGACTTTGAAAAGCGAATTCCCGGATGGGTTTTTCAGAAATGGAACATTAAATTCAACAACATAACAGAAGACATAACGGTAAAAGCCAAATACAAACAAAAAGAAAATGTTTATGTAGTTAATTACTATCTGAGTCAAGAATTGCTTGATGCAGGATATTCCTTCACGGGGCATTATCAATTTGATGATGATTCCGGTCCTAATGCTATTAAGTGGCTGGCTATGGGTGACTATATTTCGAGAGAGGTTAAAACCAGTAATAAAGACGTCAGATATGAAATGCATCCAAAGATGCTTTTAGACGGTCATAGAGATGACTGGTTATGCGCTCCTTATTTATATGATGTTACAAACGGAGTCTTTGAAGGCCAGACAGTAGGAACCTATTCACAGGACCCTACACCGGGCAGATATAGCATTAACTTTGATCCGGCATTTAAGAATTATGATTTTAAAGCAGGGGCAGTTATTAATATAGAGGTATCTTTCGGTGTATCTCCCACTGTAACATTTTTAAATGCGGATGATACTGTTCTTTCAGAGCAGCAGGTTATATGGGGGGCTTCCGCACAGATGCCGGCAGATCCGGCAGATAACGGCCCTTGGGTATTTGATCACTGGGAATTGGTTTCTGATTATAAAGAGCTTGCAGACATAAATTGTGTCCGTTTCGACATGACCTACAAGGCGGTATACCGCTTTGAGGGATACACCATTAACTATTACCTGGATGACGAACTGAAACAGGATTTTGTCCTGAAAAATAATGACAGCGATGTTTATTCAGTAGAGAAAAAGTTAACTGACAAGATTACCGCATTTGGCGTTTTTCTGAAAATACCAGGAACAAGACCGGCTCAGTATATGAAGGCAGTTTCCATGGAACTGCTGAATGATGTAACAGGCACTTATAAAAATCAGCCGATTACCTTTAAGGCGGGAACCATTGTATCCGTATTTGACGGTACGGACGCCAAGGTAGACTATGCGAGCGGATTTGGTCATACTATCTTTGATAAGGATACGGTAATCGACATTAAGGTGCACGCGGTTACCTATAAGGTTGAATTTGTAAATGAGGATGGTGCATCTTTAAAAACACAGCAGGTAATTCATGGATATGGGGCTGCTGCACCGGCTGACCCGGAGGTAAAGGGTAAGAAGTTTATCGGCTGGGATCAGGACTTCTCTGTAATCACAGGAGATTTAAAGGTAACGGCTCAGTTTAAGAAAATAGACAATGGATCGACGACAGATCCAGTTGATCCGGATACGCCGGTAACCCCGGACACCCCGGTAACCCCAGATACGCCGGTAACTCCGGACACCCCGGTGACACCAGATACGCCGGTAACCCCGGATACCCCGGTGACACCAGACACCCCAGTGACACCAGATACGCCGGTAACCCCAGAGACTCCAGAGAATCCGACCACCCCTGAGGGTCCGGGAAATGAAAACGGACAGGATACGGCAATTGACGATGCAGTAACTACAACCCCGGCTAATCCGGCAGCCCCTCAGGCTCCGGGAACCGGCAATATAGGTACTGCGGGAAATAATAGTGTGACGGTTTATAATAATCCGGGTCAGCCTGCGGGTCAGACAGTAGAGCTTCCGGATGAGCAGGTTCCGCTGGGTAATGGTTCACAGATCGATGGCTCCGAAGATAACGGCTATGACCTGACAACCATTCCGGATGAATCCGTACCTCTCGGCAGCGGCGAGATGGGCTCCGGTGAGAGCGGTCATGCATGCTGTATTCTTCACTTCCTGATTCTGCTTGTGGCTTTCGCAGTGGAAGCGGTATTTATCTGGAAGAGAAATCAGCATCAGAAACGTATGTACGAATTACAGGAAAAAGTAAACCAGTAAATATTGATATAAAAAAGCGGAAGGAGATCGCTATGTTAAATATAATGACAGGTGCATTTTGTAAATGGGATATTCCGGCACTGATTGTACTGCTTCTTATTGCGGCTGTGTTTATTGTACACATGGTACGGTATAAGAAGAGACAGAACAGTCTGGAACAGCAGCTTAATCAGCAATTGGAGGATAATTCCTCTAAATAAATCATACACCTAAAAGGACCCGCAGCTTCTGGCTGCGGGTCCTTTTACCTTTTGGCGATGTCGGTTAATCCTCATCGTCCTCCTCCTCATCCTCGTCAAGATCATCCTCATTATCGTCGTCATCATCCTCGTCCTGCCAATCTGCTTCGTCATCCTCGTCGTCTTTATCTTCCTGATGATTTCTATTGCCGGGCTGAACCGGTTTCTGTTTGCCGTGGTCTTCGTCATCTTCATCCTCGTCCTCAGGATCGAATTTGTTGTCATCGTCATCCAGGTCATCAAAGTCGTCATCGTCGTCCGGTTCATCCCTGTCGTCATCTATATCTCTGTCATCCGCCTCATCGTCATCCGGATCTTCCTTCTCCGGCCCGTCATCATCCAGATCCAGAATATCATCATCCACATCATGAATTCCCTTTTGCTCCATTACATCGTCCAGGGCATCATGGTATTCATCAACCAGCTCATTCAAATCCACATTTTTCTGGGAGGCAAACGCAATCAGATCTTTCAGGCTTGTTCCGGCCAGATCTGCCGCGGTCAATGTCTTATCCTCCTGTAAAATGCGTTCCACAATCGTATATTTTCCGGCGGACATCTGATTGTTGTGAGCGTCTGCTAAAAGCTGTTCGGATACGTCGATGGATTGTTTTAAAATCGTTGCGTTCAGCTTTCTGACATTCAGGTAATTGGAGACACTGGTATTTACCTTCTCCAGCAATGCGGGGGAGGTGGTCTTTTCATCCGCGGTGATCAGTATCTTATTATCACTGTTATCTGTAAGATAACCTGCCAGGTACAGGCGGTCCACAATATCTTCCACCACATCGTCCAGTTCATTGCTGTCCATAGCATAGCCGGTGAGCAGTTCCCTTGCATCCTGATTGGCAGGATGAATGGCAACAACTCTGTTGTTCCGGTCTGTCTCCAATTCAATACTGGGATTGACGTCAATAGCGATATAACCATGCGGGACAGCAGAAAGTTTAAGTATCAGTACGAACAACAAACAAACAACGGCTGCTGCGCCGCCTAAAACCCAGAGTAAATTTTTCTTCATCTTTAACATAGTAATCCTCTCCTTTAAACATTTATTTTCAGTGATAACAGATTTACCGGCCGGTATTTCGTTCTCTCATGAAGATAACGCGGAGGATTACAGTTTTATCGCATCATAATTAAACTTTTTTATTCTTCGTGTTATAATATTGAAAATAGAACTGGAGGACATAATAAATGAGTACAAAGGGACTACTGGCAAGAGTTTTTATTCCGACGGCAATCTTTTCGCTTTTATATTTGCTGGCCGGCTATATCTACCCCATACCACATTTACTGCTGTTCTTTATTCTGGCGGCTTTGGTACTCATGCCGATCGAGCTGGGAATTATTCTGAACGCCAGTAAAAAAGAGTATGGAACCTGGTCGTTGAGAAGTGCATTTAACGGGCAAAAGAAAATACCGGTTCTGCAAATACTGATTATCGCCTTTTGTTTCTTCGGCATTGCCGGTTTGCTGTCGGCCTTTGCAGCGCCGGTTGAAAATGGTATCGTTGCAGGCATGAGAGAAACAGTGTTAAGCTGGCTTCCGGCAGGCTTTGACTGGACTGATTTCGAATATCTCAGATCGTTTTCCAGGCCCACCCTGGTCTTGACCAGCGTGGTCTATGTGGTCTTTAATGTATTTCTCTGTCCGATCACGGAAGAACTGTATTTCCGGGGCTATTTAACATCCCACTATCAGAAGCAGAACTGGTTTACGCCAATTCTGATAGCAATTCTGTTTTCGCTGTATCACTTCTGGCTGCCGTTTCATAATATATTCCGTATATTAGCCTTCGCTCCGGTTGCCTATGTGAGCTACAGGAAAAAGAATTTTGGTATCAGTATTGTTTTTCACTGTTTGTGCAACCTGTTTTCGACTGTCAGTTTTATTGCGGCGGTGTTCGCGTAGATGGACAAAGAATTGCAAAGGATGGTATAATGTCATCAGACATTATACCAGTGCCGAAGCGCTTAAGGCCGCAGGCCTTTACCAATGCGCGAAGTGCACATCTCCCGGAGGGTATCATAACGTTTTGCAGTTGCAGTTATGATATAATGTCATCAGACATTATACCGCTCTCTATAGAAGCGGCTGAAATGCAGTATGGCAGCAGACAGGATTCAGAAAGGACGGGTGATCGTGATGAGTGATGAGAAGGTTGTAAAGATTTATACTGCAGAGGATAATCTGCAGGCAGACATGATCCTGGATACGTTAAAGAATAATGGCGTCCCTGCGTACAAGATTGATGAAGGAGCAGGCGGGTTCATGAATATGTATGCCGGAAGTTCTATGCTGGGTGAAGATATTTATGTGGCAGAAGAACAGGCAGAACTGGCTGCAGAAGTTATCGAAGGCATGGGGCTGGATATCAGCCAGGAAGAACAGGAATAGCACTGGAAATGAATAAAAAGAAAAGACCCGGCCGGAAAGCGGAGCAGAGACTAGTTGTCTTACTTCCTTCCCGGCCGTTTTTGTCTGTTAGGCCTGTGATTAGAGAAAATGAAAATCAAACAGGTACCTTACAAAAAGTGTTGACAAATTTATCAGGTACCTGTAGAATAAATACAACAGGTACCTGATAAATAGAAAAAGTGAGGTAAAATGAATGTCTGAATATATGAAAAATAAGGAACTAATAGAAAAAATGATGCATTTACAGTGGCTGATTCAGAGACAGCATGTGCAGATGCATGGAAGACGCGGCCCCTTTGCTGACCCCACAAGAGGACAGGGCCGTGTTCTGGCACTGCTGAAAATGCAGCCGGAGATCAGCACCAGGGATTTGTCTTATGTGCTTAATATACGGCAGCAGTCCTTAAGCGAATTGCTGGGCAAATTGGAGAAGGCCGGATATATTACCCGATCCCAGATGGAAAGCGACAGGCGTGTGGTGATGGTAAAGCTTACGGAAAGCGGAAAGTCGGCAGAACAGGAATCTCCTGCTTTCCCTGACTTGTTCGGGTGTCTGAATGAAGATGAGCAGGCAGCTTTTGGAGATTATCTGGACCGGATCATCGCAAGAGCAGAAAAAGAACTGGGAGAAGATGGCCGGAGAGATATGGAACACTGGATGGCACAGGCCAGGGCCAGGATGGGAGACGATGCCTTTGAAGATCTTATGGCAATGCGCCGCAACGGATTTACAGCCTTTGGCAATGAGGATCACCGCCGTTCCAGAGGAAGACGGGAGGAAAGAAGATACCGCGAGCACTGCCGCATGAGGGCAGGACAAGAGAGACAATAATAGATCATCTGCAGAAGATTGATTTAGATAGAAAGAAGGGAAATAAAACGATAGCTAATATGGATACGGAAGAACGCAGTATAGCAGGAAAGCGTTCCGGGTTAATAGGGCTGTTTGGGAATCTGATACTTGTTATTATTAAGACCGCTGTCGGTCTTATGAGCAACAGTGTGGCTATTACTGCCGATGCCATGAATAATCTGGCGGACTGTACTTCATCACTTATCATGCTCTTGAGTTTTTCGCTTTCCAGAAGAGAAAAGGACAGGGTGCATCCGTACGGCCACGGGCGTATGGAGTATGTTTGTGGTTTTGTCATAGCCCTTCTTATTTTATTTACAGGCGTCTCCGTCGGGGTTGATGGTTTCAAACGGCTGCTGACACCGCAGCCGATTATAATTACGGGACTGACGGTTGCTGTCCTGTGTATCAGTATAGCGGGAAAATTCGCTATGGCATGGTATATAAGCCGCTGCAATAAGAGCGTGGATTCTACTGTACTGAAAGCTGTATGGAGAGATAACCTATCCGATGCTCTTGTAACAGCAGCTGCGTTGGCTGGCCTGCTGGCTACTCCGCTTACGGCCATTCCTGTAGACGGAATACTGGGAATAGCTGTGGCTGCCGTAATCTTAAAGTCCGGTATCTGTTCATTCTGTGAAAACGTTGTACTGCTTTTAGGAGAAGGAATTGACCCTGATACGGAAGACAAAATCAGGAAGCTTGTGTCAGAATATATTCCGGCTAAATCCATAGAAGAGATTTCTCTTCATGATTACGGTCCACAAAACAGGCTGGTTTATATCAGAATAGGAGGAATGCCGGCTGAGAGTTTGCATGATAACCCACAAATCTTATTCCGTATGAAGCAGAAAATGGAACAGGAAATGAAAATGAACGCCACTTTGTACTGGGATGTACCCCAAGCCCCTGATTGAAGAGCCGGCACTCACGGTGTTGTCTGCAGGGATAACTCCGCCGGCTGTAATTTATCGGCCGGCGGAATTTATTCTTCGGATTCATCAGGTTCTGTTTCATCCTCCGCGTCTTCGCCTTCATTCTCATTCTTATCATTAACCACATCATCTTTGTCATCCGAATCATCTTCGCCATCCGAATCATTTTCGCCATCCGAATCACCTTCGCCATTTGAATCATCTTCGCCATCCGAATCACCTTCGCCATTTGAATCATCTTCGCCATCCGAATCATCCCTGTCATCCGAATCATCGTTGTCGTCAGAATCATCTTTATCGTCAGGTTCCTCCCTGTCGTCCGAATCATCTTTATCGTCAGGTTCCTCCTTGTCATCAGGTTTCTCCCTGCCGTCATGATCGTCCTTCTCATCCCGATCGTCCTCCTCCTCATTACCTCTATCAGAATCTCTATCTGAGGGTACGGAGGGCTTTTCATCATTAGGAGGCGGCGTAACGGGAGACGTGACTGGTATCGTTTCATCGTCATTCAGCAGCAAAAGCAGGTCATTTATATTCCTGCCAGCCAGTTCCTCCAGGGTATAGGCAGGGTTTTTATCCATTATCCGTCGGATCAGGGCAAGCTTACCCTCCGTAATACCGTAATCGGCAGCTATTTTGGAAGCTTCCTTTTCCGGCGTGATCACCTGCGAGACAACCTGCGGGGCAATGTTTTTTTGAGCCAGATAGCCCTGTATCTTCTGATCGAGAAGAAAAACCAGTTCGTTAGCGCTCTTTTCCTTTTTCTCCTTCACGGTAAGAAGCAGCGCGTTGGTTTCTTCTTTCAGATATCCCTGCTCCACCAGACGGTCCAGAATATCACATATTACAGCATCTGCGGTACGGCCCTTATAACGGATGCCCCGGACAACAGCATCCGCATCCGAATTGACTGCCTTCAGGGAGAGCAATGTCCCCTTCTTATTAAGGGTCATTTCAATGGAAGGATTAACGTCCAGGCTCACTGTGGCGGCGGCAATCCGATAGGAGGAGATCCAAGCGCCTGCCATGATACAGATGAGCAGACAGCAGAATGCGGCCGCGGTCCGGTAAATCAGGGGGCGGGACAGCCGTGCAGGGGGTTCCTGGCGGGTATACGCGTCCGGTTCTTTCATTTTGATCACGGGTATATTCTCCAGCTCTTTCACATCCGTCCGGGGCAGCCGGGACACAGCATTAGAAAGCCGTTGTTCAATTTTCTTCATGTTCATAACCTCCCTGCTCCGTCAGATATTTTTTTAGTTTCTTAAGGCCCCTGTTGTAGCGGGATAAAACAGTGGAAAGGGGCTTTCCAAGGCTTTTCGCAATCTCGGAGTGTTTCAGACCGGAGACGGCGTGGAGAAGAATAATATTGCGCTCTTCCTCCGACAGCTGATTGAGAACGGCCCGCAGCACCATCCGGTCTTCCGGATCGGAAATATAGGAATGAAGCGTATCATTTTCCAGATCCGTAGTTTCAAAAGAATCGGTTTTCGCGTGCTGACGCAGCCGGCTGGCGGCCAGGTTTCTGGCAATGGTGAAGATCCAGGCCAGCGGCTTTCCCATCGGACGGTACAGATGGGCGGCGGCCCTTATTTTCAGAAAAGTATCCTGCACCACGTCCAGAGTATCCTCAGGATTGCGGAGAATAGAGAACACATAGGCATAGACCGTGCGTTCGGACAGTTCATAGAGCATGCGGAACGCTTCCCTATCATCCTGCCCGATCCGGCGGATTAAATCTTCATCAATCTGTAGTTTGGAATGCATCGGCGCGGTCCGTCCGTTCCCGATGATGCCGCAGAATAGTAACATAGCTCCTCCTGTGGATCACGCGCCGCTAAGCGGAAAACACACGGCGTGTATCACTTCTATCTATATAACGTTAGTTGTTCTGTTTTTATCGCATGGATCGCATCTTAATTTCATCATGCCACATCAGAGGACTTTTTGAAAGATTCTTTCATTAAAAAAGCGCCGGCTTAAGCGGCGCTTTTTTGCTTGCATCGGAATACTGCGAAAAACAGGATTCCTTTTATAGCAGTTATTTTTCCTGCATTTTTACAATCAGCTTATAGAAATCCACTCCCGGCGGGAGGGCATTACAGTTAATATTCTCATTTAAACCGTGAATACTTTCATACTGCTGCTTGGTGATAGCCAGAGGCGCAAAACGGATACAGTCATTACAGATATCCTTATAGAATTTGGCATCTGTGCCTCCGGTCATAACATAGGGAGACACACCCACGCCGGGATAAATCTCGTTGATGGCCTTTTCCACAGAGAGAAAAGCGCTGCCTGTGTAATCTACCACCGGACAGGGATAGTCTTTGTAGATAACTTCCGTGTCGATATCGTATTTCTTTGCCAGCTCACTGATCAGGGAGATACTTTCATCTGTGCCCTGATGGGGAATGAAACGCAGATTACCTGTTACATATGCTTCCTGCGGAAGCACGTTTAATCCGTCGGAGCCCTTTGCCGTAGTAAAGGCAATCGTCGTGCGGAGCATAGCCGCACCGGCGGGGCTGATGGACGGCATCAGCTTTTTCAGCAGGGGCTTAAACAGCCAGAGGTTCGCAAATACTACCTTCATACCGAAGTTCATATTAGGCATTACCCGGCGGAACATCTCCTGAACCGTGGGATTAAACTCCGAGCGGAAGGGGTAATGTTTCTCCACCTCACAGATAAAGGAAGCAAGTCGGGCGAGAGGAGTATGAGGCATAGGCGCGCTGGCGTGGCCGCCCTTGCCCTTTGCAATAAATTTAACATCGCCATAGCCTTTTTCCAGTACGCCTACCATAGCGTAGGTCCCCTTTACGCCGCCGATGGGCTCTTCCATGATCATTCCGCCCTCGTCGATCAGCATGCCCAGCTTGACGCCGTTCTCTTTCAGATACTGAACGGTGAGCGGGGCGCCTTCTCCGCTCCACTCCTCGGTACAGCTGCTTGCCAAATAAACATCACAGGCGGGAACATAGCCCTCTTTCATCATTTCCTCCGCAGCGGTGAGAAAACAGAATAAGCTTCCCTTGGTATCCACCGTTCCGCGGCCCCAGACAGCTCCGTCCACGATCTTGCCGCCGAACGGCTCCTGTTCCCACTTGCCGCCTGCTTCTACCACATCATGATGGCTCATGAACAGGATCGGATCACCCTTTCCCTGGCCCGGCCATTTAAAGAGCAGGCTGCCGTTAAATACATGTTTTTCACAGGTCTTGTGAATATTGGGGAAAAGCTCCTCCAACACTTTGTGAAATTCTAAAAATTTACTCCGGTCCTCGTCGTAGCGGCTGGAAACCGTCTCCTCCCGAACCATTCGGGAAAGTGTTTCCGCATACTGCTTGGAACGCGCGGGATCACCCTTTGTGGGGACTGCCGTAACAGCAGGAGTAGGCTTTAATACAGCGGCGCGGATAAGCACGACCGCAGCCAGCAGAACAATAACCCCAAGCACTGCCAGCAAAATCCATAACCACAGCATATCCATTTCCTCCTTTTATAATTTTCCCTTCTTAAAGAGCATATAGCCGATAGCAAGAGCCAGACCGCCGGCCGGAATAAGCAGAAGGCTGGTCTGAGAAATCGCCGCGGGCATCAGGACACAGAGCAGTGTCATGAGAACGAACGGTACAATTGCTATTTTGATGCTCTTTGCAAAATATTTCAGACCCAGCGCACCGAACAGGGCCGGAACCACATTGTCAAAAGCAGGCAGAAGCGCGGGGTTTTCCAGCACCGGGGTCAGCGGCACCAACAGCAGAACTCCCACAAAGATAACCAGCATCGTGACAAGAGAACTGGTGGCGATACTTAAGGTTGAGATAATCTCATCCTCCGGAGTGCCGCCCTTTGTCCCCGCGATATCCTTGGCATTCATAGCACAGGGAATTTTCAGATTTGTAATATTACCGGTAATAAACGCCAGATAGCTGCCGCCCACGCCAAGCATGGGAGCATAGACAAGAAATTCCACCACGGCAACCGGGTAATAGATGATTGCTACCTTCAAAAATCCACTTAAAAAGCCCTGTCCGTTCGGCATCACGCCGGAGAACATTCCGAAAATAAACGGAACAGAGACCAGAGCGATGACTCCGATGATCAGAGCAAGTCTGCCCAGAAAGTGGAGACTGCTGTTAAATTTCTCAAAATAAGTTTCTTTTTCCGAATGATTCATGTCTCCACCTCCCTACATTGCTTTATTTATAAGTACTGCGGCAATCATGCCGATTAACATACTGGTTGCAACGCTGAAATTATCCAGCCAGGCCATATTTTTCTTTCGGGTAAAGTATTCAAAAATGGCCATTACCAGTGCGGACACACCGGCTACAACCAAAGGCATGAAATTGCCGAAAGCCGTAAAGGTACCCACATAAGAACCGATGTAGGCACTGCACAGACCGATAAACATGGCAATCGTAGCGTAGGCGCCGAAGCCCGGTTTGGAGGATTCCTCTCCGCTCTTTGGCTTGCTGCGGACTTTATTCAGATATTTCTTCAAAACGAAGATGCAGAGCAGAACACCGCCCAGGATACCCACCGTCATAACCAGACCGATGGTAACAAAGGAACCCATCGACATCTCGGTAGCTTTCAGGCCGGAGAGGCCCATACCGGTTGCGGCTATTTCCGCCACGTTCAGCTCATACTGCAAAGCCCCAACTACAGAAAGCCTGAGCCAGGAAAATGGAACGCCCAGTGTTCCGCTTAATGCGATAACCCCCAGCAGAATACTGATACTGGGCAGAACAGTAAAGGTAGCGCTGGATGTGATGGCCCGTTTTAACACCTTCTTGTCCATCCCGATCGCAAGCCCCGCCCGATAGCTTTTTACAATAAATACGAGACAGATTGCTGTGATAAATAAGATTACCCCGCCCACTATGAGATAAAAGGGCAGGGAATTCACCGTAGAAAAATACTCCGGATTCATAGAAAACCCCCTTTTGTACTCTGGAAAAGGGATGAAACATCCCTCTTTTCCTGTATTTTAATGATTTTGTACCCTTGTACACTATCATCTGATGGAATTAATTGTACCATACGTGAGATCAAAAAGCGAGACGGGAAAGGGTATCCATCCTCCGCTCCGACGGATAATATTGGAACAAAGGGAGCTGACTTGACATTGTAACAAAGGCCTCCATATGGTAAAATTAAAACAATTAACAGCGATGGCCGGAGACTATGCATACGGCTGAAAAGATAAAAGGAGGACAGGCTATGAAAATGATTTTACGCTGGTTTCCGGGGGGAAACGACAGCGTGACACTGGAACAGATCCGGCAGACCCCGGGGGTGAGCGGCGTGGCCGCCTGCTTGATTGACATTCCTGTGGGGGAGGTATGGCCCCTTAACCGCTTAAAGGCCATGAAGGAAGAGATCAACGGCGCGGGGCTGGAAGTAGAAGTGATCGAGAGCGTCAACATCCACGAGGATATTAAGAAGGGTCTTCCCAGCCGGGACCGATATATTGACAACTACATAAGCACTTTGAAAAATCTGGGAGAGATCGGGATTAAATGTCTGTGCTATAATTTTATGCCGGTGCTTGACTGGGCCAGAAGCGACCTGGCGTTTCCTCTGGAAGACGGCAGCACGGCCATGGCTTACCGGCATGAGAAGGTGCTGGAGATGAACCCCGGGAAGATGGCGGACACGATGGCCAGCAAAGCCAGAGGATTTGCCCTGCCGGGCTGGGAGCCGGAGAGGCTCTCCGTAATGCAGCAGGATATCGAATTTTATCAGAGTATGAGCCAGGAGACCTACTGGGAGAATATGAAGTATTTCCTGGATGCGGTGGTGCCCTGCGCACAGGAATATGACATTCGCATGGCCATCCATCCGGACGATCCGCCGTGGCCCCTTTATGGTCTGCCGAAGGTGATCACCGGGGCGGAGAACATACGGACCTTCTTTTCCTTAAACGACAGCCCCTATAATGGGCTGACCCTCTGTACCGGTTCTCTGGGCTCCGACCTGAAGAATGACATACCGGCTATGGCAAAAGAATTTTCCAGAATGGGCAGGGTGCCTTTTGCCCACATCCGGAACATGCACCACCATACGCCGAAGGATTTCGACGAATCCGCCCATTTAAGCCAGTGCGGGGATCTGGACATGTTTGAAGTAGTGAAGGCATTTTATGACGGAGGCTTCGACGGTTACATCCGTCCGGACCACGGGAGAATGATCTGGGGAGAACAGGCAAGACCGGGTTACGGCCTGTACGACCGGGCGCTGGGTGCCAACTACATCTGGGGCCTGTGGGAAGCCATTGATAAGATGAATAAACGGTAAACGCTTTTAATAGGAGGAAAGGTTAATATGAAAAATATAATGTGCTTCGGCGATTCCAATACATTCGGAAGCAACCCCAGCGGCGGCCGCTGGGAGCGATATGAGAGATGGACCGGCATTCTTCAGAAAATGCTGGGGGAAGATTATTATGTCATTGAGGAAGGACATGGGGGAAGGACAACCGTGTATGAAGACCCGGTGGAGGGAAATAAATGCGGTAAGAATCAGCTGATACCTCTGCTGTCCTCTCACCGCCCCCTGGATCTGGTCATCGTGATGCTGGGAACCAATGATCTGAAAATGCGCTTCGGCGCGCCTGCCATGGACATTGCAAAGGGCGCCGGTGAAGTGGTAAAGATAATACGGAAATATGACTTTATGCCCAAATACCGGGAACCAAAAATTCTTCTTGCGGCGCCGATTCTGATCGGGGAAGGCATTGAGGACGGACCCTTCGGCTATATGTTTGACCGGACCGCAAGAGAACGCTCCCTGGAGTTTGACCGGTGCTTCTCCCAGGTAGCCGAAGAGCAGGGAGTCTTCTATATGAATGCGGCGGAATATGGCTGGCCCAGCAAGATAGACGGCCTTCACATGGACAAAGATTCCCATCAGGCAATGGCGGACGCATTTTACGCCCAGGTTAAAAAACTGATCGGATAGCGGTCAGCTTGAAATGCGGATCAAAAAGGGAAAGGCATGGATACAAAAATGAAATTAATGATTGCGTCGGACATACACGGCTCCGCCTATTACTGCCGGGCCTTAAAAGAAGCCTGGGAGAGAGAAAAGCCGGAAAAACTGATACTGCTGGGAGATCTGCTCTATCATGGCCCCCGGAATGACCTGCCGAAGGAGTATAACCCGAAGGAGGTCATCGGCATTTTAAATGGAATGAAGGATGAACTTCTGTGTGTGAGGGGCAATTGTGAGGCAGAGGTGGATCAGATGGTGCTGGAATTCCCGGTTCTGGCAGACTACATGATACTGTATCTGGACGGGAAGATGGTCTTTGTGACACACGGACATCTGTTTCATGAGAACCAGCTGCCGCCGTTAAAAGCGGGGGATATACTGCTGCACGGGCATACCCATATCAAGGAAAACCGCGGGATCGGGGATTATCTCTACCTGAATCCGGGCTCAGTCTCCCTGCCAAAGGATGACGATGTACACAGCTATATGATATATGAAGATGGGAAATTTACCATACGGGAACTGTTCAGTTCCCGAATTATCAAATAAAAACGGGAACGGAGGTTACGATGGATACTTTAAAATTTTTTGGAACCGGAAGTGCGTTTAATACGGAGAAGGGCAATAACAGCGCCTATATCCGTGTCGGGACAGATCTGATCATCCTTGACATGGGCGGCGACGTACTGCCGAAGATGGTAAAACTGAATGTACTGGAGGGTATCTCCAAGGTGCATATTCTGATCACCCATATGCACGGAGACCACGTGGGCGGCCTGTCAAATACTATACTCTATCTGTATTCCAGAGTGTTCCGCCATCAGCCGGAGAAAATCTGTGTGTATTTCCCCAACCCTGCGCTGGCCGATTATCTGCATATGCAGGGCGTAGCAAGAGACAAGTATACTTTTTACGTCAATCTGTGGGACGAACTGTTTCTGGAGGATCAGAGGCTGACGGCGGAATATGCGTTTGAGAAGACAGAGCATGATCCGATCTTTGAAGGACATGTGTACGGGATCGACCTGACGGTTAATAAGGACTATCATATCTTCTACAGCGGGGATTCCAAGCTGTTTAACCCGAAGTTAAAGGAAATTCACAACTATACCGCCGTGTATCATGAGACGACGATGAATCCCAGAGGCGTGGTGCATTTTCAGTACAATGATCTGCTGGAAGTGACTAAGGATTTTAAGCCCGGCGAACGTGCAAAGATCCATCTGATGCATCTGGATGCGGATTTTGACACGGAGCAGGCGCTTGCGGACGGGTTCAGCATAGTGGAGGCTGAACCAATACCGGTATAAATGGAACAGCAAATATAAAAGAGGATAAATTCTATGAAAAAGAGCGGAATATTAAATGTTTCCCTGTCCGCGCATATCGCGGCGCTGGGACATAAAGACTTATTTTTAATTGGAGACGCGGGGATGCCCATCCCCCCTGGCGTACCGATTGTGGATCTGGTGCTCATCGGCGGTGTGCCCTCCTTTGAACAGGTGATCAGAGCCATAGAAAATGAAGTAGTGGCAGAGCACTTGTATCTGGCGGAGGAAATAAAAGAGAAGAATCCGAAGGTGCTGGATGTGATTCATGAAACCTTCTCCGGCGTGGGAGAAAGCTGCATGTCACACGAGGATCTCAAGGCGTTCACAAAGAATGTGAAGTTTGCGGTCCGTACCGGAGAGATCACTCCTTTTGCCAATGTGATAGTAAGGGCAGGCGTGGCATTTTGACGTTGAGATTGAGACAGAAATAAAGGGAACTTCAGCGCCGGGAGAAATAGTATGAAACATAAGAAAAACTGGAAGATTATCAGCCTTTATGTATTGGCTGCAATCGGACTGATTATGATGATTGTGACCTTCCGCATGGATTTTGACAGAGACCCGGAGGTGACTGCTTTTAACACAGGCTGGACCGTCCAGGAAGCAGACGGATCGAGGCGGCCCATTTCCGTTTATGAATATCTGCCCTCAAAGAAGAACGAGCCGGTTATTATACATAACCGTGTGCCGGCACAGGTGGAGGAACATACCGTGCTGTGCTTCCGCAGTTTTTTCCAGTCCATACGGGTCTGGGAGGGGGAGGAACTGGTCTATGTGAAGGACACCGGCGCAGAACAGTTCTTTGGAAGCGCAACCCCCAGCGGATGGAACTATGTAACGCTTCTGCCGGAAAAGTCGGGGGAGGAGCTGACTCTGGAAATACGGTCACCCTACCGGGGATTTTCCGGCCAGATCGGGGCGTTCTTTTATTGCAATGCGGCGTCTGCGGACGGCATCATTCTGCAGCACTATCTTCCGTCCCTGGTGATCACCATTATAGTCGGATTCCTGGGGGTGATGCTGTATATCCTTTCTTTTTCACTGAGCAGAAGAAAGGTCGAATACAAATCCATGCGATATTTCGGGCTTCTGGTGATGAACGTGGCGGTCTGGCTGCTCAGTGAAACCAGGCTTCCGAATGCTGTTGTTTCAGATGGCGTATGGATCTGTGGGTTTTTGGCGCTGAACCTTTCACCCCTAACCTACCTGCTGTTTCTGGAGCAGAAGCTGAAAAAGAAACATCTGAAGGTGATACAGACTTTCTACACGGTGTTAATCGGGAATTTTTTCCTGATGACAATTCTCCAGTGCCTCAACCTGGTAGACTTTGTTGTGACAGCGCCGCTTACCCATTTCTTTATGATTACGACGGCAGCATACTCCTTTTATGCCATATTCCAGGATCTGCGGGAGGACCGGCAGGAGGGAAAAACGTCGGGGTGGAAGCCGATCGAACTGCTGGGATTAATCGGGTTTGATATCGGCGTGATTGTGGAAATCATGTATTACTATTTTAACCAGTACCGGAATGTAGGTCTGTTTATCCGCACAGGCATGCTGATATTAATCATTGCCCTCTGCATCACCACAGCGGGCAACATACTGGACAATTATGAAGAATCCGCCCGTTTGGCCGCCGAGCTGCAGCAGAGCAAAACAAAGCTTATGCTCAGCCAGATACAGCCCCATTTTATCTACAATACCCTTGCATCTATCCGGACCCTGATCAAGAAGTCGCCGGATGATGCTTATCAGATGGTGTACGACTTTTCCAGGTATCTGCAGGCCAACATTCACTCTCTGGAAGAAAAGGACCAGATTCCTTTTTCTCAGGAGCTGGAGCATATCCGGGCTTACACCAATATTGAACAGGTGCGGTTTGCCAGCCGGCTGAGCGTGGTCTTTCAGATTGAGGAGGAAGGGTTTTATGTTCCTCCCCTGAGTATTCAGCCCCTGGTGGAAAATGCGATCAAGCACGGAATCTGCCAGAAGAGGAAAGGCGGACAGGTATTTATACGCAGTGAAAAAACGGCGGATGGATATGCTGTGACGGTGGAGGATGACGGCGCCGGTTTCAACATGGAGGATATAAAGGAAAAAGAAAGCCTGGGACTGAAAAATATAAAGTTCCGGCTGGAAAAGCTGGAAAATGCCAGCCTGGAAATAGTGAGCGAACCGGGAAAAGGTACCAGAGCACGGGTTGATATTCCGTCTTCTGCCGCATATACCAGGACAGTACAGGATAAGGAAGGAGATGATCTGGCATGAGAACCATAATAGTGGACGATGAACTTCTTTCTATGGAGCAGTTTGAACTGGAAAGTGCGGGAATACCTGACATTGAGCTGGTGGGAAAATTTGACGATTCCTTCGAGGCACTGGAATACGCCAGGGAGCATCAGATAGATTTTGCCCTGCTGGACATCGAGATGCCTGAAATGAACGGACTTATCCTGGGTCAGAAGTTGAGAGAACTCTACCCGGACGTTGTTCTCGTATATGTGACAGGATATGAGGAATACATGATGGAGGCCTTGAAACAGAAGGCGGATTATTATGTGATGAAGCCTTATGACCATAATGATATTGTGGATGTGCTGGAGCGGGCGAGGCTGCTGTCTAGAAGACAGCGGCGGCGGATTTATGTACGGACCTTCGGCCGCTTTGACGTATTTGCTGACGGCGAGGCCATCCATTTTTCCAGTGCGAAGGCAAAGGAACTGCTGGCGCTGTGTGTGGATCACAGGGGAGGATTTGTCTCCATGGAGGAGGCGATCGACAAGCTGTGGAGTGACCGGATGGCGGATGAAAATACCAAGACCGCATACCGGAAAGCGGTCATGTATTTACATAAATTGTTTCAGGACAGGGGCTTTCCCAAAGTCTTTATCAGCCAGAGGGGCAAATGCAGTATCAACCGAAGCGAGATCGTCTGTGACTACTACGATTATCTGGACAGAAAGGAAAATGCTCCGGAATTCCATGGAGAATATCTGTTTGATTACGACTGGGCGGAGGAAACTACGGCACAGCTGTGCGGAATGTACGACCTTGATTGTGAATAGAAAATTGGTAAATATTGTTAAATCTTTGTCAAGGTACGCTTTTGGTACGGTAAGCCTATTATACTGTAACCATCATAGCAGGGGGGAGACGCCATGTTGAATGGATTGGCTTTGAACCTGTCAATGAAAAAACAGATCGACAGCCGGAAGGTATTTGGGCAAATGCCCGAATATTTTCAGGATTACAGCAGCCGGGTGGCAGAACATGCGGCGCTCCTGTATGAGACTGCTTACGAGCTGGGACTGTACTCCGAGGATGAAGATTTTAACAGGGAGAATATTCCCTATCTGCAGGATTCCTTTCGCCTGTATGACATTGGCTGGGCGGTGGTTCCGGATTGTTTTTTAAAACCGGAAGAAGCCCTGGATGCGTCAGAGTTTGATGTTGTAAAGAGACATCCTCTGGACGGATTTCATATCATTTGCGGCGGACCGGAGGATGTAGAGCCGGAGGGCAGCAATGAGGAGGCCAGAGCCAGAAATCTTGCACTGGATGCGGCGATCGGCCATCACGAGAGATGGGATGGAAGAGGATATCCCTTTTCACTGAAGGGGGATGGGATTCCCATTGCAGGCAGAATCTGTGCAATATGTGACACCTACGACAGACTAGTTAATGGGCGGTTCGGCAGCAGGCCGATGCCCCGCGAATTTGCTTTCGCACAGATTATCAGGAACAAAAGGATCTGTTTTGATCCTGAACTGGTAGAAGTGTTCCGGAACATAATGGAACGGCTTGACCCTCTTCTGGTCAAATGACAGGATAGTCTTAAAACAATTGAATATTTGGCAAAACCGGGGAAATCCGGTGACGCAAAGCTATAGGGCCTTACTTCCGATTATTCGGAAATGGCAGCCAGTTGCCGTAAGTAGTTACATACTTATCGTTAACCTGTTTTTTTTATGTCTTTTTTTACATATAACAGGGTTTTTGTGACAAGCAGTCACGTTTCTTCATAGGCTAATACCAGCCTTGTATCTGCTTGTCATAGTAAAAGAGTTCCAGGGGCGAAGTCCCGGCGGAGCCTCTTTTGTGTACTTACGTCAATCAGCTGCCTGGCCGAAGCCAGGCAGCTTTTTTGTTTCCGAATACAAATAAGTTGATAAACATTTTATATAGAACAAAAAACGGCACAAATAAGGAAAGGAAGAATTCAGATGGAAGAAACAAAGCAAAAGAAACAACACTCTGTGGCAGGCACCATAATCAGCATTCTGCTCTGTGTCATTCTGATACCAGTTATCATAGTGAACCTGACGCTGATTATCAAGACCTACACAAGACCGGATGAGATACCGGACTTTCTGGGGATCAAACCGGTCATCTGTCTCTCAGGCTCCATGGAGCCCACCTTTAACACGGGGGATCTGATCCTGATCAAATCCGTGGATACAGACAGCCTGAAAGCGGGCGATGTGATCTGTTATCAGGTATCCGGTCAGGCGGTAACCCACCGGATCAAGGAAATCGTGCAGGAAGAGGGCCAGACCAGATACGTAACCCAGGGCGATAACAACAATACCACCGACAGTACCACGGTAGCGCCGGAGGATGTGGAAGGAACCTACATGGGAGTTCATCTGGCGGGACTTGGAAATTTCGCCATGTTCATGCAAAGTACCACCGGCATGATCGTCTTTATCGTATTGCCGCTGCTGCTGTTTGTACTCTGGGATGTCCTGCGGCATCGGTTAAACGGGAAGAAGGAACTGAAACGGACCGAAGAGCTGGAAGCAGAGCTGGCGGCTCTCAAAGCGCAGAAAGAAAATCAGCCGGGGGAAAATCAAATCCATCAGGCATAGGAAAGGTAATACACTGTGAAAGCCGGGGCACACGGCCTGACAGTTAAAAATAATTTCACCTGCGGGAGCCTGGGGAAACCGGGCCGGCAGGAAAGAAGGGTTTTCAAACATTAAATTCCATGAGGAGGATATCAAAATGAAGAAAAACAAAATCAGAAATCTCGCTGTTCTGGCACTGGCATTAACGCTGGTGACTACATCCCTTATGTCAGGAACTCTGGCTAAGTACGCTACGACCGTTACCGGTACTGGTACTGGAAGCGCTGCTAAGTGGGCGGTTGCTGTTAGCGCAAATGGAGCAACACAAACTAGTAACTTTACTTTTAACCTGGAAGACACAGGTACCAACAAAGATAATGTGGCATCTGGAAAGATTGCTCCCGGATCTACAGGATCAATTGTAGTAGGTGTTGATGCAACGGGTACAGAAGTTGACACTGTTTTAAAAGCGAAACTGGATACTACTGGTTTAAAAGGCCTTCCTATTAAATTTTATGATAGTGATGCAGCCAGCGCAACAGAAATAACTGGCGAAATTACACTCGGTAATGTAGCAGCAGGAGCAGAAGCTAATGTTGCAGAGGTTAATAAAACAATCTATTGGAAATGGATTGAAGGCGATACAGATACAGCGATAGGCAGCAAAGCAACAGAAGCTGAGAGAACTGGTACCTTTACCCTTGCTTTAACTGCTGAACAGGCAATTACAGCACCAGTAGCTCCGTAATAATTACGCCAGCCACGAATCCTATCCTTTGTGCCGGATAGAATGTTATTGATAAACCGGGGGCATTTCAGCCCCTGGCAGAGCAGGCCGCGGGCGGCAGATTCTGCCAAGGGCTGAAAAACAATTGGAACTGATAGACAGATTTTGAATCACAGGAAGGGAGCGCTTTCAGAATGGACTCTGAAAAAGATAATAAGATACCTTCCGAGAAAACCAGATCAGGGCGGCCTGCGTGGCTGGTCCCTCTGGCTGCGGTGCTTTTAATCCTGATGATGATTACCTCCTGTATGGTTGGCTTCATACTGGGAAGGCATACCAGAGATTACAGGGGACAGATACTTGACACCATTATTCTCCAGCCGGAGGCGGAGACAGAGCAGACGGTACATTTTGCAGGACAGATTTTATATCCGGACGGCACTCCCTTTGCTGGAAAGACCATACGGCTTCACAGTAAACCCAGGGAGACTCAGACAGACAGCCGGGGGCGGTTTCTCTTCTCCGATGTGGAGACCGGTGACCATACCCTCTTTGTAATGGATGGAGAGCAGGTTCTGGCAGAAAACAGAGTAACCTTGAAGCGCCAGGAGGATTTTACCGGTGTGGACTGGGAGCAGAGTGAAAGCGGAGACTGTTCTATCCAGATAGCCGCGGATATCTTATATGTGGAAATAGCGGTGCAGCTTTCAGATGGTTCGGATTCCGTGCAGATCCTTCCGGAACGTATCGCCGGATATTCGGATCAGGGAAGTCTGTATGCGGGGCAGAAGGAAATTACACCCACCGACGGGCCTGTAATCCTGCCGGGCGGCACGGTGCTCACCACCGACGGTACCCTGCTTCTGCCGGGACAGGGAGCCATGGATAATTCAGGAACACTCACACCGCCGGAAGACGGTTACACGGCGGGTGACGGAACCACCCTGGAGGAAGACGGAACGATTACATTTCCGGACGGGACAAAAGAACTGCCGGATTTAAGCATAGAAAATTCAGAAGGAACTACCACGCCGCCGGTTAAGGAACCAGTAAGGATTCAGGATAAGACACCTGTCCCGGTAGAAACAGAGGAAGGCAAGAATCCGCCTTCAAAGCCTGGTACAGAGAATAACGACCAAAACGATAATAAGGGAACAAAACCTGTTTCCCCTCCGGATAAGTCCGATCAGACGGATGACGGAGGGGACCCTCCCAATAAAGATAAGGATACCGGGGGAAATAAACCGGATGATAAACCGGATTCAGACAAACCCGACGATCCGGGGAAAGACGATGAGACTCCGGGGACTGATGAGCCTGGAACCGATACGCCGGGCACTGATACACCAGGAGTTGTATTTCCGCCGATTATTAACCCACCAGATCCAGATGAGGAAGAAGAAACCAAATTTGATGTGATTGATTCCGCATCGGGGAAAAGCTGGAAGCAGGTCTCGTCCATTGACATTTTTTATAACCGGACGGCAGGAATTACAGAAAAATTAGCACCGGGATCGGAAGGATATTACTGCTTTGAACTGATGAATCCGGAGGAAACCGATATCATCTATACACTGGAAGTGGGAGAACAGAGTTTTTCTCTGCCCATGCGGTACCGGCTGGCGGATATTACAGACGGGGGAGAACGCTATGTGATGGGAAGCGGCTGGTATGAAGCCGCTGAGTTAAAAGATAAAACGGTACGGATTCCGGCTGGTGAGAGAATCTGTTACCGGCTGGACTGGAAGTGGCCTTTTTCGATCAGCAAGGAGCAGGATGAAAAAGATTCCGCGGTAGGAGCCGGGAGTAATCGTTCCTATATTGTAACGATAACCGTGCGGGCAAAAGCAGAATAGCAAATGCTTCGGAAGCGAGAACAGGCTGTCAGCAGGAAAGGATTTGAGAAAAATGAAAAAATTGAGGAAAGGAATCCGCATCCTCATTACAATAGCCCTCTTCGGGATTTTGCTGATCAATGTATGGTTCTTGATAGCCCAGCTGATGCTGCGGCAGGACCCGCCCTTTTTATTTGGGTTTTCCAGACTGGAGGTGACGTCCGGCAGTATGGAACCGGCCGTTTCAGTGGGAGATTTGATTATCATTCACAGGGAGAAAGAGTACGAGATCGGTGATATCGTAACCTACGACGGGGGTAAGGCATTTGTCACTCACAGAATTGTTAAGAAGGAAGACGGGAAGGTCATCACACAGGGAGACGCCAACAATGTGGAGGATGAAGCAATTGATCCCGGACAGATTGTGGGAAAAGTAGTATTTGCCATACCGGGATGTGGAAGACTGATTGATTTTCTGAAGAGCCCGGCAGGAATCATGCTGCTGTGTCTGGGAGGTTTTCTGATGATAGAAGTACCGTATCTGATGGAGGGCAGAGTAAGGGAGGAATAGGCTGTGCGCAAAAAGCAACGAAGGATCTGGCCTTATCTGGTTTACCTGGTGCTGGTTACCTCGGTCCTGATTTCTGTTACGCTCTCCCGGTATGCGACACGAATGACAGGAACCGGTACAGCTCTGGTGGCATCTATGGCCTCCGATCTGGAACCTTCTTCCTTTCAATTTACAATAGGGCCGCTAAAGCCCGGAGATACCAGTATCTACTCCTTTCTAATCAACAACTATGAGGGTGACAGGGTAAGCGAGGTGTCACAGATTTATTCCATTTCCCTTGAGACAACCGGGAATCTGCCCCTTACCTTTGAGATAACAGGGGAACCGTTAGTCCAGCCGGAAGAATGGAATAAGCTGGCCGAGGCAGATCCGGGACAAAACAGTATGTCGGGCGGCAGGCTGCCCCATACACAGAAAGTATCCCATTCTTATGAAATAAAAATAACCTGGCCGTCCAGTCTGTCTGATCCGGTTTATCAGGATGAGATTGATCTGATTACAGTGACAGTAGCAGCCAGCCAGGCAACGGGGAGTACCCCTTGAGAACAAGTGAAACAGAAAGCGGAAGTTTTATCTAACAGGTTCTGTTTAGATAAAGCCTCCGGCGGATTGCAGAGCCGCACAGATGTATTATGTCATGCAAAGCATGACGCGCGGCTCGCAGCAAGTACGCCTCGGCGTACTTGAAAGAAGTTATAAACAGGAAGACACGGGTGCAGAGTATGAAAGATGCGGATAGCAAAAGCCATAAAAGCAAAAGACGCTTAAGGATGATTGCGGTCAGTCTGACTGCCGTCGTCTTTTTGAGCTGTATGGGAAGTCTTTCCTTTGCAAAATATATTTCGGATTCTGCCTCTTCTCATCTGGCTGAGGCCCAGGATTTTTACGTATCCAGCAATTATCTGAAGCGGGAAAGTGCGGGTGCTGCCTACACGCTGTTTGACTGGAAGGATGGGATTCCTATCCATTTCTGCAATTATAGGAACGAGGTGCAGATTACCAGCGGGACGATCAGCTGGCAGGTAACGGTAACCGGAGGAACAGCAGAACATACGGCGGGGACGATACCTGCTGGACTGCAGGCGGATGGGGCCAGGGCAGGGCAGACCTCAGTGATTCAGATCACCCCGGATGCTGGAAGTACACAGGTGACGGTGCATCTGACCACCACATCTCCCTACGAAGTGAACTACAGTGCAACTTTTTATCTCCAGGAGCCGGGAAATGAAGTCTTCTGCGAAAAGACAGATTTCGCGGGCAGTTCTTATGTAGATGTGAAAATACAGGCAGGAGAGGACAGGACGATTCCGATTCAGTGGGACCCGGCGCTTGTTGCACCGGACAACACGAACTCTTATATGAAGAGCTGGACAGGAGGAACCGCACAGCTGACCGTTCAGGCAAACAGCTGCTATATACTCCGGTTCTTCAAATCGAGTATAGCCGCTGATTATAGTGCAGGACAAATATTGTTAAATGCAGGAGACGGGATTACGATCCCGTAAGATATAAAATAGAAGAAATGGAGGTGCCGGAATGAAGCAGAAAGAAAAACGAGGCAGGAGCCTGCCTGTACTGATCTTATCTATTCTTATGATCACAGTACTGTGTTCCGGCGCTTCCTTAAGTTTTGCCGGAGACAGCGCACAGGTGTATGTTCTGGGTGACGGCGTGCAGGGAAGTATCCGGGAAGATGGCGTACTGGTGATAGAAGGTACGGGTCCGCTCTATGACTATTCGCCGGAAAATCCAGCCCCGTTTTATGACAGAAGGGCAGAGATCACCGGTGTTGAAATGACAGAGGGAATTTCTTCGATAGGGGAGTACCTCTTCTATAACTGTTACCGGATGGGAGGCACGCTGACGATACCATCTACTGTTGTGCGGATTGGAGATCAGGCTTTTAGCGGGATCGGCAAGGCAGAAGCCCCCCGATTTGAGAGATTAACTAATCTTTTTGTCCCGGAGAGTATTCCGGCAGATACGGGAACCGAACCGGTGCCGGATGCCAGTGCAGGGACAGAGCCAGCACCGGATGCGGGAACCAATGATGGGACAGAGCCAGCACCGGATACAGGAACCAACGGCGGGACAGAGCCGACGCCGGATGCGGGAACCAACGATGGGACAGAGCCAGCGCCGGATACAGGAACTAACGATGGGACAGAGCCGACGCCGGATACAGGAACTAACGGTGGGACAGAGCCGATGCCGGATGCGGGAACCAACGATGGGACAGAGCCAGCACCGGATGCAGGAACTAACGGCGGGACAGAGCCGACGCCGGATACGGGAACCAACGATGGGACAGAGCCAGCACCGGATGCAGGAACTAATGGCGGGACAGAACCAACGCCGGATACAGGCGCAGAGATGGAACCGGGTACGGACGCCGGAACTCAGACCCCGGCGGATCAGGGGACCGATACTACTGCCTCAGACGGAACCGCAGATACAACGGACAGCAGTAATGAAACCGGGGAAACGGCTGCTGCCACAGATACAATCCCGGCTGTGGGAACTTCCATATCGGAACCTGTTTATCGGGCCGCCGCAGACACATTTGTCTCGGTTCTTGCTGCGGAGACAGAGCAGACGGTGGGGACAGATATTTTTTATCCGGGTCAGACAGGTATTTATCAGTGCGATAAAAGTAATTTGGCGTTTCAGTTAGCCGCAGAGGCGGCGGGCTATCAGCCATATGATGTTTTTTCGATCGTAAGAGAACCGGAGAACCTGTATCTGTACGATACAGAATGGACCGCTTCTGTCTGGGCGACTGCAGAGGATGAAAGCGGTATCACCTACCAGTGGGAAAAGGGGATACCGATGGATAATACGATACAGTGGGGCCCTCTGGAAGGAGAAGTTTTGAATACGCTTTCCCTTGCGGAGACCGACGTACAGACAGCTTATACGGAAGGTATAAAATATCGCTGCGTGGTAAGTTACGGACAGACCAGGCTGACAAGCGCCGAGGTTTATGTGTCCGACCAGCCTGCGGCAGATGAACTGTTATCTCTGGCGGCAGACGGAGTGCCTAATCTAGTAGGCGCAGGCTGCTACAGCGGAAAACATTATGTGAAACAAGAGCAGGCCGGCGGAACCGAGCTTACCGTTACGTCGCAAAGCTCCTTTACTATGCAGTTTGAGTCAATCTATACTGCGGCGCCGGAACTGGTTCATACCCTTTCCTTTGCAGCGCCGCTGCCGGTTGGGACCGCGCTGGTGCTGACTGACCTGACAGGTGGAACCCCCGGCTACTTCTATTATAATGTGGAGACGGAGGGAACCAGCAGTATATTGTTCTCACAGTTTTGCAGAATGGGTACTAAAACAGAACAGTATCAGGAAGCTATTGAGGGAGAACGTGCGGAGACGCTGCTGATATCGGTTGATATGACCGATGCGGCTTCTGCGGCAGGATCAATCTTACCAACTCTTACCCTGGGAGAGACTATGCTTGGAACCTTTCAGATTACGCTGACAGATCCGGTTTATGCCGATCTGAGCACATTTAATGTGGAGGGGCAGACAGATCCCCTGGCCGAGGTGATGCGGTATCCCGGAGATCCCCTTCCCTTTATTGCCGCAGTTCAGAGTGGTGCTTATACCGGCGATACTTACCTGGAAGGCAGGCAGACGGTTCTTGCCATCTGGCTGGAGAAGACAGGAATGACAGAGAAACAGGATTTTACTGTGTTAAGCGGGGGAACGGCCCACAGTTCAGTGGGCGGAGTGGTAAGCCTGGCCCCGGATGAGAATGGCCGTGTCTCCTTTACGGTCAATACGCCGTCGGGACAGCTGGATGCGGGAGAGTATACCATATATGCCCAGGTATGTCAGAGTCCGTCCGCGGCATATCCTTTGGCCGATGCCCGGGGAAATGCGCAGAGTATCCGTTTTCAGATTCAGGAAGAGCCGGAGTATTTATTAGACATTATGATGGCGGATGCGGGCGGAAAGGTTGTGGAGTTTACAGATGAGACTGCACAACAGCGCCATCTTACCGTGACCATGCAGGCGCTGTACACAGACGGCATCAATATAAAAACTGGTGTCGAAGTACAGAAGAAAACGGCTTCCGGATATGAGACCGTGACCAATTCCGGCTGGAGCATAGAGGGGCTCCCCAATACGGCGGGAAGCAGTATAATAGGATCGCCGGTATCGGTAGTGATCCCGGCATCCGCAGCGGAATCAAATCCGGTCACCTATCGTCTGCTGTTCTATGTTGAAGCGGATGGCGTGCGTGTGGCAGAGAAGCCCTGTAACTTTATCATTAAATAAGAGCAGAAAAAGCAGCCGGGAGGCTGCTTTTTTAGTACAATAAGATGTTTTACGAAGCGTGCCGGCATTTGTTATCTCACCTCAAATTCCGCATAGCTCAGGCCTGCACGGTGACGCTCATAATCTAATTCAAAGACAACACGGTATCTGCCGGGAAGCAGATCTGGAAAACGTTCGAAGTTCCAGAGATAGAACTGCTCCGACTCTTCCGGATCGACTTTGGAATTATAATCAAAAGGCATCAGAAGGCTGGTTATCATAGAAGCATTCTCATAGCGCAGAGGGACCTGATACCAGGTGTCATTCAGCCAGTATAAAAGCTGAAATCCCCCGCTGCCGCTATTTTGTAAAAACAGGGTCTCGTCTGTATCATTCCGGATTGTCATATAAACATGCTGGAAACATAGATTCCTGGAATATATCCGGTTTTCAATATTTACCCGGACTCCTTCCAGAAATTCAGGATTTTGCGTTTCAGCCTGTATCAGAGTATCCTGATTCATTTCAACAGGCCGGGCATAGTCCCCATCATCCGTACAAAAATAGGAAAATCCCAGCTGTTCACTATCGTAAATATTTTCCCGGAACCACGCCTCATTTTGCCTGGACATAAATGGTACCATGATACACAGCTTATCATCAACGATTTCGCAGGCGGTAAACATGCGGAAGCCCTGATCTCTGATACACATGTTGGAGATACCCCGGAATACGATATTGGAAGAGTTTATGTTGAGATAGTCGCGAAGTCCCCGAATGATTGCAAGCCTCATTTCTTCATAACCGGAAGGAACATGAAAAAAACCATGAAGGAGCGGTTGGAAAGGGATGGTAGTATCAGAGAAAAAGGTGTGAGAAATCCAGTCCTGGTTTTGGTGGGTGTTTGGACTCAGGGAAACAGACGCTGCCCTGTCGTCATGGAAGGCTATATCAAAGGTAACATCCTGACTGAATACATAGCCCTCTATGCTCCATGGTGAGTCTTGAAGCAGCAGCAGATCACCGGGATGACTGTCCTGATACGCCAGAACAGCTCGGTAAATCACGTCTTGTGCATCAGTCCTCTCTTTTTTTTCACCGGACTTGCAGCCGGTCAGAAGTAAAGACAGGACACATAAGAGAAAAAATAAGGAATATCGCTTCATTTCACTTTCCCTCCTATCTCACATCAAATTCCACCACTCCGTATAAAGGCCCGTATACAACATTATAGTAAGCCCGGTAATGGCCGGGGATCAGCGTGGCATACCGCTCGAAGCCTTTTAGCTCTATCGTCCCGGAGGAGTGGGCTTTTATCACAGGCCCCCGGTTGGAGTAGTCATAGGCACCAACGGGCGGATAGACATCCGCATTCTGGCAGCGGGGCGGAACCGGATACCATACCCCGTCTTTCTCATATTCCAGTGTAATCCACTCTTTGTCCGGGAACGTGATTTCCGCGTCTGAGTCATTGATCAAAGTAACCTTCATGGAACGATAGGCCAGATCTGAGGGCTGTATCTGCTCCACGGGGACAAATGAAACATTAGAATCCACAATCTCCTGATATTTGGAGGTCTTAGAAAAATCCCAGTCACTTTCGGCAGTTAACACGGCATGTTCATTGTCAAAGGTACAAAAGTAGGTAAAGCATAAGTTCTCACTGTCATAGATGGTACTGCGGAACCACTCCTCATTTTCCCTGGTTAAGAGGGGGCTGGACAGCTTTACGGTTTCGCTGCCGGAAAAGTCCTGCATAATCAAAAATAATTGAATTCCCCGGTCAAGAAGAATAACCTTATGGTGATCACAAAATAAGATATTCTCCGGATTTTTCGCCATATACCGGTTCAGTGCCCGAATCAGAGCCCTGCGTTCTTCTTTTGTTCCATCCACTGGCTCCGGTTCCGTCAGAGATGGAAAAGAAAGAGATTTGCAGATCAAATCAGGGTCGTTAAATACGGTCCTTACATAGTCCTGCTTTGAAGGCGAGTTTATCGACAGAGAGACAGTGTAATTTTCGTTATCCGGATCATAGACCGGGAAGGTAAATTCCAGATTTTCCAGATAGCTGTAAAAGGAAACCGCTTCGTCGGCCTGCGCGGCGTCCGCCGCAGTCAGATCGGCTGGATGCGTTTTGCGGTAACGGTTGACGGATGAACGGTATTTTTCATCTTTACTTTGGAAGCCGGGATTTTCACGAACCAGAAACAGAATGACAGGCAGTGCCAGCAGGAGCACCAGCGGCAGCCAGATCCATGGTTTCTTCAATGCGTTCACCTCCCTGATTTGAGGACAATTAGAAGCTGTTCTTACTTTTACAATAGGGGACTTATTTCAACAATGCAAGAAAGAAAAAAGATTGTGAACAAAAATTCGGAATTGCTTAACAGATTTGAAATAATACAAGGATGCCACATAGAAAAAGCACCCGCTTTACGAGTGCTCATTTGCCTTTTTCTTTATTGTAGTCCTCGTTCTGCTGGAAACGCTTGGCCAGCTTGATCAGCTCATCCTTTGAGACTCTGCCCACATTGATGAGCGAATTCAGAAGATCGGATGCCGAGCCGCTGAACGCTTTATCCAGGAAGTGGGAGACAGCCTCAGCGCAGCAATGTTCACGGCTGACCTGAGCCGAGTAGTGAAAAGGAACCGACCTTTTATCCACCCGGACGGCTTTCTTCTTCTCCAGACGGGCCAGCAGCGTATGGATCGTATTGGATGCCCAGTTTATACCGCGTTTACGGATGCCGGACACCACTTCACCCTGCGTAAAGCTTTTCTTTTTATCCGACCACAGAACTTTCATAACTTCCCATTCCGTATCGCTGAGTTTCATTTTAATCATCCTTTCGGGTTTGTCCGGCACTGCGCCAGGATTACAAAAGTACTTTTAGTACAAGATCAGGGTGTCAAAAGCACCTTTGGTGCTATGCTCTGTATCATATATCGATATATAAACAAGTTTGTATATCGATATATGATACAGAGCCAGTGCAGAGCACTGTTTTGACACCTAATCTGTATAATGATCCAACCCTTTTTTCATATTATAAGGGACATTGTATCTGCGGTCAAGCTGGCGTTTGCTTTCAAGTACGCCTCGGCGTACTTGCTGTGAGCCGCGCGTCATGCTTTGCATGACATAATACATCTGTGCGGCTCTGCAATCCGCCGGAGGCTTTATCTTGGAAGGAGACTGGGCTCCCACCAAGACGAATTTGTTATTTACTCACCTCCTATAGAGGGGGAGTCTTATCTACTTCCATGGTAAAAATCAGAGCTTACAGCCGCTTGCAGCTGTAAGCTCTGTGAAATCCTATATTCAGTTATTTTGCAGGGGAAGCAGCCTTCTGTCTTTTATAAATAACGAACAGAGTAATAAACAGGCCGCCGAAGCCTACCAGCCAGGTTAAAAGCAGATTCTCTGTAAAACCTGCTACCAGATAACCCAGCACACAGAAGACACAAACCGTGAGGGCATATGGAATCTGTGTGGAGACATGGTCGATATGATTGCAGCCCGCCCCGGTGGACGAGAGAATCGTCGTATCAGAAATCGGTGAAATATGATCACCGCAAACGGCACCCGCCATTACTGCGGATACAGAAATAACCAGCAGAGTACTCTCCACATTGCCGAATATTGCAATGACAATCGGAATCAGGATACCAAAGGTTCCCCAGGAAGTTCCGGTTGCAAAGGCAAGACCCAGAGCCACCAGGAAGAAGAGAACCGGTATGATGGCATGTGTCATCTGGCTGTTATTGACCAGTTCGCTTACATAAGTGCCTGCTTCCATATAGCCGTCGCCGCAGATACCGCTTAACGTCCAGGCAAAGGTCAGTATCAGGATGGCTGGAACCATAGCCTTGAAGCCCTCCACCAGGCTGTCCGTAAACTGGGTAAAGGTTAATATCTTTCTCGGCAGATAGAGCAGTGCAATTACAATAATAGTAAAGAAAGAACCGATAACCAGTGACAGAGAAGAGTTACAGTCTGCGAAAGCAGAAACAATATTCTTGCCTTCCAGGATTCCTCCGGTATAGAGCATTGCCAGGATACAGAAAAGGATCAGGCAGGCAATCGGAATAATCAAATCGGAAACATGTCCTTTCTTGTTATCCTTCGGAGCCGCTACTACATCTTCAACCTTTTTCTCTGAACCGGCTTTTTCAATTTCATAGCGTTTCATCTTTGCAAAATCCATCTGGGAGATAATCAGGAAAACAATCATCCCAAGGGTGAGCAGCGCGTACAGATTAAACGGAATCGTCTTTAAGAACAGCTTGAAACCATCAATGTTTGTATCCGGCATAGAAGATGTAACCGCTGCCGCCCAGCTGGAAATCGGGGCGATGATACAGATAGGAGCTGCGGTGGCATCAATGATATATGCCAGCTTTGCTCTCGTTACCTGATAACGGTCGGTTACCGGTTTCATGATCGTACCAACTGTCAGACAGTTGAAATAGTCGTCTACGAAAATCAGAACGCCAAGACCTGCTGTCGCACCCAGTGCTCCTCTTTTTGTAGTAATATTAGAAGAAGCCCAGTCTCCGTAAGCTTTCGAGGCACCGGATTTTGTCATCAGTGCGACTACCATGCCGAGCAGTACCAGGAAAATAACAATCCCGATGTTTCCCGCCACCTTAGAACTCATTACTTCAACTGTTGTTTCAATTGCCATACCTACATGGAAGTTGGTGAAAAACAGCGCGCCTGCGATAATACCTGCCAGCAGTGAAAAATAAACTTCCTTCGTAAGCAGGGCCAGGGCAATTGCTAAAATTGCCGGGACTAAAGCCCAAAATGTACCTACCAAAATAATTCCTCCTCCGTAATTTGAGTTTATTCCATCCATATATCTCTTCCCAATATCGCCGAAACAGTTACCCCATGTTGAAAAGACATATACCGATGCAGAATAGTTCTATCCAAAAAGACCAGTGAACCTATGAAGATTCACTGGTCCTTCGTTAGAGTATAGCCTATAAAATCTGACAGAATTCAATCTGTTCTTTGGTCGGGCTTAAAATCTTGAAATAACGGCAGCCTTTCTCCCAGAACTGAGGAATCTCTTCGATGCCGTTGGTACAAACTTCATAGCCCTGATCCATACAGTATTTATAATCACTCTCAATATCATCGGAAACATAGGAGATATGATCAATCTTTCCCTGAACCTCAGGAATCAATCCGCTGCCTGGCTGATACATTTCATAAACAGTGTCTCCATTCTGCAGGAAATACACATTATTTCCGCCGCCGCCCACGAATTTGCCCTTTACGGTAAATCCAAGAACATCCTGATACCATTTTGCCGTTGTCTCAACATCGGTTACAGCGAGGCCGATATGATCCAGCTTTCTTCCTTTAATCATTTTCTTATCCTCCTTATTTTTTCGAAGAAAAATGCGACTGAGCGTTGCAGGAACAGAAGATTTTCCTCCTTTATGAAACCGCTTATGATGCCGGTTTTATTCTTTTTACAATTATATCATAACGGAACGATTTAGAAACTATAAAGTTTAACAAACTAACGCACTGTCAGGATAAATTACAGAGCTACTGATCCAGTTTAATCCCCGCCAGAAGAGAAGCCAGGCCGGTCGTTGCCTCGCCGCCCGATTTATATTCAGCCGGAGCTCTGTCCACATCCTCTACAATCGCATCCCGGTCTTCCACAGCCTTCATGCTGAGACTGATCTTACCGTCCTTGATATCAATAATCTTGACCTTAACCTCCTGACCTTCTTCCACGGCCTCCTTCGGAGATTTGATCCGCTTGCCGCAGATCTGAGAGATATGTACCAGTCCGCTTAAACCGTCTCCGATGTTGACAAAGACGCCGTAAGGCTTTAATGTCTCGATTTTTCCGGTGGTAACCAGGCCTTTCTGCAGCTTGGAAATCTTGCTTTCCTTATCCTGTTTTTCTCTGTCTCTCTCTACTTCCCGGGATGAAAGCACCAGACGGCGTTTTTCTTCGTCCACTGTGATAACAATCGCATCCACTGTTTTCCCAACCCACTCACTCAGATCTTCCACATAGTGAAGGGACAGCTGAGATGCGGGGATAAAGGCGCGGATGCCGTTTAAGTAGGTTACACAGCCGCCCTTTACTGCTTCTGCAATCTTCACAGAAAAGAGGGTACGGTCTTCGAGAGCCTTATTTAAGGCCTCCCAGGCCAGAATATCATCTGCTTTCTTCTTGGAAAGCAGGATGCGTCCGTCTCCATTATCCGTCTTTAAGACCAGACAGGTGACTTCTTCCCCATTCTGCACATCGGTACGAATAGAAAATCTGGGATCATTGCTCAGCTCCTCCAGAGGAATAACCCCCTCTGTGTAATAACCAATATCCACTGACACCTCAGACTCTGTTGCGCCGATTACCGTTCCGGTGAGCAGATCGCCCTCTGTGATGGGACGGAATGACTGCTTTAATTCATCAGCATAGTCTTCCATTGTTTCAGATGGTTCCGGGGCAGCCTCAACGTTTTGAACCGTTTCCTCTGCGGGCGGCGCAGTCTGCACATCATTCTGTTGTGCCAGATCTTCTGCAGTTTCCATTTTTGTTACATCTTCCATGTCTTCCTTACCTCCACTTTCCTTTTTATGCGAATCCTCTATATAAAATAAGTTTACGACTGATTCAAGTACGCCTCGGCGTACTTGCTGCGAGCCGTGCGTCATGCTTTGCATGACATAATACATCTGTGCGGCTCTGCAATCCGCCGGAGGCTTTATCTTGGAAGGAGACTGAGCTCCCACCAAGACGAATTTGTTATTTACCCACCACCTATAGAGATGGAAGTCTTATCTGCTTCCATGATAAATATCAGAACTATTTTACCACGAAAGGCGCAAATAATCTATGGATATTTACAGACAACTGCGGTATAATCGAACAAAACTGTGAAATCAGGAGCGGAAGGAGAAAGATACGATGCTGCAGCTGAAAATAAAACCAGTATTATATAAATTTGAGACGTGCAGAGAATTTGCGGATGAATTCCAGGTTGGGGAGGGCGATCTCATTTTGACCAACCAGTATATATATGAGCCCTGTTTCGGGAAAATGAATCTGAACGCGGATGTGATCTATCAGGAGAAATACGGGAGCGGAGAACCTTCTGATGAAATGATTGAGGCAATCTATCAGGACGTTAAGAAGTTACATACAAAGCGCATCATAGCAATAGGCGGCGGCACAGTGCTGGACATTGCCAAAATCTTTGCTCTGAAAAATGTAAGCCCGTTGCTGGATCTGATCGACGGCAGGCTGGATGTTGTGAAAGAAAAGGAATTCCTGGCTGTACCAACCACCTGCGGAACAGGAAGCGAGGTTACCTGTCTGGCTGCGGTGGAATTAAAATCACGCGGGACGAAGATTGGGTTCGGGGTGGAGGAGATGTTTGCGGATGCGGCAGTTCTGATCCCGGAGCTGCTGAAAGGGCTTCCCCTTAAGTTTTTTGCTGCAAGCTCCATCGATGCATTTATCCATGCCATTGAGTCCTACTTATCCCCCAAAGCCACCTCCTATACAGAACTGTATTCTATGGAAGCGATGCGGCTGATTCTTAACGGCTACCAGCAGATTTTCACAGAGGGGCCTGAGGCCAGGCTGGCGCTGCTGGGTGACTTTTTGACGGCCAGCAACTACGCGGGCATTGCGTTTGGAAATGCCGGCTGTGCGGCGGTACACGCCATGAGCTATCCGCTGGGAGGCAATTATCATGTTCCCCATGGAGAATCCAATTATGCCATGTTTTCCGGAGTATTCCGAACCTATATGAAGAAAGACCCCCAGGGGAAAATAGCAGACCTGAATCGGATGCTTTCCGGCTGGCTTTCCTGTAATCCAGATCAGGTATATGACAGAATTGAGGAGCTGTTTGACTACGTCCTTCCCAGGAAAGCCCTGCATGAATACGGGATGACGGAGAACGACTGCGCACTGTTTGCCGATATTGTAGTGGAGAAGCAGGTCCGCCTGACCAATAACAACTATACGGAGCTGACCAGAGAAGATTACCTGAACATTTACAGAGAACTTTATTAGACGCTGGATAACTCCCGGTCCCCGGCAGGATCGGAGAGAACGGCCGGAAAGGTACATAGATGATGGAATTTAAATTTGCTGACAGGCTGAACAGTCTGGAGGAAGGCATTTTTGCCAGATTGAATGAGAAAAAAGAAGAACTGATAAAAAGAGGGAGAACGGTATATAATCTGTCCATCGGCACTCCTGATTTTACGCCGGATGAACATGTGATGAAAGCGGTATCACAGGCTGCCATGCGGGCGGAAAACTATAAATATGCCATATCCGAACTGCCGGAGCTGATTCAGGCGATGGAGGATTTTTACCGGAAGCGTTTTGGGGTGTCTCTTGACAAAGAGGAAATTATGGCCGTCTATGGTTCCCAGGAAGGCCTGGCCCATATCGGTTTTGCTCTCTGCAATCCGGGAGACACTGTTCTGGTGCCGAATCCGGGGTATCCTATTTTCGAGGTGGGTCCGTTCCTGGCGGGAGCCAGAATGGAATATTATCCGCTTCTGGAGGAAAATGAATTTCTGCCGGATCTGGACCGTATTCCGGAAGAGACGGCCAGACGGGCAAAGTTTATGGTGGTGTCCTATCCCCTAAACCCGGTATGTGTTACTGCGCCGCCGGAATTTTATGAACGGCTGGTCCGCTTTGCAGAAAAGTATAACATTATGATTGTACATGATAATGCCTACTCAGATATTGTATATGATGGAATAAAAGGAACTTCTTTCCTGGCATTTGACGGGGCGAAAGAAGTAGGCGTGGAGTTCTACTCCCTGTCCAAGTCCTTTAATGTAACCGGCGCCCGGATTTCATTTGTAGTGGGAAATAAAGAAATGGTCGGTCAGTTCCGCAAGCTCCGTTCACAGATTGATTATGGCATCTTTCTTCCGGTACAATATGGCGCGATTGCCGCTCTGACAGGCCCGATGGATTCCGTCGCGGCCCACTGTAAGGAGTATCAGCGGCGCAGGGATGTCCTCTGCGGCGGGCTGAGAAAAATAGGCTGGCCCGTGCCGGACAGCAAGGGCTCCATGTTCGCCTGGGGGCCTATCCCGGCCCAGTATGGATCTTCAGAAGAATTCTGTATGGATCTGATGGAAAAGACAGGGGTTATTGTGGTGCCCGGAAGTGCATTTGGAACGCTGGGTGAAGGCTATGTGCGATTTGCACTGGTGAAACCGGCGGCGGAGATGGAAGAAATTGTAAGGGTAATTGAGGAAAGCGGGATATTAGGATAGGTTTTGCTTGACAAGAGATGGGGACTGTCTTAATATGCAAATAGATTCGTTCCGAGTATTCGGAATAAGTATCCAGTAAATATAGGATTGCGGCGCAGAAGAGGATCAGTACTTACCGGCACCCTGCCAGAGAGAGAATCAGAAGGTGGAAGATTCTTAAGGGGGAAAGCGGTCGGGAACCCGCCTTGGAGCCGTATGTGAGTTCCGATTTTCGGAAGTAAGCATACCGTAGCCGGCGTTAACGGATAGAGAGAGTATGGCCTGCGGCCATAAACTAGGGTGGTACCACCGAAGCTTCGGTCCCTTTTGGGGCTGGGGCTTTTTTTATTACATAGGGAAGTTTGGAAAACTTCCCTATGTAATAAAAAACCTTCCGGGGGACCGTAATCGCCGACTTTGTTCATTTAGTATAAATAAAAAGGAGATAAACAACATGGCAAACGAAAAGAAATTAGTGGAAGCAATTACCTCTATGGAGGACGATTTTGCACAATGGTATACCGACGTGGTAAAGAAGGCGGAACTTGCCGACTATTCCAGTGTGAAAGGCTGTATGATATTAAAGCCTTACGGCTATGCCATCTGGGAGAACATCCAGAAACAGCTGGACAGTATGTTTAAGGAGACCGGTGTTGAAAATGTGTATATGCCGTTATTTATTCCTGAGAGCCTGCTGGAGAGGGAAAAAGACCATGTGGAGGGCTTTGCGCCGGAAGTGGCCTGGGTAACCCACGGCGGAAGTGAAGAGCTGCAGGAACGTCTTTGCGTGAGACCTACCTCCGAAACATTGTTCTGCGACCTGTATTCCAACATTATTCAGTCCTACCGGGATCTGCCGAAATTATATAACCAGTGGTGTTCTGTTGTGCGCTGGGAGAAGACGACAAGACCGTTCCTGCGCACCACGGAGTTCTTGTGGCAGGAAGGGCATACCGCTCATGCTACAGCGGAGGAAGCGGAGGATAGAACCATTCAGATGCTGAATCTGTACGCGAGATTCTGTGAAGAATACCTGGCTATTCCGATGATTAAGGGCAGAAAAACCGATAAGGAGAAATTTGCCGGTGCGGAGGCAACTTATACGATTGAGGCGCTGATGCATGACGGAAAAGCGCTCCAGTCCGGAACCAGCCATAACTTCGGGGATGGATTCGCGAAGGCTTTCAATATTCAGTATACCGATAAGGATAATACCTTAAAATATGTTCACCAGACTTCCTGGGGGATGACTACCCGTCTCATCGGAGCTGTCATCATGGTGCATGGAGATAACAGCGGACTGATGCTGCCTCCAAGGATTGCGCCGGTTCAGGCTATGATTATTCCGATCATGCAGAAAAAAGAGGGCGTTCTTGACAAAGCGGCAGAATTGAAAGACCGTTTGACAGCTTCTGGTTTCAGGGTGAAGGTAGACGATTCCGACAAGAGCCCGGGCTGGAAATTCAGCGATCAGGAAATGAGAGGTATCCCGGTGCGCGTGGAGATCGGCCCGAAGGATATCGAGGCCGGCCAGTGTGTTGTTGTACGAAGGGATACGAGAGAGAAAATTGTAGTTTCCCTGGATGATCTGGAGAGCCGTCTCGGCCAGATTCTGGAAGAGATTCAGGCGGGGATGCTGATGCGTGCCACGAAGCACAGAGATTCCCATACCTGCACCGCGGCAACCTATGATGAATTTAAGACGGCAATTCAGGAAAAACCTGGATTTGTCAAGGCTATGTGGTGCGGAGACGAGGCCTGCGAGCTGAAAATAAAGGAAGATACGGGCGCTACTTCCCGCTGTATGCCGTTCGAGCAGGAACATGTGGCCGATACCTGCGTTTGTTGTGGAAAACCGGCCAAAACTATGGTATATTGGGGGAAAGCTTATTAAAGCTTTTCGTTATCCTGTTAGGATAAAACCCTCAGGGGGATCGCACTGCGGAGGAAGGGAATCGTGTTGCCGAAGCAACCCGCCGCAGGCGGAGAATCCCGTAAGCAGGATTCGTTGTATCAGTAAGACGGCGGAAAATAGTGCCGTCTTATTGTAATAAACCAGTGCTGCGTATGCAGCAGAAAGAAGGGTGAGGTATGGCTTTTAAAAAACTGAAAAAGAGTTTATGCCTGTTGTTAGCCGGTATCATGGTACTGGGATCTTCTGCTACGGCAGGAGCCGCAGAGACAAAAGATAACTTTAAATCGTTTGATTTTAATTCTGGGATTCCGGTACAGAGTTCTGAGATTCCGAAAATTACGGAAGAAGAGACCGAACGGTTCTTAGAGAGTTACAAAGCAGACGGCCTGAAGGCTTATGCGGATGAGACGGCAAAAGGAAAAGCGAAGACCAAAGCAGACATGCTCACAGGCCTGTATGGTGTAACCAGCGTCCAGTATGCGGTTATTAAGGACGGAAAGATGCAGTTTTCCGGTCAGTCCGGCTACACAGACCGCGCCGCGAAGAAAGCGCCGACCAAGAATACCATGTATGGTATCGGCTCGATCAGTAAGATATTTACCACAACAGCTGTACTGCAGCTGGCTGAAGAAGGTAAGGTGGATCTGGATACCCCGGTGGTAAATTATGTTCCGAAGTTTAAGATGGCGGATGCGCGGTATAAAGATATTACGGTGCGCATGCTGTTAAATCATTCCTCCGGCCTGCTGGGCAGCACTCTTGCAAATGGCATGCTATTTAAGGATGGAGATACCATCAATCACGATACATTTTTAAAACAGCTCTCGACTCAGATTCTGAAAGCTGATCCGGGTGCCTTCAGCGTTTACTGCAACGATGGCTTTACCCTGGCGGAGATTCTGGTGGAGACTGTGACTGGCAAGACTTTCTCGGACTATATCCGTGAAAATATCTGTGAACCTCTGGGTATGGACCGCACGGCAACGCCGGCTGATATCAAGTCATGGTCCTATCTTGCGGGGATCTACAGCGATGAAAAGTCAACCAAGGCTCTCCCGCCGGAAGCATTGAATATCATCGGGGCAGGCGGAATTTATTCTACCGCAGCCGATTTGTGCCAGCTGGCAACCCTGTACATGAAGAACGGGGAGCAGTTCCTTTCGAAAGAATCCGCGAAGGCCTCCATGAATGAGGAATTTGCCCGGGGTATCTGGCTGAAAGACCAGCAGGGCTTTTTCTCCTATGGTTTAGGATGGGACAGTGTATGTACATTCCCATTTGAAGACTATGGAATGCAGGCGCTGTCAAAGGGCGGTGATTCGGTATATTACCACGGGGAACTGATTGTTATTCCGGAAGAAAACCTGGCGGTTGCAGTTCTTTCCTCCGGCGGCAGCAGCTCTCTGGATCAGCTTTTCGGCCAGTCCGTACTTCTGGATTATATGAAAGAAAAAGGGCAGATTGAAGAACTGAAGGATACCAGCCGGATCTTATCCACAGATAAAGCTTCAATGCCGAAAGAGCTGGAGAATTATTCCGGAGTTTATGCCAGCACTATGGGAATTAACGCAGTCCAGATAAAGGACGGCGTACTGACTCTGGCCAGTGTCTTTGCAACAGATCCTTCCGAAGTAATTACCTGTACGTATAATAAGGACGGCGTGTTTGTGGACAGCACCGGGGCAAATTTCCTATCCTTTGAAAAGGAAGAGAACGGGGAGACCTATCTCACCAGCGGCAGTTATGTTGTCGTTCCCCAAATCGGCGATACGTTTATGTATCAGTACCAGGGACAGAAGATAGAAGAGAACCCGATCAGCGAATCGGTGGAAAAGGCATGGATGAACCGGACCGGCAAACGTTATTTCGTGCTGTCCGAGAAATACTCTTCTATAAATTATTTGGCAAGCGGTGTGCTGGCGGGTGTGAATTATTACCCTGCGCTGAAGGGCTATCTCGGCACCATGAAGATTGTAGATGAGAACAATGCCACAGCGTTCCTTCAGGTCCCGATTATGGGCGGCAGAGATCTCTCAACCGTACATTTTTATAAGAAAGACGGGAAAGAGTATTTTACAACCAACGGTATGACTGTAGTGGAAGAGGCGGGTATCGGCACTCTTTCTATAAAGTCCGGTTCTAAAGTAACGATTGGTTCCGATGGCTATGCCAAATGGTATAAGATCGGCAGTAAAGCAGCTGGAAAGACCTTGAAGGTTACCTGTCCGAAGAAAGGCGCGTTTGCTGTTTATGACAGCAATGGAGTCTGCCTCAATCATTCGTACGTATCCGGCAAGACTTCCGTGAAGCTTCCGAAGGGCGGATATGTAGTATTCGCGGCTGATAAGAATCAGAAGTTTACCTTAAAATACTAAAAGCTTAATGTTCCAGGCGGCCCGGCTGTAAAGCCGGGCTGTTTTTGTTTCGAAATTGGGGAAATAATATGATATAATATCGGTAGATATTATATCGTGCCGGAGCGCACAGCCCGCCAGGGCTGTACATTAGCGCGAAGTGCACATTGGAATGGGGAACAGTATAAAAAATAAGTGCGATAACACTTATTTTTTATACGGCTATTTGTGCCGGAGCGTCACAAATAGCTTTTATGGCAGAAGAGAAATCGTCTCCACGAATTTCTCTTCGCCCCGTCGCAATGCTCCGGAATGGGGAATAGTATGATTCGGATTGAACTGCCTAAGAAAGTAGAGGCAATTATTGATAAGCTGGAGACAAATGGATATGAAGCATTTGCGGTGGGGGGCTGTGTCCGGGACAGCGTGATGGGCCGGGAGCCCAACGACTGGGACATTACCACATCGGCCAAGCCTGCCCAGATAAAGGAGCTGTTTCCCCGGACGGTGGATACCGGTATTCAGCATGGAACGGTGACGGTTCTCATGGGCAAAGAGGGTTTTGAGGTGACAACCTACCGGATTGACGGGGAATATGAGGATCACAGGCACCCCAGGGAGGTGGAATTTACCACTAAGCTCAGGGAAGATCTGTGCAGAAGAGATTTTACCATCAACGCCATGGCCTACAGCCCCAGAGAAGGGATTGTGGATTTGTTCGGCGGGATTCATGATATGAAGCAGAGGCTGATCCGCTGTGTAGGGAATCCATCGGAGCGTTTTGAGGAAGATGCCTTGCGTATGATGCGTGCGGTCCGCTTTTCCGGACAGCTGGGCTTTGCCATTCATGAGGATACTAGAAAAGCGATGGAGGGCAGGGCGGATAATCTGCGTGATATCAGTGTGGAACGTATCCGGGAGGAACTGATCCTGCTTTTGATATCGCCGAATCCCTGGAAGCTTTTTGCTGCTCAGGAGCTTGGTATTACAGCTGTGATTCTGCCGGAGTTTGACCAGCTGGGAGAGCGGGCGGACCATGCGGTGGCCGGGATCGACAGGCTGCGCAACCTGTACCCCGAAAGGGACAAAGAGTTTTCGATTCTCTGTTTTGCCATGCTGCTGCATGAGATGAAGGAACCCAGGAAGATTCTGCGCCGGTATAAGTTTGATAATTATACTGTAGATACGGCCCTGGCGCTGATCAAATATCTGGACTATCCCTATATAGCGTCTCCTGCCGGTGTGCGCCGGGCGGTAAATGAGATCGGAGCCGGGCTTATGGATCTTTTGTTTATCTTCCAGAAGGCCCATATCCTGGTGGAGCGGCAGGGCGCTCCGGATTGCCTGGGAGAAATATCCCATATACAGGAGATCTATGAGGGGATTCTTGAAAGGGGAGAATGTACAGACTTAAAGGGCCTGGCGGTAAATGGTTCTGATCTGATTCAGGCCGGCGTGAAGCCTGGTGTGCAGATGGGAGCAATGCTGAAAGCGCTTCTGGAAATCGTGCTGGATGAGCCGGAGAAGAACCAAAAGGTAGTACTGTTATCCTATGTAAAAGAAAACAAAATATAGTAAGAAAAAGCGCCTATGGCGCTTTTTCTTATGGAAGTTGAATGGAAGAATGAAATTTTCTGCTCTTTTAAAGACCCGGGCAGACGGCAAAAAGAGCCGAAGCCAAGCAGGAATCGACACATAATACAGACGGCCTCCTCATAAGATGAAAAAGAAATGTTTACCTGGGAGGAGTTTGTCATGGATGAAAAATTAGAAGAGGTATTGGGGCAGTATGATTTCAAAGTGAATCGGGTCAGCCGCACACGGGGTGCGCTTTTATTAGATACAGACAGGGGACTGAAGCTCTGTAAAAATACAACAACTTCTCCAGCCGGGTTAGAAATGGAAAACCAGGTGAAGGAAGAACTTAAAAAAACCAGTTACTGCCGGGTAGACAGCTATGTGCCAAATCGTGAAAACAGTTTGATTACAGTGGACAGTCTGGGGGACCGTTATGTGGTGAAGGACTGGTTTGAAGGAACGGAATGTAACGTGCGGGAGATGAAGGATTTAAAAGAGGCGGCTGCCAACCTGGGACTTCTGCACGCCAGAATGAGGATAAGAAAAAGCGCGGACCTGCAGACGCTGCGGGCGGCGGAGTTGGAGGCGGATGACAGGCCTGAGAGCATTGGAGATATATTTTTAAAACATAACAGAGAATTGAAGAGGGTGTACTGGTATGTGAAAAAGAAGAAGCAGAGAAATGAATTTGAAGCTCTGTTTCTGAATCTGTTTCCGGAAGTCTATGGAAGGGCGGAAGAAGCTGCCGCGCTTTTTGCCGGGAATAACTGCGCCCTGCTGGAACGGAAGGCTCTCCAGGACGGATGTATCTGCCACGGAAATTATACATATCACAATGTTCTGATTTTAAAAGACGGTGTGGCCACGACTAATTTTGATAAATGCGGCCCGGGTCTGCAGCTGACGGATCTGTATTATTTTCTGCGGAAGGTTATGGAAAAGCATGACTGGAATATGAAGGTGGGAGATATGATCCTGGAAGAATATAACCGGAGTTATCCGCTGAGTGAGGAAGAGCTTCATCTGCTTGGCATCCTGCTCTGGTATCCGGAAAAATTCTGGAAAGTTATGAACTTTTATTATAATAAGAAAAAATCCTGGGTACCCTACCGCAACTATGAAAAATTGTTAAAAGTGCAAAAACAAACGCAAGATAAACTTTCATTTTCGGGCAAATTGTTATATAATATTTCCAACAAGCCTGCCCGTCGGGGCGGATTGCTTGTGTTTGACGGGCAGATACAGAAGGAGGACGGGGAGGGGTAAGAGCATTCTTTCCGCTTGACATCAGAAATGACTGAGGTGGTTCTGTCACTCTTCCGGTATTTTTGCATACTGCCTGTTTCAGCCTTTGCAGGAACCATGTTCGGGACCGCAGAGGTATAAGAATAGACAGGGGGTTTTTCCAATGGACTACAGAAAAATTTATGAAGAATGGTTGAACAATCCTTATTTTGACGAGAATACGAAGGCAGAACTGCGCGGGATAGCAGATAATGAGAAAGAGATAGAAGATCGGTTCTACACGGAACTGGAATTCGGTACGGCAGGACTCAGAGGTGTGATTGGTGCGGGCACCAACCGGATGAATGTCTACACGGTGCGTAAGACCACCCAGGGGCTTGCCAATTATATCGTAAAACTGAACGGACAGGAGAAAGGGGTAGCTATTGCCTATGATTCCAGAAGAATGTCACCGGAGTTTGCCAGTGAGGCGGCCCTGTGTCTGAATGCCAACGGAATCAAAGCATATATTTTTGAATCCTTAAGGCCCACGCCTGAACTGTCCTATGCGGTCCGTAAGCTGCACTGTATCGCAGGCATCAATATTACGGCCAGCCACAATCCGCCGGAGTACAACGGCTATAAAGTATACTGGGAGGACGGCGCACAGATTACGCCTCCTCATGACAGCGGAATCATGGATGAAGTAAAGGCGGTTACCGACTATAATACGGTGAAGACGATGCCGAAGGAGCAGGCGGTAAAAGACGGCCTGTATGTGGTGATCGGCAAAGATATCGACGATCCGTATATCGAGGAATTAAAGAAACAGGTTATCCATATGGACAGCATCCAGGCAGAGGGAAAGAACCTGAAAGTTGTCTATACGCCCCTTCACGGCACCGGCAATGTTCCGGTAAGACGGGTGTTAAAGGAACTGGGATTTGAGAATGTCTATGTTGTTCCGGAGCAGGAACTTCCGGACGGGGAGTTCCCTACCGTATCCTATCCGAACCCGGAAGCTGCCGAGGCGTTTGAACTGGCGCTTAAACTGGCGAAGGAGAAGGACGCCGACCTGGTTCTGGCTACCGATCCGGATGCCGACCGTCTGGGAGTATATGTAAAAGATAAGAGCGGAGAGTACATTACGCTGACCGGAAATATGTCGGGCTGCCTGCTGGCGGATTATGAACTGAGCCAGAGAAAGGCCAGGGACGGCAAGCTGCCGGAGGACGGCTGTCTGATCAAAACAATTGTAACTTCTAATATGGCGGATGCCATTGCTAAATATTATGGTGTGAAACTGATCGAAGTCCTGACCGGCTTTAAGTTCATCGGACAGCAGATCCTGGGCTTTGAGCAGAATCACAGCGGTACTTATCTCTTCGGGTTTGAAGAGAGCTACGGCTGCCTGATCGGCACTCATGCAAGAGATAAAGACGGTGTGGTTGCCACGATGGCACTCTGCGAAGCCGCAGCTTACTACAAGACGAAGAATATGACGCTCTGGGATGCCATGGTGGAGCTCTATGAGCGCTATGGTTACTATAAGGATGCTGTTAAATCCATTACACTGGCAGGAATCGAGGGAGTTGGCAAGATCCAGGCGATTATGACTGCTCTGAGGGAGAATCCCCCTGTGCAGATGGGAGGCTACAAGGTAACAGCGGTCAGAGACTATAAAGCAGATACCATCAAGGATTTGAAGACCGGCGAAGTTTCTGCAACCGGACTTCCCGCATCCAATGTTTTATATTATGATCTGGAAGGCGGCGCATGGCTCTGTGTAAGACCGTCCGGGACAGAACCCAAGATCAAGTTCTATTATGGTGTGGTGGGAACCTCACTGGAGGATGCGGATGCCAAAGGCGAAGTGATGGAAACGGACGTACAGAAGCTGGTGGATTCGATCGGCTGATTCTGGGCTGACGGGTATTTGAAATAGAATTGATTTTCTTGCGGGGTGTTACAGGGACATTGTAATACCCCGTTAATTTATCCTTCTCTGGTGTCATGGATTCCGAGGCCAGAGCCGAGCTTTGACACCCGGATCATCCTGTGCTATTTTATTACATAGGAAAGTTCTTTAAACTTTCCTATGTAATAAAAACCATCCTGGTAGGGTGCGCACTCGCGTAAGAGGAAAAAGTCAGCGAAGCTGACTACGCTCGGCGCGCAAAGTGTGCAAGCCCCTCAAGATTGAGGAGTTAGGAGAGCTGAGGTGGGCTTGCACACCTTGATCTATATAGGCAAAATGAGAGAAACCAGATAATCAGTATAAAGGGTGAACCGGTCCGGTTCGAATTGGAGGAAAACGATATGTTAGACACATTTAAATTGAATGGAAGAGTAGCGCTGGTTACGGGTGCATCTCAGGGCATTGGATTTGCTATGGCGGTGGGTCTGGCTCAGGCAGGTGCGACAGTATGCTTTAACAGCCACAGTGAAGAGTCTCTGAAAAGAGGATTTGAGGCGTATGAAGAGGCCGGTGTGGACGTGCACGGTTATCTTGCCGATGTGACGGATGAGAAGCAGGTGACGGATATGATCGCTCAGATTGAATCTGAAGTGGGAAGCGTGGATATTCTGGTAAACAACGCTGGTATGATCAAGCGTATCCCGGCTCTGGAGATGAGTCTGGATGAGTTTAAGGAAGTAATAGATATTGATTTAACCGCTCCGTTTATTGTGTCCAAAGCTGTTCTGCCGGGCATGATTAAAAAGGGGCACGGTAAGATTATTAATATTTGTTCTATGATGAGTGAGCTGGGCAGAGAGACGGTAACGGCCTATGCATCTGCAAAAGGCGGATTAAAGATGCTGACCAAGAATCTGGCAAGTGAGTTCGGGGAATATAACATCCAGGTCAACGGCATCGGGCCAGGCTATATTGCCACGCCTCAGACAGCGCCGCTGAGGGAGAATGGACATCCGTTTAATACATTTATTATCGGCAAGACACCGGCAGCCCGCTGGGGTACCACAGACGATCTGGTCGGTCCCTGTGTATTCCTGGCATCCGATGCCTCCAACTTTGTAAATGGACATATTCTATATGTAGATGGCGGTATTCTGGCTTATATCGGCAAACAGCCCAAGTAAAAGCGGAAGAACAGAGACTTGGGATGCTTCGGAATGGAGAGAAGAGATGGGAGAAAAGAGAGTTGCGCTGATCGGGATTATAGTGGAGAACCGGGAAGCGGCAGATATCAGTGTTCTCAATGAGATCCTGCATCAATACGGTGAGTATATTATAGGGCGGATGGGAGTTCCGTACCGGGAAAGAGGAATCTCAATCGTAAGCGTGGCGGTTGACGCTCCCTCCGATATCATCAGTGCTCTGTCAGGCAAACTGGGGATGCAGAAGGGAATCAGTACGAAGACGATATACTCGAAAGTATAAAGAGGGTTTCTGCCCTGGTGAGGTATGTTCGGAAGCAGTTGGTAATAGAATGATAAAAAACGAGGAGTCTTTCTTATGAAACGAATTCTCATTGTTCTATTGCTGGCTGCTTCTTTTTCTGTTTTTCTGGGAGGCTGCAGCCTAACCAAGGATAAGGCGGAGAAGAAAGGTGATCCGATCCCGTTTACCGTAGTAGAAGACGCGAAGCTTCCGGATGAATTGAAGGAATTGATCGAGGGAAAGAAGGCGGAACCCTTTGAGATGACCTACAACAGTGACAATTATCTTTATATTGTTGTGGGATTTGGCAAAAAGGACACAGGGGGCTACAGTATTACGGTTGATAATGTGTATCTGGACGGAGAAGAGATCCATATAGAGACCAGCCTGCTTGGTCCGGAGGATGGAAGTATGGCCGAGGGCGGTGAAACATTTCCCTTTGTAACTGTCAAAATGGAATACCGGGAAAATATGGTTGTATTTGACTGAGGCGGATTATGGAATTTATTGGCAATACAATATTTTGTGGTTTAGCTTCATTTTCTTTGACATCATTGTCAAAATGTGGTATAGTATATACATAACGCGAGATAAGGTGGAGATAATATGAAGCAAATGGATGTTGCCCATGTAAGAGAAGCCGTTAAATGTAACCTTGGAAGACGCGTGAAGATTCGCTCTCACGTCGGCAAGAGAAAATTTAATGTTATGGAAGGTGTTTTAAGCGAGACTTATCCCAGTATCTTTGTTATCAAAGTTGGAGAGGATGAGAGCGACCTCCAGACGGTGTCTTATACATACACAGATGTAATTACAAAGGAAGTACAGATGATGCTTTGCTGATATACAGGAGTTTGAACAGCCGGTCATATTGACCGGCTGTTTTTATTCTATAGGATTCTTTTTGTCATAGAATTGCCCCTTCACGAATAAAAATGATAACAAGATTAGGATACTGCAGAGCACAGGGATTTTATGGCGCCGCATCCGGATGAGGCGCCGGAACCGGGACTGCCCGCAGCATCCACCCCGATATATTACCGGTTTTACCGGTTAAGCTATTTCATTACAGGGGAGTGAAGGGAGAATTGCAGAGATGGATTTGTTGAAAAAAAATGTGCATATGAACCAGCTGCGGGCTAAAACGAATCTGCAGTCAACAATGGAAGAAGATTTCAACGTACCGGATATCAAACCGGATATGGAACGAATCATTAAAGAGCAGGGGCATATCTCCCTGGAAGAAGTAAGAGTGACGGAAGGAAAAGCCCAGGTCAAAGGCTTTCTTTCCTTTAACATATTATACTGGAATGGGTCTGAGGCCAGGCCTGTACATAATATGAGCGGGAAAATCCCGTTTGACGAGACAATCCACATGGAAGGGGTATCGGATGGAGATACCATCAATGTTAAGTGGATGCTGGAGGACTTGAATATTCACGCGATCAACTCCAGAAAAGTAAATGTGCGTGCGATCGTTACATTTACGCTGATTGCCGAGCGGATTTATGATATACAGACCGCAGTCGGCGTGGAAGACGGGGAAGATTTGGAAGTTCTTAATAAGACAATCGCTGTCACGAACCTGCTGGTACAGAAAAAGGATACTGTGAGGATTCGTGAAGATGTGGGCCTGCCCACAGGGAAGAGCAATGTCTCGGAACTGCTCTATTATGATGTACAGCTGAACAATCCGGATTTAAAAGTCCTGGAAGATAAAATCAACGTGAAGGGTGATCTGCATTTCTTTGCCCTGTATTCCGGAGAATTGAAGGAACACCCGGTGGAATACATGGAAACCGATGTGCCGTTCAGCGTGTTTGTGGAGTGCAGCGGCTGCCGGGAGGGAATGACCCCGGATATCTCGGTCATGACCAGGGAAAATACGGTGGAGGTAAAACCGGATGAGGACCAGGAACAGAGAGTGTTCTCTACCGATATCCTGCTGGAGCTGGATATGAAGCTATATGAGGAAGAAGAGATAGACCTTGTCCGGGATCTGTACTGCCCGGGAAAAGAAATAAGTGCGCAGAGAGAGCAGGCCCAGTACGAGAGTCTGCTGCTGAAAAATAATGTGAGGACCAAGGTTATCGACCGGATTAATCTGAAGCCGGCGGATACCAGAATTCTTCAGATCTGCAACGCGGTAGGTTCCGTTCAGATTGATGACCAGAACATTGTGGACGGCGGAATCGAGGTCAACGGTGTTATCGAAGTTCAGGTGCTTTACATCGCGGAAGAAGATGAAGCGCCGATCAATGCAGGAAAAGGAATTATTCCATTTACAACAACGGTTGAGGTGAAAGGAATTGACGACAGCTGTCTCTATAAAATAACCCCAAGCATTGATCAGCTGAATGTAATTATGCTGGACGGAACCGAAGTGGAAGTGCGTGCCGGACTGATGTTAGACACCATTGCGTTCCGTGTGCTGGAAGAAGATATGATTACAGATATTAATGTAGCGGAAATGGACCCGAAGAAATGGGAAGCCATGCCGGGGCTGGCCGGGTATATTGTAGGGGAAGACGATACGCTCTGGAATATCGCCAAAGCCTACTGTACAACGAGAGAACGGATCAGGGAATTAAACGGTCTGGAGCGGGAAGAAGTGAAACCGGGAGATAAGCTGATACTGTTAAAGAGCCAGCTGTAAAGAATCGTTAACTGCCATAGTGATACCCTCTTTATAAGAATACCCTTGTCTTAACAGGCAGGCAGCACAGCATTATGAATGCTGTGCTGCCTTTTCCTGTATGGTTTATCATGGAAGTAGATAAGACTCCCACCTCAATAGGTGGTGAGTAAATAACAAATTCGTCTTGGTGGGAGCCCAGTCTCCTTCCAAGATAAAGCCTCCGGCGGATTGCAGAGCCGCACAGATGTATTATGTCATGCAAAGCATGACGTGCGGCTCGCAGCAAGTACGCCGAGGCGTACTTGAATAAGTTAATGAAAGTCGCACAAACACTGTTCAAAATCCTTCACATAGTATTTTATATTGGTTCTGCCCTTTTGAAGAATGGTATGCCCTTCCGCTTCCAGCTTCTCTTTTTGGGCCAGGACACCGCCCGGATACCTGGGATTTAACTCACCGCCTGCCTTTAACGTCCTCCAATAGGGAGTTTCATTCTCAGTGCGCTGATAACTGGCCCATGCCGCAATGGAGACAAATATGCCGGCCGTTATGGGTTCAGTAAAATCCGCGCCGCTTACACGTGCGAAGTGTTCGCGGATTTCTCCAACCGTCGTCACTTTTCCGAAGGGAACCAGTTTCATCATCTTATCATAGTCAGCCGGCGGAGCGAAATACATTTGGTTCCCGCCATACTTTTCTATGCTTTTCTGATCTGTAATGATCTGAATCTTAGGCATGTCCTTGCTGTCGCGAAGCATTGCATTAAAATCTTTCTTATCTTCATTCGCCATTCCAGCCACCTCCTGACTTAAGCTTAGTACGATGCGTTCCATTATGCAATGAGACGGTTTTGATTATTTCACTATTCTTTCGTATTTTCCGTTTTCAGCCGTTTGGTCACGGTCGCTGCCTGATTATATATGTGGTTGCGCATAATTTCCCGGGCATTTTTCACATCTTTCTTTTCGATGCATACAATCAGCGCTTCATGTTCCCGGATTAAGGTTTCATGGGAGGAAGGATCTTTTAAATATTCGATCCGGTAGCGGTACATCTGCAGCCGCAGATTATTCAAAATCTGCACCAGCCGTTCATTTCCGCCGGCGCTGTAAATCACATCGTGGAACTCAATATCTTTATCGGCTATTTTCGTGAGATCCTTGTTGTTGATAGCTGTCTTGAAATCGCGGGTAATCAGTTTTAGTTTGCGGATGGCGTCCTCAGTAATCCGGTTGCAGGCCAGTTCCACAGCCAGTTCTTCCAGCACGCAGCGGACTTCCAGTACGTCTTTCAGACTTTTTTCCGATATCTTGGCAACCTGGGCCCCCTTTCGGGGAATCATGACAACCAGGCCCTCCAGCTCCAGCTTGCGGATAGCATCCCGGATCGGAGTACGGCTTACCCCCAGCCGGTTAGCCAGCTGGATCTCCATTAGGCGCTCGCCCGGTTTTAAGTCTCCCATGAGAATCGCCCGCTCTAACGTCTCAAATACAACGTCCCGGAGCGGAAGGTACTCATTCATTACTATCTGTATATCGTTTTTCATCGTTGCTTTTCCTCCGTACATTGTAAAAAGAAGTATAAAATGTGAAGGCCGAAGGATATATCCTGCGGAGCTGCCCGCAGGCTTTACGGCCTGTTTCAAAAGAGCTGTAGAGGCCGAATACAGTAGGCCCGCTGCCGCTCATCAGGGCGCCCAGAGCGCCGCAGTCAAGCATAGTTTGTTTTATCTGTGCAATCTCCGGATGAACCGGAATCGTTACTTCTTCCAATACATTGCCCAATTTGGTTGCAATGCCGTTAATACTTCCGTCCGCTATATCCTGTAACATCCCGTCAATGTCAGGATGCCGGGTATCGGGGCCCACACGCAGATGGCTGTAAACGTACCGGGTCGATACACTGAAATCTGGTTTTAGGATAACGACACAGCAATCCGGAACCGGAGGCAGAGGGGTTAAAATCTCACCGATTCCTTCGGAGAGAGCCGTACCTCTCAGAATGCAGTAGGGTACATCAGCGCCCAGCTGCACCCCTCTCTGCATCAGTTCTTTTTTCGGCAGATCCAGGTGAAACAGCCGGTTCATCCCGACTAACACCGCCGCCGCATCGCTGCTTCCGCCGGCAAGACCGGCAGCCACCGGTATCTTTTTACTCAGGGAAATAAAAATACCCTCCTCAATGGAGAATTCTTTCATTATCATTGAGGCAGCCTGCCAGGCGATATTGCGCTCATCGCAGGGCAGATAGGGAAGGTTCGTCTTAAAATGGATACCCGGGGCCTTTGTCTTTTTCAGGTAAACCTGATCAGCCAGGCGTATCGTCTGCATGATCATACGAAGCTCATGATAGCCGTCCTCCCGTTTGCCGAGGACGTCCAGTCCCAGATTTATTTTAGCCAGTGCCTGGAGTGAAATTGAATTCATAGTTATCCCCCTGCATATCGCAAGCCTGCTTGCGATACTGCGTCAATAAGAAGTTTGAAACGAATGTTTCAAACATATCCCCCTGCATATCGCAGGCTAGCCTGCCATACTCTTTTGTATCTTGTATACATTATACGGAGAAACAGAGGGATAAGCAAGGAAAAAGCTAAAAAGCGTATAACCGGTAAAAAAGCGGGAAGGCTCTGCATATGAAAAAATTGAAAAAACTGGTAATTTGTTTCCTGATCATAGCTATGTCGGCCGGCATGCTCTATCAGGCGGAACAAAGGAAAATGCAGCAGGATATCGCCCGCAGAATTCTTCGCTTCCATGTACTGGCAAACAGTGACAGTCAGGAGGATCAAAACATAAAATATAAAGTAAGAGATAAAATCGTCTCTGATTTGCAGCAGATGTTAATAGAAGCAGAGAACCTGGATGAGGCAAGGAAACTGGTCAGCTCCAATATGGATTCCATTGTTTCCGAAGCAGAAAAAGTAGTAAAGGAGAATGGTTATACGTATGAGGTAAGCGGAAAAATTACAAATTGTGACTTTCCGGAAAAACAATATGGAGACATGGTTTTCCCCGCCGGAGAATACGAAGCTCTGCGAATTGAGCTGGGAGAGGCAGAGGGACAGAACTGGTGGTGCGTATTATTCCCGTCTCTTTGTTTTGTGGATTCCTCCTATGATGTGGTCAGTGAAGACGGAAAAGAAGCACTGAAGGAGAATCTGACCGAGGAAGAATACGAGGCAGTAACGAGCCATAACGGTAAGGTTTCTATTCGCTTTAAGCTGTTGCAGATTTTTGGAAAATAAGTTACACTATACAGGAAACTTGGCGGCCGGCAAACAAGGCGGGGCCAGGAATCGCAGGCGGACCTGCGATATGCAAGGGTAGAAAACAGAAAGGGTGGCAGTCTGGATATGGAAAAGAAATCCATAGCTGTACTTTTCGGCGGACAGTCTTCAGAGCATGAAGTATCTTTGATTTCAGCCGGAACAATTATTGCGAATATAGATAAAGAAAAATATCAGGTTCTCCTGATTGGTATAACAAAAGAGGGCAGATGGCTTAAAGCAGACAGAGCGGAGGATATTCCCACCGGTGCGTGGAAGGAGAGCACTGTCTCGGCGGCGATTCTGCCGGACGCACAGAAGAAATGTGCAATTCTCATGGAGAATGGCGGAGTAACGGAAGTGAAACTGGATGTTGTTTTCCCGGTTCTCCACGGTCTTTGCGGGGAGGATGGCACGATCCAGGGCCTTCTGGAACTGGCCGGTATCCCATATGTGGGCTGCGGCGTGGTTGCTTCCGGTGTGTCCATGGATAAGTTTTTTACCAAGGTTATTGCCGATTCACTGGGAATCCGGCAGGCCAGGTATGTGCCGGTGTTAGCGGAGCAGTTCGGAGAGATGGAGAGAATCGTTAAGGATGTGGAAGAAAAGCTTGGCTATCCTGTCTTTATCAAACCTTCTAATGCGGGCTCTTCCAGGGGCGTTTCCAAAGCACATAACAGAGAAGAACTTACCTCGGGTTTACATATGGCGGCAGAACACGACAGAAAAATATTAGTGGAAGAGACTATTAGCGGAAGAGAGCTGGAGTGCGCCGTGCTGGGCGGAAGAGACCAGGTTATGGCCACAGGCGTGGGAGAGATCCTGGCGGCCGCAGACTTTTATGATTATGAGGCCAAGTATCACAGTGCGGAGTCCAAAACCGTACTTTCACCGGAGCTTCCGGGGGATGCGGCGGAAGAGATCAGGCAGACGGCTATGGCGGTATTCAGGGCGGTAGACGGCTTCGGGCTTTCCAGGGTGGATTTTTTCCTGGAAAACGGCACAAATCAGGTCGTATTTAATGAGATTAATACAATGCCCGGATTTACCGGCATCAGCATGTATCCCATGCTCTGGGAGGCAGAGGGAGTTTCCAAGCCGGAGCTTGTGGAGCGTTTGATCGACCTGGCATTTGAAAGATAGGGGGAGCCGGATGAGCAGAGAATGTCCAGTCGGGGTATTTGATTCCGGTATCGGCGGCCTTACAGTTGCAAGAGAAATTATGCGGCAGATGCCGGACGAACAGATTATATATTTTGGGGATACCGCCCGCCTGCCCTATGGCAGCAAATCCAGGGAGACGGTAATACGGTATTCCAGGCAGATTGTAAAGTTTCTGCTGTCCTACGGGGTAAAAGCGATCGTTGTGGCCTGCAATACGGCGAGTGCGTATGCACTGGAGACGATTAAGCAGGAGCTTAGTATCCCTGTGGTCGGAGTAGTCAAACCAGGTGCGGTAACCGCCGCGCGTACAACGAAGAATGGACGTATCGGTGTGATCGGTACGGAAGGAACGATAAACAGCAACATTTATACCCGTTATCTCCAGGATATCAATCCGGATATCAAGGTATATGGAAAAGCCTGTCCGCTTTTTGTGCCCCTTGTAGAGGAAGGTATGCTCTATGATTCGGTTACGGTGGAGATGGCGGACCGGTATACCAGCGAATTGAAGGGCTATGGAGTAGATACGCTGGTTTTGGGGTGTACTCACTATCCGCTGATCCGGCATACCATCCAGAAGGCAATGGGCGAGGCGGTTACACTGGTAAATCCGGCCTATGAGACGGCTCAGGAACTGCACCGTATCCTGGTGGAGCAGAATTTGTGCCGGGATCAGCGGAATCCGGAGCATAAATTCTTTGTAAGCGACGGCGCAGAGAAGTTTAAGGCATTTGCCAACACGATTCTGCCCTGTGAGGTGGAAGAAACGAACGATGTAAATATTGAACAGTATTAAACAGAAGAAAGGTGAAGAAACAAATGACAAAGGACGTTATTGTTTCTGTGACCGGGATGCAGTTTGAAGCGGATTCGGAAGAACCAATCCAATCAATTTCCGCGGGAACATATGAGAACCGGGAAGGCCGGCATATTATTACATACGATGAGATTATGCTGGATGATGAGGGAAATCAGTATCCTCATAAAAACACCATGGTAATCGGGGAGAACTATCTGGAACTGAATAAAGAAGGAGAGATCAACACCCATTTGATATTTCAGGAGAAGCAAAAGTCGGAAACATTTTATCAGACGCCTTTTGGGGATCTTTTGATGGGTATGGATACCACGTTTATCCAGGTGGAAGAGGCGGAGAATCGGATCGGGGTCAGGGTGGAGTATTCTCTGTCCATGAATCACGGTTTTGTATCGGACTGCACGATTGATATTGAGATTAGGGCAAAGGGCTGAGGCCCGGAATGTCCTTTCGCGGATGAAGAGGGAGAACTGCCGGTATTTGCGGGCGGCTCTCCCTTTTTTCAATAAGATAGTTCGCGAAGCGTGAAGGCTTGTTTGACTCGATTCAGGCTGTTAAGAATTTTTAAGAGACGGATTCAGAATTTATTCACATGTACCTGATAAGATAAAGGAAAGATGACGCTAAGAGGAAGGCGGGAGGCCGTGATGGATAAGATAAAGATATTGGTGGTGGATGATAATCCGGAGATAAGAGATGTGGTACATATTCTGCTGGAGAGCGAGGGGTATGAAGTAATCGAGGCGGAGGACGGGCAGGACGCCATGGAAAAGCTCTCCCCTGATATCGGGTTAATTATCCTGGATATTATGATGCCTGGAAAGTCGGGCTTTCGGGTCTGCGTAGAGATGCGGGAGAAGACAAAAGCCCCGATCTTATTCCTGACAGCCAAAACCCAGGATTCTGATAAGTCCCTGGGATTTTCCTCCGGGGCGGATGATTATTTATCCAAACCCTTCTCCTACCCGGAATTGGTTTCCAGGGTCAAAGCCCTGCTCAGACGTTACTATGTCTATAAAGGGGTCGAGAGCGCAGAAGAAAAAGAGGATGAATCCTATATTAAGGTCAGGGATCTCACGGTAAATACCCGGTTTAATGAAGTGTTTATGGAGGGAGAGGAAGTGGATCTCTCGGAAATTGAGTATCAGATCCTGCTGCTGCTGTGTAAGAACCCCAGAAAGATATTTTCCGCTCAGAATCTGTATGAAAGCGTGTGGCAGGAACCCCATTTCTATTCATCCAACAATACCGTGATGGTGCATATCAGAAAGCTGCGGGTACAGCTGGAAAAAGACCCGCAGAACCCGCAGTATATAAAGACGGTCTGGGGAAAGGGGTATCGCGTTGAGTAGCAGAAACAAGCAGAGAAAGAAAAAATATAAAAGAATCAGCCTGGGGACAAAGTTAATTCTCCTGGTGTTTCTCTCTCTGGCAGCGGCAGGCGTAGTATTTCTGGCAATCCGGGGGATATCGGGGGCGATCCTGATCAGACACTTCTCCGACCCGGAATTTATGGAGACACGGATTGAAAAGAAGCTGGGCGAACTGCAGGACTATGTGACAGAGCAGGAGATTAGTTCCGGAGATTGGGAAGCGCTGGAAGCCTGGGTGAAAGGGCAGCAGGATATTTTTCTGAGAGTGTATAAGGACGGCGAGCTGGTATTTGATTCCAACAGCGGCGCCGGAAAGAAGGAAGACAAACCGGAAGGGATGCATATGCCGGAGAAGGGGGATGAGAAGGAGAAGACACCGCAGTTTTTCTGGGGGCCTCATACCCTGATGTTTGCAGACGGGGAGGCGTCGGCAGATCTGGTAGGATTTTTCCAGAGAACTTATCTGGAAATTGTAAACCTGGCTGCCATTGCAGCGGCGTTCGCGGTTTTTCTTATTATCATGATATGTACGCTGAAGAAGTGGATCAGCTATTTGAATCAGCTTTCCGATGAGGTGCATCTGCTGGAAGGGGGAGACCTTGACCGGATAATTACGGTAAAGGGACATGACGAGCTGTCGGAGCTTGCGGTCTGTATTGATGAAATGCGCAAGTCATTTGTAGACCGCCTGGAAAATGAAAGCCTTGCGAGAAAAGCCAACAGCGATCTGATCACAGCGATGTCCCATGATCTGAGGACACCTCTTACCACCCAGATCGGCTATCTGGACATAATAGAGTATGAGAAATACAAAAATGAGGATCAGCTTAAACAGTATATCCATAAATGCAGGGAGAAGGCGTATCAGATTAAAGCACTTTCGGATAAGCTGTTTGAATATTTCCTGGCCTTTAACCAGGAGGAGGCAGAAGAACCGGAATTGGAAAGCTATGACGGCAGGGAGACACTGACTCAGCTGGTGGAGGAGCATATTGTTTTACTCCAGGAAAAGGGATTCTCCGTCTGCTTTGATATGGTGGAAGCTAATTTTCAGATACAGGTAGATATTGATAATCTGTGCCGGGTATTTGACAATATTTTTTCCAACCTGATGAAGTATGCGGCGCCGGAAACCAAAATCCAGGTGAGGGCCGGCCTGACAGGCAATCATATCCGAATCACATTTGAAAACGAGCGAAACCGGGTGACTACCCATATAGAGAGCACCGGAATTGGGCTGAAAAACAGCAGAAGGATGATGGAGGAACTGGGCGGAGCCTTAACGGTTTTTCAGGATGAAACCTGTTTTCGGTTGGAACTGGAACTTCCGGTATATTCTGCTCAGGAATAGAAATCAGGGAAAAGGAAGCGGAAAACGAAATGATTTTCCGCTTCCTTTTTGATTGGTTAAGGTTTTTTAAGAAATGACATAAAGAACGGTTAAGATTTCTTTGCTAAAGTAGAAAAAGTAAAGAAATGGAACGAACGGAAGGAGAAGTGTCTTATGAAGAAAAAAACCGGCCTGGTGCTGTTCTGCCTGCTGTTGGCGGTCAGTTCAGTCTGTAATAGACCACAGAATGTAAATGCAGCCAAGGCGGACCCATCCCAAAGTGAGGTGGAACAGGTAATTACCGCCCTTGGAATTATGACACCTGATAAGAACGGGGATATGCAGCTGTCCCAGAAAGTGACCAGGGCCCAGTTTGCCAAGATGCTGGTCATGGCCTCTTCCTATAAAGATAAGGTGCCGTCATCTGTTAAGGTTTCCTTATTTAAGGATGTGACCTACAAACATTCGGCAGCCGGCTACATAAAAATAGCAGTAGAACAGGGCTGGATGTCCGGCTACCTGAACGGATCGTTTAAACCTTCCCAGAAAATTACACTGGCGGAGGCGGTCAAAGGGATAACCGGTTTGCTTGGATATACAGCTTCGGATTTTACAGGGGTAGTTACTGACGGGCAGATGGCCCTCTATCAGTCCAAGGGGCTGGATAAAAACATAACAGTCAGCAAGAATACCTCCAAGCTGACCAGAAAAAACTGTATGAACCTGTTTTATAATACAATGACCGCCGATACAAAAACGGGACAGATTTATGCGGAAACCTTGGGCTATACACTGAACTCTGCAGGGGAACTGGATTATCTGAGCCTGATCAGCACACAGATGACCGGCCCGGTGACTGCAGCAGCGGACTGGACTTCACAGCTGCCTTTTTCCGCATCCAAAGCGGTTTATTACCGGAATGGAGAAACGAGCAGCAAAGAAAGCATCTGTACCTATGATGTTCTCTACTATTCCAAGAATTTGAAAACGGTCTGGGCCTACAGCGATAAAGTGACAGGCACCTATGAATCGGCAGATCCGGACCGGATCGCACCTACCGGTATTACCGTTGCAGGCAATGCCTATACACTGGGCAGCCAGAAGGCATCCATTGCTGTCTCCACCCTCGGCAATTTCCAGCCGGGTGATACAGTAACCCTTCTATTTGGCAAGGACGGAACTGTGGTAGATGTAATTGAACCATCCTCTGTAAATTCGGATGTCTGCGGCATCGTGACTGCCTGCAGTTCACGCAGTATCACGGAGCCGGATGGAAGCATCGGAACAACATATTCTATAACAATGATTGATGCTCAGGGAAATACCTATCAGTATAACTGTGAGAAAAAACTGTCTGCCGGTACGCTGGTTCAGGCTGCCGCTGCGGATGGGGTGATGAAGATCAGCACCCTGGAAAAGACCGTGGTAACAGGGACATTTAATGACGAAGGCACACGGCTGGGCTCCACCCTGTTAGCGGAGGATGTTCACATCCTTGACTATAATTCTGAAACCAGCAAAACCATTTACCCGGAACGGCTTGCAGGCGTAACACTGTACTATGCGGATATTCTGTACTGCGGGGTAAACGATGCGGGGAAAATTACAGAGCTGATTTTAAATGACGTTACGGGCGATTTGTATGAGTACGGCCTGCTGACCAGCGTGACAGAAACCAGTGGGAACAACAATTATTCCGGCAGCTATACCTATGATATAAAAGGCACACAGAGCAGCTACAGCTCAAACGGCTTTATCTTCGGAGCTGCGGAAGGACCAAGCAGATTTGGGGTCAGCCAGAATAAGCTGACCAGTATCCGGAACTTAAGCAGCGCATATGCGGTATCCGTTAATAGCACGACCCTGAAAACAGTGTCTGCTTCCTATCCAATTTCTGACCAGGCAGCAGTCTACCTGAAGGAGACGGTAAACGGAACAGTTACCTATTATTATACAACGCTCTCCAAGGTAAACGATCTGGATAAATTCAGCTTGATCGGTTACTACGACCAGAGCCCGTCAAGATGTGGGAAAATCAGGGTAATTGTAGCAACGAAAAAGAACAGTTAAAGGCGCGGCTCCGTGTGAAAGACCAAAATGACGGGATGATATTTCATACGGCTGTTTGTGGCGCTCCAAATGGGGATTAACATGAAAAAAATAAAAGCTATCTCAAAAAAGAAAAAAATCTTGATCCTTGTAATTGCGGTAGTGGTACTGGGCGCAGGGGGATTTGCGGGAATTTCTTATATCAAGGGTTCCAAGGCGGCAGCGGAGACTACTTACGAAGAGGTAACCGTATCCCGGAGTACCATTGTAAATACTATTTCTGGCACGGGGACGATCGAGCCGCTCAACCAATATAATGTGACCTCTCTGGTATCCGGTGAAATCCTTTCCTCCGACTTTGAGGAAGGGGACGAGGTGAAGGAAGGGCAGGTATTATATCAGATTGATACCACGGATGCGGAGAAAAATTTGAAAAGTGCCAAGCTGAACGTGGAGAAAGCGCAGAAATCTTATAATAAGGCACTAAAGCAGAGAGAAAACCTGAAGGTAACGGCGAATGCGTCGGGAGTCATCAAAAAACTCTATGTGGAGGATGGAGACAGTATAAAAGCAGGAACCGTGATTGCGGATATATACGATAACAGTACCATGCTGCTCACAATTCCCTTTAACTCACTGGATGTTACCTCCGCTATGGTGGGAAAGAAAGCGTCAGTGCAGTTGACAGACAGTTTGGAAACCGTAAGCGGAACGGTGAGCCAGGTGAGCGGTGTGGAGGAAGCGGCGGACGGTAATATGCTGGTAAAAAATATTGTGATCAAAGTAAAAAATCCTGGTGGAATCACTGCCGGACAGACGGCTACAGCATCAGTCGGCAGCATTGCCTGCAACAGTGCGGGAACCTTTGAAGTCAGCACAGAGAAATCTGTCACAGCCCAGGTGGAAGGGACTGTTGCCTCTCTTTCTGTGAAAGAGGGAGGAAACGTCACAAAAGGCGGAACCATCCTGACGCTGCAAAGTGATTCCATTGAGGACACGATTGACAATGCGGCGACATCCCTGGAGGAAGCAGAACTCTCCCTGGAAAATCAGTCGGAGACGCTGGATAATTATACAATTACAGCTCCCATATCAGGGACGGTTATTACAAAAAATGTGAAACAGGGAGACACCCTGGATAATCAGAACAGCGCCGGTGCAATGGCTGTCATCTATGATATGTCCGCGATGACGTTCGATATGGCTATTGATGAGGTAGATATTAAGAGCATCCAGACCGGCCAGACCGTGAATGTGACGGTAGATGCGCTGGATGGCATTACATTGACCGGCAAAGTGGAGAAGGTGAGTGTCAGCGGAACCACAAGCGGCGGAGTAACCAGCTATCCAGTTACGGTCAGAATGGATGAAGTGGGAGAACTCCTACCCGGTATGAATGTAACGGGTGAAATAGTCACGGAGTCTGCAGAAAATGTAATAGCCATACCGGTCAGCGCTGTCAGCAGAGGAAACATTGTGTATGTAAAGGGCGAGGCTGAGAACGGAGCACAGCAGGAGGTAGCCGGGGAGCAGGACGACAAAGGAACTTTTCGTCAGACACCGGAAGGATTTTATGCTGCAGAGGTAACACTTGGTATCACAGACGGCACAAATGTGGAGATACAGAGCGGACTGTCAGAGGGAGACATCATTTATATAGAAGTAATTACTATTCCAACTTCAAAGGAAAGTGACGGCGAAGGGTCCATGATGATGGACGGCGGCATGGGAGGCGGGATGCCAAGCGGCGGGATGCCGAGCGGTGGGATGCCAAGCGGTGGGGCACCCAGCGGCGGAATGTCAGGCGGCGGACCGGGAAGAAATTAAGATTGCAGGCTTAAAGATAGAAGGGAGTTTGGAAATTGTCTGAAACTTTGGAAAAAAAGCCGCTGATTGAACTTAAGGACATTTATAAAATCTATGAAATGGGGGATGACAGCATCCACGCCGCCGACGGAATCAGCCTTAAAATATGGAAAGGTGAATTCGTGGCAGTTATGGGTAAATCGGGCAGCGGAAAATCTACGATTATGAATATTATCGGTGCCCTGGATGTGCCTACCTCAGGAGAATACATTCTAAGCGGGGAGGATGTAGGCCATATGAACGGGGATGCCCTGGCAAATATCCGAAACCGCCTGATTGGTTTTGTATTCCAGCAGTATAATCTGATCCCTAAGCTGAATCTTCTGGAAAATGTCGAGCTGCCTCTGCTCTATGCGGGGATAAAAGGACCGGAGCGGGTCCGGCGGGCAAAAGAAGCGCTGGAACAGGTGGGAATCGGGGAGAAGTGGAGACATATGCCTACACAGCTCTCCGGCGGACAGCAGCAGAGAGTCTCCATCGCCCGGGCGCTGGTGGGGAATCCCTCTCTGATCCTGGCGGATGAACCAACCGGAGCACTGGATTCCAGAACCGGAACAGAAGTATTAGGTATATTAAAACGGCTGAACGAGTCCGGCAATACGATTGTTCTGATTACCCATGATAAAGCAATAGCAATGGAGGCTAAACGAGTCGTGCAGATCAAGGACGGCAGAGTTATGTTCGACGGTGCGACAGAAGAATTCAGAAAGCAGGATGAAAGGCCGAAAGAAACCTTTCAGCCAAACGCGGCCACGCCGGTTCCTGCTTTGTGAAGGGATCAAAACGGGAAAGGCATGGTATATAAATGAATTTTTGGGAAGCGTTCAAACTGGCAGGACGGAGTATCATGGGTAGCAAGATGCGTTCCTTCCTTACGATGCTGGGCATTATTATCGGTGTAGGAAGTGTCATCATTCTGGTAAGCCTGATGCAGGGTATGACCAGCACCATGACATCGACGTTTGACAGGCTTACGGCGACGCCATCCTTTGGGGCGATTCTTTTGTCCTTCGGTGTTTCGGTGGGAATCGGTGTGGGATTTGGCTATCTTCCGGCCAGCAAAGCAGCCCGGCTCAATCCCATCGATGCGCTGCGAAACGAATAGAGATATGGTTTGGGTATACAGCAGACACCAGTGAGCTGCGGGTGATCTTGCTGTAATATGACAGGGCCGGACAAAAAAGTACAGTATTTGTCCGGCCCTGTCCCCATAAAATAGAGGTATCCTGAATAAAACCGGCATAAAGCAGAGACCTGGGAAATGGATAAATAAGGAAATTTATCCATGTGTCCGTAGAGGGAAAAGAGAAAAAGAATTTTGTATAAAATTCTTCATAAAAGGGGTTGACAGGGTCGATTTTCCATGATATTCTATATGAGCTGTCGCAAAAACAGCACAACAGAACCTTGATAACAGAACAGTAAAACAACCTTGAAAATTCCAGGAAAGAGAAGAGATTCTCGATCCAAAGATTTCAGAAAAAAGAACGCGTAACTTCGAGAGAAGATTACAACCTAGAA
>NZ_JAWDIX010000007.1:0-22569 GCF_032380675.1 Anaerolentibacter hominis
CTTTCAGGGAAAGATAATCCTCGATAGCTCAATGGTAGAGCATTCGGCTGTTAACCGAAGGGTTGTAGGTTCGAGCCCTACTCGGGGAGGTAAGGCGGGAGAGGCCTGAGAGAAGAAGAGAGAAACGGCTCCGTGGTCAAGCGGTTAAGACATCGCCCTTTCACGGCGGTAACACGGGTTCGATTCCCGTCGGAGTCACTACAAAAGTTAATACGGCGACATAGCCAAGTGGTAAGGCGCGGGTCTGCAACACCCTTATCGCCGGTTCAAATCCGGCTGTCGCCTTTTAAGATCCGAAGAATAATCTTCGGATCTTTTTTTATCATGGGAGTAGATAAGACTCCCACCTCTATAGGTAGTGAATAAATAACAAACTCGTCTTGGTGGGAGCCTAATCTCCTTCCAGGATAAAGCCTCCGGCGGATTGCAGAGCCGCACAGATGTATTATGTCATGTAAAGCATGACGTGCGGCTCGCAGCAAGTACGCCGAGGCGTACTTGAATGCTTCGGCGTGCAATGCGTACAAGTCCCGCATGAGTGAGGGGAAGGGGAGCGTTGAAGTGAGCTTGCCCACTTTGTTCCGTTCCGCATATGTGGTTGCAAACCCGGAGGAACATGTTATACTATGAGAATAAAGTTTACATTCGGGAGGTAGTCTATGTCAGATTCTCTTATCACAAAGAAAGCTATAGCAGAGGGATTAAAAAAGCTGACGGCACAAAAGAACTTTGCCAGGATTACGGTATCCGATATTACAAATATATGTGGTCTGAACCGGCAGACTTTCTATTATCACTTTCAAGATAAATTCGAGCTTCTGAACTGGATTTATTATAATGAAGGATTTTGCAATGTGATTGATGGTATCAATCTGGATAACTGGGATCAAAAAGTTTTGGGACTGTTGAGACAGATGCGTGTGGAGCAGGGATTTTACAGCAATACAATAAAGAATGAGGGGGAGTGCTTTCAGGATTATCTCTGGAATATATGCCGTACTCTCTTTCAGGAAGCAATGGAGAAGCTGGATGTCCATCATGTAGTACCCGAAGAAGATAAGTTATCCTATGCCGGGTTTTTCGCCTATGGTATCTGCGGAGTGATTATGGATTGGGTAAAAAGGGGTATGAAAGAAGAGCCTGAAAAAATTGCAGGTCAGTTAAAGAAACTGGCCCGCAATTGTGAGAAGTTTGCCTATGAGCGGTATCTGGAAGAAAATGAGCTGCTATAAGTGAAACTGTTCCAGAGACCATTGATAAATGCATTTTAAATCAGTAGTCTTGATAAGATTCTGCAATTCTCTGCAGAGTCTTATTTTTTCTTGTTCAGAAGGCGATTCATGATTTATGGTCAATCCGAAATCAAGAATATTTCGTGCGGTACGCTCTGCGGATTTTGATTTTCCCCTCAATAAATGGGACAGGCCGGTATAAAAAGCTGCCTGTTTTATTTTTCGATCCAAGGTCATAGTACTGCGCCCCATTTCAAATAAGATATGCTTTTATCTTAAATCTTCCTGCAGTTATCTGCTATAGACATAATCTATTGTTTGTCTAATTAATTGACGGTAAATGTGACGGTAAATAAAATTAAGATGGTTCCCTGTTATAAAAATGATCCGGACTGGATAAAACACCCTCCAGTTTCTTCATTTCATTTCTTTTATGCTCGTTCTGAGAGTGGACATAACGGCGCAGGGTAGTTTCTACATGAGCGTGTCCCAACAGCTCGCTGAGGGTCTTTGGGTCCATTCCAAGCTCAATTGCCCTGGTGGCAAAGGTATGTCTGAGACAGTGGAAATTAAAGTGCTCCAGTTCCGCTTTGCGGGCAATTTTCTTAAAGTATCTCTGGTATGCTCTAGGTTCATAAAATGATCCATCATTTTTGCAGATGACAAATTGGTCTGGAGGGAGACAATGATCAGGTGCAGCGTGAACAAGCTGATTCAGAAGATGTCCAATCATATTAGGAATCGGTATTGTACGGATGCTTGTTTCTGTTTTTGGTATTCCCAGTATAATCTTTGTTTTGTAATTCTGCGGTTCTGCCTGATAAACATTCATAATGCGTTGAAGAGTATGCCGTACATGTATACAGTTGTCTGTAAGGTTGATATCAATCCAGCGCAGCCCCGCAATTTCACCCAGCCTCATACCTGTGTATAAACCGATCCAAATGCTTAATGACAGTGGATGCACTTCATTAATCAGGACAGATTCCAAACAGCTTTGTTCCTGCTTGGTGAATGCGTGCGTTTCAGGCATTCTACGTTTGGGGATAATAACATTTTTACATGGATTTTCATGTATTAGTCCATTTCTCTGTGCCTGACAGAGAGATAAATTAATAATACTGTAGATATCTGTAGTTGTTTTCAGACTTAACCCACCATGACCGTCCAGCCGTCCGTTTTTGAGTTTGGAGTAGAAAAAGTCATTCAGAAGACTGGAATTTATCTGGGTGAGGGGTATGGTCCCAAGAACCGGAATAATATGGTTTTGTATTATGCCGGAATAAATGGCATAGGTTGATTCTTTGCAGGAAATGTCAGGCTGACGATACTCCTGAAACCATTTCCACAGCCAGTCACCATAGCGTACTGTTTGTATAGAACAGCCAGGAACCGGACTTTGAACGAAAGCAGGAAGGGCAGATGGGAATACTGGCATTTCCATCTGCATAGCACGCAGTTTTTCCTTTAACATTTTATATGTAGGAGCATAGACGGAACGATATTTGGCTTTATTCGTAAAAGAATCATATCCCTGGAGGACCCGGCCTTCCCATCTCCCATCTTTTCGTTTGTAAATATTTTCACCTCTGCGCGGCATTGAAATCCTCCTTCTTTTCTAATCCCATAATGATCTGCATTTCTGAAGAAAAAACAGCATCAATATAATTTACCAACATATTCCAGCAAGAAGCAAGTGGAAAAAGATACCAAATGTTTATCAGTAAAATTATATAACTAATTCAGAAATGTTTTTCAATAGATTTATATTTCTATAACTGAAAAAATGACGGTAATTCTGACGCAAAAACTGCGCCTAACTGCACATAATCAAGTTTTGAAATGAAAAAGTGATTAAAAAAAGACGTGATTTGCACATTTTCGGTCATCTTATTATTGTCATATGTCAGCTATAATGCTATACTATTAAAAATAGTATGTAGATACGCCGCGATTTAAGTCATTTTATGTCGTAAAGTAAGATACTTTACGACAACTTTCAAGGATAAATATACAGATAATTAGAATAGTTGACAGTTAAATACGGAAGTAAGCTGAAGTATTCTGATCTGAATTTTCAATATACAAAACCGAATGAAGTTAAGAATTAATATGTGGAATAAATAGAATGTAAGACAGGCATCAGCCAAGGAGAAGGCAGATGGTTGTCTTAGGCTGTTGTCTGGGAAAGAAGGGGGAACGGATATGGAGAAAAAGGAACTGGCAAGGATCACATTCCGGACGGGACTGATGGGCTACCAGAAAGAAGAAGTGATGGACTTTCTGTACGACCTTCTGGAACAGATGGAGGAAGAGAAAAAGGAGCATGAGAGAGAACTGAGGAAGAAAGAGGAAGTGCTTCTATTATATAAGGAAGGAAAAGAAAGCGCGGAGAAGATCTATGAGATGTTCCTGGAGCAGATGAAGAGGAATGAAAGCCTGTACGGGGAGACGAGGGAGCTAAGAAAAGAAGCGGAGATGCTGAGGGAGAGAAAGAAAGAGCTGGAAGCAGAGCTGTCCGGGTACCGGGAGAGGAAAGCGGAGCGAAGGACAGGAAGGGAAATGCCTGTATCTGCCGGAAGAGGAATGAGCATCGAAGAGTTCGAGAGCCGGAGCGGAAGGCTGTTAGGAGAGGTATTTGAAGAGGCCAGAAGAGAGGCGGAGGAGATCCGGAGAGAAGGAAGAGAAGAGGCAGGGCGGATCAAACGGCAGGCGGAGGAAGAGAGAGAGGAACTGAAGAGACTGGTAAGAAGAAGCCGGGAGGAGCTGAACCGAAGCGGGGAAGCATACGAGAGGCTGCTGAGTGAGATAGAGGAGCAAGAGAGAGAGGGCCGATGGGAAGAGAGAGGCTTGCAAGGCTGAAGAGGCTGGTAGAAGAGGAAAGAAGAGAGCTCGGAAAGAGAAGAAGAAGGAGAAGGAGAGCGGTTGTGCTGGCAGGAGCAGCGGCTGTGCTGGCGGTGCTCTACGTGCTGACGCTGGGAATCGGGATACGGATGGTATGGGGAGATTCGATGTACCCGTCGTACCAGGAGGGAGACGTGATCGTATACCGGAGAGGGAGAGAGATCGAGGTAGGAGAAGTAGCGGTGATCGAGACGGGGTATGGGAAGCTGCTGAAGAGAGTGGCAGGAAAGAGCGGAGATAAGATAGAGATCGAAGAAGGAAGCGGGAAGGTAAGAAGGAATGAGGTCACGCAGGAAGAGAAGTATGCGGTAGGAAAAGAGAAGAGTGAGAGCAGCATCGAGTACCCGTATGAAGTAGGGGAAGGAGAGGTGTTTGTGCTGGGGGATAACAGGGAGAGTTCTCTGGACAGCCGGAGCAGGGAGTTTGGAGTGATAAAGGAAGAGCAGATCAAGGGGAAAGTGGTCTATGTGTGGAGAAGAGTAAGGAAGCGGATGGAGTAGGGAAAAGACAGAGGAAAGCTCTGAGAAGATAGAGACGGGAAAAGACAAGAAAAAGAAAAGGTGAGGGACATGAGAGAGAGAAGAAACCAGAAGAGAGCAGAGCGCAGATGGGGCTGGCTGGCGGGGCTGGCGGTGATGGTAGCAGCGGGGGTGCTGTTAATCAGCGGAGTAGGAAGGGTACTGGCGCTGCGGGAGAATGGAAGAGAAATCGGAAGTATCGGAGAGCTGGAGAGATACTTAAGCATAGAGAGTGAAGAGTATGAACCAGGGGGAAAGTATGTCCTGACGGCAGACCTGGACGTGACAGGAAGAGAGATCACGATAGGGGATAACGTGGAGCCGTTCGTGGGAGAGTTAGACGGAGCAGGCCATGAGATAAAAGGATTGAGCAGGCCGCTGTTCGGGAAAGTAGGGCAGGGGGCGAAGATAGAGAACCTGGTAGTAGAAGGAACGATAAGAGAAGGAGAGCTGTACGGAGCGGGAGAGGGATACATAGAAGGGTATGGACTGTTAGCGGCGCATATAGAGGGAGCGGAGATACGGAATGTAGGAGCAGTAGGAGAGATCGAGATAGGGGATAGAGCCGAGAGAGAAGTGAGGGTAAGGAAGGGCAATGAAGAAGGAACAGATAATAATGAAGAAGGAAAAGGAAATAATGAAGAACCGGGTAAATCAGAGACAGGGAGTAATGAAGAGGGAACGAATAATAAGGAAGAAGGAATAACGAAGAAGGAAGAACCGAATCAACCGGAGCAGGAAGGTAACGGGGAAGATATAAATAAGGAAGAAACGAATACGCCACAAGAGCCAGAGGCAACAGATTCGGCAAATCCGGAGACCGGGAGTAACGGAGAAGGAACGAATAAAAAGGAAGAAGGAATAACGAATAAGGAAGAACCGAATCAACCGGAGCAGGGAAGCAACGGTGAGGAGTTAAGTAAGCCAGAAGGGACTGGAGAAGCTGATAAACCGGAGGAACCGGCAGTGGGTGAGCCGGAACCAGTTGTGGACCCGGTTGCGAAGTTATTTGGGCCGGTGAAGGCGATGGCAGCGGAAGCAGATATCGTGAATCCGGAGGAAGATACGTCTGGAACCGGGGAGGGGAGCAATGTACCGGATACCACACCTACAACGCCGGATACCGGAGATACCGGAGCAGTACCCCAGCCGGGAGAACCCGCGGAGGGAGAAGGGACAGGAACCCCGGATGTGCCGGAGGTAAATCAGCCGGAAGGGCCGACAGAAGGGCCAGCAACAGAACCAACCGACCCGGATGTACCGACGGAGCCGGAAGCACCGGTTGATCCGGCGCCGGAGCAGAAGGAAGATACCACCCAGCCGGAAGAGCCGACAGGGGATGAATACATAAGAACGACAGCAGAAGAGGTCTATGCGGGCGGCCTGATCGGCGTGAGTGAGGGAGAGAGCCTGATCCAGAACTGCTATGCGTTCGTGAAGATCACGAAGAAGGGAAATGAGACCGCGGCGGTAGCCGGCGGTTTTATTGGCGTGTTAAAAGAAGGAGGCCGGATCGAGAACAGCTATGCGACGGGAAGTGTGGAAGGAGCGGCTGTACTGGGCGGTTTTGCGGGAATCAATGAAGGGGGAATCGGAGCCTGCTATGTATCGAATACGTTAGGGGCAGGAGAAGAAAGAGGAGCCTTCGCAGGAAGATACGGAGAGAGCGCAAGTGCAAAGGAATGTGCGTATGACTACCGGATGAGCTGCGGGGAGGATAAGCAGGCGCAGAGGAAGGGAACGGAAGAACTGACGGGAATCCAGGACAGCCTTTCGGGAGAGTGGCACTATACGGAGGGAGCGTATCCGCAGCTGCCTTATTTTGCGTTAAACGAAAAGATAGAAATACAGAAGAAATCGAAGGCGAGCGCGATCGCGCTGCAGCTGGGAAGCGGAACAATAGAGGGAGTAGAAGGAGAGATTGAGTTAGTCCAGGAGATCGAGGGAGAAGCGGTTGAATGGAGTGTGAGCGGGGATGTAAGACTGACAGAGGATGGAAAGGCTGTTATAGATTTAAATGAAGAGCCGGAGCATAATACGAACACCGATAGTTTAGGAAAAGATACGCCTCAAGTTTATTCAACCCGGGCTTTGGAAGAGCCTGTGCCGGAGGAAACAATAAGAATCGAAAAGAGCGGGACAATTACAGCAAATATTGATGGGGTGGAGAAAACATTTCAGCTCTATGCTTCTACGCTAAAAGCTGGAAAAACAATAAATATTTATACAAGCAGCGATTGGAAGAATTATTTTTATAATCTGACTTCCGTTATAAGTGGGCCTATCGAGATTAATATTATGGCGGACTTAGATTTTTCAGATATTAGCTTTGTGGCATTTTCAGAACAAAGACTTGCTTTTTCAGGAACCATAAATGGAAATGGACACGTTATTTCAAACACATCGTACCCGCTGATCGGAGTTATGGAAAGTGCGACGATTCGTGACCTGAAAATAGAAAATGTTAATGTTAATAAGGGCTCAAGTACATCTTACAGAGGTGCTCTGGTAGAAGAAATCCTTCCTGGTTCAGTCAGCAGCATAATTAACTGCCGGGCAGAAGGAAATATAACCTATAGTGGAGAAGTAGTGGGCGGCCTGATTGGCAGTGTAGCCGGAACTCCTGAAGCCAGACATCTTATTCAGAGGTGCTCTTCTGCAATGACGGTAATGGGAACCTCACGGAATGTAGGCAGTTTAATTGGTTCTGGAGAGAACATCACAATTCAAAATTGTACTGCTGATTCAAATATTTCTATAACATCAAAGTTATCCAAAGACCAGTACAGCGGCGGCATCATCGGAAAAATGATATCTTCTGAGATGAAGGATTGTACGGCGAGAGGAAGTATTACCTATAGCTACCAGACGGTAACCACGTTAGACTGCGGCGGTTTAATCGGTTTGGCTAGTGATGTTAATGTCAGCAACAGCAAGAGTTCGACTGTAATAAAGTTAGATCAGTTAACTGGCGGTACGGCAAAAGCCGGTGGCCTGATCGGGGAACTACTGACAGAGTATGAAGGAACTTTCGCGGATAATCAGCTTACAAAGTGTTTGTCAGAAGGAAGTATTCAACTGGCTTCAAGTTATGCAGGCGGCTTGATTGGCTATGCTCTTGGAAATAAATTGGGTGATGTTGTATACCGAAACCTGATGACAGATTGTCAGTCAGAGACAGACATTTTGTTGGGGAAAACTAGTTCAGGAGCTCAGGCAGGCGGTCTGATCGGTTATTGTCAGTATGCTCAGATAGAAAATTGTTCGGCCATAGGGGATGTAAGTGGAAATACTGCGGGAGGCTTGATTGAAACCTGCTATGATACGGAAATAGGACAATCCTTTTCAGCCGGCAATGTGTTAGGTAGGTCAGGGGATGCTGCCGGATTGATTACAAATATATCGGGTGGAAGTATAGACAGCAGCTATTCCATGTGCAACGTAACCGGCAGCTCTTGTGCTGCAGGGTTTCTGGGCACTGTGAATGGGGAATCACTGACTGTGAATAACTGTTATGCAGTCGGTATGCTTACCAGGAATATCATGAATACTTCTAAGGAAGGTATATTTATTGGATATATTTCTGATGCTGCTGCGATTAATAAGGTGAGTAATTGCTATTCTGCCTGCACTGCAGGAAAAAAAGGTGCAGTGTTCTCTGAGGACATATATAAGTTTGCGATTATAAAAGGTGATACTGGTACAGGAAAAGTAGAAAACATATATACCGATTATCAACTTCTGCCCTGCCAGGCTCTGGGGACAGAGGGAGGTATCAGCAGTTGTCTGACTCCTCAGATGCTGGGTTCAGAAATGAAGTTTACCGATGCGTCCGCCTGGAATTTTACTGAAGGGTATTATCCGCAGCTTAAAGTATTTACTGGGAGCAGCGGATATAATCCGGAGATGACTGCCGCTTATTCCCAGGCATCAGCCATTGCCTTATCGCTTGATGCATCAGAGACGGCATTTGAAGTAAGCAAGCAGATTGGTTTTCAGGACGGGACACCTGAGAACTGGACAACGACAGGAGAAGAAGGCAGAGGAGATTATCTGAAGTTTACCGATCATACTATAGAAATTTACGGAGGAGATGGAGAAAGCGTCGGAGCAGTCTATACAATCAAAGAAGGGATTAGTAAAAGCTTCGGGCTGTTTCCCAAAATAAGAGGCATTAAAATCACCTGTCTTGAAGATTGGGAAAAATATTTTAGTTCTTATATGACGCAAGGCGCCAGGGGTATCTATGAACTGGATTTCTCTGCAACAGGGGGAAGAGCGGACTTCTCTAAGTTAAAAGAAAGTGCTGGAAATTATGATTATTCTTTTAATGGAATCATACTGGGAAATGGGCAGACAATCTATGGGTTAAATAAACCGTTGTTTGACTATATCGGCGCTCCCTATATTGAAAATCTGTATCTGGAGACAGCCGAGGAAGGGATTATCGTAGATAATGCAGATGAATCCGCGGGCATTCTGGCCAGAAGACAAGGTGGCTCGGTAGTGCGGGTAGGGTCTCCCAATATCATCGGATGCAGAGTGAAGGGGAAAATTGAGGGGAAGCAGCTTAATTCCCGCTACACCGGAATTGGCGGGTTTATAGGATATAGCAGTAACAACGGTACTAGTACGCTGATATTGGAAGATTGTTCCGGAGACGTCACGATCAAAGGGTTTAATAGCCTGGGCGGCTTAGTTGGAGCGGGTACGTTTCAGTTAATCAACTGCCGTGCAACCGGGGAAATTCAGGGCCTTGGTGACTGGATTGGAGGATTAGCTGGCAAAGGTTCAAAGATCGAAAATTCCTGGTTTTCAGGGACGGTAACCGGTCAAAATTATGTTGGAGGATTAGCTGGTGACGGTTCTGTAAGTAATTCATATACAAAAGAAAAGGACACCTGTGAAGTAACAGGAAAGAATTATGTTGGAGGCCTGGTCGGACAAGGGACCGTAACACAGTCTTACTCTAGCTGTGAAGTAACAGGAAACGATTACGTCGGAGGACTCGCCGGGAAAGGGACCGTAACTCAGTCTTATTCTATCAGTGAAGTAACAGGAAAGAATTATGTCGGAGGACTTATCGGTTACGGCAATGCCGTCAACGGCAGCAGCGCTGACGGGAGTTATTTCAATGGAATAATTACCGGTGTTGAAAATGTAGGTGGTATCTCCGGAACAAATTCCGGAACAATTTCAAATTGTTATGCAACAGGTATTATAAATGGTAGTAAAAATGTTGGCGGCATTCTTGGAAGGAATGGTATGGGCAGTTCAAAGCTCGCGCTTGATACCTGCTACTCCACTTGTAACATTCGATCGGCAGGATCGAATATAGGCGGAGTTGTGGGTGATCTGGTAACTACCCCAAGTACCAATATTGCGAACTTGTGTTATTTTGATAAACAGATGGCAGGTACGAATCTGGGAGCGGGCAATTCTAAGACTGCAATTATTAAGCCATGCACAACGGATTGGATGATAGATGCAGTGAATGCATCAGCAGCAGGTTTTACAGAAGAGAAGGGATGGACGATTACAGAAGGAAGCTATCCACAGCTTTCTGTTTTTTCAAGCAGTGAAAATGAAGAATGGAAGGCTGCTTCCCTGGTATCTGCTATTCCAATCAGACTTTCTTCATCAGATGTAAGTGCTGCGTCGGTCAGTGGAGTTATCTCTTTGCCGAACCTGCCGGGAGTATGGAGTTCTCAAAGAGAGTTCGTTTTAACCATTCAGGATAATATGCAGGCGATACCAAAAAAGAATGGAGATACCTTCCTTGTTTATACGGATTCCAACGGATTAAAGAAATGTTTTGGTATTTCAGTTGTGACCGGCGAAATTTTGAAAATAACAAACCTGGAAGAATGGGACTCCTGTCTGGGAAGCGGGGCTACGGCAGAGTCCATGCGAAATACATATATTCTGGAATTTCCGGGAAACAGTATCGACTTTACTGGGTATACACTAAGTTCCGGGACGAGTCAACAGCTTCCTTTTTCCGGTAAAATAGACGGTAATAATCAGACTATTACAAACTTAAGTAATTCCCTGTTTCGGTATTTAAAGGGCGCGCAGATATCAGATCTTACATTAACCGGAGCACTGCAGATTAATCAGAGCGCGACAAAAGGGCTTTTGGCAGATTATGTGCTGTCAGGGGCAAAGTCTGATATACAGAACTGCCATGTCAGTGGAAGCATAGAAGGAACATTTACAGAAGAGACGGGTGATATCGGCGGCCTGATTGGCTATATATCGGATACTTCGGCTGGGCGCGCACATGTTATCTCAGGATGTTCTGCGAATATGGTAATACGTTTAAAAGGGGGCGCTTGTGCCGGTATTCTGATCGGACAAGGCAGTTATTTAAGTCTGGTAGAAGGCTGCTATGCAGAAGGTACAATAACCGCAGATGGAGTAGGGAAGGTCGGAGGCATGGCCGGGTATCTTTCATCTGTAGGACGTGTAACGGGCTGCGGCAGTAATGTTACCATTCAGAGTACAGGTCATAATAATCAGTACAGCGGGGGCCTGGCAGGAGTTATGAGTGGAACCGCCGTCAGCCGTTGCTTTTCTTTGGGAAAAGTATTTTCATCTGTTACCGGCGGCGGCCTTATTGGATCAGGAAACAGTGTAACTGCTGACCAATGTTATGCAAATTGTAAGGTATTGGGCGAAAGCAAGGAAGCAGGCGGGTTTATCGGATATGCAGGCTCCTGCACGATAAGTAACAGCTACTCTGTGGGTACCGTAGAGAGCCTGTCTGGTTATGCGGGAGGATTTGCAGCCGGCTATACCGGAACAGGAAGTTTGAAGAATACATATACCAACTGTTATGCTGCCGTAACTGTTATAAATGGAAATGGAGTAGGCGGAATACAGGCAATTACCAGGAAAACAAATGACACAGTTGTTAATTGTTATTTTGACGGACAGATAAATTATAAAAATCTGGAAGGAGGAGTGGAGAAAAATACAGCCGATATGTTGGGTACAGGACTGCAGACAGCTCTTGAAACCGATGGGGGGACAAGTGGAATCTGGGTGTTTGCAGAGGGAAGATATCCACAGTTGAGTGCATTTGCCGCGCCTGCCGAAGGAAGTTTTCTGGATACAGCGTTGGTAAAGGCAGCATCAGAGGTGTCCACGGCTGCGATTACCTTTAAAGAAGGAGAAAAATCTGGCCAGCTGACTCAGTTTGAAGTGAATTTGGATTTTGGAGACTGGAGTTTCCGACCGCGGGATATGGTACAAATTCAGAGTAATATTTGCAACCCCCAATATAGCGGTTCATTGGATGTGATTTGTACACACAGTACGGGTCTTAAAAAGCTGTTCCGTCTGCAGGTTCTGGGAGACGAAGTGAGATTAATTGAGAATCTGGAGGACTGGGAAACTTACCTTGGAGCAAAGGCCGATTCTGCTACTATGGGCGGGCACTATAAACTGAACTTCCCGGGTGGCGCCTGTGACTTTGCCGGATTGAATCCGGACAGGGACACTTCACTGCCCTTTACCGGCTCTTTGGATGGAAATAACCAGAAAATAGAGAATCTTTCCCTTCCTTTATTTGAAAAATGTATAGATAGCGATATTAAGGATCTATCTCTGTCCGGCAACATTATAGAAACAAAAGAGAATCAACACCTTGGTATGCTTTGCAGGGAGTTAATTGGTAATGAAAAGTACAGTATTGTAAACTGTCACGCTGTCGGTTCTGTTATAAATAGCTTTTGTAAGCCTGGTACTTATTATACGGGAGGACTGATCGGCTATGTACATGCATCTGATTTAAACGGATCAAGGAATAACCAGATTACGGATTGTACGGTAAAGGGAAAAGTGTCTGGTGCTAAATTACCTGAAAAAAGCAGCTATATTTTAAGTACAGGCGGACTGATCGGAACAGTAGAAGACAATGCTGAGATTAGCAACTGTAGAACGTATGTAGAGGTAACTGGTTATGGTGATCAGATCGGTGGACTGATTGGACGTGCCGGAGAGGGATCTGACGTAAACACCCCACAGTCAACAATCTATGGGTGCAGTGCTTCAGGAAGTGTAACCTGTGGTGACGGATATGGCGGTTCTGGGATTGGCGGTCTGATTGGATATTCACGCAGAAGTATTACTCAATGTTATGCAAATTGCAAAGTTACCGGTGGATATAATAATACGGGCGGCCTGATTGGAGAGGCGCTTGCTTCGATTTCAGATAGCTATGCAACGGGCTATGTGGCAGGAAGGAATTATGTCGGTGGTTTAGTAGGAAGTTTAGCCGGCAATACCGCATCAGTGGCCCTGGAACGCTGCTACTCTTCGGCTATTGTCGCAGATAATGGAAAAAGCGGAGCATTTATTGGTACTGCTGACACGGCTTTGCAAACAAAGGACCAAATAAAAGATTGTTATTACGATAAACAAATGGCAGGGGTACCAAAAGATATTTCGAACAGAACTGGGGAAGTAGAGATTGCAGCAGGGATGCTTACTACGGCGATGACGGGCAAATCTTTTGGCAATTTCAATGTAGAAAATAGATGGACAATTCAGAACGGCATGTATCCGGTGCTGACCGCATTTCCGGCCGCTGATCTGGATATGCTGACAAGTGCGCTGCCTATTTATCTGGATACGGCAGAGGATGGGACGGTATATGAAACTACGGGAAAGGTACAGACATCCTTTCTTTTACCTGAGGAAATCGCGGGGAGAAACTTGAACTGGAGTGTTTACGAGGGAACAGCCCGGATCGATAATGAAAACAGGTTTACCTTTGAGAAATCCGATAAGAATATTTTACGAGTACGTATTGGAGATAGCAGTTATTATAAACAGTTCCAATTGATAACCCGGCTGCCAGAGGATGGATATATTCGAATAACGACTCTTGGAGAGTTTGAGCATTATTTTTCAACTGAATCAGGAAATGCATCAGAAGAAACAATGGGAGGAAAGTACATATTAGACTTCCCGGAGGGTGAACTGGATATAATGAGTCTGAGTATCGGAAGTACAGCCTTACCTTTCACAGGTGAAATAGAAGGAAACCATCAGACATTAATAAGCAGATTTAATCCTGTGTTTACGGCAGTCAGAGGAGCAGTAATTAAAAACTTATCGATAGAAGGAGAGGGTAAAACCGTACGTGGAAACTCGGATACTGGTTTACTGGTTAGTTCAGTTTTAAGCGGCGAGAGTACAATTATTGAAAATTGTCATGTGAGAGGTTCGGTAGAGGTGTCAACCCCGTCAAGCGATAACATTTATTATTGCGGCGGTCTGATCGGCTATGCCCAGGGAACGGAAGCTGCCCACCATTTTGTTATTAATTCGTCTGTGGATGTAACGGTAAAGGGGGCATCCTATGCCGGCGGATTAATTGGCAGAGGTGATTATGTCAATATTCAAAACTGTTCCGTTTCAGGAGTCTTAACCGGCACCGATTACGTAGGCGGTTTAATAGGCTATGGCGGGAATGTAGAACTTTCAGCCTGTTATTCTGCTGCTGAGAAAATTAGTGGAACTAATTATGCAGGGGGACTGGGGGGATATCTGAAGCAGAGTATAGTCAATAAATGCTTTTCTGGCAGTGAGGTAGCTGCCACCGGAAACTATGCCGGCGGTGCGGCCGGCTGCGTATCCGATACAGCTCTCAGAGATTCTTATGCGGTAGGTATCGTCGATGGAGCTGAATATACGGGCGGATTAATCGGAATGTTGGAAAAGGGGAGCTCTGCCCACCCGGTGGTGCGGTGCTTTGCTTCCGGAAGAAATTTATCCTCTGCAGGAAATTCCGGCGGATTGATCGGAGCAGCAGAGTCGGTACTGCAGTTGTCATACTTGCAGGAATGTTATTATGACAGGCAGATGACTGGTATGGAGAGAGGAATCGGAAACTACTCAAATAAGTATACTGAGGGAAAAAACACAGCAGAGATGACTTCCGGTAGTTTGTTTGCAAATGACGCATGGTACTGTGAAGCATCCATGTATCCCCAGTTATCTGTCATCAGAAATAGTTCGGCTGCGGCATCCGATACTTCAGCCGTGTTTGCCCTAGCTGTCATTTTGAATGGAGAAGACATTTCTGCGGACTGGAAAGGAAAGCTTACGTATCCTGCCGAATTAGGGACATGGGTAAGCGACCGGCCGGAGATGCTTTTGCTGGAGAATGGTTCAGGAACGGTGTCTTCAGATTATAAAGATAATATTGCGGAAATAAAAGTAATTGTCACTGAGAACGGTATGAAGAAATCCTTCTCTATATGTTATAAAAATTCCAGTGAGATACTGGTGATTCACAATGCGGAAGAGTGGAATGATTATTGCGGTAATAATTCGTTAAATACTTCGATAAACTTCCGGAAAACGATCGTACTAGATTTTAATGAGACAGGGGGTATCGCTGATTTTTCAACTGTTAATTTCAGCAATGAAGCCTTCTGCGGTATTCTGTATGGAAACAATCAGATAATCACAGGTCTTAGCCAGGCATTATTTAATTCATTATCTAATGCACAGATCTACGATCTGACATTAGAGGGTGATATTGGGACCTACACACCTGGTTCGAGTGTAAAGGGAAAAGGCATTGTAGCAGCTCAGATAAATGGAGGGAATCCGACCACAATCAAGAACTGTCTGGTGCGGGGAAATCTGGATGCAGGAACAAGCAGGGATTATTCTGCAGGCGGGCTCATAGGCAACATTATCGCGGGTACCGGTGAAAGACATATTATTGAAAATTGTATTTCAGAAGTTAATGTTACTAATTACGAGAACACAGGCGGACTAGTTGGTTTTGCCAGAGGTACCGATTTTATATCTTGCCGGGCTGATGGCGTTACAGTCAGCGGAGAAGAAATGATCGGCGGTCTGATTGGATCGGGCAGCGATTCTTCCTTCTATAACTGTTATGCGTATGGAACGGTCAGTGCAAAATCGGATGCCGGCGGTTTGGCAGGTCAGGTTCAGAATTGCCTTGTAGAAGGCTGTTTCAGCCTGGGTGACCATTCCCTTGGGAACTCGTCCGGCGGCCTGATCGGACATGCAGAGAGCAGCAGTCAGATCGTAAATTGCTATTCATCCGGACAATTACACCTGGGCATCACCTCCGGCGGCTTGATCGGTATTGTACAGGATAGTCAAATAAACACTTGTTATGTCTCCGCACAAATTAAAATTATTAGAGGAAAAACAACAGGAGCTGTATTCGGGGATGTTGTCAATACAACGGAAGCGGAAGGAATGGTGAAGGAATGCTTTTTCGATAAACAGATCGTTGGAATACAGAATGGAATCGGGAGCGGCAGGTTTGATCCGGAAGTAAAGGGAATAACGACGCTGGGAGTGATTCAAAATCAGGCGTTTGCAGGAGCGGACTGGTCTTTAAAAGCCGGACAGTATCCACAGTTAACGACCTTTGTGTCTGCGAGTGATGATACATATCGTGAAAGCGCACGTGTAAAAGCCGTATCAGAAGTTTCTTCTGCAGCTCTGCAATTTGATCCGGCCGAGACAGCAGATGAAGTTAGAAGTATGTTTTATCTGAGTGAAGTTTCCGGCAAGTGGACAACGAAGTATACAGATAATTTGGATCTGAGTACACCAGGAAGAGCTGTTCCGGTACTTGGCGGTGAAGTTATACTTACTTATTCATGGAATCAAACGCAGAAAGAGTTTATCTTCACTATCTATGGGCAATGCCGGGAAATTTCGAATTTTGATGAATGGGATCAATATCTGGGTTCCGGAGCCACGGAGGCAAGCAGCAGCGCCCACTACAGCTTGAAAAAGGGTGGAAACTTTGACTTTTCCAGGATGAAAGAGAGTGCAGGAACAAAAATACCATTTTCGGGAATGCTGGATGGCAATGGTGAAACGATCTACGGCCTGCAGGTTCCTCTATTTCAAAATGTACAGAGTGCTGAATTAAAGGATATTACGGTGCAGGGAGAAATTACTTATGAATTCGTCTCAAGTATGAATTCAGATCAAAGAGGACTTCTTGCGTCCTACGCATCAACAGGCTCTCGTATCACTGACTGCCATGCGTCAGGAAAGATTACACTGCTGGGAGAAGCAAGTATGTTTAACGGTTGTCATACCGGCGGTTTGATCGGATATCTGGATGGAAGAGCCGGAACCTGCTATCTAACAGGCTGTACTTCATCTGTGAACATATCGGGCAAAACAAAACTTGTCGGAGGCCTGATTGGATACAGTTATTATGCTGAAGTCGTTGACTGCCATGCTACCGGATCGGTAACAAACGCACTTCAGGAATGCGGCGGTCTGATCGGTGAGAGTCTAAACAGTAAGATATCAGACTGCTCTGCTTCAGGCAAGGTTGAGGGCAATCTATATGTAGGTGGTCTGGTTGGGTATAGCCGCGATGATGAGGTATATAGGCGCTGTTATGCAGATACAACGATTATCGGCAGCGGTGATGGGCCTTTGGGTGGTCTGATTGGATATCAGAATGGTTCTGCCGGAGTGTCAGAGTGTTTTGCCAATGCCCGGATCAGAGCAAACTATAATAGTTCTACAAATAGCATCGGCGGCTTGATTGGACACATGGACTCCAGAGAACGTGTGGATAACTGTTATGCAAATGTGAAGATTCAGATTAATAACGGTAAGGATATCGGCGGCCTGGCAGGCAGCATAGCAAGTACTACTGCTTCTATCCGGAATTGCTATACCACAGGCTATATATCTGGTACAGATACTGTGGGAGGATTCGCGGGAAGAATAGATGTGACGACGACAGCTGTACAAATGGAAAACTGTTATTCTACCGTAACAATCCTTAAAGATACGGGAGACTGTATGAAAGGTGCATTTGCCGGAAGAGCTGACGGTGTTACCCCGGAAAGTTATTTTGTATCCTGTTACTTTGACAGACAGATGTCAGGTCTGGAGAATGGAGTAGGAGGTGTAAATCAGGACAGTACAGTCATTAATGGAATGGTTACCGGGGATATGCTGGGTTCCGGGTTAACGTCAGTATTTGGCGAAGTAAACTGGTCATTCCAGGAAAACCGATATCCACAGCTGAAACATTTTGTTTCTTCGGATGGTTCGGCAAAGTACAGAGAGACAGCTACTGTATCCTCCGAGCTTTCTGTTGTTCCTATTATACTGGCTCAGGATACGGAAACCACCGGAAATGTCAGTTCCGCCTTTGAACTTGGCACCGCACCAGGCAGCTGGTCGGTATCGCCATCAGAGGGACTGGACCTTACATTGGAAGGTACAGCGGTTCCGCTTGCAACCGGGCAGGTTATTCTAATCTATAAAGCAAATAATGGACTGACAAAGGAGTTTTGGCTGAACATCAGCGCAGGTAAGCGGGTGATAAAAAGCCTGGACGACTGGAAACGTTATTTTATCGAGAATCCGGAACGAGGTGCGGAGTTGGTGGCCTATGAACTTCAATTTGAAGGCGGTGCCTGTGATTTTACCGGACTGGAACAAAGTGCGTTTGATAATCAGGCCACTCCTTTTCAAGGGATTCTATATGGAAATAATCAGACGATAACTGGTCTGTCAGCACCCTTATTCGGTTTTCTGGCAAATGCCCATATAGAAAACCTGAATCTGGAGACAAATCCGGAAGGCATTCAATCGGGTAAAGATGACCGGGATACAGGAATACTGGCAAAAAGAGTAATCAGTGGAACCAAGACTGAGATAGACAATTGTCATGTGACCGGAAAAATAATAAGTCTGAGAACAGAAATCGGCAGTACCGGCGGTATGATTGGAAGCATAAACAGTACACAGACGTCTAGAACTGTGATTCAGAACTGTTCTGCAGATATTGTGCTGGAGGGGTATCAATACTGCGGAGGTCTGATCGGAGAGGCAAGGTATTGTTACGTTAATAACTGTTATGTGAATGGATCTGTATACGGTACATACACCGGCATAGGAGGTCTTATAGGAGCGGGATATGGTTCGGAAATAGAAAATTGTTATGTAAATGGATCTGTTTGGGGAGAGGTGGACACTGGAGGACTTATAGGAACTTCAAGCGCAACCAAGATAAGCAGCTGTTATACGACGGGCTGTGTTAATACAATGGGCGGATTCACAAGAAATATTGGAGGGCTGGCAGGCAGCGCCAGCGTAAATGCAAATTATCCAATTAAAAATTGTTACAGTTCAGCCCGTATACAGGCAAAAGAAGGAATCACCAGTGTTCGAGGGGTGGTTGGAAGTATAGCAAGTTCACCATATATTACCAACTGTTATTATGATCTTCAGATGGCAGGTTTGGATACAGACACACCAGATGGCATAGGAACCAGGGGTATGCTGGGAAATAGTCTGGATACCCGATTTGACTATGATGGCCGGCCGGCGAGCGAGGTGTGGAGTTTCACGGAGGGATGCTATCCTCAATTAGAGGCTTTTGCCGGGGAGGATAAAAGTGAAGCTTCCCGGTTATCTTCCAGGGTATCGGCGGAAAGTATATTGCTGGAAGCAGATGAAAGCACCCCGGATCAGCCGGTATACGAGAAGGCTTCCGGGATTTCCAGGCCGTTCCAGTATGATTCCGCCCTGTCCGGTACATGGAAGGCTGAACCCTCACAGTTATTGTCATTATCCGGTGGGACTGCATCACCATTGAAGGGCGGCGCGGTTACTCTTACCTATAGTGAAGGTACATATAAAAAGGTATTTGCTTTTGGGCTGTCTGGTGAATTAGAGACCATATCAATTCGAAATCTGGAAGATTGGGAACGGTATCTGGGTAAGTATGCTACAACTGATACGTTAAAGCAGCGGTATAAACTGGAATTTGAAAATCAGACCTGCGATTTTTCGGATAAATATATACCGGATTCAATGAACTATGGGAATATATTTTCCGGTATACTGGACGGAAATCGCCAGACGATTACAGGAATAACAAGACCTCTGTTTTATACCATATCTGGCGGTGAAATATCGAATCTTTCGATCCGGGATGCTGATATTACAGGAGTGGATTTAGATCTAGGAATACTTGCCGCCAGTATATCAGGTGATAGAAAAACAATAATAGATGGATGCCATGTGTCCGGAAGATTGTACTCTTCAGAGGATGTTTATATAGGAGGTCTGGTAGCAATGGTCACAGGCCCGGAAGAAGGCGGACATGAAATCAGAAACTGCTCTGCGGTTGTTGATATAGAAGGACATTCCGGTAATGGCGGCCTGGCAGGAGAAGTGTCCGGTAATGTGACAATTGAAAATTGTTTTACCGCGGGCAGAGTTAAAGGAAAGGCAAGTCCAAATGGAGGATTTGCTGCCAGCATCACAGATGCGAAGACAACCATTCGGAACTGTTATTCGACAGTATTTCTTGAGGTGCCTTACTATAGCGGCGGTTTTATTGGCAGCACGTCTTCCCCATCGGTCTGCACGAATTGTTTTTACGATGCACAGGCAACGGGAGCCTATGGAGGAGTTGGAAGAAAGGATGTCGATTCCATTCAGCGGCTTTATACCGGTCAAATGACTGGAGATGCATTAAAAACTTACCTTGGGGATGCTTGGGTATATGATGAAAATCTTTATCCTCAGCTTGCGAATGTAGCCGGAACGTCTACCAGCATTTTGAGCTGTATCCCGCTGAATCTTTATCATGAGAGCGATTACAGCGCTTATGACACAATTACCGGTATCACAGATAACTTTACTGTTCCGGTTGCTGCCGGCGGCAAAACGATAACATGGGAAAGCGGAGATGATGAGATTGTCGCAATCAGCCCGACCGGAAATAGCATATTCCAGCTTCGGGGCGGAAAAACAGTGCTGATTGCACGGATAGACGGAATAAAGCGAGAGATAGGCATCAATGTGCGTGACGGTGATTTTGTGGGGATTGAAAAAAATGTCATTCTGCCGCATACAGATGCGGTAAGCCCTGAGTGGAGTACCACGCTTCTGGATGGAGTTGACGCAGGCCAATATAGCTCCTGGAAGGTGCTTAAGACCGATGGTCAGTTTAAATCCGGAGACATCTATCATCCGGCAACAGCAGAATCCATTCAGACAAACTACAGTTTCTATGGAGCCGCAAACGCAAACAGCAAACTGAATCTGTCAATGTTGACAGGGGCTGGAGAAACGGACTTAAGTTCTGACGGTACCATATCCGGCATAACCGGAATTAAGCTCTATAATGCGGCGGCATACAACTGTGCAGAGGATCAATACTACCGTGTGCTGTTCCGGGCAGATTTGGAGAAGGTTCTGGCCATCAACGTAACCATACCGGCGGTAACGTCCAAACAGCTGGACATCACCGTACCGGTCCCGAAGGAGATCAGCCTCTCACCGGGTATCCGGAGCAAAGCCTATACCGAGGAATGGGAGATTAAAAATGACATGGCCTATCCTCTGGATATCTCTCTGGCCGCTGTGCTGCCGGGTGAGACCGCGGGAGAAGACGGCGTGAGCTTAAGCCTGATCGCTCCTACGATAGCCATCCGCCCCGGCGAAGACCTGATTACCCAGGGTGTGAAGCTGGGTCTGTCCTACACGGAAGGGGAAGGCGAGGAATCGAAAGAGACCTGCCTGTATTACAACCCATCCGAAGGAGCGGAACAGCCGCATATGAACCTGGGAGCAGGAAGGGCCCAGAAGTTTAAATATTTCCTGGAGTACAGTCCATATTATACAGGATCAAAGAGGCATTTCAGTTATCAGATCAAATATAATACCCAGATTCCGGAGTCGGATGTGGAGGCAGGAACCATCCAGACGGTAGAACCGGCTGCGGGGGAGAATACACCTGGGATGAGGTAAGGAGGCAGAGGATTGAGCAGTAAAAAAAGAAGCCTTCTGATCCCTGGACTATTATGTGTCCTGCTGCTGTTACTGGGAGCAGGGGTCTTAACCGGGTGGATACGTCTGCCGGGGAAGGTGCAGGAACGGCTGGACTTAAGGAGAGACCCGGATGCGGTGGAAGGAAGCGTCCGGGAAGAAGAGAGAGGAAAAGGTGATTTCCGGATTATTCTGAATCAGATACCGACGATGAAAGAAGGGGAGAAGGAGTGTCCGCTCTCCTATGAAAATCCAGAGGGGAATGAATATACGTCGAGAGTTAGCCTCTATGATGAAAAGGGAGAGCTGCTTGGCAATACAGGCCTGATTAGGCCGGGAGAACAGCTTGAGAAGGTGAAGTTAAAGAAGGAGTTAACAGCGGGGGAATGGCCGGTTACGGTACAGATCGACCTGTTTGAGGAAGAAGAGACAAACGCGGGGAAGCTGACGGTGGGAATTACCCTAAGGGTACTGGAATAAGAAGGGAAGGCGAAGATGAAAAGAGGAATAAGGACCATATTAATAGGGACAGGCCTGTTGATTGCCTTCCTGAGTACAGCAGGAGTAAGGGCATCGGAGAGCGGAACGACCTTAAACGGGACGATCGAGCCGATGCTGATAAGCGTGACCCTGCCGGCAGAGGTGCCCTTTGTGCTGGATACGAATAAGACGGTGGATGTGACGACCGGGCAGACCCAGGCGATCAGCCCGACAGAGGCAAAGATCATCAATGGTTCGGCCCTGCCGGTGAAGATCAGTGTGACCGGTGCGGCGGTCACAGACGGGCCTGCAGGGTTTTGCCTGGCCGGCCGGCTGTCGGAGGTAAAGGCCGGAAGTGTGTTCCTGGCCCTTAGAAAGGCGGGGGAAACCTTTGCGAATGAGGAAGCCCTGGAAGCCTATGCCCTGCGGGTACCGGCGGAAGGGGAAGCCCTGTCCATCCCGGTGATGAAGGTAGAGGCAGAGAGGGAGGAAACCCTGTGTATCTATGGAAAGGGAGCGACCAATGCAAAGCTAGGGGTGTATGGATTCCACGTGGAGACGACCCTAAAGGTAGAGCTGGTGAGGGAGGAAGCCCCGTCAGAATAAGA
>NZ_JAWDIX010000008.1:0-6495 GCF_032380675.1 Anaerolentibacter hominis
ACTATCAAGAGAGGCTCTGCAAATGTTTCTATCGCAGAAAAATCTGTATCTGACGATAAGACAAAAGTAGTATTTACAACAGCTGGTTCAATCGTAGCTGGTGAGTATACTATTGCCTTTGGCGATAAGACGGCTACCTTTACTGGTGTGGAAAACAAGCTTACTTCTATTGAAATTTCATCAGACAAATTAGTTTTAAATAAAACTAATCCAGCTGATGCTAATGAGGCTACTGTAGGTTATAAAGCTTTGAATCAGTTTGGTGAGGATATTTCTGCTATTATTTCTCTTACTGGTAATGCATCCTTCGGTACATCCTTAAGTCTTACAAAAGGTACAGCAAAAATAACTTTTGCAACAGGTGACGTTAACGCGTCTATGATGAATACAAGTTATGTTGTTTCCTTAGTTGTGTATGACACAACAACTGGTATCAGTACTTCTGCTAACTTGACTTTATCCAACGCTTCAGTTCCTTATGAAGTAGAGACTCAGGGTGTTTACAATGAGGATGGTAAAGCTTTAACTGCTACTTCTATCGGCGGCAAAGATGAATTCTTCTTCCTGTTCCGTGTGAAGGATCAATATGGTAATTATCTTACCTCTACTGATAAAGTTAAAATTGGCGACAACTTATATGTTAGCTTTAGTGGTGGATTAACAAACCTTAATATGAATACCAAGACTCTTACAACCAAAAAAGTTGATGGAATAACCTATTTTGCCTCTCAACTTGATGTAGTAGATCAGAAAACCGCTTCTGCAGGTACTGCAACCGCTATTATCATTCCGGTTGGTAGTGGAAAATCTGTAACTACTGCTATTGAGGTAGGTGCTGGAACTACAGTTGCCACCATCAATGTAACTGCTCCTGCTAATGTAAAAGCTGGCGATTCAGCAGTTGAGTTTGCTTATTCTGCATATGATGCAGAGGGTAATGCTGTTACAGATATAGCATCTCTTAATAAAATTACAATGGGTGAACAGTTTAGTTTTGTGAAAACAGACGGTGAGATCAAATTATATTATGACGCTTCAAAACAAAATGCTAATGATTATAAAACTGAGGCCTTTGTAACTCCTACTTTTAAGACTACATTAGTATCCTTTACAATCAAGGCTGCGAGCCGCCCGGATCAAATTGTAGGCCTGTTAGATACAGATGGTAAAACTGCTCTTGCTACAGCAACTCAGGTTGAGGGTAAAGATATTGAACTAGCAAAATCAACCTTTAAAATTGTTGATCAGTATGGTGATGTAATGAAAGATGGTCTTGGAAAAGATCATGCTGTTAAAGTAACTGCAGACACTGGTGATACTTTTACAGCGACAATTGGTGGTGCCCCCTATGCCGACAAGAATAATATAATTGCTGCTAACTCACTTAAATTAGCTCCTGGTAAAGCAAAAGGTTCTCAGACCTATACATTTTCCATTGTTAATCAAGATGGTTCGGATCTTACAGAGAACAATGGTACCAAAAATATAACTGCAGGAAGTTCTTACGCAGTAACATTTACAGTAGTTGCAAGTTCACAGTTCAAATCCTATGAAGTAAGTGTAGCTGATGCCATTTATGCGGGTATAGAAAAGGCTGGAACACCTGTAACTTATCAGAGTGATGTAACTGTATATGGTGTTGTTAATAGCAGTACTAAGGTAAAATTGACACCTGTTACAGACTATAATTTCGCTACAGGCAGTAAAGTTAGCGAAGTTGCAAATAGTGCTGCAGACGGGAAATTGAAATTACAGTCAGGAATTACCGCTGAAGATAAAGCTTTTGACTCTGTTGATACAGTCGAAGGTTCCTTTACAATTACTATGACTGATGGTACAGAAATTGTTACAAAAGTTAATGTATCTAAAAAAGCACCTTCTGTTGCATCCTTGAACCTTGTTGATGAGAACGCAAAGAGTATTAGTGCTGGTACTTCCTTGGTATATACTGATTTATTAGAGGCTATCAAAGGTAAAGACAACTATGGCTTTAAAGTAGAATATAAAACAGACGGCTTAAAATTTGTAGATGATAAAGCTGCCACCGTTAGAATGACTATTACGAATGTCGATAGTGCTAAGGGAAAAGTAACAGGTAATGGTTTAGACAAACCTGTATTTACGGATTTTGTTACAGGTGATTCCTTTACCGTAACCTTTAATTCTGGCAGTGCAACATTCTCTACTATTGTTAATATTAAATAATTATTTTTTTAATAGTTGATAATAAAATACAAAGTAGATAGCAATGTTCATATGTTAATATCGCTTTAGAACATGGTCTTTAAAGAAAAGAGGTTGGAGATTTTATTCTTCAACCTCTTTTCTTGCATATAGAAAAAGATGGGGCTGTTACTTTTTTGTATGGAACAGGGGCTGTTCACTAATTTCTTGATATGCTCTCTTATAGGTAGACAAGTGAAATGACAAAAACTAGTCACTTAGAAGGGAGCAAATTTTATGTCTGAAAAAGTAAAAGAACTATTACCAGAACAAGTTGATTTTCTATTGGATTATTTTGCCTGAGCGGCATGATATATGCCGCCAGGTGGACGGAGCATAGATCGTTTGAGCGAAGTCAAACGAAGTGGGACCCGTCAAAGCGATTTGTGGACTATAATAAACTTGAATGCATACGAATGTTATGATAAAATAAAATTATATTTTAGATTTGCATAAACACATCATTAAAAAGAAATACTATAAATGAAATGATTCAAGAATGGAGTGATAAGTTTGTATTATGAAAGAACAATTAAAAACACTATTCTTTCAATCAGCAATACGTATCCTGTCTTATTAGTAACGGGGCCCCGACAGGTTGGTAAAACTACGCTGTTGACCAGGCTTGCTGATGAGTCAAGAAAAATAGTGACGTTAGATAATCCCACTGTTCGAGCGTTGGCAAAAACCGATCCGGCTTTATTTCTCCAAAGATATGCTCCGCCTGTTCTGATTGATGAAGTCCAATATGCACCAGAGCTTTTTGATTATATCAAGATTTATGTAGATGAGCATAAGCGGTGCGGCGACTTTTGGTTAACTGGATCACAGACATTTCATGTAATGAAAAGTGTGACAGAATCTTTGGCAGGCAGAGTAGGAATTGCACACATGCTGGGGTTATCAAATAGTGAAATCACAAGGCATCATTTTTCTCCCTTTATTACCAATCCGGAAGAATTGATGGAGAGGATGAAGACTACAGATCCTATGACTTTGACACAGATTTTTGATCGTATCTACAAAGGATCTATGCCCCGGCTTTACGAACGGGATGATGTGGACCGGGATAATTATTATGAATCCTATCTGGAAACCTATATTAGCCGGGATATCAGAGATTTGACACAGGTTGCCGATGAACTTTCTTTTTTGAAGTTTATTAATATTGTAGCTGCAAGAACAGCAACAAATGTTAATTATGAGACGCTGGCCAGTGAGACGGGGATATCGGCTCCGACAGCAAAACAATGGTTGTCGATTCTGGTGTCCTCCGGCCTGGTGACTCTGATAGAAGCGTATTCAAACAATGCATTAAAAAGAGTCATTAAATCTCCACGTATGTATTTTCTCGATACTGGACTCTGCGCTTATCTGACCCGATGGAATTCGGCGGAAGCTTTGGAACGGGGGGCTATGGATGGCCAATTTTTTGAAAGTTGGGTTGTATCGGAAATTTATAAGAGCTATCTGAATAATGGGAAACGGCCGCCGCTATATTTTTACCGTGACAGCAATAAGAAAGAGATTGATGTGATAATTCATCAGAATAATACGGTATATCCAATAGAGATAAAAAAGGGATCTTATCCCAAAGATGCCATAAAAAATTTTTCGGTGTTAAAACCAATTACGCAGGAACCATCAGAAGAAGATGTGTTTGCTGGTACTGCTCATTTGAAGACAGCTATTGGAATCGGCGCTGTTGTCTGTCTGGCGTCAGACATTATGCCGATTGATAAGAAAAATTGGTATGTGCCGGCGTGGCTGATTTAAATCACAGGAGATTTTTTTCTGTAAGCTAAAGCGATGCTGACTCACCTGCATAGCAGGTGGTTTATTTGTTTTCAAAGTTTAGTTTTTCGTATCTCGAAAAACTAAACTTTGAAAACAGGCCTTTGCCCAACAACTAAAAAACGGAGACCAAATTGGTCTCCGTTTTATTACTATATAACAATATTATAATTACTGAATAGTAACAGCTGTGCTAAAGGAAACATCAGCAGTCTTAAATGTTACAGTAAAGGTATCATTTGTTGCAAAGTTTACAAATGTAATACCCTCGGAACCATTTTTGGTTACATCAGGAATTGCAGTTGGGTCAACAGCATTATCTGTAATTTCAGAAACAATAATACGTAAGCCGTAATCACCTACACCACTTGTCAATCCAACAGTACCATCTGTAGCACCAGTTAACGTAAAACCATAAGAATCCTTAATAGTAAGCTTATCTAAAAGATCAGTCTTAGCATTAACACTAGAAGTAGCAACAATAGAAGTCTTGTTGTCTTTTAACACAATAGAAGCTACCTTCGGAGCTGCATTGGAGATATTAACTTTCGTTTCTACCTGTGTGCCATCATTCATAGTAACTGTAAAGGAACCCTCAACAGTTGAAGACGTCTTAAAGATCTCGGCATCCTTGGCAATTCCAGATTTAATAGTAATATTACCAACTGCGTCCTTTGCTGCTGCTTCAATTTTTGATCCAACAGAGAAATTATAATCTTTTTCTGCTGTTAACAATACCTTCTGACTACTATTAACAACGCCGTATACCTTAACAGAAGGTCTATAACCTGCTAAAGCATCATCGCTAGAACCAGAATAGATTGTCTCAGGTACACTTACTTCATAAGACTTAAACTGAGATTTTTCTACAACGCTGAATGTTTCTGTGTACGCACTTATAGAAGTAACATCAACATTCTTAGATGTTTTGTAAACTTTACCAATATTACCAGTAGTATTATCTACAATATAGAATGTAATTGACACTGAACCTTTCTTAGCTGCTGTTATTGCATCGCCACTTGTAATTACTTTATCAGCAACTACTGCAGTGCTGCTAGGAGCCGTAGCATTTAGAACATCACCTGTAAATACATCAGCTTCGTCAGCTACTGCATATACAGCAAATTTTGAGGTGTCAATTTTAATTTTGTCACCATACTGATCAACCACATCAAAGTTTTTAGCATCAAATGGAATTGTAGGCTGTGTAGCACCAGCACCAGTAGCTAAAATTACAGAAGTAGCTAACTTATTTCCAGTTCCATCATTTATGCCAATGATCTGATAAGGAATAGCCTCATCCTTGATAGTAAATGTTACAAGAGATGTCTTTAAAGTACCTGGAGTAACAAAAGCTTCTGTTATATAGGCACCTGATTTTAAGGCTTCACTTCCAGCAACAGCATTTACATTATAATACAGTTTAACTTTACTTCCTTCTTTTACCCAGCTGAATCTATTTCCTTTCTGAACCTGCTTCAGTGAATTCAGGTTAGTAACTTCGTTACCCTGAGCATCATATGCAGTATAAGAAAATTCAACTTGGCCAGCACCCTCTTTAACATTAGCGGGAGCAGTTACATTGATGGTGGCAACTGTCGATCCAGCGCCCACTTCAATAGCGGTATTTAGTGATTTTCCACTACCTACAGGAATAATGATAATATTAGCGGTACCACTAGATGCAGTTTTTGTAGCCTGTACATCAATAACTACAGCAAAATATTGAACTCCATCTACTTTTTTGGTTTCTACTTTTACATTATCACCACCAACTGTGGTATTGGTCAACCCAGCACTATAGTTAATATAAAGATTTACAGCTTTATTATTAGGATTTGGAGTTGGAACTTTATTTACTACAAGTTTATTTTTGTCAGTGATATAATTACCATACTGATCTTTCACACGGAATAAGAAATAAAATGTATCTTTACCACCTAAAGAAGTAGCAGTTAAAGCTTTACCATCCTCATTGTAAACACCCTGAGCCTCGATCTCATAAGGAACAGCCATGTTAGACAGAGTAACGGTAGCAGAAGTACTGATACCAGTCGTTGTGTCATATATAGCGATTGATACCGGCATATTTAAGGATGCTGCAGTCAGAGAACCATCTGTAATAGTAATAGTAGCTGTACCTTTCGCCAAAGTAACACTACCAAGGGAAGAACTGCCAGATAAGGAAACCATAGCAGAAATATCTTCACCAAAAGCATTTAATGCTTTATAACTTACAGTAGCGCTCTGTCCCGACTCAGTAACATTTGCTTTAGTTAAAACAGCATTAGTACCAGTGATCTCGATAGAAGCAAGCTTGTTTTCTACACCAGTAAAGGTAGCCGTCTTATCACCGAAAGTAACAGTATATTCAGCTGCAACAATAGAACCTGCGGCTGTCAGAACAGCTTTAGTGCCATCGTCAGAAACCTTCTTATCAGAAATTGAGATGGTAGACGCACCACGTTTCACAAC
>NZ_JAWDIX010000010.1:0-2586 GCF_032380675.1 Anaerolentibacter hominis
AATTGATAGTGGAATGGTTTTGGGAAAGCCAGCCAGAGAGAGTGAAAGCCTCGTAGACGAAATCAAGAGCAGACTGGCAGGATCCAGAGTACCGCGGGACACGAGAAACCCTGCGGGAAGACGGGGGGACCACCCCCCAAGGCTAAATACTACCCAGTGACCGATAGAGGAAAAGTACTGTGAAGGAAAGGTGAAAAGGACCCCGGGAGGGGAGTGAAAAAGAACCTGAAACCTTGTGTCTACAAGCTGTGGAACCATTGTAAAGTGGAACCGCGTACTTTTTGTAGAACGGTCCGGCGAGTTATGGGTGCTGGCAAGGTTAATCACAGAAAGTGAGGAGCCGAAGGGAAACCAAGTCTGAATAGGGCGTCAAGTCAGTATCTATAGACCCGAAACCGGGTGATCTATCCATGTCCAGGTTGAAGTTGCCGTAAAAGGTAATGGAGGACCGAACCCACATCCGTTGAAAAGGGTGGGGATGAGGTGTGGATAGGGGAGAAATTCCAATCGAACCCGGAGATAGCTGGTTCTCCTCGAAATAGCTTTAGGGCTAGCCTCGTTTAAGTCTAATGGAGGTAGAGCACTGAATTGTCTAGGGGGCGTCAAAGCTTACCGAAACATATCAAACTCCGAATGCCATATAGATGATGAACGGGAGTCAGACTGCACGAGATAAGTTGGGTAGTCAAAAGGGAAAGAGCCCAGACCACCAGCTAAGGTCCCAAAGTGCGTGTTAAGTGGAAAAGGATGTGGGATTTCGAAGACAACTAGGATGTTGGCTCAGAAGCAGCCATACATTAAAAGAGTGCGTAATAGCTCACTAGTCGAGAGATGCTGCGCCGAAAATGTCCGGGGCTAAAACACGACACCGAAGCTGTGGAATGGTAGGAATACCATTGGTAGAGGAGCATTCTTAGTGCGGAGAAGCCATACTGTAAAGAGTGGTGGAGGGCTAAGAAGAGAGAATGCCGGAATGAGTAGCGAGAGTAAAGTGAGAATCTTTACGGCCGAATATCTAAGGTTTCCAGAGTAAAGCTGATCTGCTCTGGGTAAGTCGGGGCCTAAGGCGAGGTCGAGAGACGTAGTCGATGGATAACAGGTTGAGATTCCTGTACCTTATAAAAACAGAACTGTGGGGACGCAGAGAGAAAGCAGGAGCCGGGAATGGAGAGCCCGGTATAAGCAGAATATCTGTCCGGCAGGCAAATCCGCCGGATAAGGAGAAGCTGTGATATGGACCGAACTAAAAGTAGGGAAGCCTGTGAGCTAGCTGCCAAGAAAAGCCGCTATTGTTTTTTATAAGCCCGTACCGTAAACCGACACAGGTGGATGAGGAGAGAATCCTAAGGCCGGCGGGAGAAGCATTGTTAAGGAACTCGGCAAAATGACCCCGTAACTTCGGGAGAAGGGGTGCCACAGAAATGTGGCCGCAGAGAAATGGCCCAAGCAACTGTTTAGCAAAAACACAGGTCTATGCAAAACCGAAAGGTGAGGTATATGGGCTGACGCCTGCCCGGTGCTGGAAGGTTAAGGGGAGAGCTTAGGAGCAATCCGAAGGTTTAAACTTAAGCCCCAGTAAACGGCGGCCGTAACTATAACGGTCCTAAGGTAGCGAAATTCCTTGTCGGGTAAGTTCCGACCCGCACGAAAGGCGTAATGATTTGGGCACTGTCTCAACAATGCACCCGGTGAAATTGAAGTACCAGTGAAGATGCTGGTTACCCGCGCCAGGACGGAAAGACCCCATGGAGCTTTACTCCAGCTTGATACTGGGATTCGGTATTGCATGTACAGGATAGGCGGGAGGCTAAGAGATAAGGACGCCAGTCTTTATGGAGCCGCCGTTGGGATACCGCCCTTGTAGTACTGGATTTCTAACAGGCCACCGTAAACCGGTGGATGGACAATGTCAGGCGGGGAGTTTGACTGGGGCGGTCGCCTCCGAAAGGGTATCGGAGGCGCTCAAAGGTTCCCTCAGAATGGTTGGAAACCATTCGAAGAGTGCAAAGGCAGAAGGGAGCTTGACTGTGACACCGACGGGTGGAGCAGGTACGAAAGTAGGACTTAGTGATCCGGTGGTATGAAAGTGGGATTGCCATCGCTCAACGGATAAAAGCTACCCTGGGGATAACAGGCTTATCACTCCCAAGAGTTCACATCGACGGAGTGGTTTGGCACCTCGATGTCGGCTCATCGCATCCTGGGGCTGGAGTAGGTCCCAAGGGTTGGGCTGTTCGCCCATTAAAGCGGTACGCGAGCTGGGTTCAGAACGTCGTGAGACAGTTCGGTCCCTATCCGGCGCGGGCGTAGGATATTTGAGAGGAGCTGTCCTTAGTACGAGAGGACCGGGATGGACGGACCGCTGGTGTACCGGTTGTACTGCCAAGTGCAAAGCCGGGTAGCCAAGTCTGGAAGGGATAAACGCTGAAGGCATCTAAGCGTGAAGCCCCCCTCAAGAAGAGATATCCCTGACAAAAGTCAGTAAGACCCCTTAAAGAGTATGAGGTAGATAGGACTCAAGTGGAAGTGTGGCAACATATGGAGCGGAGAGTTACTAATCGGTCGAGGGCTTGACCAAAAGGGAAA
>NZ_JAWDIX010000011.1:0-4099 GCF_032380675.1 Anaerolentibacter hominis
CTCCAACGGCGTTTTCACTCCTGCTGAAGCTGGTCAGTATGAAATTATGGCTCAGTGTCTCCGTGGTAAAAATGCCGAGTATGTTCGTGCTTCCGCTACTTTAAAGGTTGAGGTTAAAGCGAATCTTGCTGCTGAGCAGACTGGCGTTCAAACTGTTAAAGTAACTGGCGCTGATTCTACTACTCTGGCTGACTATGTCTTAAAGAGAGGTTCAACAGCAGTATCTTTAGCCACTGTTACTATTAAAGATGGCGCTGCTTATCTTGTAACAACATCTTCAACATTACCAGCTGGTGATTATACTTTAACTTATAAAGATAATGCACCGCTTTCCTTTAAGGCTGTTGCACAGGAAATTACATCTGTTGAGACTGTTGGTACTAATTTAGTTGCTAATGCAGATATTTCTGTTAGAAGTGCAACAATTGAATTCAAAATTCTAAACCAGTTTGGTGAAAGAATGGGTGCTACTGTTAATGCATCTTGTACTCTTGGAAAAGCTACTACTACGACACAGTCTACCAAGAATTCAAATGGTAAAATAACAGTTGCGGATATTCCGGCTACTGTATTAGTTGGTCAGACTGGTACCTTAGTACTGGTTGAATCATCTAAAGGTATTTCTATTACTACAGAAGTTACTTATAGTGGATCAGCAACTCCGACAACCATGACTTCTATGGGTGTTTATGATCTTTCTTCTGCTAAATTTGTTGAAATTGCAGCTGGCGATAAGGATAGAGACAGAGTGCTTGTTTTAGATATCAAAGATCAGTATGGTAATTCCGTTAACGCTGATACTTTGAACAAAATGAAAAGTCCTCTTTCTATCACTCCAAGTGCAGGTTTAACTGGATTAACTATTGCTAAAAACAATGAATTTGTTGATATTACCATTGATAAAGTAGATTATGTATCTTTAGCAATCAGCGGTACTCCTGCAGATGGTACTTGTAGTGTTGTTATTGTTAACCCATTAAAAGGACTTTTGGGCACGGTAACTATCCCTGTAGGAAAAGGAAAAACCATTGAAAGCTTTACCATGTCTACTGGTGGTGAGTTGTATGCTGAAAGAGCAAACGAAATCTATTTCACAGCTTTAGATGCTAATGGTAATGAACTCACTAAATATGATGACTTAAAAGATAAAATTACTTTTGCTTCATCAAACGGTGGGAAGTTTGATCTTGAAAAAGGTGCAAACGGTGTGGCAAAATTGATGTATACACCTGTTAAAGTTAATGAAGGAACTTCCCGTACCGATGTATTATCTGCAACACTGAAGTCCAACTATAAATATACCTATATTACTGCCTCTGTAAAAGCAAAAGCTGTTCCTAAAGTTATTACTGGAATGAAAACTGGTACAACATTGGCCGTAGTTTCAGGTGAGGAATTAGCACTTAAAGGTGCAGACTTTATTATTGAAGATCAGTATGGAAATATTATGACAGCTGATCAGTTAGTGGCTAGTGGTTATAAATTAGTCGTTCCTAATGTTGCGGAAGATATATTTGCTGAAGTTACAGCTGCTGATGTAGTATTTACTAACGCAAATGTATTAAATACTGATGGGAATTCTCCAATTGTTAAATTTGGGAAAAAGGCATCAGGTAAAGCAGGTAGCATTAAAGTTATATTCTCACTTAAGGATGCTTCTGGTGCTGTTGTAGATGATTCTGGATATACAGTAACACTTAAGACTTTTGATCAGACCAGTGTAACAGATTACGAGATTAAAGACTTTAAGTATATAGCAAAAGCTGGCGAATCTATTGAGGACTTAGTAAAGGTAATCGGTAGAAACGGAAGTACTATTGTTAATATTCCGACTGGTAATGTTACTATTACATCTAGTAAATTAGCTCCGGAAATTAATAAAACTACCGAGGGTAAAGTAACTAAGACAGCGACTGTTGAGGTTGTTGTTGATGGTGAAGATGGCCCAGTAACCCTTACAAAAGAATATAAATATTCTAATGAGGATGCTGTTGCAACTACAATTGAAGCAACTGATGTTAAAGAATTGGTAGGCACAAGCCTCACTAAAACACAGCTTACTACGTTATTTAGTGTGAAAGATCAGTATGGTGATGATGTTGATAATGTAAAATATCTTGTAGAAGCTTATGATACCGCTGTAGTTACTAAGGTTGAAAAGAATGGTACTCAGGATATTGAAATTACTGCTACTGGTAATGTCGCAACGAGTTGTGTAGTAACAGCAACTGCAGGTAGCCTTTCTAAGAGTGTTACAATTAATATTAAAGGCGCAAACTAATATTTAGTCTTGTAGGTTAAACAATAAGGAAACGGAGACCAAATGGTCTCCGTTTCCTTATTTCTACCCAATCAACCAATCAATCGCATTCACCTGCCTAATCCCATTATACGACATCACCGGATCATCATCTAATGTCAAAAGGAATTTCGGGTTATGATCTGTAATACTATCCAACGGCTCCAGTTCTCGTTTTAATGTCTGTTCATCTCTCACAGACAGGGCCACCTGATAATATGCAGTTCCATTCTCGTTAATCGCAATAAAATCAACTTCAGCTACGCCAACTTTGCCAATATACACCTCATATCCCCGGCGGAGCAATTCCAGATAGATGATATTTTCCAGCAGATGGCCTCTATCTGTATCTTTCGTTCCCAACAAATAATAGCGTAGTCCCACATCTGCAATATAATATTTCTCCCCAGTTTTTAAATACTGTTTTCCTTTCACATCATATCGTCCCACCCGATATAAAATAAAGCTGTCAACCAGTCCGTTCAAATACCGTTCAACTGTGTGGACAGAAATAGGCCTGCCATCGGAAGTCATAGTATCGGCAATTTTCTTTGTACTGCAGAGATTGCCTACATTATCAAACATAAATTTGATTACACTTTCAAGCATAAACACATCTGCAATCTTCAATCTGGATACAACATCTTTTAGGACAATCGTATTGTAGATCCCGCCCAGGTATTCTCTGATTTTCTGCCGACCCTTTAACTCTAAGGCACCAGGGAAGGAACTATCCGTCTGGTAAGTCCTGAATTTTCGGGACAAGTCTGTTTGATCTGGCATGGCAGACAAATATTCTTTGAACGACAATGGCAGCATCGAAATCTCTACATACCTTCCGGATAGTAGAGTAGCCATCTCGCCAGATAATAGGTATGCATTTGATCCGGTGATATATAAATCGACATTTTTTTTGATGTAGAGACTGTCGACCGCTTTTTGAAATTGATCTACGTTCTGTATCTCATCCAGAAAAATATAATTCATCTGATCCGGAATAAGACGTTCCTTCACATAGGTGTACAGTTTCTTATAGTCATTTAGATCTTCGTAATCTACATCCTCAAAGTTTATAGATAGTATCTGTTCCCGGGTAACTCCCTGCTCAATCAGGTAATCTTGATATAGTTCAAAAAGTGTTGACTTGCCGCATCGGCGAATTCCTGTGACTACTTTGATCAGGTTGGTGTCTTTTAAATCTATCAGTTCCTGTAAATACTCAGAACGCTTTATTCTTTGAATCATAGCTTATCATCTCCTTTGCAATATAATACCATATTTATAATGTCAAATCAAATTATTGCATTGTGATGCAAACATTATTTATTCTTTATATGATTTTGCATAATAAATTTATATTTGATTATTTACCGTATTACAACAAATAATACTTGAAGAATTTGTTATAAATTATTTATTATTCGTTACTCCATTGACTATATGATCGAATAGAGATCGTGAATCTGCAAAATATATATCCACAAATCGCTTTGACGGACCAAGCTTTTGTTTGACTTCGCCCAAACAAAACTTTGTCCGTCTGTCTGGCAGCATTTATCCATGCTGCTCAGACATTTTTTATTCTTGATTATTTAAAATAAACCTCTACTAATGCCGAATATACATTAAAAAATGTCAATAAGATAAATAACACACTTTTTCTTGCCCCTCTCCCTTCCTTCCCCCCCTTTTTTTCCTTCCCCCCTCCCCCTACTGTTACTGTTAGACAGGATGCTTCCAAAGTTGCTATCAAAACTTCCAAGTTTGATACTGCTAATATGGTCGTTGGCGGTTCCTACG
>NZ_JAWDIX010000012.1:0-851 GCF_032380675.1 Anaerolentibacter hominis
CCGGTGGCGATGCGTCCATGGGGAACACCCGTACCCATCCCGAACACGACGGTTAAGACGTGGACGGCCGATGGTACTGCATTGGAGACGATGTGGGAGAGTAGGTGGCTGCCGGAATACAAAAAAAGAAAATAGGTTAAGTGGATAAGCTTAACAGAAGGGCTTATAGCTCAGCCGGTTAGAGCGCACGCCTGATAAGCGTGAGGTCGGTGGTTCGAGTCCACTTAAGCCCATTGATCAGAAGAAAGCTTCTGATCTGTTTGTACCTTGAAAACTGCACATGAAGAAAAGACATCTAAACCGAGAAAGGGAGAGGGATCTAGAAATAGAGAACTCTTTTTAGGAAGAGAAATCTTCCCATCAGAGATGATGAAAAAGATCGACCAGCGATTATTACGCTAGATAATCGTTATAGGTCAAGCGAAGAAGGGCACAGGGCGGATGCCTTGGCACTGGGAGCCGACGAAAGACGTGACAAGCTGCGAAAAGCGGCGGGGAGGAGCAAATATCCAGCGATCCGCCGATGTCTGAATGGGGAAACCCGGCTGAGCAAACCTCAGTCACTGCATGGTGAATCCATAGCCATGCAGGGGGAACCCGGCGAACTGAAACATCTAAGTAGCCGGAGGAAGAGAAAGAAACATCGATTTCCTAAGTAGCGGCGAGCGAACGGGAAAGAGCCCAAACCAGAGTGCGTGCACTCTGGGGTTTAGGACTGCGTAAGGTACTGTAATTGATAGTGGAATGGTTTTGGGAAAGCCAGCCAGAGAGAGTGAAAGCCTCGTAGACGAAATCAAGAGCAGACTGGCAGGATCCAGAGTACCGCGGGACACGAGAAACCCTGCGGGAAG
>NZ_JAWDIX010000013.1:0-623 GCF_032380675.1 Anaerolentibacter hominis
CCCGGCTCTCCTACCGTTCCCTTTAACGTCATGTCATTGCTGGTTCCATCCTTGGTCACTTCTGTCGTGCTCTTGTCGGTTACATCCTTTGCGAATACCGTGCTTCCCATGCTCATGGTCAGCGCCAGTACCAGCACCATTGCTATCATTCTCTTCTTCATACCTTTCCCTCCATCTGTCTCTTTTTCTCTGCTTATTGCTTCTCTATCAAAAAGGAGCTCTTTGTTTTGTCTCCTTTCAGACCTGTTTCTCTATCACTTCTCTACCGTTACCGTGATCCCTGCCGACACCTTCCCCAGGTAGCTCTCATCACTTATCCGGTACGCATGGATGTATGCCGTACATGCATACTCCCCTTCCTTCAGCTCTTTCTTTAACTCTCCCTCCGGCACATAACTCCCCGGCTCCAGCAGCCCCGTCTCATAGATCAGTTCCCCGCTTTCATCCAGGTACACCTCCAGCCTCGTATACTTCCCGTTCGACTTCGGGTTCTCAAATAAGATGTTCCCCTTTGCCTTCCCGTCCGCATACACCGGGTTCGAGTTCAGCGTAAACGCGATCATCTTCTCACTCACCTGACGGTTTAACTCCGCCTCGATCTCTTCCTCACTCTTCCCAGGCAT
>NZ_JAWDIX010000014.1:0-599 GCF_032380675.1 Anaerolentibacter hominis
TTTTCTCACTCTTCTCTGCCATCCGTCTCTTCTTCCCTTTTTCTTTTCTCTCTTTCTCTCTTCCTCTGGGTCAGCTTTCTCTTGTTCCTTCTTGCTCTCTCTATTCCTATCACCAGTACAAGCAGCAGGATCAGCGCTCCTCCTGCCATCCAGGGCCATGCTCCCGTTCCTTCCCGCATCAGCGTATAGATGGAACAGTGCTTAAGCTCCACCTCATAATACCCTTCCCCGTCCTGGTTCACTTCCTCCTTGATACATTCCAGCTCCCCGCTCTCCGGATTGCTGTAATAAAAGCCTACCTGCTCCTTCTCCCGGAATCCTGCCATGTTCTTGATCCGCAGCACCGCCTTCCCCGGCAGTTCCCCGTGGTGGGTAAAGCTCAGTACCTGTGCCTTCTTTCCGCGGATCTGCTTCCATACCGATTCCCCCTCTCCCGGGTTTGGATGGATGTACAGGTCCAGGTCTTCCTCTTTTCCCTCTTCGATCTCTTCCCCCGCAAAGATCCACTCATACCACAGGTCCTCTTCTATCTGCGGGTTATACAGCCGGACTCTCAGACCGATCTTCTCCTTCGACGCCTTCCTAAAGGCTTCCTTCGG